>NZ_JAJPVX010000003.1:0-875768 GCF_046549335.1 Micromonospora sp. 050-3
CGGCAGTGGGGCCAACGCTGCTGCCAACTCGGCGCTGACCGACGGGGCGTACGTCGCCAACCGGTTCCGGATCGTGCAGTCTCGGCGTCATGTTTGATCTTTAGTTGCGGTGGGGTTTCCGGGGCAGGCTCGTCGCATCGCTGCCGGCTTTTCAGGGGCATCAGCGTGGCTCTTGCCCTGGAAAGGTTCCCTTCTAGGCTGCTCTGCGCATCTGTAGCTCGTTCAGGGCGGGGATCGTGGGGTGGGGGACTCGTACCCCGGTGTCCTTGAAGCCCAGGCGCTGGTACGCGCGGTAGGCACGGTCGTTGCCGACCACCACCTCCAGCAGAAGCTCCGGTCGGCCACAGGCTCGCGACCAGGCGGCCACCCCGTCGATCAGCTCGCCGAGCAGGCCACTGCCGCGCCAGGTCGGCGTGACGTACACGGCGTAGATCACGGTCAGCCCTGATTCGTTCGGGTGGGTCGTGCCACCGGCGTGCCCGACCAGCCGGCCGCCCGGGTCGGCGATGAACTGCGCGTTGGTGGCACCGGCCGAGGTGTAGGCGACCCGGGCGGCGAACTCGTTGTGCGGTCGGGCCGCCGCGTCCGCCAGGGTCTCCAGGAAGGCCAACGGTGCGTCGGCCAGCATCTCCAGGCGCAGCGCCCGCATCCGGGCGGCGTCCTCCGGCCGGACCCGGCGGATCTCCGCGAGCCGCAGGGCCGGCGAGCCCATGTCGGTGGTCATGTCCGCATGCCTACCACAGGGGAGGGACGGCGTTTCGGGAGCTGGGCCCGATCCCGGTCACCTCGGGAGCGCCCCTCGACCCGTCCTCCATTTCGCAATGACGCTGGCGAATTCGGTGGCTCGGGAACCCGGCCGATCAGCGCGGCCGGGACGCCCGGAACTGTGTCCGATTTGCGGCCGTGCGCGGCCGTCACTCCTCGTGTAGCGTGCGATTTCGGTCACCTATTCCAATGGCGGTCATCGATCGCTGAGTCGGTGGTCGAGGGCGCCCGGCCGTGCCGAGCGCCGAGTCAGGCAACGCCGCGCAGAGTGAGGGAAGTGCACCGTGGCACAGGGCTCCGTGAAGTGGTTCAACGCCGAAAAGGGCTACGGCTTCATCGCCGTCGACGGCGGTCAGGACGTGTTCGTCCACTTTTCCGCGATCGAGATGGACGGTTACAAGGCGTTGGACGACGGTCAGCGGGTCGAGTTCGAGATCGCCCAGGGCCAGAAGGGCCCGCAGGCGGAGCGCGTACGCGTCATCGACTGAGCTTCCTGGCCGATCGGCCCCGTGAGTCGGGGCTGCGGCTGGGGCGCGCAGCCGGGAAGATCGTGAACCGTTCCAGCCGATGCTGAGGAGCGTTCATGACCGACCAGCCACCCCCG
The DNA here is from genome assembly GCF_046549335.1 of Micromonospora sp. 050-3. Taxonomy (NCBI): domain Bacteria; kingdom Bacillati; phylum Actinomycetota; class Actinomycetes; order Micromonosporales; family Micromonosporaceae; genus Micromonospora; species Micromonospora sp. 050-3. Next base: position 1,370 of record NZ_JAJPVX010000003.1, read on the forward strand.
CCCACTCCGTCCTCCGGGTCGGGGGAGCCGGACCCGTCCTCGCCCGCCGGCAGCCCCGGCCACGCCGGTCCGCCGCCCGGCTGGGGGCCGAGCCCGCCCCCGGCTGGCCTGCCCTCCAGCCCCGCCGGTCCGCCGCCCGGCTGGGATCCCGGGCAGGGTGCCTGGGGTGCGGCCCCGCCGCCGCAAGGCTGGGCGTTCCCGCCTACCGGGGGCTACCCGCCCGGGTCGGGTCCCTACGGCGGGCAGCCGTGGTACCCGGGGGCGCCGGTTGGCTGGTACCCGCCGGGTTACGGGTTCGACCCGAACGACGCCCTGGTCACACCGCCCGGTGCCGGCATCGGCGGCTGGTTCAACAGGTGTGGGGGAGCGCTGCGCCGGGGCTGGCGGCAGTTGGTGCCGATCATGCTGCTCACCCAGGTGCTGCCGGCGGCGGTGCTCTCGGTGATCTCCCTCGGGCTGGACCCGTCGGCGAAGTGGGCCGCCCAGGCCGAATCGACGTCGACCCCCGCGCTGCCGGACAATTTCGCTGCCGAACTGCTGAGCCTCCTGGTCCTGCTGGTCGGCGGCAGCCTGGTGGTCGGGTTGGTGCAGGCCGTCGGGTGGGCCGCCGGCACCTGGGTGATCACCCGACAGGCGGCCGGTCAGCCGGCTGACCTGGAGTCCGCGCTGCGCTACGGCCTGCGTCGGGCGCTCGGGCTGTGGGGCTGGACCCTGTTGGTCAGTCTGCTGATCGGCATCGGTGTCTGTTTCTGCGTGCTGCCGGGCATCTACCTGGCCTTCGCGCTGAGCATGGCCGGCCCGGTCTATCTCTTCGAACGCCACAACCCGATCGGTCGATCGTTCCGGATGTTCCACGACCGGCTCGGCCTGCTGCTCGGTCGGGTGGCCCTGGTGGCCGCGGCGGTGATCGTCGGCACCCTGATCCCCGGTGGCCTGGAAGGGGTTGGCACCTCCGCGTTCGGAACGGATCCGTTCTCCTCGGCGGGTACCGCCGCCGGGACGGTGGTGGTGATCGGTATCACCGCAGTGCTGGTCCTGCCGGCCCACCTCGCTCAGATGATCGGTCTGCTGGTGACGTACGCCGAGCAGCGCGCCCATGAGGGGCCGGTGAACACTCCCGGGCTGGCTGCGGAACTCGGCTGAGCGGCCCCATCGTGCTTGCACTCGGCAGGGGAGAGTGCTAAACAAGTCATTGGCACTCGCATACCGTGAGTGCCAGCGGTCGGGACGGTGGGGCCAGGTTGCGCCGGTGTGGAGACACCGGGGCGGCACATGGCCGGTCGTCGCGGGCTATCCGGCCCGGCCGAAGGACGTCGTCGTCGCCAGGTGGCGACGTCCCAAGGTGCGCACACCAGGCGGCCCATCCGGGGCACACAAACTCGGGTGGCCCGTGAGTGTCCAGGAGGACAACGCCGTATGGCCAAGATGATCGCTTTCGACGAAGAGGCTCGCCGCGGCCTTGAGCGGGGCATGAACCAGCTCGCCGACGCCGTAAAGGTGACCCTCGGCCCCAAGGGCCGCAACGTCGTGCTCGAGAAGAAGTGGGGTGCCCCCACCATCACCAACGATGGTGTGAGCATCGCCAAGGAGATCGAGCTCGAGGACCCGTACGAGAAGATCGGCGCTGAGCTGGTCAAGGAGGTCGCCAAGAAGACCGACGACGTTGCCGGTGACGGCACGACGACGGCGACCGTCCTGGCCCAGGCCCTGGTTCGCGAGGGCCTGCGCAACGTGGCCGCTGGCGCCAACCCGATGGCCCTGAAGCGGGGCATCGAGGCCGCTGTCGCGAGCGTCTCGGAGGAGCTGTCCAAGCTCGCCAAGGACGTCGAGACCAAGGAGCAGATCGCCTCCACCGCCTCCATCTCCGCTGGCGACAGCACCGTCGGCGAGATCATCGCCGAGGCGATGGACAAGGTCGGCAAGGAAGGCGTCATCACCGTCGAGGAGAGCAACACCTTCGGGCTGGAGCTGGAGCTCACCGAGGGTATGCGCTTCGACAAGGGCTACATCTCGGCCTACTTCATGACCGACCCGGAGCGTATGGAGGCCGTCTTCGACGACCCGTACATCCTGATCGCCAACAGCAAGATCTCGTCGGTGAAGGACCTGCTCCCGATCCTGGAGAAGGTCATGCAGTCGGGCAAGCCGCTGCTGATCATCGCCGAGGACCTGGAGGGCGAGGCTCTCGCCACCCTGGTGGTCAACAAGGTCCGTGGCACCTTCAAGTCGGTCGCCGTCAAGGCGCCGGGCTTCGGTGACCGCCGCAAGGCCATGCTGACCGACATCGCCATCCTCGCCGGTGGCCAGGTCATCAGCGAGGAGGTCGGCCTCAAGCTCGACGCCGCCAGCCTCGACATGCTGGGCCGCGCCCGCAAGGTCGTGGTGACCAAGGACGAGACCACCATCGTCGACGGTGCCGGTGACGCCGAGCAGATCCAGGGTCGGGTCAACCAGATCCGGGCCGAGATCGACAAGAGCGACTCCGACTACGACCGGGAGAAGCTGCAGGAGCGGCTGGCCAAGCTGGCCGGCGGCGTTGCGGTGATCAAGGTCGGCGCGGCCACCGAGGTCGAGCTCAAGGAGCGCAAGCACCGCATCGAGGACGCCGTTCGCAACGCGAAGGCCGCCGTCGAGGAGGGCATCGTCCCGGGTGGTGGCGTCGCGCTGGTTCAGGCCGGCAAGACCGCCTTCGACAAGCTCGACCTGGTCGGCGACGAGGCGACCGGTGCGAACATCGTCAAGGTCGCGCTGGACGCCCCGCTGCGGCAGATCGCCGTCAACGCCGGCCTTGAGGGCGGCGTCGTGGTGGAGAAGGTCCGTAACCTCGAAGCGGGTCACGGTCTGAACGCCGCCAACGGCGAGTACGTCGACCTGCTGGCCGCGGGCATCATCGACCCGGCCAAGGTTACGCGCTCGGCGCTGCAGAACGCCGCTTCCATCGCGGCGCTCTTCCTCACCACCGAGGCCGTTGTCGCGGACAAGCCGGAGAAGACCCCGGCTGCCCCGGCTGGCCCGGGTGGCGGGGACATGGACTTCTGAGTCCAGTTCCGACACCGAACGGGGCGGGCCGCTGACGCGGTCCGCCCCGTTCGTCGTCAGGTCGGTAGTGGGCGCTGGTTGCGCCGCTTATGTGCCCGGTTGTACGGCGGAAGCAGTTGGATCGGCGCGTCCACCATCTCCTGCGGCTCCTCGACCACCGACGGCTCACCGTCGGTGGTCATCTCGGCCAGTTGCTCGGCGTCGCCGTAGTCGAGCCGGTCGAACGGCAGTTGGCCGGGGAGTTCACCCACCGGTTTCCAGGTGATCGGCGTGCCGTCCTCGGTCTGGTTGTCATCCGTGGTCATGGCTGCCTCCTCTACCGAAACGGTAGGGGGCGTCGATGGCCGGTGCGGGCGAATGGATCAATGTCCTGTTTGCCCCGGTTATGCCCCGGATAGGGTTCGCCGGTACAGGAAGAAGACCCGCTCGATCCACGCACTCGCGCTACCCGAATAGAACGGCACTGGCCCTACCCAGCCGATCTGTGCCCGGTCCAGCCCCGCCGCCCGCTGGTCGCGCAGGCAGCGCCGCAACAGCACCCCGCCGATGCCCGACCCCTCCGCGGCCGGCGCGGTGCCCATCGGCCCGAACCAACTGGGCCGGGACGACCCGTACGCGGCGAAGCCGAGCAACTCGCCGTCCCGCTCCGCCAGGTGGCAACCGGCGTCGGCACGCCCCACCGACCCGGCCAACTCGCCGTCCCACGTCCCGCCGAAGGTGGACCGGGCGAACTCGGTCAGCCTCGGCAGGTCCGCCGGCTCCGCCCGGCGCACGGTGACGCCCTGGTCGGCCAGCCGCCGCTCGGTCGCCTCGGTGGACCGCAGTGCCGGCGACCCGTCGTACGACAGGTCCGCTGTCATGTTCCAGGCGGTCCGGTCCTGCTGGTAGCCGAGCGCGAGGGCGGCGCAGACCGCCGGCGTGTAGCGGACGTCGATGCCCGGCCACGCGTAGTACGGCGGATTTCCGGCGAGCAGCACCTCGGTCGCCCCGCGCTCGGCGAGCACCCGCTCGGCCCGCTGGAGCAGCGCCCGGCCGACGCCCCGACGCCGCTGTTCCGCAAGGACCGCTACCAGGTCCACGTGCCCGATCCCCGGCTCGGTCGACGACACCGAACAGATCAGCACCCCCATCAGGTCCGCACCCCGGTACGCGCCCAGCCCGACCACCGGCCGGTCGGCGGTGGCCCGGGTCCAGAGCACGTCAACGATGGCAGCCGCCTCGGCGGCGTCCTCGGGCAGGTCGAGAGCCTGCTGGCAGAGCTGTACGACGCTGGGGACCAGGTCGGCGGTCAGCTCGGTGACGGTGATCTCGGCGTTCATGGTCGCCGACCCTAGATCACCGGGTGTCGAGTCGCACCCCCGGCTCAGCACTTCAGGAAGGAAACCTGCCTATTGCTGGGCGGCGCGAACCGCTGCGTAGGCGTCGACCTGCCCGGCGCCGGTGACGTTCGACGGGGAGCCGCAGGCGTCGGAGGGGCTGTCGGAGCGATAGGTGGGCGTCGCCGCGGTGGCGGTGTCCCGAAGGATCTGCCGGGTCCGGGTCACGTCGCCGACCAGCGCCGGGTTCGCCGACCACATCAGCGCGACCACCCCGGCCACCTGCGGGGTCGCCATCGACGTGCCGTCCAGCGCGGCGTACGTGCCGCCCGGCATGGCCGAGACCACACCCACCCCCGGCGCCAGCACGTCCGGTTTACCCGAGCCACCCGGCACCGGCCCGCGCGAGGAGAACTCGGCGACCCGCCGCTGGGCGTCCACAGCGCCCACTGTCAGCACGTCTGGGTACGGGGCCGGCGGGTCGTCGATCGACGCGCACCACGGGCCGGTGTTGCCGGCCGCGGCGACCACGAAGATCCCGGCGGCGTCCAGGGCTGCGGTGGCCGGCCGCAGGACGCGCTGGTCGCAACCCTCGATGGGCGGGCAGCCCCACGAGTTGGTCAGCACCTGCGGGGCGCGCTCCGGACGGCCGTCGGTGAACGGGTCGCCGCCGGCCGGAAAGGGCGCCAACATGAACTGGAGGCAGTCCAGGTAGTGCGCGGGGCTGCCGAGGTTGCGGTCCAGGTTGACGCAGCCCACCCACTGCGCGTCCGGTGCCACCCCGATGCCGTCCCGCCCGACCGCGCTGCCCACCGTGTGGGTGCCGTGTCCGCCCTGGTCGGTCGGGCTCCGGGTGTCGTCCCACGGGTCGTACCAGGAGTCGTCCCCACCACGGAACCCGGCTCGCAGCGCCGGATGGCCGCCGTCCACCCCCGAGTCGGAGCTGCCGACCACGATGCCCGTGCCGGTGACACCGAGTTGGGACCACACCCGGTCGGCGCCGATCTGGAGGATGTTCCGCTGCGGGCCGGTGGGCGTGGGCGCGGTGCCCCGGCTCTGCCCGGCCGGGGCCGGCAGCGGGCGCAGGCGTTGGCTGACCAGCACCCGTGCCACCTCCGGCCGGCGGGCGAGCCAGGCCCGCACCGCCGGGCCGCCGTCCACCTCGACCGCGTTGACCAGGTAGTACGACACCGGGTCGAGGCGCAGCCGGTTCAACCCCCGGAGCAGGTCGCCCTGGCTCTGCTCGGCGGTCGTCACGAGCCGCCGGTAGACCTCCGCCGCGCGGGCGTCGCGCCCGGCCCGACCCGGCGCGGCGGCCGGAAGATCGCTCAGGTCGGCCTGCGCGCGCAGCACCACGAACAGCCGCTCGCCGTACAGGCCCGGCTGGCCGGGGCCGAGGTCGACAACGCCGAACGTCACCAGCAGCACCACGGCCGCCACCGCGGCGAACCGCCTGTTCGGGGTGCGCGCCGTCGGGCGGGCGAGCAGCACCGCGTACCCGATGGCGACCAGGACCGCGACGGCGAGCCCGACGCCGGCGGCGGCCGCCACCCAGAACGGGATGTCCCGGGTGCCGACCAGCAGCAGGCTGATCTCTTCCGGGTCGGTGAAGGCCAGCGGGCCGAGCGCGGCCAGGCCCACGAGCCAGCCGGTCGCTGTTCGGCCGGCGCGGGTGGCCTCGGCCGGGTCGGCGGTGGGCCGCCAGGTCGCGGCCCAGAGCGCGGCCAGCGCGAAACCCACCGGCGGCACTGTCAGCAGGGCGGGCAGCTGCGCGCCGGACTGGCCGGTCCCGGCCGCGAGCAGCAGCAGCGCCACCCCGGCGACCATGCCGCCGACCAGCACCAGCCGAGCCGGTCGGGGCGGTCGCCCAACCGCGAACGGGGCCCAGAAGAGGGCGTCCAGCAGAGTCGCGGCCAGCACCCCGAGCGCGGCGGCCGCCAGCAGCGCGAGCGCGGTCTCCAGGAGACCGCCGAGCGCGCCCAGCCAGGCCCACGGCAGCAGCAGCGCCAACCCGGCGGCGAGCGCGAGCAGCGGCACCGGGCCGAAACCGAGCGACCTCCGCCGCGTGGTGTCGCCTTGTCCGGTGGCTGCGGGCGGCGTGGTGTCGTCGTCTCCGGTGGCCTCGGGCCGCGTGGTGTCGGCGTCGCCGGTGGGTGCCGGGCCGCCGACCGGGCCAACCAGCCCGGGGTACGCCCACCGGCGTGCCGACCAGCGCACGGCGAGCGCGCCGAGCAGGGCGGCACCGGCCAGCGCGGCGAGGTAAGCCTCGTGATGCACCAGCGGCACGACCCGCAGCAGTGTGAGCACGCCGAGCGCGAGTGCTCCGATCAGCCAGGCCCGCCCGGTGGCCCGGACCGCGGCCGACCGGGGCAGGACGGCCAGCAGCAGGGCGGGCGTGCCGGCCAGCACGACGGTGGCCAGGCCGAGCACCGGCCAGAGCCAGCCGAGCCGGTCCCGTCCGAAGCCCAGCAGCACCTGGTCGGTGAGCCAGCCACCGGTCTGGGTGCCCACTGTGATCGCAACCGTCCAGCAGCCGACCAGCACGGCCGCGACGACCGGCCACGGGGAACTGCTGTCGCTGGAACCGGGTTGCGCAGGTTGACCGTGCATCCGAGAACCTTACGACTACGACGAAGGGTTTCGACCCGAGCGTCGGGTTCCCGGGCGGGCGGCGAATGTCGACACCGTGGCTCGGCGGTTACGGTGGACGGGTGCGCGACCCCAATATCTCCCGATCCGTCGCCGGTCAGCTCTCACCGGTCCGCCGTGCGTCCGACCTGCGTCGACTGCGTGCCGAGCGCTTCGACGTGCTGGTCATCGGGGGCGGGGTGACCGGAGCCGGTGCCGCTCTGGACGCGGCGTCCCGAGGCCTGAAGGTGGCGCTGGTCGAGGCGCGTGACCTTGCTGCCGGGACCTCGAGCCGGTCCAGCAAACTCATCCACGGTGGCCTGCGCTACCTGGAGCAGTTGGAGTTCCACCTGGTCCACGAGGCGCTCACCGAGCGCGGCCTGCTGGCCACCCGGCTCGCGCCACACCTGGTACGCCCGGTGCCGATCATGGTGCCGCTGCCGGCCGGGCGGGGTCTGCGGGACCTGCCGGCCCGGGTCTTCCGCCGCTCGTACTACGGCGCCGGGGTGGCCGCGTACGACGTCTTCGCCGGGGTCTTCGGTGGTGGTCGGGGCATGCCCCTGCACCGTCACCTGACCCGGGAGGGCGCCCGGCGGATCTTCCCGAGTCTGCGGGCCGACGCGCTGGCCGGGGCGATCCGCTACTACGACGGGCAGGTCGACGACGCCCGGCTGGTGGTCACCCTGGCCCGCACCGCGGCCAGCCTCGGCGCCACTGTGGTGAGCAGTGCCCGCGCCGTCGGGTTGATCCGGCAGGCGCGCGAGGTGACCGGCGTCCGCGTCCGGGACCTGGAGGCGCCGCCCGGCTCGCCGGACGCGGAGTTCGAGGTGCAGGCCCGCACCGTCATCGCCGCCACCGGCGTGTGGAGCGACGACATGTCCCGAATGCTCAACGACGTGGGCCTGCGCCCCGGCGTCCGGGTGCGCGCCTCCAAGGGGGTGCACCTGGTGGTGCCCCGCTCGGCGATCACCGGCGAGACGGGGCTCATCCTGCGTACGGCGAGTTCGGTGCTCTTCGTCATCCCGTGGGGCGGGCACTGGATCATCGGCACCACTGACACCGACTGGCGGCTGGACCGTTCCCACCCGGCCGCCTCGGCCCGCGACATCGACTACCTCCTCCAGCAGGTCAACACCGTGCTGGAACGGCCACTGACCACCGCCGACATCGAGGGGGTGTATGCCGGGCTGAGGCCGCTGCTGGCCGGCGAGGCCGACTCGACCTCGAAGCTCTCGCGTGAGCACGCGGTCTTCGAGCCGATGCTCGGGCTGCTGCTGGTCGCTGGCGGCAAGTACACGACGTACCGGGTGATGGCGTCCGACGTGGTCGATCGGGCCGCTCGCCGGCTCGGTGGCGCCCGCTCGTCGCGTACCGCCGATCTGCCGCTGCTCGGTGCCGACGGGTACCCGGCGATGTGGCGGGACCGGGCCGACCTGGCGCGCCGGCACGGCGTGCCGGTGGGCGTTGTGGAGCATCTGCTGGAGCGGTTCGGCACTCTGACCCTGGACCTGCTGGCGCTGGTCGACGCCGATCCTCTGCTGGCGTCTCCGCTGGCCGGTGCTCCGGAGTATCTGGCGGCGGAGGTCGCCTACGCGGCGCGGGCCGAGGGCGCGCTGCACCTGGAGGACGTGCTGACCCGGCGGACCCGGATCTCGTTCGAGACCAGCCACCGAGGGCTGGAGTCGGCGGAGCACACCGCCGAGTTGATGGGCGCGGTGCTCGGGTGGGACGCGGCCACCCGGGCGCGCGAGGTCGAGCACTACCGGACCCGGGTGGAGGCGGAGCGGCAGTCCCAGTTGATGCCGGACGACGCGGCGGCGGACGCGGCCCGGCTCGGCGCTCCGGACGTGCGGGGTTACGCGGCCGACCGGGGCGACGACGATCAGGCGGAGCTGCGCCCGTCCGCTCGATGACGAATTGCGACGTTACCGATGGGTAACCATCGATACCGGCCCGGATGGTGGTTTCGAACGCTACCTACGGTGGGGTAGGTTTCCGCGCGTGCTACGCCGCGCGCGCCCTCGTCTGCTCTCACCCCTGCTCGCCGTCGCGCTCGTCGGCGCCCTGACCGGGTGCTCGCTCTTCGACGGAGACAAGCCGAGCACCCCGGTGGCGCAGCCGACCCCCGGCACGGCGGGTGGCGGCTCGCAGCTGGAGATCCCCACCACTGTCGCCGCCGGTCAGGTCAGCCTGCTCCAGCGGCTCGGCGAGGACGGGCCGATGCGCACCCTGAGCGTCGAGCGGAACGGCGCGTGGCAGTGCGTCGACTGCGCCGGCGACGGCGTGACCTCCCGGGGCACCCTCGCACCGGAGCTGACCGAACGGCTCCAGGTGCTGCTCGCCAACCCGGCGCTCGCCGACGAGACCGACCAGGCCCGGCGGTACCGGACCACCTGCATCGACGCGCTGACGTCCAGCCTCATCACCTCGACGGGGCTGATCACCTCGCAGGACTGCCCGGGTGAGGAGCTCACGCCGGTCGCCGGGGAGATCCTGCTGCTGCTCACCCAGGCGACCCCGGCCGAGGTCAAGGGCTGACCGCAGCCGGTCAGAGCACCTTGCCCGGGTTGAGCAGGCCGGCCGGGTCGAGCGCCGACTTGATCGCCTGATGCACCCGGACACCGACCGGCCCGATCTCCCGGGCCAGCCAGTCCCGCTTGAGCAGCCCCACCCCGTGCTCGCCGGTGCACGTGCCACCCAGGTCCAGGCCGAGCCGCATGATCTCGTCGAAGGCCCGCCGACCCCGCTCCACGCTCGCCGGGTCGGCCCGGTCGACCACGATGTTCGGGTGCATGTTGCCGTCCCCGGCGTGCCCGACCACGCCGATCGGCACCTCACACTCGGCCGCGATCCGGGCGACCCCGTCCAGGAGCGCCGCGAGCGCGCCGCGCGGCACCGCCACGTCGTCGATCACCAGACCGCCGTTGCCGCCCGGGTAGGTGTCCGCCGCGAACTTCTCCATGGCCGGGTGGGCCAGCCGGCGAGCCTGGAGCAGCGCCGCCGCCTCCACCGCGTCGGTGGCCGCGTAGACCTCGTCGGCGCCGACGGCCGCACACACCTCGGCCAGCGCGGCCAGGTCGTCCGCCGCCCGGGAGCCGGTGTCGACGGCGGCCAGCAACAGGGCCTGCGCATCGGTCCGCAACCCCATCGGCTGGTACGCCTCGATCGCTCGCAGGTGGGTCTGGTCCAGCATCTCCAGCAGGCTGGGGGTGAGCCCGCGAGCCGCGATCTCGGCCACCGCCGCGCCGGCCGTGGCGGTCGATCCGAAGACCGCCACCAGGGTCAGTGAGTCGGCCGGGGCGGGGCGCAGCGCCACTGTCACCTCGGTGATCACGCCGAGGGTGCCCTCCGAACCGACGAACAGTCGGGTCAGGTCATAGCCGGCCACCCCCTTGGCCGTACGCCGGCCGGTCCGCAGCACCTCGCCGGAGGCGAGCACCACCTCCAGGCCGAGCACGTACTCGGTGGTCACGCCGTACTTCACACAGCACATGCCGCCGGCGTTGGTGGCCACGTTGCCGCCGATGGTGGAGGACTCCCAGGAGCCGGGGTCCGGCGGGTACCAGAGGCCCTGTTTGGCCACCGCCCCGGCCAGCGCCGCGTTGACCACGCCCGGCTGGACCACAGCGACCCGGCTCACCGGGTCGATCTCCCGGATCTCGTTCATCGCGACGGTGCTGAGCACCACAGCGCCGTCCACAGCGTTCGCCGCGCCGGCCAGCCCGGTCCTCGCGCCCTGCGGCACCACCGGTACGCCGTGCCGCGCCGCCGCCTGGATCACGGCGACCACCTGCTCGGTGTCGCGCGGGCGGGTCACCACCAGCGGGACGCCGGCCGCGCACAGGTCGGCCTCGTCCCGCTGGTGCATGCGCAGCAGGTCCGGGTCGGTGAGCACGGCGTCGTCACCGAGCGCGGCGCGCAGGTCGTCGAGGAGCGCGGTGGGGGCCATGCAGCCGAGGCTAGGTCGCCGACCGGCGATCATCAACATGATCGACTGGGCGGGATAACTTGGGCACCATGCTCTACCTGGACCGGCCGGCCTGGCCGTGGCGCGGTCGGCTCTGGTCGCACCTGATCAGTGACGTCTCGTACGCCGAGTTGCACGCCTTCGCCGAGGCGCTCGGCGCGCCCGGGCGCGGCTTCGACCGGGACCACTACGACATCCCGGCCGACCGGTTCGCGGCGGCGGTGTGGCTCGGTGCCCAGGTGGTGCCGAGCCGGGAGCTGGTCCGGTTGCTCCGCGCCGCCGGCCTGCGTCGGCCGAAGCACCTGGTCAGCCCGCGTTCTCCGGCTCCCCGGTGAGTGCGGCCAGCTCGCGGCGCACATTGTCCCGGGCGGGCGCTTCCCAGCGGCTCGCCAGCGGTGGCGAACGGAACAGCGCGGGCAGCGCCAGCAGGCCGGTCAACACGGCGGCCCGGCCAGCCCGGAAGGCCGGCTCCGGCACATGGGCGTACTCCTGGCGGATCGCCGCCGCGTAACGCTCGTAGCGGGCCGGCGGCGCGGCCAGCACCGCCAGGTCCGCATCGCACAGCAACACCCCGTCCCGGTCGCCCGGCGTCACTGTGTGCCCGGCGGTGAGCAGCACCAGCCGCCGCACCTCGGCCACCGTGGGCGTCGGCACCCCGAGCCCGGTGAGCACGCTCTCGGCCAGCGCGGCGCTGTTCCGTTCGTTGACGTCGCCAGCGGCCCGGGGGTCGTAGACCGCGTCGTGGAACCAGGCCGCCAGCCGGACCACGTCGGCCCGAGCGGCCAGGTCGGCGTGCTGGTCCACCACATCGAGCACCGCCGTCAGATGGGCCAGCGTGTGATAGTGCCGGTGTGGCTCCCGCCAGCGGGCGATCACCTGCTCACCGGCCCGGGTCGTGTCCGGGCCGGGCCTCGCGCCGGCACCCCGGGCCGCCACCCGCCACCGGTCCAACAGATCAACCACCGCCCGAGTCTGCCGCATCCGCCCGCGACGCGCGGGAAGGGAGGGTTCAGCGGGCCCACCACGGGTAGTCGCGCCCATGGCCGTGGCCCGGGACAAGCGACAGCCGATGGTGCGACGTACTGCGCTGCGCGACGGGTTGGTGGACATCGACGGCGCGCGGATCGCCGAGGCCACCGAACAGCTGCGCCACCGTGGCCGGGCCACCCTGCACGACCGACTGCACCGGGTACGGATGGCCGGCGGGCTCGCCGTGCAGGCCGGGCTGGCCGCCGGGCTCGCGTACCTGATCTCGCACAAGGTGCTCGGCAACCCGCAACCGGTCTTCGCGCCGATCTCCGCGGTCGGCACCCTGGCCGCGTCGGTCGGCCAGCGGTTCCGCCGGACCATCGAGCTGATCGTCGGGGTGGGGGTCGGGGTGGCCGTCGGCGACCTCCTGATCTACCTGCTCGGCACCGGGGCATGGCAGCTCGGCCTCGTGGTCACGGTGGCCATCCTGCTCACCATCTTCGCCGGTGCGAGTGTTGCCATCGTCATCCAGGCGGCGGCCACGGCGGTGCTGATCGTGACGCTGAGCCCGTCGACCCAGAACCTGGAGATCCCCCGCTTCGTCGACGCGTTCCTCGGCGGTGGGATCGCGCTGCTGGTCACGGCGGTGCTGCTGCCGCTGAACCCACTCCGAGTGATCAACCGGGCGGCCCGACCCGCCCTGGACCTGCTCGCCGCCCAACTCGACGCCACCGCCGACGGCCTGCGCAACCGGGACCGCGGCACCATCCAGGGCGCACTGGAGAGGCTGCGCGACAACAAGGAGGAGTTGGCCACGTTGGGCGAGGCGATCGAGGGAGCCAAGGAGACCGCCACCCTCTCCCCGGCCCGCTGGCACCGCCGCGACGAACTGACCCACTACGCGGAGGCGGCCGACCCGATCGACAGGGCGATGCGCAACAGCGGCACTCTGATCCGCCGGTCCGTCACGCTGGTCGAGGACGAGGAACCGGTGCCCGATCCGATGCCGGACGCGATCGGCCACCTCGCCGAGTCGGTCCGGCTGCTCAAGCACGAGTTCGCCGCCGGTGAGGAGCCGGAGAAAGCCCGGGAGCGGTCGCTGCGGGCGGTCAGCGAGGCCGGCCGGGCGTACGGCGCCGGGGTAGGTTTCTCCGGCAGCGTGGTGGTCGCCCAGATCCGCACCACCGCTAGCGATCTGCTGGTCGCCTCCGGCATCGAGCAGGAGGAGGCGAACCGGTGGATCCGCACCGCCTTCGGGGAGCAGGAGCGGCCGGTCGGTGAGCCCGCCGAGCCCGGCGAGACACCGAAGCCACCCACCGCCCCGCCGGTCGGCTGAACGCCGGCCTCAGCCCAGCTCGGCCAGCGCCGCGAGCAGCCGGTCCACCTGAGCGGCGGTGCTGCCGAGCCCGATGCTGGCACGCAGCGCGGTGGGCGGCAGGTCCCGTCGGCCGGTACGCCCCGCCGCCTCGCTGAGCAGACGCCGGGCCAGCGGGTGGGCACAGAACAACCCGTCCCGTACGCCGATGTGGTGCTCGGCAGCCAGCCGCGTGGCCACCTCGGTGGAGTCCCAGCCGGCGACCACGAACGAGACGATGCCGACCCGGGGCGCGTCCGGGCCGAAGGTGCGCAGCTCGATGACGTGCGGCAGGGCGGCGAGGCCGGTCCGCAGCCGGGTCAGCAGGGCCTGCTCGTGGGCGGCCAGCGCACACTGGTCCGCGTCGTCGAGCGCCTTGCACACCGCCGCCAGCGCAACCGCGCCGAGCAGGTTCGGGGTGCCGCCCTCGTGTCGGGCCGGGCCGGTCGCCCAGGTCACGTCGTGGGTGGCCGGCCCGACGTGGCTGGTGGCCCCGCCACCGGCCAGGTACGGCGACGCGGCGTCCAGCCAGTCGGCCCGGCCGATCAGCACGCCCGCGCCGAACGGCGCGTACAGCTTGTGGCCGGACACGGCCAGGTAGTCGACGTCGAGCGTGAGCAGGTCGACCGGGGCGTGCGGGGCGAGCTGCGCCGCGTCGAGCACGATCCGGGCACCGTGCCGGTGGGCCACCCGCGCCAGTTCGGCGACCGGCCACCGCTCACCCGTCACGTTGCTCGCACCGGTCACCGCGACCAGCACCGGCAGCGCCGGGCTGCTGCCCCGGCGCAGCTCGGTGAGGGCGGCGGCGAGATCGCGTACCGCCGCGTCGGGGTCGCTGGGCACCGGCAGTCGCACCGACCCGCGCGGCCAGGGCAGCAGGTTGGCATGGTGTTCGCCGGCGAAGGTGACCACAGTCGTGCCGGCCGGGACGGCCCGCGCCAGCAGGTTGAGCGCGTCAGTGGTGTTGCGGGTGAAGATCACATGATCATCGGCGCGAGCGCCGAAGAAGTCGCCGATCGTCTGCCGGGCCTGCTCGTACGCGAGGGTGCAGCGCCGCGACAGCGCTCCGGCTCCGCGATGCACGCTGGCGTACCAGGGCAGCAACTCGGCGACTGCGTCGGCCGCGGCCCGCGCGCACGGCGCACTGGCCGCGTAGTCCAGGTTGATCTCGCCGGGCACGCCGAGGACGTCGAGCGGCGCGGACGGCGCCGACGGCACGGTGGGCAGGCTGGGCAGGCTGGGGACGAGAGTGACGGACACGCCGGAACCTCCGGGGTCAGGGACCCCGGATGCGACATCGGGACGGGGTCCGCGCTTGCCCAGCACACCGATCGGGCTGGGCCCGGTCATCACCCGGGGCACCCCACCGCGAACTCGACGAGGGTTGCCGGCCAGCAAGCCGGGGCTTGACGCTGGCACTCGTGACCTGCCGGCAGCATAGCGGCTACCGATGCGGCCGAACCAGCCGGCGGCGGATGGCTACGCTGACCGCATGGCCGACACCCCGCCCGGTTCACCGCTGCCGCCGTCGCCCGCCGCCCCGCCTGCGCCCGCCGTCCCGCCCATGGGTGAGACGCCCCGGATGCCGCTGCGCCGACTGGGCTGGCGGCGGTTCCTGGCGCTGGCCGGTGTGGTGCTGTTGATCGCGGCGTGCGCGGTCTTCATGGTCTTCACGCTCGGCCAGTCGCTCGGTGTGCAGGCCCTGCTGATCGGGGTGGTGGCCGCCATCCTGCCGGTGCCGGTGCTGGTCGCCTGCTTCCTCTGGCTGGACCGGTACGAACCGGAGCCGCTGAAGTATCTGATCTTCTGCTTCGCCTGGGGGGCGTTCGTCTCCACCGCGGCCTCGCTCACTGTGAACGACTTCGCGGCCAACCGCTTCGCCGACTGGGGCCTGCCGTCCGCCCTCACCGGGGTGCTGGTGGCGCCGTTCATCGAAGAGCTGACCAAGGCGCTGGGCCCGATCCTGCTGCTGGTGTTCCGCCGCCGCGAATGGTCCGGGATCACCGACGGCCTGGTCTACTGCGGGCTCAGCGCGGTCGGCTTCGCGATGGTGGAGAACATCCTCTACCTGGGCGGGTTGGGGTACGCGTCCGGCGCTGACCGGTACGGCCCGGCCACCGGCATCCAGCAGGTCATCGCGATCTTCATCCTGCGGATCCTGCTGTTCGGGTTCGCTCATCCCCTCTTCACCTCGATGACCGGTGTGGGGCTGGGTATCGCCTCCCGGACCGCCGACCGGCGCATCCGGGTGCTCGCCCCGATCGCCGGCCTGCTGCTGGCGATGATGCTGCACGGCACGTGGAACCTGCTGCCCACGCTGACCCAGGCCACCGGCGAGGCCATGATCATGCTGTACGGCTTCCTGGGCCTCATGGTGCCGGTCTTCTTCGGCACCGTGGGGCTGGCGCTGTGGTTGCGCGCCTGGGAGGGGCGGCTCACCGAGCGGGTCCTGCCCGACTACGTCCGCGCCGGCTGGCTCAGCCCGCCCGAGGTGGCCGCCCTGAGCAGTCTCGGCCGACGGCACGCCGCCCGCAGTTGGGCACGGCGGGTGGCCGGTGACGCCGGGGTGCGGGCGATGCGGGGTTACCAGTCCTCCGCCACCCGGCTGGCCCTGCTGCGCGACGGGGCGCTGCGCGGCCTGGACCGCAAACCCGCCGACCAGGAGCGGACCGCCCGCGAGGAACGGGAGCTGCTGGACGCGATCACCGAGTACCGGTCGTTCTTCGTGGGTCGGGACCCGCAGGCCCCGGCGGGGGTCTGGGACGGCACCCGCTACCACCTGCGTTTCCCGGACGGCACACAGCGCGCTGTGGACGCGCCGGACGAGCCGGTGGTGCCGATCCCGGTGGTGCTGGCTCCCGCCCCGGCTCCGGTGGGGTACGCCCCGCCCGGCTGGCCCGGCCTGCGCCCGGCGTCGCCCTGGCCACCGACGCACCAGTGACAGCTGCGGGCTGGTCGGCAATGCGGCTCAGGCCAGCAGCGAGGTGAGAAAGTCACCGAGGCCCTGGAACATCGCGATCAGCGCGGCCCCGATCCCTCGGAACATCTGCGCGGCGCCGTCCGGCCGAAAGGCCATGAAGTAGATCAGGAACGCGACACTGCCCCAGGTCAACAGCTTCTTCACGAATACCGGCATCGTCCCTCCCCAGGGCCACGGTCGCCGGATGGCTTCCCGTCGTGCGGCTGGGCAAACGGTGCGCGACGGGACCTGGTGGCCGGGGGAGGTGCGTCAGAGGTAGAGGCCGGTCGAGTCGTTCTCGATGCGCTCGGCGGCCACGGCGTGCACGTCCCGCTCCCGCAGCAGCACGTAACCGCGGCCGTGCAGCTCGACCTCGGAGCGCTCGTCCGGGTCGAAGAGCACCCGGTCGCCGGAGACGATGGCGCGGACGTTCGGCCCCACCCCGACCGCTGTGGCCCAGGCGAGGCGCTTACCGACCGCGGCGGTCGCCGGAATGACGATGCCGGCGGTGGAGCGGCGCTCGCCCTCGCTGCCCTCCATCCGCACCAGCACGCGGTCGTGCAGCAGGCGGATCGGCAGGCCGGCGTCGAGATCGTTGTCGGCGGTCACGCCGCAGACGCTACCGTGTGGCCGATGGTGGCCCGCCGGTGGTTAACCCGGAGGTGGTCGGGGCATTGTGTGACTGAACTGCCCTACGGTGTCGGGAACGGACGTATGCTGTCCGACCTGTCGCCCTGGGCGGGCCGGGTTTCTCTGCCAGGAGGTGCGCTTGAGCCGCTTCGAGCGGGTACGCGGGCGGCTTCGCCGCGCCTACCAGTCACGACAGGAGTCGGCGCGCGCCGACGAGGGCACCTCGAGTGACGCGTTGAGCGACGTGTCGGAGGGGGCCCGGGTGGCGTCGCCGGCGGTGCCGGGGCCGACCGCGCCGCCCAGCGCCACGGTCTACGGTGCGGAACCTCCGGTGGACCTGCACAGCTCCACCTCCAGTCGGGACGACGCCGACGTTCCGCACGGTCTCCGGATCGCCGCCGCGTGGTGCTGGCGACTGATCGTGATCGGCGTGGTGGCCTGGGCGCTGCTGCGGATCGTCGGCACGATCAAGATCGTGATCATTCCGCTGGCCATCGCGCTGCTGCTCTCCGCGCTGCTCGCGCCGGCGGTGGGCTGGCTGCTGCGGGTCCGGTTCCCCCGGTCGCTGGCAACGGCGGTGGTGCTGGTCGGCGGCCTGGCCGCGGTGATCGGCACGCTGACGCTGGTGGTCAACGAGTTCATTCGCGGTGTGCCCGAGCTGAGCGAGAAGTCGTCGGAGGGTGTCCGGCAGATCCAGAACTGGCTGAAGACGGGCCCGCTGCATCTCTCCGACACCCAACTCGACCGCTACATCGACGAGGCGCAGGCCTGGATCAACGACAACACCTCGAAGTTCACCAGCGGCGCGCTGAGCACCGCCGCCACGCTGGCCGAGGTGCTGACCGGCACGCTGCTGGTGCTCTTCGCGACGTTCTTCTTCCTGCGCGACGGCAGCCGGATCTGGCGCTTCCTGGTCCGGTTGCTGCCGGTCGCCGCCCGGTGGAAGGTCGACGACGCGGGCCGCGCCTCCTGGCACACGCTCGGCGCCTACGTCCGTGCGACAGTGCTGGTCGCCTTCATCGACGCTGTCGGCATCGGCATCTTCCTGGTCATCTTCGACGTGCCGTTCGCCTTCCCGCTGGCCGCGTTGGTCTTCCTCGGCGCGTTCATTCCGATCGTCGGAGCGGCGCTCTCCGGCGGCGTGGCGGTGCTGGTGGCCCTCGTCGACAGTGGCCCGGTCACCGCGTTGATCATCCTGGGAGCGGTGATCGGTGTGCAGCAGGTGGAGGGCCACATCCTCCAACCGCTGATCATGGGACGGGCGGTCGCTCTCCACCCGCTCGCGGTGATCATCGGTATCGCCGCCGGTGTCGTACTCGCCGGCATCACCGGCGCGCTGGTCTCCGTGCCGCTCATCGCGGTGCTGAACACCGCGGTCCGCCGGCTTGCCGCCCGAAGGGTCCCGGACACCCCGCCCGACGCCGTGGTCGTCGCCGCCCAGGCCCCCTAGCGCGTCAGGACTTGGCCAGGCGTTCCAGGGCGCCCCGGGCCACCTCGGGGCGGGTCGTGTACCAGAACGGGGGCAGTGAGCGGCGCAGGAACGGCCCGTAGCCTCGGGCCGTCTCCAGCCGGGAGTCGAGCACCGCGACCACGCCCCGGTCGCCGGTCGCCCGGATCAGCCGGCCCACGCCCTGAGCCAGCCTTACCGCCGCGATGGGCACGCTGACCGCCGCGAAGCCGGAGCCGCCGCCCGCGTCCACCGCCGCTGCGCGGGCCGCCGCCAACGGTTCGTCCGGGCGGGGGAAGGGCAGCCGGTCGATGACGACGAGCTGGCAGGCGTCACCCGGCACATCCACCCCCTGCCAGAGCGACATCACCCCGAACAGGCAGCTGGCGCGCTCCTCGCGGAAGCGACGGACCAGCAGCGGCAGCGCCTCCTCGCCCTGGAGCAACACCGGCAGGTCGGTCCGCGCGCGCACCAGCTCCGCCGCCTGCTGCGCGGCCCGCCGGGAGGAGAAGAGCCCGAGAGTACGACCACCGAGCGCCTCGACCAGCCCGAGCAGCTCCTCTCCGGCAGCCTCGGGCAGCCCGGAGACGCTGGGACGGGGAAGGTGCGCGGCGACATACAGGATGCCCTGCCGGGCGTAGTCGAACGGCGAACCGACGTCGAGTGACCGCCACCCGGGGCCCTCGGTGGCCGGTACGACGGCGTTAGCTGTGACGTCGCCAGCGAGGCGACGGCCCGGTGCCTCGGCGGCCGGCCGGCCCGGCCCGGTGCGAGCGGCCAGCGCTGCTGCGGCGGGGGTCGGCGGGGCGGGCGGTGGCGCGTCGAGCCCGAGGGCGCGGGCGACAGTGTCGAACCGGCCGCCCAGCGCCAGGGTCGCCGAGGTGGCCACGACCGTGCGTTCGTCGTAGAGGTGGGTGGCGAGGGTGCCGGCCACCGACAGCGGCGCGACCACCAGCGCCCGGCGGTTGCCGCTGTCGTTCTTCTCCACCCAGGCCACGTCGTGGTCGCCCTCCTCCAGCAGCCGCTGCGCGGTGGTGGAGAGCTCGTCCAGGGCGGCCTTCGCCTGCTGTTTGCGGACCGGGTCGGGGTCGTCGGACTTGACGTCGCCGATCGCGTCCAGGGCGGAGCGGGTCGCCGCGTCGAGCAGCGTGCACGCCTCCCGCAGTGGCGTCGGCAGCCCCGACGTGATCCGCCCGGCCGGCGCCTCGGCGAGCCCGACCGCCAGGGCGTCACCGGCGGCGGTGAGTGCCTCGGCGGTCTCCGGGCGCAGCAGCGTACGGGCCCGCCGAGTGGTCCGGTCGATCAGCTCCGGCACCAGCTCCGCCTGGGCGGCGGAGGAGACCCGGTCGGCCAGCTCGTGCGCCTCGTCGACGATGAGCAGCTTGTGCGGCGGCACGATGTGCCGGTCCGCGAGCATGTCGACAGCGAGCAGGCTGTGGTTGGTCACCACGATGTCGGCCTCCCGGGCGCGGGCCCGCGACGCCTCGGCGAAGCACTCCTGCCCGAACGGGCAACGGGTCGCGCCGACGCACTCGCGGGCCGGCATCGACACCAGCCGCCAGGCCTGGTCGTCGACGCCTGGGTCCAGTTCGTCCCGGTCGCCGGTGGCGGTCTTCTCGGCCCAGTCGCGCAGCCGCTCGACCTGCTTGCCTAACCGGCCCGCCTCACCGAGCCACTTCGTCCCGCCGCCGGGGCGCGCCGCGGGGGCGTCGAAGAGGGTGTCCTCCGGCTCCTCCTCGGTGGAGTTGTCCAGTCGGGCGAGGCAGAGGTAGTGGTGGCGGCCCTTGAGCACGGCGAAGGTGGGCCTTCGGCCGAGCACCGGCTCGACCGCGTCCGCGAGCCGGGGCAGGTCGTGGTCGACCAGCTGGGACTGCAACGCCAGGGTGGCAGTGGAGACCACCACCGGGCCGTCCACAGTGAGCGCCGGCGCGAGGTAGGCGAGCGACTTGCCGGTGCCGGTGCCCGCCTGCACGAGCAGATGCTCGCCGCCGGCCACGCACTCCTCGATCGCGGTGGTCATCTGTAGTTGGCCGGGGCGCTCCGCGCCGCCGGGCACCGCGCCGACCGCCGCCGCCAGCAGCTCGGTGCCACTGGGCCGGGCGCCCCGCCGCCGGCCCTTGGCCCGAGCCGACGGGGTGGCGGAACCGGTGGCGGTGCGGGGCGGAGTCACCGTGCGACGGTACCCGGCGCCGCCGACACCGACAGCGCCCATCCGCCGCGTGGCGCGATGCCGACCGGGGTGGTCGTTGCGGCCGACCCCGTCCGGTTACGGCCGCGCTACGACGCGTTGGGCTGTATCGGTTAGGGTGCGAATCATGCCGAGCGACATGGTCCGCGTGATCTACCGCAAGTACGACGGCAGCGCCCACCGTGACTACCCGGCCCGCCGGCTCGCCGAGGACGATCTCGGCGTCTGGCTCGGCGTGCCCGAGGGCACCGAGTCGATCTATCACGGCCGGCCCTCGGTGGAGAAGATCCCGTTCGTGTTGCTGGTGCCACATCGCGCCTGGTGGACGGCCATGTTCAACCCCCCGCCCCGCACCAGCGAGGTCTACTGCGACATCGCGACCCCGGCCCGCTGGGAGTCCGACGACACCGTCCACCTGATCGACCTCGATCTGGACGTCGTCCGGCGTCGGGCCACCGGCCTGGTGGAGCTGCTCGACGAGGACGAGTTCGCCGAGCACCGGGCCCGGTTCGGCTACCCGGACGACGTGGTGGCCGAGGCCGAGGCCGCGGCACAGCGGTTGTTGGGGGCCCTGGGCGACGGCACCGAGCCGTTCGCCACCGCGTACCGCAAGTGGTTGGCCCTGGTGGTCTGAGGCCGCACGCCCGGGTCGGGCCGGCTCACCAGCGCGGCGGCCAGCCGTCGTCGGCGTCCAGCGGCGGCAGGTCGGTCAGCTTCTCCGGGTTGAGCTGGTTGTAGATGGCGGTGATCCGGCCCTGGTCGACGGCGAACGCGGTGACCAGGCGGATCGGTCGCCCGTCGCTGTGCGACGTCTCCAGTTGCAGGCCGAGATTGCCGTCGACGAGCACGGGCCGAGCCAGCACCCGGTCGGCGTACCGGCCGGCCCGGCCGAACAGGCCGAGCGCGAGGCGGGCCACGGCGTCCGCGCCGAGCACCGGCCGACGGGCTGCCGGGAAGTGCCCGCCCGAGTCGCCGACGAAGACCACGTCCGGTGCGAGCACCTGGAGGAGTTGGTCCAGCTCGCCGGACTCGGTGGCGGCGACGAACGCCTTGAGCACCCGACGTTGCTCGACCGGGTCGGCGGTGTGCCGGGGGACGTCCGGCGCGGTGACCGCCCGTCGGGCCCGGGAGGCGAGCTGCCGGGCCGCCACCTCGGTGGTGCCGAGCACCCCCGCGACCCGGGCGAACGGCAGCGCGAACACGTCGTGCAGCACGAGGGCGACCCGTTGCTCCGGCGCGAGCCGCTCCAGCACCACCAGCAGCGCCGTGCCGACCTCGTCGGTGCGGACAGCCCGCTCCGCCGGGTCGGGCGCGTAGCCGTCCGCCGGCGGCCGGCCGCCCAACGGGCTCACCACCGGCTCCGGCAGCCACTGCCCGGGGTACGCCTCCCGGCGGACCCGGGCCGAGCGGAGCACGTCCAGGCAGATCCGAGCGCAGGTAGTGGTCAGCCACGCGGACAGGTCACGGATCTCGGCGCGGGCCGCCGGGTCGGCCAGTGCCCCGGCGTAGCGCAGCCAGGTCTCCTGCACCGCGTCCTCCGCCTCGCTGCGGCTGCCCAGCATCCGGTGGCCCACCGCGAGCAGTCGGCCCCGCTCCGCCTCGAACTCCGTCGCCAGTTCCCGCACGACCCACCACCCCTTCCGGTCGGCGTCCCGGCCTACATCCTCCCGCCGAGCGGGCGCGCTGGCAGCCCCGAAACGGCCCGGCGGACCGGTGCCTGCCGTCGGCGCGGGTCGGTCGGTGCCGATCAGCGGGCCCCGTGGCTCTCGGCGGGCGGAACGGCGGTGGGTGGGCGATGATCCGTGCATGAGCGCACCCCAGCAAGGGCAGATCGTGGCACCGGACGGCGGTTCCGTGCGGGAACTGCTGCGGGTCACCGCGCCGGTTGATCTCGGCACGATCGACCCGCGGTCCATGCCCGGCCTGCCGGAGCCCGCGGGCCGCGGTGAGCACCGCAAGACCTGGGCGCGGGAGCAGGTGGAACTGGTCGGCGAGGAGTTGGGCCGGCAGCAGGAGATGCTCTTCGCGATGGCCAAGACCGGGTCGGAGCGGCCGGCGCACCGGGTGCTGCTGGTGCTCCAGGCCATGGACTGCGGCGGCAAGGACGGCACGATCAAGCGGGTGGCCGGCGCGATGAACCCGCTGGGCCTGCACATCCGCTCGTTCGGGCCGCCGACCCGCCAGGAGCTGCGGCACGACTTCCTCTGGCGGATCCGCCGGGAGCTGCCGCCGCCGGGGTACGTGGGGATGTTCAACCGCTCGCACTACGAGGACGTGTTGATCGCCCGGGTCGGCTCGCTGGTGCCGGAGACGACCTGGCGAGCCCGCTATGACGCGATCAACTCGTTCGAGCGGGAGTTGACCGAGGGCGCCGTCACCCTGATCAAGGTGATGCTGCACATCTCGTACGCCGAGCAGGGCAAGCGCCTCATGGACCGGCTCACCGACCCGCGCAAGCACTGGAAGTACAACCCCTCCGACATCGATTCGCGGGGGCACTGGGACGACTATCAGGCCGCGTACGCCGAGGCCCTGAGCAGGTGTGGCACGGACGCCGCGCCCTGGTTCGTGGTGCCGGCGGACCGCAAGTGGTACCGGGACTGGGCGGTGGCCCATCTGCTGCGTGAGACGTTCGACACGCTCGACCTCGGGTATCCGGCTGCCGATTTCGATGTTGCACGGGAGCGGAAACGGCTCCTGGCTGGGGGAGCGGGTGCGGGTGGGACGGCCGAGATGAACGGAAGGTGAACGACCGGTGAATGACGCCTGGCCAGGGGTGGGCCGGCGAATTCCCGGTTCGGCCGTTTCCTAGCATTCACCGAGCGGGGACCCGTTGGGCGCCGCCACCCTTCCACCGACGCGACGAGGTCTGTGCTGTGAAGTTTTCCTTCCGCCCCACCGAGGGCGCCTTCTACGAGCTCTTCACCAGGGCCGCGCAGAACCTGGTCCGGGGCACCGCGCTGCTCAACGAGCTGGCCCTGCCCGGCGTGGACGTGCAGTCCGTCAGCGAGCGGCTGACCGAGGTCGAGCACGACAGCGACCAGATCACCCACGACCTGTACAAGAAGATCAACTCGACCTTCATCACCCCGTTCGACCGGGAGGACATCTACCGGCTCGGCTCGCTGCTGGACGACGTGATGGACCACCTGGAAGCGGTCGGCGACCTGCTCTACCTGTACGGGCTGACCGAGCTTCCGGCCCTGCCCCGCGAGCTGCACGAGATGGTCAACGTGCTCGACCAGCAGGCCAAGCTGACCGCCGACGCGATGCCCCGGCTGAAGTCGATGAAGGACCTCGAGGACTACTGGATCGAGTGCAACCGGCTGGAGAACGAGGGCGACCGGATCAACCGGCAGCTGCTCGTCCGGCTCTTCTCCGGTGAGTACGACGCGTTGACGGTGCTGAAGATGAAGGAGGTCGCCGACGAGCTGGAGGCCGCCTGCGACGCCTTCGAGCACGTGGCCAACACCGTCGAGACCATCGCGGTCAAGGAGTCCTGATCCTGTGACTGTGACACCCGAACTCATCGCCGTGCTGGCGGTGATCGGGGTAGCCCTGGCGTTCGACTACACCAACGGCTTCCACGACGCCGCCAACGCGATCGCGACAAGCGTCTCCACCCGGGCGCTGACACCCCGGATCGCCCTCGGCCTCGCCGCGGTCGGCAACTTCGTCGGCGCCCACTTCGGCGCCGGTGTGGCCAAGACCGTCGGCGACAACCTGGTCACCCTCCCCACCGGGGTGAGCAGCCTGGGGGTGGTCTTCGCCGGGGTGCTCGGGGCGATCGCCTGGAACCTGATCACCTGGTACTTCGGGCTGCCCTCGTCGTCCTCGCACGCGCTCTTCGGCGGCCTGGTCGGCGCGACCCTGCTCTCCACCGGCGGCATCGTGCAGTGGGTCAACATCGGCGAGAAGGTGCTGCTGCCGATGGTGCTGTCGCCGATCGTCGGCCTCACCCTCGGTTACCTGCTGATGCTGGCCATCCTGTGGCTGTTCCGCAAGGGGCAGCCGGGCAAGCTCAACCGGGGCTTCCGCTGGGCGCAGACCGCCTCGGCCGCCGCCATGTCCGTCGGCCACGGCATGCAGGACGCCGCCAAGACCATGGGCATCGTGGTCCTGGCGCTCTACACCGGTGGTTTCCAGGAGAGCAAGACGCACATCCCAGGCTGGGTGTTCTGGACCTCGGCGACGATGCTGGCCCTCGGCACGTACGCCGGCGGCTGGCGGATCATCCGGACCCTCGGTCGCAAGATCATCGACCTGGGGCCGCCGGAGGGCTTCGCCGCCGAGACCGTCGCCAGCGCGGTGCTCTACTTCAACGCCCTGGTGTTGAAGGCCCCGATCTCCACCACCCACACGATCACCTCGGCGATCATGGGTGTGGGCGCGACCAAGCGACTCTCCGCGGTCCGCTGGAACGTGGCCGGCAACATCGTGCTCGCCTGGATCATCACGTTCCCGGCCGCCGCGCTGATCGCGTGCGTCACGTACCTGCTGGTCCGGCCGCTCTTCGGCTGAGTTTTCGGAAGGGCCCCCGGTCACGGTCTCGCCGTGGCCGGGGGCCCTTCCGCCGTTCAGACGTAGTGCACGCCGATCTGCTCGCGGACCGTGTCGAGCAGGGTCATCACCTCGAGGGTCGTGGCATGCGGCACCGCCGGGCTCTCGGTCAGGCCGGCGGCCAAGCAGCGTTGCACCTCGATCGCCTCGTACTGGTAGCCGTTGCCGGCCCCGTCGGCGACGATGGTCTCCGGCTCCGCGCCGGCCCGGTGCAGGGTCACCGACCCCGGCCGGAAGAACGGCTCCGGCAGGTCGATCCGCCCAATGGTGCCGGTGATCGAGGCGGTCTGCCCGCTCAACCCGACCATGCCGCAGCTCAGGGTTGCCAGCGCTCCCGTGTCGTAGCCGAACAGCATGCCGGTGTTCTCGTCCGTCCCCTCCGGGCCGAGCTGCGCCCAGGATCGGATGTGCCGCGGCACCCCGAGCAGCAGGTGGGCCAGGCTGATCGGGTAGATCCCCAGGTCGAGCAGGGCGCCCCCGCCCAGCGCCGCGTTGCGCATCCGGTGCTCCGGCGGGAACGGCCCGGCCACCCCGAAGTCGGCCCGGACGCCGGTCACCGTGCCGATGGCCCCGTCCGCGATCAGCTCGACCACCCGCAGGATCATCGGATTCAGCCGCATCCACATGGCTTCCATCAGGAAGACCCCGGCGACGCGGGCAGTGTCGATCAACTCGGTGCTGGTGGCCAGGTCGAGGGTGAACGGCTTCTCCAACAGCACCGCCCGCCCGGCGGTGAGGCAGGTCATCGCCGCCTCGTAGTGCGCGGAATGCGGGGTCGCCACGTAGATCGCGTCCACCTCCGGGTCGGCGGCCAACTCCACCCAGGAGCCGTAGGCGCGCTTCGCGCCGTACGTGTCGGCGAAGCGCCGGGCGCTCTCCGCGGCGCGGGAACCGACAGCTACCAACTCGGCGTCCGGCACCAGGCGGAGGTCTTCGGCGAAACGGCTGGCGATGTGGCCGGTGGCCAGGATGCCCCAACGAGTCATGCCGGAACGCTAGCCGAGCCAGGTGAACCATCCGCTGACCGGCCGCCGACCAGTTCATCCGGCGGGACCCCGGCGCGCTCTCGGCCGTCCCGCCGCCCCCGCCGCCCCGCCGCCCTCGGTGCCCTGCCGCCCTCGGTGCCCTGCCGCCCCCGATGCCCTGCCGCCCCCCGATGCCCTGCCGCTCCCCGTCCCGCCGCGGTGCCGACCCCTCTTACCCACGTCCTTTGCTCTGCTTCAGCGGACGCAACAGTGACGGGGCATTTTTGTTGCCTGGGTTGAAGCAGAGCAAAGGATGCGTGTGGGGGTCGAGCCGGCCGGCCAGCGCCGGGCGAGCGGGGAACTAGGCTCGCGGCATGACGATCGACAGTGACGGCTTCGCCGCCCCGGCCGCCCTGGTCGAGCACGCCCGCCGGTTCCAGGCCGAGGGTGGCACCCCGGCGACGCCGCGGGTCGCGGCCACCGTGCTGCTGCTGCGTCCGACCGACACCGACTTCGAGGTGTACGTCATCCGCCGGGTCGCCGCGATGACCTTCGGCGGGATGTACGCCTTCCCCGGAGGCGGGGTGGACCGCTCCGACTCGGAGGCGCACCTGGACTGGGCCGGCCCGACGCCGGGCGAGTGGGCGGACCGGCTCGGGGTGGTTCCGGAGGCCGCGCAGGCGGTGGTCTGCGCCGCCGCGCGAGAGGTCTTCGAGGAGGCCGGCGTACTGCTCGCCGGCCCGAACCGGGAGACCGTTGTGGGCGACGTCAGCAGCG
The DNA here is from genome assembly GCF_046549335.1 of Micromonospora sp. 050-3. Taxonomy (NCBI): domain Bacteria; kingdom Bacillati; phylum Actinomycetota; class Actinomycetes; order Micromonosporales; family Micromonosporaceae; genus Micromonospora; species Micromonospora sp. 050-3. The sequence goes on from NZ_JAJPVX010000003.1 coordinate 28,169, forward strand.
ACGACTGGGAGGCGGCCCGGCAGGACCTGGAGGGGCGCCGGCTGGGCTTCGCTGCGCTACTCGCCGACCGTCAGCTCACACTGCGGTCGGACCTGCTGCTGCCGTGGAGCCGGTGGATCACGCCCGAGTTCGAGCCGCGCCGCTTCGACACGTACTTCTTCATCGCCCTGTTGCCGGAGGGCCAGCGGACCCGCGACGTCTCCGGCGAGGCCGACCACACCCTGTGGATCCGGCCGGCGGACGCGCTGGCTCGCGCGCAGGCCGGCGAGCTGACCATGCTGCCACCGACAGTGGTCACGCTGGCCCAGGTGGCGGCGGCCGGCGACCTGGCCGGGGTGGCGCGAGCGGCGGCCGAACGGGACGCGGCCACCCCGGTCGCCCCGCGCCTGGACCTGCCGCCGAACGGCGAACCCCGCTTCGTCCTGGGCTGACCCCGCCCCCGCCCGCCCCCGCCCCGCTCCGCGATCTTGCTGGAGATGGCACCGGCGCCCACGCCGGGAGGGCGGGGCGCCGGTGACCGGACCTGGTCGGCTCAGCCGAAGCGGCCGGTGATGTAGTCCTCGGTCTTCTTCACGCTCGGGTTACTGAAGATCTTTTGGGTGTTGTCGTACTCGATCAGCCGGCCCGGGTCGCCGGTCTTCTCGATCGAGAAGAAGGCGGTCCGGTCCGACACCCGCGCGGCCTGCTGCATGTTGTGCGTCACGATGATGATCGTGAACTTGTCCTTGAGCTGGAACATCAGGTCCTCGATCGCCAGCGTGGAGATCGGGTCCAGGGCGGAGCACGGCTCGTCCATCAGGACGACCTGCGGCTCGACCGCGATGGTCCGGGCGATGCAGAGCCGCTGCTGCTGACCGCCGGAGAGGCCCGCGCCGGGCTTGCCCAGCCGGTCCTTGACCTCGCCCCACAGGTTCGCGGCGCGCAGGGCCTTCTCGGCCGCGTCCTCCAGGATCGACTTCTTGCGGACCCCGTTGAGCTTCAGTCCGGCCACCACGTTCTCGAAGATGCTCATGGTGGGGAACGGGTTCGGCCGCTGGAAGACCATGCCGATGGTGCGCCGGACCGCTGTGACGTCCACGTCCCGGTCGTAGATGTCCTGATCGTCGATGGTCAGGCTGCCCTCGACCCGTGCCCCCGGCAGCACCTCGTGCATCCGGTTGATCGACCGCAGGAACGTCGACTTGCCGCAGCCGGACGGCCCGATGAGAGCGGTGACCGTCTTCGGCTCGACCGTCAGGTTGATGTTCTCGATTGCCTTGAAGCCGCCGTAGTACGCGGTGACGTTCGAGGCGGAGACGCGCTTGGCCATGGTGGTACCTCCGGGGTTCATCGGCTGAGCCTGTTGCGACGGGCCAGCAGCTTCGCCGCGATCGTCAGGATGAGCACGAGGGCGACCAGGGTGAGTGCCGCGGTCCACGCCCGTGCCGGGGCGTACTTCGACGCGTCACCGGCCTGCTGGTAGACGAAGAGGGACAGCGACGACTGGTTGTTCTCAAAGGGGTTGCTGTTGATCGCGGCGCCACCGCCGGCGACCAGCAGCACCGGCGCGGTCTCGCCGGCCGCGCGGGCGATGGCGAGCATGACGCCGGTGACGATGCCGGGCAGCGCCGTCGGCAGCACCACCCGCAGGATGGTCTTCCACTTGGGTACGCCGAGCGCGTACGCGCCCTCGCGCAGTGGCGCCGGTACGAGGCGGAGCATCTCCTCGGTGGACCGCACGATGGTGGGCAGCATGAGCACGCTCAGCGCGAGCGCTGCGGCGAAGCCGGAGAAGCTGGGCCGACCGTCGTTGAACCACGGCGACACGATCAGCACCCAGAACGCCAGCACGAAGAGGCCGGAGACGATCGACGGGATGCCGGTCATCACGTCCACGAAGAACCGGATCGCGAAGGCGAACTTGCCCCGCCCGTACTCGACGATGTAGATCGCGCAGAGGACGCCGAGCGGGACGGTGATCAGGGTGGCGATACCGACCTGCTCCAGCGTGCCGACGATCGCGTGGTACGCGCCACCGTTGGCGTCCCGGGCCCCGATGTTGTTCATCGAGGTCTGGAAGAAGTTGACGTCCAGTCGGTCGGCGCCCTTGCTGACCAGCGTCCAGACCACCGACACGAGCGGCAGCACCGCCAGCACGAAGGCGGAGTGGATCAGTGCGCTCCAGGTGCGGTTGCGGGCCGATCGGCGCCCCTCGACCGCGTTGGCTGCGGCGAAGAGCCCGACCAGGTAGAGGATCGCGCCGAGGACGACCACGAGGACCGGGCCGCCGATGCTGGTGCCGTAGACGACCACGGCGGCGAGCGCCAGGGCCGCCACGGCGATGGCCGGGGCGGCGTACCAGGGCAGCCGCTTGGCCCGCAGCGAGTCGGGCTGGGCCGGCGGCCGGGTGCGGTGGGAGGTGACGGTTGTGGTCATGCGGCCGACTCCGTGAACTCCCGGCGGCGGTAGATGATCGCCCGCGCCGTGATGTTGACGATCAGCGTGATGGTGAACAGCACCAGACCGGAGGCGATGAGCGCGCCCCGGCCGGTCTCGTTCGCCTCGCCGAACGCGTTGGCGATGTTGGCGGCGATGGTGTTGCCGCCGTTCTGGATCAGGTTGAACGAGATGCCGAAGGTGATGCCGAGGGTCAGCGCCAGGGCGATGGTCTCGCCGAGCGCCCGGCCGAGGCCGAGCATCATCGCGGCGATGATGCCGGGGCGGCCGTAGGGGAGCACCGCGGTGCGGAGCATCTCCCAGCGGGTGGCGCCCAGGGCGAGGGCGGCCTCCTCGTTCGCCGTCGGTGTCTGGAGGAACACCTCGCGGGAGAGCGAGGTGATGATCGGCAACACCATGATCGCGAGCACCAGGGCACCGAGCATGACGGACGCCCCGAAGGGGCCGTCGCCGCCGAAGAGCGGGATCCAGCCGAAGTGGTGGTTCAGCCAGACCGAGAAGTCCCGGACCGGGCTGCTGAAGACGTCCCGTCCCCAGAGGCCGAAGACCACGCTCGGTACGGCGGCCAGCAGGTCGACCAGGAAGCCGAGCGCGGTGCCCAGCCGGCGCGGCGCGTAGTGCGACAGGTAGAGCGCGATGCCGAGCGCCACCGGCACCGCGATGAGCAGTGCGAGCGCCGAGCTGAGCACGGTGCCGAAGGCGAGCGCACCGATGCCGAACTTCGGCTGTGTGTCGTTGGGGGACCAGCCCTCGTAGGACCAGAAGTTCTCGGTGTTGGCGCGTAGGGCCGGCACCGCCTTGGCGACCAGGAAGATCGCGATGGCGGCGATGATGACCAGAACGGCGGTGCCGGCGGCCAGTGTGAGACCGCGGAAGGCCCGCTCGGCGCCGAACCTACGGCTGCGCGGCAGCGCGCCGCCGCCGCCCAGCCCGGTGCCGCCCGGGGAACGGGTGGTGACTGGTGCCTCGGCCACACGCGCCGAGGCACCGGCGGGCCACTCGTGACTCTGGGTCACGCGCGTCCCGCCGGTGCCGGCGTCGGCCGAGCGGTGAGGGGTTTCACCCATCTGCTCGCTCGATTCGGTTGCGGAGGTGTGGAATCGGGTCAGGAGAGGTTCTTGACCGCGGTCTCGACCTTGGTGCGGACCGTCTCCGGCAGCGGGGCGTAGCCCAGCTCGGTGAGAGAGGCCTGGCCCTCGGCGCTGGCGGCGTGGCCCAGCAGGCCCTTGACGAGCTTCAGCTTGTCGGCCGCGAGGCCCTTGCTGCAGACGATCTCGTACGTCGCCAGGACGATCGGGTAGGCCCCGGCCTCCTTGGTGTTGTAGTCGATCTTCAGCTTGAGGTCGTCGCCCTGACCCTCGACGGCAGCACCGGCGATGGTCTTGCCGGCCGCCTCGGCGGTCAGCGCTGCGAACTCGCCGTTGCCGTTGCCGATCTTCGACATCTTCAGACCGGCGTTCTCAGCGAACGACCACTCCATGTAGCCGATGGAGCCGTCCGCGCCCTTGACCCGGCTGGCAACGCCGTCCGAGCCCTTGGCGCCGGTGCCGCCCGGGGCCTTCCACGCCTTGGCGTTGCCCAGGGTCCAGTCGCTCTCAGCGGTCTTCGAGAGGTACTTGGTGAAGTTGTCGGTGGTGCCCGACTCGTCCGAACGGTGGACGGTCTGGATCGTGGTCGCCGGGAGCTTGGCCTCCGGGTTGTCGGCCTTGATCGTGGCGTCGTCCCACTTGGTGACCTTGCCGGCGAAGATCTTCGCCAGGGTGGCCGGCTTGAGCTGGAGGTTGTCCACGCCGCTGACGTTGTAGGCGACGGCCACCGGGCCGATCACCATCGGCAGGTGGATGGCCTTGCCACCGACGCACTTGGCGTCGGCCTGCGGCTGCTCCTCCGGCTTGAGCGCGGAGTCGGAACCGGCGAAGTCGGCGGTCCCGGCGATGAACGCCTGGATGCCGGCGCCCGAGCCGGAAGCCTCGTAGTTGATCGTGGTGCCCTGGCACTTCTGCTGGTACGCCTTGATCCACTCGGCCATGGCGTTCTTCTGCGCCGACGAGCCCTGGGCGTTCAGCGTGCCGGTAGCGCAGTCGACCGCGGCGGCCGAGCCCGAAGCACTCGCGCCGGAGGCGGGCTCGTTGTTGTCCGAGCCGCATGCACTGAGGCCGAGCGTCGCGGCAAGAGCGAGGCAGGCAATAGTGCCGTACCGCTGGAGCTTCACCTGAGGGGTTTCCCTTCGCGTCTGACTTGGCGCCCCGATCCCGGGGCCCGAGGACCGGCACTGACCGGCTGACACGAAAGTTAGAAGTGCCAGGTAGCCGGTTCGCCGGTCGCAAGTGAACGCAAGGTGAACACGTACGGCCCCTGAGATGACCGCTTGCTGAGGGTGAGTTGTCCGTTAAGTGAACCCGGATACACCTGTCGGAAGTATGGGCATATTTCCGGTTCGGCGTTATCCCGCCGACGCCCGGCCGTTACCCACCGGTGACTCGGTCGGGGCGACGGCCGACGGTCAGCCCAGGTGGTAGTTGATGTGCGCGGACCAGCGGGCGAAGCCCAGCCGCTCGTAGAGCGCGACGGCCCCGGTGTTCGAGTCGTCCACGAAGAGCATCACCCGGTCGAGGCCGCGCTTGTCCCGCAGATAGGTCAGCCCAGCGGTGGTCAGGGCCCGGCCGAGCCCGCCGCCGTGCGCTGTCGGCTCCACCCCCAGGACGTACACCTCGCCGATCCGGGCCGATCCCGGCCGCTCGTGCACCTTGGTCCAGTGGAAACCGAGCAGCCGGCCGGTCGCGGTCTCCTCGGCGAGCAGGAAGCCCGCCGGGTCGAACCACGGCTCGGCGAGGCGGACCCGCAGGTCGTCCGACGTCCACCGGCCCTGCTCGGGGTGCTCGGCGAAGGCCCGTGCGTTGAGGGTCAACCAGGCCGCGTCGTCCGCCCCGGGCCGGAACGCGCGTAGCGCCACCCCGTCGGGCACGCGCGGCTCACCCAGCGGGGCGGCCAACGGCCGGCGCAACTGCCAGAGCACCCGGGCGCGGGTGAACCCGAGGTCGACGGCGAGGGCGGCGGCCGAGGGGTGGTCGCCGTGCGCCCAGGCCCGCAGTGGCCCGGTGGCCGAGGCGAGTACGCCCCGGGCGAGCGCCCGCCCGGTGCCCCGCCGCCGGTACGCGGGGTGCACCACCAGCTCGACCCCGATCCCGCCGACCGGGTCGGTGGTGTCCAGGTGTGCGTACCCGGTGAGGGTGCCGTCGTCGGCGCGGGCGATCAGATGCACGGCGGGGGCGTCGGCGTCGCGCAGCCGCAGCAGGACGTGTTCGTCGAGCGGGTCCGCTCCGTCCGTGTCACCTGCGGCGCCGGCGAGGGCGAGTACGTCGGCGATCTCCGCCGGCGCCAGTCGGTCGCTCCGGGTCACCTGGTCGCTGGTCGGCTCCGCGCTGCTCATCCCGCCACCGTATCCGTTGGCTGTCGTGACGCCCGGAGCGTCGCCGTAAAGCCGCGGCTCACGTCGGGTCGGTGGGTAGTGCCTCCAGCTCGAACCGGGCGGTCAGGTCGGGCAGGATCCGGCGCAGCGCCTCCACCGTGCCCTGTCGGTCCCCGCCGGCGTCGTGCAGCAGCACCACCGAGCCCGGTGCGGCTTGACTCAGCACCGTCGCGGTGATCTTGGTGGCGCCGGGCAGTTCCCAGTCCGACGGATCCACCGACCAGTGCAGCGGGGTCATGCCGAGCTGCCGCGCCACCGACACCACCGGGTACGTCCAGGCTCCGCCAGGCTGGCGGTACCAGACGATCGGGGCGTTCGGCATCGCCGCCCGGATCGCTGCATTGGTGCGCAGGAGGTCGGAGCGGATGGCGTCGGCCGATCGGGCGCCCAGGCCGACGTCGTGGTGCCAGGAGTGGTTGCACAGGGTGTGCCCGGCGTCCACGATCGACCGGACCAGGTCGGGGTGGTTCTGCGCGTTCTCGCCGACCACGCAGAACGTGGCGCGTACGTCGTATTCGCGCAGGAGGGCGAGGACCTGCGGCGTGTAGCGCGGGTCCGGCCCGTCGTCGAAGGTCAGCGCGAGCCGCGGGGTGCCGGTGGTGGCCTGCGCGCCGAACAGGTTGTCGTCTCCGGCGTCCCGCCCGGACCCGTCCTGTCCGGCCTCGGCTGGGCCGGTCTCGGCCGCGCTGGCGCTGGCGCGCGGGGCTCCGCCCGGCTCGCCAACACTGGGTTGGTCGGCGTAGTGCGGCCCGTCGACGCTCGTGGTGAGTCCGGTGGAGTGCCGAGGCGTCTGGTCGGGGACGAGGCTGCGGCCCAGCACGTACGCAGAGCCGAGCAGCCCCGCCACCACCAGCGTCACGATCCCCACGGCCCGCGCTGTGGAGCTGCCCCGCGTCACGGCTTCCACCTGGCTTGCCGGTCACGCCGGCCCGTCGCCCCCGTGTTCAGTGCGCGCACCGTCGCCCCTTTCTCCGACAAACCCGGCAGTCAGAATAGAGCTGCCAAGCTGCACAAAAAGGGCATATGGGAAATCGTCCAGGGTGGTCTGCGGATCAGACCGGCAGGGGCGCGTGCTCCGCCTCGGGAAGCGACCGCGACGGCGGAACGACGAACTTGTAGCCGACCTGGCGGACGGTGCCGATCATCGACTCGTACTCCGAGCCGAGCTTGGCACGCAGCCGCCGGACGTGCACGTCCACAGTGCGAGTGCCGCCGAAGTAGTCGTAACCCCAGACCTCGCGCAGGAGCTGGTCCCGGGTGAACACCCGGCCCGGGTGCTGGGCCAGGAACTTCAGCAGCTCGAACTCCTTGTAGGTGAGGTCGAGCGGACGGCCCTTGAGCTTGGCCGCGTAGGTGTCCGGGTCGATGGTCAGCTCGCCGGCCCGGATCGAGCCACCCGCGCCGGCGGTCGCGTTGCTGAGCCGGCCGACCGCCAGCCGCAGCCGTGCCTCGACCTCGGCGGGGCCGGCCGAGGCGAGGATGACGTCGTCGACGCCCCAGTCGGCGTTGAGTGCGATCAGGCCGGCCTCGGTCACCACCGCGACAAGCGGCACGCCGAGCCCGGTGGCGTGCAACATCCGGCAGGTCGCCCGGGCCTCGCTCAACTCCGATCGGGCGTCCACCATCACCGCGTCCGGGCTGGGGCCCGCGACCAGGGTGCGAACATCACGCGGTGCGGTGCGGACCGAGTGCGGCAGCAGGTCGAGTGCCGGCAGCACAGCCGACGGTTCCCCTGCGCGTGCGGTCACCAGCAGCAGGATCTCCACGATCACCTCCGTCCCGGCGGCGCGAGGCCGCACGCGACCAGTCGCACTCATCAAGGAGTGCGCTGAGAAATTGCGTGGTCCCGGCGTCGCTGACGGGCGGGTAACGCGTTGAGCCTAACCGATCGCGTCGGCCGTGCCGTCAGGCCATTTCCTGTTTGTCTACCTTGCCCCCGATCGTGGCCCGGATTTTAACGTCGCTGAAACCCGTGACCACCGCGTCGGGCCGTCGGTCTGGCACGATCGGGTCGTGTTTCCCTCCACCTCGCCCGAGGCCGGCCGCGAATCGTGGCCCGCTGGGCCCCAACCGGGTCCGGCCGCCGCAGCGACGCGCGGCCAACCGCCCGCGCCGCGTACCGGTCCGGCCACCACCGATGGCGACCGCCGTGAACGGGGTGGGCCGCGCCGTGCCCGTCGCTCCGGCGAGCCGGCCCGCCGATCCGAAGACGAGATCGACGAGCCGGAAGAGGAGGTCATTCCCCCGGTCGCTGTGCACCGTCAACTGGCGCTGACCATCGCCGGCTTCGCCGCGCTGCTCGGTGTCGGCCTGGTGCTCGGCGCGCAGACGTCGGGCCCCGGTCACCGGCTGCCGTTCGCCTTCATCATCTTCGGCGTCCAACTGCTGTTCGTGCTCGCCTGGACGATGGCCATGCGTCCGCCCGCGCTGTTTGTGGTCGCCGGGATCAGCGCCACGGTTGCGGCGTTTGTCGACATCGCGGCGGTGCAGACCGACGTCGCAGGCCTGGCGCCGCTGGGCTACCTGGCCGCCGGTGGGTTCCTCGCCGCGGTGCTCGGCCAGCTGGTTCGTCGGGTCGACCGGGTCCGGGTCACCGACTCCCTCGGCTCCACGTTGCTCATCGTGGTCGGGGTGGTGGCCTTCGGCACCCTGATCGTGCTCAGCCGGATCCCGGCCGGCACCCAGGCGATCACCGTCTGCCTGACCGCGAGCGGCGTCGCGCTCACCGTCGCCCGGCTCACCGACGCCGTTCTGCCCTGGCCCCGGCTCGCCCCGCAGGTGCCCCGGGGCGCCGCCGGCGTGGTGGCCGGCGCGATGGTCGGCACGCTGACCAGCGCCCTCCTCGGCAGCTACCTGGTGGCGCCCTTCACGCCGACCCGGGCCGCCGTGATCGGCCTGGTCGCGGCGGTCACCGCCGTCCTCTCCGACCTCGCCGTGGGGTACGCGGAGGCGGGCCGGTTGATGGCCGGCGAACCGCCCACGATGTGGGTGGCCCGGCACATGCAGGGTCCGCTCGGCGGCTTCGCCCTGGCGGCGCCCGCTGCGTACGCCATGTGCATGCTCTTCCTCTGAGTCACGGTTGAGCGCTGAGCCGGTCGGGTACCTACGGGTGCGCCGCCCTGCGGCGTCGGTACGAACGCCCCGTCGCGGCGCGACGGGCGGAGACAGGAGGCGGCGTGGCGCAGGACTATCCGGTGGACCAGGCGCGACCCCGACGGCGTGGCCGCAAGCTGCTCATCGGGCTGTTCGTGCTGCTCCTGCTGCTGGCGGGGTTGCTGGTGGTCGCCGACCGGGTCGCGGTCGGGGTCGCCGAGCGGATGATCGGCGACCGCGTACGCCAGGAGATCGCCAAGCAGGGCGCGCAGTCCGCCGCGCCCGAGGTCGAGGTGGGCGGAACTCCGTTCCTCACCCAGGTTCTGGATGGCCGTTACCAGCGGATCACCATCAACTTGCGCGACGTGCAGGCCTCGGTCGAGGGCGACGCCGTCCGGCTGCCGGTGCTCGATGTGACCGCCCGCAACGTTCGGGCCTCGCTGGACACTCTGCGCACCGGCAAGGGTGACGTCGTGGCGGACACCGTCAACGGCGCCGGCACTATCAGCTACGACAGTCTGGCCGCGCTGCTGAACCGCCCGGGTCTCACCCTCGGCGAGCAGAACGGCAAGCTCACCGTCACGGCCCCGGCCGACATCCTCGGCCAGAAGCTGACCATCAGCGGCACCGCCGACGTCACGGTCGCCGACAACGGCGCGGTCGCCCTGCGGTTCAACGACCTGGACGCCGCGGGTCTGCCGAACCTGCCGCTGGCCCGTGCCTTCCTGAGCAACTACGCCAAGAGCATCTCCATCGACGTGCCCCTGCCGGAGTTGCCGTTCCAACTGGCGGTCCGGGAGGTCCGTCCACTGCCGGAAGGGCTGGCGGTCACCGCCGACGCCAAGAACGTGCCGATCAACTCCGCTGGCTGACGCCGGAGGCGCTGTGGGACGCCGAAATCCTCGGCGATCCCGGCGATTCCCGGATGGTGGTCGGCCCAGTGGCAGCACCGTCACTGGCTGGTAGGCTCCCTGGCCATGGGGACCCACCTCACCAAACGGCGCGCGGTCGACCTGTGCCGCGTGGCCACCTGCCTGTGTCGCCCCGTCATCTGACGGCGGGGCTGTCTCCGGCCGCCTGACGGCGGCCACCGGCACAGGGTTCTCGCACCCTCCGGTTATCCCACCGAACGCCCGGCAGCGGCGCCGTCGCACGAACCCGTGATCCCGTCCTTCCGCTGGGTCCCGCGCGTGGTGCGACAGATACGTCGATCGATTCGCGCGCGTTGGCTCACCATCCATCCTCACCAGGGAGTGATTCGATGAGTCGCGACACCGCACTCGTTTCGGCCGAGTGGGCCGAGAAGAACCTCGACGCCCCGGGCGTCGTCTTCGTCGAGGTCGACGAGGACACCTCGGCCTACGAGACCGGCCACATCGCCGGCGCCATCAAGATTGACTGGAGGACCGACCTCCAGGACCAGGTCCGCCGGGACTTCGTCAACAAGACGCAGTTCGAGGCGCTGCTCTCCGAGCGGGGCATCAGCAACGACGACACCGTCATCCTGTACGGCGGCAACAACAACTGGTTCGCCGCGTACGCCTACTGGTACTTCAAGCTCTACGGCCACCGCGACGTGAAGCTGCTCGACGGCGGCCGCAAGAAGTGGGAGCTGGACGCTCGCCCGCTCGTCACCGACGGGGTGTCCCGCCCGGCGACGCAGTACGTCGCGCAGGAGCCGGACACCTCCATCCGGGCCTTCCGCGACGAGGTCGTCGCCGCGATCGGCACGAAGAACCTGGTCGACGTGCGCAGCCCCGACGAGTTCGCCGGTCGCCTGCTCGCCCCCGCCCACCTGCCGCAGGAGCAGGCACAGCGGGCCGGCCACATCCCCACCGCGATCAGCGTGCCGTGGTCCAAGGCGGCCAACGAGGACGGCACCTTCCGGTCCGACGACGACCTGCGCAAGATCTACGGCGACGCGGGGCTCGACGACGGCAAGGAGACCATCGCGTACTGCCGGATCGGCGAGCGCTCGTCGCACACCTGGTTCGTGCTCCAGGAGCTGCTGGGTCACCGCAACGTCAAGAACTACGACGGCTCCTGGACCGAGTACGGCTCGCTGGTCGGGGTGCCGGTTGCACTCGGCGACGAACCCGGGGAGGCCTGATCATGACTCTTCCCACCGCCGCGGGTTGCGCCGCCCCGGACCAGGCCGCGCCGCTGCCGGCCAGCCTGGACCTGGAGAAGGAAACCGTCATCACCGGCATCGTCCGCTCCGCCGAGGCCGAGCCGGTGCCGGGCGCCTACGTCCGGCTGCTCGACTCGACAGGTGAGTTCACCGCCGAGGTGGTCACCTCGGCCGCCGGGCAGTTCCGGTTCTTCGCCGCGCCGGGTTCCTGGACGCTGCGGGCGTTGTCCCGGCACGGCAACGGTGACACCGCTGTCACTGCCGGCCGAGGCGTCAACGAGGTTGCCGTCACCGTCGCCTGACCCACCGCTCTGATCGACCGGGGCCGGTCGCCCTCCCGGGGGTGGCTGGCCCCGGTCGTTTCTTCGCGGCGCGTCGGCACGCCGGGGCGGGTGCCGAAATCCATCGGCATGCGTCACTATCTACTGGTGAATTTCAGGGATGAAAGTGGCGGGTCCGACGAAGCGGTCCCCATCGTCCTCTGCGTGGGCACGGACATGTCGATGCGGGAGCGGGTGCTGAGCCAACTCGACGGGAGCGGCCCGGTGCTCAGCTGTTCCGACCTGACCGAGCTACGCGAGCTGCTGTCGTCGCCGACGGGCCCGGGGCCGGTCAGTCCCACAGTCCGTCCGCTCACCGAGGCGCTGGGCCTGGTGGAGTGGGGTGAGCTGGTTGTCGACCGGGCCGGACACCTGGTCACCTGGCGCGGCGAGGTGCTCCCGCTGACCCCCACCGAACGAGAGCTGCTCACGCTGCTCATCGGCCCACCGCTGGTGGTGTGGAGCTACGAACGGCTCTGCGCCGCCGCGCTGGGTGGCGCGGACACCGCGGCGCTGCAATCCGCCATCAAACGGCTTCGTCGCAGGCTGCGAGGCCTGCCGGGCGGGCCGCAGGTGCACACCGTACGAGGGGTCGGCTACCGGCTCGACCGGCCGCCCCGGCTGAACGACCACTGACGCCGGGCCGACCGCCTCCGCTGCCGGCCCGGCGGCGGGCGCGTGACACCATGGCCGGGTGAGCGGTGCTGTCCAGACGGGTTGGGCCTCTTCGGCCGGCCCCGCCGCGCCGACGCCGGCCCGGTCGCGGCGGCGTTGGCTGCTGGCCGTGACAGTGGTCTGGGCCGTGCTGCTGGCCGGGCTCACCTGGATATCGGTGCGGAACGACCCGCCGACAGTGCGCGAACAGCGTTCCGTCGAACAGGCCGGCCCGGTGGTTGACCGGGCTGTCGGCGAGTTGGCTCGCGCGGCAGGGGCGGCCGGTCTGCTGGAACTGGGCCCGACGCGGGTCGCGTCCGGCTGCCGGGTCACCCCGTTCGAGGACGGGGCGAGGCTGCGACGCGAGGTCGGGGTGCTCGCGGCCACCGGCGACGAGCAGGCAGTGCTGGCCGGCATCGCCGACCGCCTGCCGGCGAGCTGGCGGGCCGGGGTCGGGCCCGGGGTGGACGGCCCCGAGCTGCGCGCCGACGCCGGAGACTTCGTGGCCGTCGAGGGTCGGCCGACAGTCGACGGCCGGGTGCGACTGGTCGTCGACACCGGTTGCCGGCCGGTCGGCGCCGGCTACACGCCGGCCCCGGCCACAGCTTCCGGCCCGGAGACCGCCGCGCTGACCGCCGCGCTGCGGGCCCTCGACCGGCCGGGCGACTCCGCTTCGGAGCTGGTCACCGCGCCCTGCCCGGGAGGCGGGCTCGCCCGTACCGCGTGGTCCGCGAACGGTCCCGGCCCGGCGGCCTCGACGGCCGCACTCGCCCCACTGGCCGGCAACGCCCCACTGCTGGACCAACCCCCGGTGTACGCGTACCGCAGCGGTGCCGTCACGGTGCTGGCCGAGATCAGCCCGGACGCCACCCGACTGGCCGCCACCGTCGGCTGCCCGGCCTGAGCCGGGCCGCCCGCTCGGGTCAGCCGTCGCCCGGCTGATCCTCCGGGTCACGGCTGCGGCCCAACGCGTCGACCATGCCCCACCGGCCGGGGATGTCCAGCAGCTCGACCCGGCCCATCCCCGGTGGCACGGCCGGGTCGATGATCAGGTGCTCGCCCTGCGGCTCCAACCCGAGCATCACCCGCAGCAGGAGCAGCGGGGTGCCGGTCGACCAGGCCTGCGGGCTGCACGCGGTCGGGTACTCCACCGGGTAGTCGGTGAGGTCCCGGGCGTAGCCGGCGAAGGCCTCCGGCAGCCGACCCTCGAAGTACCGGGACGCCGCCAGCATCGTGTCGCAGAGCAACCCGGCCTCCTCCCGGAAGCCGTACCGCCACAACCCCCAGGCGATGATCGAGTTGTCGAACGGCCAGACAGTGCCCACGTGGTAGCCGATCGGGTTGTACCGCCCCTCGTCCGCGGCGAGCGTCCGCACCCCCCAGCCGGAGAACAAACGGGGCCCGAGCAGGTGCTCGACCACCTTGCCGGCGCGCGACTCATCCACGATGCCGCTCCACAGCAGGTGCCCAATGTTCGAGGTCAGCGCGTCCACCTGCCGACCGTCGGCGTCCAACGCGAGCGCGTAGTGCTCGCGGTCGGCGATCCAGAAGTCGCTGTCGAACCGCCGTTTGAGGTCGGCGGCCTGCCGCTCCAACTCGTCGGCGAACTCCGGGTCGTTCCAGAACTTCCGAGCGAGCCGGGCGGCCCGGACCTTCGCGTCGTACGCGTAGCCCTGCAACTCGCAGGTGGCCCGGGGGAAGCCGGGCAGCTGGCCGTCGGCGTACGAGATGGCGTCCCAGGAGTCCTTCCAGCACTGGTTCTGCAGGCCGGTCTCGGGGTTGCGGGTCTGGTACCAGAGGTAGCCGGTGCCGAGCAGGTCGCCGTAGGTGTCGATCCACTCCAACGCCGCGCGGACCTGCGGTTCCAGCTTGCGGACGAGTGCGGCGTCACCGGTCCACCGCTCGTACTCGTCGATCAGGATGATGAACAGGGGCGTCGAGTCGGCCGACCCGTAGTACGGCGAGTGCGGCTGCTCCTCGAAACCGGCGGTCTCCCCGTACCGCAGCTCGTGCAGGATCTTGCCCGGTTCCTCGTCCCGGAAGTCGTCCACCCGCTGCCCCTGCAGTCCGGCCAGCATCAGGATGGTCGGCGGAACCAGCTCCGGCAGGAACGGCAGCACCTGCAACGAGGTGATGATGCTGTCCCGGCCGAACAGGGTCATGAACCAGGGGAGTCCCGCCGCGATCAGCCGTACGCCCAGGGCGATCGACTCGTACCGCAGCGCGGCCAGGTCGTTGAGGCTGCGCCGGTACGCCCCGGCCAGCGGCTCGCAGTCGCAGCCGAGCTTCGGCGCCCGGTCGATCAGCTCCTGCTGCTCAGCCCGGATGGCGTTCGCGCTGCGGCTGCCGCCGTACGGGAGGGTGGCCCGGATGTCCTCGCCCCGGGCACCGTAGACGACGCTGGACACGTGCAGCCGGGTGGTCCACCGGGCGTTGCGGGCCACCCGGATCCGGAAGGTCATTCCGGTCTCGTCGACCTGGCCCGGCGCTGTGGTGCTGACCACCGTCTCCCGGTGGAACGCCTCCCGCCGGTAGGTAAGCCGCAGCTCGTTCTCGGCGACAGTGACGGTGGTGCGGCCCCGCTTCTGCCGAGAGTTCTTGATTTCGAACAGGTCGGCGAAGTCGGCCGCGATCTCGATTCGGAGGGTGCACTCGACCTCCGCGCCGAGGTGGTTCAGCACTGTCAGCTCCTCCTCGAAGCTGCCCACTATCGCCCGGCTGCGGATCACCGACGCCTTGGCGTCCAGATAGTGCGTGGGTTCGCCGGGGGCGAGGAAGAACTTGGTGCGGTACGACTCGGCGTCGTCGACGGAGAGGGCGTGCAGCCGTTCGCCGTCCAGGGTGAGCACCCACGTGGACAGGAAGCGGGTGTCGAAGGAGAACAGCCCGGTGGGGAAGTCGTAGGACGGCTCGATGTCCCCCCGCCGGTCGCTGACCAGGAAGGTGTTGCCGTCCAGGATGCTGACGAGGTCCTTCACCGAAGTCGCCCGGCTGCTCGACGCGCCGTTTCGCGGGGGTCGCGGGTGCCGGGCGGGTCCGGAAAGAATCGGCGGAATGCGAGGAAGAGCACCACGTTCCCGCTGAACGTGCTCTCGTTGCGCAACACCGCCGCGACCCCCTGGGCCTCGCCGGTGACCAGTCGGTCGAAGAGGGCGGCGCTGCTGTACCAGATCGCGTCGGCCGGGCCACGCCCACGGCTGACCTGCACGAACCCGGGCCGCATCCGGACCAGCCAGTGTTCGGTGCTGTGTTCGTCGCCGAGGTCGATCTGAAGGGTGCCGTCGGCCAGGCCGCCCAGGACGTCGGGTGCGCGCGACGGCAGCGCTTCGAAGAATCTCTCCGCCGCCTCGGTCACATCCGAATCGTAGGCAGCCGTCCGAGATGTCGGGTCGGTATCGGCACTCCGCTCGGATCGACCCACCGTCGCCGTGCGGTCAGTAGACGAGCGCCTGCGCGCCCTCGGCCAACGCCTCCTCGACGAACACCGCGGCACCGGCGATCCGGACCCCGGGGAGTACGTCGTCCGGGCCGATGTCCCGTCGGGCCGCGCACTGCGTGCAGGCGGTCACCCGGCCGCTGGTCAGGATGACGTGCAACAGCTCAGCCAGGGGCGCGGAGTGCGGTAGGTCGAACTGCTGGGCGCGACCGGGCAGCGCGAACCAGGTGGACTCACCGGTCAGCCAGAGCGAGACGTCCACCCCGGCCGCTACCGCCGTCGCGGCGACGGTGAATGCCTGCGCGCACCGCTCCGGGGCGTCCGCCCCTGCGGTGGCCTTGACGACGAGAGTGCGGGCCATGTGGCCCAGCATAGGATGGCCGGGATGGTTACCGAGATCGGGTTTGTCAGCCTGCTGGTCGCTGGCCTGGGCGGGCTCGCCGGTGGCCTGGTCTACCTAGCCGTACGCATTTCGAGAGGACGTTGGTGACGCTGGTGAGCGAGAACCCGCTGCAGCCGCCGTGGCTGAACGCGCCGCCGGTCGAGGAGTACCCGTTCGAGGAGAGCCACGACCTGCGGGTCGGGCCGAAGCTGCACCCCGCGCTGGATGCCCTGCTGCCGTACATCGGTCTGTGGCGCGGCCGGGGCAAGGGCGGGTTCCCCACCATCGAGGATTTCGACTACGCGCAGGAGATCCGGATCAGCCACGACGGCCGACCGTTCCTGCACTACGAGTCGCGTGCCTGGATCCTCGACGAGCAGAGCAAGCCGGTCCGTCCGGCCGGCCGCGAGGTGGGCTGGTGGCGGCCGGTGCTGGTGGATGGGCGGGCGACCGACGAGCTGGAGGCGCTGCTGACCACCCCGACCGGGGTGGTGGAGCTGCACCTGGGCAAGCGCACCGGCACGCAGCTCGAGTTCGCCACCGACGCGGTGATCCGGACTCCGACCGCCAAGGAGGTCACCGGCGGGCACCGGCTCTTCGGCATCGTCGAGGGTGCGCTGCTCTACGCCCAGGAGATGGCCGCCATGGGGCACGGGCTCAGCCCGCACCTCTCAGCCCGACTCGTCCGGGTCGGGGGCTGACCTCGACGGTCGGTGGCTGGTCAGACGGGGAAACCCAGCACTGCCTGTAGGGCGGGGGTACGCGGGCAGCGAGCCCGGCGTACCCCGTCCAGCGTGTGGACCTCGGCGGCTCCGCGCAGTGACGAGGTGAACCACACGCCGTCCGCCGCGTGCAGTTCCGCGGTGCTGACCATCCGCTCGGCGGCGCCCAGGCCAAGCTCGGTCGCGTGGGCGAGCAGCCACGCCGCTGTGGTGCCGGCGAGGATGCCGGTGCTGGCGGCCGGCACCGCGCAGAGCGTGTCGTCGGTGAGCCACACCACATTGGCGGTGGGGCCCTCCAGCGCGTACCCGTCGGAGGAGATCCAGAGCACGTCGTCCACGCCGGCCCGGCGGGCCCAGCGGCGGGCGGCGCTGTTGACCGCGTACGACGTGGACTTGATGCCGGCCGGCAGCCAGGTCAGCTCGCTGCGGGCGGCGGCGGGCAGCCCCAGCGGCAGGGTGGCCACAGTGATGCCGTCCCGCCGGGCGGCCCGGGAGGCCGCCGGCACCGGGGCCAGCGTGGCATAGATCGTGGGCGGGCCGCCGGTCTCCGGGCCGCGGGTGCAGACCAACCGAAGTGCCCCCTCCACAGCCGCTGGCCAGCCTGTTCGCACCTGGTCCAGCAGGTCGATCAGCGCGGTGGTGGGGGGCAGTGGCAGCTCGACGGCGGCGGCCGCCGTGGCCAGGCGGGCCAGGTGTTCGTCGCGCAGCCACAGCTGGCCGTCGCGCAGGTGCATGGTCTCGAAGAGGCCGTCGCCGTGCAGCACCCCGAGGTCGTCACCGCGGAGCACCGGGTCGCCGGGCGACACCGGGCCACGCCCCAGGACGGCGATCCGCGCGGTCGGGTCGGCCGCGTTCTTCCCGACGGACGACCTCACCATGACCGTCGAGCGTAGCGGTGATCGATCGCGGTGCGGGGAACAGCCTGGTGACCGAACTATGATCGGACGGTGTCCGAATCCTCCCTCGCGGAAATGCTGCGGGCCCGTGGGCTGCGGCTGACGGCCCAGCGGCAGCTCGTCCTCCAGGCGGTGCTCGATCTGGGCCACGCCACCCCGGAGCAGGTGCACACCGCGGTCCGGGAGGTCGCCGCCGGCGTCAACATCACCACCATCTACCGCACGCTTGAGCTGCTGGAACGGCTCGGTCTGGTCACCCACACGCACCTGTCGCACGGCTCACCGACCTATCACGCCGCCGGTGAACACCAACACGTCCACCTGGTCTGCCGGGAGTGTGGCGCGATCGACGAGATCGATCCGGAGCTGCTCCGCCCCCTCGCCGACCAGTTGGCCGCGCAGCGCGGATTCCGGGTGGACATCGGGCACGTGTCACTCTTCGGCGTCTGCGTACGCTGCGAGAACGGGGACGAGAAATGATCGACATCGCGGGTGCGGTGGCCGTCGAGGGCATCGACGAGGCCAGCCGTGACCAGCCGGATCCGGCGCACGTCGCGGCCGGGGTGCGGGGGGTGGCCGCGCACTACGGCGACCCGCTGCGCGAGCAGCGCACCCTCGACACCGCTGTCGGTCTGGTCGACCGGTCGCATCGAGGGGTCATCGCGGTGGCCGGGGAAGAACGGGCCAGTTGGCTGCACACTGTCACCTCGCAGCATCTGAGCGCGCTCGCCGCGGGCGAGGGCACCGAGTTGCTGGTGCTGTCCCCGCACGGCCACATCGAGCAGCACGCCATGGTCGCCGAGGACGGCGAGACCACCTGGCTGGACACCGAGCCCGGCGCCACCCAGGGCCTGCTGACCTACCTGGAGAAGATGCGGTTCTTCAGCAAGGTCGAACCACGCGACGCGACGGCCGAGCGTGCGCTGTTGTCGCTGGTCGGGCCTGCGGCCATGGAGGCGCTCGGCACGCTCGGCGTGACCGGGCTCGCCGCACCGGACGTGGTGGCGGTGCCGGGTCCGAAGTTCCCGCACGGTGCCGTGCCACTCCGGGCGAGCGCGCGGTACGACGTACGACCGCTGCCGATCGGCGGCTGGGCCCGACGTGGTCCGCTCGGGGTGGACCTGCTGGTGCCCCGGTCGGCGATGGACCAGGTGGTGGCGGAGCTGCGCGGCGCCGGGGTGCCGGTAGCGGGGCTGTGGGCGTACGAGGCGATCCGGGTGGCCGCCCGGCAGCCGCGGGTCGGGGTGGACACCGACCACCGGACCATTCCGGCCGAGGTCGACCTGATCGCTCCGGCGGTGCACCTGGACAAGGGTTGCTACCGGGGGCAGGAGACGGTGGCGCGGGTGCACAACATGGGCCGGCCGCCGCGTCGCCTCGTACTGCTGCATCTGGACGGGGTGACCACCGATCAGCCGCCGGTGGCCGGTACGCCGGTGACCCTCGACGGCCGGGCGGTCGGCTTCGTCGGCACCGCCGTGCTGCACCACGAGCTGGGCCAGGTCGCGCTCGCGGTGCTGAAGCGGAACGTCCCGGACGACGCCGCGTTGCTGATCGGCGAGACCGCGGCGGCGATCGACCCGTCCTGAGCGGGCCGTCTAGGATCGCCGGCATGACGACAGGGACGTTGATCACGGTGGCCCCGACCGGCGCTGAGTCGGCCAAGGCGGAGGTGCCGGCGCTGCCGGTCACCCTCGACGAGTTGCTGCTCACCGCCAAGGAGTGCGAGGCGCTCGGCGCCGCCGTGATCCACGTCCACATCCGCGACGACGACGCCCGGCCGACGCTCGACCCGGTGCGGCTGGCCGACACGGTGGCGGCGCTGCGGGAGAGCACCGACCTGATCGTGCAGCTCTCCTCCGGCGGCGCGGTGACCGACCCGGAGGCCGCCCGGCTCGCCGTGCTCGACGCCCGTCCGGACATGGCCTCCTGCACCATGGGCACCGTCAACTTCGGCGACGACGTCTTCCTCAACCGCTGGGAGTTCATCGTCGACCTGCACACCCGCATGCAGGAACGCGGGATCGTGCCGGAGTACGAGATCTTCGACCTCGGCCACCTCTCCGCGTTGCAGCGTCTGCTCGGCAAGTACGGGCTGCCGGCCGGCGGGCATGTGCACGTCGACTTCGTGATGGGCGTGCCGGGCGGTATGCCGGGCAACACCGAGACCCTGGTCGCGGCCCACCGGATGCTGCGGGACCTGCCCGAGGGCACCACCTTCTCGGCCACCGGCGTCGGCCGGAGCACCATCGCGGTGCTGCTGGCCTCGCTGTCGACCGGCGGGCACCTGCGGGTCGGCATGGAGGACACCGTGACGTACGCGAAGGGCCGCCCGGTGGAGTCCAACATGCAGTTGGTCGCCCGCGCTGTCGGTTTCGCCCAGCTCGCTCAGCGCCCGCCGCTGACCACCACAGAGGCCCGCGAGCTGCTCGGGCTGTAAGGCCGGGTCCGTCCCGCGCCCCTGTCACCCGGGCGATGGACCTCCTGGTCACCCCGCCGCCGGGCACCCCCGGACCGTCGGTACCGTCCAGCGCGTGACGAAGACGTACGAGGGCGGCGCGCCGCTCGCCGAGGTGGTCCGGTCCGGGTTCGTGGAGGGTGCGCACCGCGGCTCGGTGGTCGTGCTGGACGCCGCCGGTGCAGCGGTGGCGTCCGCCGGCGACGTGACCTCGCCGATCTTCCCCCGCTCGGCCAGCAAGCCGATGCAGGCGATCGGGATGCTCCGGGCCGGCCTGGCCCTGACCGACCCGGCCGACGTGGCGCTGGTCTCGGCGAGCCACGCCGGCGAGGAATTCCACCTGGCCCGGGTCGGTGCGCTGCTGGAGCGCGCCGGGCTGGACGCGTCGGCGCTGCACTGTCCACCCGACCTGCCGGTGGGCGCCGCGGCCCGGGAGGCGGTGCTTCGCGCCGGCGGCGGCCCGAGCCGGGTGCAGATGAACTGCTCCGGCAAGCACAGCGGGATGCTGCTGACCTGCGAGGCCGCCGGTTGGTCGCGGGAGGGCTACTGGCGGCCGGAGCACCCGCTACAGCAGCGGTTGCGGGCCGCCATCGAGGAGTTCACCGGCGAGCAGGCGGCGGCGGTGGGGGTCGACGGCTGCGGCGCTCCGGTCCTGGCGGTGTCGCTGACCGGCCTAGCCGGGGCGTACCTCCGGCTGGTCGACGCCGAGACCGGCTCGGTGCCGCGGACGGTGGCCGACGCGATGCGGGCGCACCCGGAGATCGTGGGTGGCACCCAGGCCGACGACACCCGGCTGATGCGTGGTGTCCCGGGGCTGCTGGCCAAGGTCGGTGCCGAGGGTGTGATCGCCGTGGCGCTGCCGGGCGTCGGCGCCGTCGCGCTGAAGATCGACGACGGCGCCGACCGGGCCCGGATGCCGGTACTGGTCTCCGCGCTGCGGCGGCTCGGCGTGGACGCCCCGGTGCTGACCGAGTACGCCGAGGTGCCGCTCTTCGGCGGCGGGGTTCCGGTCGGGGCGGTCCGCCCGCTCTGGTGACACCGCCGGCGGCGGGGGTGGCTAGCTCAGGAAGTCGAGCAGTGCGGCGTTGACCGGCTCAGGGCGCTCCAGCGGCAGCAGGTGGGCTGCGTCCGGCACGTCGGGCAGTCGTACCGCGCCGGGGACCTCGGCGGCGATCCGGTCGGCGAGCCGACTGATGTCCGGCACGTCCGCGGCGCCGGCGGTGACCAGGACGGGGATCTTCAGCTCGCCGAGACGGCCGATCGCCGGTGGCGACAGCTCTCCCACCTCGACCGCGCCGAGCGCCAGCTCGGCGGCGAGGGCACGCTGGTCCATCTCCTGCGCGAACGCGAGCAGCTCCGTGTCGACGTTTTCTGGCTGGCGTCGCGGGCCGACCACCCAGAACCGCACCTCACCGGCCGCGCCGGCGACGAAGTCGTCCGGGTCGGTCTCTCCGACCAGGTCGTCCCAGAGGTCGTTCGCCTCGTCGGACCACTCGTTGCCGGAGACCGCCGTGTCGAACAGCGCGAGCGCGCTCACCCGGTCGGGGTGGGCCAGCGCGGTGTCGATGGCGACCCCCCCACCGAAGGAACAGCCGACCAGAGCGGCCCGGGGCAGGTCGAGCGCGTCCAGCAGCCCGGCCACGTCGTCGTGGTGCGTGAACGGGGTCGGCGGGAGCTCCGAGTCTCCGTAGCCGCGCAGGTCCGGGACGATCACCCGGTGCCGGGCGGCGAGCGCGGACACCTGTCCCCGCCACATCCGCCGGTCGGCGATTCCGGCGTGCAGCAGGACGACGGGCGAACCGGTGCCGGCCTCGTCGTACGCGATGCTTGCTCCATTGACTGTGATCTTGTGCACAGACGGACCGTACGGACCGGGCGAGCGGCGCGCAAACGGGATGCTGAGACCTTGCTAACTATGGTTAGCGTTTTGCTTGCAAGAGCTAGCGCCGGCCATTAGCGTCGCTGCCATGGCCACACCCAAGGACCTTCCCGACGTCGGCGGGTTCATCCGCGATCTGCGGCGCAACGCCAAGATCTCGCTGCGGCAGCTCGCCGAGCAAGCGGGGGTCAGCAACCCGTACCTCAGCCAGATCGAGCGCGGCCTGCGCAAACCCAGCGCCGAGGTGCTCCAGCAACTGGCGAGCGCGCTGCGGGTCTCCACGCCGGCGATGTACCTGCGCGCCGGTCTGCTCGACGACAAGGAAGGCCACGGGGTGCTCGCCGCCATCGCCGTGGACGCCGACCTGACGATGGCGCAGAAGCAGTCGCTCAGTCAGATCTACGAGACGTTCCGCCGGGAGAACACCCGGCTGGCCGAGACCCAGGCCGAAGCCGAGGCGGCGCAGGCCGACCAGCCCGTCCCCCAGGCCGCCGACCAGCCCGCCAGCCAGGCCGCGGACCTGGCGAATGTCGCCGCTACCGGCCCCACCACAGTGGGCGGCACCCCGACCGAAGCTGTGCTCGAGTCGGTCGCCGTCACCGAGGCGGGCACCGCCCCCGCCCCGGGCAGCACCAGCATCCCCCAGAAGAAGAAGGCCGCCGAGGCGGCCGAAGAGGAGACGTCATGAGCGAGCCGAAGACCAACCGCATCCCCGCCCCGATCTACGCCGCCGCCGGCGCCGGTGAGCTGGCCATCGAGCAGCTGCGCAAGCTGCCGGCAGTGGTCGGCGTCCTCAGCACCCGGGTCGTCGCCGACCTGGGTGGCCGGGCCGTGCTGACCGGCTTCGAGCTGAAGCAGAAGGCCACCGAGACGCTGCGCACCGCCAACGAGACCGCCGACCTGGCGAAGCTGCGCGAGGTGGCCGACATCGACAAGCTGCGCGCCGCCGCGACCCGCAACGCTGCCCTGGTGGTCGCGAGTGCCCAGGTCGCCCAGGAGCGCGCGTTCGCCGCGTACGGCGCGCTGGTCGCCCGGGGCGAGCGGGTCGTCGGTGCCGGCGTGCTGGAGGCCGCCGAGACTGTCAACGCCGACATCGAGGCCACCGAGGCCGTGACGCCGGCCACCACCGCGGCTGTCACCACCCCCACCGCTGCGGCCCCCGCCGATGTGCCGACCCCGGCCGACGTGGCCGAGATCGCCGAGGCGAAGCCGGCCGCGGTCAAGAAGGTCGCCCGCGCGCCGAAGGCTCCCAAGCCGGCCGAGACCCCGTCGGCGAAGCTTCCCCGGGCCACCAAGCGGACCCGCCCGGCCGCCGAGTAGCTCATCCTGTCGACGACCCCGGCGGCGTCCTTGTCGGACGTAGCCGGGGTCGTGGACATAAACTGGCCGACATGGCCAACGCCGCGCCGATCTTCGCGTTCGAAGTCCGCTACGTGATCGAGCTGATCCTGCTCGTCTTCGCGCTGATCATCCAGGGTGTCGCGCTGGTGCATGCCGTCACGCAGCGCTCCGACGCCTTCCCCGCCATCGGGACGCTGCCCAAGGGCGGCTGGATCGCCATCCTGGCGGTCTGCCTCGTGCTCACACTGCTCGGCTTCGGTCCGATCAGCCTCTTCGGACTGATCGGCATCGCCGCCGCGCTCATCTACCTGCTCGACGTCCGGGTCGGTCTGCGCGACCTGAGCGACGGCAAAGGGTTCTGGTGAGAGGTTTTCGCTGGCCGCCCCCACCCGACAGCGGGCCCCGCACCTGGGGGCCCGGGCCGGGTGGGCCGCGTACCGGCCGGCCGGCGCTGCCGGAGCCGGAGACCGAGCTGGTCACCACCCCGCACGGCGTACGGCTGGAGCGGCTGGTCACCGGCACCGGTGATCCGGTCACCGTGTTCGCGCACGGGCTGGGCAACGGCATCGCCACCACCCGCCCGTTCGGCAGTGGGGTGAACGGCCGCAAGGTGTTCTTCCAGTTCCGCGGGCACGGCCGCTCCGAAGCCCCGGACGGGCCGTGGAACTACCTGGACCTTGCCCGTGATCTGCGGGCGATCGCCGACCTCGGGGGCGCCAGCCGGGCGTTCGGCGCGAGCCTCGGCGCGGGTGCCCTCTGCCGACTCCTCGTGGAGAGCCCGGATCGTTTCGACAAACTGGTCTTCTTCCTGCCCGCGGTCCTCGACGAGCCACGCGGGCCGATCGCCCGGGAACGCGTCACGGACCTGCTGGAGGCGGTGGAGAGCGGGGACGCCTCGGCGGTCGCCGACATCGTCACGCTGGAGTTGCCCCCGGCGGTGCGCAACACCCCGGCCGGTTGGGCCTACCTGCGCCAACGACTCGACCAACTGCTTCGCGACGGTCTGGCCGACGGTCTGGCCACGCTCACCGACCAGACACCGCTGCGCCAGATCGGTGACCTGTCGGGCGTCACCACGCCGGCGCTGGTGATCGGTTGCGCCGGCGACGACCTGCACCCGGTCGAGGTCGCCGAGCGGCTCGCCGTCGCGCTGCCCCAGGCCACCCTGCACGTGTACGACCGGCCCGGCGTGCTCTGGTCGGAACGCGCTGATCTGCGGGACCGCATTTCCGGCTTCCTGAACGAGTAGCCTGCCCTGTCATGGGCGTCACACAGCATGGCCGCACGCACCGGCTGGACCTTGCCGACCCGACAGTGCGCGAATGGACGTGCACGGTCCTGCACTCCGACGCGGAGCAGGGCATCGTGCTGGACCGTTCGGCGTTCTACCCGGGCGGCGGTGGTCAGCCACCCGACCACGGCGTGCTGCTCTGGCAGGGCGTGCAGACCCGGATCGTCGGCACCCGCAAGGGCGACGACCCCTACCTGATCCCCGCCGAGGGTGACCCGCTGCCGCCGGTCGGCACCGAGGTCCTCGGCGCTGTGGAGGACGAGCGCCGGACCCGGCTGATGCGTACCCACTCGGGCCTGCACGTGCTCTGCGGCGTGGTGTTCCGCGACTTCGGCGCGCTCGTCACCGGAAACTCGATGGAACCGGGGGAGGCCCGGATGGACTTCAACCTCCCCGAGGTGCCCCCGGACTTCAAGAGCCGCATCGAGGAGCTGGTCAACGCCGAGGTGGCCGCCGACCGCTCGGTCGCCACCCGGGTGCTGCCGCGCACCGAGGCGCTGGCGCTGCCGGACATCATCCGTACCCAGTCCAACCTCATCCCGCCGGATGAGCAGGAGGTCCGGATCGTCGACATCGTCGGGCTGGACGTGCAGGCCGACGGCGGCACCCACGTCGCCTCCACCGCCCAGATCGGCAAGGTCCAGGTGGTCAAGGTGGAGAGCAAGGGCCGGGCCAACCGCCGGGTCCGGGTCCGGCTGGTCGACTAGATCGAGTACCGAATTCGGACGTCGGTTGTCAGGTATTCCTGACAACGTCGCAGGCATGACACAACCGCTCACAGGAAAGATCGCGCTCGTCGCCGGTGCCACCCGTGGTGCCGGGCGGCAGATCGCCGTTCAGCTCGGCGCGGCCGGTGCCACTGTCTACGCCACCGGTCGCAGCACACGGGCCGGCCGCTCCGAGATGGACCGACCCGAGACCATCGAGGAGACCGCCGAGCTGGTCAGCGCGGCCGGCGGCACCGGCATCGCCGTTCAGGTCGACCACCTGGTGCCCGAGCAGGTCCGCGACCTGGTCGTCCGGATCGACGCCGAGCAGGGCCAACTCGACGTGCTGGTGAACGACATCTGGGGCGGCGACCCGCTGGTCACCTGGGACAAGCCGGTCTGGGAGCAGCCGCTCGACGCCGGCTTCCGTACCCTGCGACTGGCCGTCGACACGCACATCATCACCAGCCACTTCGCCCTGCCGTTGCTGATCCGCAAGCCCGGCGGCCTGGTGGTGGAGATGGGCGACGGCACCAAGGCGTACAACGACGAGAACTACCGGCTGTCGGTCTTCTACGACCTGGCCAAGGTCTCGGTCAACCGGCTCGCCTTCAGCCAGGCGCACGAGCTGAAGCCGCACGGCTGCACGGCAGTGGCGCTCACCCCCGGCTGGATCCGCTCCGAGGCGATGCTGGAGCACTTCGGCGTGACCGAGGAGAACTGGCGCGACGGCGCCGCCACCGACCCGAACTTCCTCATCTCGGAGACCCCGGCCTTCGTCGGCCGGGCGGTGGCCGCGCTCGCCGCCGACGAGGAGAAGGCCCGCTGGAGCGGCAAGTCCGTCGACGCCGGCACGCTGTCCAAGGTGTACGGGTTCACCGACCTCGACGGCAGCCAACCCGAGGGCTTCCGCTACATCACCGAGGTGGTCGACGCGGGCAAGCCGGCGGACGTGACCGGCTACCGGTAGAGCGCGGCGAGCCGGTCGGCGCTCGCCGCGAACAACTGTCGCAGCTCGGGTGGGTCGACGACCTCGACCTCGGGGCCGAGCCCCAGCAGTTGGTGGTACGCCACCTGGACCGACTCGACGGGCAGCCGCGCCACCACCCAGCCCTGCCCGTCGGGTGGGCTGGCGGCGGCGACCAGCTCGTCGTACACGAAGGGGGCATCGACCAGGTGCCGGAGCTGGCGCAGGCCGGCGGGGCTCAGCCGGACGGTGACCTCGGCCCGCAGCATGGTCCGCAGGAACGACCCGGCCTGCTCGCGCCAGTGCCCGGCCAGGTCGAAGCCCTCGTCGCGGTCGAAGTGTTCGTCGCTCACTCCGACCCCGGTGACCCGGTCCACCCGGTAGGTGCGCACATCGTCGCCGACCCGGCCGACCAGATACCAGACCCCGCTCTTGAGTACCAGGCCGTACGGCTGGACCAGGCGGGTCACCTCCCGGTCGCCGCGTCGGTAGCGCAGCTCCACGACCCGGTCGCCCCAGACCGCCCGGGCCAGCTCGGGCAGCCAGAGCGGTGGCGCGGTCTCCCGGAACCAGCCCGGCACGTCCAGGTGGAACCGCTGCCCGGCACGGGCCGGCGCGTCGCGCAGGGCGGGTGGCAGCGCGGCGAGCACCTTCAGCTCGGCGGACGCGACAGCGTCGGCGAGCCCCATCTCGCCGGCCGGCCCGGGCAGCCCGGCGAGGAAGAGCGCCTCCGCCTCGTCCCGGGTCAGCCCGGTCAGTCGGGTGCGGTACCCGCCGAGCAGGCGGTAACCGCCGGCCCGCCCCCGGTCGGCGTAGACCGGCACGCCAGCGGCGGAGAGCGCCAGGACGTCCCGGTAGACGGTCCGCTCGGAGACCTTCAACTCCCGCGCCAGCTCGCTCGCGGTCATCGAGCCGCGCGACTGCAACAGCAACAGCAAAGAGATCAGTCGGGACGCGCGCACCCGCCCATCCTGCCCGGTCCCGCTCACCGCCCGCCGGGCGTCAGCAAACCCCTGTCGTACGCGGTGGCCACCGCGGCAGCCCGGTCGTTGACCCCGAGCTTGGCGTACACGTGCAGCAGGTGCGTCTTGACTGTGGCCTCGCTGATGAACAGGCGGGTCGCCGCCTCCCGGTTGGAGGCACCGCGGGCCACCAGGGTGAGCACCTCCAGCTCCCGTTGGCTCAGCGGCTCCTCGGCGGGTGCGCGCAGCCGGCCCATCAGCCGGCCGGCGACGCTCGGCGCGAGCACCGACTCACCCCGGGCCGCGGCCCGGACCGCCCGGACCAGATCCTCCCGAGGGGTGTCCTTGAGCAGGTAACCGGTCGCACCCGCCTCGATCGCCGGCAGCACGTCCGCGTCCGTGTCGTAGGTGGTGAGCACCAGCACCCGGGCGGTGCTGCCGGCGCGAGCCAGCCTGCCGATGGCGGTCACCCCGTCCATCCCGGGCATCCGCAGGTCCATCAGCACGACGTCGGGCCGCAGCGTCGCGACCAGGGCCAACGCCTCCGAGCCGTCCGCCGCCTCGCCCACCACCTCGAAATCGGGGTCGCCGGTGAACATCCCCCGCAGCCCGTCCCGCACCACCGGATGATCGTCGACGATCAGCAGTCGAACCGGGGCGGTCAAGCGGCACCTCCGGGTAGCGCGGGGACGGATGCCGAGATGGCGGTGCCGCTGCCCGGCTCGGACTCGACGGCCAACTCGCCACCGACCCTTGTCACCCGTTGCCGCATGGCGGTCAGCCCGTACCCGCCGCCCGGCTCACGGGGCAGCGGTTGGTCGGTGAGGTCGAAGCCCGTCCCGTCGTCGCGGACATCGAGCGTGACCACGTCCGCCATGTACGACAGGGTCAGCCCGACCCGCGACGCGGCGGCGTGCCGGGCCACGTTGGACAGCGCCTCCTGGGCGGCCCGGAGCAGGGTCACCTCGACCTCCGGGTGCAGCGGGCGGGGTGTGCCGGTGGTGGCCACGTCGGCCCGTACCCCGTTCAGGGCCGACCAGCGCCCGCCCAGCTCGACGAGGGCGTCCGGTAGCCGGGCGGTCTCCAACGGCTCCGGACGGACCGCCTGAACCGAGCGGCGGGCCTCGGTGAGACTCTCCCGGGCCAGCGCGAGCGCGTTGTCGACGTGCCGGCGCCACTCGGCGGACCGGTCGCGGGTCTGCTCGGCCGCCTCCAGTTGGGTGATGATGCCGGTCAACCCCTGCGCCAGGGTGTCGTGGATCTCGCGCGCCATTCGTTGCCGCTCGTCCAGCACGCCGGCCTCCCGGGCCTGGGTGAGCAGTTGGGCGTGCAGCCCGGCGTTCTCACTGACCGTCTCGGTGAGCTGGCGGTTGGTCTCGCCGAGTTCCGCCACCAACCGCTTGCGTTTGGCGTCCTCCTGTTCGGCGACCATCGCGAACCAGCTCACCGAGCCGGCCACCACCAGGTTGAACAGCACCAGCACCAGCCAGAGCGGCCAGTGCGACAGCACCACCGACAGGCCACCGCCCTGGGAGGTGGCGACGAGGGCGGCCGTGGTGACCACGCCGGCGACCCGCCAGCGGCCGGGCAGCACCGGAAAGGCGTGGATGTAGCCGATCCAGGCGAAGAAGCCGTACCACGGACTGCTGGCCACCAGTGCGGCGGCGAACGTGAGCAGCCCGGCGTAGTAGACCGCCATCAGCGTGCGCCGGCTCTGCCAGCCGGGGTGCACTGTGACGAACCAGGCAACCCAGCATCCGGCCGCCACGGCGATGGCGAGGGTGGGCAGTGTCCCGAGATGATCGGGTGCCGGTGCGACGAGGGCCAGCAGGGTGCCCAGGGCCAGCCCGCCGAAGGGGAACACCCGATAGAGGCTCGCCTCGCGCTCTCGCCAACTGGCCAGACGGTCGTGCCCACCGTTGCAGGTCATCGCATCTCCGCTCACTCCCAGCGGAACAGTTTCGCCGCGCCGGCGCCGGCCACCACGGCGATCACCGCCATTATCCCCAGGTGCAGCGGCTGCGGCGGGGTGCCGGTCCAGGCGTCGAGGAGCGCCTGCACCCCGGGCGGCGTGTAGTCGCCGATCCGCGCCACGGCGTCCGGAAGCAGGAACCGGGGAAGGTAGACCCCGCCGAAGAACATGGTGATCATGAACAGCGGCACGGCCAGGGCCTGTGCCGCCTTCGTCGTGCGGGCCACGGCGGCGACCAGCAGGCCGAGCGACAGCAGGGCGGCCGTGCCGAGGACGAACGCCAGCGTGAAGCCGAGCGGGTGCCGGGGGAACGGCACACCGAACGCGAACCGGGCGACAAGGATGAGCAGCAGCGCGCTGGCCAGGATCCCGGCCAGGGCCAGCACCAGTTGGGCGGCGAGCAGCGCCGCCGGATGCGCCGGGGTGGTCGCCAGCCGGCGCAGCACGCCACGTTCCCGGTAGGTGGCCAGCACGGCCGGCAGGATGTTCACCCCCACCATGGCGAGGGTGACCACCAGCAGCGACGGGGCGAAGTAGCTGACGAAGGTCTGCCCGTCGAAGGTCGGATCCGGCTTGCGCAGCGAGGGAACCAACCCGAGCACCACCAGGATCACTGTGGGCAGCCCGACGGTGAGAAGCAGTGTCGGCAGGTCCCGCAGATAGAGCCGCGCCTCGATTCTCAGGATGTTGCGGAAGGCGTGCATGCTGGCTCCCTCTCAGTTGGCGGGCCGGTGCCCGGTCAGCTCGACGAAGGCGTCGTCGAGGGTGGACTGCTCCAGCCGCAGGTCAGCGGCGACGATCTGGTGACGGGCGAGCACCGAGGTGACGGCGTGCAGCAGCTCACCGGTGCCGGTCACCACCACCTGGCTGCCGGTGCGCTGCACGGCGGAGACCTCGGGCAGGTCGGTGAGGAGCCGGTCGTCGACCGGAGCCGAGGGTCGGAACCGGATCCGCTGCTCCGGAGCCACAGTCGACACCAGGCCCGCCGGGCTGTCCAGGGCGACCACCCGACCCCGGTCGATCACCGCGACCCGGTCGCAGAGCCGCTCGGCCTCCTCCATGAAGTGGGTGACCAGCACGATCGTCACCCCGCTGTCGCGGACCTGTTCGATCAGGCCCCAGGTGTCCCGGCGAGCCTGCGGGTCCAGCCCGGTGGTCAGCTCGTCGAGGATGGCGATCTCCGGGTTGCCCACCAGGGCCAGCGCGATGGAGAGCCGCTGCTTCTGACCGCCGGAGAGCTTCTTGTACGCGGTGTTCCGCTTGTCGCCGAGGCCCAGCTTGTCGATCAGCTCGGCCGGGTCGGCGGGGTCGCTGTAGAACGAGGCGTACAACTCCAGTGCCTCGGCCACCCGCAGCCGGTCCGGCAGTTGACTCTCCTGGAGTTGCACCCCGACCCGCTGGCGTAGCTGGGCCGAGTCCCGGCGGGGGTCGAGCCCGAGGACCGACACCCCGCCCCCGTCGGGGACACGCAGCCCGGCGACACACTCCACGGTGGTGGTCTTGCCAGCGCCGTTCGGACCGAGGACGCCAAAGATCTCGCCCGCCTCCACGGCCAGCGACACGTCGTCCACCGCCACCAGGTCGCCGTACCGCTTCTTCAGGTGGGTCACCTCGATGACCGGCATCGTGCCGCCTTCCGCCGCCGCTGACTTCGTACCCCTCAAGGGTTGTCGGGGTGAGCCGGCGGCGAATCGACCGGTCAGCGACGAACCTCCGCGTCCCCGGTGGATCGCCACCGTCCGTCAACCGGTTGATGTGTACGTGGCGAGGCGCTGCTAGCGCTCCGCCCGGCGGATCCGATCACGGCTGGTTAGGCTGCTCGATCGTGGATGCCAGCAGAATCGCCAGCCCGGTGACCGGGGTCGTCGGACGCTTCCTCGCCGGGGCGGGGCTGCTCCTGCGCGGGTTGGGCCTCTACGTCCGCAATCCGGGGCTGATGCTGCTCGGCATCGTGCCGGCGCTGATCTCCGGCGTGCTCTTCCTCGCCGCGCTCGCCACGCTGGTGTACTTCGTGGACGACCTCGCCGCGCTGGTCACCCCGTTCGCCGACGACTGGTCGAGCACCGGCCGCAGCCTGGTCCGGGTGATCGCCGGGCTGGCCTTCCTGGGGCTCGGCGGCCTGCTCGGCGTGCTCACCTTCACCGCTGTCACACTGGTCATCGGCGACCCCTTCTACGAGAAGATCTCCGAGCAGGTCGAGCAGCGGTACGGCGGCACTCCGGGCGCGGTGGACGTGCCGTTCTGGTCGTCGCTGCGTCGCAGCCTCGCCGACTCGGTACGCCTGGTGGCGCTCACGGCGCTGGTCGGCATCCCGCTCTTCGTCGCCGGCTTCATCCCGGTGGTCGGCCAGACTGTCGTCCCGGTCATCGGCGCGGCAGTGGGCGGGTGGTTCCTCGCCGTGGAACTGGTCGGTGCGCCGTTCTACCGACGCGGGATGCGGCTGCCGCAGCGTCGGACGATCCTGAAGGCCGACCGGCCCACCGCGCTCGGCTTCGGAGTGGCCGTCTTCCTCTGCTTCCTGATTCCGCTCGGCGCCGTGCTGATCATGCCGGCCGCGGTCGCCGGTGCCACCCTGCTAGCCCGTCGCTCGATGGGCCAGCCGATCGAGGAGAGCTGACATGGAGATCACTCTGGTCGAGGGGGACATCACCACCCAGCGGGTGGACGCCATCGTGAACGCCGCGAACTCGTCCCTGCTCGGCGGCGGTGGGGTCGACGGTGCGATCCACCGGCGCGGCGGCCCAGCGATCCTGGCCGAGTGCCGGGCGCTGCGGGCGTCCCGCTACGGCAAGGGCCTGCGCACCGGACAAGCGGCGGCGACCACTGCCGGAGAGCTACCGGCCCGATGGGTGATCCATACCGTGGGGCCGGTCTGGTCGGCCAACGAGGACCGGTCGGCGCTGCTGCGCGACTGCTACGACAACAGTCTCCGGGTGGCCGACGAGGTGGGCGCGAGCACTGTGGCCTTTCCGCTGATCTCCGCCGGCATCTACGGCTGGCCGGTCGACGACGCGGTCGGTCAGGCGCTGGCGGTGCTTCGCTCTGCCACCCCGGCCACCGTCACCGAAGCCCGCCTGGTGCTCTTCGGCCCTGACACCCACGCCGTCGCCCGCCAGGTGTTCGAGGAGCGGCGCTCGCCTTGAACACCTGCCTTCTCCCTGATCACCCCGGCGCTGCCCCCGTCGATCATGGAGTTGTGGTGGGTGACAAAGCGCCCTTGTAGCACCAAAGCAGGCACCACAACTCCATGATCGACGAGTTCGGGCTCGTCCCTTCGGCGATCTTGCACTCTCGGTCGCGGCATAGGGGGCATTCCGTACATATCGGCTACCGGAACTGCAAGATCGGCGCGGGCGGGGGGCCCGGTCTGGTCAGGTCAGGTCTGCTAGGCAGGACCACTCGGCTGCCACCGGGCGGTAGCCCAGCCGGGTGTTGATCGCGAGCATCGGCCCGTTCGACTCGTCGTTCGAGGTGTACGCGACGCGCACGCCGTTCGCGGCGGCCCGGTGCAGCGCCACCGTCTTGGCCAGCCGGGCCAGCCCTCGGCCGCGGTACGCCGGGAGGCTGCCGGTGAAGTCCGACCACATCCGGTCCCCGTCCCGCTTCACCAGGCTGAACGCGGCCACCTCCCCGTCGACTTCGACGGCGGTGCTGGCCTCCTTGTCGAGGCCCAGGTTGTCCCAGACGTCGTACAACCAGCTCTCGTAGCTGATCGAGTCGACAGGTACGTCGCCCGGCTCGTCCAGCGCCGCTGCCACGTCCGCCGCGTAGAGCCGGTGCGGGGCCAGTTCCGCGATCGGAAGCAGCCGTACGCCCGGCGGCGGGTCGGGCAGCGCGGGTGCCGGGTTCAGATCGAGCGCCGAGAAGCGCAGCTCACGACTGGGCTCGTAGCCGTGCCGACTGGCGAACGGCAGCGCGTCCGGCTGGGCGAAGGCGCGGAGCCGGCGGACCCCCAGCGGGGCGAGGTGACCTGTCGCGGTCGTCAGCAGCGCGGTGCCGATGCCGCGCCGCCGGTGCTCCGGGTGGACGTGCAGGAGGCTGATGTCACCGAAGTTCGCCGTCGAGGTCGAGTCGTTGCGTTGGGCCGTCACCCAACCGACGACCTGGGCATCGACCTCGGCCACGAAGCCGACCCAGTCCCTGCCCGGTACCGGCTCGGCGATCATCTTCCGGGTCGACTCGACGCCGCGCACCTGGTACGGGTAGACGATCGTCCGCAGCGCCACCACGCCCGGAGCGTCGTCCGGCTGCGCCACACGGATGCGCATGTCAGCCCTCCATCCGTACGGCCGCGACGGCCTCGACCTCGACCAGTTGGTCGGTGTAACCGAGCACGGCCACCCCGAGTAGGGTGCTGGGCGGGTCGTGGTCGCCGAAGAAGTCCCGCACCACCTCCCAGACGGTCACCAGGTCAGCCTGTTGCGACGACACCACGTAGACAGTGGTCTTGACGACGTCGGTCATGCGCGCGCCGGCCGCGTCGAGGGCGGTCTCCAGGTTCGTCATCACCTGCCGGGCCTGCGCGGCGTGATCGCCAGGCGCGACAGTGCGCCCCTCGGCGTCCAGCGGGCACGCCCCGGCGGTGAACACCAACCGGGCAGGTGCGTCGACGGTGGCCGCGTACGCGTACTCGGCTGCGTCGGAGAGGGCGGGGACGTGCAGCAGCGAGACGGGATCCGGCATGTCGGCGAGGCTAACCAGGATCGCCCGCCCGAGCGACGCAATAAATTGCCCGGCGCGGTCAGGCGGAGGCGCGGCGGATCAGCTCGGTGGGGAGCATGATCGCCTGCTCGATGCTCTCGCCGGCGGCCAGCCGGAGCAGTTGGCGGGTCATCCGGCGGCCGAGTTCCACGATGGGCTGCCGGACGGTGGTCAGCGGCGGCTCGGTGTAGGCGGCGGTCTCGATGTCGTCGAAGCCGACCACCGCCACGTCGTCGGGCACCCGCCGACCAGCCTCGCGCAGCGTCCGCAGGGCGGCGTGCGCCATCAGGTCGGAGGCGGCGAAGACGCCGTCGAGGTCGGGATGCTCGGCGAGCAGGCGGCGCATCGCCGCCGACCCGGATTCCCGGGTGAAGTCACCGATGGCGATCAGCTCGGGCAGCCCGGCGTCGGCGACAGTGCTGCGGTAGCCGCTGAGCCGTTCGATTCCGGCGACCATGTCCTGTGGCCCGGCGATGGTCGCGATCCGTCGGCGACCGGTGTCGATCATGTGCCGGACGGCCGCTGTCACCCCGCCCACGTGGTCGACGTCGACGTACGGGACGGGCACGTCGCCGAGCGGGCGGCCACTGACCACCACCGGGATGCCGAGTCGGGCCAGTGTGCCGGGCAGCGGGTCGGCGCCGTGCAGCGACGCGAAGAGCACACCGTCGACGTGCCGGCCGGTGGTGTACCGCTCGACCCGGTGGTGCCCGGCCGGTGAGCCGGCGAGCATCAGCACCAGCTGCTTGTCGGCCGCCTCCAACTCCTGGCTGACGCCCCGGATGATGCCGGGGAAGACCTGGTCGTCGGAGAAGACCCGGGTGGCCGCCTCCGGCATGACCAGGGCGATCGAGTCGGTGCGCTGGGTGACCAGGCTGCGGGCCGCCAGGTTGGGGACGTACCCCAACTCGGCGACCGCCCGGGTGACCGCCTCGCGGATCGGTTCGGCGACGGTGGTGGAGCCGTTGACCACCCGGGAAACGGTGGCGCGGGACACCCCGGCCCGCGCTGCCACCGCTTCGAGCGTCGGCCGCTGCGCCGTCGTCATCGCGCTTTCCCCCCGCTCATCACAGCCCGTTCCGGGAGATCACCTCCTGGTACCACCGGGCGCTGGCCTTCGGTGTGCGCCGCTGGGTCAGGTAGTCGACGTGCACGATCCCGAACCGCTTGCGGTAACCCTCCGCCCACTCGAAGTTGTCCAGGAATGACCATACGAGATAACCGCGCAGGTCCACGCCCCGGGAGATCGCCTCGTGCGCCGCACGGAGGTGCCCGTCGAGGTAGGCGATGCGATCGGCGTCGATCACCTGCGCCGGGCCGTCGGGCGAGTCGGCGCCGGTCTTGTCCGGGAACGCCGCACCGTTCTCGGTGATCAGCAGCGGCACCCCGGGGTAGTCGGCGGCGATCCGCTCCAGCAGCCGGGTGAGCCCGGCCGGTTCGATCATCCAACCCATGTCGGTGAGCGGCCCGGCCGGCGGCAGGAAATGCACAGCGCCCTCGGTGCCCGGATACACGGCGTTGCCGGCACCGTCGGGCCGACCGGCCACGTAGCTCGGCGCGTAGTAGTTGATGCCGAGCAGGTCGATCGGGGCGGCGATCACCTTCTCGTCGCCGTCGCGGATGAACGTCGGCTCGACGATCCGGGCCACGTGCTCGCGGACGTCGTCCGGGTAACCGCCGGCCAGCAGCGGGTCGAGAAAGATCCGATTGTGCAGGCCGTCGACCAGGCGGACCGCTGCGGCGTCGGCCGCGCTCTGCGGGTCGGCCGGGCGTACGTCGGCCGGGTTGACGGTGACGCCAACGCTGCGCGCGCCGGCTGCCCGCAACGCCCGCGCCGCCAGGCCGTGTCCCAACAGCAGATGGTGTACGGCGGTGAAGGCCGCCGCCGGATCCTGCTCGCCCGGAGCGTGCAGCCCGTTGGCGTAACCGAGGTAGGCCGAGCACCACGGCTCGTTGAGCGTGGTCCACACGTCGATCCGGTCGCCGAGGCGGGCGTACACCGCAGTGGCGTAGGTGGCGAAGTGCTCGGCGGTGTCCCGGTTGGTCCAGCCGCCCCGGTCACCGAGGGCCTGCGGCAGGTCCCAGTGGTAGAGGGTGACGATCGGGTCGATTCCCCGGTCGAGCAGCGTGTCGGTGAGCCGGTCGTAGAAGTCCAGCCCACGGGGGTTCACGGGGCCGGTGCCGTCGGGCTGGATCCGCGGCCAGGCGACCGAGAACCGGTACGCCCGAAGGCCCAGCTCGGCCATCAGCGCCACGTCGTCGGCGTACCGGTGGTAGTGGTCGCAGGCGACGTCGCCGGTGTGGCCCTGGTACACCTTGCCCGGCGTACGGCTAAAGGTGTCCCAGATGGACGGACCGCGACCGTCGTCGCGGGCCGCGCCCTCGATCTGGTACGCGGCGGTGGCCGCCCCCCAGAGGAAGTGTTCGGGAAACCGGATCTCGTTGCTGGGCCGGTTGGTTGGCTCGCTCCGCTCGTTCACGCCTTGACCGCACCTTCCATGATTCCGCCGATGATCTGCCGGCCGAACAACACGAAGACCAGTAGCAGGGGCAGCGTCGCGATGGCCGTTCCGGTGAACACCTGCGACATGTCCTGGTAATACCCGTCCGACAGTGCTCGTAGGGACAGCTGCACTGTCGGATTCGCCGGATCGTTCAATACAGCGTACGGCCAGAGGAAGTCGTTCCAGGTGGTCATGAAGGTGAGCAGACCGAGGACTGCGGCGGCGGGACGCAGGGCGGGCAGCACGACGTGCCACCAGATCCGGGCGGTGCCACAGCCGTCCATCCGTGCCGCCTCGATCAGCTCGTCGCTGACCGCCTGGCCGGCGTACTGCCGCATCATGAACACCCCGAACCCGGTGACCAGCACCGGAACGATGACCGCTGGCAGCCGGTCGTTCCAGTGCAGCTTGGTCATGAGCAGGTAGAGCGGGATCACGCCGAGCTGCGTCGGCACCATCATGGTCGCGATGATCACCAGCAGCATGGCGTTGCGGCCACGGAACCTGAGCTTGGCGAAGGCGAACCCGGCCAGGCTGGAGAAGAACACCACGGAGACGGTCACAGTGGTCGAGACGACAGCTGAGTTGATCAGGCCGGTCAGGAAGTACGCGTCGGTGTTGTCGAACAGGCGGGCGATGTTGGCGCCCAGGTTGCCGCCGGGGGTGACCGGGGGTGGCAGTTGGCCCATCGCGTCGTTGCTGCGGCTGGCGACGACGAACATCCACCAGATCGGGAAGACCGACAGGCCGGCGGCGACGACCAGGGCGAGGTAGGTGAGCGGGCTGGCCCGCCAGAGTCGGCTCATCGCGCCGCTCCCTTCTGCGGTCGGTCCCCGCCGCCGAGGCGGCGCAGGAGCAGCACGTTGACCGCCGCGACGATCGCGATGAGCGCGAAGAGCAACCAGGCCACGGCCGAGCCGTACCCGAAGTTGTAGTGCGGGGCGAAGGCGTTCTCGAACATGTACATGGTCAGCGTCTGAGATTCGCGCAGCGGCCCACCGCGGATCGGGTTGGTGCCGGAGTGGAACATCCGGGGCTCGGTGAAGAGTTGCAGGCCGCCGATGGTGGCGATGATGGTGCAGAAGATGATCGTCGGTTTGAGCAGCGGCACTGTGACCGACCAGAACTGTCGTGCCCGGTTGGCGCCGTCGATCGCCGCCGCCTCGTACAGGTCGCGGGGGATGGCCTGCATCGCGGCCAGCAGGATCAGCGCGTTGTAGCCGGTCCACCGCCAGTCGACCATGGCGGAGATGGCCACCCAGGAGGCCAGCCGGTTGGACTTCCACTCGATCGCGTCCAGCCCGACCAGGTCGAGCGCCCAGTTGATCATGCCGAACTCGCGGCCGAAGAGCACCCCGAACACGATCGCCACCGCAGCGGTGGACGTGACGTTGGGGACGAGCACCGCCATCCGCCAACCGGTGCGCGCGCGCAGGCCGCGGTTGAGCAGGTTGGCCAGCCACAGCGCGGCGAGCAACTGCGGGACTGTCGAGATGACGAAGATCCCCAGCGTGTTGACCAGCGCGTGCCAGAAGTCGGCGTCGGCCAGCAGCCGGGTGTAGTTATCCGCTCCGACGAAGGGGTGGTCGGCTCCGAGCAGGTCCCAGTCGTGCAGCGAGACCCAGAAGGTGTACGCCAGTGGGTACGCCCCGAAGATGCCGAAGATCAGGAAGAACGGGGCGATGTAGAGGTACGGCGAGAGCCGGGTGTCGAGCCGGCTGAGCCGGCCTGGCGAACGCTGGGGTGCCGGTACGACCGGCGGGCGGGCGTCGAGCTGGACGGTCATGCCCGGGAACTCCTTTCCGCCGTGCGGGCGGGACTCCGGTCGTCGGAGCCCGCCCGCCCGCTGGTTGGGCTACTTGGCGGCGGCCTTCTTCGCGTTGGTCACCGCGTCGGTCCAGCCCTGCGCGGGATTGCGCTGCCCCAGCTCCACGGTCCGTACCGCGTTCTCCACCTCGGTCCGTACGGCCTGGTTCTTCGGGCCCATGTAGACCGGCTTCAGGCTCTTCGCGCCGGTGCCGAAGATGGCGCCGACCGGCGCCCCCGAGAAGTACGCGTTGGTCGCGCCGGTGATCGCCGGGTCGTCGAGCGCCTGCGGCGAGGAGGGCAGCGGACCCTTGGCCTTGAACGCTCCGAT
Source organism: Micromonospora sp. 050-3 (assembly GCF_046549335.1). NCBI lineage: Bacteria > Bacillati > Actinomycetota > Actinomycetes > Micromonosporales > Micromonosporaceae > Micromonospora > Micromonospora sp. 050-3. The sequence continues at coordinate 66,627 of NZ_JAJPVX010000003.1, forward strand.
CTGCCCCTTGGCGCTGGTCAGGAACTTGGCCAGCTTGATCGCCTCGGCCTGGTGCTTGCTCTGCTTCGGCACGGCGAGGTGCGATCCACCCCAGTTGCCGCCGTTGCCGGGGACTTGGGCGATGTCCCACTTGCCCTGTGCGCCGGTGCCGGCGTTGGCCTCGATGACGCCGGTCATCCAGGCGGGGCAGGCGATGGTGGCGAACTTCGACTGCTTGAAGGCGGAGACCCACTCTTCCGACCAGGAGCCGTACTTTCCGGAGAGCCCCGAGTCGATGATGTCCATTGTGGTGTCATAGGCCTGTCGCACGGCCGGGTTGCTGTCGACGACCAGCTTCTCGCTGGTGTCGTAGTAGCTGTAGCCGCTGCTGTTGCCGGCGGTCTGCAGCAGGATGGTGTTGAAGGTGTTCGTCGCCCCGTCGAGGAAGGACGCGCCGGTCTTCGCCGCTGTGAACCTCTCGCCGGTGGCGATGTAGTCCGGCCAGGTCGGCCAGAGCTTCGAGACCGCGTCGCGCTCGGTGGGCAGGCCGGCCTTCTGAAAGAGGTCCTTGCGGTAGCACATGGCGATCCCGCCGACGTCGGTACCGAGGCCGATGAGCTGCTTGCCGTCGGCGGTCAGGCCGGCGTTCCACTTCCACTCCAGGAAGTTGCCCTTGAGGTCGGCGGCGCCGTGGTCCAGCAGGTTGACGAAGTTGTCCGGATTTGCCTTGTACTCCACCAGCAGACCCTCCTCGATGGCCACCACGTCGCCGGCGCCCCGGCCGGCGGCGAGCCACTGGGTCAGCTTCGGCGAGTACTCGTCGAGGTTGGTGCCGGTGCCGCGCTCGACGACCTTCACGCCGGGGTTCGCGGTCATGTACTCCTGGTAGAGCTGCTCGTAGCCGAACTGGCCGAAGACGTCGACGGTCAGGGTGACCGGTCCGTCGCCCGGCTCGTCGCCGCCGCCGCAGCCAGCGGTGACGAGCAGGGCGGTGGCGGCGGCGAGGGCCACCGCGGCGTGGCGGCGGCGCGGGAAGACAGCCATGGATTTCGACCTCTCTCAAGGCGGGCGGGTGATGGCAGATGGCTAAGAGAGCGCTCTCACGACACTGTGGTGGGTCGCCAACCCGCTGTCAAGAGAGCGCTCTCTCAGTGATGTGGTCCCGTGATGGACGGTCGCCAGGGCGCAGCCCGCCGGTGCGCGGTGACCCCGGACGCCGACGAGGGCGCCACCCCCGCCGGGGTGACGCCCTCGTTCGTGGTGGGTCGGTCAGCCCGTGCGCAGACCGTTCAACAGGGTGCGGTCACCGACGACGTCCAGCGTCTCGAAGCTCACCCGACCCCAGAGCGCCAGCAGCAGGTCGCTCGCGGTGCCGCTGACCTGGGCGCGGGCGTGGTGATCGTCGTGGTCGAAGATGGTCGCGGTGTCGAGCAGCGCCACCCCCTCGCCGCGCAACCGCAGATACCACTCGTGGGCCGCATCCGTCGCGCAGAGCTGCACCACCCCGTGCCAGTCACCCGGCACCTGCCGCCGGCCCGCCGGCAGCCAGGTGTCCAGCACCTCACTCACCCCGTCGGCCGCCAGCTTCGCCTCCACCGGGTCGCCAGCTCCGATGGCGAGCTGGGCGTCCCAGCGGTGCACAGCCGTCTCGTGCGCCATCCGACGCGGCCAGAAACCGGCCTTCTTCGGCTGCGGGGCCCAGTTCCACGTCGGCGCCTCCGGGTCGAGCCCGTCGAAGAGGGTCATCACCCGGTCGTAACCCTGCTGCCACAGCTGGAGCGCGTTCACGCCCGGGTCGGCCTCGACCTTCTCCCGCCGAGGCGGTTGGCTGGTCTGGCCGGAACCGGCGAACGACGAAACCCAGTGGTAGATGCCGGCCATATGCAGTGTGAGGTCGTTGACCGTCCAGCCCGGACAGGACAGCACCGGTGTCTCCGGCGGTGCCTCGGCCACCGCTGCCGCGAAAGCCGGACCCTCCGTCCGGAGCGCCCCGATCCAGAAATCCTTGCTGCCCTGCAGTCTGCTCATCGCCATCCTCCCGGGGGTGCCGGGCGACCAGTGGGTGCCACGGCTACTTGTCAGCCTAAGGTGAAGGGCGTGCCAGACGCCTCCGCCCAGCCGACAACCGACGCCGATCGTGCCATCCCCGGTCCACTCGCCGGCTACACCACCCTCCGAACGGGTGGGCCGGCCGAGCGGATCGTGGCCGCCGGCAGTGCCGACGAGCTCGTCCAGGCGGTGCGCGCCGCGGCAGAGCCGGTCCTGATCCTGGCCGGGGGCAGCAACGTGGTGATCGGTGACGCCGGCTTCCGCGGCACCGTCGTGCTGGTGCGCTCCCGTGGCGTACAGGTCATCGCCGAGGACGCCACCTCGGTCACCGTACGGGTCGACGCCGGTGAGCCGTGGGACGACCTCGTCGCCGCCACTGTCGCCAACGGCTGGGCCGGGCTGGAGTGCCTCTCCGGCATCCCCGGCTCGACCGGTGCCACCCCGATCCAGAACGTCGGCGCGTACGGCCAGGAGGTCGCCGAGACGATCACCGGCGTCGAGGTGTACGACCGGGTCGAGGACACCCGTCAGGTCATCCCCGCCGCCGACTGCGGCTTCGCCTACCGGGGCAGCATCTTCAAGTACGTGGACCGCTGGTTGGTGCTCTCGGTCGACTTCCGGCTCACCAAATCTCCGCTCTCCGGGCCGGTGCGTTACGCGGAGCTGGCCCGAGCCCTCGGCGTCGAGGTGGGCGACCAGGTGCCGCTGGCGGACGCCCGAGCTGTGGTGCTGCGGCTGCGGGCGGGCAAGGGAATGGTGCTGGACGCCAGTGACCCCGACACTCGCTCGGTCGGCTCCTTCTTCACCAACCCCGTTCTCGACCGGGCGACGTACGAACAGCTCCTAAAACGTTCCGCCGAGCTGGGCGACCCGCCCGCCTGGCCGGGGGCGGACGGCCTGGTCAAGGTGAGCGCCGCCTGGCTGATCGACAAGGCCGGCTTCGCCAAGGGCCACCCCGGCGAGGGTGGGGTGGCCATCTCCAGCAAGCACACCCTTGCCCTGACCAACCGCAGCGGCACCGCCCACACCAGCGACCTGCTCACCCTGGCCCGCACCATCCGCGACCAGGTCCACGCCCGCTTCGGCGTAACCCTGCACCCCGAGCCAGTCCTCATCAACTGCACCCTCTAACCCACCCCCAGCCCCCCGCCCGCGCCCCGCGCCAGCCCCGCGCGCCTGACTGCGCGCCTGACTGCGCGCCTGACTGCGTCGATCATGGAGTTGTGGTGGGGGACATTCACCCTTTCCGGGGTCAAAGCACCCGCCACAACTCCATGATCGACCGACGGGTTGGGTGGGGCGGTCGGGTCGGGCCAGACAGGGCGGGGTGCGGGGTTAGGGGAGGGGCCAGGGGAGGGTTAGTTCGCCCTGACGCCAGCGGGTGGGGTTGTTGACGATGGGCCAGCCCGTTTCGCGGAGGCGGGTCACGGCGCGCAGCCAGCGTTGGCGGGGGCCGAAGGTGGCGTACGGGGCGGCGGCCTGCCAGGCGTCGTCCAGGGCGCGGATCAGCGCGTGCACCGGCTCACCGCGAACGTTGCGGTGAATCAGCGCCTTGGGTAGCCGCTCGGCCAACTCGGCGGGGCTGCCCAGCGTGGTGAGCTTCGCGGCCAGGGTCAGCGTCCGGGGGCCGTCGGCGTCGATCAGCAGCCAACTGGCGAGCCGCCCCAACTCGTCACACGTGCCCTCGACGAGCACTCCGCCGGGGGCGAGCGCGGCGGTCATCGTCTGCCAGGCTTCGGCCACCTCGCTCTCGTCGTACTGCCGCAGCACGTTGAACGCGCGGACCAGCACCGGCCGGAGCCCGGCCAACTCGAACCCACCCCGGGCGAACGTCAGCCCGGGTGGGTCGGCGGCCGGCGCCGCGGCCGCCACCCGGGCCGCGTCGATTTCCAACCCGACCAGCCGTACGTCCGGACGGACCCCGGCCGCCAGCCGGGCGCGCAACTCCACAGCGGTCACCGGGGTGGCGCCGTAGCCGAGGTCGACCACCAGGGGGTCGTCCGCCGCCAACAGCCGGTCGGCGCAGGTGGCGACGATCCAGTTGTCCACCCGACGGAGCCGGTTCGGGTTCGTGGTACCGCGCGTGACCGCGCCGACCGGCCGGCGCCGCGCCACAGGGCTCATGTCGACCTCAGTGCCAACGACCCCTGGGCCGATCTCTGTTCGCGACTGCGGCCGGGCAGCACTGCTAGACCCGGTGCACCTTGTGCTGGGCGGCCTGTGCGCGTGGCCGGACCACCAGTCGGTCGATGTTGACGTGCTCGGGGCGGGTGGCGCACCAGGCGATGCAGTCGGCGACGTCCTCGGCGACCAGTGGGCCCGGCACCCCGGCGTAGACGGCGGCCGCCCGTTCGGCGTCGCCCTCGAAGCGGACCAGCCCGAACTCGTCGGTCTTCACCATGCCCGGGTCAATCTCGATGACCCGCAGCGGCCGGCCGCACAGCTCCAGGCGCAGCGTGCCGGCGATGGCGGTCTGCGCGTGCTTCGCGGCGGTGTAGCCGCCCCCGCCCTCGTACACGGTCAGGCCCGCGGTGGAGGAGACCACCACGATGGTGCCGGAACCGGAGGCTTCCAGCGCCGGCAGCAGCGCCTGGGTGACCCGCAGGGTGCCGAGCACGTTCACGTCGTACATCCACTGCCAGTCGGCGACCGAGCCGGATTCCACCGGGTCCAGCCCGCGCGCTCCGCCGGCGTTGTTGACCAGCAGGGTGACCGGCCCGGGTGCCTGGGCGGCTGCCTCGGCCAGCCCGGCCACCGACTCGTCCGAGGTGATGTCGCAGGTCACAGCGGTGGCCTGCCCGCCGGCGGCGGTGATCTCGGCGACCAGGTCGGCGAGCCGTTCGGCGCGGCGGGCGGCGGCGAGCACGTGGAAGCCCTCGGCGGCGAGCCGGCGGGCGGTGGCCGCGCCGATTCCGCTGGACGCTCCGGTGACGATGGCGACTGAGGTCATCCCGACATTGTCACCCTGGGCGTACGACCCGCCCCGACCGGGCGTACGGCGGGGATTGACGGGCGTTCGGTGATGAGGTCCGTCACCCCGAGGGGCCGCGCCGGGGAATTTCCGAAGCCCGATGGGGAAGATGACATCCGGCGTACAGGTTGACCGAGAAGCGCCGGTCGTGCGAGACGGCATCAACCGTGAAGAAGGAGCGGATGTGGCGGAAATGCACACCGGTGTCGGGCGTCAGCGAGGTGCCCGACCGTGGCCCCGGCCCCGCCGCATCGCCACCCTGTCGGTACACACCTCACCCCTGCACCAGCCCGGCACTGGTGATGCCGGCGGAATGAACGTCTACATCCTCGAAGTCGCCCGGCGTCTCGCCGAGGCCAACGTGGAGGTGGAGATATTCACCCGTGCCACCTCCGGTGACCTTCCCCCGGTGGTCGAGATGGCGCCCGGCGTGCAGGTCCGACACATCACCTCCGGCCCCCTGGAAGGTCTCACCAAGGAGGAGCTGCCCGGTCAGCTCTGCGCCTTCACGGCCGGTGTGCTGCGTGCCGAGGCGTCCCGCCCGCCCGGCCACTACGACCTGATCCACTCCCACTACTGGCTCTCCGGCCAGGTCGGTTGGCTGGCCAAGGAGCGCTGGGGGGTGCCGCTGGTGCACACCGCGCACACCCTCGCGAAGGTCAAGAACGCCCAACTCGCGGCCGGTGACCGGCCGGAGCCCAAGGCCCGCGTCATCGGCGAGGAGCAGGTCGTCGCCGAGGCGGACCGGCTGGTCGCCAACACCCGGGTCGAGGCCAGCGACCTTCTCGACCGGTACGACGCCGACCCGACCCGGGTGTCCGTCGTGCAGCCAGGTGTCGACCTGGCCCGGTTCCGGCCCGCGCCGGGCGACCGGTCCGCGGCCGCCCGCCAGGCCCGTCGCCGGCTGGGGCTTCCCGTCGACGGGTACGTGGTTGCCTTCGTCGGTCGGATCCAGCCGCTCAAGGCCCCCGACGTGCTGATCCGGGCGATCGCCGCGTTGCGGGAACGCGACCCGGCGCTGGCCGACCAGGTGACAGTGGTGATCTGCGGTGGGCCCAGCGGCAGTGGGCTGGACCGGCCGACCGCCCTGATCGAGCTGGCCGCCAAGCTCGGGGTCACCGACGGGGTGCGGTTCCTGCCACCGCTCACCGGGGACGACCTCCCGGCCCTGTACCGGGCGGCGGACCTGGTCGCGGTGCCGTCGCACAACGAATCGTTCGGGCTGGTCGCCCTGGAGGCGCAGGCCTGCGGTACGCCGGTGCTGGCCGCCGCCGTCGGAGGGCTGGTCACCGCGGTACGGGACCAGGTCAGTGGCGTACTGATCGACGGGCACGACCCGGCCGACTGGGCCCGTGCGATGGGCGGCCTGCTGCCGAACCGGGCTCTCCGGTCGGTGCTCGCCCGAGGTGCGGAGCAGCACGCCCGGCACTTTTCCTGGGAACGTACGGTCGCCGGTCTGCTCGGGGTCTACGGCGAGGCGATCGCCGGGCAGCGTGCCCGGCTCGCAGCCGACCTGGCGGGTGACCCGGCGCTCTCCTGCTCCTGGTGACCGCGGGCGTCGGTCGCCACCCGGTGCGCGAGCCGGGTCGGTCGTAGAGTGGGTCCGGTGAGCCCGAAGAGCGATCTTGCGACCCTGATCGAATCGGTCTGCGCCGAGAGGGACCTGGCCTGGGAGTCGACCGGCCCCGGCTCGTACGCGGTGACGCTGCCGGGCACCCACAAGCTCAAGACGATCTGCAACCTGATCGTCGGCGAGCACGCGCTGCGCGTCGAGGCGTTCGTGATGCGCCAGCCGGACGAGCGCCGCGAGGAGCTGTGGGCCTGGCTGTTGCAGCGCAACGCCCGGATGTACGGCGTGTCCTTCTCCACCGACGCGGTCGGCGACGTGTACCTCACCGGTCGGGTCAACCCGGCCGGCGTGGACGCCGACGAGTTGGACCGGCTGTTCGGCGCTGTGCTCACGTACGCCGACGAGTCGTTCGACACGATGTTGGAGATCGGCTTCGGCAGTTCGATCCGGCGCGAGTACGAGTGGCGGGTGAAGCGGGGCGAGTCGACAGCCAATCTGGCCGCCTTCGCCCACCTCTTCGAGCCGTCCGGCACCGGCGCCGACCCGACCTGACCCCAGCACCGCACAGGGCTGCCTCCCATGATCGTGCTCGAACCAGGAAGTAGTGGTGTCGCCGACGTGGCGATGCCACTCGATCCTGGATCCAGCACGATCATGGCGAGCTGACTGTGGTTCGGAGTGCTCCTGACGGGTATGCCGCACCGCGCGGTGCGGCAAGGGACCCCCGCGCGCCGATGACGGAGTGCCAAGGAGCGGAGCGTCCCATGGCTCAGCGGAACAGCTCAGGTCGCGGCGCGACTGCGACCAGGACGAAGCGACAGGCCGGCAACCAGACGCCGGGTACGCCCGGAGTCTCCGAGTCGGAGATTTCCCGGATGCGGGTGGACGACATCCGCGGGCAGCTGCGCAAACGCGGGGTGTCCGGGATCTCCGCATTGCGCAAGCCCGAGCTGGTGAAACAGCTGGTGCGCTCGATGCGGGCCGGCGCGGGTCGGAGCAGCACCGGTCCGTCGGGCCGGGCCACCGGCACGCGGGCGTCGGCGGGTCGTGCCGCCGCCACCAAGAAGTCGGCGGCCAGGCCGGCGTCGAGCCGCGCCAAGGCCGCGCCGGCGAACAAGAGCGCGCCCGCCAAGCGGGCCGCCGCCACGAAGGCGACCGTCGGACGGAAGTCGACGGCGGCGGCGGCGAAGCGGGCGCCGGCGAAGAAGGCGACCGCCGCGAAGAGGACCACAGCGGCGACATCGACGGCCGCCCGCAAGACCACGGCCGCGAGCAGGACCACCGCCGCCCGGAAGACCGCCGCAGCGCGGAAGACCACGGCGGCCCGTAAGACAGCGACGGCGCGTACGGCGCCCGCGCGCAAGGCGCCGGCGAAGAAGGCGCCGGCACGACCGGCGGCGAAGCGCACGACGCCGGCCAAGAGCGCGGCAGCGAAGCGCACGACGGCGAAGCGCCCGGCACCGGCCAAGAGCACGACGGCCAAGCGCACGGCACCGGCCAAGAGCACGGCGGCCGGGCGCACGTTGACGCCGTCGACCGGCGGCGGGACGGCGGCCGGCGGGATCCGGACCGGCCGGGGTACGGGTCGGTCGGTCCGCAGTTCGCAGGTGATCTCGTCGATCATGGATCGGCCGGAGCGGCCGGGGCGGAGTTTGATCACGGCGAACCACGAGGTGATCCAGCGCTGGGCCCGGGAACGCGGGGCGAAGCCGGCGACCATCGCCGGCACCGAGCGGGACGGTCGCGCGGGTGTGTTGACCTTCAACATTCCCGGATACCGGGAAAGCAACCGGATTCGCGAGATCACCTGGGATGAGTGGTTCTACACGTTTGACCTGCGGCGGCTGAACCTGATTTATCAGGAACAGTTGCGGAACGGCCGGCAGAGCAGCTTCTTCCGGACCGAGTCACCCGATCGGGAAGACGGTTGAGGTGTTTGCGGGAATGCCGGACGGGTAGACGCCTGTTGCCAACGGACGAGGCCGGAGCAGCGGATACTCGCCAGTTGTGACCGGCGAGACAGCCGTTCTGGGTTGAATCCAGAATCCGGGCGAACTAGCTTTATTGCACCGCGCCACGTTTGGAAACGTTCGGGGGAGCGGCGGATCGATCAGATCCGCGCACCAGACGAGGCGCGAGGGGACGGGTGGATTAACCGTTGGGGGACGGTTCCCACCTGTTTGGACCGGCGGCGTGAGCGGGCGATGCTTACGGGGGTGAGTGTTGCCCGCCGCCGCCGGCCCCACCGGCGGGCGCCCACCACGACCTCAGGGACGTGGTGGGCGCTTTGCGTCGGTTATCCGGTCGGTACGCGGTCTGCGGGGGTTGTCGGCTCCGGGTCGACCACCCGGCGCAGCGCGGCGACGTGCCGCTCCCGGGGTGGTCCGGCGAGCAGGTGCCCGAGCGCGGCCAGCAGACCCAGCCCGCCCACGATCAGCCAGTGCCGGTCGCCGAGGTGCTGGAGGCTCACCCCGCCGAGGGTGGGCGCGACGAACGCCGCGGCTGGGAACGTCAGGTAGAAGACCGACTGGTAGCGCGCTCGTAGCTGCGGTGGCGCCAGGTCCGCGTTGATCTGCGCGTTGGGCGGGGCGGCGAGCATCGAGCCGACCGTCCAGACCACTGCGGCACCCAGGTAGATGGCCAGTTCGTCGGCGATGGCGAGCGCCCCGAAACCGAGCGCGAGCAGCGCCGTGGAGGCGGCCAGCACGACGTCCTTGCGGTGCCGGTCGATCAGCCGGGGCACGAACAGTTGCCCGACCACGATCAGCGCGCCGCCGAGCGCCACCACCAGCCCGTACGACGATGGGCCCAGGCCGTCCGCGCGCATGGCCAGCGGCATGATGGTCGACGTCTGCATGGTGAGTACGGCCAGCACGAAGGTGAGCCCGACGAAGACCAGGAAGGTGCGGTCGGTGAGCGCGGTGTGCAGCCCTGGCCGGCGGGTCCGGATGGACCTCGGTGCCGTGGCGGGCGGCGGGCCGGCCGCTGGTCGGGTCAGCCGCAGCGTTTCGGGCACCTTCCAGGCGATCACGGCGGCGGCGGTCAGGGTGGCGCCCGCGTCGACCAGGAACAGTGCGGTGAAGCTCGCCTCGGCCAGGACCCCGGCGAGCAGTGAGGCGACCGCCATGCCCAGGTTGAACGCCCAGAACTGAAGGTTGAACGCCCGTGAGCGGCGCTCGGCGGGCACCACGTCGACGATCGCCGCCACGAACGCCGGGCTGGGCATCGAGTGGACCACGCCGATCAGCGCGGAGAGCACGGCGATCAGCAGCAGGGGTCGAGTGAAGGCGAGCGTCACCATCAGGCCGACAGTGGTCAGGTGCGCGGCGAGCAGTGTCGCCCGGCGACCCCACCGGTCGGCGAGCACCCCGCCGAGCAGCACTCCGGCCGCCCCGCCGGCCCCGTACGCGCCGACCACGGTGCCGGCCAGCCCTTCGCTCGCGCCGCGCACGTCGGTGAGGTAGAGCGAGAGGAACAGCATGGCGAACGCGCCGGCCCGGTTGATCAGCAGGCCGGCCCAGAGGTACCAGAAGGTGGCGGGAAGTCCGCCTGCGGTGTCGTGCCACCAGCGCCGCAGGGCGTGCACCCGACCTCCCGACAGTTCAGGTTGTTAACTGTTTCCCCTGCACAGTAGAAAATCCGGCACCGCAGCGCCAGTCGTCACGCCTCGGCGGGCTGCGGCGTGCGGGAGGCGGTGGCCGGCACCAGTGCCTCGCCGGAACGGCGCAGCGCGGTCGCCCGCCGTTCCCGGGCCGGCCCCGACACCAGGTGGGCCACAGCGGTCAGGAGGCCGAGCGCGGCGCACCCGTACCAGAGCGTGTCATTGCCGGCGTGCTCGCGCACCAGGCCACCGAGGATCGGCGCGCTGGCCCCGGCGATCTGCCACGAGAGGGAGAACACGCCCTGGTAGCGACCGCGCAGCTCGGCTGGGGACAGCTCCGCGATCAGCGTGGAGTTGGAGGGTGAGTTGAGCATCTCGCCGACCGTCCAGATCAGCACGGTCAGCCCGTAGAACCAGGGGGTGCCGGCGAACGCGGTCAGCCCGAACCCCACGCCCATCACCACGGATGCCAGCGCGAGCACGTGCGAGCGGTTCCGACCCCGGATCAGGCGGGGCACGAAGAGCTGGCCGACGACGATGAGGATGCCGTTGAGGGCGATCACCGAGCCGTAGGTGGCGGGGCTCAGGCCGTCGTCGCCCATCGCGATCGGCAGCATCGAGATGTGCTGGAGGAACACCAGCGCGGCGAACAGGTTGAGTGCCACGAAGCCGAGGTAGACCCGGTCGGTGAGGATCGTGCGCAGCGCACCGCGCGGAGCCGCTGCTGCGGTGGCGAGGCCGGCCTGTCGGGTCTCCGGCACCTTGCTGAAGATGATCAGCGCTGTGATCAGCATGGTGGCCGCGTCGACCACGAACAGCAGCAGGTAGTCGGCCTGTGCGGCGAGGCCGGCGAGGACGGCGGCGCAGGCGAAGCCCAGGTTGATCGCCCAGTAGTTGAGCGAGAAGGCGCGCAGCCGGTCCTTCGCCGGCACCACGTCGATCATCATCGCCCCGAACGCGGGCCGGGCCGCCTCGGCGAACATGCCGAGCAGGAGCGCGCCCAGCGCCACCGCCCAGAGATCCCGGGCCAGCCCGAGCCCGAGCATCATGGCCGCCGCGCCCACGTGGGCGGTGAGCAGCGTCGGCCGGCGGCCCCACCGGTCCGCCAGGGTGCCGCCGGCGGTTGTGCCGAACGCCCCGCCGACGCCCCAGAGGCCGATCACCAGGCCGGCCTGCGAGGCCGAGAAGCCACGTTCCTGAGTCAGGTAGATGGCGAGGAAGACGAGAACGAACGAGCCGAGTCGGTTGATCAGGGTGCCTGACCACAGGTACCAGAAGGTGGTCGGTAAGCCGCCGGTGGTGTCCCGGAACCAACTCCGCATCGTCCGCATATGGCGCCCCGCTTGCAAGTAATGACCGATGTGTCTGGCGTGCCTTACAACCCTAGTGGCGGCCGGATCAGCTGGTCATCAGCTTTTTCACGTGGTGGTCGTCACGACGGCTGCCCGCGTGTCCATCCGGCGGTTGAGGCAGGATGATCCGCATGACTGCGAGCGAAGGGCCCACCGTCGGGACGCTGGTCCTGCTGCGACACGGTGAGAGCGACTGGAATGCCAAGAACCTCTTCACCGGCTGGGTGGACGTCGACCTGACCGAGAAGGGCGAGGGCGAGGCGCGGCGCGGCGGCGAGTTGATGCGCGAGCACAGCCTGCTGCCGGACGTCGTGCACACCAGCGTGATGCGCCGTGCGATCCGCACCGCCGAGCTGGCGCTCAACGCCGCCGATCGGCACTGGATCGCCGTGCGCCGGTCGTGGCGGCTCAACGAGCGCCACTACGGCGCCCTGCAGGGCAAGGACAAGAAGCAGACCCTCGACGAGTACGGCGAGGAGCAGTTTATGCTCTGGCGCCGGTCGTACGACACGCCGCCGCCGCCGATCGACGACAACGACGAGTGGTCGCAGGTGGGTGACTCGCGTTACGCGCTGCTGCCGACCGAGCTGATGCCGCGCACCGAGTGCCTCAAGGACGTCGTCGACCGGATGCTGCCCTACTGGTACGACTCGATCGTGCCGGACATCCTGGCCGGCCGGACGGTGCTGGTGGCCGCGCACGGCAACTCGCTGCGCGCCCTCGTCAAGCACCTCGACCAGATCTCCGACGAGGCGATCGCCAAGCTGAACATCCCGACGGGCATCCCGCTGCGCTACGACCTCGACCCGCAGCTGCGCCCGCTCACCCTGGGCGGCACCTACCTTGACCCGACCGCTGCGAAGGCAGCCGCCGCGGCGGTGGCCAACCAGGGGCGCTGAGCCACCAGAAAGGGGCCCCTCGTCATCGCGGAGAGCGATGCCGAGGGGCCCCTTTACGTGCGGGTCAGTTACTGCTGGGCGCGCTCTCCCCGGTGATCAGGTAGATCACGTGCTCGCCGGCGTTGACCGCGTGGTCGGCGAAGCGCTCGTAGAAGCGGCCCAGCAGGGTGGCGTCGATCGCCGTCTCCACCCCGTACGGCCAGTCGTCGCCGAGCAGCACCGCGAACAGGTTCTTGTGCAGCTCGTCCATGGCGTCGTCGTCGCGGTCCAGTTCGCCGGCGAGGTCGGCGTCAGGCTTCGCCAGCACCGAACCGATCTTCACGGCCATCCGGTCGGCGATCTCGGACATCTCGGTGAAGACCGTCCGCAGCTCGGCCGGGACGGCGGGGGAGGGGTGCCGGCGCAACGCGGTCTTCGCCACGTGCTCGGCGAGGTCGCCCATCCGCTCCAGATCAGCGGCCACGTGCAGCGCGGTGATCATCGCCCGGAGGTCGGAGGCGACCGGCGCCTGTCGGGCGAGCAGGTCACAGACCCGCTCCTCGACGTGCCGGTAGAGGTCGTCGATCTCGGCGTCCCGCTCGATGACCGTCTCGGCGGCCTGCCGGTCGGCGGTGAGCAGGGCCCGGGTGGCCTGGCGCATGGCGGCGCGGACGCCCTCCGCCATGTCCACCAGCAGTTGGCTGACGATCTGGAGGTCGGCCCGGAACTCGTCGCGCATCATCACGTCCTGTGGTCGGTCGCCGCCGACGGGTGCCGGCGCAGGGGGTTGAGCAGGTGCGACGCCAACGGTAGGGCGCGCGGACGGATCCCGGATGAACCACGGTGAACGACGCCAGACGTGGGGGTGAACACTTCCGTAAGTGAGGGTAGTTCGTCCCGTTCTGTGTGGTAGCCAGGTTAACAATGACCCTACGATCGCCGGGTGGAGTGGGCGGTGGCGGTCGTGGTGGCCCTGGCGTTGGTGGCCGGGATGGCCGCCGGTCTGTTGCTGCCCCGGTTCCTGCCGAGACGGGACGGTCACTCCACGTCGACGGGGAGCGTCAGCTTCCGCTGGAGCAGGGGGAGGCCCGCGATCGCCGAGGAGCAGCAGGCCGGGCTCGGCCGACGGACGATCGACTCACTCCGGGCCGGTGTCGTGGTTCTGGACAACGACGACGTCCCCGTGCTGATCAACCCGGCCGCCCGCGCGATGGGACTGCTGCGTACCGGCAGCACCCCGGGCTCAATCGCCGCGCACCCGCTGATCCGTACCCTTGCCGGTCAGGTGCGACGCACCGGCGTGCGACGCGAGATCGAGCTGGACCTGCCCCGAGGTCGCGACAGTGCGGGGGAGAACCCGCTCGGCGTGCACCTGCGGGCGATGGGTCTCGGCAACGGCTTCATCGCTGTCGAGGCGGTCGACGTGACCGAGTCGCACCGGCTGACCCGGGTACGACGCGACTTCGTGGCCAACGTGAGCCACGAGCTGAAGACCCCGATCGGGGCCCTGCAACTGCTCGCCGAGGCGTTGCTGGACGCGACCGAGCCGGCCACCGCCGCGGCACCCGACCTCTCCGAGGACCTGGTGGCCGCCCGCCGGTTCGCCGAACGGATCCAGCACGAGTCGACCCGGCTGGGTCGGCTGGTGCAGGAGTTGCTGGAGCTGACCCGGTTGCAGGGGGCTGAGCCGCAGCCGCCACCGGAGCCGGTCGCGCTGGACTGGGTGATCGCCGAGGTGGTCGACAGGACCCGCACCACGGCCTCCGCCCGGGGTGTCGCGGTGGCGGTGGACGGGGCGCGTGGTCTCACCGCGTACGGCAGCGACTCCCAACTCGCCACTGCCGTGGCGAACCTGGTGGAGAACGCCATCAACTACTCGGGCGAGGACACCACGGTGCGGGTGACCCTCCGCGGCGACGACGAGCACGTCGAGGTCGCCGTCGCTGACCAGGGCATCGGTATCGCCCCCACCGACGTCGACCGGATCTTCGAGCGGTTCTACCGGGCCGACCAGGCCCGCTCGCGTGCCACCGGCGGCACCGGGCTCGGTCTGGCGATCGTGAAACACATTGCGAGCAACCATGGCGGACGGGTCGAGGTGTCGAGCACTCTTGGTGGTGGATCGACGTTCACCCTCCGGCTGCCCGCCAGTCCACCGGATGACCTCCTGGCGACACTGCCGCCGGTTGGGATCGAGTCCGGTCCGACTGGGCTACGGCAGGTCTGACAGCAAATGGAAAGGAAATCCCCGTTGAGCCGCGTTCTCGTGGTCGAGGACGAGGAGTCGTTCTCCGACGCCTTGTCGTACATGCTCCGTAAGGAGGGCTTTGAGGTTTCGGTCGCCGCGACCGGCACCGACGCCCTCACCGAGTTCGACCGGACCGGCGCCGACATCGTGCTGCTCGACCTGATGTTGCCCGAGATGTCGGGGACCGAGGTCTGCCGGCAGTTGCGCCAGCGCTCCGCCGTGCCGATCATCATGGTCACCGCCCGGGACAGCGAGATCGACAAGGTGGTCGGGCTGGAGATCGGCGCTGACGACTACGTCACGAAGCCGTACTCGCCGCGGGAACTGGTCGCCCGGATCCGGGCGGTGCTGCGCCGGCAGAGCCCGGAGGTGGCCGAGGCGGGTGCGCCGACGCTGGCCGCCGGGCCGGTGCGGATGGACATCGAGCGGCACGTGGTGACAGTCGACGGCGGGGCCGTGCAGCTGCCGCTGAAGGAGTTCGAGCTGCTGGAGCTGCTGCTGCGCAACGCGGGCCGGGTGCTCACCCGCGGCCAGCTCATCGACCGGGTCTGGGGCGCCGACTACGTCGGTGACACCAAGACGCTGGACGTGCACGTCAAGCGGCTGCGCTCCAAGATCGAGCCGGAGCCGTCAGCGCCGCGCTTCATCGTGACCGTCCGGGGCCTGGGCTACAAGTTCGAGCCGTGATCGGCGTACCCGAAGGGGGTCTGCGTTCGACGCAGGCCCCCTTCGGCCTGTCCGTGCCTGCTCAGCGGACGATCTTGATGTTGAAGATGGCGGAGTCGAGCCGACCGTAGAGCCGCAACCAGAGTGGCAGCAGCATCTCGGTACCCCGCGCGGTGGAGAGGTCGCCGAGATCGATCACGTCAGTGTGGCCGAAGCTGATGAGCAGCCGCGTGACGATCCGCTTGGCCTCCGCGTCGTTGCCGGAGACGAAGACGCTGTGCTCGCCCTCGGCGAGCTGGCGCGGATCCACCATCAACTCGGCGGTCAGCGTGTTGAGCGACTTGACGACCCTGGTCTGCGGAAACTCGCGCTGGATCCGCTCGGCCAGGGAATCGGTGTTGAGCACCGACAGGGTGGGTGGGAAGCCCGCAGTGAAGTCGAGCGGGTTGGCGATGTCGAGCAGGACCTTGCCGGCCAGGTTCGGTGCGCCGGCCGCGGTGAGCGCCGGGAGTGAACCACTGCCGTTTGTGGCGTTGACCACCAGTTCGGCGGCGTCGGCGGCTTCGGGCAGGGTCGCCAGGCCAACCTCGGGGTGCTGCTCCAGCCAGGCGGTCTGTTCGCCGGCCCGCACGGCCGCGACGTCACGGGTGCCGATGGTGACCTGATGGCCCAGCTCCGCCGTGCGACCGGCGATGGCCCGACCGACCGAGCCGGTTCCGAGAACTGCGATTCGCATGTCGATCGATCCTCTGTCGGGATGTCGAGTGGGGGTTGCGCCGATTGCTAGCAGGCTAACAGACAGGTCTGTCTACCGTGGACCCGCTCGTGCCCGCGCCTGCCGCGTCCGCCGCCGGGCGCCCTGCGCCCGGCCCGATGCCACCGACTCCTGACGGCGCAGGTCGCGGCGGTCGACGGCAGGGAAACGTCCGCGTCAGGGCGCCGGGGTGACAGACAGAACTGTCGGTAGGATCAGGCCCGCCAACAGCATGTCGAGGGAGTACCGATGCCTGCGCCCCGCACTCCGGCCGGCTCGGCCCGGGACCGAATCCTTGACACCGCGTTCCGGCTCTTTTACGCGCACGGGCCGCGCGGAGTGGGGGTGGACACGGTGATCGCCGAGTCGGGCGTGGCCAAGGCGACGCTCTACAAGCACTTCCCGCGCAAGGACGATCTCGTGCTGGCGTACCTGGATCGGGTCGACCAGGCGTGGTTCGGCGCGTTACGCGCGGCGGCTCGGGATGCCGGCGACGAGCCGCGCGACCAACTGGTCGGGATGTTCGACGCGTTGGCCGGGGCCTGCCGCCGGGATGGTTACCACGGCTGCGCGTTCATCAACACCGCGGCGGAGTCGTCCGCGGGCGGCCCCGTGCACGCCCGGACGGTTGATCACAAGACCGTGGTACGCGGCTGGGTGACCGAGCTGGCCCGCCGGGCAGGTGTGGCCGAACCGGAGTTGCTCGCCCTCCAGCTCACCCTGCTGCTGGACGGCGGGCTCGCCGGCGGTGTGCTGGACGGCGACCCGCTGATCGCCGACGCGGCTCGGCGCAGTGCCCGCACGCTCGTCGAGGCGGCGTTGCGCTGAGCAGGATCCGCTAGACCTCGTCGGCCGGGTGCGGGGCGATCATGCCCTGCTTCGTCCTGGTCGCGCACAGCTCGGCCAGCCGCTCGTACGCGGCAGCGCCGATCAGGGCGGTCAGCTCCGGCCCGTACGACAGGTACATCGGCTCGGCGCCGACGTGCGCGTCCGTCGAGGAGGTGCACCACCAGTCCAGGTCGTGCCCGCCGGCTCCCCAGCCCCGCCGGTCGAACTCGGACAGGGTGGAGACCAGCACCTTGCTGTTGTCCGGTCGTTTCACCCAGTCCTGATCACGGCGGATCGGCAGCTGCCAACAGACGTCCGGCTTGTATTCCAACGGGTGCAGCCCGTCGCGCAGCGCCTGGGCGTGCAGTGCGCAACCGCCACCGCCGACGAAGTCGGCGTCGTTGAGGAACACGCACGGACCGTCGGGGCCCTGGGTGGCGGTGCGGCGGGCCGGGTTCTTGCCGTCGATGGTGTCCTCGTCGGTCCAGTTCTTGAACCCGCGCCGGAAATGCTGCCAGGTCGACGGGGTGAGCCGCCGGACGGCGTTGCGGACCCGCTTCTCGTCGTCCGAGTCGGTGAAGAACGCCCCGTGCGAGCAACAACCGTCGGCCGCCCGGCCGGCGATGATGCCGTGGCAGCCCTTGCCGAAGATGCAGGTCCAGCGGGAGAGCAACCAGGTCAGGTCGGCCCGGATCAGGTGCGTCTCGTCGGCCGGGTCGGTGAACTCGATCCACTCCCGAGGGAAGTCCAGGGGCACCTCGCGACTGCGCGGGTCACCCGGGTCGTCCACCAGCACACGGAGCTCCATCGTCACCCGGCCCAGCGTACGCGTGGTGACGTCCGCAGGCCGGTGAGCCGCGCAAACGTGTTGCGCCTACTGTCTTCACCATGCGACTGGGTGTCCTCGACGTCGGATCCAACACGGTGCATCT
Source organism: Micromonospora sp. 050-3 (assembly GCF_046549335.1). Lineage (NCBI taxonomy): Bacteria > Bacillati > Actinomycetota > Actinomycetes > Micromonosporales > Micromonosporaceae > Micromonospora > Micromonospora sp. 050-3. Next base: position 84,455 of record NZ_JAJPVX010000003.1, read on the forward strand.
CCTTGTGGTGGACGCGCACCACGGCGCGCACCCGTGGCCGGCGCACTCCGAGAAGGTGGTGCTCCGCCTCGCCGAGCAGATCGGCCCCGACGGCGCGCTGACCGAGGCGGGCGCGGATGGCCTGGTCAAGGCGGTGGGCATGGCCAAGGCGGCGGCCACCGGGTTGGCGGCCGACGACCTGATCGCCTTCGCCACGTCCGCGGTGCGCGACGCCACCAACGCGGCCGAGGTGCTGGCCCGGGTCCGGGACGAGACCGGCGTACGCCTGGCGGTGCTCTCCGGGGCGGACGAGGCGCGGTCGACGTTCCTGGCGGTACGGCGGTGGTTCGGCTGGTCGGCGGGCCGGCTGCTGGTGCTCGACATCGGTGGTGGCTCGTTGGAGATCGCCGCCGGCATCGACGAGGACCCGGACGTCGCTGTCTCCCTGCCGCTCGGGGCCGGGCGGCTGACCCGCGAGCGGCTGCGGGTCGATCCGGCCAGTGCGGCCCCGCCGTCGGCGGAGGCCGTCGACAAGCTCCGGGAGTACGTGGACGGCCGGCTGGACAAGGTCGTCGACCAGATCACCCAGGTGGGCTGGGATCGGACGGTGGCCACCTCGAAGACGTTCCGCACCCTGGCCCGGCTGGCCGGGGCGGCACCGTCCGGTTCCGGGCTGTGGGTGCGACGCAGCCTGACCCGGGCCGGCTTGCGGCAGGTCATCGGCTTCATCCGGCACATCCCACCGGCGCAGGTGATGGAGCTGGAGGGGGTCAGCGCGGGTCGGGCTCACCAGTTGCTGGCCGGTGCCGTGGTCGCCGAGGCGGTGATGCGCCGCCTGGATCTGGACTCGCTGGACATCTGCCCGTGGGCGCTGCGGGAGGGTGTCATTCTCCGCCGACTCGATCAACTGGAGCCGATCTGATCAGGCGGCCGTTTTCGGTCGGTTTGCCGGCGCTCGTCACGATGCCCCCGGCGCTGCCGGGCTACGCTGGCTGATGTGACTTCCCGCGTTCCCGTGCTCCTGTCCAGCTCGTCGGTCTTTCCCGAGCCGACCGCGGCGGCGTTCCAACTGGCCGCGGCGCTCGGCTACGACGGCGTCGAGGTGATGGTCTGGACCGACGTTGTCAGCCAGGACGCGGGCGCGCTGCGCGGCCTCTCCACGCACTACGACGTGCCGGTGCTCTCGGTGCACGCGCCCTGCCTGCTGGTCACCCAGCGGGTGTGGAGCCCGGACCCGTGGGAGCGGCTGCGCAGGGCCGCCGAGCTGGCCGAGACGCTGGGCGCGCCGACCGTCGTGGTGCACCCACCGTTCACCTGGCAGCGCGACTACGCGCGCAACTTCGCCGAGGGTCTGGCCAGCGTCGCGGACCGGTTCACCGGGCTGCGCTTCGCCGTGGAGAACATGTACCCGGTGCGGATGGCGGGTCGGCAGTTCGTCCCGTACGTGCCCGGTTGGGACCCGACCGACGCCGGCTATCCGTCGTACACCCTGGATCTGTCGCACTGCGCGGCCTCGCACAGCGACCCCCTGGAGATGGCCGACCGGATGGGCGCCGGGCTGGCACACGTACACCTCGGTGACGGCACCGGCGAGGGCCGCGACGAGCACCTGGTGCCCGGGCGCGGCACCCAGCCCTGCGGGGAGTTGCTCTCCTCGCTGGCCGGCCGGGGTTTCACCGGGGCGGTGGCGGTGGAGGTCGCCACCCGGGGCGCGAAGAGCCGCGCGGTGCGCGAGGCGGACCTGCGCGCCGCGCTGGAGTTCGCCCGCCAGCACCTGACCGCGTCGTCACCGGTCGACGCCTGACCGTCCGCCCACTATCGGGCGGCAGCGGCGTCAGCTGACCGGTGAGAGGGAATCGGCTGCGGAGGTCGGTTGCGGGGCGACAGTCACCTGCTCGCCGACCGCCGCCCGCTTACGGGCCCGGTGCGCGGCGACGTGCGAGCGGGTGGCGCAGCGCTCCGAGCAGAACCGCCGGCAGCAGTTGGACGACGTGTCCAGGTAGACGTTGCCGCACCGCTCGTCGGCGCAGACCCCGAACCGGGCGCTGCCGTACTCGCAGAGCCAGACCGACAGCCCCCAGACCGCGCCGGCCAGGTATTCGGCACTGACCGAGGCACCCCGACTGGTCACGTGCATGTGCCAGTCGCTGGAGTCGTGCCCGGAGATGCGCGGCTGCACCGGGAACGCCTCGAGCATCGCATTCAGCTCGGTGACCGCCTGGGCGTCCCGCCCCGAGGTGCCGTACTCGAAGACGTCGCGCAACCGTTTCTGCGCCCGGCGGAAAATCGCCACGTCCCGGTCCGCGACCTCGTCGCGCATCCAGGCGTTCTCGTCGGGGAAGAGGGCCCGCAGGTCGTCGAGGTCGTCCAGGCGGGCGTTGACCAGGTCAACGCCGGTCCGGGCGTACGCGTCGAAGTTCACGCCCCAACGGTAGACGACTCAGCGGGTGCGCGGCGCGTCGATGTAGTGCGGCAGGAACCGCGCGTAGCCATCGGTGATCAGACTCGCGCTCTCCCGCACACCCACGCCGGCCGATTCGCCGTCGACGATCCAACTGCCCAGCACCATCCGGTTACCGGCGAACTGCGGCAACGCCCGGAACTCCTGGTAGCACCAGCCCTCGTCGCCGTAGATCCCCGGGTTGGTGATCTCCTCATCGGCGGTGACGATGCGTACCGAACCGCCCTCGCGGCCGAGCAGTGGCTTGGCGACGTACTCCGCCATGCCGCGCGGCGAGTCGAGGTACGCCGGGAGCAGGTACTCGTGGCCCGGGTACAGCTCCCAGAGGACCGCGAGCAGCGCCTTGTTGGAGAGCAGCAGCTTCCAGGCCGGCTCGATCCAGGTGGTCGGGGTGCCCGGGGCCAGGGCCGCCGGCCCGTACGGCTCGGCCAGCATCCACTCCCACGGGTAGAGCTTGAAGCAGGTGGTCACCGGGTTGTCGTCGGCGTCGACGAAGCGTCGGCCGTCCCAGCCGATCTCCTGGATCGGCTGGAGTTCGACGCTGAGACCGGCCTGCCGGGCGGTCTCGGCGAGGTAGCCGGCGGTCATGTGGTCCTCGCCGGACTCCTCCTCGTTCGACCAGAGCACGTGCACCCGGGGGTCGTGCAGCCCGGCCCCGATCTTCGCCCAGGTGCCGACCAGCCGCTCGTGCAGGCTGTTCCACTGGTCCAGCTCCGGGCGGGTCTGCTCCAGCCAGTACCACTGGATGATGCTCGCCTCGACAAGCGCGGTGGGGGTGTCCGCGTTGTACTCCAACATCTTCGGGGGCCAGGTGCCGTCGTACGCGAGGTCGAAGCGCCCGTACAGGGTCGGTGGCGCCTCCCGCAGGGACCGGGCCACCGCCTCGGCCGCCCACTCCGGGATGCCGAACTCGGCGTACCGGCGCTGCGCCACCACGTGCTCGGCGGCGGCCACCGACATCCGGTGCAGTTCCTCGGTGGCCTCCTCCAGCCGCAGCACCTCGTCCAGGTCGAAGGCGTACGCGGCGGTCTCGTCCCAGTACGACATGATCCCGCCGTCGGGCAGCTCGGTGTCGACGTAGACCAGCCCCTGCGACCGGATGGTGGCGTCCCAGTCGGGTCGCGGCGTGACCGTCTCGCGGCGCACCTCAGCCGCCGCAGGCGGCGAGGTGGGTGCCGAATCCGCCGCGTTCGGGCAGGGCGGCGGTGGTCGGCTCCGGGGCGGTGCGACCGGCGGCCGGGTCGGTGACCCGCATCGCCAGCGCGACGGTGTCACCGCCGCCGACCGGCCCGAGGGCGCAGTCGTCGTCATCGTCGTCGTCCGAGGTCATGTTGCAGCCGGAGAGGGCGAGCGCGAGAGCGGTGAGCGCGCCGAGCTGCACGGAGGCCGAGCGGAGTCGGCGGCGGGGGCGTTGGTCCACGGCATCGTTGTAGCCGATCGACGCCACCGCCGCCGCCCCGCCCCCATGCCGAGGTGGCCCGGCCGCCCCTCGGCGGGGCCCCTGGCAGGGGCGTTACGCTCGGCTCATGCTCCGTTCCGTCATCCTCGCCGCCTCCCGGTCATCCCAGGTCGAGCGGCTCGTCGCGACTGCCCCGTACACCCGGGACGTCGTCCGCCGGTTCGTCGCCGGCGCCGCCACCGACGACGCGTTGCGCGCGACCCGCGTGCTCGTCGACGACGGCCTCGCGGTCACCCTCGACCACCTCGGTGAGGACACCGTCCGCCCCGAACAGGCCACCGCCACCCGGGACGAATACCTGAAACTGCTGAAGATGCTCGGCGATGCCGGGCTCACCCCGGCCGCCGAGGTGAGCGTGAAGCTTTCCGCCCTCGGCCAGATGTTCGACGAGCAGTTGGCGTACGACAACGCGCGGGCGATCTGCGCGGCGGCCGACGCGGCGGGCACCACTGTCACCCTGGACATGGAGGACCACACCACCACCGACTCGACGTTGGAGGTGCTGAGCCGGCTGCGCAAGGACTTCCCGTCGACCGGCGCGGTGCTCCAGGCCTACCTTCGCCGGACCGAGTCGGACTGCCGGGAGCTCTCCTCGGCCGGGTCGCGGGTGCGGCTGTGCAAGGGCGCCTACAAGGAGCCGGAGTCGGTGGCGTACCAGTCGGCCCGTGAGGTGGACAAGTCGTACGTGCGCTGCATGAACATCCTGATGTCCGGCGACGGGTACCCGATGCTGGCCACCCACGACCCGCGGATGATCGCGATCGGTGAGGACCGGGCCCGGTGGTTCGACCGTGGGCCGGAGCGCTTCGAGTTCCAGATGCTCTACGGCATCCGCCCCGAGGAGCAGGCCCGGCTGGCCGGCGAGGGCTACACCGTGCGCACCTACGTCCCGTACGGCGACGAGTGGTACGGCTACCTGATGCGCCGGCTCGCCGAGCGCCCCGCCAACCTGGTCTTCTTCGGCCGCGCCCTGATCTCCAAGAAGTAGTTCCTCCGGTTCGGCCGACGGGCCGGCGGAGACCTCTCGGGTCACCGTCGGCCCGTTCTGCGTATCCGGCTTGCCAACTCTGGCTAAGTGCATTAGCTTTAAAGCTATGACAACTAGCCAGGTGCGGCGGAACGGCGGACACATCGTGTACGAGGCGCAGGGCGAGGGCCCGTTGGTGGTCCTCGCGCACGGCATGGGCGAGAACAGGGCGAGCTTCCGGCACCTCGTGCCGCTGCTGGTGGCCGCCGGTCACCGGGTCGCCTCGGTCGACGTCCGGGGGCACGGCGAGTCCAGCGCCGGCTGGCCCACGTACGCCCCGGCGGAGGTCGGCGCGGACCTGCTGGCCGTGGTCCGCGACCTCGACGCCGGTCCGGCCGTGCTGGTCGGCAGCTCGTCCGCCGCGGCGGCGGTGGTCTTCGCCGCCACCGATGCCCCCGAGCTGGTCACCGGCATCGTGCAGATTGGCGCCTTCGTCGGTCAGCCGAAGCTCAACCCGCTGCTGCGGATGGCGATGTGGTCCGTGCTGCACAGCCCTCGACTGTTCGGGATGTTCCACAACACCCTGTTCCCGGTGCACCGACCCGCCGACGACGCCGCCTACCGCCGCTCCATGGTGACCAACCTGCGCGAGCCCGGCCGGATGGCCGCGACGCGCGGCGTGATCGCACCGGCCGAGCCGCACTGGACCGCCCGCGCCCCGCAGGTGCGGCAACCCGTGCTGGTGCTGATGGGGTCCAAGGACCCGGACTTCCCCGACCCGGGAGCCGAGGCGCGAGCCGCCCGGCGGCTCTTCGGCACCGCCGAGGCCCGGATGATCGAGGAGTCCGGCCACTATCCGCACGCCGACCAGCCGCAGCGCACCGCTGAGCAGGTGCTCGGCTTCCTGGCGGTGTGCGCCGGTGCCTAGGGTCGGCCTGAACCAGCAGACCGTCGTACGGGAGGCGGCCCGGCTGGCCGACGAGGTCGGCTTCCAACAGCTCACCCTCGCCGCGCTTGCCAGCCGTCTCGGGGTGGCGCTGCCCAGCCTCTACAAGCACGTGCGGGGGGCGGACGCCCTGGCCCAGAAACTGGCCGCCCTGGCCACCGCCGAGCTGGCCACCGAGATGAGCACCGCCGCCGTCGGCCGCTCCGGTGGCGACGCGCTCAGGGCCATGGCGGACGCCTACCGTGACTACGCCCTCCGGCACCCCGGCCGCTACCCGACGACCCAGCGGGTGCCCGACCCGGCCGACCCGGAACACGTCGAGGCGGGCGAACGCGCCGTCGGTGCCATCTTCGCGGTGCTGCGTGGGTACGGGCTCACCGGCGATGACGCGGTGGACGCGACCCGCGCGCTGCGCAGCGCCCTGCACGGCTTCGTGACCCTGGAGGCCGCAGGCGGCTTCGGCCTGCCCCGCGACGTCGACCGCTCGTACCACCAGTTGGTCGCGAGCATGGACATCTCGTTCCGCTCCTGGCCGCGCACCGGCGGGTGAGCCAGCGGCCGGGCCGATCGGCCCGGGGCGGCCTCGCCGCATCCAGGTAGTGGTCGTACCCTTCGGCGGGTGACTGACGAGGTGCAGCAGCCAGCACCACGGCGGCTCTGGCCGCTGTGGACGGTGCTCGTGGTGGTCGTCCTGCTGCTGGGCTGCGGCCTGCCGGCGGCGCTCGTCGTCGGAGTGATCCGGGAGACAGGCTCGCGCCCCACCGTCAGCCGGGTCGGCGCCTCAGCGGCCGACGACCCCGCCACCGCAGTGGCCCGCGGGCTGTCCGACCGGATCACCGCCCAGCTCCACAAGCAGTCCGCGGCACTCCTCGGCGGCGACCGCGCCGGGTTCCTCGCCGTCGCCGATCCCGCCGCCCACAACGACCTGCGCCGACGCTTCGCCGCACTACGCGAGCTCAAGGTGACCGGCTGGCGGGCCGAGCCGAGTGGCCTGCCCGTGCCGATCATCGGCAAGCCCGGCGAGTGGCGGATGCTGGTGCGCTTCCAGTACTGCTTCGTCACGCCGAACTGCCGGCCCAGCCCGGTGCTGATCGGCACCCGGTGGCGGGAGAACGGCGACCAGCCCCGGATGGTCGCCATGGAGGAATCCAAGTCGGTGGAGACCGGCACCCGACCGTGGGAGATCAGCGACCTGGCGGTCGCCGTCGGCGCGCGGACCATCGTCGCCACCACCCCGGCGCTGCGCGGCAAGCTGCCCGGCCTGCTCGCCCAGGCCGAGGCGGCGGCGAAGGTCGCCGACGGGTACGCGGTGACCGGCTCACCGCCGGACCGATACCGGATCTTCTACGCCGGTCGCACCGAGTGGCAGCGCTGGTACGGCGGGGAGCGCCCGGAATGGACCGGCGGCTACGCGGTGACAGTGGGCGGCGGCCACCACGAGGTGGTGCTCAACGCCGAAGGGCTCTCCAACAGCGGCACCGACGACCTGCTGCGCCACGAGCTGACCCACGCGGCGTCACTGCCGGAGCGCGGCTACCCGGGCAAGCTCACCTGGTGGTTGGTCGAGGGCCTGGCCGAGTTCGCCGGTGCCGGCGGCCAGGCGGTCGACCGGTACGAGGGCATCGCCGACGTGCGCAAGATGATCCGGGGCGGCTGGGACGGCAAGTTGGAGGGCGTCAACCCCGCCGACGATGCGTCGGCCGAACGGGTCGCCGCCAGCTACGGCATCGGCTACCTGGCCGTTCGGCACCTCGTCGACAGGTACGGGCCGCTGCGGCTGCTCACCTTCTTCAAGACCGTGGTACACGATGGCAGGACCATCGACGCGGCCTCCGAGAAGGCGTTCGGTGAGCAGTGGTCGACGCTGCACGACGAGTGCGTGGCGTACGTCCGCGCCACCGCCGCCTGACGCAGCTCGGAGGCGGTGCGGGGGTGCGCCGTACCATCGATGGGTGCGCCGTCCTCAGTTGTCACGGCCCGCCAGCACCATGCGGCCCCGCCTGCTCATCGCCCTGACCGCCGTCGTCGTCCTCACCGCCACCACCGCCGCCTCCTGCGGCGACGAAGGCCCCGATCTCGCGTTGGCGTCGGCCGCGCGCAACCCGGTCACCGAGGTGATCGACGCGCCGGCCACGGTGACCGCCCGCGCCGCCGCCACCCTCACCGCTCCCGCCGACGGCACCCTGTCCAGCCTGCGTGTCCAACCCGGACAGCGGGTCAAGCGCGGTCAGGTGCTGGCCGTGGTCGACTCACCGAGCGCGCAACAACGTCTCCGTCAGGCCAAGGAGGCGCTGGCCGCCGCGAAGCGCGCCGGTCGAGGCGTCGGAGCGGGCAGCCTGACCAGCAGCCGGCGTGGCACCGACAAGGCCGCCGACGAGGCGTTCGACGCGGCCCGGAAGGCCGCCGAAAAGATCGCCGACCCGCAACTGCGCGACGCGCTGCTGACCCAGGTGACGTCCGCGCAACGCCAGTACACGGCCGCCGCGCGCAGCGCCGACCAGGCGGTCCGCGCGGTGCAGCGGGGGATCAACGGGTTGAGCTCCGCCGTCGGCGCGCTCTCCGCGGCGCAACGGCTCCAGGCCCAGCAGGCGTACGACCTGGCGAAGGCGACAGTCGACGCGCTGACCCTGCGCGCCCCGATCGCCGGGGTGGTGCAGCCCGGCGGCACCCGGGCCGGCGGTGGCGCGAATGCCGGTCTGGCCGGTCTGTTCGAGCAGGCCGGAGGCGCGCAGGCGGCCGGCCTCGACCCGTCCGTGCTGACCCCCAGCCAGGGTGGGCCGCCGGCCGGCGTGGACGACGCCGTCGCGGTCGGCGGTCAGGTCACCGCCGGCACACCGGTGCTGACAGTTGTGGACACCGGGCAGTTGGGTCTGCTCGCCGAGGTGGACGAGACCGACGTGCTGCTGGTCAAGGCCGGCGTGCCGGCCACCGTCGAGTTGGACGCCGTCACCGGCGCCAGCTACGACGCCAGCGTCCGCTCGGTCGACGTGCTGCCCACCAACTCCGCGCAGGGCGGGGTCACCTACCGGGTCCGCCTCACGCTGGGCGCCGGGAAGCTGGCCGAGGACGAGCCGGCCCCGACGCCCCACCCCGGCATGAACGCGATAGTGCACCTGCGGGTACGCGAGGCCGTCGACGCGGTGACCGTCCCCGCCTCGGCCGTGTTCTCCGCCGACGGCCGGGACGCGGTCTGGGTGGTCCGTGACGGCAAGGCGGGCCGGGCGTCGGTGACAGTGGGCGTCCAGGGGTCAGACCTGGTGCAGATCCTCAACGGCGTGCAGCCCGGCGACCGGATCGTGGTGCGCGGCGCCGACCAGGTCCGCGATGGCCAGGAAGTCCGGTGACCGAGTCCGCCGTCGCCGAACCGCGCGGCGACCGCCCGGCAGGGGAGCGCGTTCCGGCCATCGAGGCGGTGGACGTGTCCCGGACGTACCAGCTCGACGGTGTGTCGGTGGAGGCGCTGCGCGGGGTGTCGCTCACCGTGCAGCCGGGTGACTACGTGGCCCTGGTCGGTCCGTCCGGCTCGGGCAAGTCCACCCTCATGCACCTCCTCGGCGGGCTGGACCGGCCCACCGGTGGCCGCCTGGTGATCGGCGGGCGGGACGTCAACGCCCTCGCCCCACCGGAGATGGCGACCCTGCGCAACGAGACGATCGGCTTCGTCTTCCAGGCGTTCCACCTGTTGCCGCGTACCTCGGCGGTGGAGAACGTGGCGTTGCCCCTGGTCTACCGGGGGGTGTCGGCCCGACAGCGACGGGAGCGGGCGGCGGCGATGCTGGGCCGGGTCGGCCTCGGGCACCGGCTGGACCACCGGCCCAACCAGATGTCCGGCGGTGAGCAGCAGCGGGTGGCGATCGCCCGCGCTCTGGTCACCGAGCCGACGGTGCTGCTTGCCGACGAACCCACCGGCAACCTGGACAGCGTCACCGGCGCCGCGGTGCTGGAGCTGTTGGAACAGTTGAACGCGGAATCCGGGGTGGCGCTGGTGATGGTCACCCACGACCAGGAGGTGGCGGCCCGCGCCCACCGCCGGATCACCATGCGCGACGGGGTGGTCGTGGCGGACAGCGCCGACCCGCGCTCCGCCCATGATCGACCGCCGTCCGTTGATCACGGTCGACCTGCGACACTGGTCCCCGCTCCCAGCGCGGAGCCCCGGTCCGCGTCCGGAAGCGGTCCGGGGCACCCGTCCGGTGGCTCCGGTGGCGCCACCGGAGCCACCGGACGCCTTCCGCGCGAGGTCGAGCGGCCCGGAGGTACGGCGTGAGAGTCGCCGAGGCGTGGCGGGTGGCGCTGGACGCCCTGCGGGCCAACCGGCTGCGAAGCGCGCTGACAATGCTCGGGGTGATCATCGGGGTGGCCTCGGTGGTGCTGCTGGTGGCGATCGGCACCGGCACCAAACAGAAGGTCGAGCAACAGGTCGAGGGTCTCGGCTCGAACCTGCTGCTGGTCGTCCCCGGCCGTATCGAGGTGGGCAACGCGCCGGTCGTCTCGCCGCTGACCCTCAAGGACGTGGACGCCGTCACCCGGGTGGTCGGCGACCCCGATCGGGTGGCGGTCACCGTCGCCTCCGGGGCGACCGCGCGAGCCGGCGCCCGTTCCGACTTCACCACAGTGCAGGGCGTCCTGGAGACGACGCCGGCGGTGTTCACCCGGTCGCTGGCGCGGGGACGCTATCTCACCGGCACCGACGTGGACACCAGCCGACGGGTGGCGGTGCTCGGTGACTCGGTCGCCCGTGCGCTCTTCCCCGATCGGGACCCGCTCGGCCAGCAGGTGGCGCTGGCCGGGGTGCGCTTCCGGGTGATCGGTGTCTTCGCGCCCCTCGGGCAGAGCCTCGGCGTCGACCGGGACGACGAGGTGCACGTGCCGGTGACCGCGGCGCAACGACTCTGGGGCACCCAGCGGGTCGACGGCATCGCGGTGAAGGCACCGGACCGGGAGCGGATCGACGAGTTGGGCGAACGGATCGTCGCCGAGCTGAACCGCCGCCACCCGGACACCGAGTTCAGCGCCGTCACCCAGCAGCAGATCCTCGGCGTGCTCGGCGACATCCTCGGTGTCCTCACCGGCGTGCTGGCGGCCATCGCCGGCATCTCGCTGCTCGTCGGCGGTGTCGGCGTCTCCAACATCATGCTGGTCAGCGTCCGGGAGCGGACCCGGGAGATCGGGTTGCGCAAGGCCGTCGGCGCGCGTCCCCGCGACATCGGCGTGCAGTTCCTGCTGGAGGCGGTGCTGCTCACCACGATCGGCGGGCTCACCGGGATGGCGCTGGGCGTGGGAACCGCCCTGCTGGTCGACGCGCTGTCGCCAATTCCGGCGGCGATCACCTGGTGGTCGTTGGCGCTCGCCTTCGGTGTGTCGGCGGTGGTGGGCATCGTCTTCGGGGTGGTTCCCGCGCAGCGCGCCGGCCGTCTCGACCCGGTGGTCGCGCTGCGCACCGAATGAACAGCGCCGCAACAACCGGACGACGGACGCGGACGGGCGGATACCGGGAGCACGGATCGGGTGAACCGGCCACCGAAGCATGATCAGTTGCAGGAAGGGATCGCGCCGGTCACAACCGCCCCGCTACCGTACTGGTAACACGCGCGTCGTCGGCCCGGCCCGGAGCATCCGTCGGGTTGGCACGCGCCGGGCATGGGATGGGTCGGTGAGCCATGGCCGGGTCACAGTCCGACGGACGGCTGTCGGAGGTCAAGTTCCTGACCGTCGCGGAGGTGGCGACGGTCATGCGGGTGTCAAAGATGACTGTCTATCGCCTGGTGCACAGCGGTGAGCTCACCGCCGTCCGGGTCGGCCGGTCATTCCGGGTGCCCGAGCACGCGGTGCACGAATATCTCCGGGGTGCCTTTCAGGAGACCGCCTGAGCCACCGCCCCGCCCTCCGATCGCGAGTTGACCGGCGTCGGGGGGCGTAGGGAGTGAGCTCGCGGACCCCTCGGTCGCGAGCCAGGGGCGGCCGTGACGGGGGCGCGTTGGTCTGGCTGACGCCCTCCGGCTACCCTGGAGCCCGACCGAGACCCCACCGGTGCGCCCCGCCGCCCAGACTGGTCCGGTCCGTTGTCCGCAAGCGGTCGCCGTCGCCACCTGCGTGGTGTCATCCGGTCCGCCCCGCACGTTGTATCGAAAGGCTGTCGTATGGGCTCGGTGGTCAAGAAGCGCCGTAAGCGCATGGCTAAGAAGAAGCACCGCAAGCTGCTGCGCAAGACCCGCGTCCAGCGTCGCCGTCTCGGCAAGTGATCGCCGCCGGGCTCAAAGCCCGGCGTTCGGCGTCACTTGCCAAACTGTCGACCTCCGGAGGCTCAGGTGATCAGGCCGTGGTCGTCCCGGCTCGGTCCATCCTGCCGGCGTAGGTGCGTCAGATGACCCCCGGTGGCACCTCAGGTGCTCCGGGGGTCGTCGTCGTCACCGGAGTGGGCCGCTACCTGGGCGCCCACGTGGCGGCCCGGCTGGCCGCCGACCCGCGCATCGAACGGGTCATCGGGGTCGACGCACCGGACTCCGGCACCGAATTCACCGACCTGCTGGACCGGGTCGAACGGATCCGCGTCGACAGCGGTTCCCTCGGTGGCCTCCTCGCCGACCTGGACGTCGACGCGGTGGTGCACCTCGCGCTGGTCACCTCACCCGACCCGCAGCATGGCGGCCGGTCCGCGATGAAGGACCAGAACGTCATCGGCAGCATGCAGATGCTCGCCGCCTGCCAGCGGGCGCCCCGACTGCGCAAGCTCGTGGTCCGTTCGTCGACCGCCGCGTACGGGGTGTCGTTCCGGGATCCGGCGGTCTTCACCGAGGAGACCGAGCCCCGTGAGGTGCCGCGCGGCGGTTTCGGCCGCGACATTCTCGACCTTGAGGGGTACGTGCGCGGTTTCCGCCGCCGCCGGTCCGACGTCACCGCCACGGTGCTGCGCTTCGCCCCGTTCATCGGCTCGACCGCCGACACCACGCTGACCCGCTACTTCTCACAGCCGTTCGTGCCGACAGTCTTCGGCCGTGACCCCCGCCTGCAGTTCCTGCACTTCGACGACGCGTTGGAGGTGCTGCACAGGTCGATCGTGGAGGACCATCCCGGCACGTACAACGTCGCCGGCCCCGGGGTGCTGTCGCTGTCCCAGGCGATCCGGCGCGCCGGCCGGGTCGCCGTGCCGGTGCTGGAGCCGAGTCTCTCCGGGGCTGCCGCGATGGCCCGCACCATGGGTTTCGGCCGCTACGGCCTGGACCAGGTCGACCTCTTCGTGCACGGCCGGGTGGTCGACACCAGCCGGCTTGAGCAGGAGTACGGCTTCACGCCCCGGTCGACCGCCGAGGCGTTCGAGGACTTCATCCGGGCCCATCACGGTGGGGTGGTGGTCACGCGGGATCAGCTGGCCGCCGCCGAGCAACTCGTCCTGGACGGCATCCGGCAGGTCCGTTCAGCAGTCCGGGACCGGTCGTCGTGAGCGCGAGGAGTGAGCCGGTCTTGCGAGCCCCGCAGTCGCGAACCGAGGTGGCATCGTGAGCGCGAGGAGTGAGCCGGTCTTGCGAGCCCCGCAGTCGCGAACCGAGGTGGCATCGTGAGCGCGAGGAGTGAGCCGGTCTTGCGAGCCCCGCAGTCGCGAACCGAGGTGACGCCGTGAGTGGGCCGGAGGAGGGGCGTGACCCGCAGTCGGTCGGGCGGTTCGACGTACCCGCGCAGGTGCCGCCGCCGGACGCGGAGCCGGCGCGGCGCAACGGACATCGACCGGCCGCGCAGGCCACGCCGACCCCGACCGCACCGCTGGCCTCGACCCCGACCCCGACTCCGACGCCGGCCGACGCTGTCGACGCCGGGTTGTCCGGCGGCACCGAGCCGGCCGTGTCGGACCGGCCCGGGGACCACTGGGACCGCAAGGTGGCGAACGGGTTGGCGTTTCTGCGCCGGCGGCTCTCCGGTGACTACGAGGTCGACGAGTTCGGTTTCGACTCGGAGTTGACCGACGCGGTCTTCCACCCGCTGCTGCGACTGCTCTACCGGGACTGGTTCCGCACCGAGGTCAGTGGGGTCGAGCACGTCCCCGTGGACGGGCCCGCGCTGGTGGTCGGTAACCACTCCGGGACTGTGGCACTGGACGCCCTGATCCTTTCGGCGGCGCTGCACGACAAGCATCCCGCCCACCGCTACCTGCGGCTGCTCGGCGCCGACCTGGTCTTCCGGATGCCGGTGGTCTCCGAGTTGGCCCGCAAGACCGGCGGCACTGTGGCCTGCAACCCGGACGCCGAGCGGCTGCTCGGCGGCGGCGATCTGGTCGGTGTGTTCCCCGAGGGTTTCAAGGGCATCGGCAAGCTCTACGCCGACCGTTACAAACTGCAACGCTTCGGTCGGGGCGGGTTCGTCTCGGCGGCGCTGCGCACCGGCACCCCGATCGTGCCCGTCGCCATCGTCGGCGGCGAGGAGATCTACCCGATGCTCGCCGACATCAAGCCCCTGGCGCGGCTGCTGAAGCTGCCCTACTTCCCGGTCACGCCGACGTTCCCGCTGCTCGGCCCGCTGGGCATGGTGCCGCTGCCCAGCAAGTGGCTGATCGAGTTCTGCCCGCCGATCCCCACCGCACACCTGACCGACTCGGCGGACGACCCGCTGGTGGTCTTCAACCTCGCCGACCAGGTGCGGGAGACCATCCAGCAGACCCTGCACACGCTGCTGGAGCGACGCCCCGACCCGTTCGGCCCCTAGGGCGCGGGCTTCGACATACGCCCCGAACGGGCGGCTCAGCCGGCGCGGCGGCGGCGTTGCAGGGCCAGGCCGGCGGTGACGGCGCCGGCGACCAACCCGGCCGCCGCGGTCGACGGCACCGCGATCTTGACCGCTCGGCGGCCGGTGCGGAAGTCCCGCACCTCCCAGCCGTGCTGGCGGGCCTGCCGCAGCAGGGCGCCGTCCGGGTTGACGGCCACCGCCCGACCCACCGCGGAGAGCAGCGGCAGGTCGTTCGCCGAGTCGCTGTAGGCCGCGCAGCGGGCCAGGTCGAGCCTTTCCACGGCGGCGAGCTGGGTGACCGCCTCAGCCTTGGCCGGCCCGTGCATCAGGTCACCCACCAACCGCCCGGTGTACGCCCCGTCGAGCACCTCGGCCACGGTGCCGATGGCACCGGTCAGGCCGAGCCGGGCGGCGATCACCCGGCCGATCTCGACGGGGGCGGCGCTGACCAGCCAGACCCGCTGACCGGCCTCCAGGTGACGTTGAGCGAGCTGGTGGGTGCCGGCCCAGATCCGAGGGGCCATCATCTCGTCGAAGATTTCCTCGGCGAGGTGTTCGACCTCGTTGACCCGCCAGCCCTGGACGAAGGCCAGCGCCGCCTCCTTGGCCACTGACATGTCACCGGCGTGCTCGCGGGCCAGCAGCCGGAAGCGGAGCTGCTGCCACGCGAATCGGGCCAGGTCGGCGGTGGTCACGTAGTTTCGGGAGGCCAGCCCACGGGCGAACCAGTAGATCGACGCGCCCTGCATCATCGTGTTGTCCACGTCGAAGAACGCCGCGGCGGCCGGGTCGGGTGCGCTGACCGGGGCCAGGTCGGTCTCCGCCCAGGCTGCGGTGTGCCCCTCGGCGTCGGTACTGACCGTCACCTTACGGCTACGCGCCACGCGAATCCCTTCCTCACCGGTACGACGGATGTTCCTCCCCAGCGAGGGTATCCGCCGTAGACGGGCGACCGGCCGGGCACACAGCGAACTGTGGCGCGGCCGGTCGGACGTGCGGTATAGGGATGCAGGTCAGCGGGCCCCGGGGCAGGTGTTCGGGTCCGGCCCGAGGGCGTCACTGGCAGTCGGTGCCGGCAGGCGGCAGGCGATCGCCGCGCGCAGGTCGTCCGAGCGTTCCCGGATGCTGTCCAGCAACAGCAGCGACCGCTGGGTCCGTTCCCGGTCGACCCGGGTGCTCCCGTCGAGCAGACCGCGTACCGCCCGGCGCTGGCTCGACACGAAGGTGTTGAGAGTGTCCAGGCTGCCCGGCTCGGCCCGCTGTACAGCGGCCGAGGTCAGCAGGCGAACGCCCTGCCGGCTGTCGGCGTCCATGTCGTCGAGGACCGCGCTGTAGCCGATCCGGTCACCGCGCAGCTTGGCGGCTTCGCCGACCCTGGTCCGGGCGAAGTCCAGGAAGAGTTGGCCGCGGCTGATGTCGGAGCTGGCCAGGGCGAGCTGTGCCCGTTCGGTGGAGCGCTTCATGCCATACAGCGCGTCACCGGGCACCGCGTTCTCGCTGGCGGCGGAGATCCCGGAGACGGCGATGGCCCCGGCGGCGATGCCGACCAGGATCGCGCCCCGTGCTCGGGCCCGCCGTGCGGTGACCGCCGGCAGTAGCCGCCCACGGGTGGTCGTGGCGGCCGGTTCGCTGACCGCCGCTGGTGTGCTGCCCAGCCCTTCCCGTTCGGCGGTTGCGAGCAGCATCGCCCGCAGGCCGGTACGGAAGTCCTGGTCCACCTCGACAGCCGGGGGGTCGACGCTGAGCCGTTGACCCACTGCGACGAGCGGCGCCAGTTGGCTGTCCACACGGGATCGCACGTGGTGTCGTCGAGCGCCGTTGGCCTCGTCGAGAAGCTGCGCGAAGCGCTCCGCGCGCCGGCGGGAGAAGAGGGTGTTGTCCACCGCAGGCACCTCCTCTCGCTGGTCACGGCCGGTCGGCCGCCGTCGTTGCCAGCGACCGGGCGGCAGTGTGACACCACGGAGGTGAGGTGCCGCCGGCATACCGGTCGGACCTCGGTGACCCGGGCCTGCCGGGACATCCACCGGTCGCACCCGGAGAAACGCGGCGGACCGGGCACGGGTTACGGGCCTGGCGGAGCGGAAATTACAGAAAGTGATGGTCATCACCCGGCGGGACCGACTCTGAGCTGCGCGGACGTTGATCGACGCCCGTCGGTCCCGCCGTAACAAACTACGGCTGGAAGCCGTCGGGTAGCAGCCGGGCCAGGGCGCGGACGGCGCGGTACTGGAGGGCCTTGATGGCTCCCTCGTTCTTGCCCATCGCGCGGGCCGTCTCGGCGACCGAGAAGCCCTGGAGGAAGCGGAGCACTATGCACTCCTGCTGCTCCGGGTTGAGCTGCTTCACAGCGGTGAGGAGCGCGACGTTGGTGATGTGCTCCACCACCGCCGCCTCCGGGCTGCCCTCCGGGCCCCGGTCCTCCCGGTCGGCGTCGAGCACGTCGCCGGTGGTGACCTCCAGCCGGTACCGGCCCGACTTGAAGTGGTCCGCGACGAGGTTGCGGGCGATCGTCACCAACCAGGCGCCGAGGTCGCGGCCCTGCCAGGTGAAGCTGCCGATCCGCTTGAGCGCGCGCAGGAAGGTGTCCGAGGTGAGATCCTCGGCGAGTTGCCGGTTGCCGACCCGGAAGTAGACGAACCGGAAGACGGTGTCCACGTACCGGTCGTAGATCAGACCGAACGCCGCGGACTCGCCGGCCTGGGCCCGCTCGATCAGCGTCCAGACCTCGGTTGCCGGGTCGGACGGGTCCGGGCGGCTCGGGAAACCGGTCGGGGTGGTGGCCTCGGTGGCCGGCACCGCCGGGATCACCGCTGTCTCACCCGCCGCCGGGTCGGTGGTGACCGCCGGTGTGTCGCTTACCCGACGACCCTGCACCGGCATGGTGGGCCGGGGCGGTACGGCGACCCGGCCGCCGGCCGGCTTCGCGTTTCCACCGGGCACCGCGGGTCGCGGCGGTGGCTCGTTGTGGTGCGGCCGGCTGCGGGTCCGCTGCGCCGCGCCGTCACCCCGCACGACGCCACCGTGCTGTTCGTCCGATGGGGCACGGGCGGCTGGCCGCTCGTTGACGTGGGAGCGGGCGGTTTGACCGGTCAGGCCGACCGGGCGTTCCGCGTAACCGAAGGTGGTCACCGTGTTGCCCCCGTCCCGTCGGTCGCCGGGCGGGCCGGTCTAGGTCTCGTTGGGGCGGACCGACCGGGTGACCGGTCGGGCAGGGCGGTCACGGGAGTTGCCGACGGGCGGCAATTCCCCTGGAGGTGCTGGTCCAATGCGCTCACAGGCACGGGGGCCTCCTCGGGCTGAGGGGTGTCGACTCACGGCAAATGGGGTGAGCCGACCCGAGTGATGATAGGGCCAACGTCACCCGCGCGTGGCAAGTCCGTTACACAAGGCGGAAGTATTTCCCGCTCCCTCGCACCAGTGGCGGACCGGTTGTCCGTCGTGTGCGATTGACTTTCCGTCGGCCTGGTGTTCCAGAATGGATGCCCAGGTCGGAGGCTCTCCGACCGTTCGGCTGACCCGTCGCGCCGGCCGGCCGGACGGGGGCGGCCGAACTGCCCGCGGTCAGCGTCGCACGTCCCATCGACAGGACCTGATCGGATCGCCGGTGGCACACCGGACAGTCCCGTACATGGGACTGTCGCGGCTGCCGTCCTCCGGGCGTGGTCCCGACCAACGGGCGTGGCCCGTCGCCGTCCGCTGTGCCAGACTCGATCACCGTGCAGGACGCCTCGGAAAGCCCCGCGCCGAACCTCGCCGACCGAATCCGCCGGGCGGCTCACGACTGCGCCGAACGGCCCGCGCTGCACTGGCGTGAGCACACAGTGAGCTGGTCCGAACTGGACGCCGCAGTGGACGCCGCCGCCCGTGGCCTGTCCGCCGCCGCGCCACCCACCGACCCCGGCGGTACGCCGCCCCGCGTCGCCATCGCGCTGCCCAACACACCGGACTTCGTGATCGCCTGGCTCGGCGCCCTCCGCGCCGGGCTGGTCACAGTGCCGGTCAACCCCGGCCTCACCGCCCCGGAGCTACGGCACGTGCTGGCCGACTCCGGCGCGTCGGTGCTCATCGCCACCGACCACGTTCGGGGCCTGGTCGCCGACGTGGCCGCCGAGCTGCCTGCGCTCGCCTCGGTGCACGGCACACCACCGACCGCCGAGGCGCCCGGACCGGCACCCCGCCCCCGACGCGGCGGCACCGACCTGGCTGTACTGCTCTACACCTCCGGCACCGAGGGGCGACCCAAGGGAGCGATGCTCTCGCACCAGGCGCTGCTCGCCAACCACGAACAGGTCGCGGAGATCGAGCCGCCGGTGGTCGGGCCGACGGACACTGTTCTCCTGGCGTTGCCGCTGTTCCACGCGTACGGGCTCAACTCCGGGCTCGGCGCGGTCGTGCATCACGGCGCGACAGGTGTGCTGCTCGACGAGCCGGGCCCGACGGCGGGGCTGGACGAGATCGCGCGGCACCGGGTCAGCGTGCTGGTCGGCGTACCGTCGATGTTCCTGACCTGGGCCGGCGCGGCCACGGCCCGCGCGGCGACAGCGTCGGTGCGGGTGGCGGTCTGCGGCGCGGCGCCGCTCGAACCCGCTGTCGCGGCGCGCTTCACGGAGGTCACCGGGCATCAGGTGCACATCGGGTACGGCCTCACCGAGACCGCGCCGGTGCTCACCTCCACCCTGGTCGGCGGCGTGGCCAAGCCGGGTTCGATCGGCCGGCCGCTGCCCGGGGTGCGGCTACGCCTGGTCGGCGCGGACGGGGTTGACCTGTGGCGCGACGGGCTGGCCGTCCCCGACGACGACTCGGATGAGCTGGACATCTCCGACGTGGCGCCGGGCACCGACCCGGGGCAGATCGTGGTGTGCGGCCCCAACCTCTTCACCGGCTACTGGCCCGACGGTCGGGGCGGCCCGGACGCCGAGGGTTGGTGGGGCACCGGCGACATCGCGTACGCCGACGAGGACGGCGACCTCTTCCTGGTCGACCGGCTCGGCGAGTTGATCCTGGTCAACGGGTTCAACGTCTATCCGCACGAGGTCGAGCTGGTGCTCACCGGGCACCCCGGGGTGGTCGAGTCGGCGGTACTGGGTGTGCCGCACCCGCGGACCGGCGAGACTGTGCGGGCGTACGTGGTGCCGGCGCAGGGCCGACCGGTGACCAGCGAGGAACTGCTCGCCCACTGCGCACGAAACCTGGCCCGGTTCAAGTGCCCGACCGCTGTCGAGTTCGTCGACGCCCTGCCGCACTCGGCGATCGGCAAGGTACGCAAGACCCAACTCCGGTCGGCGACGCCGACCGACCGCACGGAGGTAACCGATGGCCAGTGACGCCCGACTCGCCCTGATCACCCGACCCGGCTGCCACCTGTGCGACGACGCCAAGGCGGCGCTCGACCGGGTGGTCGCGGTCACCGGCGACAAGTGGGTCGAGTGGGACGTCACCGGTGACGAGGGGCTGGAGCGGGAGTACGGGGACCGGCTGCCGGTGGTGATGCTCGACGGCAAGGAGCACGGCTACTGGCGGGTCGAGGAGGACCGGCTGCTGCGGGACCTGACCACGCCGCAGCTCTGACGGGTGCCTAAGGTGCTCTGATGACCTCAGCACCCCCGCACCTCGTCTGGGACTGGAACGGCACCCTGCTCAACGACCTCAGCCTTGTGGTGTCCGCCACCAACGTCGTGTTCGCGAGCCTGGGTGGGCCGACGGTCACCCCGGACGAGCACCGGGTGCGGTTCCGCAGGCCGATCGCCGAGTACTACGCCGAGGTGCTCGGGCAGGCCGTGGACGGCGACGAGTTCGGCCGACTGGACAAGATCTTCCACGACGCGTACCGCAGCGGGTTGACAACCTGTGAGCTGGCCGCCGACGCGCGCGCCGCGATGGCCGCCTGGCCGGGCAGCCAGAGTCTGCTCTCCATGTGGTTCCACGAGGAGCTGGTCCCGACCGTGCACACGTACGGGCTGACCGGCCACTTCACCCGCGTCGACGGGCTGCGGGCCACTGTCGGCGGCGGCCGCAAGGCGGAGTCGCTTCAGCTGCACCTGGCCGAACTGGGCGTGGACGGCGCTTCGGTGGTGCTGATCGGCGACTCCATCGACGACGCGGACGCGGCGCTCTCGGTGGGTGGCCGTGCCGTGCTCTACACCGGCGGGTTCACCGACCCGGCCCGGCTGCGCGCCTCCGGTCACCCGGTGGCCGACACCCTCACCGACGCGGTGGCCCTGGCCCGGGAGGTCAGTTCCGCAGATAGGTGAGGACGGCCAGCACCCGCCGGTGCTGTTCGGTGTCCGGCGGCAGTGTGAGCTTGGTGAAGATGTTGCGCACGTGCTTCTCCACAGCGCCGTCGCTGACCACCAGGGCGCGCGCGATGGCGGTGTTCGAGCGGCCCTCGGCCATCAGGGCGAGCACCTCGCGCTCGCGGGGGGTCAGCTCGCGCAGCGGGTCGTCGCGGCGACGCCGGGCGAAGAGCTGACCGACCACCTCCGGGTCGAGCACCGTGCCGCCGCCCGCCACCCGCCGCAGCGCGTCCAGGAACTCGTCGATCGCGGCCACCCGGTCCTTGAGCAGGTAGCCGATCCCGCCGCCGCCGCCGCCGGTGGTGGCGAGAAGATCATCGGCGTACGACACCTCGACGTACTGGGAGAGCACCAGGATCGGCGTACGCGGCACCAGCCGACGTGCCTCCACCGCGGCCCGCAGCCCCTCGTCGGTGTGCGACGGCGGCATCCGGACGTCGACGATCGACACGTCGGGCCGGTGCTCGACCACCGCCTCGACCAGGGCGTCACCGTCCCCGACAGCGGCCACCACCTGGTGCCCACTCTCGGTCAGCAGCCGGACCAGCCCCTCCCGGAGCAGGACGGCGTCGTCGGCGATCACGATGCGCATGGCTGTGTTGTCTACCACGTCCGGCCCGTCGTACGGGCTCGGCGCGGTGCCGGACCGCTCACAGCGGCAGCTCGGCGCGGATCTCGGTGGGCCCGCCGGTCGGGCTGACCACCATCAGTTCGCCACCGGCGGCCCGGACCCGGTCGGCGATGCCGGCCAGCCCGTGCCCCTTCGCCAGGTGCGCGCCGCCCTGCCCGTCGTCGCCCACCCGCACCTGGAGGTGGGTGCCCTGCCGGGCCACGGCCACGGTGGCCTCGGTGGCCCGGCTGTGCTTGGCGACGTTTGTCAGTGCCTCGGACACCACGAAGTACGCGGTGTTCTCCACCGCCGGGTCGAGCCGCCCGGCCGGGGTGCCGAGCTGCGGGTCCACCTGGAGCTCGATCGGGATCAGCCCGCGGCCGGCGATCGCGGCCAGGGCGCTGGGCAGGCCCCTGTCGACCAGGATCGGCGGTGCGATCCCCCGGGACAGCGCCCGCAGTTCGGCCAGCGTGTCCCGGGTCTGGGCGACCGCCTCGTCGATGGTGCGGCCGGCCGCCTCCGGGTCCGAGGCGAGCTGCATCCGGGCCCGGCTGAGGTCCATCGCCAACCGGACCAGGCGCTGCTGGGGGCCGTCGTGGATGTCACGTTCCAACCGGCGTAGCGCGGAGGCCTCGGCGGACACGGCGGCCCGCTTCTGCTCCTCCAGCACTGTGATCCGGTCGCGCATCTCGGCCACCCCGGTCAGCATCGCCTTGGCGAAGCTGGCCTGGAGCAGCGCGCAGCCCCGCACCACGATCGGCAGGGTGATCAGGAAGAACACCCCGAGTGCCGTGTACAGGCCGATCCGGGCGGTGGTCGAGTCGCCCAGGCCGAGCAGCTGCGCCAGGTCCTGGTCACCCTCGCCGTCGGCCCGGGGCAGGGCCCAGTCGTACGCCCAGTAGAGCGAGCCGGTGATCGCCGCGGCCCACCAGGACAGCGTCACCACGAAGGTGCCCGCCGCCGCGATCAGCCGCAGGATGCCGTGCGCCAGGTCGAGCCAGGACTGGGCGTCCCGCATCGGCACGAAGATCCGCCGCCAGGCGTTCGCGCCCGCCTCGGGCAGCCGATAGTGCGGCCGAATCCTGGGTTGGTGGAGCACCGCCGGCAGTCGCAGCCGCTCGATGTCGGCCAGCCCACGGGCGGCGTACAGGGTGCCGCTGAGGATCGGCAGGCCGATCACCGTGACCACCAGGCCGATGCCGACCGCGAGGCCGACGATGAGGACGACGAAGCTGGCCAGCGCAAGGGGCAGGCCGAGCAGCACGTACCCGGAGTCGACGAAGAGCTGGCGGGGGATGCTCGGTGCCAGCGTCGGTCGGTCGCTGGTGGCGGCAACGGCGGTCATGCTCAAAGGCTAGGCATTTGGGCTCGGTGTCCCCATCCCGAAACCCCGCCTCTCCTCCGTAGTGCTGCCCCTACCACCGCCGGGGCGACCTCTGGGCAGGGCCGGCGCGGGATTGGTCAGAGAAGTCGGGATTGAGTAATAATCGCCCAGGGCCGTGGGTGGACCTGGGCGTTCAATCGATCTTGTGGAATGGAGGGGCTGGTGAGGTCGCGCCACGCAGCGACAAGATCGCGATTTGTGCACGTCTTCACAAGCGCCTACGCTGTGACTCCGACGCGCCCTGCTAGCACAGCCGGCAACCTCGGTCGCCAGCGGGAGTCCACAAACGGCCCACCAGCGGAGTTGGCCGAGGATCGCACCGCACGGAGTCTCATGAGTCAGCACCGTCACCCAGGCGCGCCCGGCCGCGCCGGTGCCGTACCGGCGCTCCCGGATCTGCCCGAGGCGACCGTCGCTCGGCTTCCGGAGTACCTGCGCGCGCTGCACAACCTCGCCGACGCCGGGCACGAGACGGTCTCCAGCGAGGGTCTCTCCGCCGCCGCCGGGGTCAACTCCGCCAAGCTGCGCAAGGACCTCTCCCACCTCGGCTCGTACGGCACCCGGGGCGTCGGCTACGACGTCGCGCTGCTGATCGAGCAGATCGAGTATGTGCTCGGGCTCACTCAACGCCGGGCGGTCGCCCTGGTCGGCGTGGGTAATCTCGGTCACGCTCTGGCTGGTTACGACGGCTTCGCCAGCCGGGGCTTCCGGATCGCCGCACTGCTCGACGCCGATCCGTCCCGGGTCGGTGAGGAGATCAACGGCCTGGTAGTCCGGCATGTTGACGACCTGCCGACGGTCGCCGCTGAGGAATCCCTCGCGATCGGCGTGATCGCCACCCCGGCCGCCGCCGCCCAGCAGGTCGCCGACCAACTGGTCGCCGTCGGCGTGACGAGCATCCTCAACTTCGCACCGTGCGTACTCTCGGTTCCGGAGGGGGTCGACGTGCGCAAGGTCGACCTCGCCATCGAGCTGCAGATTCTGTCCTTCCACGAGCACCGCAAGGCGTCGCTGACCGCGCTGCCCGCCACCGGCGGGTCCGCTCTCACCGCCCTGCCGGGCGGGTTCGCGGCCACCGACACCCAGGAGGCGATAGGCACGTGAAACTGCTCGTCGTCGGCGCGTCCTACCGGACCGCCCCGGTCGCCACGCTGGAGCAGCTGGCCGTGCCCCCCGCCGACCTGACCCGCACACTGGACCGCCTGGTCGCCCAGCCGTACGTGGCCGAGGCGGTGATCGTCTCCACCTGCAACCGGGTGGAGGTCTACGCCGCCGTGTCCGGTTTCCACGGTGGGCTCGGCGACGTCTGCGCCGTGCTGGCCGAGCAGGCCGGCAGCTCGCCGACCGCGCTCGCCAGCCACCTGTACGTGCACTACGACACCGCGGCCGTGGACCACGTCTTCCGGGTCGCCACCGGTCTGGACTCGATGGTGGTGGGCGAGGCGCAGATCCTCGGCCAGCTGCGAGACGCGTACCACTGGGCCACCGGCGCCGACTCGGCCGGCCGCCTGCTGCACGAGCTGATGCAGCAGGCGTTGCGGGTCGGCAAGCGGGCCCACGCCGAGACCGGCATCGACCGGGCCGGCCAGAGCGTCGTCACCGCCGCCCTGGAGTTGGCCGCCGGGCACCTCGACGGCGACCTCGTCGGCCACCCGGCCCTGGTGGTCGGTGCCGGTGCGATGGGTTCGCTCGGGGTGGCCACGCTGTCCCGGCTGGGCGCCGGGCCGCTCACCGTCAGCAACCGGGGCGCCGACCGGGCCGTCCGGCTCGCCGAGTCGTACGGGGCGAGTGCCGCGCCGATGATCGAGCTGGCCGACACCCTCTCCACAGTGGACATCGTAGTGGCCGCCACCGCGTCCACCGAACCGGTCCTCACCCGGTCGGTGGTCACCACGGCGCTGGCCGAGCGCGACCCGGCCCGGGGCCCACTGGTCCTGCTCGACCTGGCCGTCCCGCGCGACGTCGAGGAGGGCGTCGCCGAGCTGCCCGGCGTCGAGGTGATCGACATCGACCGGATGGCGGCGCTGCTCGCCGACGGTCCGGCGGCTGCCGACGCCGCCGCCGTCGAACGCATCGTGCTTGGTGAGGTGGAAGGCTTCCTCACCTGGCTGCGCGGCGCCGACGTGGCACCCACAGTGGCCGCGCTGCGCGGCCGGGCCGACGACGTGGTCACCGCCGAGCTGCGTCGACTGGCCCAGCGTCGCCCCGACCTCGGCGACGACCTGCGGGCCGAGGTGGCCCGCACTGTGCACCGGGTCGTGCAGCGGCTGCTGCACCAGCCCACCGTCAAGGTCCGCCAGTTGGCAGCGGAGCCCGGCGGCGACCAGTACGCGGCACTGCTGCGCGAACTGTTCGACCTCGAGGTGCCGCAGACCTCACCGGTGGACACCGTCCCGGACGTGCTGACCCCCGACTTCGGCATGGCGCTCCCCGGCACCGACCCGGTGTCCGGCGCCGACGCCGACGAGCCGACCCCACCCACCGGAGGTGCGCGATGACCGCCCCCCTGCGCCTCGGCACCCGGGGTAGCGCCTTGGCGATGGCCCAGTCCGGCCAGGTCGCCGAGGCGGTGACCGCCGCCACCGGCCGCCCCGTCGAGCTGGTCGAGGTGGTCACCGCGGGCGACCGCTCCAGCGCGCCGGTGCACCGGCTGGGCGTCGGGGTGTTCGTCTCCGCCCTGCGCGACGCGCTGGCCGCCCGCACGATCGACTTTGCGGTGCACTCGTACAAGGATCTGCCCACGGCTGCCGCCGGTGGGCTGCACATCGCGGCGGTGCCGGCCCGGCAGGACCCGCGCGACGCGTTGGTGGCCCGCGAAGGCCGGACGCTCGCCGAGCTGCCGCCCGGGGCCACCGTGGGCACCGGCGCGCTGCGTCGGATCGCCCAGTTGCACGCCCTCGGCCTGCAACTGGAGGTCACCCCGATCCGCGGCAACGTCGACACCCGCCTGGGCCGGGTGCTCGGCCCCGAGGCCGACCTCGACGCCGTCGTGCTGGCCCGGGCCGGTCTGGCCCGACTCGGCCGGCTCGACGTGATCACCGAGTCGCTGGACCCGATGCTCATGCTGCCCGCTCCCGCTCAGGGCGCGTTGGCCGTGGAGTGCCGGGTCGACGACCAGGACCTGGTCGAGCTGCTCGCCGTGCTCGACCACGCACCGTCGCGTGCCGCGGTCACCGCGGAACGTGCGTTTCTGGCAACCCTGGAGGCCGGGTGCAGCGCACCCGTCGCCGCCTATGCCGAACTCGCCGAAGGCGAGACCGGCGATGAGATCTACCTGCGCGGGGCGGTGATCAGCCCGGACGGCACTCGTGACCTCCGGCTGTCCCGCACCGGAACGCCCGCCGACGCGGCGGAGATCGGTAAGGCACTCGCCGCCGAACTCCTCGACCTCGGCGCCGACTCGATCCTCGGCCACGAAGGACACACCGGCCCGGGGACCCAGCAATTTGGGAGCACAGAATGACCCGCACCCGTAAGCCCGTCGGCCGTATCGCGTTCGTCGGGGCTGGCCCCGGTGACCCGGGCCTGCTGACCCGTCGGGCCCACGACGCCCTGGTCGACGCCGACCAGGTGATCTACGACCGGGGAGTCCCGGAGTCGTTGCTCACCGTCGTTCGCGCCGAGGCCAGGGACGATGCCGAGTTCACCCCGGCCGAGGGCGCGCCGGGGGACGTGGCGAAGGTGCTGATCTCCGCGGCCCGTTCCGGGCTGAACGCGGTGCACCTGGTCGCCGGCGACCCGTTCGGGCACGACTCGGTGGTCAAGGAGGTGCAGGCGGTGGCCCGCACCGCCGCCCACTTCGAGGTGGTGCCCGGCGTCGGCCAGGCCGAGGGTGTGGCCACCTACGCGGGGGTCCCGCTGCCGGGTGTGCGGACGGCCGCAGACGTCGAGGACGTCAGCGCACTGGACTTCGAGGCGCTGGCCACGGCCGTCGGCCGGGGTTCGCTCGCGCTCGCCGTGGACGCCGGTGACCTCGCCGCCGTCCGGGACGGGCTGCTCGCCGCCGGGGTCGACGGCACCACCGGCGTCGGGGTGACCGGCGACGGCACCGGCGAGACCCAGTACACGACCACGTCGACAGTGGACAGCTTCGTGGCCGCCGCGCTCGGCTTCACCGGCCGGGTGGTGCTCACCGTCGGTGTCGGCGTGGGGCAGCGCGACAAGCTGAGCTGGTGGGAGAACCGCCCGCTGTACGGCTGGAAGGTGCTCGTACCCCGGACCAAGGAGCAGGCAGGCGCGATGAGCGCCCGGCTGCGCGCGTACGGGGCGATCCCGTGCGAGGTGCCGACCATCGCTGTCGAGCCGCCGCGCACCCCGGCGCAGATGGAGCGGGCGGTCAAGGGCCTGGTCGACGGCCGGTACGCCTGGGTGATCTTCACGTCGGTGAACGCGGTCCGCGCGGTCTGGGAGAAGTTCGCCGAGCACGGTCTCGACGCCCGGCACTTCGGTGGCGTCAAGATCGCCTGCATCGGTGAGGCCACGGCGGACGCGGTCCGCGCGTTCGGCATCCAGCCGGAGCTGATCCCCGCCGGGGAGCAGTCCTCGGAGGGTCTGCTGGCCGAGTTCTCGCCGCACGACGAGATCCTCGACCCGGTGGGCCGGGTGCTGCTGCCCCGCGCCGACATCGCCACCGAGACGCTCGCCGCCGGGCTCACCGAGCGCGGCTGGGAGGTCGACGACGTGACCGCGTACCGGACGGTGCGGGCCGCTCCGCCGCCCGCCGAGATCCGCGACGCGATCAAGTCGGGCGGGTTCGACGCGGTGCTCTTCACCTCGTCCTCCACCGTGCGCAACCTGGTCGGCATCGCCGGGAAGCCGCACGCCCGGACCGTTGTTGCCGTCATTGGGCCCAAGACGGCGGAGACCGCGACGGAGTTCGGCCTGCGGGTCGACGTCCAGCCGCCGCACGCCTCGGTGCCCGACCTGGTGGAGGCGCTCGCCGCCTACGCCGTCGAGCTGCGGGAGAAGCTTGCCGCCATGCCGGCCAAGCAGCGCCGTGGCTCGAAGGTGCAGGGCCCCACCGCCCTGCGCTTCCGGTAGTCGTTCGAGGAGGCCCTGCCATGTCGTACCCCGAGATCCGGCCCCGCCGGCTGCGCCGCAACCCGGCGGTCCGCCGGCTGGTGTCCGAGACCCGGGTCGACCCGGCCGAGCTGGTCGTGCCGATGTTCGTCAAGGAGGGGCTGACCGAGCCCCGAGCCATCGGGTCGCTCCCGGGGGTGCTCCAGCACTCCCGGGACTCGCTGCGCAAGGCCGCGGTCGAGGCGGTCCAGGCCGGTGTCGGCGGGATCATGCTCTTCGGTGTGCCGGAGAAGCGGGACCCGACCGGCTCCGGTGGCATCGACCCGAACGGCATCCTCAACGTCGCCATCCGCGACGTGGTGGCCGAGGTGGGCGACGCCACTGTGGTGATGAGCGACCTGTGCCTCGACGAGTTCACCTCGCACGGGCACTGTGGGCTGCTCAGCCCTGACGGTGAGGTCGACAACGACTCGACCCTGGCCGCGTACGCCGAGATGGCGGTGGCCCAGGCCGCCGCCGGGGTCGGCATGGTCGGGCCGTCCGGGATGATGGACGGCCAGGTCGGCGTGGTACGCCGGGCCCTCGACGCCGCCGGCTACCAGGACGTCTCCGTGCTGGCGTACGCAGTGAAGTACGCCTCTGCCTTCTACGGCCCGTTCCGGGAGGCTGTGGAGTCGGCGCTGGAGGGCGACCGGCGCACCTACCAGCAGGACCCGGCCAATCTGCGTGAGTCGCTGCGTGAGGTCGCGTTGGACGTCGCCGAGGGCGCCGACCTGGTGATGGTCAAGCCGGCGCTGCCCTACCTCGACGTGGTGTCGGCGGTGCGGGCCGCTGTGGACGTCCCCGTCGCCGCCTACCAGGTCTCCGGTGAGTACGCGATGGTCGAGGCGGCCGCCGCGAACGGCTGGATCGACCGCGAGCGGGTGATGCTGGAGACGCTCACCTCGATAAAGCGAGCCGGCGCGCAGGTCATCCTCACCTACTGGGCCGTCGAGGCCGCCGGCCTGCTCCGCCAGCGCTACTGACCGGTCCGCTCAGGGCCTCCCGGTCGGAACCGACGCGACTGCGCTTTCGGGCAGTTCACTGCGGGGACCGTGGTGCTTCTGGGCGTCCTTTGCTCTGCTTCAACCGGCGCAACACTTTGCGGGCCTAACCGTTGCGTCGATTGAAGCAGAGCAAAGGACTCGGACCAGGCGGCCGCTCCCCGCCGCCTCCGGCCCTCGATGACGGCTGTCCACAGGTTTATCCACAGGGATTGAGCATCGCCGGCGCGTCCGGGATTGTGGTCGGATGGCGTCGGCGCTTGGTTCTCCCCAACCTCCTGGTCCCCTCGTCGGACGATTTCCCATCGCCGGTCTGGTTCGCCGGGCACGTCGCATCGTCCGGCTGAGCCAGCAGCAGATGGCCCGCTTCGCCAAGGTCGCGCCCTCGACGATAGGTCGGGTCGAAGCGGGCAACCTTGCGCCGAGCCTGGCCGTACTGGAGCGCCTTCTCGGCGCGGCCGGGCTCTTCCTGGTCGTGGTGGACCAGGAGGGCCGGGTCGTCCTGCCGATGGCCGACCGGGACGACGTTCAGGACGGGGCGGGTCGCCGTTATCCGTCCCACCTCGACACGATCCTCGACCCGGAGCAGGGGGAGTGGTGGGGGGACATCTACGGGCTGGCCCGACCCCCAGAGACCTACCATCGCAGTTCGGCAGATCGCGAGGCGCGACGCCGACGCAGCCAGTGGGAGGTGCGGGTGGCGCAGCATCGCACCGCGCCACCCCCACCACCGGTCCACGATTACTACTGAGCCCATGATCAGGGCAGTTGCCCCGGGCGGTCGACGATGGCCAGCCGGGTGACGGCGGTGCTCGTGCCACCCCACGTCGGCCGGCCGCGTCCCGAATCTCGTCGGGCAACACGGTGGCCCCGGGCACCTGGGCCATCGCCTGGAACAGCGCGCCGAGCGACTGCGGCGGCACATAGCCCTCGAGCATCCACAACCCGTCGGCGAAGATCGTCTGGGGGTCGTTCCTGATGGCCTCCAGGTCCGCGCCGGCGGGCAGATCCAGGGGAATCGGGTGATCCCGCAGGTACTGCGCCATCTGCTCCGGCTCGGTGGGTAGGCCCTGGAAGTAGCCGGGCGGTGGGTGTACGGGACGGCATCCGGCAGATCCCGCCAGGTGAGTCGCAGTTCGATGAAGAGGAACTGGCCGGGGCGTGCCACCAGGTCGGGCTGCTGCCGGGCTGTATCCGCGGCCTCGGTCAGGATTTCGGCCGCGCTCGCCGTCGGTGGGGCGTCATCCACCTCTGCACCACCAACCCGCTGATGGTCAGCAGGGCGACCAGCCCACCGACCCCGGCCAGGCGCCAGCCAGGCGTACGCCAACGAGGCCCCCGGCGGGCTGCCCGAACGGGAGGCGCGGTCGGCTCCGGGTCGGAGGTCTGGTTCGTGAGTCCGGCGGCGACGAGGTGTTACGTCTTGCGCAAGATCATGCTGAAACAGGATGTAGTGGCCCCCTGGTCGGCGGAGGCCACTACATCCTGGGTCGAGCGCTGTTGAGACGAATCTCAGTCGTCGTTGGTGATCGTTCCGGTCGCGAGTGGATCGGCCAGCCGCAGGCCGGGCACGCCGGCCACCAGCAGCGTCACCTTCTCGTCCGCCTCCCGCTTGCGGTCACCGCGCACCGACACCGGGAACGCCACCGACGTCTGCCCGGCGGCCAACACCTTGCAGCCGGCGTACGGGTCGAAGTCCGAGCCCGCCTGTGCCGTGAGGCCGACGGTGGCGGCGCAGAGCAGCACCGACTGGGACAAGGGCCGAGACACTGTGGCGGTGAAGGTGAGCTGCCGAGTGCCCTGGTTGCCCTCGGCCACCGCCGTGTCGGCCACCGTCAACGACGCGCGGGAACGGAACCGGGCCACCTGCGGGTCGTGGTCACTGGAACCCCGTGACCCGTCACCGGCGAACTCCGCCGGCCAGTCGGCGTTGATGTGCGCCGCCCGCACCTGCACCAGGTCGCCGTAGAGCGCGTCGTTGACGAACAGGTGGTCGAGAGTCTGCGCCTGCCCCTCGAAGCTGTACGAGTAGGCCGAGGCCGGCACGTCCGCCACCAGGTTGTCCCACAGGTTGTGCAGGCCCGCCTCGTAGAGCGGGGCGAGCTGGTCCGACGGCGTGGGCTGGTCGCCGGTGGCGATGGGATCGTCCGGGCGGGGGAAGACGTTCAGGTCCCCGCCGTAGACCACCCTGGCGGTCTGGTCGGCCGCCTCGATCGCGGTCACGATTGCCGCGCCGTAACGCGCCTGCTCCCGCCGCTGCCCGACCCGGCTGTCCGGGCCGGACGAGTAGTGGTTGCTGAGCGCGTACAGGGTGAACCGCTCGGTCGAGCCGGGTGCCGCGGCCACGCTGAACTTGCCCAGCTGCGGAGCACGGGTGAAGACGTTGCTCCCGTCCCGACCGGTCGAGGTGTCCACATCCGCCGGCAGCACCGCGTTGAGAGCCTTCGGGTTCTGCACGTCGGCGTTGGCCGGCAGCCCCGCAGCCCGGTACTGAACGGTCGGCGCCGAGCCCAGCAGCGGGTCGTTCGCCGTCGCGGCAGCCAGCGACAACCGGTCCGTGCGGTACAGGAAGGCCGCGGTGATACCGCGGGCGTCCGCGCCGGTCCGGTCATAGGCGGCGGCGTACGCGGGCCCACCGGCCGCCGCCACCGCGAGCGCCAGCTCCTGGATGCTGTCCGGAGCGCCGTCGGCGTTGTTGGTGTCGCCGCAGCTCAGCGCCGCCCCGGAGACCGTGCAGATGTCCTGGTCCTCGGCCTCCTGCACCAGGATCAGGTCCGGTGCGTGCAGGTCCTTGACGATCTGGTCGGCGAGCGCGGCCAGCTGCTCGCGGTATTCCGCCTCGCTGCCGGGCACGTAGTCGAACGGCGGGTCGACGCCCACGCAGCCGGCGTTACCGGCGAAGTCGCAGCCGTCGAACGGGTCGTCGCGGTAGTCGTACAGGTTCTCCACGTTGTAGGTGGCCACTGCCACCTCCTGCGACCGGTCGGCCGGCTTGGGCGGGTTGTTCTTCGACGGGTCGGCCCCGGCGGCGAACTCGGCCCGCTCAACCTGGACGCCGTACTTCTCGAACGAGTAGTAGACCCCGCCCACAGCGTCCACCCGCAGCGTGTCGAAGGTGTGCGCCGGCGGGAGCAGCGCGGCGCTGTCCCCGGCCGTGGCCTTCACGCCCATGCTGCCGAGCAGCGTCCGCTGGCCGTTGCCGTCGTCGAAGCGGCGGGTCGGGTCGTTGTCCAGCGGGTGCGAATCACGGAAGACCCGCCGAGAGTACGCGTCAGCGCGGTCCAGCAGCGGGTCGTCGCGGTCGACCACCCACAGCTCCGCGTCGGCAGTGGAGGAGAAGACGTCCCGGCCGCTCACCGCGCCGCTGCCCGCGCGAACCCGCATGCGGGAGCCCTCGTGCCGCTCCCAGAAGCGCTGCGCGTCGGTCAGCAGGGCCGGCGGCACCGCGTCGGTCACCGCGACCGCGGTGTCCACGGCCAGGCCGCCGCCGATCCGGCGGACCAGCGACGCGCCGGAGAGCTGGGTGAAGTTGTAGTACTCCGACACCCGGGCCCGCAGCACGACCTCGTCGCCGACCGTCGGCACGTAACCGCCGATCAGCGAGGTGAACGTGCCCATGAACACGAAGATGCCGTCGGAGCTGGTCGGGTCGCCGTCGGTGTCACCAACGCGGCTCTGCAGGAAGAACCCGTGCTGCTCCGCACCGGCCGAGGTACGGGCCAGGGTCAACTGGGTGATCACGCCACGTACGTCGTACAGCGTGCTGCTCGTGCCGTTGCCGCTCGCCGGTGCGAGCGGTGACCTGTCGCTCGGACCGGACTCGGCGTTGGTGGTCGGGCCCTGCACCTCGCCGACGGTCAGCTCCCGGGTCACCTGCACGACAAGCGCGCAGCTCGCGGTGCCACCGCCCGCGTCGGTCGTGGTGAGGGTGACTGTGTACGCCCCGGCGGCGAGGTCGGCGCTCACGCCGACCGTGGCGCGGGCGGTGCCGCCCACCCCGTCGGCGGGAGTGAACGCGGTACGGGTGATCGAGCCGGAGGTCGGGCTCGGGCTGATCGCGGTCACCGCCAGGTCGACGATCGTGTCGTCGGGGTCGGCGGCGGTCACCTCGCGGCTCGCAGCCGTGCCGGCGGCGGTGACCAGCGGCCCACCACAGGTCAGCGTGGCCGGTACGTCGACCGGGCCACCACCGTCCACGGTGTGCGCGCCCAGCCCGTCGAACGTGTCGACCGGAAGACCGGCCCACTGTGCGGCGGGGTCGAAGGCGTCCGACGGGTCGGTGTCACCGGCCGTCACGTTCGGCAGCCGGCGCACTGTGTTGTCCGCGGTGCTGGTGACGCCGGCCCCCCACTCGGTGCCCGGGTCGACGCCCACCTGGCCGATCGAGTCGAGCACTGCGGTGCCCCGGCGCAGCACTATCGCGTCGTCACCGTTGAAGAGGCTCGCCCCGGTGGTCTGGTCGGCCTGAGCGAGGATGGCCGCCCCGGCCGAGGCGCTGGCGAACACGAACGCGTCACCGGCCGCCACGCTGCCGGTCAGGGCGATCGTGGTGGCCGTGGTGGCGCCGTTGAAGTAGAGCTGCAACTGATAGCCACCGGCCGCCAGGTCGACGGCGGCGCCCGTGCCGTTGAACAGCTCGATCGCCTTGTTGTTCGACGAACCCTCGACGTACTCCGAGATGAACAGGTCGGTGGGCGCGGCGCTGGCCGCGGTGGGTGCGACGCCGAGCGCCGTAAGGGTCACGGCGGCGGTGGCGGTCGCGAGCGCGGCGATTGAGCGGCGCGGGCGCATAGGGCCTCCACGATGGGTGGATGGGGGTCAACGCACGTTAAGGTGCGCAACTGTCCACCGTCCATCCCCTAATGGACAGTTTCGTGAATTCCTCAGCGTGGCGGATCGAGGCGGTGCACGAGCTCAGCGACGTCGACGCTGTATTCGCACCAGTCCCGGTCGGGGCGGTAGCCCAACTCCGCGTTGACCTTCAACATCGCCTCGTTGGCCTGCGCGTTCCAGGTCTGCACCTCGATCAGCTCCGGCTCGGCGGAGCGCAGCTCCAACAGCATCCGGGCCTTGATCGCCCGATCGATGCCGTAGCCCCGGTGATCCTGCGCGACGATCGTGTCGTACTGGTCGGCGCGGGTCGGGTGCTGCGCCGGCACCACCACCTCGGTCAGGCCGGCCACCTCGCCGCTCTGCTCGTGGCGGGCGAGCACGATGTACGGCTTCATGCCCCGTCGGTGCAGCGTGTCGAGGCTGTCGCGCAGCCGCTCCGGGTCGTACGAGCTGGGGCGCAACTCACCGTCGTCGACGTCGCGCACCTCGGCCTTGGCCCGCGCGTACGCCTCGATCAGGTCGTCCGGCGGCCCGCCCGGGAAGAACTCCAGCTGGTAGCCCGCCCCGATGCCGGTGGCCATCTCGGCCAGCTCGGCCCAGTCCACAGCGGTCAGGTCGAGCACGCTGCGCGTCTCCACGTACTCCCGGGTGAAGCCGAGCGACTCGTAGAACCCGACCGCCGGCGTGTCGCCGACGACCTCGACCCCGATCGACCGGAAGCCCTCCTGGTAGACCCGGCGCGCGGCGCGCAACACCAGGTCACGGCCGAGGCCGGTGCGCCGCGCGGACGGGTGCACCAGCACCTCGAGCACGCCGATGTCACCCAGAAGGAGTACGTGCACCTGGCCGAGCACCGCGCCCGTGTCGCCCGGGGCGGTCGGCTCGGCCTGGGCGATCCAGGAGATCCGCCGCTCGCCGGGCATCACCTCGGCGAGGTATTCCCGTAGCGAAGCCTCCCGCCAGGGCGGATCCTGCGGCAGATCGGCCGCCAGGACCGCGTTCAGCGTGGCCAACAGCGACGCGATCTCGGCGGACGACGCGGTCCTGGGGTCCCACTCGCGCACCATCACCCGTCTAGCTTGCCGCTAACAGAGGCCCGGGGGAAGTGTCCAGTTCTCCAACGTATCGAGACGATCACTTCACAACCGACTGGCCCGTCCGTACCGGTTCGCGGTGTCGTAGACGTCCTGGGCGTACCGCCGCACATCGTTGTAGGACAGGATCGCGTTCCACCAGTCGCCCGCGATGCTCAGGTTCCGACCGCCCTTGCAGAGGTAATTTCCCGCTGCCAGGGCGGCGTCGTCCAGGTCGTGCGGGTCCTTGATCCCGTCGTTGTCGGCGTCCGCGCCGATCTCCTGCCAGGTGGTCGGGATGAACTGCATCGGCCCGATCGCCCGGTCGAGGGTCGCGTCCCCGTCGAGCGCCCCACGGTCGGTGTCGATGATCCGCATCCGGCCGCCGTTGCCGTCCAACGGCAGCCCGATGATCTTTGGTATCGCCTTGCCGTCCTGTCCCAACCGTGCGCCGTTGGCCGAGCCGTGCCCCGATTCGACCTGACCGATAGCGGCCAACGTGGTCCAGCTCAGCGCGCAGCTGCGGTTGGTCTGGGTGAGCACCAGCTCGGCGTAGCCGTACGCCTGCATGGCGACGGCCGGGACGCCGACCTTGGCACCGACCTGCTGCGCCCAGCCGGCCAGGGCGTCCGACGGTCGGCCACCGATCGCCGACCCGGTCGGCAGCCCGTTGCCGGGCAACCCGCCGGTGGGCAGCGGAAGAGTCGGCAGCGGGCCGGTGGGCAGCGGGCTGGTGGGCAGACCGGACGGCACCCCCGGCGGTGCGACCCCGCTCGGTGCGGCCGAGGCGTCGACAGCGACCGGGCGCGGTGCCCGGATCGCGGCCGGTACGAGCAGCGCTCCCGCCGCGGCGGTCGCGGCCACCAGCGCCAGCAGGAAGACGCCGGGCAGGGTCAGCCGACCGCTCGGCCGGCGCGCCCAGGCGCGGGTCGCCCGGGCCGCGGCGGCCGCTGCCCGGCGGGGCGGCAGCCGTACGGCATGCGCGAACTGCACCCGCCGCCGACGGGCCGGGTCGGACGCCGGCACGACCGGGATCTCATCCACAGTGGTCTTCGCCGGATCCGCGGCACCGGTCTTCGCATCGTCAGCTGGCGTGTCGGCGCTCGACGCGCCGGCCGCCTTCGCGTCCTCGGCCCTCGCAGCGTCGGCCTTCAGGTCCTCGGCCGGGACC
Organism: Micromonospora sp. 050-3; assembly: GCF_046549335.1. Taxonomy (NCBI): domain Bacteria; kingdom Bacillati; phylum Actinomycetota; class Actinomycetes; order Micromonosporales; family Micromonosporaceae; genus Micromonospora; species Micromonospora sp. 050-3. The sequence continues at coordinate 120,408 of NZ_JAJPVX010000003.1, forward strand.
TTCGTGCCGGTGGCGCTCGCGTCCGGTTCGGAACCGGCGGGATCGGCTGCGGTGGGCTTGGCCGCTGGCGGAGCCGGCGGGGTGACCGGTAGCGGAGTCGGCGCGGTGGCTGGTGGCGTGCTCGGCGTACTCGCGGAACGCCCGCTCAGCCAGGGGCGGCGGGGGCGGGGCACCTTGCGCACCGGGTCGGGCGCGGCCCCCGAGCCTTCGAGCGGCCCGTCCAGCGGCGCGGCCGGTCGTAACGGTTGCACACGCGTGTCGTCCTCGCCGTCCACCACCTGTCGAGTATCACCCATGCTCCGCCAACCGTCAGATCCACGTACCCTGGGTTGCATGCCCAGGTACGAGTTCCGCTGCCGCGCCTGCGGCGACACCTTCGAGGTCAACCGATCGATGGCGGCGGCCGGTGAGCCGGCCAGCTGCCCACAGGGACACGCCGACACGGTCAAGCTTCTTTCCGCTGTCGCGGTCACCGGCCGCAGTGGTGGTGCCGGTGGTGCCCCGGCACCCGCCGCTGGTGGCTGCTGCGGCGGCGCCTGCGGCTGCTGATCGGGCCAATTCGCTGCCGCTTGGTGGGCCGGCCTTGTCGGGAGCGGGTCCGAGTGGCACGTTGAGGCGGCACTTGCCCGGCCGTTCTCACGATGTGTGATCGTCCGGACTCAGGCAGCATGAACCCGACGTCACGGGCGGAGGTTCCTCGCATGTCGCCACGGATCCAGCTCCCGAGCGGTTGGGTGACCTTCGTATTCACCGATATCGAGGGCTCGACCCGGCTGGCTCAGCTGCTCGGCCCTGACTACCGACCGGTGCTCGCCGAGCATCGACGGCTGCTGCGCCGCACGCTGGCCAGCACGGGTGGCGCGGAGCTGCTGACCGAGGGCGACTCGTTCTTCCTGGCCTTCGAGGAAGCGACAGCGGCGATGACCGCGTGCCTGACCGCCCAGCGGGCACTGTCCAGCCACGACTGGCCCACTACCGAAGCCGCGCCCCGGGTGCGGATGGGCCTGCACACCGGCTATGCCGAGCCACGCGACGGCGAGTACGCCAGCCCCGAGGTGCACCGGGCCGCCCGGGTGGCCGCCGCCGCGCACGGCGGGCAGGTGCTCTGCACCGCGTCCACCGCCCGCCGGGCCGAGCCGATGCCGCCGGGCGCGACCCTGCTCGACCTGGGCCTGCACCGACTGCGCGGCTTCGACGACCGGGAACGACTCTTCCAACTGGTCGCGCCGGGTCTGGAGCGGCAGTTCCCTCGGCCCCGCACCGCCGACGCGGTGGCGCACAACCTGCCCACCCAGGTGACCTCGTTCGTCGGCAGGCAGGCCGAGCGCATCGAGCTGGGCCTGCTGGTGCGACAGCACCGCCTGGTCACCGTGCTGGGCGCCGGCGGCGCGGGCAAGACCCGACTCGCTGTGGAGTTGGCCAGCGGGGTTGTCGAGGCTCACCCGGACGGGGTCTGGTTCGTCGACATCGCCTCGGTGACCGACCCGGGGCTGGTGGCGTTCGCCATCGCCGCCGTGCTCGGCCTGCGCCCCGAGCCCGGTCGGCCGATGCTGGACACCCTCGTCGAGTACGCGGCCGCCCGCCGGATGCTTGTCGTACTGGACACCTGCGACACCCAACCGGCCGCCTGCGCCGAGGTGATCGCGCGTCTGCTGTCCGGCGGGAGTGGCGTACGGGTGCTGGCGACCAGTCGCGAGTCGTTCAGCCTGCCGGGCGAGGTGGTGTGGCGGATTCCACCGCTCTCGGTGGACCCTCGCGCGGACGGTGCGGAGAGCGACGCGGTGGCGCTGCTGCTGGACCGTACGGCGGCGGCGCGAGGTGGCCGGCAGCCCGACCCGGCCGAGTCCGCCGACCTGCGTCGGGTCGTGCAGCGGTTGGACGGCCTGCCGCTCGCCATCGAGTTGGCCGCAGCCCGGCTGCGGGTGCTCTCCGTCGGTCAGCTCGCCGAGCGCCTGGACGATGTCCTCGGCACCCTGGACGCCGGCCGGGAGGACCCGGATCCGCCGCCGGTGGAGCGGGGCTGGTCCGGCAACCAGCAGGACACCGTGGACCTGGTCGCCGCGGCGGCCGGGGCGTCGCCGCCCACCCCGGCGAGCCGTGCCGTGCAGCGCTCGGCCACCGAGCGGCACCTGACCATGCAGGCCACAGTCACCTGGTCCTACCGGACGCTGGGGCCCCGGGCCGCCCGCCTGCTGCGGTGGTTGGCGGTGTTCGCCGGCCCGGTGGATCTGGCGACTGTGGAGTGGCTGCTGGGTGACGATCCGCTGGACCCGCTCTCGGTCCTGGTGGACAAGTCGATGGTGTTGGCCGAACCGCGTGCCGCCGGGAGCACCTACCGGATGCTCGACCCCATCCGGGCGTACGCGGCGCGGCGGTTGGCCGAGGCCGGCGAGGAGCAGGCCGCCCGGGACCGGCACGTGGCCTGGTCGGCGCACGCACTGGACCGGGCCCACCTGGGCCAGGACGGCCGGCCGGTGACGCTGTCCTTGTATGCCCTCGATCCACTGGCCGGGGAGCTGCGCGCCGCGCTGCGCTGGTGCGCCACCGGCGGTAGCGCCCGTGCCGGTCTCGGTCTGGCGGGTGGGCTGGACCAGTGGTGGCTGGAGCGGGGCCTGGCCCGGGAGGGGCGGCTGTGGCTGTTCCGGCTGTACGGGCGGATCGCGGAGACGGGGGAGCGGATCCCGGAGGCGGAGCTGGCGGCGGCGTACCACATGCACTCGCTGCATGCCAGCGCCGACGGCGAGTTCGCCGAGGAGCTGCGCTACTCCCAGCGGGCGGAGGCAGCGGCCCGGCAGGCCGGCGACGCCGGGTTGCTGGCCCGGGTGCTGGCCGGCAGGGCCGCGCCCCTGGTCGACATGGGGCAGTTCGTCGAGGCCGAGCGGGTGTGCCGGGAGGTCATCGACTGGGCACACGGGCAGGACGTGGTCGGCGAGGCGCTGTTCGCGGTGTTCAGCCTGGCCGAGCTGCTCTGGCGGCGGGGGGCCCTGGAGGAGGCGGCGGAGCTGCTGGGGGCGGTGCGTCCGGTGGAGGCGGCCCGGCCCGTGGAGCGGGGCCGCCGTTCGGTGGACATGCTGCTCGGCATGGTCGCGCTGGCCCGGGGCGACGTGATCGCCGCACACGAGCATCTACTGGTGGCGCTGCGCTCCCGGATGGGCCACGGCTACCACGGCCGGGCGTGCGACACCTTGAACGCGGTGGCGGTGCGCTGTGCGATCGGCGGGGAGCGGCTGACCGCCGCCCGCCTGTTCGGGGCCGCGCAGGCCACCCGGGCGAGTATGCGTGCCACCCCCGGCATCTTCGGCGGTTACTGGGCCGAACAGCAGGCGGAGTTGCGCGCGGTGCTGGGCGACGCTGCCTTCGACGACGCGTACGGCGAGGGTGCCGAGCTCGGGCTGGACGAGGCCGCGGCGCTGGCACTCGACGTGGAACACCCGGACCTGGCGGCGGACTCGACCCGCTTCAGCACCGGCCTGTCCCAACCAACCCCCCGCCGTCCCGCCGACCCCGACCGCCACCCAGCCACAAGAACCGAACGCGCCTAACCCCCACCCCACCCCGCCCCACCCTGCCCCCGTCGATCTTGCACTTTCTGTCGGGAGATATCGGTTTCAAAAGGGGCAAAACAACAACTCAAAGTGCAAGATCGCGCGGGTGGGGGCGAGGGCGGCGCGGGGGTGGGGGAGGGCAGGGTGGGGTTAGTGGGTTGCGGCTCTGGCTTCGGCTTGGGCCTTCATTCGGGCGGCGCGGTCGATGTCGGCCTGCTGGACGGCCGCTACGGAACCGAAGATGCTGACCGCCTGGTAGTAGGTCCAGGCCAGGCTGTAGCAGGCCGGCCGGACGACCGAGTTGTACGTGGTGCAGACGCGCTTCAGGTCCTCGTAGAAGGCGCTGTCAAGGCGGGACTTGTTGGCGGAGAACTGGCCGACCGCCTTGTAGTTGCGGTAGCCGAAGTCGTGCCGGTAGCAGCCCAGGTTGAAGGTGAACCCGAGCGGGTTGTCCGGGCTGGACGAGCAGTAGTCGGTGGACCAGTTGAAGTTGTACTCGGCCCAGGGGGCCCGGTTGACCCGGGCGCTGTTCCACGAGTTGTAGCTGGACGCGCTGGTCTGGGTCCAGCTGGACAGCACGGAGAGCCGTTGGGCGGGGGTGACGGCGGCGGCGGGGGAGGCGATGGCGAGGGTGGCGAGCAGCGCTAATGCGCCCGAGGCGAGCAGGGTGGCGAGACGTCGGGGCACGGTTTACCTCCGCGGGGGTGAGCGGGTGGGACGGAAGTTACCGGCGGGTTACCGGATGTCGATGAGTGTCGATCAGCTGATCAACTAGGCGGTATGCGTCTCGCCAACTATTGGTGACATACGTTGAAACAGACGAATGCCCCGGACGCGCGAGGCGTCCGGGGCATTCGGAGAAGCGGGTCAGCGCCTGACGAATGCCGGCGGGCTCTCGGGGCTCTCGTTGGCCGACCGGTCCAGGGCGGTCAGCTGGTAGGTGTAGCGCCGACCGGGTTCGGCCGAGGTGTCCACCCAGGACTGGGCGTTGCCGGGCGTGGCCCGGACGGTGTCGATCAGGTGCGCAGCGTCGGCCGTGGCGCACCGGCCGGGCAGCGTGGTGCCGTCGAACCGGTAGATCGCGTACGAGGTGGCGGTGCCGAGCGGACCGACGCCGTCGGCGGGCTGCCGCCAGGTGAGCCGGACCCCGTCGGCCTGCCGGGTCGCCTTGGTGACCACCGGGAAGAGCAGCGGCCGGGCCGGCAGGTGGGACATGGCCGGCACCAGCGCCGGGCGGGAGTAGTGCTCGCCCGCGTAGATGTCGGTGGCGCCGAGGCGGTTGGCCCGCACCTGCACCGCGGAGAAGTGCACGTTGCCCTGCACCTCCGGGTACGACCGGTTGAGCGTCAGGTGGTCGGACAGTTCACGCGGGTTCTGCCAGTACGGCCCGTACGCCGGGTCGCCGCTCTTGTAGTCGGCCTGGCCGATGTAGAGCTGCACGCGGGTGCCGCGCACCGTCTCGGCCCACCACGGCACGAGGCGCGCGTAGTCGGCGGCCGGGTACTGGCCGATGTACCAGTAGAGCTGCGGCACCACGTAGTCGATCCACTCCTGCTTGATCCACTTGCGGGTGTCGGCGGAGATGATGTCGTACGACTGGCTGCCGGTGGTGTCCGAGCCGAGCGGGTCGACGGTCTTGTTGCGCCAGATGCCGAACGGGCTGACGCCGAACTTCACCCACGGCTTCGCCGCCTTGATCTTGCCGTTCATCTCCTGGATCAGCAGGTTGATGTTGTCCCGCCGCCAGTCGGCCCGGTCGGTGAAGCCCCGGTTGTGGGCCGCGAACGTCGCGTCGTCCGGCACCTGGTAGGTGCCGCTGGGGTAGGGGTAGAAGTAGTCGTCGAAGTGGACGCCGTCGATGTCGTACCGCTTGACGGCGTCCATCATGGCGGTCTGGACGAACTCGCGGACCTCGGGAAGGCCGGGGTTGTAGTAGAGCCGGCTGCCGGCCACGCCGGCCGGCGGGTAGGCAAAGGTCCAGTCGGGGTGCTGCTGGGCCGGGTGGCCGGGGGCGAGCTGAGTCAGGTCGGCGCCGGCGCCGCCGGGGGCCGGCATGGAGACGCGGTACGGGTTGAACCAGGCGTGGAACTCCAGGTTCCGCTTGTGCGACTCGTCGACCAGGAAGGCCAGTGGGTCCCAGCCCGGGTCCTGGCCGCGTACCCCGGTCAGGTACTCCGACCAGGGCTCGTACGGTGAGGGCCAGAGCGCGTCGGCGGTGGGCCGGACCTGCACCACGACGGCGTTGTGGTGCAGTCGCCCGGCCAGGTCGAGCAGCTCGCGGTACTCGGCCTGCTGGGCCGCGATCCGGTCCGGGTTGGTCTGGGACGCCTTGCTGGGCCAGTCGATGTTGACCACCGACGAGATCCACATGGCCCGGAACTGACGCTTCGGGGTGGCCGGGTCGGTGGCGCAGGTGGCGGTGGTGGTGTCGGCCGCGCTGGGGGCGGCGCTCGCGGGGGTGGCGCTGACGAACGTGCCGAGCAGGGCTGCGACCAGCCCGGCGACTCCGATTCGGGTGGCTTTCATGCGGTGTGTCCCTTCGTTGGGGCTCCCGGATGTTTCGCGCGGTGCGCGGCAAGATTCGCCGTCGATGTCCGCCTTGCTGGTAGGAAATTTTCACAGTCTGGCCGTCGCCGCAAGAGTTCGTGGTTGACCAATCGCGCCGCTGGGTAGCAACGCCGGTCACCGGCCGCCACGGAGGTGGTCGCACGGTGGGAGGGGTGACCGGGTGTCCGTGCTGCGCACAAAACCAATCAAGGACGTGATAGCCCAAGGTGAGGCGGACGGCAGCGACGGCCAACTGGGGCTGAAGAGGCGGCTCGGCGCTGTCGACCTCACCGGCTTCGGCATCGGCATCGTGATCGGCACCGGCATCTTCACCCTCACCGGGATCGAGGCCCGGGACAGCGCCGGGCCGGGCGTGGTGATCTCCTTCGCCATCGCCGGCGTGGTCGCCCTGCTCGCCGCCCTCTGCTACGCCGAGCTGGCCTCCAGCGTGCCAACCGCCGGCAGCGCCTACACCTACGCGTACGCCACGATGGGCGAGATCGTCGCCTGGATCATCGGCTGGGACCTGCTGCTGGAGTTCGCGCTCGGCGCCGCCGTGGTGGCCCGAGGCTGGTCCGGCTACCTCGCCGAACTGCTCGACCTGCCGACCCGCTGGTTCGGTGAGGAGGGCAGCACTGTCAACGTGGGTGCCATCGCCATCGTGCTGATCCTCGGCATCGTGGCGATCGTCGGCATCCGGGAATCCGCCCGGATCACCAACCTGCTGGTGCTGGTCAAGGTGGCCATCTGCGTCTTCGTGGTGGTCGCCGGGCTGTTCTTCGTCAAGGCCGCCAACCTCACCCCGTTCATCCCGCCGGCCGAGCCTGCCGGGAGCGGCGACGACGGCATCAAGCAGCCGGTCACGCAGGCGCTCTTCGGGCTGGAGCCGTCGGTCTTCGGCTTCGTCGGGGTGCTCAGCGCCGCCGCCGTGGTCTTCTTCGCGTACACCGGCTTCGAGGCCGTGGCCAACCTGGGCGAGGAGACCAGGAAGCCCAAGCGGGACCTCACCCTGGGTCTGCTCGGCACGCTGCTGATCTCCACAGTGCTCTATATCGGCGTCTCGCTGGTGGTGGTCGGGATGGTGCCGTACACCGAGATCGACCGGGGCGCCCCGATCGCGTCGGCCTTCGAGTCGGTCGGCGCGGGCTGGGCCGCAGTGCTGGTCTCCATCGCCGCGGTCGCAGGCCTGACCAGCGTCATCCTGGTCGACCTGGTGGCGATGGGCCGGATCGGCTTCGCCATCGCCCGGGACGGGTTGATCCCACCCTCGATCGCGAAGGTGCACCCGCGCTGGGGCACCCCGTACCGGATCTCGGCGATCATGACGGTGGCGGTCGCGCTGCTGGCCGGCTTCCTGCCGCTGTCCGCGCTGGCCGACCTGGTCAGCATCGGCGCGCTCTGCGCGTTCGTCCTCGTGTCGTTGGCGGTGCCGATCCTGCGCCGCAAGCGGCCCGACCTCGAGCGGCCGTTCCGGGTGCCGTTCTCACCGGTGCTGCCGATCGTCTCGGCGCTGGCCTGCTTCTACCTGATGCTCAACCTGTCGGTGGAGACCTGGCTGCGGTTCCTGGCCTGGATGCTGCTCGGCGCGTTGATCTACTTCGGCTACGGTCACCGCCGCAACCGGCTGGCCCAGCACGAGCCCGCCGTCGCCCCGTCACCCCGCGAGCCGAGCGCCGACAGCTGATCCGACCGGACAGGGGAAGGGACCGCATGGGCCCTTCCCCTGTCGCTTGTGCACGGCCGCAGAGAAGTCGCTGACGGTATGGTGCGCCCGTCACCTCGGGGAGGTTGCGGCGTGCGACACAGACTCAAGGACGTGGCCGAACGGGCCGGCGTCTCCGTCAAGACCGTCTCCAACGTCGTGAACGGCCACGTGCACGTACGACCGGACACCCGTGCCCGGGTCGAGGAGGCGATCGTCGAACTCAACTACCGGCCCAACCTCTCCGCACGTCACCTCCGCAAGGGACGCACCGGCGTGATCGCGCTGGCCGTTCCGGAACTGGACATCCCGTACTTCGCCGAGCTGGCCCGTCACGTGGTCACCGCCGCCGCCGAGCACGGCTGGACGGTGCTCATCGACCAGACCGGCGGCCGGCATGACCAGGAACGGGTGCTTGCCCCCGGTATCACCGACCACCTGATCGACGGGCTCATCCTCAGTCCGTCGGCGCTCACCGCGGCGGACCTGGCCGGTCTGGACGGCACCCCGATGGTGCTGCTCGGCGAGCGGATCGAACACTGCCCGGCGGATCGCGTGGTGATCGACAACGTGGCAGCGGCCCGGAAGATCACCGACCACCTGATCCAGTCGGGTCGTCGCCGGATCGCGGCAGTCGGCGCGCAGCGCACTGACGAGGGCGCCAGCGCCCGGCTGCGCCTGGCCGGCTACCGCGACGCGCTGAGCGCCGCCGGCCTCGACTACGACAAGGCTCTGGTGGCGCCCGCGCCGGCCTGGCACCGCGCCGACGGCGCGGCCGCGATGCGCGGCCTGCTCACCTCCGGCGTACGCCTCGACGCCGTCTTCTGCTTCAACGACACGCTTGCCCTGGGTGCCCTGCGCGCTCTGCACGAGGCCGGCCTGCGGGTGCCGGAGGATGTGGCGGTGGTCGGCTTCGACGACATCGAGGACGGCCGCTTTTCGTTTCCGACCCTGACCACCGTCGCCCCGGACAAGGAGCAGATCGCCCGCCTGGCCGTCGAACTCCTGGCCAACCGTCTGGACGGCGATCGTGCCGCCCCCGCCCGGGAACTCCGCGCCTCCTACCGTCTGGAACTCCGCGAGTCCACCCAGACCCGCTAGTCGAAGAAGCGGGCCAGGTGGGACTGGGGTGCCGGGTCGGCGTCCGGGGGGAGGGGGGTCAGGTCGGCGAAGATCGAGGCACCGTCGCAGCCCGCGTGCAGTGGGTACCAGCGCGGCGTGCCCGGTGGCCGGAGCTGACAGATCCCCTTGAACGTCTGCACGTCCATCAGCCGGACGTGGGTCGGGTCGGCCACCGCGTTCACATGCCCCCACCAGGGGCTCATCACGTGCAGCACCCCACCGGGGCGGAGCACCCGATGACACTCGTCGACCAGCGGCAGGAAGTCGATCAGGTGCTCCAGGATGTGCACCGCGAAGAGGACGTCCACCGAGTTGTCGGCGAGCGGTAGCGAGCCGGACAGGTCCGCCACGGCATTCACGCCGGGCGCCGGGTAGATGTCCAGCCCCAGGTTGCTCGACCACTGCTTGGTCGGCCCACAACCGAGGTCCACCACCACTGGCGCCCGCCCGCCGATGCCGACGCGGCACCAGACGCCGTAGACACCGGCCATTTGCCCCACCAGGTCCCGCACCAGCCGTAGCTGGGCGGGCTCGGCCACGTCGCCGCTCAGATGGGCCACCCCGCGGTCGAACCGCACCTCGACCGCCAGGTCCCGCAGTCGATCATCGTGGCGGACCTGGTCCGCCCACGCCTGGGCGAGGAAATCGTCTATCGCCCGCAGCCGGTCGGCCGAGGGCGGAGTCTGTGCCAAAGCGACCATTCGGGCCACCTCCCGCCGCGCGATACCCGCAATCGCGCCCGATATGCCCCACTCGTCCATCTGGTTGGCGTGGCCCGCGCATCCGTGGGGTGGGCGTGTCGCCTCGGACCCGGCCCGCCTCCGGTCAGCCCGAGAGGGTGCGGCGGCCCCCGCGCATCCGCTGGCGAGGCGGCGGCTCGGCGGGCTTCGGCCGCTTGAGGTGATAGCGGTGCAGTTCGTGGTTGCCGGGCAGGGACGGGTCCTCGCTCATCGCGACCAACTCCCAGCCCTGGTCACCGGCCCGGTTCAGGTGGGCCAGCGAGGTGTCGCCGTACGGCGTCACGTCGACCATCGAGCCGTCCGGGCCGTACCAGACGAAGACGACCTCCCAGCCGAGGTCGGTGGTCGCAGCTTGACGGCGGCGGACCAGCAGGGCGTACTCCCACTTGAGCATGGCGTCATTCTCACCCCGCGCCGGCCTGCGGGCGCGGATCAATCCTCGGCGATCCGCCCGGCGTCGACCCGCAGTCGCCGGTTGGTCTCGATGGCGGCCAGCATCCGCCGGTCGTGGGTGACCAGCAGCAGCGTTCCGGGGTAGCTGGCCAGCGCCGATTCGAGCTGCTCGATGGCGGGCAGGTCCAGGTGGTTGGTGGGCTCGTCCAGCACCAGCAGGTTGACCCCACGGCCCTGGAGCAGGGCCAGCGCGGCCCGGGTCCGCTCACCGGGGGAGAGGGTGGCCGCCGGTCGTGGCACGTGCGCCGCCCGCAGGCCGAACTTGGCCAGCAAGGTCCGCGCGTCCGCCGGCGACAGGTGGGGTACTGCCGCCTCGAACGCGTCGATCAGCGGTACGTCGCCGAGGAACAGCCCGCGGGCCTGGTCCACCTCCCCGACCACCACGCCGGGTCCGAGCGAGGCGGTGCCGGCGTCCAGCGGCAGCCGGCCCAGCAGCGCGGCCAACAGGGTGGACTTGCCCGAGCCGTTCGCCCCGGTCACCGCGACCCGGTCCGCCCAGTCGATCTGGAGGTCGACCGGGCCGAGGGTGAAGCCACCACGGCGTACCACGGCTCCGCGCAGCGTGGCCACGACGGCACCGGCGCGGGGCGCGGCGGCGATCTCCATCCGCAGCTCCCACTCCTTACGGGGCTCCTCGACCACGTCGAGCCGCTCGATCAGCCGTTCGGTCTGCGTGGCCTTGGCGGCTTGCTTCTCGCTGGACTCGCTGCGGAACTTGCGGCCGATCTTGTCGTTGTCGGTGGCCTTGCGGCGCGCGTTCCGCACGCCCTTCTCCATCCAGCCACGCTGGGTGCGGGCCCGAGCCTCCAGCCCGGCCTTGGTGTCGGCGTACTCCTCGAAGTCCGCGCGGGCGTGCCGGCGGGCCACCTCGCGCTCCTCCAGGTAGGCCGCGTAGCCACCGCCGTAGTGGTGCACCTGCTGCTGCGCCAGGTCCAGCTCCACGACCCGGGTCACAGTGCGGGTGAGGAACTCCCGGTCGTGACTGACCAGCACCGTGCCGGCGCGCAGCCCGGTGACGAACTCCTCCAGCCGCTCCAACCCGGCCAGGTCCAGGTCGTTCGTCGGCTCGTCGAGCAGGAACACGTCGTACCGGCTGAGCAGCAGCGACGCGAGCCCGGCACGGGCCGCCTGACCGCCGGAGAGCCCGGTCGTCGGGTGGTCCAGGTCGACAGCGAGCCCCAGGTCGGCGCTCACCTGCTCGGCGCGTTCGTCGAGGTCCGCGCCGCCGAGGGCGAGCCAGCGCTCCAGCGCGTCGCCGTACGCGTCGTCGGCGCCCGCCGCCCCTGCGGTCAGCGCCTCGGTCGCCGCGTCCAACGCCGCCTGCGCGGCGGTCACCCCGGTCCGGCGGGCCAGGAAGTCCCGGACGGTCTCGCCCGGCCGCCGCTCCGGCTCCTGCGGCAGGTGTCCGACGCTCGCGGTGGGCGGGCTGAGCCGCACACTGCCGGCCTCGACCGGCAACAATCCGGCGAGGGTACGCAGCAGCGTCGACTTGCCGGCCCCGTTCGGCCCGACCAGCCCGACCACGTCGCCGGGGGCGACCACCAGGTCCAATCCGGCGAAGAGCGGGCGGTCGCCGTGCCCGGCGGCCAGGTCCTTGACGATCATCGTGGCGCTCATCAGGACGGCAGCCTATCCGGCCGCCCGCATACGACCGGCCGGCAGCGGGCAGACTCAACGACGTGGTGACCACACTGGCGATCGACTGTGGCGGCGGAGGCATCAAGGCGTCCGTGCTCGACGAGGCGGGAACGATGCGGGCCCGGCCGTTACGGGTGCCCACCCCGTACCCGTTGCCGCCCGCGTTGTTTGTCCAGACGCTGCGGGATCTCGGCGGGCGGCTGCCAACGGCGGACCGGCTCACTGTCGGCGTACCCGGGATGATCCGGCACGGAGTGGTGGTGAGCACGCCGCACTACGTGACCCGCAACGGCCCCCGAAGCCGGGTCGACCCGGACCTGGTCGCCGAATGGTCCGGCTGGGACGCGCGCGGCGCGCTGGCCGACGCGTTCGGGGTGCCGGCGCTGGTGCTCAACGACGCCGAGGTGCACGGCGCCGGAGTGGTCGCCGGCACCGGGTGCGAGCTGGTGCTGACCCTGGGGACGGGGCTGGGCAGCGCGCTCTTCGACGGCGGGGTGCTCGCACCGCACCTGGAGCTGTCGCACGCCCCGGTGCGCTGGGGCACCACCTACGACACGTACGTCGGCGAGCCGGAACGGCGGCGGCTCGGCGACGCCTTCTGGTCTCGTCGGATCCGCCAGGTGGTGGACGGGCTCCGCCCGGTGTTCCGCTGGGACCGGCTCTACCTGGGCGGGGGCAACTCCCGACTGATCCGGCCCGAGCAACTGGCCCGGATGGGTGACGACGTGGTGGTGGTGCCGAACACCGCCGGAATCGTCGGCGGTGTCCGCGCCTGGGAACTTTCCGCCGGACGCCGGGACGCCCGCGCCTGACCCTTCGGCGCCCGTCGGCGGCCCGAACTGACCTGATCTCGACCCCGGGAACAGTCGCCAAACGTCCGGTGTTGTGCCAGCGTCGGAACAGGTGACGGTGCGACCCGAGGAGGTGGCAGATGGATCTTCTGGCGGACTACCGGCGGGCGACCATGTTCTTCGAAACCGGTGACCCCAGCGGGGCAGCCCGACTGCTGGAGCCGATCATCGACGCCGAGCCCGGCAACGCAGCGGTCCGGCAACTGCTGGCCCGGGCGTACTTCCAGTCGGCCCAGCTCAACCGGGCCGAGGAGCATCTGCGCGAGCTGGTCGAGCGGGACCCGAGCGACCACTACGCGCACCACGTGCTCGGTCGGACGCTGGAGCGGCTGAACCGACACACCGACGCGCTGCGGCACCTCCGGATCGCCGCCGCGATGTACGCGGCCAACGACGACTACCGGACCGCGCTGGAGCGGGTGGAGACCCGCCTCGGCGGCAGGCGCTGAGCCTGACCCGGTGACGCGTGCGGGGCGGCCCTTCGGGGCCGCCCCTTCGTCGTCTGGCCGGCGACCTGCCGGACGTGCCTAGGATGACGGACATGGGACCTGACCGGCCGGGGGCTGCGGCATGAAGCTCAAGCTGGACCTGCACGAGATCTTCAACAAGGGCCAGGACATCGACCGGGCGTTGCGCGGGATCATGGACGAGGCGGTGGCGAAGAAGGCCACCCTCGTCGAGATCATCCCCGGCAAGGGATCCGGCCAGCTCAAGAAGCGGGTGCTGCGGTTCCTCGACCAGAAGGACGTCAAGCAGCTCTACCACCGGGTGGAAAAGGACTCGAAGAACTTCGGCCGCCTATTCGTCCACTTCCGCTGGAAATAGCAGCGCCTTGTCGATGGGTTGTAGGTGCGGCACGGGCGGCGACTGACCATGAGCGCAGCATCATCGGCAGACGTTGGGGGTACGAACCGTCGATGCGCTTACATGCTGGTGAGACCGAAGCCGTCGGCTGGCGGCTGGTGACTCTGTCCGACGCCGTCCGGCAGCTACGCGACGCATCACCGGATGTCACCGGACGCCCCCGGGTGATCGCGATCGATGGCCGGGGTGGTGCAGGTAAGACGACTCTGGCTGAGCGGCTGAGCAAGGTGGAGTCCAACTCCGCCATCGTGCACACCGACGACGTCGCCTGGAACCATGCCTATTTCGACTGGGGCGCCGTACTCGCCGAGAACATTCTGCAACCCCTGCACCGAGGGGAGTCGGTGAACTTCCGTCCCGACGCCTGGATCAGCCACGACCGAGCCGGATCGATCACCATCCCTGCCGGCGCTGACGTCGTCTGGGTCGAGGGCACCGGCATCATCCGGGACGAACTCGGCCCGTGGTTGGACGCCTCGGTGTACATACAGGGCGATCTTGATGAACAAGAGCGCTTGCTGGTCGCTCGCGACGGCGACTCGGCCGAACAGCAGGAGCACGTGACGAACTGGCTGCGGGAGGAACTGCCCTTCATGCTGCGAGAACGACCGTGGTCCCGAGCCACGCTGATCGTCGCAGGCCCTTCGGAGATCGATCACGACCCGGACACCGAACTGGTCGTAGCGCCGCCGATCAGCCTCTAGCGCGCCTGCTCATTACGCTGGTCTGGACTTCCACGACGGGGCCGCAGGCACCTCCAGGTCCGCCGCTGCGCGAGCGCGAAATCCTCCAATTCGTTGACCCGTAGGGTGTTCTGATGTCGACGGTGAACCTGCGACGATCGGCCCGTGCGGTCGTCCTGAACGAAGACGACCGCGTTCTGCTGCTTCGACTCGGCATTCCCGATCCGGCTGGCATGATCTTTGTGTGGATTACTCCCGGGGGTGGCGTCGAAGACGGCGAGACACCGCTGGCAGCCCTGCGGCGAGAGCTGCGCGAAGAGATCGGTCTTACTCTCGATGCCGACCCGCCTCAGGTCTGGTGCCAGGAGATAGTGGCCGCCGGGCACGCACCCGGCCACGATGGCGCCCTGAACGACTACTTCCTCGTGCGGACCGCGTCGTTCACGCCGCGCGGTGCGATGAGCGATGAAGAACTCGCCGCCGAGCACGTCATCGGCTGGCGTTGGTGGTCGCTGTCAGAGATCAGGGAGTACCTCGGCTCTGAGCTGTTCTCGCCGCGCGATCTCGCCACGCCGTTGGCCGCATTGATCGCCGACGGAGTACCAACCCAACCCGTGGCGCTCGGCCTGTGAACGTGTGAGGGCCGACGGCTGAGGACTCATCCGCTCGCGCACGCACCGATTGTTCGTGAGATCGAACGGGCGGCGTCAGCTCATCTCGGACGAGCGTGGGTGGCGTCCGGTTTCACCGACCTGAACGACCGTGCGTCCCACCCGTGCGGGCTTCTGCACGGCGACGCGTTCTCGGTCTTCGCGAAGCTTGACGCCTCAGCTGAGGGACACGAGCAGTTCGACGCCGAGTTGCGTGGCCTCAACCTGCTGCGCCAGCGAGCCGCCGTCATGACGCCTGCCTCCGTCGGGGCAGGGGTGATCGACTTCGGCGCTGGTTCCTTGCTGCTGTTGGAGGCGATCCCCGAGATTGCCGCCGAGGCGCGCTCGGTGAACCAATGGCGGTCCATCGGACATGCCCTGGCCACCCTGCACCAGGTTTCCGAGGAGCGGTTCGGTCTTGAGCAGTTCGACAGCTTCTTCGGCCCGCTGCGCCAGGACAACCGTCCGGTGGCCTCGAACCGGTGGGTCGATTTCTACGCCGAGCGTCGTCTGCTGCCACGGCTGACGTCGGCGGTCGACAGCGGTCACCTGCCCCTGGAGCTGGCCGTCGGTGTCGAAGGACTCATCAACCGACTGCCCGCCCTCTGCGGCCCGGAAACCCGGCCCACGCTGCTGCACGGCGACGCTCAGCAGAACAACTTCCTGACCACCGCCACCCAGGCGATCCTGCTCGACGCGGCCCCGTACTTCGGGCACCCCGAGATCGACCTTGCCCTGATCGACTACTTCGAGCCGGTCCCCAGCGCGGTCTTCGACGCCTACGCCGAGATCACGCCGATCGACCCGGGGTTCCGGCATCGGCGGGAGCTCTGGCGTCTCTTCGGCTATCTCGCCGTGATCACCGTCGACGGCACGTCGGCCTTCGGACGCCCGTTCCTCAACCGCATCGCCCAGACCGTCGCGACCTACGAATAGCCAGTCCCAGCGACGGCTCAACCGTAGTGACCTTGGTAGTTAGACCGCCGAAGTGGCGGCGGCGCCGTGATCAGCTGATGGTGAGGAGGTCCCAGGATCTGTTTTCAACTACTCGTCATCAAGTGATCAATCGAGCGCGGTCAGAGGCTGGCGACGAGAAGGCCGCACGCGAGCAGCGGGGCGGCGTAAGGGTCATCGCCGGAGTATCCGCTGTTGCGCGAGGAAGCGTCAGCCCGCGAGGGCGTCGGCGCGGGTGCCGTGGCCGGTGGGGCGTCGGGACCAGCACTGTGGGCGCTGCCGGACGGCGAGCTCCAGAGCCTGATGGTCGGACTCGATCATTTCCCGGGCTATTCGACGCGCCATTTCCAGGCGGTCGATGTGCATGTCAAGATCCGTCGGGCCGGCGCCTGCCATCTCGAACTCCTTGTCAGCGTTCGAACTAGTCGCATCATGCGTCACGCCGAGAATCGTCACCATTCCCCGATCGGTGGAAAGCTTCCGCCGTACGGCTCGGTGTCACTTTCCCCGGTTGCGCCGATGGTAGCGGTGGCCGCGCCACGCCGCCCGGAACTGCGGTTACCTCGTCTTGCCTGCGGTTTGTACATTGCACGGTGCGCGGGTCGGGGGGCGCGACAAGTCCGGTGAGGGATCTTCGTTACGGGAGGACCGCCGTGCAGCATTCGAGCAGTACCGATCCCTTGTTCGTCGCCGTCGAATCAGAATCGATCACCCGAGCGGATGTCGCCGGGCTCATCGCGGGGCGGCTGGCCGCCGTTCGGGTGCCGGGGTTGCTCTCCGCGGCCCGCTGTCAGGCGATCACCGCCGCGCTCGCCAACGCGCCGATGGACCGCTACGACGAGAGCCGGGTCTTTCCCGTCGTCGCCAAGTTCGGTCCGGCCATCAACGACCACCGGTCCGCTGGGGAACTCGGCGAGGACTACTGGGACGCGGCCCGCGCGGCCGAGAAGAGCTGGTCGACGCTGGGCCTGTCGGACTCGCCCCGGGACCTGTGCCTGGCCGCGTTCCGCGGTGCCTGGCCGAACGTGGCACCCGGGCGGCGGCAGGGTCGGGAGATGCACGTCGGCATCGTCCGCGAGATCAACGCGGGGCTCCAGGTGCACTTCGACGACGCGGTACGGGAGTACGCGGGCCGGCTGCTCGACAGCGAGGTGGTGGCCCAGTTGGCGTTCAACATCTACATCCGGGTGCCACCGGCCGGTGGTGAGACAGTGCTGTGGCGGCGGCGCTGGCAGCCGGACGACGAGCCGCTACGGATCCCCGGCGGGTACGGCTTTCAGGAGGCGGTGGCCGCAAACACGCAGTCGTTGACGTTGCGCCCCACGCTCGGGGAGGGCTTTCTGTTTGATCCGCGGCACTATCACACGGTGCGTCAGGCGTCGGATGGCCGACGGATCTCCATAGGATGTTTCGTCGGGCTCACCGACGATGGTCGACTGGCCCTCTGGTCGTAGTGAAGGGCGTTTCCCATGGTGGACAGAAGCGACGTCGAGGCGGCCGCGGCCCTTGTCGAGGGGCGGGTCCGGGAAACCCCGGTCATCGCCGTCGACGGCGCCGACCTGGGTGTGCCCGGGCAGCTCAGCCTCAAGTTGGAGCTGCACCAGCACACCGGCTCGTTCAAGCCGCGCGGCGCGTTCAACCGGATGCTCCAGGGGTCGTTGCCGTCGGCCGGAGTGATCGCCGCTTCGGGTGGCAACCATGGCCTCGCCGTCGCGTACGCGGCCCGGTCGTTGGGCGTGCCGGCGGAGGTCTTCGTGCCGGTCACCGCCTCGCCGGTGAAGGTGCAGCGGTTGGCGGGGTTGGGCGCACAGGTGCGCCAGGTGGGCCAGCACTACGCCGAGGCGTTGGCGGCGAGCACCCAGCGGGCCGGGGAGACCGGCGCGCTGGTCGTGCACGCGTACGACCAGCCGGAGGTAGTGGCCGGTCAGGGCACCGTCGGCCGGGAGTTGGAGCGGCAGGTGGACGGGATCGACACCGTGCTGGTGGCGGTCGGCGGTGGCGGGTTGGTGTCCGGTATCGCCAGTTGGTTCGATGGCTCGGCGCGTGTCGTGGCGGTCGAGCCGGAGCAGATCCCCACCCTGCACTCGGCCCTCAAGGCGGGTCGGCCGGTCGACATCGAGGTGGGTGGCATCGCCACCGATTCGCTGGGTGCCCGGCGGATCGGCGACATCGCCTTCGACACCGCCCGCCGTACCGAGGTGGTGTCCGTGCTGGTCCGCGACGAGGACCTGGTGCGGGCGCGCCGGTTGCTCTGGTCGGAGCTGCGGGTCGCCGCCGAGTTGGGCGGTGCCGCCGCGCTGGCCGCGCTGGTCGGCGGCGCGTACGTGCCGCAGCCGGGGGAGCGGGTGGCAGTGATCATCTGTGGTGGCAACACCGACCCGAGTGACCTGGGCCCGGCCGCGCCGCACTGACCGTTCAGTCGCCGTTACGCAGCCGGCGCAGCGCGTGCTCCACCTGGAGGGTGTCCAGGTGGGTGTCGCCGAGGAGTCGACGGCGATCGGCCAGCAAGTGTTCGTACACCTCGATCGCCGCGTCGACCCGCTCTTCGAGCAGTAGCACCAGGCCCAGGGTGGACCGGATGGCGAGCACCTCACTGCGGTCGGCGTGCCGGGGTTCCACTGTGGCCAGGGTGGCCCGCAGCTCGTCCTCCGCCTCGGCGAGCCGGCCCTGCGCCTGCATGCAGCGGGCCAACGTGTGCCGAGCCTGCCAGGTCTCGGGTTGGTTGAGCGGCCACAACCGGTAGCGGACCTCCAGGATGGCGTGCAGCATCTCCTCGGCCTCGGGCGCCCGTTGCTGGGCCAGCACCGCCAGCGCCAGGCTGTGCCGCACGATCATGGTGTCCCAGTGTTCCGGGCCGCGTACCTGGTCCTCGGCGGCGACGATCTGCCGCAGTTCCAGCTCCGCCTCGGGCCACTGGCGCTGCGCCATGATCGCCTTGGTGAGCTTGTGCCGGCTGGCGAGGGTGTCGGCGTCGTCGCTGCCCAGCACCCTGGTGCGGTCGGCGATCACCTCGCGGAGCACCCGGTCGGCCATCTCCGGCTGGTTGCGCTCCAGCCAGGTGCGACCCAGCTCGTGGCGCAGCGCCAGCACCTGCGGCCGGTCCAGGTCGTGGTCGTACGCGGCGCAACCGCGCACGATCGGGTCGAGGATGTCGAAGGCCGAGCCGGGTAGGCCGACTGCGATGAGGTAGCGGGCGGTGAGTCGGGTCAGCTCCAGCGCGCGGCGTACCGTCTCGGGGTCGTGCTTGTGTTTCTGCGGCACGAGGTATTCCCGCACGGCCTCGACCAGGTGCGGCACCAGCACGTCCCAGTTGGTCCAGGCCGCCGAGTCGTCCGGGTTCTGCCCTTCGGTGGCGGCGAGCAGCAGCTTCATGACCAGCCCGTGGTATTCGGCGATCTGCTCACGCACCTCGTCGCGGTCGCGGAACATCGCGTGCACCAGGGGGTGCAGCGAGAGCACGTGCGCGAACGCCGGGTCGGTGACCTCCTCCTGCACGTCGAAGTCGACAAGGGCCAGGTTGCCGATGCCCTCCAGCACCTTCACCCGCTGCCGGCCGGTGAGCCCCTTGAAGAGCGGCGACCCGGCCAGGATGGCCGGCTTGAGCACCACCTCGTAGGGCACCGGGGAGATGCTCAGGCAGGCCAGCACGTTGAGCAGTGGTCGGCTCTGTTGGAGCTGGCGGCGGGCCAGCAGGTCCAGTGAGATGTCGTCGACCTCGCGGACGATCTCCAGGCCGAGGGACTCGTCGAGGTCGACGTCGGCGGCGTCGCGCGGTGAGCGGAACCGACGTTGCACGGCCGTCCGGTAGTCGGCGAAGGTGGTGATGGTGGACGAGCCGCGCCAGACCGGGCTGGCGTTGACCGACCGCAGGTAGTTGCCGGCGGCGCGCAGGGCGAGGGGCAGCCCGCCCAGCTCCCGGGCGAGTTCCCGGGCGTCGGCCGGGCCTCCGGCCTGGGCGCCGGCCCGGTCGATGAGCACCTGCGCGCCGGCGTCGGCGCCGAGAGGGCGTACCTGGTGCAGCACCGACCAGGTGCCCCAGGTGGCCCGGTTGCCGTCCCGGCTGGTCACGATGACCATGCCGTCGTCGGCCTCCGGGCTGCGCAGCCAGCCGGTGCCGTCGGCGAGCACTCCGTCGGTGGGGCCCAGGCTGGCGGGCTCGTCCGCACTGTCGAAGATCAACAACCAGGGCTGCGCGGCCTGGTTGAGGTAGCGCCACACCAGGTCGGTCGCGCTGATCATCCCGGCCCAGGCCTGGTCGACCTGGGTCTCCGACGCACCGAGTTGGCTGACCACCTCCCGCATCCCGGAGTTGAGCCGCCCGGCCTGCACCCACCAGACCGTCCGGCCGTCAGCGCGGGCCCGGCGGGCGATCTCCAGTGCGACGTGGCTCTTGCCGGAGCCGCCCATGCCGCACAGGATGTGCACGGAGGGCCGGCCCCCGGCGATCTCCCCCGGCTGGACGATCTCGTCGATCAGGTCGTCACGCCCGTGCAGCGGGCTGTCCAGTCGCCCGAGCGGTGGGTCGACGGAGACCCGACTCGGCCTGTCGTAGGCAGGCCGAGGCACGCCGGCATCCTCGGGTGGAACGTCCGCAGTCAATGCGGTCCCCCTTCGGTGGCGAATTCACAATGGGCCGGCGGCGAAAGATCCTGTCCATCTGGTGGACAGTCGGAGGGATTGCCACCCGCGCCATGTCGACCGCAAGCGTATCCATCCCCGTACTGGGTTGCACACTCTCCGTTTAGGCCGCCCGGCTGACCGGAATCGGTGCCGGAATTCCCAATTCGCGACTGATCCCGGCCGATCCGCCGGGCCCGGCGCTCGACAGGCGCATCCACGATGGACTTATGAACTGGTCGTCAATCCAGGACGTCATCGACTGGGGAACCGTGCCGGACTGGTTCGGCGCGGTCGGGTCCATCGCCAGCGTGCTCTTCGTCTACCTCGGATTGCGGGGGGAAATTCGCGCGCGCCGCAACGACGATCTGCGGATTCGAGCCACCCAGGCCCGGCTGGTCTCGGCGGTGGCCGAGATTCGCGGCACCTCGGTGCTGCGGGTCGGTGTGGCCAACGAGAGTGACGCCCCCGTGCTGGACGTGGTGGTGCTGGCTCGACTCGTTCCGCCCGACGATCCGGACGCCCCACCGGTCGGGCTGGCCGCGGCGAAACAGGTCCGTCGGATCCCCGGCCACGACGTGCACGACCTCTTCGTCACCGTCGCGGCGGAGCATCGGCTCCGCCCGGCCGACACCGTTCTGGTGGACCTCACCTTCACCGACCACGACGGTAATCGCTGGCACCGGATCGGTGCCGGCCAACCGGAGCCGGTGGGCTGACCGGAAGACGCGAAACGGTGGTCCGGCGGAAAGACAGCTCCGCCGGACCACCGTCTCACCTCAGATGGGATAGGTGCGGGCGACCGCCAGCATCTCGGAGGTGTGCGACCCGACAACGCCGACGGCCGGCGGCCGGGGGTGGAAGCCGGGCAGCGCGTCCAGCCCGTCACTGGCGTCCATTGCCCGCAGCGTGACCGGGCCGTCACCCGGCCCCGGGTACATGGTCAGCGCGATTTCGACCCCCTCCGCCGGTGGCGCGTGGAACACCACGCCGAAGCCCCAGGGCTTCTGAGTCGGCGCCGTCCGAACGTCGAACTGTCGTCCGTTCACCGTCGCCGACGTCACCGCCGTCGGTCCGTTCACGTGCAGCGTGAGCAGGCGGACCGGACGCTGTGGAAGGACACGTACCCGCACGAGCCGTTCGTCACCGGAGCGGGTGTCGGAGAGCACCTCCACCTTCGGCGCTGGCAGGTCCGCCGTCGGGGCCGGACCACCGCGCAGTTCCGGATCGCCCAGGCCGGGGAAGTCCTCGACCTTGGTCACCCCGTCCACGTAGCCGTCCGTCCACGACTGCGGGTCGGTCTCCTTGCTGAGCCAACGGGCCTGGCCGGTGCCGGCATCCATCGCGTACATCAGGTGGGTGGGCGCGGGGTGGGCCGCGTCGAAGCGGTCGACGCCCAGCCCGACCCCGGCGAGCACCACCGCCGCCACCGCTGCGGCGCCGGCCGGCAGCACCGCGAGCCGCCGGGCCCGCAGCGCGAGCAGACCACGCTGGCCGCCGGCCTGCGGGTGCAGCAGGTCGACCACCGGCAGGGCGGTCAGGCCGAGCAGCACCGCTACCAGCGCGGCCACCCCGCCCATCGCCATCCCCAGCGCGGGGAAGAGCAGCACCACTGTGGGCAGCAGGATGACCACACCCACGGCCGCGGCGGCCGTCACCGCCACCACCGGCCACGGTCCGGTCTGCCGGGTACGCAGCGCGACCAGCCCGCCGAGGGCGCCGGCCAGCGCCGGCACTGTGGTGAGGTACGCCCCACCCGGCACTGCCACGGCGAGCAGTACCCCGAGCACTGCCAGCCAGGCCAGCCCGCCGACGGCCAGCGCGGCCGGGCCGATCCGGCGGCGGGTCAGCGCGTACCAGGTGAACAGGATGGCGGTGGCGAGAGCCAGGACGGCCAGTCGGTACCAGATCGGCCGGTACGGGTCGAGCAGCTCCGCGTACCCCGGTCGGATCGTGGTGATGGCCAGCCAGAGCAGTTGGGCGGCGACCGGCGCGGCGACGATGGGCACCAGGGCCAGCGCGAAGCCGGCGGCCAGCCGGCCGGTGCTGGCCCGGCCGCTGCGGCGGGTCAGCCAGCCCAGGGCGGCAACCAGGGCCACGGCGAGCAGGGCCAACGGCAGAGTGAGCCAGCCCGGGTAGCGGACCAGCCCGCCGGGGACGGGGAAGTACGTGGCGTCGTGCCCGGAGCGCAGGTCGGTCAGGTCGGTGCGACCGAACTCCCGGGCCAGGCCCAACGCGTTGTCCCCGTGCTGCTGGAGGCTGCCCCGGTCCATGGCGGCCGGAGTGTCCAACGGCGTGTGGTAGATCGCGCCACCGTCGATGTACGCCGAGTTCAGCCCAACGAACTTCTGATCGAGGAAGGCGGTGAAGTCGGTGTCGTTGGGCAGCGCGCGGTAGATCTCCACAGCGAACGAGGTGCCGACCGGGTGTGGGGCGGCCCGGCCGAAGATGTCCACCAGCTTCGCGTTGTTCCGGGACGTCTCGAACATGATCACCGGCCCGGTGGAGCCCCGCGCCTCCAGGTTGAGCACCACACCGCCGTCGGCGGCCAGCGGGTGGCTGGCGGCGAACGCGGCCGCGCCGCAGAGGCAGGCCTCCTCGGCGTCGGTGAGCACGAAGACGATGTCGTTGCGCGGTCGGGCGCTGGTGGTCAGCGCGCGGGCCACCTCCAGGATGGTCGACGTGCCGGCCGCGTCGTCGTTGCCGCCCGGCCCGGTCTGCACCGAGTCGTAGTGGGCGACCAGGAAGACCCGACCCGTCGAGTCGGTGCCGGGCAGCCGGGCCACCACGTTGCGGACCCGGGCCAGTGTCGCCCCGCCCGCCGCCCCGCTGAGCTGACCGGCCTCCGGCGCCACAGTGTCCTGCACCTCGGTCTCCAGGCCCAGCCCCCGCAACTGCTGCTCGAGGTGCGCGCGGACCTGCTCGTTGGCCGGGCTGCCGGCGACGTGCGACCGAGCGGCGATCACCTGGACGTCCGCGTACGCCCGGGCGGCGCTGAACGCGCCCGCTGGCGCGTCGGCCGACTTCGGGGCCGGGGTGCGCAGGTCGAGCAGACTGCCGGCGCCGACAGCGGCCAGCGCGACCAGGGCCGCCGCGGCGGCCACGAGCCGCCGACCCGGCCGGGTCAGGGCGCGGCTGGCAGGGGGTACGCCCGGAATCGGACGGGGCGGCGTGCCCGTCGTGGCCGGGGTGGTGGGTGCGCCCACGGGAACTCCTCGGGGGGTGGTGGGGCCTGGGGTGGGATCATCCTGCCCGTCGGCGGCTGCGGATGGGATGGCCGGTACGTCCGGCGTCCATCAGCCGCCCGGTTTGGTCAGCGGCCGAGCAGTGATGCGCCCCATCCCCGCCCGCGCCGGAGGCATCGTGTTGTGTGCGACCGTTGTCTAATACAGGATCAGCAGGGCACTCGGAAGGAGCCCGACATCACCAGCGAACTCCCGCGTCTCGCGGCGGTGACCCGGCCGCACCGGGGGGCCGGCTTGGCCGGTTCCTCAGTTGTGTCGTACCCGCACGGTGGTCTGGCGCGGCACGCCAACCTGCCGCCGGGTGAGCGGTTGCGGGTGCTGCTGGTGGAGGACGACGAGGGCGACGCCTTCCTGGTCGGTGAGCTGCTCGCCGAGACGAACTCGATGATCGACCTGATGGTCGCCACCAGCCTCCGGGAGGCGCGGCAGCGGATCAACGACGTCGACTGCGTCCTGCTCGACCTGGGCCTGCCCGACGCGCAGGGGCTGGACGGGCTGCGCCAGCTGTTGGAGATGTCCAGTGGCGCCGCGGTCTGCGTGCTGACCGGCCGCACGGACGAGCACCTGGGCGTCGTGGCGGTCGCCGAGGGTGCCCAGGACTACCTGGTCAAGGGCCAGGTCGACGGGGTGCTGCTGACCCGGGCGCTGCGCTACGCCGTGGAGCGTAAGCGCGCCGACGAGAACGCCCGCCGGTTGCGCGAGGTCGAGCTGCGCCAGGCCGAGTCGGCCCGACTCGAACGCGGCCTGCTGCCCCAACCGCTGATGACGACCGACCAGGTCGCTGTGCACACCTTCTACCGGCCGGGCCGGCACGCCGCGTTGATCGGCGGAGACTTCTTCGACGTGGTGCAGACCCACCCGGACCGCCTCGACCTGATCGTCGGCGACGTGTGTGGGCACGGGGTGGACGAGGCCGCGCTCGGGGTCGAGCTGCGGGTGGCCTGGCGCGCCCTGGTGCTCGCCCGGGTGCCGGACGACGAGGTGCTGCCCGCCCTGGAGCAGGTGCTGATGAGTGAGCGTCGCCTCCAGGAGATCTTCGCGACGGTGGCCACCATCAGATTGGACCTGGACGCCAACAGGGCCACCGTCCGACTGGCCGGGCACCCGCCACCACTGCTGCTCTCCGGCGGCCAGGTCTCCCCGGTGCCCGCGCCCGGCGGCCTGCTGCTGGGCGTACGACCTCGCCGGCCGATCGCCTACGACCTGGAGTTCGACACCGATGACTGGTCCCTGCTGATGTACACCGACGGCCTGATCGAGGGGCGGGTGGGTGCCGGCAACGAACGGCTCGACGTGCCGGGCCTCAGTGGCCTGCTGGACGAGCCGGCCAACCGTTCGGTGTCGCTGCCCGAGTTGCCGGCCTGGCTGGTCGGGCGGGCCGAACGGCTCAACGGTGGCCCGCTCGCCGACGACGTGGCCATGCTGCTGGTCAGCCGGGGTGGTGGCCGATGAAGCCGGTCATCGGCGGCTGGAGTCTGCGCCGCCGGGTCATCACACTGCTCACCGTCGTGGGCGTGTTGCTGATCGGCCTGGCCGCCGCGGAGGCGGCGATGGCCGCCCGCAACCGCACCCAGATCGACGCGGTCCTGAACGAGACCGGCCCGTTGCGGGTGCAGTCCCAGGAACTGCTCAACGCGCTGCTCGACCAGGAGACGGCGATCCGGGGGTACGCGGTCAGCGGCGACCCGGACGACCTGAACCCCTACCGGGAGGGGCTCGCCCAGGAGAAGAGCGTCACCGCCTCGATGCGGACGCTGCTCGACAACTATCCAGAGATCAGCCAGGAGTTGCGGACCGTCGAGGAGCGTGTCAGGCAGTGGCGGCAGTCGGTTGCGGAGCCGGTGATCACCACCACCGAAAAGAGCGGCACCAGGGCCGGTCAGGCGTTGGTCACCGAAGCGGCCCGGCAACAGTTCGACGACGTGCGCTCGGCGGTGAACGACCTCCAGGGGGAGGTCCTGGCCGCCCGGGAGCAGACCGCGAACAACGTGCGTACCAGCAGCAACATTCTGGTGGTCCTCCTGATCGTCGCGGCGCTGGTGGTGGTCGTCGCCGGGGCGCTGCTGCTGCTCTCGCTGGACCGGATGGTCATCCGCCCTCTGATCGGGCTGGCCGACCAGGTCCGCGAGGTCGCCGAGGGTGACTACCAGCACGGCATCGCCACCACCGGCCCCCCGGAGTTCGTCCGGCTCGGCGAGGACGTGGACGCGATGCGGCAGAAGATCGCCGCCGACCTGGCCGAGGTCCGGGCCGCCCGCGAACGCATCGAGTGGGTCAACAGCCAGCTCCAGAAGCAGGCCGAGGAGCTGACCCGGTCCAACCGGGACCTGGAGCAGTTCGCGTACGTGGCCTCGCACGACCTCCAGGAGCCGCTGCGTAAGGTCGCCAGCTTCTGCCAGCTGCTCCAGCGCCGTTACGCCGGGCAGCTCGACGAGCGGGCCGACCAGTACATCGCCTTCGCTGTGGACGGCGCGCAACGGATGCAGCGCCTGATCAACGACTTGCTCGCGTTCTCCCGGATCGGGCGGCTCACCACCGGCTTCGTCGAGGTCGACCTCAACAAGGTGATGGGCGACGTGGCCGGCCAGACCGAGGCCGCCCGGCAGTACGCGGACGCCGAGTTGACCTGGACCGAGCTGCCGGTGATCTCGGGTGAGGAACCGCTGCTCACCAACCTGCTCGCCAACCTGGTCAGCAACTCGATCAAGTTCCGCCGCCCGGACGTGCCGTCGAAGGTGCACGTGTCGGCCCGGTTGGTGGGCGCCGAGTGGGAGATCACCTGTCAGGACAACGGCATCGGGATCGAGCCGGAGTTCGCCGACAAGATCTTTGTGATCTTCCAGCGGCTGCACTCGAAGGACGCGTACCCGGGCACCGGCATCGGGTTGGCGATCGTCAAGAAGATCGTCGAGTACCACGGTGGGCGCGTCTGGGTGGACACCGACGTGCCGGAGGGCACGGCGATCCGCTTCACCCTGCCGGCACTTCCCGGGGACGTCGCGGCGGCTGCCGCCGCCGATTCCGCGGGGGAGCCGAACGCCCCGACAGTGGGCGACACGACGCCCTCGACCGAGGCTCCGGCAGCGCTGACGGAGCAGCCCGACGGGCCGGACCAGCCGGACCGGGCCGACGAGACGCCGGAAAGCGGTAGAACGGGTGACATGAGGGAGACGGTGGGATGACCGCGCCGGCGGATGGCAAGAGCCCGATCGAGGTCCTGCTCGTCGAGGACGACCCGGGTGACGTGCTGATGACCCAGGAGGCGTTCGAGGAACACAAGCTGCGTAACCGGCTGACCGTCGTCTCCGACGGCGCAGAGGCGCTCTCCTACCTGCGCCGGGAGGGCCAGTACGCCGACGCGGTGGCGCCCGACCTGATCCTGCTCGACCTCAACCTGCCCCGGCGCGACGGCCGGGAGGTGCTGGAAGAGATCAAGAAGGACCAGGACCTGCGCCGCATCCCGGTGGTGGTGCTCACCACCTCGCAGGCCGACGAGGACATCCTGCGCAGCTACCAACTGCACGCCAACGCCTACGTGACCAAGCCGGTGGACTTCGAGCGCTTCATCTCGGTGGTCCGTCAGATCGACGAGTTCTTCGTCAGCGTGGTCAAGCTGCCGCCGCGTGGCTGACACCCTGCTGGACGACGTCGGTGGCCTGCTCTGGGAGGCCGCCGACCAGGTCGTGCTGCCACTGTTCCGCAAGCTCGACGACGATGACGTGTCGGAGAAGGCGCCCGGCGAGGTGGTCACCGTCGCCGACCGCCGGGCCGAGGACCTGCTCTCGGCGGGGCTGCGCCGGCTGCGGCCGGGCTCGATGGTGGTCGGCGAGGAGGGTGTCGCCGACGATCCGGGGTTGCTGCGGCACCTGCGCGACAGTGGGGACGTCTGGCTGGTCGACCCGGTCGACGGGACCGCCAACTTCGCCGCCGGTCGTCGGCCGTTCGCCCTGATGGTGTCGCTGCTGACCGACGGGCGGCCGACCGCCGGCTGGATCCTGGACCCGCTCGCCAACACTCTCGCCGCCGGCTCGGCGGACGAGGGCACCCTGCTCAACGGTCGACCGGTGGACGGCGCCGGCCGGGTGCCGCCGCTCGGCGAGTTGCGCGGCGCGGCGATGACCCGGTTCCTGCCGCCGGAGACCCGCGACCGGGTCCGCGCCGGCGGGCGGCGGCTCGGTGAGCTGCTGCCCGGCCTGCACTGCGCCGGCCGGGAGTACCTGGACATCCTCACCGGCGAGCAGCAGTTCGCCCTCTTCTGGCGCACCCTGCCCTGGGACCATGCCCCGGGCACCGTGCTGGTCCGTGCAGCCGGGGGTGTCGCCCGCCGGTTCGACGGCGTCGACTACCACCCCGCCGACGACGGCAGCGGTCTGCTCGTCGCGGTCAACGAGCAGGTCTGGGCCGAGGTGCGCGACGCGCTCCTCAGCACCTGATCCGCGCGCTGCGCGACGGCTTCGGGACGCTCCGTCGACATCGAAGCAGCCCGAGGGTCAGGGGGCTGGTCACCGGCCCGCAGTCCGGTATCGTGACCGGCGGTCTCCGCCAGCAGGCCGCCGACCGGCGCCGCCGTGCAGTGTTCATCGGGGGGCCGGCGGTCGACGGAAGGACGCTTTCGTGCCCAGGACCAGGCTCAGCCCGCGGCTCGGTCGCCGCGCTCTGTTCGCAGTGCTCGCCGTCGTCGCGTTGGTGCTCGGCGGTGCCGCCGTGCCCGCGTACGCGGAGCCTGGCGAGGGCGGCAGCAAGAAGTTGCAGGACGCGCTGGAGCTGACCGCCAAGGGCCACATCGAGGCCAAGGCCAAGCTGGACAACTCCAAGCGTCGCCAGACGGCGCTGACCGGCGAGCTGGCGACGCTGGAGGGTCGGCTGGTCGGGCTCACCAGCCAGGTGGGCGAGGTGGCCGCCCAGTCGTACCGGGTGGGTCGGCTGAGCGCCGTCTCGATGCTGCTCAACACCGCCACGCCGGAGGCGTTCCTGCAACGCGCCGGCGACCTCGACCTGATGGCCCAGCGGGACAGCAAGCGGCTGCGTGACCTCACCGAGGCCCGGCAGCAGGCGCAGCAGGCCAAGGTCGCCATCGACGGCGAGGTCCGCGAGCAGCAGAAGCAGCTCGCCGTGATGGCGAAGAAGAAGAAGGAAGCCGAGGAGGCGCTCGCCGAGGTCAGCTCCGGCGGCAGCAACGGTTTCAGCGGTGGCAGCTCCACCTCGGCGAAGCCGGCGCCGCGCAACTCCGACGGGTCCTGGCCGTCGGAGTCCTGCTCGGTGAAGGACCCGACCACCTCCGGGTGCATCACCCCGCGCACCCTCAACGCGCTCAAGCAGACCCAGGCGGCCGGCTACAAGCGGCACGTCTCCTGCAAGCGCAGCGGTGGCGGCGGCGAGCATCCGAAGGGCCGGGCCTGCGACTTCGCGGCCGCCACGAACGGCTTCGAGGACAAGAACGCGACCGGCGGCGACAAGGCGTACGGGGACAGCTTGGCTGCCTGGCACGTGCGCAACGCCGACCGGCTGGGCGTGCTCTACGTGATCTGGTACCGGCAGATCTGGCACCCCGGCACCGGGTGGCGGTCGTACAGCGGAAGCGGCTCCCCGGCGGCGTCCCACACGAACCATGTTCATCTCTCGATGTACTGACCCGAAGCACCAGCTTCGCTGCGTACCATCGCGACGATGAGCTCCCCACCGTCCGACGTAGCGGCCCCGCCGGCACCCCCGGCCCCGCCCGTGCCGGTCACCGGCCGGGCGCTGCCCAACGGCTTGGCCGCCTTCCTGGTCTTCTTCTCCAGCGGTGCCGTGCTGGTGCTGGAGACCGTCGCGCTGCGCCTGGTCGGCCCGTACGTCGGGGTGACCCTCCAGGTGACCAGCTCGGTGATCGGCATCGCGCTGGCTGCTATCGCGTACGGGGCGTGGTCCGGTGGTTGGCTGGCCGACCGCCGTAACCCCCGGAGCCTGCTGGCGCCGGCGTTGGTGCTGGCCGGCATCGCCACAGCTGTCACCCTGCCCGTCGTCCGCTACGCCGGTGAGGTGCTGCGCGGTGGTGCGGCCAGCGGCATCCTGCTGCTGGTCGCGTTGGCGGTGTTCGTGCCGGCCGCGCTGCTGGCCGCGGTCACCCCGCTGGTCGTGAAACTCCAGCTCGCCGACCTGCGCCGCACCGGCCAGGTGGTCGGTCGACTCTCCGGGATCGGCACCCTGGGCGGTATCACCGCGACCCTGCTCACCGGGTTCGTGCTGGTCGCCGCGCTGCGCAGCACAGTCATCCTGCTGGCCCTGGCGCTCGCGCTCGGGCTGGTCGGTATCGGTCTCGGCTGGTACCTGCGCCGGCAGGAGCCCACCGAGCTGCCCGGTCCGGCCCGGGCCCGGGCCGCGCTGGCCGTGCTCGGCCTGGCCGGGGCGGGCCTGACCACCGTGGCGCCCAACCCGTGCGACATCGAGACGGCGTACCACTGCGCCCGGGTCACCGCGGACCCCTCCCGGCCCAGCGGGCGGACGCTGCTGCTCAACTCCGCCCAGCACTCTTACGTGGACCTCGCCGACCCGAAGCACCTGGAGTACGCGTACACGAAGTGGATCGGCGCGGTCGCCGACGTTGCCGCGCCGGCCGGTCAGCGGGTGGACGCGCTGCACCTGGGCGGCGGCGGGTTCACAGTGCCGCGTTACCTGACCGCCACCCGTCCGGGCACCGACAACCTGGTGTTCGAGATCGACGGCGGGCTGGTCGAGCTGGGCGAACAGGAGTTGGGCGTACGGCCGGGGCCGGAGCTGCGGGCGGTGGTGGGCGACGCGCGGATGCTGGTCGCCGGCGAGCCTACCGACAGCCGTGACCTGGTGGTCGGTGACGCGTTCGGGCACCTGGTGGTGCCCTGGCACCTGGCCACCCGGGAGATGGCCGCCGACGTCCGGCGGGTGACCCGCCCCGGCGGGGTGTACGTGCAGAACGTCATCGACTACCCGCCGCTGCGGTTCATCCGTGCCGAGTTGGCCACGGTGGCCGCCGAGTTCCGGCACGTCGCGCTGATCGCGCCGCCGGAGGCGCTCGCCCAGGAGCAGGGCTCCAACTTCCTCATCGTCGGCTCCGACGCGCCGTTGCCGCTGGAAGCCGTTCAGGCCCGGCTGGCCGAGGTGGACCCGAAGGTCAGCCTGCTGTCCGGTGCGGCGCTGACGGACTTCGTCGACGGGGCGATGGTATTGACCGACGACTACGCCCCGGTGGACCAACTGCTGGCCACCGCCTGATCGGGTGATAATCCTGACCGATTCCGATACTCCAGGTGTAGGCGGGCCGTTCCTGGGCAACACCGCTCACCATGGGTGGTGGGGACCGAAACGGCGCGCAGCTCCTCGATGAGCGGTACCGGCTGATCGAGCAGCTCGGCGCGGGCGGCATGTCGGTGGTCTGGCGTGGCTACGACGAGGTGCTCGGCCGCCAGGTCGCGGTGAAGGTGCTGGCCTCCAGGCTGGCCAGCGACCGGGCCTTCCGCCACCGCATCCGGGTCGAGGCGCAGGCCGCCGCGCGGCTGTGCCACCCCAACATCACCAATGTGTACGACTACGGCGAGTCCGAGCAGGTCGGTCTGACAGTGCCGTACGTGGTGATGGAGCTGGTCGACGGCGCTTCGCTGGCCAGCCGGTTGGGTCGGGAGAGTCAACTGTCGTGGCGGGAGGCGGTGACCATCGGCGCCGAGGTCAGCTCGGCGCTGGCCACCGCGCACTCCCGTGGAGTGGTGCACCGCGACGTCACACCGGGCAATGTCATGCTCACCTCGACCGGGGTCAAGGTGGTCGACTTCGGCATCTCCGCGCTCGTGGGGGAGAGCGAGAAGGGCCCGGACGGCGCGCTGTTGGGCACTCCCGCGTACCTCGCCCCGGAGCGGCTGGACAACGGCCAGGTCTCCCCGGCCACCGACGTGTACGCCGTGGGGCTGCTGCTCTACCGGATGCTCACCGGCCGACTGCCGTGGCGGGCCAGCACCACCACCCAGATGCTGCGCGCCCACATGTACAGCGACCCGGAGCCGATGCCCACCGTCCCGGGGCTGCCCGACGGGGTGGCCGACCTGGTCGGACGCTGCCTGGCCAAGCGACCCGCCGATCGGCCGGCCACCGCCGAGCTGACCCGGACGCTCGCCGAGGCGGCCGGCATGCTCGCGGCGGTGCCGGTCTCCCCGGCCGGCGGGCCGTTGGACGCGGCAATGCTCGGCAGTGCGCGTACCACGATCCTGCCCTGGTCGGCGGCGACCGACGCGTTGCCGTTGTCGCGAACCCGCAACCGGGACCAGCGGACGCGGCAGCGGGTGACCCGGCGTCGGCGAGTGGAGGCCGGAGTGGCCGCCGTCGGGCTGATCGCTGTCACCGGGGCGATGTGGGGGTTCACCTCGCGCAGCCCGGCCAGCGGCGGGGACCGGCCGACGACCGAGGCTCGGATGGGTCTGCCGGCGGCGGCGCCCTGCGAGGTGGCGTACGCGTTGCGCACCGACTCGGGCACCGAGTTCGCCGCCGAGCTGACCCTCACCAACACCGGCGGCCGTGAGCTGCGGGACTGGACGATGAGCTTCACCTTCCCCGGGCAGCAGAAGGTGACGAAGGCGGAGCCCGCTCCGGTGCACCAGCAGGGGAGCACCGTGCTGATCCGGCCGACGGCCCAGCGCGCCACGCTGGCCCCGGGTGCGGCCGAGAAGATGACCCTCACGGGCAAGTACAGCGGGGCGAACCCGTTGCCTGTGGAGTTCCGGCTCGGCGAGGCGACCTGCGGGGTTCGAGTGTCCGGGGTCGCCGGCAGTGCGCCGTCCACGGCCCCGCCCAGCAAGGCCGCCACGACGAAGGCACCGCCCAAGGCCGCGAAGGTGCGCGGCGGCTCCGGTTCGGGCGGCGGCGCGTCGAAGGCCAAGCCGCCGAAGCCTGCGAAGGCCCCGGCGAAGCCCGCGAAGGCCGCGGACGGTGGTCCGGGAAAAGCGGGAAGGTGACCAAGGGGTCGGGTGGTCACCGGAAGAAGTAGACAGGCCACGTCCTGTCTCCGACGCGCAGCAGGTCAGCTCATCCCCGCGAATCGCTGCACCTGGTCGATCCCACCCTCGACGATGAGCACCCCGCCCTGGGGAAGCGCAGTGTCGTCGGAGGTGTACCGGAAGCGTTCGCCCGGCAGCTTGGCGCCGACCACGCGTACCCCGAAGCGTTCCTCCGGTTTCAGGTCGAGCAGGGTGCGCCCGACCAGGGACTCCGGCACCCGGACGGTGGCGATGGCGAAGTCGTCGTCGAGCTCGATGAAGTCGAGTAAACGGCTGACGATCAGGTGCGCGACCCGATCCCCGGTCTCCGCCTCCGGGAAGATCACGTGGTGCGCGCCCACCGACGCCAGGATCTTGGCGTGCTTCTGCGAGGTGGCCCGCGCCCAGATCTGGGGCACACCCAGCTCGACCAGCGCCAACACGGTGAGCACACTCGCCTCCACCGAGGCCCCGATGGCCACCACCGCCCGCCCGAAACTGGTGATGCCCAGCTGCCGCAGCGCCCCCTCCTCGGTCGCGTCGGCCTGAACCACCCGGTCGAGCTGCGCCGACCAGCGCTGCACTTTCGCCGGGCTGCGGTCGATGGCCAACACCTCGCGGTTCATCCGGGTCAGCGACCCGGCCAGGTGGCAACCGAACCGACCCAGCCCGATCACCACGATGCCGCCGCTGTCCGCCCGTCTAGCCGACACCTCGGCCCTCCCTGCTTCCACTGGCGCGTTCCCGACGTGCGGGCCGGCCGACACTTCCGAAACACGTCCTAGCCGACAATGGGTTGCTCCTGGGGATAGCGGTAGAGCCGGCGTCGGGTGTTCAGGGCGATCGCCGACCCCAGGGTGAGCGTCCCGACCCGGCCGATGAACATCAGCACTGTCAGCGCCAGTTGGCCGCCGGCCGGCAGTTCGGCGGCCAGACCGATGGTCAGACCGGTGGTGCTGAACGCCGAGGTGATCTCGAACAGGGCCGCCACGAAGCGGACGCCCTCGGTGAGCAGCAGCAACAGCATGGTGCCGGCCATCACCAACGCGACGCTGAGCAGCGCCACTGTGATCGCCTGCCGCTGGCTCGCGGTCGCCACTCGCCGGTGCCCGATCGTCACGTCGGGCTCACCCCGCAACTCCGCCCGGATGGTGAACAACAGCAGGAAGAACGTGGAGACCTTGATGCCACCGGCCGTGCTGGCGCTGCCGCCGCCGATGAACATCAGCACGATCAGCAGGGGATAACTCTCCTCCTGAAGAGCGGCGATGTTCAGGACGCTGAAGCCGCCGGTCCGGCTCAGTGCGATCTGGGTGAACGACGCGAGGATCTTCCCGGGTACGTCGTACTGGCCGATCGTGCTCGCGTTGGTCCACTCGGCGGCGAGCAGGCCACCGAAGCCGAGCAGCAGCAGCACCGCGCTGCCCCAGATGGTCAACTTCGTCGCCACCGCCCAGCGGGTCGGCTGCCGCCATTCGCGGACCGCCTCGAAGAGTGCGGGAAACCCGAGACCGCCGATGATCGCGCCGATCGCCAGGGGCAGCGACACCCACGGGTCACGGCTGAAAGCCAGCAGGCCGTCGGTGTAGAGCGCGAAGCCACCGTTGTTGAACGCCTGTACGGCGTGGAAGACGCCCGACCAGAGGGCCTGCCCGAAGGGGTAGTCGTAGGACAGCCAGAGCCGACCGGCGACCAGCACTGTCATCACCGCCTCGCAGGCGAAGACGGTCAGCGCGATCCGACGGAGCAACCGGCCCACGTCACCGATGCCGAACTCCGCCGTCTCGGCCTGCACCAGCAACCGGTTGCGCAGCCCGAGCTGACTGGAGACCACCAGGATGACCAACGCCGCGACGGTGAGGATGCCGAGGCCGCCGAGCTGGGTGAGCAGGGTGATCACCAGTAGTCCCCAGCCGGACCAGTAGTTCGGCGTGTCGGTGATGGCCATGCCGGTGACCGACACGGCCGACGTGGCGGTGAAGAGCGCGGTGACCACGGGTGGGCGTGCGTGTTCGGCGGTCGCCCAGCGCGCCATGAGCAACAGGGTGCCGAGCAGGATCGGCACCAGGAACGCGAACGGCACCAGCCGCACGGGATTGCGGAAAAACCGGCGCACCAGACAATCTTCCTGTCCGCCCGCGACCCTGGAGTGGGAACGGGCATTCCGGAGATTCATCTGCCGTCCAGCCATCGACCAACTCCTGGCAAAGCACGAGCGGTCTGCTTACCCGGACCATCGATGACAGGAGACGGCGTTGCGACGTACCCTCTCGACCCTCGGCGTGGCCGGCGTTCTGCTCGCCGCCGCCGTGGCCCTGCCGACCATCGCGGCCGCCGAACCGGCCACGAGCGCTGACCACTCCCGGGCCCACGACCGACCAATCGTGATCGGTCACCGTGGCGCCAGCGGCTACCGGCCGGAGCACACCCTGGAGGCGTACCGGTTGGCGATCCGGATGGGTGCCGACTACATCGAGCCGGACCTGGTCTCCACCTCCGACGGCGTGCTGGTCGCCCGGCACGAGAACGAG
The DNA here is from genome assembly GCF_046549335.1 of Micromonospora sp. 050-3. Lineage (NCBI taxonomy): Bacteria > Bacillati > Actinomycetota > Actinomycetes > Micromonosporales > Micromonosporaceae > Micromonospora > Micromonospora sp. 050-3. The sequence continues at coordinate 155,528 of NZ_JAJPVX010000003.1, forward strand.
ATCTCCGGCACCACCGACGTGTCGACCCGCCCGGAGTTCGCGGCCCGCAAGGCGACGAAGACCATCGACGGTGTCGCGGTGACCGGGTGGTTCACCGAGGACTTCACCCTCGCCGAGCTCAAGACGCTGCGGGCCAAGGAGCGGCTGCCGCAGGTACGCGTGGCGAACACCGCCTTCGACGGTCGCTTCGAGGTGCCCACCCTTCAGGAGGTCATCGACCTGGCCCGGACCGAGGGGCGGGCACGGGGCCGCACCATCGGCATCTACCCGGAGACCAAGCACCCGAGCTACTTCGCCTCGCTCAAACTGCCGTTGGAGGAGCCGCTGCTGCGGGTGCTGCGGCAGAACAAGCTGGACCGGAAGAACTCGCCGGTCTTCATCCAGTCGTTCGAGACGGCCAACCTGCGCCGCCTGAGCCGGCTCACCGACGTGAAGCTGGTCCAACTGCTCGACGCGACCGGCCGTCCGTACGACTTCACCGCCGCCGGTGACACCCGCACCTACCAGGATCTGGTCACGCCGACCGGCCTGAAGTGGATCGCCGGGTACGCCGACGGCATCGGCGCGAACAAGAACCTGATCGTCCCCCGGAACGCCGCCGGCGCCCTGCTCGCCCCGACCAACGTGGTACGCGACGCGCACCGGGAGCACCTGCTCGTGCACTCCTGGACGTTCCGCGCCGAGAACCAGTTCCTCCCGGTGGACTTCCGGATCGGCGCCGACCCGAACGCGCGCGGCGACATCACCGCCGAGTACGAACTCTTCCTTGGCCTGGGCCTCGACGGTGTCTTCAGCGACCACCCGGACACTGCCGTCGCCGCCCTCGCCGGCCGCTGATCCACACCTCGGCCCGGAGCTGATCCGCTCCGAGTCGACCACCGGGCCGACCATGCCCGGTCCACACGCTGGCCCGTCGTCCGCCACCCGGACGGCGGGCCAGTGTCACGCCGGGGCGGGTCCGTCGCATCTTGAGGGGTGGCCCCTACCGAACCGGGCGAATGGCGCGGGACGACACACCGTTCGGGCGGTCCGTGGGGGTTCGGGCCATCGAGGGCGTGGGCTTCCGGCTGGTAGTGCGGCCCGTTGTAACCTCCGGCCACCTCATTCCTGTTACTTGTGTGTTTCCGCCACATAGCTCGTGGGTGACGTCACTTCTAGCGTGAGCCGTCACGAAGAAGTTCTCTCCCTCTGAGTCCTCATGTGGAGTCGCAATGACGGTCCGGACGACGCGGCGGGCGTTCCTCTCCGCCGCCACGATGATGGCCGCGGCGCTGGCCGCCACGGCCTGTGGCAGCCCGCAGGACACCGCCACCGGCGGCGGCGACAGTGCCGCGCCGGTCAAAGTCGGCCTGGTGTACTCCCAGTCGGGAGCCCTGGCCAGCTACGGAAAGCAGTACATCGAGGGGTTCAAGGCGGGGCTGGACTTCGCCACCAAGGGCACCGGCAAGGTCGGTGACCGGAAGATCGAGCTGACCGAGATCGACGACGCTGGCGATCCGGCCAAGGCGGTCTCCGCGGCGAAGGACCTGATCGGTAAGGGTACGAAGATCATCGCCGGCTCCACCGCCTCCGGTGTGGCGCTCCAGGTGGCGCCGATCGCGGCGCAGAACAAGGTGCTGTTCATCTCCGGGCCGGCCGCCACGGACGCGGTGACCGGGGCGAACAAGTACACCTTCCGCTCCGGTCGGCAGTCCTACCAGGACGTGGTGACCGCCAAGTCGTTCATCGGCGACCCGACCGGCAAGAAGGTGGTGGTCTTCGCCCAGGACGGCGCGTTCGGTGACGCCAACGAGGCGGCCGTCAAGACCGTCATCGGTGGCGCGGGCGCGACAGTGAGCAGTGTCCGGGCCCCGGCCAGTGCCACCGAGTTCACCCCGTTCGCCAGCCAGATCAAGGCCGCAAAGCCGGATCTGCTCTTCGTGGCGTGGGCGGGCACGACCGCCCCGGCCATGTGGCAGAGCCTCGACCAGCAGGGCGTCCTCTCGTCCACCACTGTCGTCACCGGCCTGGACATCCGCGCCTCGTGGCCGACCTTCGGCGCCGCCGGCGCGAAGATCTCCTTCCTGTCGCACTACTTCGACGGTGCCAGCGACACCGAGGCCAGCAAGGCGCTGAAGGCCACTGTCAACACCATCGACCTGTTCCACCCGGACGGCTTCGCCGCCGCGCAGATGGTGGTCCGTGCCGCGCAGGAAGGTGGGGACGACGTCGACAAGATGGTCACCGCCCTGGAGGGCTGGAGCTTCGACGGGGTCAAGGGCAAGATGACCATCCGGGCCGCCGACCACGCGCTGCTTCAGCCGATGTTCCAGGCCAAGTTGGCTGGCAGCGGCACCGCGTTCACGGCGACCGCCCAGAAGAGCCTCACCGGTGACGAGACCGCGCCGCCGGCCGTGGCCATGAAGGGCTGACCATGCTCGCCACCCGCGGTCTGACCTGGCGGATCGGTGAGGTCGCCATCGTCGACAGCGTCTACCTCGACCTCGCGCCCGGGGAGTTCCTGGGTGTCATCGGGCCGAACGGCGCCGGTAAGACCTCACTGTTCAACCTGATCACCGGCCTGCGCCGGGCCACCGAGGGCCGGGTCGTCCTGGACGGGCAGGACATCGGGGCGCTCCCGCCGCACCGGCGGGCCCGCCTCGGTCTGGGCCGTACCTTCCAGGCGTCCTCGGTCTTCGGCTCGCTGAGCGTGCGGGAGAACGTCCGGCTCGCCGTTCAGGCGCACCGCGGGGGCTCGATGGCACTGTGGCGGCGGGCGGCGGCCGACCGGGAGGTCGCCGTCGCCGCCGACGCGGCGCTCGACCGGGTCGGCCTCGCCCACCGGGGTACGGCCCTCGCCGGCACCCTGGCCCACGGCGAAAAGCGCAAGCTGGAGATCGCCCTGCTGCTCGCCGGTGAACCGCGGGTGATGCTGCTGGACGAGCCGATGGCCGGGGTCAGCGCCGAGGACGTGCCGGAGCTGGTCGCCGTCATCAAGTCGTTGACCGGCGACAGCGGCCGGGCGGTGCTGATGGTCGAACACCACATGGACGTCATCCTGGAACTGGCCGACCGCATCGCCGTCATGCACCACGGCGCGCTGCTGGCCTGCGACACCCCGGAGACGGTGATGGCCAACCCCACTGTGCAAGAGGCCTACCTGGGGGAGTCGCTCTGATGGAACCGATCCTCAGCGTGGAGGATTTGTCGGTCCGGATCTCCGGGCTGCACATCCTCCAGGGGGTGTCCTTCACTGTCGCCCCGACCGGCGTGACAGTCCTGCTCGGTCGCAACGGCGTCGGCAAGACCACCACGCTGCGCGCCATCGTCGGCCTCACCCCGCCCGCCGGGGAGGTCCGCGGCACCATCCGGATGGGTGCGCAGAGCCTGCTGGCCCGGCCGACGCACCGGCTGGTCCGCGACGGGCTCGGCTACGTGCCCGAGGACCGCTGCGTGTTCGCCGGGCTCACCGTCGCGGAGAACCTGCGGCTCGCCGAGCGGCGCGGCACCACCCCGGCGTACGACAAGGTCTTCGCGCTCTTTCCGGAGCTGAACCGGCGCGGACGGCAACGGGCCGGGTCGCTCTCCGGCGGGCAGCAGCAGATGCTCGCCATCGGTCGGGTGCTGCTCAACGACAACCGGCTGCTGCTCGTCGACGAGCCGACCAAGGGGTTGGCGCCGAAGGTGGTGACCGAGGTGGCCGAGGTGTTGGAACGGGTCGCGGAGTCGGTGCCGGTGCTGCTGGTCGAGCAGAACCTCGCCGTCGTACGCCGACTGGCCCGCGACGCGGTCGTGTTGGCCGCCGGCAAGGTGGCCTGGACCGGCGACGCCCACGAGTTGCTGTTGGAGACCGCGTTGACGAAGTCGCTGCTCGGTGTTGGCTCCGCGGAGGTGAAGCACTGATGGGCACCGTGATCCTGTTGGCGCTGACCGGGCTGGGCCTGGCGGCGTTGTACTTCCTGGTCGCCTCCGGCCTGTCTCTGGTCTTCGGCCTGGCCGACGTGCTCAACTTCGCGCACGGGCTGTTCCTCGGCGTCGGCGCGTACGGCACCTGGTGGGCGGCGGGCAACCTGCCGGGCGCCGGCCCGGACGGGTTCGGCTTCGTGTTCGCTGTCGCCTTCGGGGTGGCCGCCGGCACGCTGGTCGCGATCCTGGTCGAGCTGGTGCTGATCCGCCCGCTGTACTCCCGCACCATCGAGCAGGTGCTGGTCACCGTCGGTCTGTCCCTGGCCGGTGTGGCGTTGCTCCAGGCCACCTGGGGTGCGGACGCCCGACCGTTCCCGCGTCCGGACTGGACCCGGCAGGTGACCGGGATCCTCGGCGCGCAGGTGCCCAACGGTGGCCTGCTGCTGATCATCGCGGCGGTGCTGGTGCTCGGCGCGATCCTGGCGTTCCTGCGTTGGACCCGGTACGGCCTGGTGATCCGGGCCGGGGTGGAGAACCGGGAGATGGTGACAGCGCTGGGCATCGACGTCCGTAAGGCGTTCACCCTGGTCTTCGCTATCGGTGGGGCGGCCGCCGCGCTCGCCGGAGCGCTCGGCGGGGTCTACTTCGGCACCGTCTCGCCCGGGCAGGGCGGCTCGCTGCTGATCTTCGCGTTCATCGTGGTGGTGATCGGCGGGATGGGCTCGGTGGTCGGCTCCGCGTACGCGGCGGTCGTGGTCGGGCTGGTGCAGCAGTTCGTCAACTACTACGGCACGTCCGGGCTGGGCGACATCTGCGTGGTCGGGCTGCTGGCCGTGGTGCTGCTGCTGCGCCCGCAGGGCATCGCCGGAAAGGTGGCAACGGCATGACGGTGATCGACGCGCCTCGCGCGCAGGTGCCCGACGAACTGAGTCCGCAGCGTGGGCGGTGGCACCGGGTCCGCCCGTTCCTGCCCCTGGTCGCGCTGGTCGTGCTGGCGATCCTGCCGTACTCGACGGTTTCCCTGCCGGGGATCTTCGAGGGGCCGGTCAACTCACCCGGCACCCTGCAACTGCTCGCCATCTGCTTGATCTTCGGCGGGTTGGCGGCCGGGTACGACCTGCTGTTCGGCCGGACCGGGATGCTCTCCTTCGGGCACGCGCTGTACTTCGCCGCAGGTGTCTACGGCACCGACATCCTGGTCACCCGTGCCGGTCTGCCGCTGTGGCAGGCGGCGCTGCTGACCATCACCGGCGGCACCATCCTCGCCGCGCTCCTCGGCGCTGTGGCGCTGCGGACGGTGGGCATCGCTTTCGCCATGGTCACGTTGGCCTTCGCCCAGGTCGGGGCGATCCTGGTCGCCCGGGACTTCGGCGGGCTCACCGGCGGCGAGGAGGGCCTGCCGCTGGACGTGTCGGGGCTGCCCGCCGGGCTGGTGGGGGTTACCAACACGGTCAACCTGTACTGGTTGGCGCTGGCGTACCTGACGCTGGTGGTCTTCGTGGTGCACCGGGTGAGCGGGTCACCGACCGGTCGGGTGCTCGCCGGGCTGCGCGACGACGAGCGGCGGATCGGTGTGCTCGGGTTGGACCCGTACCGCTACAAGCTGGTGGCGTTCACCCTGGCCGGTGGCTTGGCGTCGGCGGGCGGGGTGGTCTACGTCCTGATCGTCGGCGGCGCGTCGCCGCACATCACGTCCTCCGAGCTGACCCTGTCGCTGCTGGTCATGGTGGTGCTCGGTGGGCCGGGCACCCGGTGGGGTCCGGTGCTCGGCGGTGTCCTCTACATGTACCTCGACCACCGGCTCACCGCCTTCGGCACGAGCGACGCTGTGGACAACCTGCCGGCCGTCCTCAGCCGTCCGCTGAGCCAGCCGCTGTTCGTCCTGGGCACTGTCTTCATCCTGGCCGTCTACTTCTTCCCAGGAGGCCTGACCAGCCTGGCCCCCCGCCTGTCCCACCTAACCCGCTCCCTCCGCCCCCCACGCCGCTAACCCCCCACGCACCCCCTCACCCCGTCGATCATGAAGTTGCTGCCATGACACGCCGTGTCGATTGGCGATAACTTCATGATCGACGGGGTTCTTTCGCACGGGAGGTCGGGACATGGACTCGCGAGTTGCGGTTGTCAGCGGGGGCGGGACTGGGATCGGGGCGGCCGTGGCGGAAGTGCTCGCCCGCGACGGTTACGACGTACTGATCGTCGGGCGGCGGGCGGACGTGTTGACGGCCGCCGCCGAGCAGATCGCCGCGGACTGCGGGCGGCCGGGCGCGGTCACCGCCGTGACCGCGGACCTGACCGATCCGGAGCAGCTCGCCAGGGTCCTCGCGGCGGTTGGTGACCGGTCGGTCGACGTGGTGGTCAACAACGCGGGCGGCTACCTGGCCGGGGACACCGGCACGTTGGCCGGGACCGCCGCACACTGGCGGGCCAACCTGGACGCCAACGTGCTCACCGCCGTGCTGCTGACCGAGGCGCTGCGGCCGGCACTGCGGCGACCCGGCGGGCGAGTGATCCTGGTCAGCTCGATCGCCGCCCAGCGCGGCGGCGGTGGGCCGTACTCGGCGGCGAAGGCGGCCCTGCACGGTTGGGTGTACGACCTGGCAGCGCAGCTTGGTCCGGAGCAGATCACGGTCAACGTGGTGAGCCCCGGCTACGTCGCCGAGACCGAGTTCTTCGGTGACCGGATGACCGCCGAGGGGCACGCGAAGCGGGTGGCGGCGACCCTGGTCGGACGCGCCGGGCTGCCGGACGACGTCGCCGAAGCGGTCCGCTATCTGGCCAGTTCGGCCGCCGGCTACGTCACAGGCCAAATCCTGGGCGTCAACGGCGGCTCAGTCCTGGGCCGCTGATCCCCGGCAATCCCTGTTGATCAAGAGGTTTGCGTCAGAATCCCCCCGAATGGTGACGCAAACCTCTTGATCAACAGGAGGATGACGGACGGCGCTGGTAGAAATGCCGGGTGGAGACAGCAGAGCGGGCAGCGGTACGGGAGCGGGCCGAGGCGGTGCTGCGCCGGCTGGCCGGTGACCACGCCCGGCTGCGTGAGGATCAGTGGCGCGCCATCGAGGCGCTGGTCGTCGACCGGCGGCGGGTGCTCTGCGTCCAGCGCACCGGTTGGGGCAAGTCGGCTGTCTACTTCGTGGCCACCGCCCTGCTCCGGGACCGCGAGCAGGGCCACCAGGCCGGGCCGACAGTCATCGTCTCGCCGCTGCTGGCGTTGATGCGCAACCAGGTCGAGGCCGCCGCTCGGGCCGGCATCCGGGCCCGCACGATCAACTCGGCGAACCTCGACGAGTGGGACGAGATAACCGCCGAGATCCAGACCGGCGCGGTGGACGTGCTGCTGATCAGCCCGGAACGGCTCAACAACCCGGACTTCCGCGACGGCGTCCTGCCGAAGTTGGCCGCGACCACCGGCCTGCTGGTGGTCGACGAGGCGCACTGCGTCTCCGACTGGGGGCACGACTTCCGGCCCGACTACCGGCGGCTGCGGACGTTCCTCGCCGAGCTGCCCGAGCGCACCCCGGTGCTGGCGACCACCGCCACCGCCAACGCCCGGGTCACCCAGGACGTCGCCGAGCAGTTGGGCGACGCCCTCATCCTGCGCGGCACCCTGGACCGCGAGTCGCTGCGCCTCGGGGTGCTCGACCTGCCCAGCCCGGCGCACCGGCTGGCCTGGCTCGCCGATCACCTGGACCAGCTGCCCGGCTCGGGCATCGTCTACACGCTGACCGTGGCGGCAGCGGGGGAGACTGCCGAGTTCCTGCGCTCCCGGGGCTACCCGGTCGCCTCGTACAGCGGGCAGTCCGACGACGCCGACCGGCGCGCCGCCGAACAGGACCTGCTCGACAACAAGATCAAGGCGTTGGTCGCCACGAGCGCCCTCGGCATGGGCTTCGACAAGCCCGACCTGGGCTTCGTCGTCCACCTCGGCGCGCCGCCCTCACCGATCGCGTACTACCAGCAGGTCGGCCGCGCCGGCCGCGCCGTCGAGCACGCCGAGGTCCTGCTCCTGCCCGGCGTCGAGGACGCCGCGATCTGGCGTTACTTCGCCTCGCTGGCGTTTCCACCGGAGCAGCAGGTCCGCGCCGTGCTGGCCGCCTTGCACACCGACCGCCCGCTCTCCACCCAGGCGCTCGAACCCCTCGTCGACCTGCGCCGGGCCCGGTTGGAGCTGATGCTCAAGGTGCTCGACGTGGACGGCGCGGTCCGCCGGGTGCGCGGTGGTTGGCTCGCCACCGGCGAGCCGTGGGTCTACGACGAGGCCCGGTTGCGCCGCGTCGCCGAGGCGCGCACCGTCGAGCAACAGGCCATGCGGGAGTACGCGACCACGTCCGACTGCCGGATGCGGTATCTACGGGAACGCCTGGACGACACCGAGGCGGCTGACTGCGGCCGATGTGACAGGTGCGCCGACCCACTCTTCGCCGCGGACGTGTCGACGGCCGCGCTCGCCGCCGCACAGACCTTTCTGGGCCGACCCGGCGTGGAGATCGCGCCGAAGAAGCTCTGGCCGACCGGGCTCGACGCGGTGGGCGTACCCCTCAAGGGCCGGATCGCACCCGCGGAGCAGGCGCTGCCGGGCCGGGCCGTCGGACGCCTCTCCGACCTGGGCTGGGGTGGGCGGCTGCGTGCCCTCGTCGGCCCGGAAGCGCCGGACGCGCCGGTGCCCGACGACGTCGCCGGCGCGGTCGTGGAGGTGCTGAAGGCATGGGCGCACGGCGACAACCCGTGGCCCCGCCGGCCGGTGGCGGTGGTAGCGGTAGGTTCCCGGCGGCGGCCCCGGCTGCTCGGCTCGCTCGCCGAGCGGATCGCCACAGTGGGTCGGCTGCCGCTGCTCGGCGAGGTCACCGCTGCCGGCCCCGACGGCCCGGGCGGGCCGCGCGGCAACAGCGCCCAACGGGTACGCGCGCTGCACGACGCCTTCACAGTGCCGACCGACCTGGCCGACGCCCTGGCTGGGCTGGACGGCCCGGTGCTGCTCGTCGACGACCTGATCGACTCGGGCTGGACGATGACGCTGGTGACCCGGGCCCTGCGCCGGGCCGGCGCGCCCGACGTGCTCCCGCTCGCCCTCGCCGTGGCCGGCTGACCCGCTGCCCCCACGTCGGTGGGAAAGTTCCCGGGCGGCGTCGAGTGCGACAGTCGCCACGCTGTGCGGGCGTCGGCCTGGCGCGGCCGGACGCGGCGGTACCGTGGGCGGCATGACCGACCAGCAGCCCGTCACCCGTGCGCGCACCGATGCGGGCAGGACCGCTGGCGGCGAGGCCGACCGGGCGCGGGGCGTCGATCGTGGCTGACCAGGGTCCCGCCGTGCCGGACCGGAGCACTCTCCGGCTGGCGCTGGTGGTCGGCGGGCTGGTGCTGGCGGTGCTGCTCGGCTTCGGCCTCGGGCGGCTGAACGCCAACGGTGCCGCCACCGGCAGCCCGTCGTTGGCCGCCGAGCACACCGACCCACCGGGCGTCGCGCCGCACAACCATGGCAGCGCCACGGCCACCGACCAGGGCGCGGCCACCGAGCCGGGCGGTCTGGCGGTCAGCTCGGCCGGGTACACACTGACCCCCCTGGCCAGCGAGTTCGCGGCGGGTCGCCCCGGTCAGCTCCGCTTTCAGGTGCGTGACGCGCAGCGCCGGCCGGTGACCCGGTTCGCCATCGTGCACGACAAGCCGATGCACCTCATCGTCGTCCGGCGGGACCTGACCGGCTACCAGCACCTGCACCCGACCATGGCGGCGGACGGCACCTGGTCGGTGCCGTTGACCCTCGCGCAGCCCGGCCTCTGGCGCGCGTACGCCGACTTCACGGTGGTCGCCGACAACGGCGCGCAGACCGCGGTGACCCTCGGCACTGACCTGGTGGCGCCCGGCGACTACCGGCCTCGTCCACTGCCGGGGCCGGCCACCTCGACGACGGTGGACGGCTTCACCGTCGGCTACCAGGGCACTCCGCAGTCGGGGGCGACAGTGCCGCTGACCTTCCGGGTCGACGGTGCTGGCGGTGCAGCCCCGCTGGAGCGGTACCTCGGGGCGTACGGGCACCTGGTGGCGTTGCGCGAGGGCGACCTCGGCTATCTGCACGTGCACCCGGAGACCGAGTTGGTGGACGGTCAGATCAAGTTCTGGTTGACCACCCCTGGCCCGGGCCGCTACCGCCTCTACCTCGACTTCCAGGTGAACGCCGAAGTCCGAACCGCCGAGTTCACCCTCACCGTCCCCTAGGCCCGGCCCCTCCGCTGCCTTCCGTTGATCATGAGGTTGTTGCCTACCGCCACGCGTGTCGTGACGCTAACTCCATGGTCAACGCGCTCCGGGGCGGGGTTAGCTGGCTCGGCGGATGGGGCGGCGGGCCAGGTAGCGGAGCAGGTCGCGGATGTGGTGCTTCTCCTCCGCGGGGACCGTGGGGTCGGCCAGCCGGTCCAGGATGGCCCGGACGTCGGCCTCGACCGGGCCGTCGTCGTGGCGTCGGCGGGGCGTGGGGCCGGCGTCGGGCAGCCCGAGCGCGCGGAACGCGGCGGCAACCGGCAGATCCAGCGCGGAGCAGAAGCCGCGCACCTTGGCCAACTCGGGATAATCCTGCCAGTCACCGGCCAGCCAACGGAACACTGTGGAACGACCCACGCCCGTGTGCGAGGCAAGATCAGTCACGGTCCAGCCACGTTCGTCGCGAGCGTCATCGATGGCGCGCCGGACGAAGCGGGCGAAGGCCATCTGCGGTGATACGTCGGCTGATCCCATCCCTGTGTGTCTTCCCCCCCTGCCGGAGCACCGGGACGATGCGCCTTCCGAGGGTAGTACGCCGGGAGCCGGAAACAATTGACTGACCGCACAAACTGTCCCGTGGACGAGACTTTTCTCTGGAAGCGTGTGTGCAGAACGAAAATTGCATCGAGCGATCTTCATCGTTCTTCCATTAAGCTCGGTGCCCGTCCCGACATCGCGTCTGTCGCCTGCCGCCGCCGACCGGACCACCGCCGAGGAGCACCATGGCCGAATCGAGCCGCCCCCAGCCGTACCAGCCCGGTGCGGTGAGCCTCTTCTTCGTCGCCAAGGCCGGCGTCTTCGCCGCCGCGTTCTGGATCTGGTTGCTGGTCCTGGTGCTCCGCACCGACTCCGCAACCGGCCTCCAGGTGCTGGCCGCCACCGGCACCATCACCACCACGCTCGTCGCGGTGGTGCTCGGTGCCCGGATGGCGTTGCAACACAACGCCGCCATCCGGCACGCCGAGGTGAAGAAGCTGCTGGTCGACATCTCCTGGAACGCCTTCGCGGCAGCCGGCAACGCCGAGACCGAGGGCAAGGTCGTGCCATTCCCGACCGCCCCGGGCGACGGCGAGTGGGCCGCCCAGCGGCCCGCCGCCGACCGGGTGTCGGTCCTCGACCGTGGTGCCAGCGAGCGCAACGGTGGCCGGGACCGCCGACGCTAGCCGCCCAGGAGCTAGGGCGTCTCTCCGGCGGCCAGCAGGGTCTCCAACCGGGGAGTGACCTGCCACTGGTCCACCAGCTCGCGGTACTCCGCGCGCTGCGGCTCGGTCGCCTCGGCACCGGTACGACGGGCGCGGATCAGCAGGTTACGCGGGGTGTGCTGCGAGTCCACGAACTCCACCACCTCGGTCCGGTACCCGTGCACCCGCAGCAGCCCGGCGCGCAGCGCGTCGGTGAGCACGTCGGCGAAGCGCTCGCGCAGGATGCCCTGCCGGGTCAGCAGCTCGTACGGGGCCGGGGCGGGGTGGGCGCGGAGCTGCTTCGCCAGATCGTGGTGGCAGCACGGCGCGGCCAGCACCCACTTGGCCTCCCAGCGCACCGCGCGGGCCAGCGCCTCGTCGGTGGCGGTGTCGCAGGCGTGCAGCGCCAGCACCAGGTCGGGGGCGGGGTCGACGACGGCGTCGGCGATCGTTCCGGCCACGAAGCTGACCTGCTCGGCCCAGCCCAGCCGCTGCGCCAGCTCGGTGTTGCGCCGCCGCTGGTCCTCCCGGACGTCCACGCCAACCAACTGGACGTCGAGCCCCCGGCTCGTCAGATAGCGGTACGCGGCGAACGTCAGGTAGGCGTTGCCGCAGCCCAGATCGACCACCCGTAGTGGACCGGTCAGGTCGTCGGGCAGGGTCGCGGCCAGGGCCCGCAGGAACGCGTCCACCTGGCGGCGCTTGGCCGCCGAGCCGCCGATCTCCGCGAAGATCGGGTCGCCGGGGTCGAGCAGGTATTCCTTCGTCCGGTCGTTCCCGGTGGGCGTCGCCGCCGGACGGGACGTCGCGGCCCGGTGCACCTGTGCCTCGCCGGACTTGGTCACCCGCAGTTGGAGGGTCGCGTCGGCCGTCTCGACGTGCCAGTTGCCGAACGGCTCGGCGAGCAGTTCGTCGATCGCCGCAGCGGCCTCGGGACCGGAGGCGAGGTTGCGGGTGTACGGGCGAGCGCCGTCGGACGTGGTGATCTGCATCCGGGGCCCGGCCTTGAGCCGCACCGGCCGCAGTTCGGCCCGCTCGACGGTGGGGCGGCGGCCGCGTCGACGTCCGGCGGCGACCGCCCGGGTCAGCGCGGGGTCGAGCAGCAGCGCCCGAACCTCGGTCAGGGCGGCGTCCAGTGGTTGCGGCATCGTTCCATTTTCGGCAGGTGGGGTGGGAGAAGGGAACATCCCCCGCACCGCGCGAGGCGGTGCGGGGGATGTCAGGTGTGGCTGGTGGTCAGTCTGCGGTCGCTTCGGCCGGCGTACCCGCACCGGAACCGCCACCACGGCGGCGGCGTCGGCGGCGCGGCTTGGACGCCTCGCCGTCGGCGGATGCGGTGGCTGGCTCGGCGGGGCCGGCGTCGGCGGAGATCACCGCAGTCGCCTCGCCCGCGACCACCTCGCCGGCGCGGCGGCGACGCCGGCGGCGGGGGGTACGGGCGCCTTCGTCGTCGGCGGCGTCGGCGGCGTCGGCCGCAGGTGCCTCGGCGACGGCCGGCGTGCCGGCGTCGGAGCGGTCACGGCGGCCATCGCCCCGGCCACGGCGCTCACCGCGACCCTCACCACGGCTCTCGCCGCGACCCTCACCACGGCTCTCGCCGCGTCGGGGGCCCCGACCACCGCTGTCGCCCCGACGGGAGCGGGTCGTCCCACCCAGATCCTCTTCGATCTCGGCGGACAGCCCGGCCCGGGTGCGCTCGGCCGTGGGCAGCGTGCCACTGATCTCGGTGGGGATGTGCAGGTCGGTGTAGAGGTGCGGCGACGTGTGGTACGTCTCCGGCGGCTCCGGCATCTCCAGACCGAGGGTCTTGTCGATGATCCGCCAGCGCGGCATGTCGTCCCAGTCGACGAAGGTCACCGCGACGCCCGTCGCGCCGGCCCGGCCTGTACGACCGATCCGGTGGGTGTAGGTGTCCTGGTCTTCCGGGCAGTCGTAGTTGATGACGTGGGTGACGCCGGTGACGTCCAGCCCACGGGCCGCCACGTCGGTGGCGACCAGGATGTCGATCTTGCCGGCCCGGAAGGCCCGCAGCGCCCGCTCACGGGCACCCTGGCCGAGGTCACCATGTACCGCGGCGACCGCGAACCCGCGGAAGTCGAGATCCTCGGCGACCCGGTCGGCGGCCCGCTTGGTACGCGTGAAGATCATGGTCAGCCCACGCCCCTCCGCCTGGAGGATGCGCGCCACCACCTCGACCTTGTTCATCGAGTGGGTGCGGTAGACCAGTTGCTGGGTCTGCGGCGACGGGCCGGTCTCGGCGGTGTGCCCGGCGTGGATCGTCATCGGCTGGCGCAGGAAGCGCCGCGACAGGGTGACGATCGGGTCGGGCATGGTGGCCGAGAAGAGCATCGTCTGCCGGTCTTCCGGAAGCATCGCCAGGATCTTCTCGACGTCGTCGAGGAAGCCCAGGTCGAGCATCCGGTCGGCCTCGTCGAGGACGAGTGCGTGCACCCGGTCCAGACGGAGGTGCTTCTGCTTCTGCAGGTCCATCAGACGGCCGGGCGTGCCGACGAGGATCTCGACGCCCTTGCGCAGCGCGTCGATCTGCGGCTCGTACGCCACGCCACCGTAGATCGGCAGCACTCGGACGCCGCGCGTCCGGCCGGCGGCGGCCAGATCCTTGGCGACCTGGATGCCCAGCTCACGGGTGGGGACGACGACCAGCGCCTGGGGGACGCCGTCGCTGCCCTCGCCCGGGGCGAAGACCCGGTCGAGCAGCGGTACGCCGAAGCCGAGGGTCTTGCCGGTGCCGGTGGGCGCCTGACCGATCAGGTCGACGCCGCGCAGCGCGATCGGGATCGCGTACTCCTGGATGGCGAATGCGCGGGTGATGCCGGCCGAGGCCAGGGCCTCGACGGTCTCGGCGCGGGCGCCGAGTTCGGCGAACGTGGGGGCCTCCGGTCGAACCGGGGCGGTGGGGGCCAGTTCCTGGCCGTCCAGCAAATCTTGAGTCAGGTCGCTCATGTGGATGTGGGGGTGCCCTCTCGTGGGTGCGCCCGTCATGTCCTCAGGGCGCGTTCGGTATGACGCGGGCCACACGGTCGGCGGCAGATTGCCGAGCCGGACCGGGCCGCACGCGCGCCGCGGGCTGAGCTTCGATGAGATCGGCGCCCACGGCAACTGCTCCATGTTACCTGAACAGGCATGCCCCCGTCCCGATTCCCATCCGGCCACTCGCCACGCGGGGCAAGTAAATGTGACCCACGCCACATCTGTTACGTGTCTGCCGAGTTGTGCTGGGGTGCGAAGTGCGCGGGACGCGCGCGAGGGTCGGCGCGCGGTAGCCTGCCGCTCGTGTCCGCTTTCGCCGTCGCCGACCTGCTGGGTCTCGTCGCCTTCGGCGAGCTGCTCGCCTTCGAGCGGATGGCGGGCGATGCCCGGCTCGCTCCTGATCTGCGCCGCCGGGCCGCGCTGAACGAGATGGCCGCGGCCGAGATCACCAACTACCGGCGTCTCGCCGACCGGCTTACCGCGCTGGGCGTACCGCCCGAGAATGCGATGGCGCCCTATGTCGAGCCGTTGCAGGCGTACCACGACTCGACCGAGCCGCGGGACTGGGCGGAAGTGGTCACCAAGGCGTACGTGGGCGACGCGATCACCGACGACTTCGTTCGCGAGATCGCCGATGCGCTGGAGGAGCCGGACCGGGCGCTGGTGCTGGACGTCCTGCACGACTCCCGGTACGCGGACTTCGCCGCGGCGGAGATCCGGGTGGCCGTCGCCGACGACCCCCGGGTGGCTGGTCGACTCTCGATGTGGGCCCGCCGGCTGGTCGGCGAGGCGTTGTCCCAGGCCGGCCGCGTCGCCGCCGATCGGGCCGCCCTCACCGCGCTGATCGCGCGCGACGGCCGGGTCGACGTGCCGGGGCTGTTCGGCAGGCTCACCACCGCGCACACCGCGCGGATGGCCGCCGCCGGGCTGAACAACTGACCGCCCGGCCGGTTCGGCCGGTGCCGGCCTGCGGCAGGTGGGCCGAGTGCCGACCTGCCGCGATGGCCGGACCGGTCAGCGGACGGTGAACCCGACCGCCCGGGACGACGCCTCAGCGATCTCGACGTAGGCGACCTTCTCGATCGGAACGATGACCCGCCGGCCCTTCTCGTCGGTCAGGGAGAGCGTGCCGCCGTTGCCGGCGAAGGCGTCGGTCACGATCTGCTCGATCTCGGCCGGCGACTGCGCGCTGTCCACTACCAGCTCGCGCGGCGCGTACTGCACGCCGATCTTGACCTCCACTGTGCCTCCTCAACTGGGGCGAAAGAACCGCCCTGCGAAGGCTATCCGATCACGGGGTCGGCGGTCAGGCTGACTCACCTTGCAGCGGGAAGCTCGCGATGCCCCGCCACGACAGCGCTGCCACCAACGCCTCGGCCTCGGCCTTCGGCACCTGCCGGCCGCCGGCCAGCCAGAACTGCGCGGCAGTCTCCGCCGCGCCGACCAGCCCGGAGGCGAGCAGTTCGGCGTGTGCCCGGCTCACCCCGGTGTCGGAGATGATGGTGTCGGTGATCGCCGCGATGCAGCCCTGCTCGACCCGCTCCACCCGCTGCCGCACCGCCGGGTCGTTGCGCAGATCCGACTCGAAGACGAGCCGGAACGCCTCGCTCTCGTGGTCGACGAAGTCGAAGTACGCCCGCACCGAAGCGCTGACCCGCTCCTTGTTGTCGCTGGTGCCGCGCATCGCATCCTGCACCTGAGCGACGATGGCGTCACAGTGCGTGTCGAGCAGAGCCAGGTAGAGATCCATCTTTCCGGGAAAGTGTTGGTAGAGCACCGGCTTCGAGACCCCGGCCCGCTCGGCGATGTCGTCCATCGCGGCGGCGTGGTAGCCCTGAGCGACGAACACCTCCTGCGCCGCAGCGAGAAGCTGCTTACGACGCGCGGAGCGGGGCAGGCGGGTGGGCCGGCCGGCGGTCTGTGCACCGTTCCCCGCAGCGGTCATGGGATCCTCCGAGTTCTCCGTACGAGCCGGCATTTTCCCCCCAGACCGGGCGAGGCCCGTGACCTCGGTCGTGGAAATGGCCCGCCGCTGTAACTTATCGCCACTCTCGGCACACGGTAGCCTCAGCGGGGGCGACCAAGGAGCGCGCGGTGAGTGAAACAGGGCAACCCGGAGCCGCCACCCCGGGAGAGCACGGTGACGGCGCGGGTCAGCACGACGACCCGAGCCGTTCCGTCAGTGGGTGGGCGCCTCCGGCGGGTGGGTGGCCCCGAGCCGCCGACCGCGAGGACGCCCGGGACGAGGCGCCGCGCTGGCAGCCCGACCCCGCGTCGGGCTGGCGGACGTCCTCGACCCGGCACGGCGACCTGCCATCGCCGCTGGTCGGGCGGTCGGGCGACCCGGAGTCGCCGGCCCGCACCAACGGCCACCACGTCAACGGCGCGCACCACCCGGACGACGTCAACGGCGTCCACCATCCCGGCCTCGAACCACCCGCGGCACGCCCCACGCCGGTGAGCGCACCGCCCGGGCTGCCCGCAGAAGGTCGCCCCGGGGCGGCCAGCGACCGGCTGGTGGTGCCCGCCCAGCGTCCCGCACCGCCGGCGGAGCAGGGTGCCGTGGAGCCCGACCCGGGCCCAGCCCCGCACTCCACCGTCGATCCGGCTGCCGCGCGCCGTGCCCGCTGGGCCGAGCCCGGGTTGCCCACCTCGGCCCCGCCGGCCGTCCAGGTGCCGCCCGTCGGCACCGCGGCGTCGGGTTTCGAGGTGCCGCCCGGCTTCCACGCGCCGACCGGCGAGCGGCTGGCCGCCGACGAGAATCCGACAGCGCCCCGCGACTGGCGGGACCCGGTCGCACCCGAGCACGCGGCGACCTCGGGACGCACCCCGGGCCCGTCCGGGCCCGCAGACGAAGGCGAGCCCGGTCGCGCTGCCGAGGGTTCTCGGCCGGCAGAGACACACCGCGCCGCGGACACGCATCGCACCGGGGACACGCACCGTCCCGGCGAGACGCACCGGGCCGGCGAGTCGTCGGCCATCGAGCCCGACTGGTCGGGGCCGAGCTGGAACCGTCCGAGCTGGGGTGGCGGGTGGGCCCCGCCGTGGTCCCGCCAGGACGACGAGCCGGCTGGCCCGGCAGCACGGGACGAGCCGGCGTCGGGCTGGGTCGCCGAGCCCCACCAGCCGTACGAGCCGGTGCGCGCCGAGGTGCCCCGCCCGTACGAGCCGGTGCGCGCCGATCCGCCCCGGGCATACGAACCCGGCCGGGGCGAATCCGAGTCCACGCCGGAGCGCCCGGCCGAACCGACCAGCGCACCACCGGCCGACCGTCCGTCCTGGGCTGGCGGTGCGTCGCCGACCAGTGCTCCGCCCGCCGACCGTCCGTCCTGGGCTGGCGGTGCGTCGCCGACCAGTGCTCCGCCCGCCGACCGTCCGTCCTGGGCCGGTGGTGCGTCGCCGACCAGTGGTCCGCCCGCCGATCGTCCGTCCTGGGCTGCGTCCGGGGCGACCGGCGGACCCCGGGCCGACCGTCCGTCCTGGGCCGGCGGGGGCGACCCCGACCCCAGCAGCGCGTCGCCCGCGCGGCCGTCCTGGGCCGGGGGGTCCGATCCGACGCCGACCAGCGTGCCGCCGGCGCGGCCGTCCTGGGCCGGCGGGTCCGAGGCGGCGACCAGTGTGCCGCCGGTACGACCGTCCTGGGCCGGCGGGTCCGAACCGCCCGCGTCCAGCGGGGCGTCGACGCGGCCGTCCTGGGCCGGCGGTACCGATCCGGCACCGGCCAGTTCCCCGCCGATGCGACCCTCCTGGGCCTCCAGCCCGGCATCGGCCGACCCGCCCGCACCGGCCGAGGCGATACCTCCCGCACCGGCCGGGCCACCTCCGGCACCCGCCGGGCCACCTCCCACGCTGACCGACGCGCCACCGGCACCGGCAGGCCCGTCGCTGGTCGCGGAGCGCTCGTCCTGGACCGGCGGTTCGCCGACGGCGAGCAGTTCCCGGGCCGAGCAGCCGGACTGGTCCGAGGGTCGGCTCCCGGCCACCCCTGTCGAGCGCCCGTCGTGGCCGGCCAGCCGGTCGGCCAGCATCGGTGGGGGCGACGGAGGCGAGACGCCCGGCCGGTCCCGGCCGGACGTCCGGCCGACCGCGCCGTTCCGGCTCCGGCCGGCGACACCCGAGCCCGGTCCGTCACCTGTCGAGTCGCCCCAACCGGCCGCGCCGGTCAACGGCTCGCCTTCGACTGACGCCACAGCGTCCTCCACCGCAGCGGTCCCGCCCGCCGCCACGAAGGGTTCCGGCCGACGCGATCAGCCCGCTGCGGCGTCCGCCTCCGCCTACGCGGCGCGCCGATCAGCTCCCGACCCGACGTCGCCGGCCGACGATGGCCTGCAGTCGTCCCCTAGCGCGGTGGTGCTGCCGCAGCGCGTCCCCGCGGAACCGGACGTGCCCGTCGTGCCGGAGCCGCCAGCCGTGGAGCCACCCGCCGAGACCCCGGAACTCGCCCGCATCGCCACTCACCTGCGTCGGGACGACGAGCCAGCCCCATTGCGGGAGCGCCCCGAGGGTTTCGATGTCAACGCCATCCTGGACGCCGTCCGGGAGGTGGCGGGCGTCCGCGACGCCGCCCTGCGCCGTACGCCGGCGGGGGCGCACAGTCTGCGACTGGACCTGGCCGACGGCGCCGACCCGGCCGAGGTGAGCCGGCAGGTGGCCCGGCTGCTCCAGGAGCGGATGGGGTTGGCCGCGGCCCCACAGAACGTGCCCGGCCTGCCCAGCACGCCACCTCCGCCGGTTCGCCGTCGCGCGGCCGAGCCCGCCGAGCGGCGTACCCCGGAGACTCGAAACGCGGCTTTGCGCGATCCCGGCGAGGTTCGGGCGGCCGAACCGCCGACGGTCGTCCGTCCGCCCGGTGGTCGGGCCGACGCCCCGCCGGCCGCCCCGGAGCAGCGGACCAGCACGGACCCGACGCGCCGCCGCCGGTTGAACACCCCGCACCGGGGGCGCGCCACGGTGGAGGAACCCGGTTCGGTCTCGGCCGCGCCGGCCGGCGCCGCGACCGGTAGCCCGGCGACGCTGGGCACGTCGTACTCCGGTGGTCAGGTGACCACGACGGAGTCGGCGCCGTCCCGGCCGCTGGAGACCGGCGGTACGCCGGGGCCCCGGGTGGTGATCGACCACGTGCAGGTCAGCACCTTCGGCCTGGACGCGAACGTGGAGGTCCGGCTGCTGGCCGGGGGCGACAGCGCCTCCGGGTACGCCACCGGGCCGGCGGTGGACGGCTACGTGTTGCGGCTCTGCGCGGTGGCGGCGGCCGCCGCCGTGGACGAGTTGCTGCGCGGCGCCGAGAACGCCGAGCGGGGGCGCTGTTTCGTCGAACACGCGGCGGTCGTGCCGTTCGGCAACTGCGAGGTGGCCACAGTGGTGGCGCTGTTGGTCTGTGAGGGCTGGGTCGAGCAACTCGCCGGGTCGGCCCTGGTCGCGGGTGATCCGCGTCAGGCGGTGGTCCGGGCGACGCTGGCGGCGGTCAACCGTCGGCTGGAGGCGCTGCTGTCCTGAGTGGTTCGAGGCAGACTGGAGCAATGAGACGCGCCACCCTCTGGCCGGACCACCTGCTCCCCGACGACAGCATTCCGCCGCCCTGGCCGGGCCGGGAAGTCCGCCTCGACGGACGGGTCACGTACGTGCGGGACACCCCGGCCACCGCCGCTGGCGCGGAGCCGGCGCTGTACGTGCACGGGTTGGGCGGGTCGTCGCAGAACTGGACCGACCTGGCCGGGCTGCTCGCCGACCGGCTGGACGGTCAGGCCATCGACCTGCCCGGCTTCGGCCGTAGCGAGCCGGGCCCGAGCTACACGATTCCGGCCTTCGCGGATCTGGTCGTCCGCTGGATCGAGCATTCCGGTCGAGGGCCGGTGCACCTGTTCGGCAACTCGCTGGGTGGTGCGGTCGCGGTCCAGGTCGCCGGGCTCCGGCCGGATCTGGTCCGCACCCTCACACTGATCTCCCCGGCGCTGCCGTTCCTGGATTTCCGGCGTTCGTTGCAGGGGCGGATGCTGCCGGTGCTCGCCATTCCCCGAGGTGAGCGGCTGGTCGCCCGGCACCTCACCCAGCTCGCGCCCGAGGTGATGGCCCAGCAGGTGCTGGAGGCGTGCGTCGCCGACCTCAGCCGGATCTGCGATCAGCGTCGGGCCGAGGCGCTGGAGGAGATCCGGGTGCGGTACGAGGCCGAGCACTACGCCGCCGCGTACGTCCGGACGTTCCGTGGGCTGGTCTCCAGCTTCCTGCGGGCGTACCTGCCGGGGCCGGGGTCGCTGTGGCGCCTCGCCGAGGCGGTACGCGCGCCGACCCTGGTGGTGGGCGGTCTGCAGGACCGTCTGGTCGACGTGCGGGTCGGGCCGCAGACCGCCCGGGTCATTCCGGACAGCCGATTGATGATGCTCGAGGGCGTCGGCCATGTGGCGCAGTTGGAGGTTCCCAGGCTGGTTGCCCGCGCTGTTGTCGGCCTGCTCGCCGAAACGGAGGACGCCGCAAAGCGGTCTGATCTGGCAGGCTGACCTGGATGCCCAGCTCAGCCCGCCATCCTGCTCGCCGTCGGCGACGTTTCGCGCTGCTCGCCCAACTGGTGGCGGTGGTGGTGGCCGTCGGCGCGGCGGTGACCGTGATCGTCGAGGGGCCGGGTGGGCATCCCGGCGCCGACCGGTTGGCCGCCGAAGAGATCGGCGCGCCGCCGCCGCTGGTGGCCGGGCCGCTGCCGCCCGACCCCTCGCCCTCGGACGCGGTCCCGTCCAGCCCGCCCCCGGTGTTGCGGGTGCCCGGCGCGGTCCCGAGCGCCGGCACGGGCGGGTTCGGCTACGACGCCCGCTCCGGCCCGGTGCTGGGTCGAGCGGGCGAGCTGCGGCGTTACCGGGTCGCTGTGGAGTCGGGCAGTGACGAGGAAGCCGCCGAGTTCGCCCAGGCGGTGGAGACGGCGCTGGCCGGGCCGGGCAGTTGGATCGACAGCGGCAGGTTGCGGCTACAGCAGGTGCCGGGGGCTGCGCCTCGGGACTTCACCGTCTACCTGGCCACCGCCCGCACCGCGGGTCGGATGTGCGCGAGGGGTGGGGTGGACATCCGGATCGGCGGTCGCCCGTACACGTCCTGTCGGGCGCCAGGCCAGGTGATCATCAACCTGGATCGGTGGCGGTTGTCAGTGCCGCACTTCGTCTCGGCCGGCGTGCCGTTGACGGTCTACCGGACGTACGTGATCAACCACGAGGTGGGTCACCAGTTCGGGCACCGGCACGAGCGGTGCCCGGGTGCGGGCCGGCCGGCGCCGGTGATGATGCAGCAGACGCTCTTCCTGAACGGCTGCCGGGTCAATCCGTGGCCGTACCTGAACGGGCGTCGACACACCGGGCCCGCCCTGTGAGGTGATCGGCCCGACACGCCGACTATTGAACCCTCCATCAGGCGTCATGCGGCAATAGCTATAAAAACGGAGAAATGCCCGATTAATCTGGCAGGCTTGCTGCCATGACGCCGTCGTCCCCTTACGGCCCGCCCCGGCCGCCCGACCCACGGTCGGCCTTACGGGGCGTGCGTCCCGCGTTCATTCGGATGCACCGGCGTCGTCGCCGCAGCATGCTGCTCGGCCTGCTCGTGCTCGCTGCCGCCATCGGCGTGACGGTCAACCGGGGCGGCGAGCCGCCAACCGAGCCCCCGGCCACCACCCAGGGCGGAATGGGCCATGGCGGTGGGGTGGCCGCGCACCCGGCGCCCACCGGCTATCCGTCGGTCGGAGCGGGACGCTTCACGTCAGCCGACGGCGAGACGCCAGTGCACGGAACGGACGGGCCGCTGCACCGGTACCGGGTCGTCGTCGAACGCGGCGCCGGCCAGGACGCCGACGCGTTCGCCGCCACGGTGGACGAGGTGCTGGCCGACCCGCGCAGCTGGATCGCGTCCGATGAGCTGCGGGTGCAACGGGTGGCCGGGGCCGCCGACTTCACCATCTACCTGGCCACCCCGATCACATCCGAGCGGATGTGCGCCGAGGGCGGGTTGACCACCGAGCGCTACACCTCCTGTCGGCTGCCCGGTCAGGTCATCATCAACCTGGCCCGCTGGATGGAGGCGGTCCCCGACTACGGCGCTTCGCTGGACACCTACCGGACCTACGTCATCAACCACGAGGTGGGCCACGAGTTCGGCGAGGAGCACG
Source organism: Micromonospora sp. 050-3 (assembly GCF_046549335.1). NCBI lineage: Bacteria > Bacillati > Actinomycetota > Actinomycetes > Micromonosporales > Micromonosporaceae > Micromonospora > Micromonospora sp. 050-3. The sequence continues at coordinate 177,986 of NZ_JAJPVX010000003.1, forward strand.
AGGCGTGCCCCGGCCCGGGGGAGCCCGCCCCGGTGATGCAGCAGCAGACGTACGGCCTGTACGGCTGCGTCGCCAACGCCTGGCCGTACCTCGACGGCCGTCGCTACGCGGGGGACATCGTCCCCTGATCGACCCTGTCGTCGGTTATTCCCGCTCCCGCATACCGGACCACGTGTCGTCCCTCATGGCCGAGGGGGGCTCCCGCGAGCAACAATGGCGCGGTTCACACCGCCGATCCCGGGGAGTCCACCGTGTCGTTGCCCCCGCTCGTCGAGCCCGCCGCCGAGCTGACCGTAGACGAGATCCGCCGCTACTCACGTCACTTGATCATTCCGGACGTCGGGGTGACCGGCCAGAAGCGGCTGAAGAACGCCCGGGTGCTCTGTGTCGGCGCCGGTGGCCTCGGGTCGCCCGCCCTGATGTACCTCGCCGCGGCCGGGGTCGGCACGCTCGGCATCATCGACTTCGACACCGTCGACGAGTCCAACCTCCAGCGCCAGATCATCCACGGCGTCTCCGACATCGGCCGGTCCAAGGCCGAGTCCGCCGCCGCGTCGATCCGCGAGATCAACCCCCTGGTCAATGTGGAGATCCACAACACTGCGCTGGACCGCGAGAACGTCCGCGAGATCTTCGCCCAGTACGACCTGATCGTCGACGGCACCGACAACTTCGCCACCCGCTACATGGTCAACGACGCGGCGGTGCTGCTCGGCAAGCCGTACGTCTGGGGCTCGATCTACCGCTTCGACGGCCAGGCGTCGGTGTTCTGGGCCGAGCACGGCCCCTGCTACCGCTGCCTTTACCCGGAGCCGCCGCCGCCCGGCATGGTCCCCTCCTGCGCCGAGGGTGGCGTGCTCGGGGTGCTCTGCGCGTCGATCGGTTCGATCCAGGTGAACGAGGCGATCAAGCTGCTCACCGGCATCGGTGAGCCGCTGGTCGGCCGCCTGATGGTCTACGACGCCCTGGAGATGGAATACCGCAAGATCAAGGTCCGCAAGGACCCGAACTGCGCCCTCTGCGGCGACAACCCGACGGTCACCGACCTGCTGGAAGACTACGAGGACTTCTGCGGCGCGGTCTCCGAGGAAGCCCAGGAGGCGACGCTCGACTCGACGATCACCGCCCTGGAGCTCAAGGAGTGGCAGGACGCCGGCAAGGACATCTTCCTCGTCGACGTACGGGAGCCGGCCGAGTACGAGATCGTCCAGATCCCCGGCGCCACCCTGATCCCCAAGGGCGACATCATCTCCGGTGAGGCCCTCGCGAAGCTGCCGCAGGACCGGCAGATCGTGCTGCACTGCAAGTCTGGCGTCCGCTCCGCGGAGGCACTCGCCGCGCTCAAGGCGGCCGGATTCAAGGACGCCGTGCACGTGCAGGGCGGCGTGCTCTCCTGGATCAAGCAGATCGACCCGTCGCTCCCCGCGTACTGACGATTGCGCCGGGGTGGCCCACACGGCCGCCCCGGCAAATCGACGCAGATGACGCCGAGCGGCCGTGCGGCCGGAGCGACGCAGCCATTCCGGGCTGGCCGATTCTCCGAGGCGGCATCGCGTCTGCGCAGGTAGCGTCTCCGCCGTGGTCGACTTGGAAGCCGCGATCGGGTTCGTCGTGGCGCATGGGGATGCGGTGGAACGCGCCCGCCTCTCCTGGCTCCGCAACGGGACCGCCGTGCCCGCCGAGTTGCTGGAGACGGCCGAGGTCGGCCAGTCATCAGACGGCGGTTGGCCGGCCACCTGGGGCGGCGAGGTCGCCTCGATCGACGCCACCTGCTTCCGGCTCGCCGAGCTCGACGACCTGGGCGCGCTCGGCCGTCCCGCCGCCCGCCGCGCACTGGACTGGCTGGCGTCCCGGCAGCAGGCCGACGGCGGCTGGGAAGAGGACGCGTCGCTGGCCGACTCGGCACCGGAGTGGGCCCGGCCCGGCGACCCGGAGGCCGGGTTCCTCGTGTCGGCCAACGCCGGCTTCTGGCTCACCGTCGCCGGCCTGGACGCCCGGGCCTCGGGCCCGCTCGACCATCGGGTCGGTGGGGCGTACGCCGGGGTGGTGCAGGCGGCGGCCCACTCGCTCGCCGCGCGGCTGCGCCCGGACGGTAGCTGGCCGTCGTACCTCGCCGCAGGCTGGCTGAGCGCGGCAGTGCTGCACCGGCAGGAGATGTTCCAGGAGTCCGCCCGGATCCAGGTGGTGCTCGCCGAGCGGATGCCGAAGATGTCCTCCGGTGACGTGGCGTGGCTGGCGGCCACGTTGCGCCGCGCCGGCGTCGACCCACAGGACTGGATCATGGTGCGGGCGCTGCGCCGGCTGACCGAGACCCAGCGCAGCGACGGCGGCTGGGAGAGCGACGACGGCCACCAGTTCGACGTACACGCCACCCTGTCCGCAATCCGCGCAGCCCGCCCCAAGCCCAGTTGACCGCGCGCCCCCGCGCGCCCCACCCTCCGCGGCGATCTTGCAGCTTCTGTCGCCGATGTGCGATGAATGCACCTTATGTCGCCGCAGAGGGCGCGGGGCGGGGCGGGGCGCGGGTTCTAGCGCAGGTGGCCGTCGCCGGTGACTACGTACTTGGTGCTTGTCAGCTCGGGGAGGCCCATCGGGCCGCGGGCGTGCAGCTTCTGGGTGGAGATGCCGATCTCCGCGCCGAAGCCGAACTCGCCCCCGTCGGTGAACCGGGTCGACGCGTTCACCATCACCGCCGCCGCGTCCACCCTCGCGACGAAATCGCGGGCCGCGCTCGCCGAGTCGGTGACGATCGCCTCGGTGTGCCCGGTGCCGAAGCGGCGGATGTGCGCGACCGCCGCGTCCAGCGAGTCGACCACCGCCACCGAGATGTCAGCGGACAGATACTCGGTGGCGTAGTCCTCCTCGGTCGCCGGCACCACGGCGGCGGAGTGGGCAGCCACCTCGGGTGAGCCGTGCACTGTCACCCCGGCCTCGGCGAACGCGGCCAGCACCGGCGGCAGGAACGCGTCGGCGATGCCCGCGTGCACCAGCAGCGACTCGGCGGTGTTGCAGGTGGACAGGCGTTGCGTCTTGGCGTTCAGCGTCACCGCGACGGCCTTCGCCAGGTCGGCGGCAGCGTCGACGTAGACGTGGCAGTTGCCCACCCCGGTCTCGATCACCGGCACTGTCGACTCCTCGACCACTGTGCGGATCAGCGACGCGCCACCGCGCGGGATCAGCACGTCGACGAGCCCTCGGGCGCGCATCAGCTCCTTGACCGAGTCACGGGAGCTGGCGTCGAGCAACTGCACAGCGTCGGCGGGCAGACCGGCCCCGGCGACCGCGTCGCGCAGCACCGCGACCAGCGCGGCGTTCGAGTGCGCGGCCGACGACGACCCGCGCAGCAGCGCCGCGTTGCCGGACTTGAGGCAGATCCCTGCGGCGTCAACTGTCACGTTGGGCCGCGCCTCGTAGATGATGCCGACCACACCGAACGGCACCCGGATCTGGCGCAGCTCCAGGCCGTTGGGCAGGGTGGACCCGCGGACCACCTCACCGACCGGGTCGGGCAACGCGGCCATCTCACGCAGCGCGTCTGCGATGCCGGCCACCCGACCCGCGTCGAGCGCGAGCCGGTCCAGCACGGCCGCGCTCAGCCCGGCCTCGCGGCCGGCCGCCAGGTCCGTCTCGTTCGCGGTCAGGATCTCCGGGGTACGCGCCACCAGCGCGTCGGCCATCGCCACCAGCGCGGCGTCCTTGACCGTACGCGTGGCCACTGCCAACTCCGCAGCGGCGTCCCGCGCCCGTCGCGCCTGCTCGGTCACGCTCATGCCGGCACTCCGCTGTGCTCCGTGCCGCCCTGAGGCACCAGAGCCCTGAGCCGATGATTCGCTCGCTGACGCTCACTCATTGTTGACTCCTTAGAGCAGCACCAGGTCGTCGCGGTGGACGACCTCTCGTTCGTACGCCGGGCCGAGTGCCGCGGCGAGTTCGGACGTGGAACGGCCGAGCAGCCCGGGCAGCTCCACCGCGTCGTAGTTGACCAGCCCTCGGGCGACCGATGCGCCGGCGGTGTCCACCAGGTCCACGGGGTCGCCGGCAGTGAACGTGCCGTCCACGGCGGTGATGCCGGCCGGGAGCAGCGACTTGCGTCGCCCGACGACGGCGGCGACCGCGCCCGGGTCGAGGTGCAACCGTCCCCGGGGCGAGGTGGCGTGGGCCAGCCAGAACAGCCGGGCCGTCGGGCGTTGCCGCTGCGGGTGGAAGAGCGTGCCGACCGGTTCGCCGGCCAGCGCCGGCGTGGCCAGGTCGGCGGCGGTGAGCACCACCGGGATGCCGAAGCCGGTGGCGATCCGGGCGGCCTCGACCTTGGTCACCATGCCGCCGGTGCCGACGCCGGACCGGCCGGCCCCGCCGACGGTGATGCCGGCGAGGTCCGCGTCGTCGCGCACCTCGCTGATCCGGGTCGAGCGCGGATTGGTGGGGTCGCCGGTCCAGAGCGCGTCCACGTCGGAGAGGAGCACCAGCAGGTCGGCGTGCACCAGCGCGGCCACCAGGGCGGCCAGCCGGTCGTTGTCGCCGAACCGGATCTCCTGGGTGGCCACCGTGTCGTTCTCGTTGACGATCGGCACCGCCCGCAGGTCGAGCAGCTTGCGCAGCGTCCGGTACGCGTTGCGGTAGTGCGCTCGCCGGGTCACGTCGTCGACTGTGAGCAGCACCTGCCCGACGGTGCGGCCGTGCCGGGCGAAGCTGGCCGCGTACCGGCCGATCAGTAGCCCCTGCCCGACGCTGGCGGCGGCCTGCTGGGTGGCCAGGTCGCGCGGGCGTCGGGACAGCCCGAGTGGGGCGAGCCCGGCGGCGATGGCGCCGGAGGAGACCAGCACCACCTCGCGCCCTTCGGCGGTGAGCCGACCGAGGGTGTCGACCAGCGTGTCGACGCGCTCGTCGGCCAACCCGCCGGTGGCGGTGGTCAACGAGGAGGATCCGATCTTGACGACGACCCGCCGGGCCGTCGTGACTGCGTCGCGCACCCGACCATTCTGCGTGGTCACGGCCGCACCGCCCGGCGGCGTTCCCATATGGTGGCGGATTGTGACTCCTGACGAGTACGTCGAGGCGGTGCTCGACCTGGTCGAGCGGATCCCGGAGGGCCGGGTCATGTCGTACGGCGGGGTGGCCGACGCGCTGTCCGAGCGCTCGGGACGTGCCTCGGCCCGGTTGGTCGGCAACATCATGGCCCGGCACGGGGGCTCGGTGCCATGGCACCGGGTGGTGACCGCGAGTGGTCGACTGCCGCCGGGGCACGAGCGGGAGGCGCGGGCCCGACTGCGGGCCGAGGGAGTGCCGCTGCGCGGCGAGGGGGTGGACATCGCGGCGGCGGGCTGGTCGCCGGAGGAGGGATTGTGATCACCGGCGGGCGGGACCGGTGACGGGCAGGACGTGCGACGGTGCCCCGCCCCGGCAGGGGACGAGGCACCGCGCTGTCGTTCAGAGGGGCAGCGGGGATCGCACCTCGTTGTCGGTCCGTTTCAGGTCGGGCCACCGGCGGTCCTGTGCGTCGCAGTGGACGACGAGGAACCTCCGTATGATCGCGTCGGGCCCCGGCTGGCCGGGCACCCACTGGACGAACGTGTAGCGGCGCGACTCACCGACCGGCACCCCCGGCAGCAGGCACGATGGTTGATCGGCCTGCGGCGCCGGGTTCGGGTCGCACCGGGACCAGTCTCCGCCGGCCCGCTCGCCGCCCTCAATGGAGTGGAACGCGACCTGGGCCGCGTCGACCGGCCCGGCGTTGGTGACGGTGAAGACCGTCGTGAGTTCGCGTCGGCTGTCCGCCCCCGGAACGTCGACGAGCTCGTAGGTCATGGTCATCCGTAGATCGGTGAGCCGGGTGTCCTTGCCGAACGCCGTGGGGCCGTCCGTCTGGCTGAACCGCTGCCCGTCCCACCGGTACGTCCGCACCTGCTCGCGCCGCAGGTACTCGGGGACGCCGCAGCACGGCACGATGTCGGCCACCTGCACCTCGACCGACCCGGCCGGGGTGGTCTCCACCCCGAGAACGTCCTCGAACCCGTCACCGGTCCGGACCACTCGGCCCATCGTCACGATCCGGCCGTCCCGGGCCCGGTCGAACGCCACCACCTGCTTGGCCGACGCCTCGCCGTACCGGCAGGCGACGATGGCAATGGTTTCGGCGGCCCCGTCACCGTCGACGTCACCGTGCTCGAACGCGTCGTCGGTCAGCATCGACACGTAGGTCTTCGTCGTGTCGGTCTGCAGCCGCACGTTCGAGGTGGCGCAGCCGCCCGCCGACATGCCCGACGGCCAGCTCGGCAGGTCGATCCGGGCGGCGAGCAGTTGGGCCCGACTGATTCGCCCGTCCGGGCCGGCCGGGGCATCGGTGCTCGGCGTTGGCGATCCGGTCGGCGGTGGCGTCGGCGGTGCGGAGGTCGGCGGGGCGGTGGGTTGGACGGACTCCGCCGGCACGGGCCTGTTCTGGTCGTGGCGCAGTGCGGCGTTGGCGACGACCGGGGCCACCACCAGGATGACCGCCGCAGCAGCCACGGCTGCCACCGTCATCCGTCGGCGTCGGCGCAGGAGCTGTCGGGCCTGGGCGGGGCCGGGGCCGCCGACCCGGGTGACCACGTCATTGCGGTACGCGGTGAACCGCTCGCGCAGTCGCGGGTCGAGGTCAGACATCGCACACCCCCTCGGTGTTCTCGTCGAGCAGTCCGGCCAGGGTCGTCCGGCCACGGTGCAACCAGGACTTCACGGTGCCCTCGGCCACCCCTTCCTGAGCGGCGATCTGGCTGATGGGCAGGTCGGCCAGGTAGTGCAGGATGACCGCTCGGCGATGGTTGGCGGGTAGCTGCGCCAGCGCCGCGTCGATCGCCACCCGGTCCGGGGTCGGCCCGGCCACCTCCGCCTCGGCGCGTCGCTGCCGCAGCAGGTGGTTGCGGGCGGTACGCAAGCGTCGCCAGCGGCTCCGGGCCAGGTTCCAGGCGACCTGCCGGACCCAGGCCACCGGGTCGTCGTAGCGGACCAGGCGGTCCCAGCGGGCCAGCGCTCGGTAGAACGCCTCCTGGGCCAGGTCCTGCGCGTGTCCCAGATCCCCGGTGTACGCACACAGTTGGGCGGTCACGCTGCCGAAATGCGCGTGGTAAAAGTCGTCGAAGGTGATCGTCGCCGCTACCACTCCACCGGCGGTCCGTGTCGCCGGTGGCTCATTGGCGCGGGCTCCCATCGTTGCTGCCACTGCCACTGCCCCTCCCCGTCGCCGCCAGGCTGGTCTGCCCTGGGCACCGGTAACACTCCGACACAGTGACTGCGGTTGCGGGCCGGCGCTGCCGCCAACCTGACTGTTCGGCTGTGCGCACCAGGGCCGGCAGGTTGGTCAGCCTTCGACATAACGTGAGTAACATTCGGGCCCATGAAAACGCCGCCGGGCGCCGGCTCGTCAGCCAACGGCCCGTTGCCCCGATCGGTGCATGCCGGCTACGCGCTCGGTTCACTGGCGACCGGGGCGTTCGGCACAGTGCCCGGCCTGCTGTTGCTGCCGTACCTGACCGACACGCTGGGCGTGGCCGCCGGGCTGGCCGCCCTGCTGGTGTTGCTGCCCAAGGCCTGGGACGTGCTGGTCAACCCGGTCGCCGGGCGGATCTCCGACCGCACCCGGTCGCGGTGGGGCGCCCGCCGGCCGTACCTGCTCGTCGCCGGGCTCGCGCTCGCCGTCCTGTTCGCGTCGATCTTCGCCGCGCCCTTCGGCAACGGTCCGGCCGCCGTGGCGTACGTCGCGTTCGCCTTCTTCGCCACCGCCACCGCGTTCGCTTTCTTCCAGGTGCCGTACGTGGCGATGCCGGCGGAGCTGACCGGCGACTACGCCGAGCGCACCCGGTTGATGACCTGGCGGATCGCGGTGCTGGCGCTCGCCATCCTGGCCTCCGGCGCTGTCGCGCCGCTGGTGGTGACCGCCGGTGGTGACGGTGTGGCCGGGCACCGCTGGATGGGCCTGTTCGTGGCGGTGCTGATCGCCCTCGGCGCCCTCGGCGCGTTCCTGGGCACCCGGTCCGCGCCGACCGGCACTGTGGGCGAAAGCGAGCCGACGCTGCGCGCCCAGCTCGCCGTGGCCGGTGCCAACCGCCCGTTCCGGGCGCTGCTGATCTGCTTCGTGGTGCAGTCCGCCGGTGTGGCGACGATCCTGGCCGGCGTCAACTACTTCGCGGGGCAGATCCTGCGCGACGAGGAGAGCGGGCCGACGCTGCTCTTCGTCTGCTTCGTCGGGCCGGCGCTGCTGGTGATGCCGATCTGGAGCCGGATCGGTGCCCGGCTGGGCAAGCGCACCGCGCTGGTGGTCGCCTCGCTGATCCTCGCCGTCGGTGCGTTCGCCCTGGTCGCCGCGCCGGTGCTGCCGCCGGTCGCCGTCTATCTCGTGGTCGCGCTGATCGGCGTCGGGTACGCCGGGCAGCAGGTCTTCGCGCTGGCGATGTTGCCGGACTGCATCGCGCACGAGACGGCACGCACCGGTCGACGGCAGGCGGGCGTCTTCACCGGGCTGTGGACCGCCGGGGAGACCTTCGGCCTGGCGCTCGGCCCGGGAATCTACGGACTGGTGCTTCAGCTCTCCGGCTACGTGTCCTCCGACACCGGCTCGGCGGCGGCCCAGTCCGACACGGCGAGGCTGGGCGTGCTGCTCGGCTTCACGCTGATCCCGGCCCTGCTGATCGCCCCTCCGATTTTCCTGCTCCGTCAGTACACCCTCACCGCCCACAGCGACCTGGTCGATCATGGAGTGGTGTTGGGAAACGAAAGCCGTGACCGTCACGAGAAGGGCACCGTAACTCCATGATCGACGAGAACAGGGTTGAGGCTGGGGCGCTTTCCGCTACCGGGGTTCCGGCGGAACGGGTTCTTGAAGAGGTGCGGGAGCTGCGGGCGAGTGACGCGCCCACCCACGGGGGACGGCTGTTCGCGTACGTCTACGACCCGGCCGTGCCGGGGCTGGACGAGCTGGCCGCCGCCGCCCACCGGGAGAGCGCGCACGTCAACGGGTTGGACCCGACCGCGTTCCCGTCCCTGCTGGCCATGGAGAACGCGCTTGTCGGCGCCGCCGGCCGGGTGCTGGGCGCTGGCCCCGGAACCACCGCCCCGGACGTCGTCGGCAGCGTCACCAGCGGCGGCACCGAGTCACTGATCCTCGCCGTCAAGACCGCCCGGGACGCCCACCCGGAGATCGCCGCACCCCGGATCGTGGTGCCGTCGAGCGCGCACGCGGCATTCGCCAAGGCGGCGCACTACCTGCGGGTGGCGCTGGACGTCGTGCCGGTCTCCCCGGAGACGCTGCGTCCCGACCCGGCCGCGATGGCCGCCGCGATCCGCCCGGAGACGGTGCTGGTCGCCTGCTCCGCGCCGTCGTACGCGCACGGGGTGGTGGACCCGGTCACGCCGATCGCGGCCGCCGCCGCCGAGGCCGGGGTGCGCTGCCACGTGGACGCCTGCTTCGGCGGCTGGACCCTGCCGTACCTGCGCCGGCTCGGGGCGCCGGTGCCGCCGTTCGACTTCGCTGTGCCCGGGGTCACCTCCATCTCGGTCGACCTGCACAAGTACGCGTACGCGCCGAAGGGGGTGTCGGTGCTGCTGCACCGCGACGCCACGCTGCGCGCCCCGCAGTACTTCGCGTACGCGGACTGGCCCGGCTACACGATGATCAACCCGGTGATCGCTTCCACCCGCTCGGGCGGCCCGATCGCCGCCGCGTACGCCACAGTGCGGCACCTCGGCGACGACGGTTACCTGCGGCTCGCCGCCATCACCCGGGACGCGGTAGCCGGGCTGGCCGACGCGGTCCGTGCCGTCGACGGGCTGCGGCTGATGGCCGAGCCGGAGTCGACAGTCGTCTGCTTCACCGCCACCGAGGGTGGCCCCGACCTGTTCGTCCTGGTCGACGAGCTGACCGCGCGGGGCTGGCACACCCAACCCCAGCTGTCGTACGACGGTCTGCCCGCCAGCGTGCACCTCACTGTGACCGCCGCGGTCGCGCCCCGGGTCGCCGAGTTCGGGCCGGACCTGACCGATGCGGTGGCCGCAGCTCAGGCGGCCGGTCGGGTCGCCCTTTCGCCCGAACTGACGGCGCTGGCGACGTCGCTGACCCCGGACGCGCTGACCCCGGAGCTGGTCGCGGGCCTGGCCGCCGGGCTGGGCATGGGCGGCGAGCCCGATGGTGCGCCGCTGCCGAAGCGGATGGCTGTGGTGAACACGCTGCTCGACGCCGCGCCGCCGGCGCTGCGGGAGCGGCTGCTGGTCGAGTTCGTCGGGCTGCTGCAACGTCCCACCTGGTGACCGGAACGCCGGCCGCGACGTACTCCGCCGGTGGCGAGACTCTGTGCGCCGGCGGGGATCGTGACCGGCCCCAACGGGTACGCGCCGGAGCTGTGATTGACTGTCCGACGGGGGCAGGAGGGAGGCGGTCGTGCAGCTGCCGGCAGTGCTCGGTGAGCCGATCCGGTTCGTGCTGAACTGGGGGCGCCGCTACTCGCTCTGGGTTTTCAACTTCGGTCTGGCCTGCTGTGCCATCGAGTTCATCGCCACCAGCATGGGTCGACACGACTTCATCCGACTCGGCGTGATCCCGTTCGCCCACGGCCCCCGCCAGGCCGACCTGATGGTGGTCTCCGGCACGGTGACCGACAAGATGGCCCCGGCGATCAAGCGGCTCTACGACCAGATGCCCGAGCCGAAGTACGTCATCTCGTTCGGCGCCTGTTCCAACTGCGGCGGCCCCTACTGGGATTCGTACTCGGTGACAAAGGGTGTCGACCAGCTCATCCCGGTCGACGTGTATGTGCCCGGCTGCCCGCCCCGGCCGGAGGCGCTGCTGCACGGCATCCTGCGCCTGCAAGAGAAGATCGCCGCCGAGCAGTCCGGCATCGGCGGTGTACCGCAACGGGACGTGCTGGCCGCGCCGCTGGACGCCCCGCCCCGCGAAGCCGCCGCGCCACGCTCGGTCGACTCGCTCACCGCCCCACCGGTACGCCCACCCACCGCGAGCTGAGGGCGGTGGGCCGCCACCGACGGCGCGCCCAGCCGCCGCGCAGCATGATCGATGGTTGAGCCGTTCGCCACCCGGTTGTGGACCCGCCGCACTAGCCTGCGCACTATGAGCAGCTCAGCGGACCAGCGGTCCACCCACATCGTCGACGTGCTCACCGAGGAGTTCGGCGCGTCGATGGCGATCGACCCGGCCGCCTTCCGCCGCAAGTTCCGCAAGATGGCGGCTTCGCCGTTCGCCTTCTACCGGGGCAGCGCCGCGCTGTTCTACGCCGACCAGCTCGGCGACTTCGCCGACGACCGGTTCTCCGACGAGCAGACCAGCAGGGTGTGGATCCACGGTGACCTGCACGCGGAGAACTTCGGCACCTACATGAACGCCTCCGGGCAGCTGGTGTTCAACGTCAACGACTTCGACGAGGCGTACGTCGGGCCGTTCACCTGGGACCTGCGCCGGCTCGCGGCCAGCGTGGCGCTGCTCGGCTACGGCAAGGCGCTCTCCGACACTGCCATCGGGGAGCTGGTGGCCGGGTTCGCCCGGTCGTACCTGACCGAGCTGCGGGCCATCGCCGCCGGTGGTGACGACGCGATCGGTTCGATCACCCTGGACAACGCCGACGGGGTGCTGCGCCGGGTGCTGCAACGGGCCCGGCTCAACACCCGCGTCGACCTCCTCGCCGCGCAGACCACCATCGACAACTACGAGCGACGCTTCTCCATCGGCGACGGGGTCTTCGAGATCGACGACGCCACGCGGGACCTGGTCAGCGCCGCCTTCCAGGACTACCTCGGCACGCTGCCGACCGCCTCGACGCAGCTCCGCCCGGTGGCGGCGCGGATCAAGGACGTGGTGCTTCGCAAGGGCGTGGGCATCGGCTCGGCCGGGCTGCCGTCGTACAACCTGCTGCTGGAGGGGCATACCCAGGCGCTGGAGAACGACGTCGTCATCTACATGAAGCAGGCGCAAGTGCCGGCCGTGGCGCGGTACGTCACCGACGAGTCGGTCCGCGGCTACTTCCAGCACCAGGGGCACCGCACCGCCGAGTCGCAGCGGGCGTTGCAGGCGCACGCCGACCCGTGGCTGGGCTTCACCGAGCTGAACGGGACCGGTCAGCTGGTCGCCGAGGTCTCTCCGTACGCCGCCGATCTGGACTGGTCGGACGTGAACGAGCCGGAGGAACTGACCGGCGTTCTCGTCGACCTTGGCCGGGCGGTGGCCCGGATGCACTCGGTCGCCGACGACGAATCCAGTCACGACCTGGTGGACTACTCGACCGAGGAGGCGATCGTCGCTGCTGTGGACGCCGACGAGGCGGGCTTCGTCGGCCACCTGGTGGATTTCGCGCACGCGTACGGGGTGCGCGCTCGCCAGGACCACCAGCTCTTCGTCGATCTGTTCCGCAACGGTCGACTGCCGGGCATCTGAGCGGGCGCGGCGTCGCTCAGGATGCGAACTCCAGCACCACCTTGATGTCGTCCGGCCCGGGGGTGTACGCGTCGGCGTACCGGTTCACCGGCACCCGCCGGGTGATCAGCGACTCCAGCCAGACCTGGTCGGCGCGGGCGAGTGCCTGCGCTGCCATGTTCCAGTGCCGCCGGTTGGCGTTCACCGAGCCGAACACCACGTTGTTCTCCAGCACCAGCGCCCGGTTGAGTGCCCCGGCGTCGAAGTCGATGCTCCGGCCACCGCTGGACACCCCGGCCAGGCAGACGATCCCGGTCGGCGCCGCCTTGCACATCACGTCGAGGACGACAGTGGGAGCGCCGGTGCACTCGATCACCACGTCCGGCTCGAAGGGCAGGTCGTTGACCGGCACCGTGTGGTAGGTGGCGCCGAGACCGGCGACCAGCTCCGGCTTCGGTCCCTCGGTGTTCCGGTCCAGCACGTGGACGGTGAGCCCGCGCTGGGTGCCGAGCAACGCGGCCAGCAACCCGATCGGTCCGGCCCCGGTCACCAGGACGGTCTGCGGCTGCCATTCGGCCCGGTGCCCGATCCGCTCGATGTGGTCCCAGGCCTTCGCCACCACACTTGTCGGCTCCAACAGCACGCCCACCTGGGCCAGCGCCGGGTCGAGCCCGACCGCGAATTGCGGCTCGACCCGCCAGCGATCCCGGGCGAACCCGGCCAGGCCCTTGATGCCGTGTTCGGTGTACTGCCCGTTGCGGCACATGTCCCACTCGCCGACCGCGCAGTTCGAGCAGGGCACCGGGTCGGGGTACCGGACGATCCCGGCCACCAGGTCACCGGGTTGCAGGGTGCCGCTGGAATCCTCGATCACCCGGCCCAGTGACTCGTGCCCGATGACCAGTCGGTCGGCACCCGGGGGGGCCTCGCCGTACTCCCCGGCGATGATCTCGTGGTCGGTGCCGCAGATCCCCACCGCCAGCGCCTCGACCAGGACAGAGCCCTCCTCGGCAGCCGGCTCGGGCTGATCCTCGACGAGGCTCAGCGAGTTGGCTACCCCAGGTCTCACCGTCACAGCGCGCACACCCTCATCTTTCCCCGTCGAGGCGTGCGCCGCGTCCAAAGCCGGCAGATCGCTGGGCATCGGCGGCGGCCAGGCGCGGGCCCGGCCGGCACTAGGATCAGCGGCATGACTCCCGAAGAGGTCGGCGCTCGACTGGTCGCGCTGCTCGCGCCGGTTGAGGCGACCCCGTCGGTCTCCGGCGGGCAACGGTTCGCCCGGGCCACAGTCGATGTGCCGCCCGCGAGTTGGCTGCCAGCGGTTTCCGCCGCCCGTGACGACGCCGACCTGGCCTGCGACTTCTTCGACTGGCTGTCCGCCGTCGACGAGTTGACCGAGGGCTTCGACGTGGTGGCGCATCTCTGGTCGACGCGACTACGGCACGGCCTGCTGCTCCGTACCCGGTTGCCGCGCGGCACACCCACTGTCGCCTCGGTGGTCGACGTCTACCCCGGTGCCGCCTGGCACGAGCGGGAGACGCACGAGATGTTCGGCATCGACTTCGCCGGGCATGGAGAGTTGCTGCCGCTGCTGCTGCCTCCGGAGTTCGAGGGCCACCCGCTGCGCAAGGAGTTCGTGCTGGCTTCGCGGGTGGCGAAGCCCTGGCCGGGCGCGAAGGAGCCGGGCGAGTCCGAGGCCGGCGGCGGGCGTCGACCGATCCGCCCGCCGGGCGTTCCCGCTCCGGGTGAGTGGGGTTCCACGCCCACCCCGGCCGGCGCCGGTGGGGTGGGGGAGGGCCCGCGTGGCGGCACCCCGGCCAGACCGGCCCGTGAGCGTCCGGCGCGGCCCGCCCCGGGGGCCCGTCCGGCGCGTACTCCCCGGCCGGCCGGCGCCGCCGACGGCCCGGCCCCAGTCGCCGAGACCGTGCCCGGCGCGGCCGCACCTGACCAGCCCGACGCCGGCCCGGCTGCTGAGACCGTGCCCGGCGTTGGCCCTGCCGACCAGACCGCGCCCGACGCGGCCGCATCGGACACGCCTGGCGAGGGCCCGGCCGCATCGGGTGGCGAGCCGAGCGCGGACCCGCCGGGCCGCGCTGGCCGGGGCGACCACGACGGGGGTACGGCCTGATGCCGCTCTGGGTGGAGTTGGTGCTCCGGATCGGCGGCGTGCTGGTCGCGTTCCTCACCCTGCCGTTGCTCGTCGGCCAGGCCGAGCACAAGGTGATGGCGCACATGCAGGGCCGGCTCGGCCCGATGTACGCGGGCGGCTTCCACGGCTGGGCGCAGCTGGTGGCCGACGGGGTCAAGTTCGTGCAGAAGGAGGACATCACGCCGCGCGAGGCGGACCGGGCGGTGTTCCGTTTGGCGCCGGCGGTGGCCCTGGTGCCCTACCTGCTGGTGTTGCTGGTCATTCCGCTCGGTCCGAACGACCTGGTCGGGCAGCCGTTGGACATCGGCCTCTTCTTCGTGCTGGCCGTGGTCGGCGTCGGGGTGGTGGCGGTGCTGATGTCGGCGTGGGCGTCGGCCAACAAGTACAGCCTGCTGGGCGGGTTGCGCGGGGCGGCCCAGTTGCTCGGTTACGAGCTGCCGCTGGTGCTGGCCGCCGCGTCGGTGGCGATGGCGGCCGGCACGCTCAGCCTGTCGGGCATCGTCGAGGCGTGGCAGCCGTGGTGGTTGCTCTGGCAGGCACCCGCGATGATCATTTTCTTCGTCGCCGGGCTGGCCGAGATTCGCCGGCCGCCGTTCGACATGCCGGTGGCCGACTCGGAGCTGGTCTTCGGCTACATGACCGAGTACACCGGTCTGCGGTTCGCGTTCTTCCTGCTCGCCGAGTACGTCGGCATCGTGGTGATCGCCGCGCTGACCACTGTGCTGTTCCTGGGTGGTTGGCAGGGCCCGTTCGCCGACGACCAACTGGGCTGGCTCTGGACGCTGCTCAAGATCTTCGCGGTGTCCTTCGTGATCATCTGGCTCCGGGTGTCCTACCCCCGGCTACGCGAGGACCAGCTACAACGCCTCTGCTGGCTGGTCCTCGTCCCCGCCGCCCTAGCCCAACTGGTCCTAACCGCAGCCGTCCGCATAGCCCTGTAGCCCCCCGCGACCGCCCCGCCCCGCGACCGCCCCGCCCCGCGACCGCCCCGCCCCGCGACCGCCCCGCACTGCGCCGATCATGGAGTTATGGTGCCCGAAAACTAGCGGACAGCGCCGTTTGTCACCCACCACAACTCCATGATCGACGCGGAGCAGGCGGGGCTGGGCGAGGGCGGGCGGGTCAGCGCAGCGGGGTGTGTGCGGGGTCTACCAGCTCGGCGGGGGGTGGGGGCGGGGTGCCGTCGCCGAAGGGGCGGCCACCCAGCGCTTCCCGGCCATGCGGGAGGAGCCAGTTGGACAGGTCGGGGCCGAGCGGCACGATCCCGGTCGGGTTGATGTCGCGGTGCACCTCGTAGTAGTGCCGCTTGATGTGGTCGAAGTCGATGGTGTCGCCGAAGCCCGGAGTCTGGAACAGGTCCCGGGCGTACGCCCACAGCACCGGCATCTCGCTCAGCTTCTGCCTGTTGCACTTGAAGTGGCCGTGGTAGACCGGATCGAAGCGGACCAGCGTGGTGAACAGCCGCACGTCGGCCTCGGTGATGGTGTCGCCAACCAGGTAGCGCTGGTCGGTCAACCGCTCGGTGAGCCAGTCCAGCCGGTCGAAGAGCTGGTGGTACGCCTTGTCGTACGCCTCCTGGTTGCCCGCGAACCCGCACCGGTAGACGCCGTTGTTGACGTCCCGGAACACCACGGCGTTGACCTCGTCTATCTGCTCCCGCAGGTGCTCGGGGTAGAGCTGCGGGGCGCCCTCGCGGTGATACGCCCTCCACTGCGTGGACAGGTCCAGGCTCATCTGCGCGTAGTCGTTGGTCACCACCTGCCCGGTCGGCACGTCCACGATCGCCGGCACTGTGATGCCGCGCTCGTAGCCGGGGAAACGCTTGAAGTACGCCTCCTGGATGCGCTCGATGCCGAGCACCGGGTCCCGGCCGTCCGGGTCGAGATCGAAGGTCCAGCTCCGGGCGTCGTGGGTCGGGCCGGCCACCGCCATCGAGATGGCGTCCTCCAGACCGAGCAACCGCCGAACGATGATCAGTCGGTTGGCCCACGGGCAGGCCCGGCTGACCGCCAGCCGGTACCGGCCCGGCTCGACCGGATAGCCGTTGCGCCCGTCCTCGGTGATCCGGGTGGCGATGTACCGCTGGTCGCGGGTGAACTCGCCGCCCGGCTCGACGTACTTGCCGCCTTTTTCCTCGCCCACGTCGCCCTCCCGGTCTGGTCAGTGTCTCTACCCCATCCTCGCGGATCTACGGCGCACAGTGGTCCCGGATACCCTGCCGGCATGACGGACGTGGAGGCGGCAGCCCGGCGGTTCATCGCCGATGTGTGGAATGCCCGCCGGGAGGAGTCGGCGTACGAGCTGGTCGCCGAGGAGTGCCCGGGGCTGGGCGGCACCGGGCCGGAGGCGGTGTTGGCCTGGCACCGCGAGCGTCGGGCGGCCTTCCCGGACCTCCGCTACAAGATTGTCGACGTGGTGGCGGCCGGCGAGCGGGTGGCCGTGCACTGGCGGGCCGCCGGCACCCACGCCGGGCAGTTCGGGCCGGTGCCGCCGACCGGGCAGGTGGTCAGCTACTCGGGGGCGACGTTCCTGCGCTTCGACGCGGCGGGCCGGATCGTCGAGGTGTGGAGCTGCAACGAACTGTTCCAGTTGCTGCAACAACTCGGCGTCGAGATGCTCCCACCGGCCGTCGTCAGCGGACCCGGGGCGTGATCCGGCTGATCCACAGGTGACGTGCTCCTCAGGTAAGCCCTGGGGCCGTCGACCTGTGGGTGGTGGTCGCGCGCGCCGTGGCCACAGGGCAGGATGGTCGACATGAGCGACCCCAGCGAGCGCGGCGACACCAGCGAACGCGGCCTTCCCGGCGCGGGCCTGGTGAAAGGGCTGGCGGTCACCCTCAAGACGATGACCAGCCGTTCGACCACCCAGCAGTACCCGGACACGGCTCCTGACCTGCCGCCGCGCTCGCGCGGCGTGATCGCCCTGTCCGAGGAGAACTGCACGGTCTGCATGCTCTGCGCCCGTGAATGTCCGGACTGGTGCATCTACATCGACTCGCACAAGGAGGAGGTGGTGGTGCCCGGCGCCGCCCGCCCCCGCCAGCGCAACGTGCTCGACAAGTTCGACATCGACTTCTCGCTCTGCATGTACTGCGGCATCTGCATCGAGGTCTGCCCGTTCGACGCGCTCTACTGGTCGCCGGAGTTCGAGTACGCCGAGTACGACATCAAGGACCTGCTGCACGACAAGGACCACCTCGGTCAGTGGATGGCAACCGTCCCGCCGCCGCCCGCCCACGACCCGAACGGCGAACCGGCCAAGGAGGAAACCTCCGCCGCGCGCAAGGCGGCCGCCGCACGTCCCGCTCCGGCAGCGGTACGCCCCGACGCCGACCAGGACCCGGCGTCGTGAGCGCCCGAGCCGGAAGGGCGCCCCGGTGACCGGGGCGGACGTGCTGCTGCTCGCCCTCGGCGCGGTGGCGGTCGGTGCCGGCGTGTTGGTGGTGACCACGAAACACCTGGTCCGGGCCGGGCTTTACCTGGTGGTGTGCCTGGGCGCGTTGGCAGGTGACTTCCTGGTGCTCAGCGCCGAGCTGGTGGCCTGGGTGCAGGTGCTGATCTACGTGGGCGCGGTGGTGGTCCTGCTGCTGTTCGCGGTGATGCTGACCCGGGCCCCGATCGGTGCCTCCGACGATTTGGACCGGCCCGGGTGGCCGGCCGCGCTGATCGGTGGCGGCGCGGGGCTGGGGCTGACCGCCCTGCTGGTCGACGCGTACCGCTGGAGCACCGTCACCTTGCCTGACGCCGGCACGGCCGAGCGGCTGGGTGAGCAGATCTTCCAATCCTGGGTGCTGCCGTTCGAGGTGCTCTCGGTGCTGCTGCTCTCCGCGCTGGTGGGCGCGATCGTGCTGTCCCGGCCGGACATCGGCCGAGCCGCCCCGCAACGCGACGGCACGGCAGCCGACCTGGTCGACAGCGAGCCCGGGGGGCGCCGGTGAGGCCGGTCATCCCGTACGTCACCGCCGCGCTGCTGTTCGGCCTCGGCGTGTACGGCGTACTGCGCCGCCGCAACGCGGTGCTGGTGCTGATGTCGGTCGAGTTGATGCTCAACGCGGTCAACCTGATCCTGGTCACCGCGGACACCACCGCCCGCGCCGTGCTCCCGCACTCGGGGCAGGTCTTCGCGCTGTTCGTCATCGTCCTCGCCGCCGCCGAGATCGGGGTGGGGCTGGCGATCGTCCTTCAGCTCTACCGGCTGCGGGCGACAGTCGCCGTGGATGACGTGCCGTTGACCGAGTCGCCGGATCCCGTCGGTGGGCGCGAGCCGGCCGTCCTGGACGCGGAGGCGGGCCGGTGATCGGGTTGCTCGGGGCGCTGCTGCCCGCCGTGCCGCTGGCTGCCGGGCTGATCGGTCTGCTGCTGCCACCGGCCCCTCGGCGGGACGGCGCGACCGGCGGCGACCGGGCCCGGACGGCAGCTGTGACGCTCGGCGTCCTCGGTGCGGCCGGCGCGCTGGCGCTGGCCGTGGCGCTGCTGCTCACTGTCGACGGGCCGACGGAGACGTCGGCCACCTGGGTCGACTTCGGCGGGCTGGCGGTGACCCTCGGCGTACGGCTGGACGGCGCGGCCGCGCTGGTAGCGGTGGCCGTCACCGCTGTCGCCCTGGCCGTGCAGGTCTACTCGATCGGCTACCTGCGGCGCGGTCCCCACGACGACGTCGACGTGGACCACCGCTACCCGCCCTACGCCGCCCAGATCAGCCTCTTCACCGGTGCCATGCTGCTGGTGGTGGTCGCCGGTGACCTGATCATGCTGTTGGTCGGCTGGGAGGTGATGGGCCTCTGCTCGTACCTTCTGATCGCCCACGACCGCCGACTGGCCGGCGCCCCCGCCGCCGCCATGAAGGCGTTCCTGGTGACCCGGGTCGGTGACGTCGGTTTCCTGCTCGGCATCGCACTGCTGGGTGTGTCGACTGGCAGCTTCCGGATCGCCGACGTGCTCGCCCACGACCACTCCGGCGCCACGTTGACCGCCGCTGGCCTGCTGCTGCTCGCCGGTGTGGCCGGCAAGAGCGCGCAGTTTCCGCTGCACACCTGGCTGCCGGACGCGATGGCCGGCCCGACTCCGATCTCCGCGTTGATCCACGCCGCGACGATGGTCGCCGCCGGGGTGTACACGGTGGCTCGGCTCTACCCGCTCTTCACCGCCGCGCCGGTAACGCTGACCGTGCTGGGGGTGCTCGGCGCGATCACGCTGCTGCTCGGCGCGCTCGCCGCCACCGCCCAGGACGACATCAAACGCGTGCTGGCCTGGTCGACGGTGTCCCAACTGGGTTACATGACCGGCGCGCTGGCGGTCGGCTCACCGTCGGCCGCGCTGTTCCACCTGCTCACCCATGCCGCCTTCAAGGCGCTGCTGTTCCTCGCCGCCGGCGCGGTGATCCACGCCGTCGGCACCACACTGATGTCGGAGATGGGCGGGCTGCGGCGCAGCATGCCGGTGACGTTCTGGTGCACTGTGGTGGGCCTGGGCGCGCTGGCCGGGGTGCCGCCGTTGGCCGGTTTCTGGAGCAAGGACGGCGTACTGACGGTCGCCGAGTCGGCAGCGCTGGAGGGCACCGGCGCGGCCCCGTCCTGGGTGGGCTGGATCGTCTGGGTCGCCGGGCTGGTCGGCGTGGCGGTCACCGCCTGGTACGCAGGCCGCCTGCTGCTGCGCGCCTTCTTCGGCTCCCCGCGCCTGCCCCTGGTCCGGCCGCACGACCCGCCGGCGGTGCTGCGCTGGCCGGTGCTGCTGCTGGCCGTGCCCGCCGCGCTGCTCGGTCTGGCCGGGTTCCTCGGGGCGTTCGCCGACCGCCTGCGGTTCCCCACCGTCCCGGTGGCGGGCTCCGAGGACGGCCTGGTCCACCTGGGGCCAGGGGTGCTGCTGCCGCTCGCGTTCCTGCTGCTCGGCGCCGCGCTGGTGACGCTGGGCTGGCGGCGCGACCCGACCGCCGATCCGGCCGCCGCGCTGGGTCCGCTGCGGCCGGTCTTCGCCAGCGCGTTCCGGCTCGACGACGTCCAGCACACACTCGTGGTACGCCCCGTCCGCGCGCTGGCCCGCGCCGCGCGCACGAGTGACGAGGTGGTGGTGGACGGCGCGGTCGAGGGCAGTGGACGCGCCGCGTCCGGTCTGGGCGCGGGGCTGGCCGCGCTGCACCGCGCGGCGCTGCCCCGGGCCGCCGCCGGCGTCCTGGCCGGCGGGCTGCTGATCGGCCTGGCCGCCGCCCTGGTTGGAGGAGTCCGATGAGCCTCGGTCAGGGGTTGCTGGTCGCTGTTCTGGCGGTGCCGGCGCTGGGTGCGGTAGCGGTGGCGGCGACGCCCCGGGACCGGGCGGCCCGGTTGATCGGCACTGTCGCGGCGGCGTTGACCCTGCTGGCCGCGGTGCCGCTGGTGTTCGGCGGTCGAGGCTGGGTCGCCTGGTCGGCGGACGCGCCGGCGGTGCGCCCGTGGCACCAACTGGACCTGCCCTGGGTGCCCGGTCTGGAGTTGCGCTTCCACCTCGGCGTCGACGGCATCTCCTGGCCGCTGGTGGTGTTGACCGCGCTGCTCACGTTGCTCTGCTGCGCGTACACGATGTGGCGGGTGCCGGACGGCGGCAGCGGCCGTGCGCTCGTCGCGCTGCTGTTGGTGGTCGAGGTGGGCATCCTGGGCACCTTCCTCGCCCTGGACCTGGTGTTGTTCTTCCTCTTCTTCGAGGTCGTCCTGCTGCCGATGTACGCGATCATCGCCGGCTGGGGTGGCGCGGACCGGCGTCGGGCGGCCCGGAAGTTCGCGCTCTACACGCTGTTCGGCTCGGTGCTGCTGCTGGTCGGCGTGTACGTCGTGGTCGCCGCCGCCGGCACCGCCGACCTGGTGACGCTGACCGGTGGCGCGGGGATGTCCAGGGGCACCCAGTTGGCAGCGTTCACACTGCTCGCGTTGGCGTTCGCTGTGAAGAGCCCGCTGTGGCCCTTGCACTCCTGGCTGCCCGACGCGCACACCCAGGCACCCACTGTGGGCAGTGTGGTGTTGGCCGGTGTGCTGCTCAAGATGGGCACCTACGGCCTGATCCGGGTCGCGGTGGGGGTGGCGCCGGAGGGCGCCCGTTGGGCGGCGCCGGTGCTCGGCGTGCTCGCCGTCGCCGCGATCCTGATCGGTTCGCTGGTCTGCCTGGCCCAGTCGGACGTGAAGCGGCTCATCGCGTACTCCAGCGTGGGGCACATGGGTTTCGTGCTGCTGGGCGTCGCCACGCTGACCGCCACCGGCATCCAGGCGGCGTTGATCGGCAACGTCGCGCACGGTGTGATCACTGGCCTGCTGTTCTTCCTGGCCGGGGCGGTGAAGGACCGTACCGGCACCGGCACCCTCGCCGAACTGTCCGGGCTGCGGGAGACAGCGCCCCGGTTGGCGGGTCTGCTCGCGTTCGCGGCGATCGCGTCGCTGGGCCTGCCCGGGCTGGCCGGCTTCTGGGGCGAGGCGTTCGCGGTGATCGCCGCCGTGCAGGTGGGCGGTCCGCTCTGGACCACGCTCGGGGTGCTGGCGGCGGTCGGTGGGGCGCTCACCGCCGCGTACTTCCTGCGGTTGCTGCGCCAGGTCACCCACAACCGGCCGAGCCCCGCCGTCGGTCCGGTCGGCCCCGGCCTGGCCGGTGCGGAGTTGACCGCCTGGGTGCCGCTGGTGCTGCTCGCGTTGGCCATCGGGTTGGCGCCGACGCTGGTCCTCGGCGTCGCCGAGGCCCCCGTCGACGCCCTGATCGGGGTGGTCAAACCATGAACGTCGTGCAGAGCGTGGACAGCGTCGCGCTGCTGCCGGCCTACCTGGCCGCCGGCACGGCCGTGCTCGTGCTCATCACGGACCTGCTCGTGGCCCGACCACGGGCCACCATCGCGGTGGCCGCGCTCGGCGCGCTCGGCACCGCCGTCGGCTCCGCGCTGGTCGGGGCGGGTGCGGAGCGGCGGACGTTCTGCGTGGGCGCCGACTGCTCCTGGATCTTCGGCGGTCGGGCGGCCCTGATCGGCGTGGTGGTCGCGCTGCTCACCCTCGGAGTGCTCGGGCTGTCGGTGCCCGCGCTACGGGCCGGGCGGTCACCGGTCGGGGAGTACGCCTTTCTGCTGGCCTGCTCGATGACCGGCGGCGTGGTGCTCGGCGCGGCCGGCGACCTGATCACGCTTATCGTCGCCCTGGAGACGCTGACCCTGCCGCTGTACGTGCTGGTCGGCCTGCGCCGGGGGAGTCTCGCGAGCGCCGAGGCGGCGGTGACCTTCTTCGTGGTCAGCGTGGTGGCGACAACGCTGACACTGCTCGGCGCGGCGCTGCTGTACGCGGTGACCGGTGGGCTGCACCTGGACCGGCTCGGCGCGTTGCTCGCCGAGCAGCCGGAGCTGCGGGACCTGCCGTTGACCACCGCCGCGGTGGCGGTGCTGCTGGTCGGCCTGGCCTTCAAGGTGGCGGCAGTGCCGTTCCACGCCTGGGCGCCGGCCACCTACGACGGCGCGCCGCTGCCGGTGGCCGCGTACCTGTCCACCGCGTCGAAGCTGGGCGGCCTGGTCGCCCTGCTCGCCGTGGTGCAACGGGCGCTGCCGGCGGACCAGACCGGTCCGGTGCTCGCCCTGCTCGCCGTGCTCACCATGACCGTCGGCAACCTGGTCGCCCTGCGTCAGCGGCGGACCGTCCGGCTGCTCGCCTGGTCGTCAGTCGCGCAGGCCGGGTACATCCTCGCCCCGCTGGGAGCGTTGGCGCTGGCCGCCGGGCGCACGGACGAGGCACGGTCCGCCGCGTACGCGGCCGCCGTGGCGTACGCCGTCTTCTTCGTGGTGTTGGAGTTGGCGGCGTTCGCCGGAGTGACAGCGCTGCGGCCGGCGGGTGCGGACGGCGGCACGTTGGACGACCTGCGTGGGGCAGCCCGGCGGCACCCGTGGCGAGCTGCGGCTTTCGGTCTCGCGCTGGTGGGTCTGGCTGGTCTGCCGCCGGGTCTGGCTGGCCTGTTCGCGAAGGTGACAGTGGTCCGGGCGCTGCTCGACGGTGGCGCGGCCTGGCTGGCACTGGTGGTGGCGCTGAACGCCGTGATCGGGCTCGCCTACTACCTGCGGGTGACCGCCGCGCTCTGGGCGCCGACGACGACTCCCGGCCCGGCCGCGGCGCTCGCTGGTGGCGGAGCGTTGGGCGTACCCGTGGTGGGTGTGGTGGCGGTGGTGCTGGCGGTGGCGACGGTGGCCGCCGTGGTGCTCGGCGTCGCCCCGCAGCTGGTGCTCGACCTGGCCGGCCGCTGACCCCACCTGGGCCCCGGTCTCAGTCAACTCTCAGCGTTGAGACGGATGGTTGGCGGGTACCGGGTTGTTGGACCGGTCAGCGGATCCCGGCGATCCGTGCACCGAAGGAGACATCGTGCACCACAACCGTCTGAAGACCGCAGCGCTGCTCGGTCTGCTCAGCGCCCTGATCCTGGCGGTGGGCTACTGGTTCGGCGGCAGCGGCGGCCTGGTCATCGCCGTCGTCGTGTCTCTGGTCATGAACGGCGTCACCTACTTCTACTCCGACAAGCTCGCACTGCGCTCGATGGGGGCGCAACCGGTCACCGAGGCGCAGTTCCCCGAGCTGTACCGGATGGTCCGGGAGTTGGCCACCGATGCCCAGCAGCCGATGCCTCGGCTCTACGTCAGCCCCACCGCGCAGCCCAACGCGTTCGCCACCGGTCGCAACCCGCAGCACGCGGCCGTCTGCGTGACCCAGGGCATCACCGAGATCCTCGACTACCGTGAGCTGCGCGGCGTGATCGGGCACGAGCTGTCGCACGTCTACAACCGGGACATCCTGATCTCCAGCGTGGCGGCCGGCCTGGCCAGCATCATCACCCTGCTGGCGAACCTCGCCTTCTTCATCCCGCTGGGCGGCGGGGACGACGAGGACCGACCCAACCCGGCTGTGCTGCTGCTCACCCTGATCCTGGGCCCGATCGCGGCCACAGTGATCCAGCTGGCGATCAGCCGGAGCCGCGAGTTCCAGGCGGACGCCTCCGGCGCCGAGCTGAGCCGCGACCCGCTGGCCCTGGCCAGCGCGCTCCGCAAGATCGACGCGGTGGCCCGGCGTCGGCCGTTGCCGGCCCAGGGCCAGCTCACCAGCACCGCCCACCTCATGATCGCCAACCCGTTCCGGGGTGGCGGCATGGCGGCGCTCTTCTCCACCCACCCCAAGATGGAGGACCGCGTCGCCCGGCTGGAGCAGATGGCCCGCAACGCGGGGCCGGTGCAGTTCCAGCGCTGATCCGCTGATCCACCGCCTCCGCCCGTACCCGGCCGCGCCGGGTACGGGCGGATCGCTGTGTCGCGGACCTATTCCGCTGTCTTCCGGTCAGGCGGCAGCGTTAGGGTCATAACGGCTCACGCTCATTACATCCTCGGGAGGTTCACGGTGACCGCGCTGCGTCAGTACCTGGGTGTCTGGCGGATCCCCGGCGCGCCCATGCTGCTGATCACCGGCATCATCGGGCGACTCGGAATCGGCATGACCCCACTGGCGCTGCTTCTGGTGGTCGAGCAGGTGACCGGGCGCTACTCGCTGGCCGCCATCGCCGGCGGCATCTACGCCCTCGCCGGTGCCGCGCTCAGCCCGGTTGCCGGACGGATCGCCGACCGGGTCGGCCCCAGCCCTGTCCTGCTGCTCACCGCCGTGGCCCACCCGCTGGCGCTCATCGGGTTGCTGCTGGCCAGCCGCTCCGGCGACGACGCTCTCCCCGTCATCTACCTCGCCGCAGGCGTGGCCGGTGCCACCTACCCGCCGCTCACCGCCGCCATTCGAGGCGCCTGGAACGACCTGACCGGCCCCAACTCCGGCCGGTACCACCTGCGCAACACCGCACTGGCCGCCGAGACCACGCTGTTCGAAATCGTCTTCGTCCTCGGCCCGCTGCTCGTCGCCGGCTTCGTCCTCGTCGCCGACGCGGCGGCCGCGCTGATCGGTGCGGCAGTGGTCACCCTGGTCGGCACGACCGCCGTGGCCCTCGGCCGGGTCATGCGCGGCTGGCGTCCGCACCCGCAGGAACACCACGCCCGCGGGCTCGGCCCACTGCGGGTCCCCGGCTTCCCGGCCCTGCTGATCTGCGTGGCCGGCCTGGGCATCGCATTCGGAGCCGCCGGGGTGATCGTTCCGGCGTTTGCGAGCGACCACACCACCGACGACCCGGAGAGCCTCGCCGGTGTGCTGCTCGCGGTCTGGGGGATCGGCAGCGCCATCGGTGGGCTGTGGTTCGGCGTCCGCAAGCCGGCACCGAACATGACCCGGCAGTTCGCCCTGCTGCTCGGCGCGCTGGCCGCCACCTTCGCCGTGTTCGCGGTGATGCCCACCCCACTCGCGCTGGGTGTCGCGCTGGTCGCCGGTGGGGCCACCATCGCGCCCGCGCTGACTCTGGAGAACACACTTGTCGGCCGGATCGCCCCGACCGGCATGTTGAACGAGGCGTACACCTGGGTGGTCACCGTCGCGGTGGCGGCGAGCGCCGCCGGCGGCTCGGTGGCCGGCGTGATCGTGGATCACGCCGGCGGGGTCCGCTGGGCGTTCCTGTTCGCCGGGGCGGCGGTCGCCGTCGGGGCCGCGGTCGCCGCGCTGCCCGGCGGGCCCATCGCCCGAGCGGAAACCACTGCGGTACGCACCGAACACCCCGTCACCGTCTGACCGCGCCCTGCGCCTCGGCCTGTGCGCTGGCTGGCCCGGCGCCGCGGGCGGCCTTGCGTCTCGGCCTGTGCGCTGGCTGGCCCGCGCCGCGTGCGGCCTTGCGTCTCGGCCTGTGCGCTGGCTGGCCCGCGCCGCGTGCGGCCTTGCGCCTTGATCGACTCGGGTTCCTGAAAGTCGCGGTGTCCCAATCGCCCGGACGCCCCGACTTTCAGGAACCCGAGTCGATCTAAGCCGGGACCCGACCGCTGGTGGGGCCGGGGTGGGTCACCCTCAGCGGTAGTTGTTGAACTGGAGGGCGACGCCGAAGTCCTCGCCCTTAAGCAGGGAGATGACGGCCTGAAGGTCGTCGCGCTTCTTGCCGGTGACGCGCAGCTGGTCACCCTGGATCTGCGCCTGCACGCCCTTGGGACCCTCATCGCGGATCTTCTTGCTGATGGCCTTGGCCTTGTCCGTCTCGATGCCCTGGATCACCTTGCAGTCGATCTTGAAGATCTTGCCCGACGGGCGCGGCTCCCCAGCATCCAGCGACTTCAGCGAGATGTTCCGCTTGACGAGCTTCTCCTTGAACACGTCCAGTGCGGCGCGGACGCGCTCCTCGGTCTCCGCCTGGAGACCGATCGCCTCCTCGCCGGACCAGGAGATCTCAGCGCCGGTGCCGCGGAAGTCGAACCGCGTCGCAAGCTCCTTCTCCGCCTGCCGAAGGGCGTTGTCGACCTCCTGGCGGTCAACCTTGCTCACGATGTCGAACGACGGGTTCGCTGCCATGTTTCTGCTCCTGCTGTCCGGCGGTCTGGGCCTGCCGTCGGCCGCCGACCAGCGGCACGACCCCCTGACCGTACCCGGTTGCATCGGTACCGGGGGTAGCCGCTATTCTTGCTTCCGCCGCCGCGTTGCGACGCGGTGGGGTGCCCTGGCGGGTTGCCCGAGCGGCCAATGGGAGCGGACTGTAAATCCGTCGCGAAAGCTTCAGAGGTTCGAATCCTCTACCCGCCACCAGGTGCAGACACGGCCCCTGACCAGCAGAGATGCTGATCAGGGGCCGTTGTCGTTGATCTAGCAAGCTCCGGCTGAGTCGCC
The DNA here is from genome assembly GCF_046549335.1 of Micromonospora sp. 050-3. Lineage (NCBI taxonomy): Bacteria > Bacillati > Actinomycetota > Actinomycetes > Micromonosporales > Micromonosporaceae > Micromonospora > Micromonospora sp. 050-3. The sequence goes on from NZ_JAJPVX010000003.1 coordinate 205,223, forward strand.
GGGACCAATCCGATCCGGATCGGCGGCGGACCGTGTCCGCGCCAGCTCTGGCCACGATCAACCGCATGGGCCACGGCGACCCGCCACCGCCCAAATCCGGCCCGGCCAGCGCGGGTGGTAGATGCCGCTCTGTCACCGGCATCCGTGCGGATCGACGCGGCGATGCGGCCGCGGTCATCGAGGTCGACAACCTCGCCCTACATGCTGACTCCGGCGAGGCTGACGTCGTGCAGGACGCCGCGCCGCCACAGCGCTGGGCGGGCGCTTCCGTCGCTGGCCGCGGAGTTGGCCGGGATCTCGCCGTGGTTGTTGATGGCCCGCAGTTCGGTGAAGCTGCCGCCGAGGGTGCCGAGGTCCATCACGCGATAGTCGGCCGGGGCGCCGGCGCGGCGCCGTGTTGGCGGTTGGTGCGAACGTCAAGGCGGCTGCGAGGAGGGCGGTGCAGAGGAGGGTTGGCATGGGACGGCTCCCTTCGGAGCGTCGCCGGGCGAATCGTGCGCTCGGCGTAGGTGCGTCCTGTCGCTCCGCGAGCGTGCCGTCACGTGGCCGACAGCCTGGCCGTCCCGCCGTCCAGGTCCCGGGGAGGTGCTGAGACAGAGCGACCGGCCATCGTGTACGCCGGGAGGGGAGGGACGCGGGGCAGCGGGTGGCCGGCCTCACTCCCGAGTCCATCGTCGACAACCTCACGCTGCACCGGCACCTCGTCCGCCCGGTGGTACTCGGAGTTTGGACGGCTCCAGGTCGCGGCCCAGGCGGCCCGTCGGACCCCGCCGCCGGTCTCGGTCCCGGTTTGCCGCCTGGGAGGAGCCGGAACTCTTCTCCGGTGAGGTGCCTGCCGCACTCCGGCCGCTGCCGAATTTCTGTGCTCGCGCCGGGATATCGGTCCGGGCAGCGACCGCACGCCCAGGGTCGCCCCTCAGCGAGGAGCGACGCTCGTCGAGCCGATCTCGCGCAGGGGATAAGGACCCGTCGAGGTACTGGCGCGTTCGCGAAGACCCGGTATGGTGGTCGATGGCTGGCGCAGAGCGCAGGCATGGGCGCACCTCTTGGAGGCGTCACGCACAGTGACCGACACGTCAGATTTGATAGCTCCGATGTGGCTGCGCCGAATTGTGTTGAAGGTCGTAATCAACGCTGTGTGAAGCGGTGATCTGCTTCGCAGGCTCGTGATCTGGCCCCGTGTGACGAGGGCGGTGGGCCGAACGGCGAGAAGTTACAGACGGTGGGGCCAGTCGGGGCCCCATCACTTCTCTGGCTGTCCGTGCTGTGGCACGATCGTGGAACCTCCACTATCCCCACGACACTTTCCGACAGGAGCAATCATGTCTGGTCGTAGGTTGGGCCGGCTGCTTGGCTCACTTCTACTCGTCGCCGCACTCGTGAGCGGCATCGGCGGTGTCAATCTCTTCAGCAGTGCAGGGGACAGCTCGCAGGCTGGCGACATCGTCTGGCAGCGCGTGCAGGCTGGCGACATCGTCTGGCAGACTGCGCAGGACGGCGACATCGTCTGGCAGGCCCCGAAGACTGGCGACATCGTCTGGCAGTGAGCTGGGCGCTTTGGGTCGGTCATCCGAGTTGGCTGTCTGGGATGCCGTGCGTCACTGACGGAATGCTCCGCGGCGGTGCCGTGGCCGCTCGGCGTCAATCCGAAGGAGCGGCATGATCGGTCGCGGTCAAGCCCGGCGCAGGTCGTCCGAGGATGCGTGGATCATCACCGCGCCTCTCGCTCTGATCGCGGTCACCTGCGCCACCATCACAGGGTTGGTCGCCAAGGAGCCAATCGGTGACTGGCCGGAGGCAGCCCTTCTTCTCGTCCTGATGATCGCGGCCGGGTTGCCAATGCTCAGCCTGGTCGTTCGGCGGCAGACGATCGGTGTCACGCTCACCGAGCTGCCGATGGTTCTCGCGCTCTACTTCCTGCCGCCGCTGACGGTAGTGGTCATCTACACCCTGAGTTCGCTCATCACGCACACCCGGCAGCGGCTTTCGGCGCCCAAGGTGTGGTTCAACGTGGCGCGGGCCGCGGCCGGGACTTCGTTGGCCGTCCTGCTCCTCCAGGCGCTCCCGCCCATCGAGGGAGTGGGGCCAAGCACCTGGGGCAGCATCTTCGCCGGCGTGAGCATGGTGATCCTGGTCAGTTACGCCAGCGTGGCAGCAGTACACACGCTGCTTCACGGTTGGCAGACCGGGCGTGGGACGTTGCGTACCGCCACTCCGGCGGTGCTCACCGCGGCGATCAACGTGTCGGTTGGCCTGATCGTTCTGATCCTGGTCGAGAACACGTGGTGGTCGCTGCTCCTGCTCGCTGCCCTCGGCGCCGGCCTTGCCCTGGTCTACCGGGCCTACGCCCAGTTCTTCCGTCAGCACCGCACCCTCACCGACCTGTACGACCTGACCCGCGCGGTGGTGGAGAGCGGGCACAGCGGCACGCTCGCGGACGCGCTGCTCGGCCGGGTCCGCGCGCTGATGCAGGTGGAGTACGCGACGCTGTGGCTCCCGGCTCAGGGGTGGCACCCGGAGACGTTGTTGACCGCCCGAGTGGACGATCGCGGTCTGCTCGACCTGGCGCTCACCCCGCCGACGATCCGGGAGCGGGCCCGCGACACCCGGCGCACCGTTGCCGTGGGCCGTGGCGTGACCACCGATGCAGAGTTCCGCGCCGACCTGGCCGAACGGCGGATCAAGGACGCGGTTGTGGTGCCGCTGCGGTCCGGTCAGGTGGTCATCGGCACCCTTGAGGTGGCCAACCGTCTCGGCGACGGCAACCATTTCACGCCCGCCGACATCGCGGTCCTGGAGACGGTGGCCGCGCACGCCGCGGTGGCCCTGGAAAATTCGCGGCTGGTCGATCGGCTGCGACACGACGCGTACCACGATGCCCTGACCAAGCTGCCCAACCGGCGGCGGATCACTGGTGCGCTGGAGGAGTCGGTCAAGTTCCGTACCGACGGCGAGGTGGTGGCCTTGCTGCTCTTCGACGTCGACGGGCTGCGCCAGGTCAACGAATCTCTCGGTCACGCGGCCGGGGACAAGGTCCTCACCGAGGTCGCCAAACGGTTGCGGGCCAGCGCACCGTCGTCGGCTCTGGTTGGTCGTGCCGGCGGGGACGAGTTCCTGGTGACGCTGCGGTTGGAGAGCGCCGAGGCCGCGCTTGAGTTGGCCGCCCAACTGCGCGACCAGATCCGCGACGAGATGGTCTTCGACGCGCTCACCCTCGACGTGAACACCGCCGTCGGGGTGGCCGTACATCCGGATCATGGCAGCGATGCGGCCACCTTGCTGCTGCGGGTCGACCTGGCCACCACGGCGGCCAAGTCGGTGCCGGGCAGCGTTCAGTTGTTCAACCCGGGCCTGGAATCTCGGTCGCTGCGCCGGCTGGGTCTGGCCGGCGACCTGCACCAGGCGCTGGACCAGGGCGAGCTGGAGGTCTACTTCCAGCCCAAGGTGACATTGCGGGACCGCCGCCTGGTCGGCGTCGAGTGCCTGGCCCGCTGGGAGCATCCGACGCACGGCACCGTTGCACCCGAGGACTTCGTGGCGGTGGCCGAGCACACCGGCCAGTTGAGTCGGCTCACCGAGGTGGTGCTCCGGGAGGGGCTGCGCCGCAGCCGGGACTGGGCCGAGGCCAACCAGCCGTTGCCCATCGCGGTGAACCTGGCCGCCCGGACGCTCACCGACCAACACTTCCCGGATCGGGTGCAGGAGCTGCTGACCGAGTACGGGGTGCCGGCGCAGCGCCTCACCCTGGAGATCACCGAGTCGGGTGTGCTGGACGGCACGGACCGGCCCATCCCCACCCTGCAACGACTGCGGGATCTCGGCGTACGGCTGTCGGTGGACGACTTCGGCACCGGCGACTCCTCCCTGGCGCACCTGCGCCGGCTGCCGGTGCACGAGGTGAAGGTGGACCGTTCCTTCGTGCAGGGCATGGCGACCGACCCGGGGGACCTGGCGATCGTCAACGCGGTGGTGACCCTCTCCCAGCAGTTCGGGTTGGCAGTGGTGGCCGAGGGTGTGGAGAGCGAGCTGACCCTCGAGCTTCTCCAGGACATCGGCTGCGAGATCGGGCAGGGCTTCCTATTCAGCCGGCCGCTGCCGTACGAGCGGTTGGCCGCCTGGTTCGGTGCCCAGGTGGACCCGGAGACGATCTCCAGCGGGGAGCTGCCGCGCCTTCGTGTCGTGCCCTGAGCAGGGCGCGGACGATCACCGGGGATCCGATTTCACCTGTCGAGCCGGGCCGTGTACTCTTACTCCTGCGCGCCCTACGGGGAGATCGCGCAGGCCCCCTTAGCTCAGTCGGCAGAGCGTCTCCATGGTAAGGAGAAGGTCTACGGTTCGATTCCGTAAGGGGGCTCGAGGGTTCAGCTGGACCCATCGCAGCGGTGTAGCTCAGATGGTAGAGCAAGCGGCTCATAATCGCTGTGTCGCCGGTTCAAGTCCGGCCACCGCTACTCTCGTCTTCCGGGCTCGTTGCCGGTGGTCGTAAGAAAATGGGCGCTTCTGGCGCCCACTTTGCATGTCCGCGCTGTCAGCGTCTAGGCTGGCGCGTCGTAGTTGTTTCCGTTAGCGAGGAAGGCACTCCGCCGTGGCGAAGGCTACCGATGTCCGGCCGAAGATCACTTTGGCGTGTGTGGAGTGCAAGGAGCGCAACTACATCACGCGCAAGAACCGGCGCAACGACCCCGACCGCATCGAGCTGAAGAAGTTCTGCCCGCGCGACGGTCGGCACACGGTCCACCGCGAGACCCGCTGACCGCTGGCCGGCCTCAGCCGGCCGCTGTCGAAGCTTTCCAATCGCCGATCTGACCGGTTTGGCGCGGCTCCGCCGCCGCCTGCCGATCAGGTCGGCGATTGGGCTTTCCGTGTAGGTTCGCGGCATGCCTCTGGACCCTTCCTTTGTCGGCCGGACGTATCCGCCGACCGCCCCCTATCAGGTGGGCCGAGAAAAGATCCGCGAGTTCGCCAGCGCGATCGGCGCCACCGACCCGGCCCACCACGACCCGGAGGCCGCGCGGGCGCTGGGCCACCCCGACGTGGTGGCCCCGCCGACCTTTCCGGTGATCGTGACGATGGCCGCTAGCAGCCAGATCATCGAGGACCCGGCCCTGGGTGTCGACTACAGCCGCCTGGTGCACGGTGACCAGCGGTTCGCGTACACCCGGCCGGTGGTCGCCGGCGACGAGCTGGTCTGCACCAACACCATCGAGGACGTCAGCACCAGGGGTGGGCACGGCTTCCTGACCACGCGCACCGACGTGAGCACCGTCGGCGGGGAACCCGTTGTCGCGGTCTGGGCCAGGTATGTCATTCGCGGGGAGGCCTGAGATGGAGTTGCCAGCACAGACGTTTCAGGTGACTCGTGCGGACCTGGTCCGCTACGCCGGCGCCTCGGGCGACTTCAACCCGATCCACTGGAGCGACCGGGTGGCCACAAAGGTGGGCCTGCCCGGGGTGATCGCCCACGGCATGTTCACCATGGCGTTGGTCGGCCGCGCGGTCACCGAGTGGGCCGGCTCGCCGGACGCGGTGGTCGAGTACGGCGTGCGTTTCACCCGGCCGGTGGTGGTCCCCGACGACGACCAGGGGACCGAGATCGAGGTCACCGCGCGGGTCCGTGAGGTGACCGAGGACGGCCTCACCCGACTCGAGGTGACCGCCACCTGCCTGGGTGAGAAGGTGCTGTCCCAGGCGCGGGCAACCATCCGGACGGCGCGCTGAACCGAGCCCGCCACGCGTGGCGGAGAGACCGGTTGGGAAAGTCGGGCGGCTACCCGTACACTGGTCCGCCGTGGGGCAAGTGACCCCTGCTCGGTCGTCTGTGGCCGCGTGGGGCGAGTGTTGCCACATAGGGGTGTAGCTCAATTGGCAGAGCAGCGGTCTCCAAAACCGCAGGCTGCAGGTTCAAGTCCTGTCACCCCTGCGCCTCAGGCCTGACCGTTCCCGTGGGTCGCGCCGCCAGCTTGGCGGCGTCCGGCCCGTGGTGGTGGAATCGGCGGGGTGGTCCGAGGCAGTCGGGCCCTCCGGGTGATCCACTGGCCGCGGCCCGTCGCGGGACGGTTGGGTCCGGCCGGCGTGACCAGCGCCGCGTACGCCGCTCGGCGTGCGACCCCAGATTCCGCGACGGAGGGCGAAGTGGCCGACAACAAGCGGCGCGACGACGACGGCGACGATCGTCTCGACGACGAGATCGTCGACGACGTGGCCGACGACGACGCCTCCGGCGCGGACGAGCCGGTTTCCCGGGGAGGCACCGCCACGCGGTCCCGCGCCCGGGCGGAGTCGGCGGACAGCCGACCGACCACGCGGTCGGAAACGGGTCGGGTGGGCGTCTTCGGCCGCATCGCCCGGTTCTTCCGCGAGGTCGTAGCCGAACTGCGTAAGGTCATCTGGCCGACCCGCAAGGAGTTGCTGACCTACACCGCCGTGGTGGTGGCGTTCGTCGCGGTGATGCTGACGATCGTGGGTGTGCTGGACTTCGGCTTCGCCAAGGTCGTGTTGTTTGTCTTTGGCAACTCGGACTGACCGGCTGCCTCCAGCCATAGTGACGGAAGTGAGCGAGCGTGCCTGAGTACGACGAGACCGCCGGACCGGTGGACGAGCAGTCCACGGTCGCGACGGCGGCTGGTGACGAGTCGGTTGAGGCCGCCAGCGAGCCGGAGTTCCCAACGACCGAGCCCGCACCGGACGAGGACTACGACCCTGTCGCGGAGCTGAGGCAGAAGCTGCGCTACGCCCCGGGCGACTGGTACGTGGTGCACTCTTACGCCGGCTACGAGAACAAGGTCAAGACCAACCTCGAGACCCGGATCACGAGCCTCGACATGGAGGACTTCATCTACCAGGTCGAGGTGCCGACCCGGGAAGAGGTCGAGGTCAAGAACGGTAAGCGTTCGCAGATCCAGGCCAAGGTCTTCCCGGGCTACATCCTGGTTCGGATGGAGCTGACCGCCGAGTCGTACTCCTGTGTCCGGAACACCCCGGGTGTGACCGGCTTCGTCGGCGCGACCGACCGGGCCGACCGGCCCGCTCCGCTCTCGCTCGACGAGGTGCTGAAGTGGCTGGCGCCGGCCGTCGAGACCGAGCAGAAGAAGTCGAAGCCGGAGATCAAGGTCCTCGACTTCGAGGTGGGCGACTCCGTCACCGTCACCGACGGCGCGTTCGCGTCGCTGCCGGCCACGATCAGCGAGATCAACGCAGACCAGCAGAAGCTCAAGGTGCTGGTGTCGATCTTCGGTCGCGAGACTCCGGTGGAGCTCAACTTCAACCAGGTCGCCAAGATCTGATTGGTCGTCGGCGGCGGGCCCGGCCCGCCGCCGACGTCGGCGTACGCGCTCTCGCTCGACCTCGGCGGACGAGTGGGCTGCGGCCTGCGCTACTCTTGAATGTCGCCGCTGTCGCACCGCGCTGACCGTGCGCGCCCGAGGGCGGCGACAGCCGCATTTTCCCAGCTCCAAGCCCCAGGAAGTGACATGCCTCCGAAGAAGAAGCTCGTCAAGACGTTCACGCTTCAGTTGCCGGCGGGCCAGGCCACGCCGGCGCCGCCGGTCGGCCCCGCGCTCGGCCAGCACGGCGTGAACATCATGGAGTTCTGCAAGTCCTACAACGCGCAGACCGAGTCTCAGCGGGGCGACATCGTCCCCGCCGAGATCAGCGTGTTCGAGGACCGGTCCTTCTCGTTCGTGCTGAAGACCCCGCCCGCTGCCCGGCTGCTGATCAAGGCTGCCGGTGTGCAGAAGGGTTCGGGTGTTCCGCAGTCCGAGAAGGTCGGCTCGGTCAGCCGCGCCCAGCTGCGTGAGATCGCCGAGAAGAAGATGGCAGACCTCAACGCCAACGACATCGCCCAGGCTGAGAAGATCATCGCCGGCACCGCCCGGTCGATGGGCATCACCGTCAACGACTGACGTCGGCCCCGGCCGTCGACCAGACCGTGGGAGGGCTCGCGCCGAGCGAGCCCGCCAGAGACCACAGGAGTAATCAGCAATGCAGCGCAGCAAGAGCTACCGCAAGGCCGCCGATGTCATCGACCGGTCGAAGCTCTACACCCCCACCGAGGCCGTGAAGCTGGCCAAGGAGACCACCAACGTCAAGTTCGACGCCACGGTCGAGGTCGCCATGCGCCTCGGCGTCGACCCCCGCAAGGCGGACCAGATGGTCCGCGGCGTGGTCAACCTGCCGCACGGCACCGGTAAGACCGCCCGCGTGATCGTGTTCGCCAGCGGCGCGAAGGCCGAAGAGGCCGCCGCCGCGGGTGCGGACGAGGTGGGCACCGATGAGCTGGTCGCCCGCATCCAGGGTGGTTGGCTGGACTTCGACGCGGCGATCGCCACGCCGGACCAGATGGCCAAGATCGGCCGGATCGCGCGGATCCTGGGCCCGCGCGGTCTCATGCCGAACCCGAAGACCGGCACGGTGACCATGGACGTCACCAAGGCGGTGTCGGACATCAAGGGCGGCAAGATCACCTTCCGGGTGGACAAGCACTCCAACCTGCACCTGATCATCGGCAAGGCCTCCTTCACGGAGACCCAGCTGGTGGACAACTACGCCGCAGTGCTCGACGAGGTGCTGCGTGCCAAGCCGTCCGCGGCCAAGGGCAAGTACCTCCGCAAGGTCATCCTGACCACCACGATGGGCCCGGGCGTTCCGGTCGACCCGAACCTGGTGAAGAACCTGCGGGAGGACCAGGCCGACGCCTGAGTCGACAGTTCGCTCCGCCGGGGCGCCGCCACGACCGTGGCGGCGCCCCGGCGCGTTCGAGGTGTGGCAGGCTCGACGCCATGCGGCTGGAGAACGTCTGGTTGCGGTACCACCGGCGAGGGCCGTGGGTGCTGCAGGGCATCGACGTGCGGATCGGTCCCGGCGAGGCCGCGATCGTGCTGGGCCGCAACGGGGTGGGCAAGTCGACACTGCTCCAGGTGGCCGCGGGGGTCCTCCGACCGGGCCGGGGTCGGGTCACCGACCGGCCGGCGCGGGTGGGCTGGGTGCCGGAGCGTTTCCCCGCCGACCAACCCTTCACGGTGACCCGCTATCTGACCGGGATGGCCCGGGTGGCGGGGCTGGGCAGGGCTGCGGCCGACGAGGCGGTGACCTTCTGGACGGACCGGCTCGGGCTGTCCGACTTCCGCTCGGTCCGGTTGCCGGAGCTGTCCAAGGGCACCGCGCAGAAGGTCGGCCTCGCCCAGGCGATGCTGCGCCCGCCGGGCCTGCTGGTGCTGGACGAGCCGTGGGAGGGGCTGGACGCCACCACCCGCGAGTTGGTGCCCGCGCTGATCGCCGAGGTGCTCGCCGCCAACGGGTCCGTCCTGGTCAGCGACCACCGCGGCGAGACGGTCCGGCTGCCGGCCGCGCGCCGCTGGTTGGTGGCCGACGGTTCGCTCTCCGAGGGGACGCCGTCGACGGACGAGACGATCGCTGTGGTCGAGGTCGCGGTGCCGGCCGCGCGGGTCGCCGGCACCGTCGCCCGGTTGCGCGCCGAGGGCCACCAAGTGCTGCGGGTACGCGCCGACGCCTCCACCGCCGCACCCCAGGCCCGACCCGCCGAGCCGATCCGGTCGGCCGGTGCCGCCCGACCCGCCGAGCCGTCGCTCGGGGTCGCCGGGGCGCTGGCAGCGGAGCAGCCCGAGGCCGCCGACCCGGTGGCCGAGCCGGCAGCGGGGGAGACCCGGTGAGCGCCCTGGTCCGGATGCGGTTGGCCGGTCTCCTGCGGACCGGCCGGGCGTTGGCGCCGTTGCTCGCCGGCCTGATCACGCTCGGCACCCTCTACGGCGGTGGCCGCGCCCAGCCGGCGGAGGCGTACGGGGTCTCCGCGGTGGTGCTCTTCCCGGTGCTCGCCTGGCAGACCAAGATCCTGTTGGACGTCGAGCCGGACGTGCAGCGTCGGTTGGCGCAGGTGACTGTCGGGGTGGCCCGGGAGCGGTTGTCCGGGCTGCTCGCCGCCGCTGTGGCGGCGCTGGTGACGGTGGCCGTCGCGCTGCTCTTTCCATGGCTGGTCGGCGGGGTGTCCGGCCCGGTCGACCCGGGGGACCGGTCGATTCCGGTCGGGCTCGCGCTGGGGTTGTGGGCGCACCTGCTTGTCGTACCCGCTGCGGTTGCCCTTGGGGCGCTGGCCAGCCGGGCGTCGGTGGGCGGCGCCGGGTACGGCGTCGCGGTGTTGGCCCTCGGCGGTGTCGGCGCAGTGGTGTTCGGCCTGACCGGCTCGGTGGCCCCCTGGCTGGCACCGCCGATCATGGCGGCCGCCCGCACCACCGCCGGCGACGCCGCCGCGCTGACACTGCTGGGGCTGAGCGGCTGGGCGCTGGCCTGGAGCGCCGCGGTCGTCGGCGGCTACCTGTGGCGGCGGCGGGCCGAGGGCTGACCGGCACCGGCACGGGTGACGTGGCTCACCGGGCGCGATTTGGCGCCGCTGGCCGGTGCGCGTACTCTTCAAACGTCATCCGTGTTCTCATGGATGAGGAACCACCCAGAGACCGCTGGTCACCGTGCTTCGGCACGGTCGAAGGTCCCGCGACAACGGGCGACCCGCGTAGGGCGGCAAGCGTAACTCGGCAGTGAGCATGGTCCGCCGACCATGACGATCCGCCGGCCCTCGCCCCGTGCGCCCTGCGCCGGGGCTTTTTCGTTGTCGCGCTGCCTCCGCCCTCGTTCCGGCTTCGGCCGAGACGGGGACCAGCCTCGAGTAACGAGAGAGGAGGGACATGGCGGACAAGCCGATTCGGGCCGACAAGGCCACGGCCGTCGCTGAGCTGACCGAGAGCTTCCGCAGCTCGGGCGCCACCGTGCTGACCGAGTACCGCGGTCTGACGGTTTCCCAGCTCACCCAGCTTCGGCGCTCGCTCGGCGCCGAGACCAGCTACACGGTCGCAAAGAACACGCTGGCCAAGCGTGCTGCGACGGACGCGGGCATCACCGGCCTCGATGAGCTGTTCACCGGTCCTACCGCGCTGACTTTCGTTTCGGGCGACGTCGTCGAGGCGGCGAAGGGGCTTCGCGATTTCGCGAAGGCCAACCCGAAGCTCGTCATCAAGGGCGGTGTCTTCGAGGGCAAGGCCATCACCGCGGCCGAGGTCACGAAGCTCGCCGACCTTGAGTCCCGCGAGGTGCTGCTGGCCAAGCTGGCCGGCGCGATGAAGGGCAACCTGAGCAAGGCCGCGGCCCTGTTCCAGGCCCCGCTGTCGAAGACCGCCCGTCTGGCGGCTGCACTGCAGGACAAGCGCGAGAAGGAGGGCGCCGAGGCGGCCTGAAGGCCCCCACGGCGCACCAGTTCTTACTTAACAGAATCAGGAAAGGACGCCAGATATGGCGAAGCTCAGCACCGACGAGCTGCTCGACGCGTTCAAGGAGATGACGCTGATCGAGCTCTCTGAGTTCGTGAAGCAGTTCGAGACGACCTTCGAGGTCACCGCCGCTGCTCCGGTCGCGGTTGCCGCTGCCGGTGGTGCCGGTGGCGCTGCGGCCGAGGCCGAGCCGGAGCAGGACGAGTTCGACGTCATCCTCGAGGCTGACGGTGGCAAGAAGATCCAGGTCATCAAGGTCGTGCGTGAGCTGACCGGCCTGGGCCTCAAGGAGGCCAAGGACGCGGTCGAGTCCGCGCCGAAGGCCATCCTGGAGAAGGTCAACAAGGAGACCGCCGACAAGGCGAAGGCCAAGCTCGAGGGTGAAGGCGCCAAGGTCACCCTCAAGTGACCTGACGTTCCACCAACGCGTACCCGGCTCGTGAGCCGGGACACCATCGCGTCGCGGCGGGCGGTGATCCGACACGGATCACCGCCCGCCGTATTTGTGGATCTGGCTGCGACCGGTCCTGAGCTGGCCTCCGACCACCGGTACCCTTGACCCGAACGAGCGTGGCGGGTAGCCCTCCAGTGGGAAACAAGGGACAACCCGGATACCGGCCCTTGACGCGGCCCGGGGCTGCCAGGCACGCTGACACCAGCAAGACACCGCGCTTGCGACGGCCACGACGTGGGTATGACAGCGGCGGCACCATCGGCCGCAGTCACCCGAGCGGCCCAGTGGGGAGTTGCGTTCTGAGCGGCCCGGCAGACCCCGGTTGACGGGGGCCGAGGCGCGCTCCGCAAACAACCTGCGGGGTGGGCTGGACAGCGGTTAGCCTCTCGGCTACACTGCTAGTTTGCGCTGCCTTCCGACTTGACCCCTGCTCGGAAATGTCCGTTTACGGATATTTCTGGTGGGGTCATTGGAGTGCACGCGTACCAGCCGTTCTGCAGCACCGGTCCTCGGAAGGACGCATCTTGGCAGCTTCCCGCCCTGCGAAGACCAGTCGTACGTCGAGCGCATTCGCTCCCCGCCGAGTTTCATTCGGCAGGATCACCGAACACCTCGAGGTCCCCAACCTCCTTGCCATCCAGAACGAGTCCTTCGACTGGCTCGTCGGCAACGAGGCTTGGCAGGGCCGGTCGGCGGACGACCCGCACGCACGATCGGGTCTCGCGGAGATCCTTGAAGAGATCAGTCCCATTGAGGACTTTTCCGGCACCATGTCGCTCTCCTTCTCAGCGCCGCGCTTCGACGAGGTCAAGGCCTCGATCGAGGAGTGCAAGGAGAAGGACCTGACCTACTGCGCTCCGCTCTTCGTGACCGCGGAGTTCACCAACAACACCACTGGCGAGATCAAGAGCCAGACGGTGTTCATGGGTGACTTCCCGATGATGACGCCCAAGGGCACCTTCGTCATCAACGGCACCGAGCGCGTCGTGGTCAGCCAGCTCGTCCGGTCTCCGGGCGTGTACTTCGACAAGCAGCCGGACAAGACCTCCGACCGCGACCTCTCCAGCGTCAAGGTCATCCCGAGTCGGGGTGCCTGGCTGGAGTTCGACATCGATAAGCGCGACACGGTCGGTGTACGTATCGACCGCAAGCGTCGGCAGGCCGTCACCGTCCTGCTCAAGGCCATCGGATGGTCGGCCGAGCGGATCCGTGAGAAGTTCGGCTGGTCCGAGCTGATGATGACCACGCTCGAGAAGGACCACATCGCCGGCGCCGACGAGGCACTGCTCGACATCTACCGCAAGCTGCGCCCTGGCGAGCCGCCGACGCGCGAGAACGCCCAGACCCTGCTCGACAACCTCTTCTTCAACCCGAAGAGGTACGACGTCGCCAAGGTCGGGCGCTACAAGTTCAACAAGAAGCTCGAAGTCGGCGTACCGATCACCACCGGCACGCTGACCGAGGACGACATCGTCGCCACCGTGGAGTACCTGTGCCGGCTGCACGCCGGTGAGGACGGCTACGAGGCCGACGACATCGACCACTTCGGCAACCGGCGCCTCCGTACCGTGGGCGAGCTCATCCAGAACCAGGTTCGGGTCGGCCTGTCCCGGATGGAGCGTGTCGTCCGCGAGCGGATGACCACGCAGGACGTCGAGGCGATCACCCCGCAGACCCTGATCAACATCCGCCCGGTGGTGGCGGCGATCAAGGAGTTCTTCGGGACGTCCCAGCTGTCCCAGTTCATGGACCAGACCAACCCGCTGGCGGGCCTGACCCACCGGCGTCGGCTGAGCGCGCTCGGCCCGGGTGGTCTGTCCCGGGAGCGGGCCGGCTTCGAGGTCCGCGACGTGCACCCGTCCCACTACGGCCGGATGTGCCCGATCGAGACGCCGGAAGGCCCGAACATCGGCCTGATCGGCGCGCTGTCCACCTTCGCCCGGGTCAACCCGTTCGGCTTCATCGAGACGCCGTACCGGAAGGTCGTCGAGGGTCGGGTCACCGACCAGATCGACTACCTGACCGCGGACGAGGAGGACCGGTTCGTCAAGGCCCAGGCCAACGCGCGCCTGAAGGCTGACGGCACCTTCGCCGAGGAGCGGGTGCTCTGCCGTCGTAAGGGCGGCGAGACCGAGGACGTCCTCCCCGGTGCCGTCGACTACATGGACGTCTCGCCCCGGCAGATGACCTCGGTCGCGACCGCCATGATCCCGTTCCTCGAGCACGACGACGCCAACCGGGCACTGATGGGCGCGAACATGCAGCGCCAGGCGGTGCCGCTGGTCAAGGCCGAGGCGCCGCTCGTGGGTACGGGCATGGAGTACCGGGCCGCTGTCGACGCTGGCGACGTGGTGGTCGCCGAGGTCGGCGGTGTGATCGAGGATCTCTGCGCCGACTACGTCACCATCCACCAGGATGACGGCCACCGCCGGACGTACCTGCTGCACAAGTTCCGCCGCTCCAACGCCGGCTCCTGCGTCAACCAGAAGCCGGTCGTCTTCGAGGGCGACCGCGTCGAGGCCGGTCAGGTCATCGCCGACGGTCCGTGCACCGACGAGGGCGAGATGGCACTCGGACGCAACCTGCTGGTGGCGTTCATGTGCTGGGAGGGCCACAACTACGAGGACGCGATCATCCTGTCGCAGCGCCTCGTGCAGCAGGACGTGCTCACCTCGATCCACATCGAGGAGCACGAGGTCGACGCCCGGGACACCAAGCTCGGTCCGGAGGAGATCACCCGCGACATCCCGAACGTCAGCGAGGAAATGCTCGCTGACCTCGACGAGCGCGGCATCATCCGGATCGGCGCCGAGGTCGTCCCCGGTGACATCCTGGTCGGCAAGGTCACGCCCAAGGGCGAGACCGAGCTGACCCCGGAGGAGCGTCTGCTCCGCGCGATCTTCGGTGAGAAGGCGCGTGAGGTTCGGGACACCTCGCTGAAGGTGCCGCACGGCGAGACCGGCACGGTCATCGGTGTGCGCACGTTCTCCCGCGAGGACGGCGACGAGTTGCCGCCGGGTGTCAACGAGCTGGTCCGGGTCTACGTCGCCCAGAAGCGCAAGATCCAGGACGGCGACAAGCTCGCCGGCCGGCACGGCAACAAGGGTGTCATCTCGAAGATCCTGCCGATCGAGGACATGCCGTTCCTTGAGGACGGCACCCCGGTCGACATCGTGCTCAACCCGCTCGGTGTGCCGAGCCGGATGAACATCGGCCAGGTGCTGGAGACCCACCTCGGTTGGGTCGCCAAGACCGGTTGGAAGGTCGAGGGTGACGACGCCGACTGGAAGCGCCAGCTGCGCTCGATCGACGCGCACGAGTCCGAGGGCGACACCAACGTGGCCACCCCGGTCTTCGATGGTGCTCGCGAGGAGGAGATCTCCGGCCTGCTCGAGTCGACCCTGCCCAACCGGGACGGCAAGCAGCTGATCGGGCGTACCGGTAAGGCGCAGCTGTTCGATGGTCGTTCCGGTGAGCCACTGCCGGACCCGATCGCGGTCGGCTACGTCTACATCCTGAAGCTCAACCACCTGGTCGACGACAAGATCCACGCTCGTTCGACCGGCCCGTACTCGATGATCACGCAGCAGCCGCTGGGTGGTAAGGCGCAGTTCGGTGGTCAGCGTTTCGGTGAGATGGAGTGCTGGGCGATGCAGGCGTACGGCGCTGCCTACGCCCTGCAGGAGCTGCTCACGATCAAGTCCGACGACGTGCTCGGCCGAGTGAAGGTCTACGAGGCCATCGTCAAGGGCGAGAACATCCCGGAGCCGGGCATCCCGGAGTCGTTCAAGGTGCTGCTCAAGGAGCTGCAGTCGCTGTGCCTCAACGTTGAGGTGCTCTCCAGCGACGGTGTGGCCCTGGAAATGCGCGAGACCGACGACGAGGTGTTCCGGGCCGCTGAGGAGCTGGGCATCGACCTGTCCCGGCGCGAGCCGAGCTCGGTCGAAGAGGTCTGAGGTGAGCGGTCGGGGGCCGGCGCGCCGGCCCCCGACTCCACCCGAGAATTAGCAGTACAGACGACGACATAGGGGACATAGTGCTCGACGTCAACTTCTTCGACGAGCTGCGCATTGGTCTCGCCACCGCCGACGACATCCGTCAGTGGTCGCACGGCGAGGTCAAGAAGCCTGAGACGATCAACTACCGCACCCTGAAGCCGGAAAAGGACGGGCTCTTCTGCGAGAAGATCTTCGGTCCGCAACGGGACTGGGAGTGCTACTGCGGTAAGTACAAGCGCGTCCGGTTCAAGGGCATCATCTGTGAGCGCTGCGGCGTCGAGGTGACTCGCTCCAAGGTCCGTCGTGAGCGGATGGGGCACATCGAGCTCGCCGCTCCGGTGACCCACATCTGGTACTTCAAGGGCGTTCCGAGCCGGCTGGGTTACCTGCTGGACCTCGCCCCCAAGGACCTCGAGAAGATCATCTACTTCGCCTCGTACGTCGTGACGAGCGTGGACGCGGAGTCGCGTCACCGCGACCTCTCGACGATCGAGAACGAGATCCTGGCCGAGAAGCGGCAGTCCGAGAACAGCCGCGACTCGGAGATCGAGAAGCGGGCCGCCAAGCTCGAGGCCGACCTCGCCGAGCTGGAGGCCGAGGGTGCCAAGGCGGACGTCCGGCGCAAGGTCAAGGAGGGCGGAGAGCGCGAGATGCGCCAGATCCGCGACCGGGCCCAGCGCGAGATCGACCGCCTGGACGAGGTGCTGGACACCTTCCGCAAGCTGGAGCCGAAGCAACTCGTCACCGACGAGCTGCTCTACCGTGAGCTGCGCGACCGGTTCGGTGAGTACTTCACCGGTTCCATGGGCGCCGAGGCGATCAAGGCGCTGGTCCAGAACATGGACCTCGACGCCGAGGCCGAGAGCCTGCGGGAGACCATCCGGTCCGGCAAGGGTCAGCGGAAGATCCGGGCGCTCAAGCGACTCAAGGTCGTCGCGGCGTTCCTGAACACCCGCAACTCGCCGCTCGGCATGGTGCTGGACTGCGTCCCGGTCATCCCGCCGGACCTGCGCCCGATGGTGCAGCTCGACGGTGGCCGCTTCGCGACCTCGGACCTGAACGACCTGTACCGCCGCGTGATCAACCGGAACAACCGCCTCAAGCGGCTGATCGACCTCGGCGCGCCCGAGATCATCGTCAACAACGAGAAGCGGATGCTCCAGGAGGCCGTCGACGCGCTGTTCGACAACGGCCGTCGCGGCCGGCCGGTCACCGGCCCGGGTAACCGCCCGCTCAAGTCGCTGTCCGACATGCTCAAGGGCAAGCAGGGCCGGTTCCGCCAGAACCTGCTGGGCAAGCGCGTCGACTACTCCGGCCGTTCGGTCATCGTGGTCGGCCCGAAGCTCAAGCTGCACCAGTGTGGTCTGCCCAAGCAGATGGCGCTGGAGCTGTTCAAGCCCTTCGTGATGAAGCGGCTGGTGGACCTCAACCACGCGCAGAACATCAAGTCCGCCAAGCGGATGGTCGAGCGTCAGCGCCCGGTCGTGTGGGACGTGCTGGAAGAGGTCATCGGCGAGCACCCGGTGCTGCTCAACCGGGCGCCGACCCTGCACCGCCTGGGCATCCAGGCCTTCGAGCCGCAGCTGGTCGAGGGCAAGGCGATCCAGATCCACCCGCTGGTCTGCACCGCGTTCAACGCCGACTTCGACGGTGACCAGATGGCGGTGCACGTGCCGCTGTCCGCCGAGGCTCAGGCCGAGGCGCGGATCCTGATGCTGTCGTCGAACAACATCCTCAAGCCGGCCGACGGCAAGCCGGTCACCATGCCTACCCAGGACATGGTCATCGGTCTGTACCACCTCACCCACCTCACCGCCGGTGAGAAGGGCGAGGGCCGGGCGTTCAGCTCGGACGCCGAGGCGCGGATGGCCTTCGACAACGGCGAGCTGCACCTGCAGGCGCCGGTGAAGATCCGTCTCCGTGGCGTGGTCGGTGTCGACAACGGCAACGGCTCCGAGGCGTGGAGCGCCCCGGAGGGCTGGGTCGAGGGCGACCCGCTGACCGTGGAGACCACCCTGGGTCGGGTGCTGTTCAACGAGACGCTGCCGCAGGGCTACCGCTTCGTGAACTACGAGATCCGCAAGGGTCAGCTCTCCGCGATCGTCAACGACCTCGCCGAGCGCTTCCCCAAGGTGGCGCTGGCCGCCACCCTGGACGGGCTCAAGGAGGCCGGTTTCCACTGGGCCACCTGGTCCGGCGTGACGATCGGCATGGAGGACGTCATCGCTCCGCCGCGCAAGGCGGAGATCCTGGCGAAGTACGAGAAGGACGCCGACCAGATCGACAAGCAGTACCAGCGTGGTCTGATGACCGCCGAGGAGCGTCGCGGCGAGCTCATCGAGATCTGGACCAAGGCGACCAACGAAGTCGCCAAGGAGATGGACACCGCGCTGCCGCAGGAGAACCCGCTGTGGAAGATGATCAACTCGGGTGCTCGCGGTAACCTGCTCCAGCTCCGGCAGATCGCGGCGATCCGTGGTCTGGTGGCCAACCCCAAGGGTGAGATCATCCCGCGGCCGATCAAGGCCAGCTACCGGGAGGGTCTGTCCGTGCTGGAGTACTTCATCTCCACGCACGGTGCCCGTAAGGGTCTCGCCGACACCGCGCTGCGGACCGCCGACTCGGGTTACCTGACCCGTCGTCTGGTGGACGTTTCGCAGGACGTCATCATCCGCGAAGAGGACTGCGGCACCGACCGGGCGATCCCGATGCAGATCGGCGAGAAGCTGGACGGCAAGCTCGTCGTCCACACCCACGCCGAGACCAGCGTGCACGCCCGTACCCTCGCCGACGACATCAAGGGGCCGGACGGCACCGTGGTGGCCGAGCGCGGTCAGGACATCAACTCCATCGGGGTCGACAAGATCGTCGCCGCTGGTGTGGAGACGGTCCGGGTGCGCAGCGTGCTCACCTGCGAGTCGAAGCTGGGCGTCTGCGCGGCCTGCTACGGCCGCTCGCTGCCGACCGGTAAGTCGGTCGACATCGGCGAGGCGGTCGGCATCATCGCCGCCCAGTCCATCGGTGAGCCCGGTACGCAGCTGACGATGCGTACCTTCCACACCGGTGGTGTCGCGGGTGAGGACATCACCCAGGGTCTGCCGCGTGTCCAGGAAATCTTCGAGGCTCGGGTCCCGAAGGGTAAGGCGCCCATCGCCGACACCCCCGGTAAGATCCGGATCGAGGATGGCGAGCGCTCGCGCAAGATCATCGTGGTGCCGGACGACGGCAGCGAAGAGATCGTCTACGACAAGATCTCGAAGCGCGTCAAGCTCCGTACCCACGACGGCGGTCACGTCGCGGTCGGCGAGAAGCTGACCGAGGGCACCATCGACCCGCACGAGTTGCTGCGGATCATGGGTCCGCGGGCGGTCCAGGTCCACCTGACCAGTGAGGTCCAGGAGGTCTACCGCTCGCAGGGTGTGCTCATCCACGACAAGCACATCGAGATCATCATCCGCCAGATGCTCAAGCGGGTGACGGTCATCGATTCCGGCTCGACCGAGTTCCTGCCGGGTGTGCTCGTCGACCGGGCGCTGTTCGAGTCGGAGAACCGCCGACTCGTCTCGGAGGGCGGCGAGCCCGCCGCTGGTCGTCCGGTGCTGATGGGTATCACCAAGGCCTCGCTGGCCACCGACTCCTGGCTCTCGGCGGCCTCCTTCCAGGAGACCACTCGGGTGCTGACCGACGCTGCGATCAACTCGCGCAGCGACTCGCTGGTCGGCCTCAAGGAGAACGTGATCATCGGAAAGCTCATCCCGGCCGGTACCGGCATCAGCAAGTACCGCAACGTCCGGGTCGAGCCGACCGAGGAGGCCAAGGCCAAGGTCTACTCGATGACCGGTTACCCGGAGACCGACTACGGGTTCGGGCCGGCCAGCGGGCAGGCCGTGCCGCTGGACGACTTCGACTTCGGGTCGTACCGCTAAGCACCAGTCACACGACGAGGCCCCCGGTGAAAGCCGGGGGCCTCGTCGTGTCCGTGCCCACCCGCCCCTGGGCCGGTTTCGGCATGATGGGGGGATGACGACCGCACCCGGGCAGGTGTCCGTCGCCCAGCAGGGCGTACGCCACCCGCTGGACCCCGACCCGGCCCGCGCCACGAAGGCACGGGCGGTCTTCGCGCTGGGCCTGCTCGGCATGCTGACCGGGCTGTTCATCGGTGGCGTCGTGCCGGCCACTGTGGCCCTGCAACTGGCCCGGCAGGCGCGCCGGGAGGCGTACGCCTCGGGGGGTTTCCTGACCGGCGGCGTCTGGCTGCGACGGGGGGAGTGGATGGCCTGGACCGGCCTGGTGCTGGTCGCGGTCAGCGTGGTGGCCGCTGTGGTCATCGGGGTGGTCCGGTTGGCCGGCGCCCCGTTCGGCCACGACTACCCGGCGAACATGGACTGAGCCAACGGTGGCCCCGCCCGGCGCGGGCGGCGGCGCTCGCGGCGGTAGCCTGGCCGGTGTCCGCCATGTGGCGGTGGCGGCCTTTCGACAGGAGGACCTCGTGACGGAACCGGCGCGGCCCCCTGCGGACGAACCGGCCGGCCCGCCGGACCCGCCGGCTCCGCCATCCGAGCCGAGCGACTGGGCGCGGCCCGGTCCGAGCGGCGAGCCACACCCACCGGTGTCCACCCCGAGCACACCGCCCTCAGCGGCGCCGCCTCCCGGTTGGGGTGCGAACGGCTGGGGCACGACCGAGGCGCCCGGCTCCGGCCAGCCGTACCCGGTCTCCAGCGCACCGACCTCGACGCCGCAGGGCTGGGGCCCGCCGACCTCCGGGCCGGGTGTGCCGCCTGGCTGGGGCCCCCCGGCGGCTGGTTCGGGAGTGCCGTACGGCTGGGGTCCGTCACCCTCTGGGCCGGCTGTGCCGCCTGGGTGGGGTCCGCCCGCGTCCGGGCCGGCTGTGCCGCCTGGGTGGGGTCCGCCCGCGTCCGGGCCGGCCGCGCCATATGGCTGGGGTCCGCCGTCGTCCGGGCCCGGAGCGCCGCCCGGCTGGGGTCCGCCACCGCCGGGGCGCGGCCCCGGGTGGGTTGGCACGCCGGGGCGTTCGGTACCGCCACCGCCGACCGACGACCAGCGCCGGCCGCCGAAGCGGGTGGAGTCGGTTTCGGGTACGCCGTTCGGCGTTGTGCACCTGGACGTGGCGCCGGTCACCTCCGGGCTGGCCATCGGGGCGCTGGTGGCGGGGATCGCATCGGTTCTGGTCTCACTGCTGGTGATCTGCTTCGGAGTGGCCTTCAAGAACGACGGCGGGGCCTGGGCCTCCGGGGCGTTCGCCGCGCTGGGTGTGCTGGCCGGCGGGGCGGCGGTCGTCATCGGGCTGATCGGCCGGCGGCAGATCCGGCGGCCGACCGCGCCCTCAGCGGTCCAGTTCACCGGCCGCGGGCTGGCGATGGCCGGGGTCAGTTGTGGCGCGGCGGGGGCACTGCTCAGCCTGCTGGGCCTGGGTCTGGCCCTCCTTCTCGCAGTGACGTGAGGGTGATCACCGACAACTTCGGCACCTGACGGGGGTTTCCCGCGGATGGCTTCCGGTCACCCCGGGGGCGATGGGTGCTTCTGCGGGGAAGCCGGTACACTTGCGTTCGTAGGTGCCC
Organism: Micromonospora sp. 050-3; assembly: GCF_046549335.1. Lineage (NCBI taxonomy): Bacteria > Bacillati > Actinomycetota > Actinomycetes > Micromonosporales > Micromonosporaceae > Micromonospora > Micromonospora sp. 050-3. The sequence goes on from NZ_JAJPVX010000003.1 coordinate 226,527, forward strand.
ATCGCGGGCGACGGGGCAGGACGAGATCCGGCTGGCGGTTGTGAGACGGTCGCCGGGCCATTCCGTTTTGACCTGGGCGGTTGTGGTAGGTACTCTTTCCCCTTGTGCCCGGGCATGCCCGGGCAACTCGTGCGTGCGCTGTTTCCGGCTTACGGACGGCGGCACGACAAGCCAAAGATCCGGGGCGGGGCGACCCGCGCGCCGGTGACCAAACCCGGTACGCACGCGAAAGCGTCGCAACTGGGCCGTGACGAGGGCGACACGCCCGACCGCGGGTGCCGGGGTCTCCGCAAGGCGACCCTGGTCGGAATGTAGGAGAGCCGGTCATCAGGCCGGCTAACGAGCAGACGGCGCGGCCGCGGATGCGGCCGAAGGGAGCGGAGAAACCCGGTGCCCACGATCCAGCAGCTGGTCCGAAAGGGCCGCCAGGCGAAGACGACCAAGACCAAGACCCCGGCGCTGAAGGGTTCCCCTCAGCGGCGCGGCGTGTGCACTCGCGTGTACACCACCACCCCGAAGAAGCCGAACTCGGCGCTGCGCAAGGTCGCTCGCGTGAAGCTCAGCAGCCAGATCGAGGTGACCGCCTACATCCCCGGCGTCGGTCACAACCTGCAGGAGCACTCGATCGTGCTCGTTCGCGGCGGCCGGGTGAAGGACCTCCCCGGCGTGCGTTACAAGATCGTTCGCGGCTCGCTGGACACCCAGGGTGTCCGCAACCGCAAGCAGGCGCGCAGCCGTTACGGCGCGAAGAAGGAGAAGAGCTGACATGCCGCGTAAGGGACCCGCTCCGCGGCGGCCACTGGTCGCTGACCCGGTGTACAACTCGCCGCTGGTCACCCAGCTGGTGAACAAGATCCTGCTCCGCGGCAAGCGTCAGCTCGCCGAGTCCATCGTGTACGCGGCCCTCGAGGGCTGCCGCGAGAAGTCCGGCACCGACCCGGTCGTCACCCTCAAGCGGGCGATGGACAACGTCAAGCCGACCCTCGAGGTGCGCAGCCGTCGTGTCGGTGGCGCCACCTACCAGGTTCCGGTCGAGGTCCGCCCGACCCGGGCGACCACCCTGGGCCTGCGCTGGCTGGTCACGTACTCCCGCGCTCGGCGCGAGAAGACCATGGTCGAGCGGCTGATGAACGAGCTGCTGGACGCGAGCAACGGCCTCGGTGCCGCCGTCAAGCGGCGCGAGGACACGCACAAGATGGCCGAGTCGAACAAGGCCTTCGCGCACTACCGCTGGTAACACCCTGGTTCCGGCGCCTTCGGGCGCCGGAACCGCCACCAGTTGAGTCGAGACGACGATAAGTAGGGATTGAAGTGGCCGCCGCAGACGCGCTCGCCAAGGTACGCAACATCGGCATCATGGCGCACATCGATGCCGGTAAGACCACGACCACCGAGCGAATCCTGTTCTACACCGGCATCACGTACAAGATCGGTGAGGTCCACGAGGGCGCTGCCGTCATGGACTGGATGGAGCAGGAGCAGGAGCGTGGTATCACCATCACCTCCGCTGCTACCAAGTGTGAGTGGAAAGACCACACGATCCAGATCATCGACACGCCTGGCCACGTCGACTTCACGGTCGAGGTCGAGCGGTCGTTGCGGGTCCTGGACGGTGCGGTAGCGGTCTACGACGGTGTCGCCGGCGTGGAACCGCAGACGGAGAACGTCTGGCGGCAGGCCGACAAGTACAACGTCCCGCGTATGTGCTTCGTCAACAAGCTCGACCGGACCGGCGCCGACTTCTTCCGCTGCGTGCAGATGATGATCGACCGGTTGAACGCCACCCCGCTGGTGCTCCAGATCCCGATCGGGCTCGAGGGTGACCACATCGGTGTCGTCGACCTGATCGGCATGCGCGCGCTCACCTGGCGCGGGGAGACCCAGAAGGGTGAGGACTACGCGGTTGAGGAGATCCCGGCCGAGCTGGCCGACTCCGCAGCTGAGTGGCGCGAGAAGCTGATGGAGACCCTCGCCGACGTCGACGACGCGGTGATGGAGAAGTACCTGGAGGGCGAGGAGATCCCCGTCGGGGAGATCAAGGCCGCCATCCGGCGTGCCACCATCGCCGGCAAGGCCAACCCGGTGCTCTGCGGCTCGGCGTTCAAGAACAAGGGCGTTCAGCCCATGCTCGACGCCGTTGTCGACTTCCTGCCGTCGCCGCTGGACGTCCCGGCGATCGAGGGTACGGCCACCGACGGCGAGACCCCGCTGCTGCGTAAGCCGTCCAACTCGGAGCCCTTCTCCGGCCTGGCCTTCAAGATCCAGACGGACAAGCACCTGGGCAAGCTCACCTACGTGCGGGTCTACTCCGGCACGCTCGATTCCGGTTCCCAGGTGGTCAACTCCACCAAGGACCGCAAGGAGCGCATCGGCAAGATCTACCAGATGCACGCCAACAAGCGGGAAGAGCGTCCGTCGGCGCAGGCCGGCGACATCATCGCCGTGCAGGGTCTCAAGCAGACCACCACCGGCGACACTCTCTCCGACCCGGCGAACCCGGTCATCCTGGAGTCGATGACCTTCCCGGAGCCGGTCATCTCGGTGGCGATCGAGCCGAAGACCAAGTCCGACCAGGAGAAGCTGGGTACCGCCATCCAGCGCCTGGCCGAGGAGGACCCGACCTTCCGCGTCCAGCTGGACGAGGAGACCGGTCAGACGGTCATCTCCGGCATGGGTGAGCTTCACCTGGACATCCTGGTCGACCGCATGCGCCGCGAGTTCAACGTCGAGGCGAACGTCGGCAAGCCGCAGGTGGCGTACCGCGAGACCATCCGCCGCAAGGTGGACAAGGTCGAGTACACCCACAAGAAGCAGACCGGTGGTTCCGGCCAGTACGCCCGCGTGATCGTGAGCGTCGAGCCGCTTCCGCTGGACAACGACTCGCCTACCTACGAGTTCGCCAACGCCGTCAGCGGCGGCCGCATCCCCCGGGAGTTCATCCCCTCGGTGGACGCCGGTGCGCAGGACGCGCTGCAGTACGGCATCCTCGCGGGCTTCCCGCTGGTCGGCGTGAAGCTGACCCTGCTGGACGGCCAGTACCACGAGGTTGACTCGTCGGAAATGGCATTCAAGATCGCCGGCTCGATGGTGATGAAGGACGCGGCCCGCAAGGCCGATCCGGCACTGCTCGAGCCGATGATGGCCGTTGAAGTCACCACTCCTGAGGAGAACATGGGTGACGTCATCGGTGACCTCAACTCCCGCCGCGGCATCATCCAGGCGATGGAGGAGCGCAGCGGCGCCCGCATCGTCCGGGCTCTGGTGCCGTTGTCGGAGATGTTCGGCTACGTCGGCGACCTGCGGTCGAAGACCCAGGGCCGGGCTAGCTACAGCATGCAGTTCGACTCCTACGCCGAGGTTCCGCAGAGCGTCGCGAAGGAGATCATCGCCAAGGCAACGGGCGAGTAACGCCCTGAGCAGGTGATTCGTGGTTGGTCGCGGGAGGTTTTACCCGCCCGCGACCACCACGATCGGATCGCGTGAGACCGGGCCTGTAGGCTTCATCGCCGCAGAACCCACAAAGGCTCTCCGGCCGTCAGGCCGGAAAGGCTGTCGACAGAGTCCTAAGCGCCGACCGGCGCGCCGGGCGTACGAACCAAGAAGTCCACAGGAGGACACCAGTGGCGAAGGCTAAGTTCGAGCGGACTAAGCCGCACGTCAACATCGGCACCATTGGTCACATCGACCACGGTAAGACGACGCTGACGGCGGCCATCACCAAGGTCCTGCACGACCAGTACCCGGACCTGAACCCCTACACGCCGTTCGACGAGATCGACAAGGCGCCGGAGGAGAAGGCCCGCGGCATCACGATCTCGATCGCGCACGTCGAGTACCAGACCGAGTCGCGGCACTACGCGCACGTCGACTGCCCTGGGCACGCCGACTACATCAAGAACATGATCACCGGTGCCGCGCAGATGGACGGCGCGATCCTGGTGGTCGCGGCGACCGACGGCCCGATGCCGCAGACCCGCGAGCACGTGCTGCTGGCCCGTCAGGTCGGTGTGCCGTACATCGTCGTGGCGCTCAACAAGAGCGACATGGTCGATGACGAGGAGCTCCTGGAGCTCGTCGAGCTCGAGGTCCGTGAGCTGCTCTCCTCGCAGGAGTACCCGGGTGACGACCTGCCGGTCGTTCGGGTTTCGGCGCTGAAGGCCCTCGAGGGTGACCCCGAGTGGACCGGCAAGCTGCTGGACCTGATGACCGCTGTCGACACCTCGATCCCGCAGCCGGAGCGCGAGGTTGACAAGCCGTTCCTGATGCCGGTTGAGGACGTCTTCACGATCACCGGTCGTGGCACCGTCGTCACCGGTCGCGTGGAGCGCGGCGTTCTCCTGCCGAACGAGGATGTTGAGCTCGTCGGTATCAAGGAGAAGAGCTTCAAGACCAAGGTCACCGCGATCGAGATGTTCCGGAAGACCCTGGACGACGCCCGCGCAGGCGAGAACGTCGGCCTGCTGCTGCGTGGTACCAAGCGCGACGAGGTCGAGCGCGGCATGGTCGTCGTGAAGCCGGGCTCGAACACCCCGCACACGGAGTTCGAGGCGACGGTCTACATCCTCTCCAAGGAGGAGGGTGGCCGTCACACCCCGTTCTTCCAGAACTACCGTCCGCAGTTCTACTTCCGGACCACTGACGTCACCGGTGTCGTCACCCTCCCCGAGGGCACCGAGATGGTCATGCCGGGTGACAACACGTCCATGTCGGTGAAGCTGATTCAGCCCATCGCCATGGAGGAGAACCTCAAGTTCGCGATCCGCGAGGGTGGCCGCACCGTCGGCGCCGGGTTCGTCACCAAGATTAACAAGTGAACTAGGTAACCCCGATTAGACCCGCCGCCGGTCGTGCGGCATACTAGTCAGGTTGCGTAACGACAGTTCGTCGCCTGTGTTCGGCTTTCGCTGAACCTCCGGGTGGCGAGTCAGTCGAGCGTAGGGTGGTTGGCGGCCCAGTCGCCAACCACCCTCGTACGGCGTTCAGGTCGCGGTAATGCGATCGGCGCCTTGACCCCCCGTGCGGTCAGCACCACTCCGGTACCTAGGGGCGGAGCTCGGCCCGAGGGCGCGACACGCCCGACCGCGGGGGTCGGCGAAGTGGGCCTGTGCCAGCCGGTACAGGCGCCCGCAACACAGCGGCATCGAGAGAAGGAACAGAAGCCACCATGGCGGGACAGAAGATCCGCATCCGGCTCAAGGCCTATGACCACGAGGTCGTCGACTCCTCGGCTCGGAAGATCGTCGAGACGGTGACGCGCACCGGGGCGCAGGTCGCGGGCCCGGTGCCGCTGCCCACGGAGATCAACCGTTTCTGCGTTATCCGCTCGCCGCACAAGTACAAGGACTCGCGCGAGCACTTCGAGATGCGCACGCACAAGCGGCTGATCGACATCATCGACCCGACCCCGAAGACGGTCGACTCGCTCATGCGCCTCGACCTGCCGGCTGGCGTCGACATCGAGATCAAGCTGTAGGGACCGGACAAATGGACAGGCAAGTCAAGGGGATCCTGGGCGCCAAGCTCGGCATGACCCAGGTCTGGGAGAACAACCGTGTTGTTCCCGTGACCGTGGTCGAGGCCGGCCCGTGCGTCATCAGCCAGGTTCGTAGCGCCGAGAAGGACGGTTACTCCGCGGTCCAGCTCGCGTACGGCACCATCGACCCGCGCAAGGTCAAGAAGCCGGTCAGCGGGCACTACGCCAAGGCGGACGTGGCGCCGCGCCGGCACATCGTCGAGCTGCGCACCACGGACGCTGGGGAATACTCGCTCGGCCAGGAAGTCACTGTCGAGGAGTTCCCGGCCGGCGTCACCATCGACGTCACCGGCAAGACCAAGGGCAAGGGCTACGCCGGCCCGATGAAGCGGCACGGCTTCCACGGCCTGGGCGCCGGGCACGGCGTCGAGCGCAAGCACCGCTCGCCCGGCTCCATCGGCGCCTGCGCCACTCCGGGTCGTGTCTTCAAGGGCACCCGGATGGCCGGCCGTATGGGTGGCGTGCGGTACACCGTGCAGAACCTCACCGTCCAGGCGGTCGACACCGAGAACAACCTGCTGCTCGTCCGGGGTGCCATTCCTGGTCCCAAGGGCGCGCTCGTTCTGGTCCGTACCGCGGCCAAGAGCAAGGTGAAGAAGGGCGGTGCGGCCAAGTGACCACCGTTGACGTGCGCACCGTCGAAGGCACCACCAGCGGCTCCGTGGAGCTGCCGGAGGACATCTTCGACGTGCAGGCCAACGTCGCGCTGATGCACCAGGTCGTGGTGGCCCAGCTCGCGGCGGCCCGACAGGGCACGCACAAGGCCAAGACCCGCGGCGAGGTCGCCGGTGGCGGCAAGAAGCCGTACAAGCAGAAGGGCACCGGTCGCGCCCGCCAGGGCTCGATCCGCGCGCCGCAGTTCGCCGGCGGTGGCGTCGTGCACGGTCCCGTGCCGCGCGACTACAGCCAGCGGACCCCGAAGAAGATGAAGGCCGCCGCTCTGCGGGGTGCCCTCTCCGACCGGGCCCGCGCCGGGCAGGTGCACGTCGTCGAGGCGTTCGTCTCGGGCGAGAAGCCGTCGACCAAGGCCGCTCTGGCCACGCTGACCCAGCTCACCGAGGCCCGTCGGGTCCTGGTCGTGCTGAGCAGCACCGACGAGCTGAACTGGGTGTCGCTGCGCAACGAGCCGCGGGTGCACCTGATCGAGTCCGGCCAGCTGAACACGTACGACGTGCTGGTGGCCGACGACGTGGTCTTCACCAAGGACGCCCTGGACGAGTTCCTGGGCGTGCCCGCCGAGACCACCGAGGAGGGTGGCAAGTGAGCACGATCGCCGACCCGCGCGACATCATCGTGGCGCCGGTCGTCTCGGAGAAGAGCTACAGCGAGCTGAACCGGAACTGGTACACCTTCCTGGTGCACCCGGACGCGAACAAGACCGAGATCAAGATCGCTATCCAGCAGATCTTCAACGTCCGCGTCCTGACGGTCAACACGCTCAACCGCCAAGGTAAGCGCAAGCGCACCAAGACCGGCTTCGGTCAGCGCAAGGCGACCAAGCGGGCGATCGTGAAGCTGGCTGACGGTGACCGCATCGAGGCCTTCGGCGGCCCGGTCAGCTGAGGGGTGTAGACAATGGCTATCCGTAAGTACAAGCCGACGACGCCGGGCCGACGTGGCTCGAGTGTCGCTGACTTCGCCGAGATCACCCGGTCCACGCCGGAAAAGTCGCTGCTGGCTCCGTTGCCGAAGAAGGGCGGGCGTAACGCCCACGGCCGGATCACCACGCGGCACCACGGTGGCGGTCACAAGCGTCAGTACCGTCTGATCGACTTCAAGCGGGTCGACAAGGACGGCGTGCCGGCGAAGGTCGCTCACATCGAGTACGACCCGAACCGCACGGCGCGCATCGCGCTGCTGCACTACGCCGACGGCGAGAAGCGATACATCATCGCGCCGAAGGACATGAAGCAGGGCGACCGCGTCGAGTCCGGCCCGGGCGCTGACATCAAGCCGGGTAACAACCTGCCGCTGCGCAACATCCCGGTCGGTACGACGATCCACAACGTGGAGCTGCGTCCGGGTGGCGGGGCCAAGCTGGCCCGTTCCGCCGGCGTCGGCATCCAGCTGCTCGGCCGCGAGGGCGCGTACGCGACCCTTCGTATGCCGTCCGGCGAGATCCGGCGGGTGGACGTGCGCTGCCGCGCCAGCGTCGGCGAGATCGGCAACGCCGACCAGTCGAACATCAACTGGGGCAAGGCCGGCCGGATGCGGTGGAAGGGCAAGCGCCCGACCGTCCGTGGTGTCGCCATGAACCCGGTCGACCACCCGCACGGTGGTGGTGAGGGTAAGACCTCCGGTGGTCGCCACCCGGTCAACCCGCAGGGTAAGCCCGAGGGCCGCACCCGCCGTAAGGGCCAGCCGAGTGACCGGCTGATCGTCCGCCGCCGCTACGCCACGCGTAAGCGCGGCTGAGGGAGATAAGACATGCCTCGCAGCCTGAAGAAGGGCCCGTTCGTAGACGACCACCTGCTCAAGAAGGTGGAAGTTCAGAACGACAAGGGCTCCAAGAACGTGATCAAGACCTGGTCGCGGCGCTCGACGATCATCCCCGAGATGCTGGGGCACACGATCGCCGTGCATGACGGACGCAAGCACGTCCCGGTGTTCGTGACCGAGGCGATGGTCGGGCACAAGCTCGGCGAGTTCGCGCTGACCCGCACGTTCAAGGGTCACGAGAAGGACGACCGGAAGAGCCGTCGGCGCTGACGCCGCGGGCATACGGATAGAGGGAACAAGGGGTTACAGCGATGCCAGGAAAGGGCGACGCTCCGGTGCTTCCGGGCGCGCGGGCGGTTGCGCGGCACGTGCGCATCTCGCCGATGAAGGCGCGCCGGGTGGTCAACCTCGTCCGCGGCCTGCCCGCGAAGGAGGCGCTCACGGTGCTGCAGTTCGCGCCGCAGGCTGCGAGCGAGCAGGTGTACAAGGTGCTCGCTAGCGCGATCGCCAACGCGGAGAACAACGAGCGGCTGGACCCCGACGCGCTGCTCGTCAGCGAGGCCTTCGTGGACGAGGGCCCGACGATGAAGCGGTTCCAGCCGCGGGCGCAGGGTCGGGCGTACCGAATCCGCAAGCGCACCTGCCACATCACTGTGGCGGTCGAAGCGGTCGCGCCGGCAGCGCCGAGGAAGGCCGCGGCGAAGAAGGCCGCCCCGGCCACGGAGGCCGCACCGGCCGAAGCGCAGAGCAAGACGGAGGACGCCGAGTAATGGGTCAGAAGGTTCACCCCACTGGGTTCCGGCTCGGCATCTCGACCGACTGGAAGTCCCGCTGGTTCGCGGACAAGCTCTACAAGGACTACATCGGCGAGGATGTAAAGATCCGCCGGATGATGTCCAAGGGCCTCGAGCGTGCCGGGATTTCCAAGGTCGACATCGAGCGCACCCGCGACCGGGTCCGGGTCGACATCCACACCGCCCGGCCGGGCATCGTCATCGGCCGTAAGGGTGCGGAGGCCGACCGGATCCGCGGCGAGCTTGAGAAGCTCACCGGCAAGCAGGTTCAGCTGAACATCATCGAGGTGAAGAACCCCGAGTCGGACGCTCAGCTGGTCGCGCAGGGCGTGGCCGAGCAGCTGTCCAGCCGGGTCAGCTTCCGTCGGGCGATGCGCAAGGCCATGCAGTCGGCGATGAAGAACCCGGTCTGCAAGGGCATCCGGGTTCAGGTCTCGGGTCGCCTCGGCGGCGCCGAGATGAGCCGGACCGAGTTCTACCGTGAGGGCCGGGTTCCGCTGCACACGCTGCGGGCCAACATCGAGTACGGCTTCTTCGAGGCCCGTACCACGTTCGGTCGGATCGGTGTGAAGGTCTGGATCTACAAGGGCGACGCCGTCCCGGGCCGGGAAGCTCCGGCCGAGGCCGGTCCGTCCCGCCCGCGTCGTGGTGAGCGCGGCGACCGTCCCGAGCGTCCGCGCCGTGGCCGGTCGGGTTCGTCCGGCACCACGGCTGGTGGCACCGAGGCCGGTCGGGCTGCTGCGACCACCATCGCGCAGCAGGCCGAGACGCCGAGCGGCGAGCCGGTCGACAGCGCAGCTGTCGCCGCCACTGCTGCTCCGGCAGAAACGCAGCAGGAGGGCTGACAGATGCTGATGCCGCGCAAGCCCCCGAAGGGCTTCCGCAAGCCGCACCACCCGGACCGCAGTGGCGCGTCCAAGGGTGGTAACCGGGTGGTGTTCGGCGAGTTCGGGATCCAGGCTCTCGAGCCGGCGTACGTGACGAACCGGCAGATCGAGTCGGCACGTATCGCGATGACTCGCCACATCAAGCGTGGTGGCAAGGTCTGGATCACGATCTTCCCGGACCAGGCCCTCACCAAGAAGCCTGCCGAGACCCGGATGGGTTCCGGTAAGGGTTCGCCCGAGTGGTGGGTCGCCAACGTCAAGCCGGGGCGGGTTCTCTTCGAGATGTCCTTCCCCAACGAGCAGACCGCGCGAGAGGCCATGCGTCGCGCGATCCACAAGCTCCCGATGAAGTGCCGCATTGTTACGCGCGAAGTGGGTGAATCCTGATGGCAGCGGGCGTTAAGGCGACCGAGCTGCGTGAGCTCTCCGAAGAGGAGCTGGTCACGAAGCTGCGGGAGGCCAAGGCGGAGCTGTTCAACCTCCGCGTGCAGGCCGCAACCGGGCAGCTGGACAACAACCGGCGGTTGCAGGTCATCCGTCGGGAGATTGCCCGGATCTACACGATCATGCGTGAGCGTGAGCTGGGGCTCTCGGCCGCGCCGACTGAGGTGACTGCATCATGACCGAAGAGACCGCCACCGCCGCCGCGCGGTCGCGCCGCAAGGTCCGCGAGGGCCTGGTGATCAGCGACAAGATGGACAAGACCGTCGTCGTCGAGGTCGAGGACCGGGTTCGGCACGCGTTGTACGGCAAGATCATGCGCCGTACGGCCAAGCTGAAGGTGCACGACGAGCAGAACGCCGCTGGCACCGGTGACCGGGTTCTCATCATGGAGACCCGGCCGCTGAGCGCCACCAAGCGTTGGCGGATCGTGGAGATCCTGGAAAAGGCCAAGTAGCGAAGGCTCGAGCTCGCCCGGCGTTGCGTCGGGCGTAGGTTCCGCCAGGCTCCGGCCGCTACGGCGGCCGGAGAACCGGCAGACATAGGAGATAGACGTGATTCAGCAGGAGTCGCGACTTCGCGTCGCCGACAACACGGGTGCTCGGGAGATCCTGTGCATCCGGGTTCTCGGTGGCTCGGGTCGGCGCTACGCGAGCATCGGCGACGTCATCGTGGCCACGGTCAAGGACGCGATCCCGGGTGCCGGTGTGAAGAAGGGCGACGTCGTCAAGGCTGTCGTCGTTCGCACGGCCAAGGAGAGGCGGCGTCCGGACGGCTCGTACATCCGCTTCGACGAGAACGCCGCCGTCATCATCAAGGACGGCGGGGACCCGCGTGGAACCCGTATCTTCGGCCCGGTGGGCCGGGAGCTGCGGGACAAGCGGTTCATGAAGATTATTTCCCTCGCGCCGGAGGTGTTGTGACCGTGAAGGTCAAGAAGGGCGACACGGTCGTCGTCATCGCCGGCAAGGACAAGGGTGCCAAGGGCAAGGTCATTCAGGCCTACCCGCGGCAGGACAAGGTCCTTGTCGAGGGCGTGAACCGGGTCAAGAAGCACACCCGCATCAGCACCACCCAGCGTGGCGCCAAGACCGGTGGCATCGTCACTCAGGAGGCCCCGATCCACGTCTCGAACGTGCAGGTCCTGGACTCCGACGGCAAGCCGACCCGCGTCGGTTACCGGATCGACGACAACGGCCAGAAGGTCCGCATCGCGCGTAGCACCGGTAAGGACCTGTGATGACCACGGCTACCGAAAAGACCCTGCCGCGCCTCAAGGAGCGGTACCGCAACGAGATCGTGGCCCAGCTGCGTGAGCAGCGCAGCTACGGCAACCCCATGCAGGTGCCGCGGCTGGTCAAGATCGTCGTCAACATGGGTGTCGGCGAGGCTGCTCGCGACGCCAAGCTGATCGACGGCGCGGTCCGCGACCTCGCCACGATCACCGGCCAGAAGCCGCAGGTGCGGCGGGCGACCAAGTCCATCGCGCAGTTCAAGCTGCGCGAGGGCATGCCGATCGGCGCGAAGGTGACCCTTCGCGGCGACCGGATGTGGGAGTTCATGGACCGGCTGCTCTCCATCGCGCTGCCGCGTATCCGCGACTTCCGCGGCCTGGACGGGCGCAAGCTGGACGGGCACGGCAACTACACGTTCGGTCTGACCGAGCAGTCGGTGTTCCACGAGATCGACCAGGACCGGATCGATCGCCAGCGGGGCATGGACATCACGGTGGTCACGACCGCCACGACCGACGACGAGGGACGGGCGCTGCTCAAGCTCCTGGGCTTCCCGTTCAAGGAGAACTGAGATGGCCAAGAAGGCGCTGATCATCAAGGCGGCCGCGAAGCCGAAGTTCTCGGTTCGCGCGTACACCCGCTGCCAGCGGTGCGGGCGTCCGAAGGCGGTCTACCGCAAGTTCGGGCTCTGCCGGGTCTGCATCCGGGAGATGGCTCACCGCGGTGAGCTGCCGGGCGTGTCCAAGGCTTCCTGGTAAGGGCGACCGCGTCCCGGCCGTCGGCCGGGAACTCCTGCACCGATTAGGTATTGCTCTTCGCCGTAGGCCCGGGGCTGATGCCCCGGGAACCCCGGCGAGAAAGGCTGACGAAATCCATGACGATGACCGACCCGATCGCAGACATGCTCACGCGTCTGCGTAACGCCAACCAGGCGTACCACGATCAGGTGAAGATGCCCTACTCCAAGATCAAGGCGAACATCGCCGAGGTCCTGAAGGCCGAGGGTTACATCGCCACCTGGTCGGTCGAGGAGCCCGAGGAGGGCGCCGTCGGCAAGCGACTGGTCGTCGAGCTGAAGTACGGCCAGAACCGCGAGCGGAGCCTGGCCGGCATCAAGCGCGTGTCCAAGCCCGGTCTCCGGGTGTACGCCAAGTCGGACGGGCTCCCGCGGGTGCTCGGTGGGCTGGGCGTGGCGATCATTTCGACGTCCCAGGGGCTGCTGACCGACCGGCAGGCCCGCAAGCGGAGTGTTGGCGGGGAAGTCCTCGCCTTCGTCTGGTAACGGGAGACAGGTAGAAATGTCGCGAATTGGACGTAAGTCGATCCCGGTGCCAGCCGGCGTCGACATCACGATCGACGGGCAGACCGTCAAGGTCAAGGGCCCCAAGGGCCAGCTCCAGCACACCCTCGCCGAGCCGATCACGGTCGAGCGGGCCGAGGATGGGCAGCTGAGCGTCAACCGGCCGAACGACGAGCGCAAGGCCAAGGAACTCCACGGCCTGAGCCGTACGCTGGTTGCCAACATGATCGTCGGGGTCACCGAGGGCTACCGCAAGAGCCTGGAGATCGCCGGCACCGGTTACCGGGTCACCGCCAAGGGTTCGGACCTCGAGTTCGCGCTCGGGTTCTCGCACCCGGTGGTCGTCCCCGCCCCGGCGGGCATCACCTTCACGGTGGAGCGGCCGACCCTGTTCCACGTGGCTGGCATCGACAAGCAGCAGGTCGGTGAGGTCGCCGCCAACATCCGGAAGATCCGCCCGCCGGAGCCCTACAAGGGCAAGGGCGTCAAGTACCAGGGCGAGGTCATCCGCCGCAAGGCTGGAAAGGCAGGTAAGAAGTGAGCGCCACGCTGCTCAAGCGCCGCCGCGGTGTCGCCGCCAAGCGCGCCGTTGGGCGTGCGCGTCGACACTTCCGCGTCCGCAAGAACGTCAGCGGTACGGCCGAGCGTCCGCGCCTGGTCGTCACCCGCTCGCTGCGGCACATGGTCGCCCAGGTCGTCGACGACACCAAGGGTCACACCCTGGCGTCGGCGTCGACCCTGGACGCCTCGCTGCGCGGTGCGGAGGGCGACAAGAGCGCCCTGGCTGGCAAGGTGGGCGCGCTGCTCGCCGAGCGGGCCAAGGCCGCCGGCGTCTCCAAGGTCGTCTTCGACCGCGGCGGCAACCGGTACGCGGGGCGAGTCGCCGCGCTTGCCGACGCCGCCCGCGAAGCCGGGCTCGAGTTCTAACAACCCCGTCACGAGAGAGAAGGAAGGCTGCTGATGCCAGGTCAACAGCGCCGTGGCGGCGGGTCCGGTGGCAACGAGGGTGGTCGCCGCGACAACCGCCGTGAGGGCGGCCGCGGAAACGCGCCCGTCGAGAAGACCCCGCACCTTGAGCGGGTCGTCGCGATCAACCGCGTCGCCAAGGTCGTGAAGGGTGGTCGTCGCTTCAGCTTCACCGCCCTGGTGATCGTGGGCGACGGCGACGGCACGGTCGGCGTGGGCTACGGAAAGGCCAAGGAGGTGCCCGCGGCCATCGCCAAGGGTGTCGAGGAGGCCAAGAAGCACTTCTTCAAGGTTCCGCGGATCGGTCAGTCGATCCCGCACCCGGTGACGGGTGAGGACGCCGCTGGTGTGGTGCTGCTCAAGCCGGCCTCGGCCGGTACGGGTGTCATCGCCGGTGGACCGGTGCGTGCCGTGCTGGAGTGCGCCGGGATCCACGACGTGCTCTCCAAGAGCCTCGGTTCGTCGAACCCGATCAACATCGTGCACGCCACCGTGGCGGCCCTGAAGGGGCTTGAGTCCCCCGAGCAGGTCGCGGCGCGTCGTGGTCTGCCGGTGGAGGACGTCGCGCCGGCCGCCATGCTGGCGTCGCGTGCGGGGGTGGCGCGCTGATGGCACGCCTGAAGGTCACCCAGCTCCGGTCCGGTATCGGGACCAAGCACAACCAGCGTGAGTCGCTGCGTTCGCTCGGTCTCAAGCGGATCAACGACGTGGTGGTCAAGGAGGACCGGCCCGAGATCCGCGGCATGATCTTCACTGTGAGCCACCTCGTGAAGGTCGAGGAGGTCGAGTAATGACGATCAAGGTGCATCACCTGCGCCCGGCGCCCGGTTCCAAGACCGCGAAGACCCGTGTGGGTCGCGGTGAGGGTTCCAAGGGCAAGACCGCTGGTCGCGGTACCAAGGGCTCCAAGGCCCGCAAGAACATCTCGGCGGCGTTCGAGGGTGGGCAGATGCCCATCCACATGCGCCTGCCGAAGATGAAGGGCTTCAAGAACAAGTTCAAGGTGGTCTTCCAGGTGGTCAACCTGGACCGACTCGCTGAGCTGTTCCCGAATGGTGGTCAGGTCGGCCCGCTGGAGCTCGTTGAGTCCGGCGCGGTCCGCAAGGGTCACCCGGTCAAGGTCCTCGGCACCGGGGACCTCGGCGGTGTGGCGCTCCAGGTGTCCGCGCACGCGTTCAGTGCGTCGGCCAAGGAGAAGATCGCTGCCGCCGGTGGCTCCGTCACCGAGCTGTAAGGCGTACGACCATGGCGCCCGTCCAGTTGAGAGCAACTGGCGGGCGCCATGGTCTGCCCGGGGCCTGAGCGCCCGGTAACATCGGAATCGATTTATGTAGTCGGGCGCATCTGCCCGGACCGGGGTGAGGCTGTTAGAGTCCCATCCCAGCCATGGATTGCGGGCACTCGCCCGTGATCCACCCCGACCCGCCAGGGATCACCGGCGGCCCGCCTCGCGCAGGAGGAAGAAGTTGCTGTCCGCCTTTCTCAGTGCGTTCCGTACGCCTGACCTGCGCAAGAAGCTGCTGTTCACAGTAGGCATCATCGCGGTCTACCGGCTGGGTGCAACGCTCCCCAGCCCGGGCGTCTCGTACGGCAACGTGCAGAAGTGCCTCGACACCATCCAGGGTGACACCACCGGGGTGGTGAACCTTCTCAACCTCTTCTCCGGCGGAGCGCTGCTACAGCTCTCGGTCTTCGCGCTGGGCATCATGCCCTACATCACCGCGTCGATCATCTTGCAGCTGCTGACCGTCGTGATCCCCCGCTTGGAGCAGCTCCGCAAGGAGGGCCAGGCCGGTCAGGCGAAGATCACGCAGTACACGCGCTACCTGACCCTCGGCCTCGGTGTGCTCCAGGCCTCGGCCTTCGTGGCCCTGGCCCGCTCCGGGCAGCTGTTCCAGAACAAGTGCGACCAGTTCCCGATCATCCCCACCGGCACCGGCATCCCGGACTGGCTGACCCTGGCCATCCTGGTGATGACGATGACCGCCGGCACCGGCATGGTCATGTGGCTCGGTGAGCTGATCACCGACCGCGGCGTCGGCAACGGCATGTCCGTCCTGATCTTCACCTCGATCGCGGCGCGGCTGCCCAGCGAGGGCTGGCAGATCAAGACCAGCAAGGGCTGGGACATGTTCGCCCTGGTCATCGCGCTGGTCCTGGTGGTCATCACCGCTGTCACCTTCATCGAGCAGGCGCAGCGCCGGATCCCGGTGCAGTACGCCAAGCGGATGATCGGCCGGCGGATGTACGGCGGCACCTCGACCTACATCCCGCTGAAGGTCAACCAGGCGGGTGTGATCCCGGTCATCTTCGGTTCGTCGCTGCTCTACCTGCCGCAGTTGGCGCTGCAGTTCTTCGACCAGACCGACCCGGGCAAGACCCAGTCGTGGATCCAGAACAACCTGGTCAACCCGAGCAGCCCGATCTACATCTCGGTCTACTTCCTGCTGATCATCTTCTTCACGTACTTCTACGTCTCGATCACGTTCAACCCGACCGAGGTCGCGGACAACATGAAGAAGTACGGCGGGTTCGTGCCGGGCATCCGCCCGGGCAAGCCGACCGCCGACTACCTGGACTTCATCCTCAGCCGGATCACCCTGCCGGGCGCGCTCTACCTCGGCGTCATCTCGATCCTGCCGAACTTCTTCTTCATCTGGCTGGACAACCAGCAGTACCAGAACTTCCCGTTCGGCGGCACCGCTGTGCTCATCATGGTCGGCGTCGGTCTGGAGACCGTGAAGCAGATCGAGAGCCAACTCATGCAGCGGAACTACGAAGGGTTCCTGCGGTAGATGAGACTCGTTCTGGTTGGCCCGCCGGGCGCGGGCAAGGGCACGCAGGCCGAGTTCATCGCCGCGCACCTCTCGGTGCCGAAGATTTCGACCGGAGACATCTTCCGGTCGAACGTCACCCAGGGCACGCCGCTCGGTGTCGAGGCGAAGCGGTACATGGACGCGGGCGAGCTGGTTCCGGACGAGGTCACCATCAACATGGTCCGGGACCGGCTGGCCGAGCCCGACGCCAGCGAGGGTTTCCTGCTCGACGGCTTCCCGCGGACGACTCCGCAGGCGGCCGCACTGGACAAGCTCCTGGCCGATCTGGGCACCGCCCTGGACCTGGTCCTGGAGTTGGTCGTCGACGACGACGAGGTGATCCGGCGGCTCTCCGGCAGGCGTACCTGCCGGGGCTGCGGCAAGATCTGGCACGTCGAGTTCGACGCCACCACCCGGCCTGGCATCTGTGACCGGTGCGGCGCCGAGCTGTTCCAGCGCGACGACGACAAGCCGGAGACGATCGCCACGCGGCTTCGTGAGTACAGCGAGAAGACCGCACCCCTTGTCGACTACTACGGCGCCCAGGGCAAGCTGGTCGGGATCGACGCCACCGGGCCGGTGGAGGACGTCACCACCCGGGCCATCGACGCGTTGCGGTCGTACGGCGGCTGAGGTCCGGCCGGGCCACGGCGGATAGAGTGCGAACGGCGGGGTACGCGTTATGTGCCCCGCTGTTCGGCAACGAAAGGTAACCGCTCCATGCGTCGTCCCCAGCTGGACATCCAGCTGAAGACCCCTGACCAGATCGAGAAGATGCGGGCCGCCGGGCTGGTGGTGGCCGAGGCGCTGCGCCGGATGCGGGAGGCTGTCGCCCCCGGTGTGAGCACCGCCGATCTGGACGCGATCGCCGAGTCGACCATCCGCGAGGCGGGTGGCGCTCCGTCGTTCAAGGGCTACCACGGTTTCCCGGCGTCGATCTGCTCCTCGGTCAACGAGCAGATCGTGCACGCCATCCCGTCGCCGAAGCAGGTGCTCCAGGCCGGCGACCTGATCTCCATCGACTGCGGCGCGGTGCTGGACGGGTGGCACGGCGACTCCGCGATCACGGTCGGGGTCGGTGACGTCGACCCGGCGCTGCTGACGATGGCCGAGGTCGCCGAGGACGCGATGTGGGCCGGCATTGCCGCCGCGGCGCGTGGCGCGGCAAGCGGCAAGGGTCGACTGACCGACATCTCGCACGCTGTGGAGACCGCTGTCCGCAAGGGCGGCCGGTACGGCATCGTCGACGGCTACGGCGGGCACGGCATCGGCACCGAGATGCACCAGGACCCGCACGTGCTCAACCACGGTCGGCCGGGCAAGGGTCCGCGGCTCGTTCCCGGCATGGCCCTGGCCATCGAGCCGATGATCACCATGGCGTCCCCGCGTACTGTCGAGTTGGCCGACGGGTGGACGGTCGTCACCCGGGACGGCTCGGTGGCCGCGCACGTCGAGCACTCGATGGCGCTGCTGCCGGACGGCGTCTGGGTGCTCACCGCGTTCGACGGTGGCCGCGCCCGCCTGGGCGACCTGGTAACCGCCCGCCAACCCGCAGCCACAAAAACCCCCTAACCCCGCTTCCTCCCGTCGATCATGAAGTTATTGCTCTGACACGCCGGCGAGGCGGGCAACAACTTCATGATCGACCGATGGGCAGGGTTCGGGCGGGATTGGCGCGACGGTGGCATGCTTGCCGGCATGGACGGGCGCGACGGGATGCGAGCCGCGGACTCGGACCGTGCGGCGGTGGCCGACCGGTTGCGGGTCGCCCTCGACGAGGGTCGACTGGATCTGCACGAGTACGACGAGCGGTTGCAGCGGGCCTACGCGGCACGCACGTACGCCGACCTTGAGGCCCTGCTCACCGACCTCCCGCCGGTGACGCCAGCGCAGCGGTCGGGCCTGGCGCCGGTCGCCAGGTCGACGGTGAGCCAGCTGGGTGACCAGCTTGGTCCGGCCCCCACCGCGGGCGTCACCGCCCGCTGGTTGGCTGAGGTGTGGTTCCCTTACCTACGGGTGATCGCCATCGTGGTGACCATCTGGGCGGTGACGTCGCTGCTCAGCCAGGACCTGCTCTACTTCTGGCCGGGCTGGGTGGCGGGGCCCTGGGGCGCGGTGCTGATGGTCCGCACGGTCACCGGGCTGGCCGGAAAAGAGCCCCAGCGCCAGGCCGTCAAGCGCCAACGCCGCCGAGAGCGCAAGCAGGCAAAGCGCGCCGCCAAACCGGACGAACAATCCCCAACTCTCTGATCCCCCCAACCCCCGCCCGTCCCGTTGATCATGAAGTTGATGCCGCCGGCTCCGGCGTGTCGTGACAACAACTCCATGATCAACGGAGCTGAGGGTGGGGCCGGATGGGGCGGCGCGCGGGTTGGTGGGTGGTCGGTTTGGCGGGGGACACCAGGCCGGCGTACACTTTCAGATCGGCGCACAGCGTCCACTCCGGCATGCCCACCCTGCGCTTCGGTGGGAGCTGGAGCCGCGGCTGGCGCGGGCTTCTGATTCTGATCAGATTTCCGTGTAAGACGTTGTGGGCCGCCCGGAGCAATCGACGTCAGGACAGCGGAGGACATGCCGAAAAAAGACGGAGCCATTGAGATCGAGGGTCGGGTCATCGAGCCCCTGCCGAACGCCATGTTCCGGGTGGAGCTCGCGAACGGCCACAAGGTGTTGGCTCACATCAGCGGCAAGATGCGGCAGCACTACATCCGCATCCTTCCGGAGGACCGGGTCGTCGTCGAACTTTCGCCGTACGACCTGACCCGCGGGCGCATCGTCTACCGCTACAAGTAGTCCTGACGACGGCCGGGAAGTCCCGTGTCCGTCTTCGACGTCCGGTGTCGCGCAGAGCGCGTCCCCGGGCCAGATGGGAAGTAAGGCAACCGTGAAGGTCAAGCCGAGCGTCAAGAGGATCTGCCAGAAGTGCCGGGTTATCCGCCGGCACGGCCGGGTCATGGTCATCTGCAGCGACCCGCGCCACAAGCAGCGCCAGGGCTGACTCAGCCCGTCCGGCCGTAACACCGGCCGGGTGGCGTTGGTCCAGGCGGATCCCCAGCGACACACACATCACACATGCTCGTCCCAGCCGCGAGCGGTACGCCAGTCGTACCTCTGCGTGGCTGACCCCCGGTCGGAGGCCGGGGCCCGCTCGGGCAGCGACCGATCCCGGTCGCCGGCGCTCACCGCGTCGGAAAGACGGGACGGCCGGTAGCGGGGTGGGACGGGTCCACACCTCCGCCACACATCACGAGGAGTACGCCCGCACATGGCACGTCTAGTCGGCGTGGATCTCCCCCGCGAAAAGCGGTTGGAGATCGCGCTCACCTACATCTTCGGGGTCGGTCGCACCCGCGCCCTGGAGACACTCGCCGCTACCGGCATCTCGCCGGACAAGCGCGCTCGGGACCTCACGGACGAGGAGCTCGTGCAGCTCCGCGACCACATCGAGGGCAACTACAAGGTTGAAGGCGACCTGCGCCGCGAGGTCGCCGCTGACATCCGCCGCAAGGTTGAGATCGGCTGCTACGCCGGCATCCGGCACCGCCGGGGCCTGCCCGTGCGTGGCCAGCGGACCAAGACCAACGCCCGGACCCGCAAGGGCCCGAAGCGGACCGTCGCCGGCAAGAAGAAGCCCGGCAAGAAGTAGTTCTTGACCGGATGACGGGGTCGGCCGCCGCCGAGGTGGGTCAGGCCGCAACCCAATCCGGAAAGTCAACTAGGAGCGCACAGACTTATGCCACCGAAGGCTCGTGCCGGAGCCGCTGTAAAGAAGGTCCGGCGCAAGGAACGCAAGAACGTCGCCCACGGGCAGGCGCACATCAAGAGCACGTTCAACAACACCATCGTGTCCATCACGGACCCGACCGGTGCGGTCATCTCCTGGGCCTCCGCTGGCCAGGTCGGCTTCAAGGGCTCCCGCAAGTCGACTCCGTTCGCTGCGCAGCTGGCCGCCGAGGCTGCCGCGCGTCGCGCCATGGAGCACGGCATGCGCAAGGTCGACGTGTTCGTCAAGGGCCCCGGCTCCGGCCGGGAAACCGCCATCCGTTCGCTGCAGGCCGTGGGCCTCGAGGTCGGCCAGATCGCCGACGTCACCCCGCAGCCGCACAACGGGTGCCGTCCGCCGAAGCGTCGCCGGGTCTGAGAGGTAGAGAGAGATGGCTCGTTACACCGGTGCAGACTGCCGCCGTTGCCGGCGGGAGAAGATGAAGCTGTTCCTCAAGGGCAGCAAGTGCGATGGTCCGAAGTGCCCGTTCGAGTCCCGGCCGTTCCCGCCCGGGCAGCACGGCCGCGGCCGCACCAAGGAGACGGAGTACCTGCTCCAGCTCCGCGAGAAGCAGAAGGCCCGTCGGGTTTACGGCGTGCTGGAGAAGCAGTTCCGCGGTTACTACGAGGAAGCCGTTGGCAAGCAGGCCAAGACCGGTGAGGTCCTCCTGCAGATCCTCGAGTCGCGGCTGGACAACGTCGTTTACCGGGCCGGCTACGCCCACTCGCGGGACATGGCCCGCCAGTTGGTCAAGCACGGTCACTTCACGGTGAACGGCAAGAAGGTCGACATCCCGTCGTACCGCGTCAAGGAGCACGACATCATCGAGGTTCGGGGCAAGAGCAAGGAGCTCACCCCGTTCATCGTCGCGCAGGCTCAGGCCGGCTCGAAGACGGTTCCGGCGTGGCTCGAGGCCATCCCGAGCCAGATGAAGGTGCTCGTGCACTCCCTCCCGGCCCGGCAGGTCATCGACACGCAGGTCCAGGAGCAGTTGATCGTCGAGCTCTACTCCAAGTAGTCCGAGCTCGTTCGGTGGCCCGCCCTTCGGGGCGGGCCACCGGAACAGTTTGTGTCGTGGGCGTCAAATAGCGGGCGCCCCGGAAGAGAAGAGAAAAGATGCTCATCAGCCAGCGACCCTCCCTCTCCGAGGAGTCGATCAACGAGACCCGGTCCCGGTTCGCCATCGAGCCGCTGGAGCCGGGCTTCGGCTACACCCTGGGTAACTCGCTGCGGCGCACGCTGCTGTCGTCGATCCCGGGCGCGGCCGTCACCTCGATCAAGATCGACGGTGTGCTGCACGAGTTCACCACGATCCCCGGTGTCAAGGAGGACGTGGTCGAGCTCGTCATGAACATCAAGGAGCTGTGCGTCAGCTCCGAGCATGACGAGCCGGTCAGCATGTACCTGCGTAAGCAGGGCCCGGGCGACGTGACCGCTGGCGACATCCAGCCCCCGGCCGGCGTCTCGGTGCACAACCCGGATCTCAAGCTCGCCACCCTGAACGGCAAGGGCCGGCTCGACATGGAGCTGACCGTCGAGCGGGGTCGGGGCTACGTGACGGCGGCGCAGAACAAGCAGTCCGGCGCCGAGATCGGCCGGATCCCGGTCGACTCGATCTACTCGCCGGTGCTGAAGGTGACCTACCGCGTCGAGGCGACCCGTGTCGAGCAGCGCACCGACTTCGACCGGCTGATCATCGACGTCGAGACCAAGCCGTCGATGGGTCCGCGTACCGCGCTGGCCTCCGCCGGTTCGACGCTGGTCGAGCTGTTCGGGCTTGCCCGGGAGCTGGACGAGACCGCCGAGGGCATCGACATCGGGCCGTCCCCGCAGGACGCCCAGCTGGCGGCGGACCTCGCTCTGCCGATCGAGGAGCTGGACCTCACCGTCCGCTCCTACAACTGCCTCAAGCGCGAGGGCATCAACTCCGTTGGTGAGCTCATCGGGCGTACCGAGGCCGACCTCCTCGACATTCGCAACTTCGGTCAGAAGTCGATCGACGAGGTCAAGATGAAGCTCGCCGGGATGGGTCTCGGGCTGAAGGACTCGGCTCCGAACTTCGACCCGGCGCACGTCGTGGACACCTTCGGCGAGGCCGACTACGACACCGACGACTACCGCGAGACCGAGCAGCTCTAGTCCGCGCTGCCGCCACAACTGAGGAGCACCAAAAATGCCCACGCCCACCAAGGGCCCCCGCCTCGGCGGCAGCCCCTCGCACGAGCGGCTGATGCTGGCCAACCTGGCGACCGCGCTGTTCCAGCACGGGAAGATCCAGACCACCGAGACGAAGGCCCGGCGGCTGCGCCCGCTGGCCGAGCAGCTCATCACCAAGGCCAAGCGCGGTGACCTCGCCTCGCGGCGTCGGGTGCTGGGTGTCGTCAAGGACAAGGACGTGGTCTACGCCCTGTTCGACCAGATCGCGCCCCGGTACTCCAACCGCCCCGGCGGTTACACCCGGATCGTGAAGACCGGTCCGCGCAAGGGTGACAACGCCCCGATGGCCATCATCGAGCTGGTGGAGGAGCTTCAGGTCGCCGAGCCGAAGGCGAACAAGAAGACCGCCGCCCGCAAGGCTGCGCAGCAGGACAAGGTCGAAGCGCTCGCCCCGGCCGACGAGGCCCCGAAGTCGGCTCCGGCCGACCAGGACTCCGAGGCGCCGGTGTCGGCGTCCGGTGACACCGACGCCGCCCGCGAGGACAGCGACGAGGCCACCGAGAACAAGGCCTGATCAAGGGCATTGTCGGGCCCGGCACCCCATCGGGGGTGTCGGGCCCGACCCGTAACAGGAGGTACGAGGTGGACGAGCGGATCCGGCTGCGGCTGGACGTCTCGTACGACGGCACCGACTTCTCCGGCTGGGCAGCCCAGCCGACCAGGCGCACCGTCGCGGGGGTGCTCGCCGAGACCCTGGACCTGGTCCTCGGCGCCGGTACGGCCACCGGGCTGACGGTGGCCGGGCGTACCGACGCGGGCGTGCACGCCACGGGGCAGGTGTGCCACGTGGACCTGCCCGTGGACGTGTGGCGGCAGCACGAGGGACGACTGCTGCGTCGCCTGGCCCGGCTGCTCCCCACCGACGTGCGGGTACGGGCGATGACCGAGGTGCCGGCCGACTTCGACGCCCGGTTCTCGGCCACCTTCCGGCGCTACGAGTACCGGGTCACCGATGCGCCCTTCGGTGCCGAGCCGCTGCGCCGTCACGAGGTGCTGGCCTGGCCGAAACCGCTGGACCTGGCGGCGCTGAACGCCGCCGCGAACGGGCTGGTGGGGGAGCACGACTTCGCCGCGTACTGCCGGCGCAAGGAGCACGCGACCACGCTGCGCGAGGTGACCCGGCTGGACTGGCGTCGCGACCCGGACGGCATTCTGGTCGCCACAGTGCAGGCCGACGCGTTCTGCCAGGCGATGGTGCGCAGCCTGGTGGGGGCCATGCTGGTGGCCGGGGACGGCCGCCGCCCGGTCGAGTGGCCGGGCACTCTGCTCACCCAGCGGGAGCGGTCCAGCGAGGTGACGGTTGCCCCCGCGCGCGGGCTGACCCTGGTGGCCGTCGGCTACCCGGCGGACCCGGCCGAGTACGCCCACCGCGCCACCCTCACCCGCCGGTTGCGGGTCCCGGTCGAGGGCTGACCGCCCGCGGGGTCAGTTGCCCGGCAGATCGCCCTGGTTGGCGTTGCTGCCGGTCGGTGCCGCCGTCGGTTGCCCGGCGGTGCCACCGTCGGCCCGGCTCTGCAGCACGCCCCGGCTGAGGTGCAGCTCGATCATGTCGAACAGGATCTCGCGGACCTTGGCGTCACCCGCCTTGACCGCCGCCCCGTCCTTGCGGACCACCAGCGCGTACGCCAGGTAGTGGCCACGAACCTGCCAGCCGACTCGTGCCGGGGCGCTGGCCAGGACATCGGTGCCGTCCCCCTCGTCGGCGGTGAGGCCACGGAAACGGCCCTGCCGCTCGTCGAGCAGTTGCCGGAGCCGGTCTCGGGCCCGTTCCGCGCTGACCTTGTCGGTGAGGTTGAACAGGCCGGCGGTGACCAGGTGGCTGTCGTCGGGCGTGCTCAGCGTGGCCCGGACGACCTGGTTGCAGCCGAGCCGGACCAGCAGGTCGGCTACCTCGTCGGTGGCGGCGACGGCGCAACTGCCGCTGGACTGTGTCTTGAGCACCTGGTAGCTCGGTTGGCCGGCGGTGAGCTTCAGTTCCTTGCCGGGGAAGAGTTCCTTGGCGGTGAGCGGGGCCTGGTCGGTGTCCCGGGAGTCGAGGGCCAGCCGTTCCGCCGGTGCCGACGTCGGGGCGGCGTTCGGCTGGTACGTCGGGTCGCTCTGCGGCTGCTCGTTGCGGTTGGTGAGCAGCGCGGCGGCGCCGAGGCCGCAGAGGGCGAGCAGCACCAGGACGGCCGCGCCGCCGATCAGCACCTGCCAGAGTCGGCCGCCGCCGCGCCGGGTGGGCGGCTGCACCGGCGTCGACGAGGTGTAGATCTGGCTGCGCGGCGGGGCGGGCGGGATGTCGGCACGAGTCGGCAGTTGCTGCGGCGCGTCGGCGCGGGCGGCCGGCCTGGGCTGCGACACATCGGCACGAGCCGGCGCGGGCTGCGACGAGGGCAGCGAGAGTTGGTTCGGCCGGGGCAGCGACGGCGTGGGGAAGCGCGACGGAGAGGGCCCCGCCGGCGGGGGCGGACCGGCGCCGAGCACCGACAGGTCGGACCCGGGCTCCGGGTACTCCTCGAAAGCGTCCTCATCGGACTGGTACCGATACACCATGTCGCCCAGAGTAGGAGTCATTGTCCCTTTAGGGGGTAATATCGGGGAAATGTGCGTGTGGGCCGCGTCAGGTCCGCCCCGGACCGGTGCGAGAATTGCCGGGTGACCGGCGACCACTACTTCACCGCTCAGCCCACCAGCGACGCCCCGGCGCGCGAGGTCGAGTTCTCCGTCGCCGACCGCGACTACCGGCTCACCTCGGCCGGCGGGGTCTTCTCCGCCAGCCGGCTCGACCCGGGCACAGCGGTGCTGCTGCGCAAGGCCGAGCTTCCCGCCGCCGACACCACCGGCGACCTGCTCGACCTCGGCTGCGGGTTCGGGCCGATCAGCTGCGTGCTGGCCGACCTCACGCCCACCAGCACCATCTGGGCCGTCGACGTCAACGCCCGGGCCCGCGAGCTGACCGCCGCCAACGCGGCCCGGATCGGCGCCGCCGACCGGGTCCGGGTCAGCGCGCCAGACGACGTTCCGGACGGCGTCCGCTTCGCCCAGCTCTGGTCGAACCCGCCCATCCGGATCGGCAAGGACGGGCTGCACGACCTGCTGCTGCGCTGGCTGCCCCGACTCGCCCCGGACGGCGTCGGCTGGTTGGTCGTCGCCCGGCACCTCGGCGGCGACTCGCTGCAACGCTGGCTCACCGAGCAGAGTTGGCAGGTCGAGCGGTACGCCAGCCAAAAGGGCTTCCGGGTGCTGCGCGTCACCCGGTAATTGGATATACCGCCCGACCCTCACTGGGGCAGGATCCCGGCGTGGGATACGTGGACGTGGCAGCGGTCGGGCACATCCTGCCCGACGGTCGGGAACTCTTCGCCGACGTGTCGTTCCGGGTCGGGGAGGGCAGCAAGGTCGCCCTGGTCGGGCCGAACGGCGCGGGAAAGACGACGCTGCTGAGGATGGTCGCCGGCGACCTGCCCGTGCCCAGCGGCGTCGTCGCGCGGGCCGGTGGGCTGGGCGTGATGCGCCAGTTCATCGGCATGATCGGCGACGAGTCGACCCTCGCCGACCTGGCGTTGTCGCTGGCCCCGCCGGCGCTGCGCGACGCCGGCCGGCGGCTCGGCGAGACCGAGGCTGCCATGCGGGCGGCCGAGGCCCACGGCAAGTTCGGCAACGCCGCTGGCAAGGCCCAGCTGGCGTACGCCGATGCGCTCGGCGCCTGGGGCGAGGCTGGCGGGTACGACGCCGAGGTGCTCTTCGACACCGTCGCGACCATCGTGCTCGGCCAACCGTGGGACGCCGTCCGGGACCGTCCGGTGCGTACCCTCTCCGGCGGCCAGCAGAAGCGCTTCGCCCTGGAGTTGCTGCTGCGCGGCCCGGACGAGGTGCTGCTGCTCGACGAACCGGACAACTTCCTCGACGTGCCCGGCAAACGCTGGCTGGAGGCGCGACTGCGCGAGTCGACGAAGTCGGTGCTCTACGTCTCGCACGACCGCGAGCTGCTGGCTCAGAGCGCCGATCGGGTGGTCGCCGTCGAGGGTGGCAGTGCCTGGGTGCACCCGGGCGGCTTCGCCAGCTGGCACGAGGCTCGGGTGGCTCGGCACGCCCGCCTCGACGAGCTGCGTCGGCGCTGGGACGAGGAGCACCAGAAGCTGCGCGAGCTGATGCTGATGTACAAGCAGAAGGCCGCGTACAACGACGGGTTGGCCTCGCGTTACCAGGCCGCGCAGACCCGGCTGCGCAAGTTCGAGGAGGCCGGGCCGCCGCCCGTACCCCCGAAGGACCAGGACATCCGGATGCGGCTCAGCGGCGGGCGGACCGGCAAGCGCGCGGTCGTCTGCGAGCAGCTGGAGCTCGACGGCCTGACATTCCCCTTCGACCTGGAGATCTGGTACGGCGACCGGGTGGCGGTGCTCGGTGCCAACGGCACCGGCAAGTCGCACTTCCTGCGGCTCCTGGCCCGCGGCGGCAGCGACCCGGACCCGGCGAACGGGCCGGTCGACGGCGCGGGCGCGCTGACTCCGGTGGCGCATGAAGGCGTGGCCCGCCTCGGCGCCCGTGTCCGCCCCGGGCACTTCTCCCAGACCCACGACCGGCCGGAGCTGATGTCGAAGACGCTCGTCGAGATTCTCTGGCGGGGTGACGAGCACCGCACCGGGATGGACCGGCACGCGGCGATGGGTGTGCTCAGTCGCTACGAGCTGGCGGCGCAGGGCGACCAGCGCTTCGGCACGCTCTCCGGCGGGCAGCAGGCCCGGTTCCTGGTGCTGCTGCTGGAGCTGTCCGGGGCGACCCTGCTGCTGCTCGACGAGCCCACCGACAACCTCGACCTGGCCAGCGCGGAAGCGCTCGAAGCGGGCCTGAACGCCTTCGCAGGAACGGTGATCGCGGTCACCCACGACCGGTGGTTCACCCGCTCCTTCGACCGGTTCGTGCTGTTCCGGGGCGACAGCGAGGTGGTGGAGACCCCGGAACCGGTCTGGGACGTCGGGTGAGCGGTCCCCGGCGGCGGTGCGTCCGGCCGGCATAGGGTGGATCTCGTGACTGAGATGACCTATCGCCGGCTGGGCGACTCCGGGCTCGTGGTGTCCGTGGTCGGCATCGGCTGCAACAACTTCGGCAGGAAGCTCGACCTCGACGGCACGCGCGCGGTGGTGGACGCCGCCCTGGACGCCGGGATCACCCTCTTCGACACCGCCGACATCTACGGCGAGCCGCAGGGCAGCTCCGAGGAGCTGCTCGGGCAGGCGCTCAAGGGTCGCCGGGACGACGTGGTGGTGGCCACCAAGTTCGGCATGGACATGAACGGCCTCAACGGGCCGGACTACGGCGCGCGGGGTGCGCGGCGTTACATCGCCCGTGCCGTGGAGGCGTCGCTGCGCCGGCTCGGCACCGACCACATCGACCTGTACCAGATGCACGAGCCCGACCCGGGCACCCCGATCGACGAGACCCTCGCCGCCCTGGACGACCTGGTCCGTGACGGCAAGGTGCGCTACCTGGGCAACTCCAACTTCGCCGGCTGGCAGATCGCCGACGCGGACTGGGTCGCCTCGTCCAACGGCCGGTCCCGTTTCATCAGCGCGCAGAACCACTACAGCCTGGTGGAGCGCTCGGTGGAGGCCGAGGTGATCCCGGCGTGTGAGCGGTTCGGCCTCGGCATGCTGCCGTTCTTCCCGCTCGCCAACGGTCTGCTCACCGGCAAGTACAAGCGCGAGGCTCAGCCGCCGGCCGGCAGCCGGCTCTCCGGCGGTGGCCGGTACGCGGAGCGGCTCGCCGCTGCCGACTGGGACACCATCGAGGCCATCGAGGCGTATGCGGCCGAGCGGGGTCTGACGATGCTCCAGGTGGCGATCGGCGGGCTGGCCGCTCAGCCGGCGGTGACCTCGGTGATCGCCGGTGCCACCACGCCCGAGCAGGTGCGTGCCAACGCCGCCGCCGGCGTCTGGGAGCCCAGCGACGACGATCTGGCGGCGCTGCGCGCCGTCCTCTGAGTCGGAGGGTGCGCGCGCCGCAGGCTGCGCCGCTGGGCGCCCTGCTCGTGATCCACTCGCGTTCCTTGAAATCGGTGTCACCTGTGGTCGGGGAAGCCCCGACTTCAGGAGAGCCGAGTCGATCAAGCCGAACGACACTGGGCCGGGCCGCTCGTCGCGGCCCGGCCCAGTCGTTTCATGCTGTGTGCTTAGTCGGTGCGGCGGCGGCCGAAGAGCATGGCCACCCCCATCGCCGCGGCGACGAGCACGAGACCGGCCGCCGCGAACGGCCACCAACCGGTGCCCGCCCCTCCGTCGACGGGCTTGGTCACCGCGACCGGCGCGGGCGCCGGCGGTGACTGCGCCGCCTTCGCCTGCACGGTGGCGGTGGCCTTGCTCTGGAGCGGAGCGGGGGAGTTGACCGACACCTTCCACGTGCCGGTGGAAAGCACCGGGCCGCTGCTGTAGAAGCCCTGCCCCTCGGGCTGCGGTTCGAGCTGCACCGGCCCGACCCGCTGCCCGTCCGGGCCGGTGGCGGTGAGGACCAACCGCACCACCTGCTCCAGCCGGCGACCATCGGCGTAGGTGGCCTGGATGGTGACGCCCTGAGCCCCGTCGCCGGCCACAGTGAGTTTGAGCTTGTCGGTCTGCGCCGCCGGGGCTTGAGCGGCTTGCGCCGCCGGGGCGGCGGTGGACAGGGTCAGGGCCAGTCCGACGAAGACGGCGGCCAACACCTTGCGGATACCCGTCACGGACATCCCCTCCCTACCGATGAGGGAGGCCCCTCCCCGACGCCGCAGCGCCGGGGAGGGGCCTCGTCGGATCAGAGCTGGCGACCGGGTGCCAGCCGGGTGGCATCGCCACCGAGCCGCCCGGTGCCCTTGACCGGGTCACCGTCGTTCGCCTTGACCCCGGCCTTGCTGGCCGCGCCGCCGAGTCGAACGATCATGGCGTCGGCGTCCCGGATCAGGACGTCCCGGACCTCCGCCTCGGGCACCAGCGTGGCGTCGCTGGCGAGCGTCCGGAACGCGGTCAGCTGCCGGACGGCAGCCTTGTCGTCGCCGGCCGCCTCGGACGCACGAACAGCGTCGAGCTTGTTCGACAGCTGCTTGTGCGCCTTGGTCGAGAGCCGCCCCGTCGCCTTGAACCGGTCCAGCAGACTCTGCATGTCCCGGAACGAGGTGGTGACGAAGAACCGGACCGTCGAGGTGGTCTTGTTGCCCGCCTTGTCGGTAGCGGTGACGGTCAGCTCGTGCAGGCCGAGCGACAGGTCGTACATGGCCTGCAGGGTGCCACTGGCGTACGCCTGGCCGTCGAGCTGACCGACCACGCTCGCGATGCCCGAGGTCGGGTCGACGGCCTGCCAGGCCACCCGGACGTCCTGGCTGTCGCCGTACAGCTGGCCGTCGGCCAGCCCGGATACCAGCAGCGTCGGCTTGGTGCCGTCGATGCGCAGCACCGCCGACTTCAGCGTCTCGACGTTGCCCGCCTTGTCCGTCGAGCGGAACAGCAGTTCGTGCTGCCCGTCACCGGTCACCTCGACCGGCGCCGAGTACGGCGTCCACGCGCCACCGTCCAGCGACCACTCCACCGTCTTGACGCCGGAACCGGCGTCGGTCGAGGTCAGCACGACCGGGATGGTCCCGTTGTGCCAACCGGCGTCGTTCGCCGGAGCGAACGTCGCCGAGGTCACCGGCGCGGTGGCATCGATCTTGACGGAGACGGTCTTGGTCGCCTCCACGTTGCCGGCCTCGTCCGTCGAGCGGAACCGGAGCTCGTGCTCGCCGTCCCCGCTGACCGCCACCGGAGCGGTGTACGCCGTCCAGGTGGTGGCCCCGTCCAGCTGGTACTCCGTACCGGCGAGCCCGCTACCGCCGGCCTCGTCGGCACCGGTGAGCGTGATCGTCACCGGCCCGGTGTGCCACCCGTCGGTCGGGGTGCCGGAAACCGCCGCGGTGGTCACCGGCGCCGTCTCGTCGGCCACCTCCGTGCTGAGCCGGAAGTAGTCGAACGAGGCGGTCTTCGACGCCGTCTGGTTGGCGCCGAGGGTGAACAGCCCGACCTTCGGGGTTGCCCCGACCGCGCTGTTGGTCAGCGCCGTCAACGCGGTCCAGGTCGTCCCGTCGGCCGAGTACGACGCGGTGAACGTGTCGCCCGTGCGGGCCAGCCGCAGGTGCCACACCGCCGAGGTCAGGTTGCCCGCCTCGGGCTGCGGGTTCTGGACCACCCCGGCGATCTCGCTGCGGAACTCGATCCGCCGCGTCACCGCCTGGCCGGCCTGGTTGTCCGCGATGAAGTCGAGCTTCAGGTAGTTGTCGTCGTCCGCCTGCACGAGCAGACCGGCCTGCTGGTACTGCTCGTTCAGCAGGCTGCCGTCGACCTTCGTCTCCAGGGTCCAGTCGCCCGAGGGCGCGGTCTGGAGGATGAAGTTCTTCGGCCCGGTGTTGTCGGTGCCGTAGATGTCACCGTTGGGCACGTCGATCCGCAGCGCGCCATCGGTGACCCGGTAACCGCTCGGGTCCTCCCGCGTCACGGCGTCCCACCGGCACTTGTCCAACGTGCTGCCGGTGAACTCGTCCGACGGGTCGACCGGGCCGGCCGGGGCGTCCGGCGTGACCTGGAACGAGTCGAACGCGGCGTCGACAACCGGCGCCTCGGTGCCTCCGTTGAGCGCGAAGACCCCGATCCGCGGGTTGGTGATGCCCTCGAGCGCGGCCGAACGGCCGACCGGGGTGAAGGTCTGCCCGTCGCCCGAGGCGGACGCGGTCAGGTTCGTCCCGTCGCTGGTGATCCGCAGGTACACGGTGTCACCCGCCGGTGCGTTGGTGGCGTCGGCGGCCTCGTTGCGAGGCGTGGCCGCGGTCTCCCGGATGAACTCCACCCGCCGGCTGCCGTTGTACAGCAGGTCCAGCTTGGCGTAGTTGTCGTCGTCGCCGTACACCAGGACGCCGGCCTGCTGGTAGTTGGCCGTCACCGGCAGGGTGACCTTGGTGGTCATCTCCCATGCGCCGGTCGGGGCCGCCTGGAGCACCAGGTTGGTGGCGTCGTTGCGAGCGCCGTAGAGGTCACCCACGCCGGTGGGCAGCCGCAGGGCACCGCCACTGAGCGAGTAGAGCTGGTTCTCCCGGACGACGCTGGTCCAGCGCTCCTTGTCGAGGCTGTTGCCGTTGAAGTCGTCCGAACGCGCCCCGGAGCAGGACGTGTCCGGCGCGTCGACCCGCACCGGCACCGTGGCGTACGACTTGGCGCCCTTGCTGTCGGTCACCGTGAGGGTGGCCGTGAAGGTGCCCGGGCTGGTGTAGGTGTGGCTGGCGTCCAGTGTGGTCGCCGAGCCTCCGTCACCGAAGTCCCAGGCGTACGTCAACGGGGTGTCGCCCTCGGCGTCGGTGGCCGTGCCGTCGAAGGCGACGGTGACCGGTGCGGTGCCGGTGGCCGGGGTGGCAGTGGCGCTGACCACCGGCGGCCCGTTCTCGGTGACACCGCGGCCGACGAAGTCCATCCAGTTGACGTTGAACAGCGAACCCGTTCCGCCGTTCGGGTCGCGGGCCAGGAAGTACAGCGAGCCGCTCGCGGCGCCGGTGACCGGTGCGCTCACGTCCGTGTACGTCTGCCACGCGCCGGTCGACGGTACGACGGCCGTGGCGACCACCGGCCC
Organism: Micromonospora sp. 050-3; assembly: GCF_046549335.1. Taxonomy (NCBI): domain Bacteria; kingdom Bacillati; phylum Actinomycetota; class Actinomycetes; order Micromonosporales; family Micromonosporaceae; genus Micromonospora; species Micromonospora sp. 050-3. Next base: position 258,515 of record NZ_JAJPVX010000003.1, read on the forward strand.
GTCAACAGCACCCGCGCGCACCTCGATCCGACCGCCAGCGGCGGCGGAGGCGGCCCGGAACCGGATCTCGGTGATGTTGGTCAGGTCCGCCGGAGCGACCGACCACCAGTCACCATCCTCGATGAAGGCGACGCTCTGGCCGCCACCGGCGGTGTCGGCGCCGGTCTCCCGCTGCACGCCGGGGTCTCCACCGCCGGTGCTCACCGGGGCACGCCCGGTGGCGGTGAAGTACTCGGCCTGCTTCTGCTTCGGCTGAAGGATCTCGATCTGCCGACCGGTCAGGGCACCGGCGCCGCCGGCACCACCCTCGTCGGTGTAGGTCGCCTCGAAGACCGCGAAGACGTTCGCCTCGGCGCCGTGCCCGGAGGCGAGCGACGTCTGGACGGTGCCGGTGCAGCCGGTGTGCTGCTCCAGCGGGTGGGCGTGCTCGTCGTGACCGAGCAGCACCTGAAGCTGCACCCGGTCACAGTCGATCTGCCCGTCCTCGGGGTCGGTCACCTTGATCGAGTAGCGGACCTGGTCACCCCAGTTGAAGAAGCCGCCGTCCGGTGGGAACTCGATGGTGACCGTCGGCGCGGTGTTGCCCACGGTAACCGGCACGTTGGCCACCGCGGTCCGGCCCTTGGGGTTGGTGACGGTGAGCTGGGCGGTGTAGTTGCCCGCCGTGGCGTACGTGTGGGTCGGGTTGGCCTCGGTCGAGGTCTGCCCGTCGCCGAACGTCCAGGCGTAGGTGAGCGTGCCACCGTCCGGGTCCCGGGAGCCGGCGCTGGAGAATGTCACCGTCAACGGCGCCGGACCCGAGGTCGGGTTGGCGGACGCCGCGGCGATCGGCGCGCGGTCACCGGCGGTGTAGTCGATCCGGTAGACGCCCGAGTTGTCGTTGTTGCCGCCGAAGCCGCTGCCCCACTCGATCAGGTACAGCGCGCCGTCCGGGCCGAACTCGAAGTCCATCGGCCGGACCATGCTCATGCCGGTGAGCAACTGGTTGATGTCCACCAACGACTTGCCGTCGGGGGTCAGCTGCATGGTGTACATCTTGTTCTGGTTCCACTCGCCGAGCAGAGCCTTGCCGTCGTAGTACGCCGGCCACTTGCGGTTCGAGTTCAGGTCGGCGTCGTAGCGGTAGACCGGGCCGCCCATCGGGGCGCCGCCGCCGCCGATCTCCGGGTAACGCGCGTCACCGGCGTACCCGTAGTCGACGGTCGCCGGGACCACCGGCGGGAGGTTGGTCAGGCCCGTGTTGTTGGGCGAGTTGTTCACCGGCGCCGCGCAGTCGAACTTCGGACCGCTCGGGCCGGACGGGAACGTGTAGTCGTTGTACGCCTCGTTCGTGCCCGTGCAGTACGGCCAGCCGTAGTTGCCCGGGGTGACGACGTTCCACTCGACCAGACCGCGGGGGCCCCGGTTCGGGTTGTCCGCGTTGGCGTCCGGTCCGTAGTCCGCGACGTACAGCGTGTTGGTCTTCGGGTCGGTGCCGATCCGGAACGGGTTGCGGAAGCCCATCGCGTAGATCTCGGGACGGGTCTTTTCGGTGCCCGCCGCGAAGAGGTTGCCCGCCGGAACGGTGTACGTCCCGTCGTCCTCCGGGTGGATCCGGATCACCTTGCCGCGCAGGTCGTTGGTGTTGCCGGAGGTGCGCTGCGCGTCGTAGTCCTGGCGCCCCGCCCGCTCGTCGATCGGCGAGTACGAGTTCGACTCGAACGGGTTGGTGTTGTCGCCGGTGGCCAGGTAGAGGTTGCCATCGCCGTCGAAGGCCATGCTGCCGCCGGCGTGGCAGCAGGTGTTGCGCTGCGTGTCGACCCGTAGCACCTGCTTCTCGCTGGCCAGGTCGATGGTGTCGCCGGAAACCGTGAACCGGGACAGCAGGTTGCGGGTGACCCCGTCGTTCGGGGCGTAGTACAGGTACACCCACTTGTTGGTGGCGAAGTCCGGGTCGAGCCGGATGCCGATGAGGCCGTCCTCGTTACCGGTGAAGACGTCCAGGTCGACGGCGGTGACGGTGTTGCCGGTGTCCGGCTTCACGATCTGCACGCGACCGTCGCGCTCGATGTAGAAGACCCGCCCGTCGGGGGCGACGTCCAGCTCCATCGGGTTGCTGGTGTTGCTGTCCAGCGTGACCTTCTCGAAGTTCGAGGTCTTCGAGGCGCCGCAGTCGGCGTTCTCGACGCCGGCCGCAGTGCGGATGCCGCCGAGCAGGTGGGAGAGGAACTCGGGCTCGGCGTACGACTCCCGGGTGTGCCCCAGGCCCGTGTACCAGGACCGGCCACCGTCGTAGTCCTGACACCAGGCGACCGGGTGGTCCGCACCCATCGCGCCGGCGCCTGGGGTGTAGCTCTTCTCGTCCAGGCTGGCCAGCACGTGCACGTCCGGCCGAGGGTTGGTCTGGTAGTTGTACCACTCGTCGAACCGGGACCACCGGTCCGGCAACCCGGCCGTGGACGGGTGGGCGTGGTCCTCCACCTTGACAGTGGCCTGCTGGTTCTGCGGGTGGTTGGCGAAGTACGCGCCGACCAGGTCGCCGTACCAGGCCCAGCTGTACTCGGTGTCCGACGCGGCGTGGATGCCGACGTAACCGCCGCCGGCCTTCACGTAGCGCTCGAACGCCGCCTGCTGGTCGGCGTTGAGCACGTCACCGGTGGTGGAGAGCCAGATCACCGCCTTGTACTTCGCCAGGTTGGCGTCGTTGAATGCGGCGCCGTCCTCGGAGTTGTCCACTGTGAATCCGTTGTCGACGCCGAGCTGCTGGATGGCGGCGACGCCGGTGGGGATGGAGTCGTGCCGGAAGCCGGCGGTCTTGGAAAAGACGAGGACGGAGAAGGGATCGGCCGCGGCCTTTGGCGCCTTCGGCGCCACCTGGCTGACCGGGGCTGCGGCTTTCGCATCCCGTGGGGGGACCTGGGCGGCCGCCTGGGCGGGCGCGCCGAACAGGGTGGTCGAGGCCATGGCCAGGGAGATCAGGGTTGCGGTGATGGGTACGCGGGCACGACGAGAACGGGACACGCCGCCTCCTGTGTCGTAGTGACAGAGCTCGCGGGAGTCGGCTCGCCGAAGGCCGTCCCTGATGGAGCCGGTGGTCACACCGTGCCAGGGTGCCCCCACCGACATTTTGTCGAATCGCTGAACAAATTAATTCGGCTGGCTCGATGTCGGGCAAGATGCGGACGGGTAACGGTTCTGCAACGGGGGGCGACATTCCGAACAGGACCACATGAACTGCCCCATGGATCTCGGTCGTTCTGGTGCGGCCCGGTCCGCCGGCCACCACCGACCCCACGCCTTGGCAGGCCGGCGGATCTGTCGTACGGTGACACGCAAGTAACCCACGGGAGCCCGGTGTACCGGGCTGAGAGGGGGGCTGACAGCCCCCGACCGTTGAACCTGATCCGGGTAATGCCGGCGCAGGGAGGAGCGTTGCCGTGCCGTCCCTGGGGCGATTGCATCTCATCACCGACACCCGACCCGGTCGCGACCCACTCGCAGTGGTTCGCGCCGCCCTCACAGTGGCCCACGCCGACCTGGTGGTGCAGGTCCGGGTCGAGGATTCCGCCACCGACCGCGAGGCCTACGACCTGACCCGGCGGGTGCTGGCGCTCTGCGCGTCGTACCAGGCGACCTGCCTGGTCAACGACCGGCTGCACGTGGCGCTGGCGGCGGGCGCCGCCGGTGGCCACGTCGGCGCCGACGACCTGCCGGTCGCTGCCGCCCGCCGGGTGCTCGGCCCCACCGGCGTGTTGGGCGCCACAGCCCGCGCGCCGGGCCCGGCGCACGATGCCGTCGCTGCCGGCGCCAGCTACCTCGGCGTCGGGCCGTGTCACACCACCAGCACCAAGACCGGCCTGCCGGACCCCATCGGGCCGGCCGGGGTACGCGCCGTCGTCGACGCCGTCGACGTCCCGGTCATCGCGATCGGCGGGGTGACCGCCGCCCGGGTGCCGGCGCTGCGGGCCGCCGGGGCGTACGGGGTGGCGGTGGTCGGTGCCGTCTCCACCGCCGCCGACCCGGCACGGGCTACCGCCGAGCTGATCGAGGCCCTGACGTGCTGACCGGCCGGTCCCCGTCACCGCCGTCGAGCGACCGGGTCCGGCCGGACGTGGCAGTGGTGGGGGCGGGGCCGATCGGGTTGGCGATCGCCTGGCGTTGCGCCGCGCGCGGGCTGCGGGTGGTGGTGCACGACCCGGCGCCCGGCTCGGGGGCGTCGGCGGTGGCCGCCGGCATGCTCTCCCCGGTCGCCGAGGCGTACTTCGGTGAGCGGCAGCTGACCGGATTGCTGCTGGCGTCCGCGGCCCGCTGGCCGGCGTTCGCCGCCGAGTTGACCGCGACGACCGGAGTCGAGATCGGCTACCGGACCGAGGGCACCCTGATGGTCGGGCTCACCGGCGACGACCTGGCCGAGGCGCGTCGGCTGTGGGCGTACCAGCAGGGGTTGGGCCTGCCGGTGACGCCGCTGCGCCCCAGCGAGCTGCGCGACCGCGAACCGGCGCTCGCCCCACGGGTGCGCGGCGGCGCGCTCGCGCTCACCGACCACCAGGTCGACCCGCGGCTGCTGGTGCCGGCGCTGCGCACGGCCGCGCAGCGGGCCGGCGCGGTGCTCGTGTCGCAGCCGGTCCGGTCGTTGTCCGATGTGGACGCGCCGGTCACCGTGGTAGCCGCCGGGTGCGGGGCAGCCGCGCTCACCGGCCTGCCCGTGCGGCCGGTGAAGGGCCAGATCCTCCGGCTCCGCGCGCCCGACGGCGTCGCGCCGGGCTTCCGGCACGTGATCCGGGGGTACGCCGACGGCGAGCACGTCTACCTGGTGCCCCGCTCCGACGGTGAGGTAGTGCTCGGCGCGACGGTCGAGGAGCGCTCGGACACCACTGTCACCGCCGGCGCTGTGCAGCGGCTGCTGCGCGCCGGGGTCGACGTGCTGCCCGAACTGGCCGAGTACGACCTGGTCGAGGCGGTCGCCGGGCTGCGCCCGGGCACCCCGGACAACGCGCCGATCCTCGGGCCGCTGCCCGACCGACCGGACGTCCTGGCCGCCACCGGGCATCACCGGCACGGCATCGTGCTCACCCCGATCACCGCCGACCTGATCGTCGACCTGGTGCTCGGCGGCGTACCCGACCCGCTGCTCGCGCCCTTCGGGGCTGACCGCTTCGGGGGTGCCGCGGTGGCCGCGGGCGGAGCTGAACCGACGATGGAGGGGGACCTGTGGAGTTGACTGTGAACGGGGCCGGGCGCAGCGTCGTCGCCGGCGCGTCCGTGGCGGACCTGGTCCGCGACCTCTTGCCGCACCCCCGTGGGGTGGCGGTCGCGGTCAACGGCGAGGTGGTGCCCCGGACCGGCTGGCCGGCCCGGGCGCTGCGCGACGGTGACCGGGTCGAGGTGCTCACCGCGGCGCAGGGCGGGTGAGCGGCGTGCCGTTCGAGCTGGGTGGGGAGACCTTCACCTCACGACTGATCCTCGGGACCGGCGGCGCCGCGAACCTGCATGTCCTGGAGCAGGCGATCCGGGCGTCCGGTACCGAGCTGGTCACACTGGCGCTGCGCCGGGTGGGCACGGCGCCGGGATCCTCCGGTGGGCTGCTGGAGCTGCTGGACCGGTGCGGCGTACGCCTGCTGCCGAACACCGCCGGCTGCCACACCGCGACCGAGGCGGTGAAGGTGGCCCGGTTGGCCCGGGACGCGTTCGACACCGACTGGGTCAAGCTAGAGGTGATCGGCGACGAGCGGACGCTCCTGCCCGACGGGGTGGAGCTGCTCCGCGCCGCCGAGGAGTTGGTCGCCGACGGCTTCACAGTGCTGCCGTACACCAGCGACGACCCGGTGCTCGCCCGCCGCCTCGCCGACGTGGGCTGCGCCGCGGTGATGCCGGCCGGCTCGCCGATCGGTTCGGGGCTCGGCATCGGCAACCCGCACCACATCCGACTCATCCGGCAGGGCGTGGACGTGCCGGTGATCCTCGACGCCGGCATCGGCACCGCGTCCGACGCGGCGCTGGCAATGGAGCTGGGCTGTGACGGGGTGCTGCTGGCGAGCGCCGTCACCCGGGCGGCCGACCCGATGGCGATGGCCACAGCGATGCGGTACGCGGTCGAGGCGGGCCGACTGGCGGCCCAGGCCGGCCGGATCGAGCGCCGCTTCCACGCGCTCGCCTCCACCCCCGACGAGGGAAGACCCGAGCTGTGATCCCGCCGTCCGGGGTTGTCGTGTTGACCGACCGGCTCGTCGCGCGGGGCGGGCTCGACCTGGTGGTGGCGGGTGCCGTGGCCGGGGGAGTGCGCTGGGTGGTGCTGCGGGAGAAGGACCTTCCGCGCGCCGAACGCGCCGCCCTCGCCGCCGACCTGCGCGCGATCCTCGCCGACGTCGGCGGGACCCTCATCGTGGCCGGCCCCGACCCGCTCGGCGGCGACGCCGTGCACCTGCCCGCCGCCGGGCCGTACCCACCGCCAGCCCACGGCCTGGTCGGCCGCTCCTGCCACCACCAACCCGAGCTGAACCGCCTGAGCACCGAGCACTACGCCACCATCTCCCCGGTCTGGCCCACAAGGACGAAACCGGGTTACGGCCCACCCCTGGGACCGGACGGCCTGCAGAGGTTGGTCGAGGTCAGCAACGTGCCCGTGCTGGCACTGGGCGGAGTGGAGTCCCCAGAACAGGTAACCGCCTGCGTCAAGGCGGGAGCCGTCGGGGTGGCAGTGCTGGGCGCACTCATGCGAGCAGAAGACCCCACCGAAACAGCCACCACCCTGACCAGCGCTTATGCAGAGGCGGTCACCCCTGTGCTGATCCAAACCCGGCGCGGGGTCACCCAGGTCTCCACGTCAGGGCTGCGGCCGACCGCAACCAAGGAGGAGAAGTGACCCCGAGCACCATCCTCACCATCGCCGGCTCGGACTCCGGCGGCGGCGCAGGCATCCAGGCCGACCTCAAGGTCTTCGCCGCGCTTGGCGCGTACGGCACCAGCGTCCTCACGGCGGTCACCGCGCAGAACACCCGGGGTGTCGACGCGGTGCTGCCGCTGCCCCCGCGCACCGTCGCCGAGCAGTTGGACAGCGTGCTCACCGATTTCACCGTCTGCGCGGTGAAGACGGGGATGCTCGGCACCCCGGCGATCGCGGACGTGGTGGCCGAGGCGGCCCGGGACGGCCGGCTGCCTCAGCTCGTCGTCGACCCGGTGCTGGTCGCCACGAGCGGTCACCGGTTGGGCGTGGTGGGAGCGGTGGAGCGGCTGCTGCCGTACGCCACTGTGGCGACCCCGAACTGCGCGGAGGCCGCGGCGATCACCGGACGCCAGGTGGACGACGTGGCCGCGATGGTCGTGGCCGCCGAGGCCTTGGTGGCCGGCGGCTCGGAGTACGTGGTGGTCACGGGCGGTGACCTGGACGGGGGCGAGGCGGTCGACGTGCTGCACGGCGGCGGCGTCACCACGCTGTTGCGCGCGCCCCGGGTGACCACCCGGCACACCCACGGCACCGGGTGCTCGTTCTCGGCGGCGATCGCGGTGCGACTCGGTCTGGGCGATCCGGTGCCGGCCGCCGTGGGGGCCGCCAAGGAGTACGTGCTCCGTGCGCTGACCGGCGCGCGGGGCTGGGAGCTGGGCGCGGGGCGCGGGCCGCTGAACCACTTCGGCTGGTCCGCTTGATCACCAGGGAGGCTGTCATGCACGCACGAGGCAAGGTGTACGTCGAGGGTTCGCGGCCGGATGTCCGGGTGCCGTTCGCGGAGGTGGGGCTGACCGGGGACCTGCCGCCGGTGCGGCTCTACGACACGTCCGGCCCTGGTTCGGACCCGGAGGTGGGGCTGCCGCCGCTGCGCGGGCCGTGGATCGCCGAGCGGGGTGACGTGGCGCCGGTGCGGGGGGCGGGCACGCCGCTCGCCGGGGTGGACGGTCGCCGGCCCACCCAGCTCGCGTACGCGCGGGCAGGTGTGGTGACGCCGGAGATGGAGTTCGTGGCGATCCGGGAGAACGTCGACCCGGAACTCGCGCGGGCCGAGATCGCCGCCGGTCGGGCGGTGCTCCCGCTCAACGTCAACCACCCGGAGTGCGAGCCGGCGATCATCGGTAAGGCGTTCCTGGTCAAGGTGAACGCCAACATCGGCACCTCGGCGGTCAGCTCCTCGGTCGCGGAGGAGGTGGAGAAGCTGACCTGGGCCACCCGGTGGGGCGCGGACACCGTGATGGACCTGTCCACGGGCAAGCGGATCCACGAGACCCGTGAGGCGATCGTGCGAAACTCGCCGGTGCCGATCGGAACGGTGCCGATCTACCAGGCGCTGGAGAAGGTCGGCGGCGACCCGGTGAAGTTGAGCTGGGAGGTGTTCCGGGAGACCGTGATCGAGCAGGCCGAGCAGGGCGTGGACTACATGACCGTGCACGCCGGGGTGCTCCTGCCGTACGTGCCGCTGGCAGTGGACCGGGTGACCGGGATCGTCTCCCGCGGCGGTTCGATCATGGCGGCGTGGTGCCTGGCGCACCACGAGGAGAACTTCCTCTACACCAACTTCGAGGAGCTGTGCGAGCTGCTCGCGCGCTACGACGTGACGTTCTCCCTCGGTGACGGCCTGCGCCCCGGTTCGATCGCCGACGCCAACGACGAAGCGCAGTTCGCCGAGCTGCGCACCCTCGGTGAGCTGACGAAGGTCGCCTGGGCGTACGACGTCCAGGTGATGATCGAGGGCCCCGGTCACGTGCCGATGCACAAGATCAAGGAGAACGTGGACCTTCAGCAGGAGTGGTGCCACGAGGCGCCCTTCTACACGCTCGGCCCGCTGACCACCGACATCGCGCCCGCGTACGACCACATCACCTCGGCGATCGGCGCCGCGATGATCGGCATGTTCGGCACAGCGATGCTCTGCTACGTCACGCCGAAGGAGCACCTCGGCCTGCCGGACCGTGACGACGTGAAGGCGGGCGTGATCGCATACAAGATCGCGGCACACGCGGCGGACCTGGCCAAGGGGCACCCCGGCGCGCAGGCCTGGGACGACGCGCTGTCGAAGGCGCGGTTCGAGTTCCGCTGGGAGGATCAGTTCAACCTCTCGCTGGACCCGGAGACGGCGCGCTCGTACCACGACGCGACACTGCCCGCGGAGCCGGCGAAGACCGCGCACTTCTGCTCGATGTGTGGCCCGAAGTTCTGCTCCATGAAGATCACCCAAGAGCTCAAGGAGTACGCCGCGCGCGGCATGAAGGACAAGTCGGAGGAGTTCGTCTACGGCGGCAGCCGGGTCTACCTACCGCTCGCCTGACCCACAGTGTGAGTCATCCCCGGGGCGTCCGTCTGGCGTCGCGGGGTGATCGACTCGGGTTCATTGATCTCGGGGTGTCCGGAAGCTCGGGACAGCCCGGCTTCAATGAACCCGAGTCGATCAAGCGGCGATCGGTCGGTGCCTGAACGCCGGGTGGTGGGTCAGTCGCGGTGGTGTCGACCGGTGGAGCGCAACGATCGGCGGCCGTTCTCCTGCTCGGGCTCATTGTCCGACACCGGCTTGCTCAGACCGGCGACCCAGTCGACGAACTCCTCGTCCTGGGTCGCCAGCGGCTCGGCGGCGTCCGACGTCTTCGGGCTCTCCTCGTCGGCGCGGGACCGGTTGCGGCGGAACAGCCCGCCGAGCCGCCCTCGCCGGGAGGGCTGCTCCGCCACCTTCGGCGGCGTCGACGTTGCCGACGCGGCGTCAGCAGGCGTCAGATCGCCGGTGCCGGTGCCGGTGCCGGTGCCGGTGGCGCTGTCGGTGGTGGCGCTGTCGGTGGTGGCGTTGGTGGCGTTGGTGGTGGTGGCGGAACCGGAGGGCGCGCCCAGCGTGCTCGGGAACTCCGTCGGAGCCGGGTGTTCGGTCGGAGTGGCGGTATCGCTGGCATCGGTCGGCGCTGTGCGTGCCGTCGAGCTGTCCTGCGATCCCGCCGACCCGCGGCGCCGAGAGGTGTCGAATGCGTTCCAGGTGCCGGCCCGGCTCAGGTCCGGCAACGGTGCCCGATGGCGGGGCCTGGGCATCGGCCCGGTCGGCCCGGTCGGCTCGTCGGGATTGCTGGGCCCCTCAGATTCCGTTGCCTCCGGCTCGGAGGCCTGCGGTGGCACCGTCCATGTCGGGGTGACCGGCCAGGCCGAAGGCGCTGGCGTCCACCGGTCCGCGTCCGGGTCACTGGCGGCGGTGGCCCCGAACAACCCGGCGGTGGGAACGTCCTCGGCGGCGGGCCGCGCGCTGTCGGTGCCACGAGCCCCGGCGATTGCAGAATCGCTTGTCGCGTCCGCCGGTGCTGCCTTGCTGCCCGTGTCGGCCTTCGGGACGCGCGCTGTGGCTTCCGCACCAACCTGGCCGGCGGTGGTTGGCACCGCCGCTGCTGGCGTCGCGTCGGCTGCGGTGGTGGGTGCTGGCGTCGCGGTGGTGGCGGTGGTCGGGATGTGTGTGGCGTCGGTTGCCGTGGTCGGGGACTCCGGGTTGGTTGGCACCTGCGTCGCGCCGTCTGCGGCGGTCGTCGAGGCGGCCGGCTTTTGCTTCGACCCGGTAACGGGGGTGGCCGGTGCTCGCTTCGCACCGGTAGCGGTGGTCCGGGCTGCCGCTGCCGTGCCGGCGGCAGCAGCCGAGAGGACCTCGGAGGTCGAGCTCGACCGCTCGCCCAGGCTTCCCCGGCTGGGCGCCGGAGTGTCGGTGGCCGCGTCGGAGCCGGTGCTGTCGGCGGACCTGCCCGGCCGGGTGCCCTTCGTGGCACGGCCGGTGGTCGTCTCGCGGGCGGGCGTCGCGTCGGTGGTCGTCTCGTTGGTGGTCGTCTCGCTGGCGGTTGCCGGAGCGGCAGGGGATGTGTCGTCAGCCACGTCGGAGGCGGTGGCGTCCGGGTTGGCCTTCGGCTTACGGCTGCGTCGCGGCTTGATCGTCGGCGGCGCCTCGGGCGTGTCCTGGTCGGCCGTGCCCGTGCTGCTCGTGCCCGTGCTGCTCGTGCCCGTGCTGCTCGTGCCCGTGCTGCTCGTGCCGGTGGCGGCGGGACTGGGAGCGTCCGTGCCAGTCGGGACCGTGCTGGTCGCCTCGGTGCCGCTGCCCGTGCTGGTCGCTGCTGCGCTGCTCCGGGCCTCCCGGATCGCGGCCGCGCTGGTCCGGGCGGTGCTGCCGGTCGCGGGGCTGGGCGCGTCCGAGCTGGTCGGAGCGCTGGTCGCGGCCGCGCTGGTCGTGCCGGAACCGGGTGCACCCGTGCTGCTCGGGGTGGCGGTGGACCTGCGGGTGGTGCGCCCATCGGTCGGCCCGCCACTGGTCGCCGAGCTGCCGCTCGTGCCCGTCGCGATGCTGCCGCCCCGGCCCGTTGCCGCGCTGCCGGTCAGCTCGTCGGCCGCTCGGCCGCCCGTCGGGGTCGCGGCGTCGACGCGTCCGGCCGTGGTGCCAATCGCGGAGGCGTCGGTGACCTTGCTGACGTCGGTGCTGGCCGAGGGCTCGGTCGTGGCCGGGACATCATCGTGGCGCGGCAGCGTCTGCCCTGCGGCGCTGAACTCACCGGTCGGCGCGGTCACCCAGGCCGCGGGCTGAGTCGGGGCGGCAGGAGAAGCAGTGGCGGGAGCCGGACCGTGCTGTCCGCTCGCCGTGGTCTCCGGCCAGTCCCAGTGGGCCGGGACGGTGCGTACGGAATCGGGGTCGCCCGCCGCCCACGGACCCGCAACGACGCCGCCAGGCTGCGCGGTGGCCAGCTCGGCGTTTGTCGTCTCCGTGTCGGTGCGCTCGGCGCTGTCCCGGTCGTTCGCCGCGCCGGGCAGCGCCGGGCCGGCGGGCAGTGGGCGCAGGATGGCGGTGGGCTCGATGGCCTGCGGATCGGCCGCACGGGTGCCCGTCGGCCAGCGCAGCAGCGCGGCGGCGGCCGCGCCGAGTGCTCCGGCGAGGATCGCGATCAACGAGCCGTAGTAGGGGGCGGCCTGATAGCGGTCCACAGCGTCGCCCGGACCGGCGGTCAGGTAGGCGAACGCCACCAGCACCGGACCGGCCACCCCGGTGGCTCCGCTGACCAGTGGCGCCTGGCCCCGCCAGCGAGCCAGCCCGGCGGTCGCCGCGCCGGCCAGCAGCGCCACGATGGGCAGCAGGAGCAGCGCCAGCCGCTGTGCTGCGGCGTCGTCGAGCCAGCTCGGCTCCAGTACGCCGAGCCGTACGGTCGGCAGTGGGCCGACAGCGCCGAGCGACGGTAGGACGGAGATCAGCGCCAGCAGCCAGACCGCGCCGGCCACGGCCGCCATGTTCCAGCCCAGCTCGGGCCGGAGCAGGACGGCGATCGCGGCCCCCGCCCCGATCACCGCACCGACCATGGCGCAGATGCCCACCGCCCAGACCGGGTCAACGGAGATCAGCTCCGCGGCGCGGGCGGGCTGCATGCAGAGCGGGGCGATGACTGTGGCGCCGAGCGCTGCAGCGCCACCGACCGCCAACTGCCGGCCGGTGCCGACCGCCGGAGTGTCGCGGCGCGCGAGACGTCCGGTCAGGACGGCGCCGGCAACGGCTGCGTTCGCGGCGAACCAGCCCACCCAGACGAGCTGGGCCGGCCACTGGTTGACGGTCGTACCGGTGAATGCGCCGGTCAGGCGGACGATGCCGAAACCGTACGCGACGCCGAGCTGGCCGGCTCCGGCCAGCACGCTCACCCCGAGCGCCGTGAGCAGCAGTCTGCCCCAGGTCCGAAAGGCCATGTCCGGCACGTTACGCACCCGGTACACCCGATTGCCACCGGCGCGCCGCGCGGCACGCCGGTGGCAATCGGCGGGTCTACTTGAGTTCGACCAGCCGGGCCAGGTAAGTCGTATCCCCGACATTGGTCAGCATGTGCACCGCGCCCGGGTCCCGGTAGACCACTCCGCCGGTGGGCTCGTCGGCGTCGATCCGGGTGCCGTCGATGGTCTGTACGACGTTCTTGGCGCCCTCGATCGCCACCACCAGGTAGGGGTGGTCGTGCCGGTGCAGCGGCTGCCGCTCGCCCGGTTCGAGGCGGATGTGCCAGACCCGGACCCGGTCGTTCTCGTACACGACCTCCTGACCCACCGGTCCGAGTTCGGTTCCGTCGATCACGTCGGTCATCGTGCTCCGTCCAGTTGGGGCAGCACCTCGGCGGCGATCAGCTCAAGGTGGTCGAGATCATCGAAGTCGATCAGGCGTAGGTGAACCCGGGTGGTGCCGATCGCGGCGAACTCACCGATCCGCTGCGCGAGCTGCGCGGGGGAGCCGACCACCGGGTCCTCCGGTGGCAGCGCGCTCTTCTCGTGCAGGGGTGCGGCCCGGCGCTGGGCCTCCGCGTCGGTCCGGCCGATGGCGACGACGAGCCCGGCGGAGAGCACCAGCGGGTCTCGCCCGGACTCCGTCCGTCCGGTGCGCTCACACGCCTCGCGCACCCGGTCGTACGCCTCGGCGGTGGCCGCCACGGACTTGAACGGCATGTTGAACTCGTCTGCGTACCGAGCGGCCAGTTCAGGGGTGCGCTTGGGGCCGCGCCCGCCCACGATGATCGGTGGGCCGGGCACCTGCACCGGCTTGGGCAGGGCGGGCGCGTTCACCAGCCGGTAGTGGTCGCCGGTGAAGCTGTAGGTCTCGCCGGACGGGGTTCCCCACAACCCGGTGATCACCTCAAGCTGCTCGGCCAACCGGTCGAAGCGCTCGCCGACCGCCGGGAACGGGATGCCGTACGAGGTGTGCTCGCGCTCGTACCAGCCGGCGCCGATGCCCAGGTCGACTCGGCCGCCGCTCATCTGGTCGACCTGCGCGACCATCACGGCGAGGGGGCCGGGCAGACGGAACGTGGCCGACGTCACCAGGGTGCCGAGTCGGATCCGCTCGGTTTCCCGGGCCAGCGCGGCGAGGGTCAGCCAGGCGTCCGTGGGGCCGGGCAGGCCCGGGTCGGCGCCCATCGACTGGTAGTGGTCGGCGCGGAGGAAGCCCTCGTAGCCGCAGGCCTCGACCAGCCGGGCGAACCGGAGCTGGGTGTCGTAGCTGGCGCCACGGTTCGGCTCGGTGAAGACCGACACCCGCATGGTCAGTGTCCTTCCGCGCCGGCGGTGGCCGGCTGCTCGCGTTCCATCAGCAGTTCGTGCAGGTCGGCGCTGACCTGGGCGACGTCGGCCAGGTGGGCGTTGCGGCCCAGGGTGCGGGGCCGGGGGATGGTCACGTCGACGACCTTGCGGATCCGGCCGGGGCGGGGGCTCAGCACGACCACCCGGTCGGCGAGCAGCACCGCCTCGTCGATCGAGTGGGTGACGAAGACGATTGTCGGCTTGTTCTCCATGTGCACCCGCTGGAGTTCGCCGGAAAGTTCCTCGCGGGTGAGCGCGTCCAGCGCGGAGAACGGCTCGTCCATCAGCATCACCCGGGGCTCACCGATCAACGACCGGCACAGCGACACCCGCTGCTGCATACCGCCGGAGAGCTCGTGCGGCAGCCGCTTCTCGAAGCCGGCCAACCCGGCCACGTCGAGCAGTTGCCGGGCCCGCTCCCGGTGCTTGGCGCGGCCCCAGCCGAAGACCTCCACCGGCAGCAGGACGTTGTCCAGCACGGTGCGCCAGGGCAGCAGCGCCGGCTTCTGGAACAGCATGGCGATGTCCTGGCGGGGGCGGGCGATCGGCGTGCCGGCGACGGTGATCTCACCGGCGCTCAGCGGGAGCAACCCGGCGATCAGCCGCAGCAGCGTGGACTTGCCACAGCCGGAGCGGCCGAGCACGGCGACGAACTCGCCCTCGGCGACGTCGAGGTTGATGCCACGCAGCGCCTCCACCCGGCCGGAACGGCCCTCGAAGGTACGGGACACCCCGGACAGTCGGATCATCTCCGGCGTACCTCCGCTGAGTCGACGGTCAGGAATCCGACAAAGGCTAGCCGCCCAGTCGAGGTATGGCACCGGCTGGGGTCGTCGTCAGGTTGTTTCCGTTCCGCAACCCGATACGCCTGGCGTCACAACTGTGGGTTTCTCGTACGCTGTGCCCGCGAAGAGTCCCCTCACGACGGCGGCGCCCGGCTTCCACCCCTCCCGCCGGCCCGTCACGACAACCCCCTCCGGTGGCCTGCCGGCCCCGGTCGGAAAGGACATGGTGCACTGATGAGAAGGCTGACCCGTACGGTCGCTACGGCCGCGCTGGCCACCGCCCTCGCCCTTGTCTCCGCCTGCAGCAGCGGGTCGGATTCGGCCGGCGACGCCAAGGGCGGCGACAGCAAGACGCCGGATAAGGTGACCTACCTCACCTCGTTCGGTAACTTCGGCCGTGACTCCTACGCCTGGGTGGCGAAGGACAAGGGCTTCTTCAAGGAAGCCGGCTTCGACGTTGAGATCAAGGCTGGTCAGGGCACCGGTGGCGTGATCCAGACCGTCGTCGGCGGCCAGGCCGACTTCGGCCCGATCGACCTCACCGGCGGTCTGCTCCAGCTCGGCAACGGCCAGGCCAAGGACTTCACCGCGGTGGCCGCGATCCAGCAGCGCACCATGGCGGGCATCGCCACCGTCGAGGGCAAGAGCATCAGCTCGCCGAAGGACCTCGAGGGCAAGAAGCTCGCCGACACCCCCGGGTCCGTGGTTCGCAACCTCTTCCCGACGTACGCCCGGCTCGCCGGTGTGGACGCGACCAAGGTGACCTGGGTCAACGGTGAGGCGCAGAACCTGATCAGCACGCTGGCCACCGGCCAGGTGGACGGCATCGGCCAGTTCGTCGTCGGTCAGCCGACCATCGAGGCGGTGGCCAAGAAGAAGGCCGTCATGCTGCCGTACAGCAACGTGATGCAGGACCTCTACGGCAACGTGCTGATCACCTCCTCGAAGACCGCCAAGGAGAAGCCCGAGATGGTGAAGCGGTTCACCGCGGCGCTGCTCAAGGGCCTGGAGTACAGCCTGGCCAACTCCAAGGAGGCCGGCGAGATCCTGAAGAAGAACGTCGAGACCGCCAACCCGGTCGCCGCCGCCGCCGAGCTGGAGCTGATGGCCGCGTACGTCCGTTCCGGCAACACCGGCACCGCGATCGGCACCCTGGACAGCGGTCGGGTCGCCAAGAGCATCGCCATTCTGCAGGGCGCCGGCGCGCTGAAGCAGAACATCACCCCCGAGCAGATCATCGACTTCAGCCTCGCGCCGAAGGCCTGATCGTCCGGTCGTCATCAGGGGGTACGTCCCGCCGATCCCGGTGGGGCGTACCCCCGTCGCTCGTCGGCCCCCGGCGGGCCGTGGGATTTCGAGGAGGACAGAGATGACCGACGTCCGGTCAGCGGATCCGGCGGTGGCGGAACCCGCGCCCCCGAGTGCCGGCCCCGAGGCGGGGCGCACGGGTCGAGGTGCCGGCCTGCGGGCCGGGGCCGAGGCGGTGCTGCCCGCGGTCGGCATCCTGGTCGCGCTGGCGGCGTGGTGGTTGATCGCCCGACTGGAACTGGTACACCCTGTCGCCCTGCCGCCACCCGGCGACGTGTTCAGCGCGTTCGTCGAGAAGCCCGCCCAGATGCTGGAACACACCTGGGACACCACGCTGGAGATCCTGACCGGGTTCGCCCTGTCGGTGGCCGCCGGTGTGCTGATCGGGCTCTCTCTGGCCAGTTCCCGCACTGTGGAGCGGATGTTCACGCCGCTGCTGGTCGCTGTGAACGCGGTGCCGAAGATCACGCTGGGCCCGCTGCTGGTGGTGGCGCTCGGCTGGGGCCAGAAGCCGATCCTGACCATGGTGTTCCTGCTCTGCTTCTTCCCGATCGTGCTCTCCACCGCGACCGGGCTGACCACCACGCCGGCCGACCTGGCCGAACTGGTGCGTTCCTGGAACGCCTCCCGCTGGCAGGCGTTCCGCAAGGTGCGCTTCCCGGCCGCGCTGCCGCAGATCTTCGTCGGGCTCAAGGTGGCCATGCCACTGGCCGCGATCGGCGCGGTGATCGGTGAGTTCCAGGCCGGCGAGAGCGGCCTCGGTTACCTCATTACGCAGTACGCCGGCATCGGAGACGCCGCCACTGCCTGGGCGGCGATCATGCTGGTGGCGCTGGTGAGCATCCTGCTCTACTCGGCGCTCCTGCTGATCGAGCGGTTCGCCCTCCCCTGGGTACGAGAAACCACCAGCAGCCGCTGACCAACAGAAGAGATCAATCACAAGAAACGCGAAGGGCCGGCCCCCATTCAGGAGGCCGGCCCTTTCATCGACGCTGCCGGCGCAAAGGGTGTGGCCGACCGTGCCCGGCGGAGGGATCAAGCCTGACCGCCCGGAGCCGGGCACGGTCGGCCACACCCCCCACCCGGCACCCCGACGAATCCGCCGGATGACAGGCCCGAGCGTTTACCCCGCCAACCGCCAGCGACCGTTGCGGGCGACCAGCGTGGTGAGTGCCTGCGGCATCAGGCCGCTGTGGTTGTCCGGCGTCATGCGGATCGGGCCGGAGAGGCCGTCCATCTGGGACGTCTCCAGCACGTCCCGGATGCCGTTGCGGTCCACCTTGCCGATCTCGCCACCGGCGCGCAGTTCGGCGTCGGCGATCAATTGGACGGCGTCCGCGGCGAACGACGAGGAACCGTTGTAGCCACCGAAGCGTGCCGTGTAGTCCTGGAACCACTGCCGCCGCGCTGCCTTGGCCGGCGTGGTCGCGATCACGTCGTCGATCACCATGGTCTGCGTGAAGATCAGCGTGGCCTTCTCGGTCGCCTTGGCCGCCGCGCCGAGGAAGAGGTCCCCGGCCGCTCCCGCGTCGAAGTAGATCGACCCACGGAAGGTGGTCTGCTGGACGCTGGTGGCGGCCAGTGTCGCCTGCTCCGGCGGGGTCCAGAAGACCATCGCGTCGGGCTTGCCCGACGCGAGCTGCTGGACCTGCTGGCTGACGTCGGTGTCGGTGGTCTTGATCCGCTGCTGTCGAAGCGTGATCTTGACCTTGTCCAGCTCGTTCTTGAGCGCGGTCGCGCCCTCCTGGCCGTAGTCGTCGTCGCTGACCAGCATCCCCACCTTACGGATGTTGTTGCGGCGCAGTTCGGTGGTCAGTGCGGCCGCACTGTCCGGGGCGTTAGGGCCCAGCTTGAACACGTAGCGCCGTTCGGCGGCCGGCGCGGCGATCGCGCCGGAAGCGGCTAGCGCAATGGTGGGAATCCGCTTCTCGTTGATGGTCCCGACCGCTCCGACCGCGCATTCGTTGCAGCCGCCCATGATGATGGCGCTGACCTTCGAATCGCTGCTGAAGTCGACGATGTTGCGAAGTGACTCGGCCGAGTCGGAACGGTTGTCCTTCACCTTCAGGTCGATCTTCCGGCCGTTCAGTGCTCCGGAGGAGTTCAACTGCTCGACCTTGAGTTCGAGGGCTCGCTGGTATGTCCGGCCAACCGTGGCTGCGGCGCCGGAGAGTTCGAGATCGGCGGCGATCACGATGGGGCTCGTGTCCTTCTCCGCCTCGCCAAACTGGCAGCCGGTGAGCGTGGTGGCCACTACGGCCGATGCGAGCGCCGCGATGGTCGCGGAGCGGATGGGGCTCAACTCAGTCCTCCAGGTGCGGGCGCGGGCGCTGCCCGGTCACCGCCGCTAATCCGTCCTCAGTGGAGGACGGGATCTCCTCTGCCGTACGGTGTGCGCGAAGCCTGCAAAACCTTGCCAATGGCCGGCGCTGTGGTCAAGCGCGGACCCCGGCAGCATTTTCGGGACGGCCATCCCACATGCTGGGGTAACGCAATGTTTGCAAAAGCTCACTTTGCATACACGCGTGACCACTCTGGAGTTACATGCCCTGTTCAGGGGCTTGCGGAAATGAAGGTATCAGTTGCCCGGATCACGGGATGCGCTCCGTCCGACCGTTTCCTACCTCACTGCGGCTTCCCAAACACGATCATCTCTGATGAAATCGCGGCCGTGCCGCGCGTGGTCCCCTCCGCTTACGGCATGGCTCGGCGGCTCAGGCGGGGAAGAAACGACGGAGGCGATGTCGTGAGCACCGGACCGACGACCCTGCCCGCGCTCGGCGATAGCGGTCGGCGTGCGCGCCGACGGATGCCGAGACTGCGTGACGCCCGGATCCGGTCCAAGTTGGCGTTGATTCTTGTCGTCCCGGTGGCGGCGGTGATCGCGCTGGCCACGGTCCGCCTGATCTCCGTCGGCGAGGGCGCGTTCGACGCCACCCGGGCCCGGTCACTGACGGCCCTCTCCGTCGACGTCAGCGCCCTCACCCAGGACCTCCAGGCCGAACGGATGGCAGCGGCCGCCTACCTGGCCGCTCCGCAGCAGCCGGCCGACGCGTACAACCTGCGGGTCCGCCAGACGCAGCAGCAGGTGGACGAGTACCGCGCCGAGCGGGGCCGGATCGGCGACGTGCCGACCGCCCTGCGGGACCGGCTGGCCGCCATCGACGACCACCTGGCCACCCTGGACAGCACCCGTCAGGAGGTGCTGGACCGCCGGCAGATGGCCGTCGCCGAGGCGGTGCTCCGCTACGGAGTCATCCTCACCGACCTGGTGTCGTACGGTGACGGCCTGGCCCAGCTGCCCGGCGACGAGAGCCTGTCGGACAGCCGGCGCGCGGTCGCCGCCTTCGCCCGCGCCAAGGCTTCCGTCGCTGAGGAAGAGGCCGTCGCCTTCACCGCGCTGACGGCCGGCCAGCTCGACTCGGAGCAGTTCTCCTCCTTCGTGGCAACGTTGACCGGCCAGCAGGAGGCCCTGGTCGCCTTCTCGCTGGCCGCCGACCCGGTGCAGCGCGCGCTGGTCGACAGCACCGTCTCCGGCGACGCGGTCGGGCTGGCCGACCGGGTGGCCACCGACATCACCCGCTCGGTCGGGCAGCGCCCCCTGGTCACCGCGCAGGACGCCACCGCGGCCATCGGCGCCGTGAACGACCTGATGCGCTGGGCCGAGATCCAACTACAGGACCGACTGCTCCAGCAGGCCGACCAGGCCCGCTCGGACGTCATCCGGCAGGCCGTGGTCGAGTCGATCCTGGTGCTGCTGACCCTGATCATCGCCGTGTCGCTGGCCGTGGTGCTGGCCCGCTCGCTCAACCACTCGCTGCGCCGGCTGCGTGAGGGCGCCCTCTCGGTGGCCAACCACGACCTGCCCGACGCCGTGCAGCGGCTGCAGAACATGGGCAGCGTGGGTGACGGCGGGGTGGACGAGATCGTCCGCCAGGTCCGGGACCCCATCCAGCTCAACACCCGCGACGAGGTCGGTCAGGTGGCGCTGGCCTTCAACGTCGTACACCGGGAGGCGGTGCGGGTCGCCGCCGAGCAGGCGGCACTGCGTACCAGCGTCTCGGCGATGTTCCTCAACCTGGCCCGCCGCAGTCAGACCCTGGTCGACCGGATGATCGGCGAGCTGGACGCGATCGAGCGCGGCGAGGAGGACCCGAAGCGGCTCGCGCAGCTCTTCGAACTGGACCACCTGGCCACCCGAATGCGCCGCAACGACGAGAACCTGCTCGTCCTGGCCGGCGCCGACTCCGCCGCACCGCGTCATGACAACGCGCTGGTGGTGGACGTGCTGCGCGCCGCCCAGTCCGAGGTTGAGCTGTACAACCGCATCGAGTTCGGCACCGTGGACACCGACATCTCGGTGGCCGCGCACGCGGTCAACGACGTGGTACGCCTGGTCGCCGAGCTGCTCGACAACGCCACCCGGTTCTCGCCGCCGAACACCACTGTGGTCGCCGACGGTCGCCGGATCCGCGACTACGTGCTGATCCAGATCGAGGACCGCGGGCTCGGCCTCACCGACGACCAGCTCGACTCGCTCAACCGGCGTCTGGCGGCCCCGCCGAGCGTGGACGTCGCCGCGTTCCGACTGATGGGTCTGGCCGTGGTGAGTCGGCTCGCCTCCCGCTACGGCATCCGGGTGGAGTTGCGCCGCAACGTCGAGGGCGGCACCGTCGCCCAGGTGACGTTGCCGGCCGCCACAGTGGTGCTGCCCAGCAACCGGGGCCGCGAGCAGGTGCTCACCCGGCCGCGTCAGCCGATGGCCGTGGAGCAGGCGCCGCTCACCTCGGCCGGTCACGCCGAGCAGTTCGCCGGTGCCGCGACGTCGGCGGCGACGCTGCCCGACCAGTGGCGGACCAGCACGCCGACACCCGCCCAGTGGCAGTCGCCGCTGGACTCGCGGGACACCAGCCCGGCCGTGCAGGCGGGTGGCTACACCGGCCCGCGCTCGACCATGCCACCGGCACCTGCCGCCCCGGCACCTGCCGCCCCGCTCCCGCCGGCCCAGCCGGCCTACAGCAACGGCGCGGGCGCCTCGCTGGGCAGCCCGACCGTTGCCTACCCGACCATCGACCCGCTGCCTCGGCGTGGCTCCACCCCGGAGGCCGCGGACACCGCGGACGGGCGTGGCGCCCAGGGCCTCCCGGTCGGGCCGGTCGCCGGGCCGGGAGCTGTGGCACCGCCGGCTGTTCCGTCGGTGCCCGCCGCACCGGTCAGCACCCGTCCCGACTTCCCGGCCGAGGCTCCGATCTTCCGGGAGATGGAGGCGGTCTGGTTCCGGTCGCACGGCGACGACGCCACAGCGATCTTCACCCGGCCCAACTTCGACGAGCCGCCCGCGCCCGCCACCACCGCTGCGGCCGACCTTGGCCTGCGTACCGGCAACGGCGGCCAGCCGAGCGCCGGGTCGGTGCCGGCCGCGTCGCCGGCCCGACCGAAACTGCCGACCCGTACCCCGGGCAGCTCCGGCACCGACGGGACTGCCACCCCGGGCGCCGACGGCCTCGGCGCCACCATGGACGGGTTCGGGGCACGGCCGTCGGCGCCGCCGACGTACGCCCCGCCCCCGGCCGGTCGGACGGCTCCGGCCGCACCCGCCCCCGCCCCAGCACCCGCCCCCGCCCCCGCCCCCGACCCGGGGGCATGGCGTACGGCGGCGGACGAAGGCTGGTCCCGGGCCAGCCGGGCTGCCGAGCCGGCTCCCGCCGGGACCACCCGCTCCGGACTGCCCAAGCGGGTGCCGCAGCAACAGCTCGTGCCGGGTGGCATCGAACCGAAGAGCGGCCGGGACCGCAGCCGGCGGACCCCGGATGAAGTACGTGGTCTGCTGTCGGCCTACCACCGCGGTGTGCAGCGCGGTCGGACGGCCGGAACGGACCTGAACAGCACCTCGACCAAGGAGAGCCGATGAACAGGCCAGCTGCCATGCAGGACATGGGTTGGCTGCTCACCAACTTCGCCGACAGCGTGGCGGGTATCGCCCACGTGGTGGCGGTGTCCGCCGACGGGCTGCTGCTCGCGTCCTCCCGGGATCTGCCGGGGGACCGGGCGGATCAGCTCGCAGCGATCACCTCCGGGGTGGTGAGCCTGACCGAGGGCGCGGCCCGGATGTTCAGCGCGGGCGGGGTGTTGCAGACAGTCATCGAGATGGACAGCGGGTATCTCTTCCTGATGTCGATCAGCGACGGCTCCTCGATGGCCGTGCTGGCCGCGCGCAGCTGCGACGTGGGCCAGGTGGGCTACGAGATGGCGCTGCTGGTCGAGCGGGTGGGTGCCGCGCTGGTGCCGCTGCCGCGCGACGCGGTGCGCTCTTAGCACCGGAAGGCGGCGCTCGTTCCGAGCGCCGGACCAGGGACGAGAGGCGGCACAGTCCGGCTCAACAGGGGACGAGGAGGTGATCGGGAATGGACCAACGACGCACTGACCCACGTGGCGCGCTGGTGCGTCCGTACGCGGTCACCCGTGGTCGTACCGAGCCGCGGCAGGACATCGCCCTCGAGGCCGTCCTCACCGCCTCTCTTACCCAGCTCGCCGAGTCCCGCTTCGCCGGGCACGACAAGCACCGCATCGCCACGGTCTGTGAGGGCCGAGCACAGTCGCTGGCGGAGATCGCCGCGTATACCCGGATGCCGCTGGGCGTCGCCCGGGTATTGGTCGCCGACATGGTGGCCGAGAGCCTGCTGACGTTACACACTGCTGCTCCCGCCGAGGGGTTCGAGGAGCGGATGGAACTGCTTGGAAGGGTGCTAAGTGGACTTCGCAGGCTATGACCCCGCAGGGGGGCGGCCGGGCCGGGGAATCGTCTCCGCGAAGATCGTCGTCGCGGGCGGCTTCGGCGTCGGTAAGACGACACTGGTCGGGGCGATCTCCGAGATCACACCGCTGACCACCGAGGCGTTGATGACCGCGGCGGGTGTCGGCATCGACGATCCGTCCAAGGTGCCGGGCAAGGAGACCACCACGGTCGCCATGGACTTCGGCCGGATCACCATGGCCCAGGACCTGATCCTGTACCTCTTCGGTACACCGGGTCAGACTCGGTTCTGGTTCATGTGGGACGAGATCATCCGGGGGGCGGTGGGTGCCGCCGTGCTGGTGGACACCCGCCGGATCACCGACGCGTTCGCCCCGCTGGACTACTTCGAGAACCGCAACCTGCCGTACGTGGTGGCGCTGAACAAGTTCGACGGCGCCCCGCAGTACGAGGCCGAGGAGGTCCGCGAAGCGCTGGCCATCTCGCCGCAGGTGCCGCTGGTGATGACCGACGCCCGGCAGCGGGACTCGGTAAAGCAGGTGCTGGTGACTGTGGTCGAGCACGCCATGCTCCGGCTCCAGTCCGAGCACGGGCGGGGCTTCCCGACGCCGGTCGGCTGAACCGTCGTGTCACGGCCGGCGTACGACTGCCGGCCGTGACACGGTCAGTCGACCCGGAGCCGGTAGCCGCGCTTCACCACTGTCTGCACCACGCGAGGCGCGCGCAGGCCCGCCCGTAGCCGGGCGACGGCCATCTCCACTGCGTGCTCGTCCGCGCCCCGGGGCAGCGTCCGCAGCAACGCCGTACGGGACAGCACCCGACCCGGCGACTGGGCCAGCGCCCGCAGCACCGCCATCGGCGCGGGCGCGAGGGGCCGCAGCTCGCCGTCGATCACCGCGGCGTGCCCGCGCAACGTGAGCAGATGCCCGCCGGCCTTGAACGTCACGGTCCGGCGGGGCAGCTCGTCGACGATGGTCCGCACCAGCGCGCCCAGCCGGGCCCGACCGGGCGCGCTCACGGGCACCCCGTGCCGCAGCAGCGGCTCGGCGGTCACCGCGCCGACGCAGCTGGCCAGCACGTCGCCGCGCAACGCGGACAACACCGCGTCGGTGCGGTCACCGGCGGCCCGCAGCAACGCCTCGGCCGCCGGCGCCGAGGTGAACGTCACCGCGTCCACCAGTCGGCCGGCGATCAGGTCGATCAGCCGGTGCAGCGGCGCCGGGTCGGTCGGCGGCGCCCAGCGGTAGACCGGCACCTCGATGACAGTGGCGCCCGCCGCCTCCAGCGCGAGCGTGCACTCGGGCTGCCGCTCGCCGTGCAGCTGCATGGCGATCACCTGCCCGGCCACACCGCGCCGCCGCAGGTGGTCGACCACCTCGTCGCAGCTCTCCGAGGCGGGCGACCACTGGTCGTGCAGCCCGGCCGCCCGGATCGCGCCGCGTGCCTTCGGGCCGCGCGCCACCACGTACGAGCTGGCCAGCACGGAGCGCAGCGGCTCGGCCAGCCCCCAGCCCTCGGCCGCCTCCAACCAGCCGCGCATGCCGATGCCGGTGTTGGCCATCAGGATGTCCGGCGGCTGGTCGAGGCAGGCGCGGGTCGCCTCGCGCAGTTCAGTGTCGTCGGACAGCGGCACGATTCGCAGCGCCGGGGCGAGAACCACCCGGGCGCCCCGTCGTTCGAGCAGCGCGGCCAACTCGTCGCGCCGCCGGTCGGCGGTCACCCCGATGGTGAAGCCCGCCAGTTCTTCCCGCATCAACCCTCCTGTCGCAGCCGCACCTCGACCAGCCCGTTGCGGCAACGTGCGTCGTGTCGGGCCACGGCCACCCCGGGCAGGTCGAGGCAGTGCCCGCTGCGCAGGTCGTACACCTGCTTGTGCAGCGGTGAGGCGACCGTCGGCACTCCGCCACGGCTGCCGACGATGCCCCGGGATAGCACGTACGCCCCGGAGACCGGGTCGCGGTTGTCGATCGCGAACAACTCGTCGGCGGTCCGGAAGAGGGCGATCTGCACCCCGTCGACCAGGGCGGCGACGCCCCGGTCCGGTTCCAACCGGTCGAGCAGGCAGACGGTGGTCCAGGTCAGCGTGAGGGTCTGGGTCATCGCCGTACCTCCGGTAGGCCGAGGGTGACCGGTTGCCGACGGTGACCGTTTGTCGGCTCGGATCCGGTCGGGGACTGGTCGCGTACGGGGACCGGCTGACCGCGTTCACGGGTGAAGGTGATCGACGGGTCGGGTACGTCGGGGGCGTTGACGAAGGAGGTATAGCGGCGCAGCCGATCCGGGTCGTCCAGGACGTCGCGCCACTCGTCGGAGTACGACGACACGTGCCGGGCCATCGCGGCGTCGAGGTCCTCGCAGAGCCCGAGCGAGTCGTCCACGATCACCGAGCGCAGGTGGTCCAGACCGCCGTCCATGGCCTCGATCCAGCCGGCGGTGCGTTGCAGTCGGTCGGCGGTGCGAATGTAATAGATCAGGAACCTGTCGATCAGCCTGATCAGCGCGTCCGTGGACAAATCAGTGGCGAACAGGTCGGCGTGCCGGGGCCGGAAACCACCGTTGCCGCCGACGTAGAGATTCCAGCCGGTCTCGGTGGCGATGATGCCGAAGTCCTTGCTGCGCGCCTCCGCGCACTCCCGAGCGCAACCGGAGACCGCCGACTTGAGCTTGTGCGGGGCACGCAGCCCGCGATAGCGCAGCTCCAGCGCGACGGCCAGCCCCACCGAGTCCTGCACCCCGTACCGGCACCAGGTTTCGCCCACGCACGACTTCACAGTGCGCAGCGCCTTGCCGTACGCGTGCCCGGACTCGAAGCCGGCGTCGACCAGCCGCCGCCAGATCTGCGGCAGCTGCTCCACGCGCGCACCGAACAGGTCGATCCGCTGCCCACCGGTGATCTTCGTGTAGAGCTGGAAGTCCCGGGCGACCTCGCCGATCACGATCAGCTTCTCCGGGGTGATCTCGCCGCCCGGGATCCGGGGCACCACCGAGTAGCTGCCGTCGCGTTGAAGGTTGGCCAGGAAGTGGTCGTTGGTGTCCTGCAACGACGCCTGTTCGCCGTCGAGCACGTGTCCGCTGCCCAGCGAGGCGAGGATGGACGCCACCACCGGCTTGCAGATGTCGCAGCCGCGGCCCCGACCGTGCTCGGCGACCAGCCGGGAGAAGGTGCGGATGCCGCGGACGCGGACGATCTCGAACAGCTCCCGCCGGCTGACGTCGAAGTGCTCGCAGAGCGCGTTGGACTGCACCACCCCGGCCGCGTCCAGGAGCTGCTTCAGCATCGGCACGCAGGAACCGCAGCTGGTGCCGGCCCGGGTGCACGCCTTCAACGCCGGCACGTCCGCGCAACCGTCGGCGATGGCGGCGTCCACGTCGCCCCGGGTCACCGCGTTGCAGGAGCAGACCTGCGCGGCGGCGGGCAGCGCCCCGGCGTCCGCCCCGCCGCCGTCGGGGGCGAGCAGCGCCAGCGGCGCGGCCGGCAGCGGGCCGCCCACACTGGCCCGCAGCGTCGGGTACGCGCTGGCGTCGCCGACCAGCACCCCGCCGAGCAGGGTGTGCGCGTCGTCGGAGAGGACCAGCTTCGCGTAGACCCGGGTGGCCGGGTCGGTGAACGTGACGTCGAGGCAGCCCTCGGTCGTGCCGTGGGCGTCGCCGAACGAGGCCACGTCGACGCCGAGCAGCTTGAGTTTGGTGGCGGTGTCCGCGCCGGGGAAGGTCGCCGCGCCGCCGACCAGCCGATCGGCCACCACCTCGGCCGTCGCGTACCCCGGCGCGACCAGACCGTGGCAGGTGCCGTCGACCGCCGCGCACTCTCCGACGGCCCAGATCCGCTCGTCGGCGGTACGACAGGTCGCGTCGACCAGCACCCCGCCGCGCGGGCCCAACGGCAGACCGGCGTCCCGGGCCAACTGGTCCCGGGGCCGGATGCCGGCGGCCACCACCACCAGTTCGGCGTCGAGGGCGGTGCCGTCGGAGAGTTCCAGGGCCGCGACGCCGCCGTCCGGGCCGGGACGGATCGCTGTGGTCGCCACCCCGAGATGGGTCCGTACGCCCAACTCGTCGACGTAGCGGCGGAGCATCGCGCCGCCGGCCTGGTCCACCTGCACCGGCATCAACCGGGGCGCGAACTCGACCACGTCGGTGCTCAGGCCGAGCAGTCGCAGGGCATTCGCGGCCTCCAGACCGAGCAGGCCGCCACCGATCACCGCGCCGACCCGCCGGCCCCGCGCGTACGCCCGGATCGCCGCCAGGTCGTCCAGGGTCCGGTAGACGAAGACCCCGGGCAGTTCCGTGCCGGCCACCGGCGGTACGAACGCGTACGACCCGGTGGCCAGCACCAGCGCGTCGTAGCGGTATTCGCCGACGGCGGTGGTCACCACCTGTCGGTCCCGGTCGACGGCGGTCGCCGGCTCGCCGAGTCGCAGCCGCACCCCGTCGTGCGGGGTGTGCAGGTTGAGTTCGCTCTCACCCACCCCGTCGAAGTACGCCGAGAGCCGCACCCGGTCGTACGCCGGGCGCCCCTCCTCGGCCAGCACTGTCACCCGCCAGTTGCCCTGTGGGTCTCGGGCGCGCAGCGCGTCCACGAAACGCTGCCCGACCATGCCGTTGCCGATGACGACCAGGTTGCCGCCGCTCATCGCGTCACCTCCACCGATTCCGCCTGGCTGAGCCAGTCGACGATGCCGCTCACCGCGTCCCGGCATCCGCCGCATCCGGTGCCGGCCCGGGTCGCGGCCACCACCGCATCGACCGTCCGGGCACCGGAGCGCCAGCTTCTGACGAGTGCGCCCTTGCTCACCGTGTTGCACTGGCAGACAGTGGCCGCGTCCGGCATCAGCGCCGGTGAGGCGGCCGGGGTCGCGCCGGCCGCGCCGAGTGCCCGGCCGAGCAGCAGCGCCCGGCGGTCACTCGGCACCGGCTGACCACGGTCGAAGAGTTGGATCACCGTGCCGACCGCCGGGTTGTCGCCGAGCAGGATCGCGCCGATCAGCCGCTCGTCCCGGATCCGCAACCGGGCATACGTGCCCCGGGTCGGGTCGGCGAAGGTCAACTCCTCGCCCGGCCCGCCACTGGCCGCGTCACCCATCGACGCGAGGTCGATCCCGGCGGCCTTCAGCCGGGTCACCACCGGCCGGGGCCGGTACCGGGCCAGTGGGTCCGTCCCGGTCAGCACGTCCGCGAGCACCTGGGCCTGGGCCCAGGCGGGCGCGACCAGCCCGGTGAGCACGCCGTCGTGCTCGGCGCAGTCGCCGATCGCCGAGATGGACCGGTCGCTGGTGCGCAGCCGGTCGTCCACCACCACGCCGCGCCGCACGGTCAGGCCGGCGGCCTGTGCGAGGGCGGTGTCCGGGCGTACGCCGCAGGAGAGCACCAGCAGGTCGGCGCGCAGCGATCGGCCGTCGGCCAGGTCGAGGCGGACACCGCTGGCGTCCGCGGCCACGCCGGTCGCCGACACCCCCAGTTGGACGGTGACGCCGAAACCGGCGAGCGTGCCCGCGAGCACCGCGCCGGCCGTCGGGTCCAGTTGCCGTTCCATCAGGTGCTCTCTCGGGTGCACCACTGTGGTGGCCAGCCCTCGGGTGGCCAGCCCTCGGGCGGCCTCCAGACCGAGCAGCCCGCCGCCGAGCACCAGCGCGCTGCGGGCGCCGTCCGCCGCGGCGAGGATCCGTCGGCAGTCGTTCAGGGTCCGGAAGGGGACCACCCGCTCCGGCAGGTTCGCCGGGTCGAGGCCGGGCAGTGACGGCACCACCGCACGGGAGCCGGTGGCGAGCACCAGGTGGTCGTATCCGATGCGTTCGCCGTCGCCGGTGCGGACCTCCCGGGCGGACCGGTCGACGACGGTCACCGGTACGCCGCTGCGCAGGTCGACGCCGTGCCCGGCGGCTTCGGTCAGCTCCACGTCCGGCTCGTCGATCCGGCCGGCCAGCAGTGTGGAGAGCAGGATCCGGTTGTACGCGCGGTGCGGCTCGGCCCCGAGCACTGTGACCTTCCGGTCTCCCTCCCGGGCGTGCAGCTCACCGGCGAGGCGCGCGCCCGCCATTCCGTTGCCGACGATGACCACCCGGGCGGTCATGCCTTCTCCACCCGGACCGCGCAGATCTTGAACTCGGGCATCCCGGAGATCGGGTCCACCGCGTCGTTGGTCACCGAGTTGGCGCGTCCCGCCCCCGCGTAGTGGAACGGGGCGAAGACGGTGTCGGGTCGGATCCCGGTGCTGAGCCGGGCCGGCGCGCGGAACTCACCTCGGCGCGAGGTGACCCGCACCGGGTCGCCGTCGTCGATGCCCAGCCGGGTGGCCAGGTCGGGGTGCAGTTCGACGAACGCCTCCGGGGCGGCGCGGCGCAGCGCGGCGACCCGTCGGGTCTGGGTGCCCGACTGGTACTGCGCCAGCACCCGACCGGTGGTGAAGTGCAACGGGTACGTGGCGCAGACCTCCTCGGCGGCCGGCCGATGGTCGACGGGGTGGAAGCGGGCCCGGCCGTCCGGGGTGGCGAACCGGTCGGCGAAGAGTCGGGGCGTGTCCGGCCCGTCCTCCGTCGGGCAGGGCCAGTAGACCCCGTCGTCGGCGTCGATCCGGTCCCAGCTGATACCGGCGTAGTCGGCGGCCCCACCGGCGGAGGCGCGGCGCAGCTCGGCGAAGACGACAGCCGGGTCGGCCCGGAACCGAGCCGCCGCGACGGCGGCCGGTCGCACGCTGGCCGGGTTGGCGTCGGCCGGGTCGGCGTCCGTCGACTCGGTGTCGGCCAGTCGCGCCGCCAGGTCGGAGATGATGGCGAGGTCGGTCCGGACGCCCGGCGGGGGCGGCCGTAGCGCGCGCCGACGCAGCACCCGACCTTCCAGGTTGGTCATGGTGCCGTCCTCCTCGGCCCACTGCGCGGTGGGCAGCACCACGTCCGCCAGCGCGGCCGTCTCGGAGAGCAGGAGGTCCGCGACGACCAACAGATCGAGGTCGCGCAGCCGGCCCTCGATCCGGGCCGCCCGGGGTGCGGAGACCACCGGGTTCGACCCGAACACCAGCAACGCGCGCGGGCCGCCCGGCGTGCCGAGCGAGTCGAGCAGTTTGTAGGCGGGTACTCCCGGGCCGGGCAGTTCGTCGGCCGGCACGCCCCAGACCCCTGCCACGTGCTCCCGGGCCGCCGGGTCGTCGATCCGCCGGTAGCCGGGGAGCTGGTCGGCCTTCTGCCCGTGCTCCCGCCCGCCCTGGCCGTTGCCCTGGCCGGTGAGGCAGCCGTACCCCGAACCGTCGCGGCCGGGCAGACCGAGGGCCAGGGCGAGATTGACGTACGCGGTGACGGTGTCGACCCCCTTGGCGTGCTGCTCGGCGCCGCGCGCGGTCAGGATGATCACTCGACCGCCGGTGCCCAGCGCACGGGCGGTCGCCTCCAAATCGGCCACCGGCACCCCGGAGAGCTGTTCCGCACGGGCCGGCCACCAGGCGGCGACACCTCGGCGGACCGCGTCGAATCCGGTGGTGCGGTCGGCCACGTAGGCCCGGTCGACCCAACCCTCGGTGAGGGCGATGTGCAGCAGCGCGTTGGCCACCGCGAGGTCGGTGCCGGGCAGCGGTTGCAGGTGCAGGTCGGCCTGGCGGGCGGTGGCGGTGACCCGGGGGTCGATGACGATCAGTTTTCCGCCGTTGCGGCGCTGCTCGGTCAGCCAGCGCACCAGCGGCGGCATGGTCTCCGCCGGGTTCGCGCCGACCAGCAGCAGGGTGTCGGCCCGGCCCAGGTCGGCGAGAGGGAACGGCAGCCCGCGGTCGATGCCGAAGGCCCGCATCCCGGCGGCCGCCGCCGAGGACATGCAGAACCGTCCGTTGTAGTCGATGTGCCGGGTGCGCAGCCCGATCCGGGCGAACTTTCCCAACGCGTACGCCTTCTCGTTGGTCAGGCCACCGCCGCCGAAGACGGCGACCGCGTCCCGACCGCCGTCGTCCTGGACGGCGCGGATGCCGGCGACCACCCGGTCGAGCGCCGTGTCCCAGCTCGCCCTGTGCAGTTCGCCGGTGGCCGGGTCGCGCACCAGCGGGGTGGTCAGCCGCTCCGGGTGGTCGAGCAGTTCGGCGGCGGTCCAACCCTTCTGGCAGAGCCCGCCCCGGTTGGTGGGGAACTGGCGCGGGTGGACCGTCACCCCGGCGTCGTCAGCGCGCAGCGTCATCCCGCACTGCAGGGCGCAGTACGGGCAGTGCGTCGCCACTTCCCGGGGCGTCAGCCCCGGCGGAGTCGCCGACCGTGCACCGTCTGTCATGTCGGGAAAGCGTGCCGCCGGGCGGTTTCCGGTCCGGGTCCCTTCTGTTTCGGTCCTGTCAAGTGGGGCTCACACCGCACAGGAGCAGCGGGTGTGACGGGTGGCTGACGGCGGAGATCTTGGACAGTTTCCGTTCCCCCCTAACGGAAACTGTCCAAGATCTCGCCAGGTCAAGGGCAGCCCCGACTCGAACGCGTCCGCCGGGTTCCGTGGTGCCGTCGCTGGCTTATAATGTGGGAAAACTGTCTCAAAATCTGGGAGATGGCGATGGGCGTGACGGACGTCTTCGACGCGGTGGCCGGCACCTACGACGAGGCACGGCGGCGGCTGATCCCGTGCTTCGACGCCTTCTACGGCACTGCCGTTCAGGTGGCCGCGCCGCCGCTGCGCGCCGCGCTCGCCGCCGGGCGTACCCCGGAGGTGTTGGATCTGGGCGCCGGCACCGGCCTGCTCTCCCTGCTGCTGTCGGCCGCGGTGCCCGGAGTCCGGCTGACCCTGGTGGACGGCGCGCCGGCGATGCTCGCCCGCGCCACCGACCAGTTGGACGCGCGGTCCGTGCCACACCGCACGGTTTACGCCGACCTGGCCGACGAACTGCCACCGGGTCGGTACGACGCGGTGGTCAGCGCCCTGGCGATCCACCACCTGGATGACGCCGGCAAGCGCGCGCTCTACCGGCGGGCCGCCGGCGCGCTGGCGCCGGGCGGGGTCTTCGTCAACGCCGAGCAGGTCGCCGGCCCGACCCCGGAGTTGGACCGGCGCTACGACGAGGTGTGGCTGGAGCGGATCACCGAGTTGGGTGCGTCCCCCGACGAGATCGCGGCTTCCCGCGAGCGGATGCGCCACGACCGCCCGGCGACGGTGGCCGACCAGTGCCGGTGGCTCACCGAGGCGGGCCTGGTCGACGTCGACTGCTACTTCAAGGAGTGGCGCTTCGCGGTGTTCGGCGGCCGGGCCGGGTAGGACCGGCGGAATGTGCGTTTCGCCGCCCCGGTGCGAGGCGGCAAGCGCAGGGATGACTGGTGGTCACACCCGCGGGTAATCTGCTCGGCATGACTGCCAAGGTGACTCTCTCGTTCACGGACGAGACGATCGAGGAGGCGCGGCGGTTCGCCAAGCGCGAGGGGCTGTCGCTCTCCGCGTGGATGGACCAGGCCGCCCGGGAGAAGGCGCTGCGCGAGGTCTTCACCGCGCACGCCGCTGCCGTGGGCCGCGCCAGCCTGGATCTGGAGTCTGCCGCGCTCGCCGACGCCCGCGAGGTGGGCATGGTCAACGACCTGTTCTCCGGCGGACGGCCGCGTGCTGCGTAGGGGTGAGATCTGGCGCATCGAGGGCGCCCGGGAACGCCTCGGTCTCGTGATCAGCTCGGACGTCTACAACTCCACAGACGTGCCCATCGTGATCGTGGTCGAGGTGGTCGAGGAGTCGCTCCTGCGGGACTCGCCGCTCGCCGTGTCGATGGGCCGGTACGTGGTGATGCCAGACCGGATCTCCTCGCCCATGAAGAAGTGGTTCACCGCGTGCGTGGACGTCGCCGACACCGACACCATGCTCCGGGTCGGCCGTGCGCTGCGCATCCTCCAGCAGCTCTGACCGTGGCAGCGGCTCTGACCGTGGCGGGCTCTGACCGCGCGCCCCCGGTGGTGTGCTCACCATCGCCGCCGGCCCGTGGTGCGATAGCCGTTTCCGGCCCGACCCGCGACGGGCACTGCCAGGTAACCGGGCGTTCCTAGCGTTTCCCCTCGTCACATCGACGAGGAGGAGCCGCCGTGAGCACGCTCACCAGCACCGTAGTCACCGCCGAGCCGCCTGCCGTCACCGGTCGCCGGCAGCCGCTGCACGACTGGCGCCCCGAGGACCCGGACTTCTGGCAGGCCACCGGCGCGCCGATCGCCCGGCGCAACCTCTGGGTCTCGATCTTCGCGGAGCACGTCGGCTTCTCGGTGTGGAGTCTCTGGTCGGTCACCGTGCTCTTCCTCGGCCCCGCGTACGGCATCGATCCGGCCGGGAAGTTCCTGCTCACCGCCGTGCCGGCCGCGCTGGGCGCGGTGCTGCGGCTGCCGTACACGCTGGCGGTGGCCCGCTTCGGTGGACGACGCTGGACGATCATCAGCGCGCTGTTGTTGCTGGTGCCAGCGGTGCCGATGACGGTGCTGCTGGAGCCCGGGGTGTCCTACACCACCCTGATGGTGCTCGCCTGCCTCACCGGGGTCGGTGGCGGCAACTTCGCCTCCTCAATGGCGAACATCAACCTTTTCTACCCACAGCGCCTCAAGGGGCGGGCGCTCGGGCTCAACGCCGGGGGCGGCAACCTGGGCGTACCCGCCGTGCAGTTGGTCGGCCTGGCGGTCCTCGCCACGGCGGGCGCCGCGTACCCCCGGCTGGTGCCGGCGGTCTACCTGCCGCTGATCGTGCTGGCCGCGCTGGCCGCGGCCCGCTGGTTGGACACCGTGCCCGGGGCGCGCAACGAGCCCGGCGCGTTGCGGGAGGCGGCCCGCGACCCGCACACCTGGGTGATGTCGCTGCTCTACATCGGGACCTTCGGCTCGTTCATCGGCTTCGGTTTCGCCTTCGGTCAGGTGCTCCAGCTCCAGTTCGCCGAGCGGTTCCCCACCCCTGTCGACGCCGCCTGGCTGACCTTCCTGGGCCCGCTGGTCGGATCGCTGATCCGGCCGCTGGGCGGGCACCTCGCCGACCGGTTGGGTGGGGCCCGGGTGACCTTCTGGAACTTCGTGGCGATGGCGGCCGGGGCGAGCACAGTGCTGTACGCGGCGCGGGAGCGTTCGTTCGGGCTCTACCTCGCCGGGTTCCTCGCCCTCTTCGTCTTCTCCGGCGTCGGCAACGGCTCCACGTACAAGATGATCCCGGCGATCTTCCGGGCCCGTTCGGCGGACGCGGTGGCCACCGGTCAGCGTGATCCGGAGGCCGCCGCACGCTGGGCGCGGCGGATGACCGGCGCGTTGATCGGTATCGCGGGTGCGATCGGCGCCTTCGGCGGGGTGCTGGTCAACATCGCCTTCCGCCAGTCGTTCCTCAGCTCGGGCAACGCCGACGCCGCCTACCTGGCCTTCATCGGCTGGTACGCGTTGTGCTTCGCGGTCACCTGGGTGGTCTACCGCCGTCCGAGGGCCGGTCGACTCACCAACGTGTGAGCTGAGACACCCTCGGCGCGTCGCCGCGCGGGACCGCACCCCCGTTTTGACCTGCGGACGGGGCGCCGGGTATCGTTGCCTGCTGTTGTACGACATCCAGAGGCGTGCCCCTTCAGGTACGCTTGGTCGTTCGTGCGCGCTGGTCCGGCCTGCTAGATCTGGTCACCTCGGCGCGCGACCCCAGACCGACGACGAGACAAGGTAGACCTGTGCGTACGTACAGCCCGAAGCCGGGTGAGATCGAGCGTCAGTGGCACGTCATCGACGCCTCTGATGTCGTGCTGGGCCGCCTGGCCACCCACGCCGCCACGTTGCTGCGTGGTAAGCACAAGCCGACTTTCGCGCCGCACGTCGACACGGGCGACTTTGTCGTCATCGTGAACGCGGGCAAGGTTGCGTTGACCGGCAACAAGCGCCACACCAAGGTCGCTTACCGCCACTCGGGTTACCCGGGTGGTCTGAAGCAGATCGGCTACGACGAGCTGCTGACCAAGCGTCCCGAGCGGGCCATCGAGCTGGCCGTGAAGGGGATGCTCCCGCACAACAAGCTCGGCCGTCAGCTGATCAAGAAGCTGAAGGTCTACGCCGGTGCCGAGCACCCGCACCTCGCGCAGCAGCCGGTGCCGTTCGAGATCAAGCAGATCGCGCAGTGAGCGCGGGCGAAGGAAGCAGCATGACCGACATCATCGAGACCGAGGTCGCCCCGGAAGCCACGGAAGCCCCCGAGGCCCCCGAGGTCACCGAGGCGCCGGCGCCCGTTGCCCGCGCGCCTCGTGGTGACCGGCCGATCCAGACCGTGGGCCGCCGCAAGGAGGCCATCGTCCGGGTCCGCATCGTCCCGGGCACCGGCAAGATCACCTGCAACGGCCAGGACCTCGAGGCCTACTTCCCGAGCAAGGTGCACCAGCAGCTCATCAAGGACCCGCTGGTCACCGCCGAGAAGCTCGAGCAGTTCGACGTCATCGCGAACCTGCGTGGCGGCGGCACCACCGGCCAGGCCGGTGCGCTGCGGCTGGGCATCGCCCGTGCGCTGATCATCAACGAGCCGGACGACCGCCCGGCCCTGAAGAAGGCCGGCTTCCTCACCCGTGACGCCCGGGTCAAGGAGAGCAAGAAGTACGGCCTCAAGAAGGCCCGTAAGGCTCCCCAGTACTCGAAGCGCTGATCTTTACCAGCGCGTTGTACTTCTGACGGACGGCCGGTCCGCCTCCCCCTCGTCGGGGGGAGGTGGGTCGGCCGTTCCGCTTTCTCCTCACTGGCAGTGCTCTATCGGAGGTTGGCGGGTATGGGTCGGTTGTTCGGCACGGACGGCGTACGCGGGCGAGCAAACGCGGATCTCACCCCGGAGTTGGCGCTCGCGCTCGCGGTGGCCGCCGCGCACACACTCGCCGAGACGGACCGCAGTCATCCGCCGCTCGCGGTCGTCGGCCGGGACACCCGCGCCAGCGGCGAGATGCTGGAGGCCGCAGTGGTCGCCGGGCTGACCAGCGCCGGCGCCAACGTGGTGCGGGTCGGCGTGCTGCCCACCCCCGCGGTGGCGTTCCTCACCGCCGAGGCCAAGGCCGACCTGGGTGTGATGCTCTCCGCGTCGCACAACCCGATGCCGGACAACGGCATCAAGCTCTTCGCCGCCGGTGGGCACAAGTTGCCCGACGAGATCGAGATGCAGATCGAGGCGGCCGTCGAGACGAACGCCACCACCGCCTGGGATCGCCCGATCGGTGCTGGCGTCGGCCGTGTGCACGACCTGCTCGACGGTGCCGACCACTACGTCCAGCACCTGGTGGGCACCGTGCCGCACCGGCTCGACGGGATCAAGGTAGTTGTCGACTGCGCCAACGGCGCCGCCGCCGAGGTCGCCCCCGTCGCCTATCGGGAGGCCGGCGCGGAGGTCATCGCCATCCACGCGGAGCCCGACGGGCTGAACATCAACGACGACTGTGGCTCCAACCACATCGAGGCGCTGCGCGCCGCCGTGGTCGAGCACGGCGCCCACCTGGGCATCGCCCACGACGGCGACGCCGACCGCTGCCTGGCGGTCACCGCCGACGGCGACGAGGTGGACGGCGACCAGGTCATGGCGATCCTCGCGCTGGCCATGCGGGACGCCGGCACGCTCACCCAGGACACCCTGGTGGCCACCGTGATGAGCAACCTCGGGCTGCGGCTCGCGATGTCCGCCCAGGGCATCCGCCTGCTCGAGACCAAGGTCGGCGACCGGTACGTGCTGGAGGAGCTGCGCGCCTCCGGGCTGGCGCTCGGCGGTGAGCAGAGCGGCCACATCGTCATGCCCGCGCACGCCACCACCGGCGACGGGGTGCTCACCGGCCTGCACCTGATGGCTCGGATGGCGGCCACCGGCCAGTCCCTCGCCGATTTGGCCTCGGTGGTCACCAAGCTGCCCCAGGTGCTGATCAACGTGCCGGTCGGCGACCGGACCATCGGCGCCGCCGCCCCAGCGGTACGCGCCGAGGTCGAGCGGGCCGAGGCGGAGCTGGGGGAGACCGGCCGGGTGCTGCTGCGCCCGTCGGGCACCGAGCCGCTGGTCCGGGTCATGGTCGAGGCGGCCACCGAGGCGACCGCCCGTGAGGTCGCCGAGCGGATCGCCGAGCTGGTCCGCACCGCGAGCCCGGTCGCCTGAGACCACCTCGGGGCGGCCTCACAACCGCAGTCGGGCCGCCCGCTCGTACGTGTCGGCGGGGTCCTCGCCGTCGGTGAGGTCGAGGTCCTCGGTGACGCGTCCGTCGGTCAGCCGGACGAGTCGGTCACAGCGGGCAGCGATGGCCTGTTCGTGGGTGGCGAGCAGGATGGTCATGCCGTGCCGGTCACGGAGGTCGAGCAGCAGGTCGAGGATCTGCCCGCCGGTGGTGGAGTCGAGGTTGCCGGTGGGCTCGTCGGCCAGCAGCAGGCCCGGTGCCCCCATCAGGGCGCGGGCGATGGCGACCCGTTGCTGCTGGCCACCGGAGAGCTGCGCGGGCAGGGCGCGCTCCCGACCGGCCAGGCCGACCGCGTCGAGCAACTCACGGGCTCGGGTCGCGTGATCGGCCCGGCCCCGGCGGGGGAGGACCGGCGCGATCACGTTGTCCAGCACTGTGAGTGCGGGCAGCAGATGGTAGCGCTGGAACACGAACCCGACCCGCTGCCGGTAGCGGGCCAGCGCGGCCCGGCGCAGGTCGCTGACCACCACGTCGTCAACTGTCACGTTGCCCTCGTCGGGCTGCTCGATGGCGCCGATGAGGTGCAGCAGCGTCGACTTGCCCGACCCGCTCGGCCCGGTCAGCGCCACCACCGCTCCGGCCGCGATGGTCAGGGACACGTCGTCGACGGCCGTCAGTCGGTCCGCGCCGGTGCCGAATCGTCGTGTCAGGTGGTCGACCGAGATCGCGCTGCCGATCTGCTCGCTCATGACTGCTACTCCTCTGCCAGAAGTCGGGCGGGTCGTAGGCGCGGCAACAGGGCGGCGGGCACCAGCGCGGCGACGGCGCTGACCAGCGCGCCCGCCAGCGCGACCAGTGCGGCCACCAGGAGCAGTGCGCCGGGGAGGGCGCCGATCAGCCAACCCGCGCCGGCCAGGCCGACCGCCGCGCCGGCGGTCGAACCGACGAGCCCCAGCGCCAGCCCTTCGTAGCCGACCAGCCGGCCGAGTTCGGCGTCGGTCCAGCCGATGGCCCGCAGGGTGGCCAGCTCGGCGGCCCGGTCGCGGATGTTCAGGTAGAGCACGTCCGCGACAGCAGCGGCACCGAGCAGCACGGTGGCCGTAGCGGCCACGGTGTCCGCGCCGCGCACGCTCAGCGAGACCACGTCGCCGAGAAGACTGCCGACGATCGCGCCTCGGAAGGCCCACGCGGCGGCGGTGACCAGCGTCAGCGCGGCCACCCCGATGGCCAGCGCGCCGGCGCCGAGGAGCGTGCGCCCGGGGGTGCGGGCCAGATTCACCAGGGCCAACCCGAAGAGGGTGCGTGGCCGGCGTACCCAGCCGGCGGGAGCGACGATCGGGCGGAGGGCGGCGGCCGGGTGGGCGCGCGCGGCCCGCAGCGCCGGCACCAGGCCCGCGGCCAGCGCGAGAAGCAGGGCGATGGGTACGGCCAGGGCGGACCGCCGCCAGTCGACGTCGACGCCGAGCGCGATTCCGAGCGGCACCGCCAGGGCCAGCGAGAGCAGACCGGCGGTGAACCCGAGCAGGGCGACCTCGCCCAGGATCAGCGCCGCGATGCGGCGGACCGGCCAGCCGAGACAGGAGAGCACCGCCAGTTCGGAGCGCCGGTCCCGGACGGCGGCGCTGACCGCGTTGCCGAGGAAGAGCACGCAGACCACCAGCACCAGCACGAAGAGCACCAGGCTCTTGCGGTCCACCGCCTGGGTGATGATCGAGGCGACGCCGAGTGCCGACCAGTTCTCGGTCAGCCGCAGCATCGGCCGGCCGAACGAGCCGGCGGGCAGTTCCACCGTCTGCGGCGCGCCCGACGAGCCGAGGGTGATGTCGACGTCCAGCCCGGTGCGTGCCGCTATCTGCTCGGCGACCAGTCGGACCTGCTCGGCCGACCGCTCGTTGTAGCCGCCCACGTCGGCCACCCGTACCCGGATCGCGCTGATCGGGGCCTTGGCCTGTGGCCCGCCGCCACCCTGCAGGATCTTCGGCACGCTGCCGAGGTTGGTGAGGAGCAGCGGCGGCGCGGAGAGGTAGCCGGCGGGATTGCCGCTGGGCGCCAGCGGTTGACCACCCAGCGCCGCCCGGCTGCGGTCGTCGGCACCCTGCGCCGTCGGCGCCTGGTAGGTCTCCAGCGGCAGTTGGCCGAGGTCACTGAAGCCGGCCAGCCGGCCCGGGTCGAAGACACCGACGGCCCGCCAGAAACGATTGGCGGTGTTTGCGCCAACGGGTAGTGGCAGCGCCCGTATCGATCGGGAACCGGTGTCGTCGGCGAGCCAGGGTCGGGGCAGCGGGTTGAACGCCTCCATTTTGCCGTACACCTCGGGGTCGCCGGGCGGTTGCTGGCGGGCCCGCAGGCTGCCGTCGGGTAGCCGGTCGTACTGCACTTCGGCCGACTGCACGACCGTCTGAAGTTGGCCGTGGCAGCACCCGGCCAGGGAAAGCTCCTCGGTGAGCATCGCCTGGTGCCCGGCGGTGAGGTCGTACCGACCGGACCCGGCGGGAGTCCCCCCGGGGCGGCTCAACGTCTTCTCCAGGTCGATCGCCTCCACCCCGGCGGGGCTGATCGAGAGCCGGGTGAACCTGGCCGCCAGCGACTCGTCGATGAAGGGCCGGTTGGTGACGACAACCGGGACCTCGTGGTTGTCCGCTGAGCCCCGGCGGTTGACGGCGACCTTGTCGTCGGTGCGGACGGCTCGACCGGTGACGACGGCGTCGTCGAGTCCGACGAGTTGTTCCTCGGCTGCCGGGTCCACGGCGGCCAGGAGAAACGGCACGGTCAGGTCGTACGCCATCACCAGCCGGTCGGTGGGTGTGGCGGAGCCGTCCCGGTCGGTCGCGAGGATGTAGGAGTCGGCTTGGAACCGACCGTCGGGCAGCAGTTGAACGGCGTGCAGGGACCAGTCCTCGCGCTCGGAGTAGGTGCCCGGGTTGCTTAGCAGCGCGTATCCCGGATCGCAGATGGGCAGGCTGCGCCCGTCCGGCTGCACCTCGCGGGGGGTCGGGCCGCAGGTGTCCGACCAGGAGTAGGACCGCCCATCGGAGTACGGTACGGCGTCACTGTCGGTTCCCCAGTCGATCCGGGGGTAGATCAGCGGCTTCTTGGTCACGTACACGTACCGCGGTTTGCCCGGCGCGGTGGAGAGACCGCGTTCGGCGTGGAAGGTCGGGTCGACCCGGATGACCTGCTGGTCCAGCGAGCGGTCGACGGCGTCGGTGAGGTCGATCGGCGTCGGTAGCAGGGTGGTGGAATAGCCGAGCATCGCGATCGGGGCCGCCACCTCGATGCCGGGGACTGTCGTCACCTGCTCGTACTGCTGGGTGGTGATGCCGCCGAAGAGCCCGGAGAGATAGTTGGGGCGGACCAGCCCGCGCTCGGCTTCCAGCGGCGTGCGGGTCCCCTTCGGACGGACCAGGATCTCGTAGGCGACCTGGGTGTTGCGCTCGACGGTGCCGGTGACGTCCAGACGAGAGGTGGTGGTGGCGCCGGTCAGGACCACGAAGCCGGTGGTGGCCACCAGCACGCCGACCAGCAGCGCCACCGACCGCCCCGCACGGCCGCGCAGCTGTCTCCAGATGAAGCCGAGCATCGCGCCTCCCCGTGTGCTGTCCCCACTCTGCGCGATACATTGTGACAATGCAAGACCCGTACCGGAGGTGACATGGCGATCCAGCACGCTGTCCTCGCCCTGCTCGCTGGTGGCCCCAGCCACGGCTACCAGCTCAAGGGCGCGTTCGAAGCCGCCGTCGGCCCGCAGTGGGGGCCGCTGAACATCGGCCACCTCTACCAGATCCTCGACCGGCTCTCCCGGGACGAGCTGGTCGTCGCCGAACGGCAACCGCAGCCGATCAAGCCGGACCGGGTGGT
Source organism: Micromonospora sp. 050-3 (assembly GCF_046549335.1). Lineage (NCBI taxonomy): Bacteria > Bacillati > Actinomycetota > Actinomycetes > Micromonosporales > Micromonosporaceae > Micromonospora > Micromonospora sp. 050-3. The sequence continues at coordinate 299,278 of NZ_JAJPVX010000003.1, forward strand.
CTACGAGATCACCCCCGCCGGCCGCGCGGAGTTGACGCGGTGGCTGGCCGAGCCGAGCCCGCGCAGCGGCGGATTCCGGGACGACTTCTTCCTCAAGGTCACCGCCGCCGCCCGGTCCGGCTCTGCGGCCACTGTTCGCGCGGTGCTCAGCAACCAGCGTGGGCACCTGCTGCGCGAGTTGCGCAATCTGGACGGCCTACGGCGGGCCGCCGAGGACCCGGTGGTCGGGTTGCTGCTCACCGCGGCCAGCCGGCACGTCACCGCGGACCTGTCGTTCGTGGACGACGCCGAGTCGGTGCTGCTCGGTGACGAGGGTCGGCTGCTCACCCGACTCGCGACGCCGACAGCGGATCAGTCGGCGACCGACCCGGGATCGACCGGCTCCGGGCGGGTCAGCGGCTCGGGCCCAGAGCGTGCAGCCGGCTGACCGCCTCGGTCAGCACCTCCGGGCGCTTGCAGAAGGCGAACCTGACCAGCCGCCGGCCCGCTTCGACGTCGTCGTAGAAGACCTGGGTGGGCACCGCCACCACACCGCAGCGCTCCGGCAACGAGCGGCAGAACTCCACCCCGTCCCGGCCGCCGAGGGCGGTGATGTCGGCGGTGACGAAGTACGTCCCCTCCGAGTCGAGCACCTCGAACCCGGCGTCGGTCAGACCGCCGACGAGCTGGTCACGCCGCTGCTGGAGACTGTCCCGGAAACCGGTGTAGTAGTCGTCCGGCAAAGCCAACGCCACGGCCACCGCCGGTTGCAGCGGCGCGGCGTTGACATAGGTGAGGAACTGCTTCACCCGGAGCACCGCCGAGACCAGCGCCGCCGGACCGCTCGCCCAGCCGACCTTCCACCCCGTGCAGGAGAACGTCTTGCCGGCCGACGAGATGCGCAGCGTCCGCTCCCGCATCCCGGGCAGGCTGGCCAGCGGCACGTGCGGGCTCGCCGCGTCCGTGAAGACCAGGTGCTCGTACACCTCGTCGGTGACCGCGTACGCGCCGAACTCCTGGCACAACTCGGCGACCTGCGCCAACTCGGCCGGGGTGAAGACCTTCCCGGTCGGATTGTGCGGTGAGTTCAGCAGCACCAGCCGGGTGCGCGGGCCGAACGCCGCACGCAACGCCGCCGGGTCGAAGGCGTACCGGCCGTCGGCCGAGGGGCGCAGCGTCACCGGCCGGCGGACCGCGCCGGCCAACGCGATCGAGGCGGCGTACGAGTCGTAGTACGGCTCGAAGCACACCACCTCGTCGCCCGGTTCGCAGAGCGCGAGGATGCTCGCCGCCACCGCCTCGGTCGCGCCCGCGGTGATCACGATCTCGCCGTCCGGGTCGTACGCCAGGTCGTGGAACCGCCGCTGATGCGCCGCGACGGCCGCGCGCAGGGCGGGGATCCCTGGGCCGGGCGGGTACTGGTTCTGCCCGTTGCGCAGCGCCTCGGCGGCGGCGGCCAGCATCTCCGGTGGACCGTCGGTGTCGGGGAAGCCCTGGCCGAGGTTGACCGCGCCGGTGCGTACGGCGAGGGCGGACATCTCGGCGAAGATCGTCGTGCCGAACGGCCGCATCCGGGCCACCAGCGGGTCGACATCGGTGCTCGTCGTCACCTGCGCCAGCCTACGGCCACCCGCCGCCCGAACCCCAGCCTCACTCGGGCGCGCAACTGGTCGACCAGTACCCCCGGGTCTTGTTGACGACCGGCTTGCCGGCGCCGGTGACCGTGACGGTGCAGTCGATTGGTCGCTGACCCTCATCGTCGACCCATCTGGCCTCCACGAGCACCCTGGTCTTGCCGTTTGTCCGGATGGTGGTGCGCCAGGGCAGCTTCTGGCCGTCGACGTGCATGAGATCGCTCTCGGCGTCGTAGTACGCGATGTCCGCCGTACCCGAGCCGGTGACCTCGTAGACCACCGTCACGGGTGCCGGCCCTGACGTAGGTCGAGTGACCGGCTTCTTGCTGGGAGTGGGAGACGCGGGGGGCGGCGGCGCGGTGGGTCGCTCGGGGATGAGCGGCCCGGCGGTGGGCTCCATCCAGTCGTCGTCGTCGGGAGTGCCGAAGGGTTGCTCGGCGAATGGGTCGGGGTCGTTCCCGTCGAGCACCAGGCTGGCCGCGCAGAGGCAGCCACAGACGGTCAGCATCAGCGCCACCAGGACGGCGATGACGATCCCCACGGCTCGGCCGCTGTGCGTGGCCGGGCTACCCCCGGGCTGCGGATGGCCGGGGTACGCGTACGGCGGCGGATAGCCGGGCGGCGGTGATCCGGCTGACGGCGACCACCCTGCGGGCGGCGGTCCGACGGGTGTGGGCCACCCGCCGGGCGTGGGCCAACCCGGCGACGGCGGCCCGGCGGGCGTCGGGCCGGAGGCGTCGGGTGGCGACGACGGCGTCCACGGGGCTGTCGGCGGGTCCGGTGTCCACGGCGTCGCGGGCGGTTGGGGCATCCACTGGGTCGCGGGCGGGGGAGGCGCCCACGGCGCGGCCGGCGGTGCCGGTGCCCACGGCGCCGGCGGTGCCCAGGGCTGACCCGGGGCCAGCGGGTCGGGCGCCGGGAACGCGGCCGAGGGCGGCGCCGTCGGATCCGGTGCCGGAGCGCCCGCACCCGGCGAGTACGGCTCAGCCGGCGACCCCGACGCGCCGCCAGCTGACGGGTCCGGTGAGGTGGAGGGGGACGGATCGGGCGGGGACGCGTCGGACATGGCTGCTCCGGGCGGGAGTGGGTATGGGACGAACGAGCCGAGGACGGGCGCGCCGAACCCGCCGAGAGACTGTCGTACCCGAAGGCGTGCCGCAACCCCGTCGTTCCGGACGGGACAGGAGTGGGCCGCGAAGCTCGTCCCGGTTGCGGCCTCCCAACCACCGATCGCTCAGATTCCGTGATCGATAACCCGACTTTCGAGCACCCATCATGAGTGAAACTGGGTTAGGCTGCGGGCCATGTGTGGAATCGTGGGATACGCGGGCGCGCGCCCTGCACTCGGCATCGTCCTCGACGGGCTGCGGCGGCTGGAATACCGCGGCTACGACTCGGCAGGCGTCGCGATCGTCTGCGCCGACCAACTGCTGACCGAGAAGAAGGCCGGCAAGCTGGCCAACCTGGAGAAGGTGCTGTCCGAGCGGGCCGCCGACGACCCGACCTCCTGCGCGGCCAGCCCGATCGGCATCGGTGACGGCACCACCGGCATCGGGCACACGCGGTGGGCCACCCACGGCGGCCCGACCGACCGCAACGCCCACCCGCACGTCGCCCCCGACGGGCGGGTCGCGGTGATCCACAACGGCATCATCGAGAACTTCGCCAAGCTCCGCGCCGAGCTGGAGGCCGACGGCGTCCAGTTCACCAGCGACACCGACACCGAGTGCGCCGCGCACCTGCTCGCCGCCGCGCTGGCCGACCTGCGCGCCGCCGGCCAGCCGGACAGCCCGCAGCTGCTCGCCGCCGGCATGCGCGTTGTCTGCCAGCGGCTGGAGGGCGCGTTCACCCTGCTCGCTGTGGACGCCGCGGTGCCCGGTGCGGTCGTCGGCGCCCGGCGCAACTCGCCGCTGGTGGTTGGCCGTGGCGACGGGGAGAACTACCTGGCCAGCGACGTGGCCGCGTTCATCGAGCACACCCGGGAAGCTGTCGAGCTGGGCCAGGACCAGATCGTGCTGATCACCGGTGACAGCATCGAGATCACCGACTTCGAGGGCCAGCCCGCCGCCGGCAAGGACTTCCACATCGACTGGGACTCCTCGGCCGCGGAGAAGGGCGGTTACGACTGGTTCATGCTCAAGGAGATCGAGGAGCAGCCGCAGGCCATCGCCGACACGCTGCTGGGCCGGCTCACCGAGAGCGGTGAGATCGCCCTCGACGAGGTCCGCCTCAGCGACCAGGATCTGCGCGACGTCGACAAGATCTTCATCGTGGCCTGCGGCACGGCGTACCACGCCGGCATGGTCGCCAAGTACGCCATCGAGCACTGGACCCGGATCCCGTGCGAGGTGGAGCTGGCCAGCGAGTTCCGCTACCGGGACCCGGTGCTCGACCGGTCCACGCTGATCGTGGTCATCTCGCAGTCCGGCGAAACCATGGACACCCTGATGGCGCTGCGCCACGCCAAGGAGCAGAAGGCCCGGGTGCTGGCGATCTGCAACACCAACGGCTCGACCATCCCCCGCGAGTCCGACGCCGTGCTCTACACCCACGGCGGGCCGGAGATCGCCGTCGCCTCCACCAAGGCGTTCCTCACCCAGGTCGTCGCCTGCTACCTGATCGGCCTGCACCTGGCCCAGGTGCGCGGGATCAAGTTCGCCGACGAGGTGGGCGCTGTGGTCGCCCAGTTGCAGGAGATTCCCGGCAAGCTGCGTGAGCTGCTCGACCGGATCGAGCCCGTCCGCGAGCTGGCCCGGGAGCTGAAGTCCGAGCCGACAGTGCTGTTCATCGGCCGGCACGTCGGCTACCCGGTGGCCCTGGAGGGCGCGCTGAAGCTCAAGGAGTTGGCGTACATGCACGCCGAGGGCTTCGCCGCCGGTGAGCTGAAGCACGGCCCGATCGCCCTGATCGACAAGGGCACCCCGGTGATCTGCGTGGTGCCCTCCCCGGTGGGCCGGGGCATGCTGCACGACAAGGTCGTCTCCAACATCCAGGAGGTCCGGGCGCGGGGCGCTCGGACCATCGTGATCGCGGAAGAGGGTGACGAGGCTGTCGTCCGTTACGCCGACCACCTGATCTACGTGCCGCGTACGCCCACCCTGCTGGCGCCGCTCGTCACCACGGTGCCGTTGCAGGTGCTCGCCGCCGAGATCGCCGCCGCCCGGGGGCACGACGTGGACCAGCCCCGCAACCTGGCCAAGTCGGTCACCGTCGAGTAAGCCTCAGCGGCCCAGCACGACCCGGGCCATCCCGTCCAGCGCGGGATTGCCCGGGTCCCAGTAACCGGTGTGCCCGCCTCGCCCACTGCCGAAGACCCGACCGCCGAATCCCGGGTCCGACGGGTCGTGACCGAACCACAGCTCGTGCCCGGTGCGGTCGGGCCAGCCCAGCACGGCGGCCAGTGGCGCCGCGCCGAGCAGGGCGCGTCGACCCAGCTCGTCCGCCGGGCGGGCGGCGCGGATCACGTCGTCGGGGGCACTGCTCGCCCAGACTTCCCCGGGTGGCACGCCCAACTCGGCGGCGTGCGACGCACCGATACCGGGGGAGCCGACGAAGACCAGCGCGTCGGCGGCCAGGCCGTGCTCCCGGGCGGCCACCCCCACCACCAGCGACCCGTAGCTGTGCCCGAGCACCGTCTGCCGGGCCGGCGGCCCGTCGTGGCTGACGCGCAGCCCTTCCTGGAAGCGGTGCAACGCCGGGCCGGCGTCCCGGGCCTGACCCGCCGAGGCGGCCTCGGTCAGCAGATCCGGAGCGTCGTAGTCCAGCCAGAGCACCGCCGCGCTGCGGTCACCCGGGGCGATCGCGGCGCACCGCTCCAGCACCCGGGCCGCTCTGCCCAGCTCGCCGGAGGCGTCGTCCAGGCCGGCGGTCATCCCCGGCACGTAGGTCAGCACCCGGTCGGCGTGGTCCGGGTCGCCGAGCGCCACCACCACCCGACCCTCACCCGCCGGATCCAACCCGAGCAGGTACGCCCGCGGCGCCCCGCCGGCCGTCAGCCGCCCGACCAGCGCGTCCAGGCCGGCCAACCGGCCGGCCACCCCGCGCAACCGGATCGACGCGAGCGGCCCCGGCGGCACCCTGGACAGCAGCCGTCGCCGCTCGGCCAGCAGCTCCGCACGCCAGGCGTCGAGCCGTAACCGGTTGGCCTGGTCGCGGGCGGCCACCGGCAGCCCGTCCAACCGGCCGACCAGGGCCGGCTCGTGCCCGATCAGCCACCGACGCTGCGCCGGGGTCAACCCGGACCACCAGGAGCTGACCAGCGCGGGCGCGGCGCCGGGGGCCGGTCGGCCCGGCGGGGGCGGGGACGCCCAGCCGGCGCCGGCGGCCCTCGCCAGGTCATCCAGCCGGTCGGCGGCGACCCGGTCCGCGGCGGCTGCCCCGTCGAGCGCGGCCCGCAGGGCCGCGGCCACCCCAGCCGCTGCCACCCCGGCCCGCTCGGTGGGCCGAACCCGGGCGGGATCGACCCGCACCCCGCCCGAACGGTCCACCAGCAGGCCGGCCGCCTCCGCCTGGGCGACCGCCTGGGAGAGCCGCGCCTTCGCCACCGCCAGCCCACCGGCCAACTCGGCCAGCACCTGGTCGACCTCGATCAGCGCGGGTGCGATCGAGGCCAGCTCGTCACGCAGACCAGTGAGGCGCGTGGCTGCCGCCGTGGCTGCCGCACCCGTCCAACCGCCCCGCAACCGCCCGCCGGCCGCGCGCAGCCCGCCCACGCGACGATCGAGCGGCCCGACCAACCCCGTCCACGCCGCCCCGGCGGCCCGCCACCCGTCCGGATCGGCAGCCCACAGCTGTCGGTAGCCGACGCTGCTCACCGGGGCAGGGCGGCGAACCGGCCGGCGGCCCGGTCGTCCACCGTCTCGTACGCCTCGGCCGCCACCCGCACCCCGCCGGAGGTCGCCGCGACCCGGGCACCCAGCCGGCAGAACCAGGCGTGCCCGGCGGCCTCCAACCCGGCCAGGGCCAGGCCAGCCCGCCACTCGGGCGCCGCCACCACCAGCCCGGGCAGCCCCGCGAGGCCCAACGCCAACCGGCGCGCCTCGTCGTCGAGCAGGACGGCGACGGCCCGCAGCTCCTCCGGTTGGACGGCGAACGGCTCGTCGGTCATGGCCACACCCCCGTGGACGATCGGCATCGACGCGCTGACGCTAGGCGCGTACCGGAGGTCGCGCGGTGCCCTGTGGACAGCCGACGTCGAGGCGTACCCGGGGTGTCCACAGGCGTTGCCCAGCGCGAGCCCGACGGCTAATCTGCGGCCCCGACCGCCGGTAGGGTGGTGTGGTGATCGTCGCTGTCGGCATCGACGTCGTCCTGGTCGACCGGTTCGCCCGGGCCCTGACACGGACGCCGCTGCTCGCCGACCGGCTGTTCACCGAGGCCGAGCGGCACACCCGCTCCGGCAGCCCGCGCTCGCCCGAGTCGCTCGCCGCCCGGTTCGCCGCCAAGGAGGCGGTGGCCAAGGCGCTCGGCGCTCCGGCGGGGCTCAACTGGCACGACTGCGAGATCGTGCCCGACCCGGATGGTCGGCCCTGGCTGGCCGTCTCCGGCACTGTCGCGGCGGTGGCCGACGCACGTGGGGTCAACCACTGGCATCTCTCGTTGTCGCACGACGGCGGGATCGCGTCGGCGATGGTGGTCGCGGAACGATGACGTCGGCCGGGAGGGCCGGTCAGGTCCGCCCGCTCACGGAATGGGACACGGTGGCATGAGATCGGTGTGGCGGGTGGCCGACGTACGGGCGGCCGAGGCGGGGCTGATGGGCACGCTGCCGGAGGGGACGCTGATGCAGCGGGCCGCCGCCGGCCTGGCCCGCCGCGCCGCGCTCCTGCTCGCCGAGCGGGGCGGCGTCTACGGGGGCCGGGTGCTGCTGCTGGTCGGCTCCGGTGACAACGGCGGCGACGCGCTGTACGCGGGGGAGCGGTTGGCCCGCCGAGGTGTCCAGGTGTCCGCCCTGCTGCTCACCCCCGGGCGGGCGCACGCCGCCGGCCTGGCCGCACTGCGAGCCGCTGGCGGCCGGCTGGTGCCGGATCCGACCGGCCCGGTCGACCTGGTCCTCGACGGCATTGTCGGCATCGGCGGCACCGGCGGGCTGCGGGCGAACGCGGACGAGGTGGTCCAGCGCCTCGGCGAACTGCGCGGACGCGACGGGGAACGGGCCACAGTGCTGGCGGTCGACGTGCCCAGCGGGGTCGCTGTCGACACCGGCAACGTGCCGCTCTCCGCGTCCGGTCGGCCCATCGCCGTCCGCGCCGACGTGACGGTGGCCTTCGGCGCGCTGAAGCCCGCCCTGGTGGTCGGGCCGGCCGCCGCGCTGGCCGGGCAGGTCGAGTTGGTCGACATCGGGCTGCGGCCGTGGCTGCGCGGCACCCCGGCGCTGCGGGTGACCGAATGGTCCGACCTGGTCGACTGGTGGCCCCAGCTGGGCCCGGCATCGGAGAAGTACACCCGGGGCGTGGTGGGGGTGGCGACCGGCTCGGCGACCTACCCCGGCGCGGCGGTGCTCTCCGTGGGCGGCGCGCTGGCCGGGCCGACCGGACTGGTCCGCTACGCCGGCAGCGCCCGCGCCGAGGTGCTGCACCAGCACCCTTCGGTGATCGCCGGTGGGCGGGTCGCCGACGCTGGTCGGGTGCAGGCATGGGTCTGCGGCTCCGGGCTGGGCACCGGTGCCGACGCGGCGGCCGAGTTGCGTGCCGTGCTGGCCGCCCCGGTGCCGGTGGTGCTCGACGCCGACGCGCTGACCCTGCTGGTGGACGGCTCGCTCGCCGACCGGCTGCGGGGTCGGGACGCGCCCATCGTGGTCACCCCGCACGACCGGGAGTTCACCCGCCTCTGCGGGGAGGAGCCGGGCGCCGACCGGGTCGGCGCCGCGCTGCGGCTGGCCGCCTGGATGAACGCGGTGGTGCTGCTCAAGGGCGACCGCACGGTGATCGGCACGCCGGACGGTCGGGCGTACGTCAACCCGACCGGCACCCCGGCGCTGGCCACCGGCGGCACCGGCGACGTGTTGGCTGGGCTGCTCGGCTCGCTGCTGGCGGCCGGGGTGCCCGCCGATCGGGCCGCCGCCTCGGCCGCGTACCTGCATGGGCTCGCCGGACGGGAGGCGGCCCGGGGTGGGCCGGTGACCGCGCCCGACGTGGCGACCGCGCTGCGTCCGGTGCTGGCCCGGCTGGGCTGAACGGGGCGCTTCGGGGTGCGATGACCGGATCACCGCGTCGGGACGTGCGTCGCCGCCCGCGGTGATCACGGCGGAAAGTAGGCTGGGCGCATGTGGCAGGCCGAGGTACGCGTCGATCTTGACGCCATCCGCGAGAACGTGAGCAGGCTCCGGTCCGGCACCACCGCCGAGTTGATGGCGGTGGTGAAGGCCGACGGGTACGGCCACGGCATGCTTCCGGCCGCCCGCGCGGCGCTCGACGCCGGCGCTGACTGGCTCGGTGTCTGCACCCTCGACGAGGCGCTCACCCTGCGGCGGGCCGGGGTGACGGTTCCGGTGCTGGCCTGGCTGCTCGCCCCCGGGTTGCCGCTGCACGAGGGTGTCACCGCCGGTGTGGACCTGGGCGCGGCCAGCCTGGCGCAACTGGACGAGATGATCGAGGCGAGTCGCCTCGCCGGGCGACCCGCCCGCCTGCACCTCAAGATCGATACAGGTCTGTCCCGGGGCGGAGCGACAGTCGCCGACTGGCCCGCGCTGCTGGACGCCGCCGCGAAGGCGCAGGCCGACGGCCTGGTCGAGGTGGTCGGCGTGTGGAGCCACTTCGTGTACGCGGACTCGCCCGGCCACCCCACCACCGACCGTCAACTGGCCGTCTTCCACGAAGGGCTGGCCATGGTCGAGCGGGCCGGGCTGCGACCGCGCTGGCGGCACCTCGCCAACTCGGCGGCCACCCTCACCCGCCCGGACACCCACTTCGACCTGGTCCGCCCCGGCCTGGCCATCTACGGGCTCTCCCCGGTGGCCGGCGAGACGTACGGGCTGCGCCCGGCGATGACCGCCCGGGCCCGGGTGATGCTCACCAAGCGGGTGCCCGCCGGCACCGGTATCTCCTACGGGCACGCCTACACGACGGAAGCCGACGCGAACCTGGCAGTGGTGCCGCTCGGGTACGCCGACGGGGTCCCCCGGCACGCGTCCAACACCGGCCCGGTGCAGCTAGGCGGCGTACGCCGGACGATCTCGGGGCGGGTCTGCATGGACCAGTTCGTGCTCGACTGCGGCGACGACCCGGTGGCCGACGGCGACGTGGCGACGCTCTTCGGCAGCGGTGCCGACGGCGAGCCGACCGCGGACGACTGGGCAGAGGCGGTCGGCACGATCAACTACGAGATCGTCACCCGGTTCGGCGGCACGCGGGTGCCCCGGGTCTACGACGGCGAGAAACCATGAGCTACCGCATTCCGCGTCCGCGGACGGCCGCCGGCCGGGTCGCGGGGATCGTCGGCGCGGCGGTGGGGGTGGCCGCGGCGGGTCTGGCGGCAGGCGTCGCGACCGAGCGGACCCTGGTCCGCCGGCTCAAGGCGGACCCGGCCGACCGCTACGCGCACGAGACGTTCGACCAGCAGCGGTACGACGAGGCGTTCCGCCTGGAACTGCCGGACGGCACGGACATCCACGTCGAGGTGGTCGAGCCGACCCGACCGGTGCCGGGGCGCCCGACGGTGGTGCTGGTGCACGGCTTCTGCCTGGACATGGGGACGTTCCACTTCCAGCGTCAGATGCTCGCCGCCCGCGGCGACTACCGGATCGTGTCGTACGACCAGCCCGGCCACGGCAGGTCCGGGCGGTTGGAGACCGGGGAGTACGACCTCGCCGTGCTCGGCCGCACGCTGCGCCAGGTGATCGACCGAACCGCCCCGGACGGGCCGCTGGTGCTGGTCGGCCATTCGATGGGCGGCATGACCATCATGGCGTTCGCCGAGCTGTTCCCGGAGCTGTTCGGCGACCGGGTGGTGGGCACCGTTCTGATGGCCACGTCGGGCGGGCTCGTCGCGGAGACCAAGCTGGTCGCACCCGCGCTGCTCGGCCGGGTCGGTGGCCCGGTGCTCTACATGGTCAGCAACGCCACCCGGTACGGCGGGCCGGTGATCGACAAGGCCCGCAAGTCGACGTCGAACGTGGCGTGGCTGCTGACCCGCAAGTACGGCTTCGGCACCCGCAAGCCCAGCCCGTCGCTGGTGTCCTACGTGGAGACGATGAACTCCCGGACGTCGGCCGACACGGTGACCCGCTACCTGCGTACCCTGGCCACCCACTCGCGCTTCCCGGCGCTGGCGGCGCTGGCGGCGACTCCGGTGCTGGTGGTGGTCGGCGACAAGGACATGATCACGCCGGTGACCCACTCCGAGGAGATCGTCCGCCGGTTGCCGCACGCCGAATTCGTGAAGATCAAGGACAGCGGTCACGTGGTGATGTTGGAGCACGCGGACGAGGTCAACGCCGCCCTGGCGCGGTTCCTGGAGTCATTGCAGAGCGTGGAGGAACGGTGAGTCACGTCGTCAAGCTGTCGACCGTCGAGGACACTCGGGACTTCGGCCGGCGGCTGGCCGGGCTGCTGCGCGCCGGCGACCTGGTGCTGTTGACCGGCCCGTTGGGCGCCGGCAAGACAGCGCTCACCCAGGGCATCGGCGCCGGGCTCGGTGTCCTCGGGGACATCACCTCGCCGACCTTCGTGATCGCCCGGGTGCACCGCCCCGATCCGGCCCGGGGCGGCCGGGTGGCGCTGGTGCACGCCGACGCGTACCGGTTGGGTGAAGCCACCGACCCGCGCGCCGAGATCGACGACCTGGACCTCGACGCGTCGGTGGACGATTCGGTGACAGTGGTGGAGTGGGGCGAGGGCCTGGTGGAGCAGTTGGTGGACGCGCACCTGCGGGTGCGTATCGACCGCCGCGACGACGACACCCGCATCGTCGAGCTGGACCCGATCGGCGGCGACTGGGCCCGGCGGCTCGCCGACCTGGGCTAGGTCGGCCGCTGTCGTACCCGATGCCTAGAGTGCGGGAGACCGACCCGCGCTGTGAGAGGTTCCTGATGCCCGACGACGCCCCCGCCCTGGATCTGCTGGCCCTGCTGCCGGAGCAGTGGCGCACCGTGCTCACCCCGCACCTCGACCCGGCACGCACCGCCGCGCTGGGCGAGTTCGTCGCCCGGGAATACGCGACGCAGACGGTCTTCCCGCCGGTGGAGGATCTGTTCTCGGCATACCGGCTCTGCCCGCCGCAGGGCACCCGGGTGCTCATCCTCGGGCAGGATCCCTACCACCGGGCCGGGCAGGCGCACGGGCTGAGCTTCAGCGTCCGCGACGGTGTGACGGTGCCGCCGTCGTTGCGCAACGTCTTCAAGGAGCTGGGCGAGGATGTGGGCGTCCCCAAGCCGCGCAACGGCAACCTCGATGGGTGGGCCGCCCAGGGGGTGCTGCTGCTCAACGCGGTGCTGACCGTCCGGCAGGCCACCCCGGGCTCGCACGCCAACGCCGGCTGGGAAGAGTTCACCGACGCGACCATCCGGGCACTGGACGCGGCACCGGAGCGGGTGGTCTTCCTGCTCTGGGGTGGCTACGCCCGCAAGAAGGCGGCGCTGGTCACCAATCCGCAGCACGTGGTGCTCGAGGCGGGTCACCCCAGCCCGATGAACCCGCGCGGCTTCCTCGGTAGCCGCCCGTTCAGCGCGGCCAACAAGGCACTCGCCGACGCCGGCCTGCCCACCATCGACTGGGAGCGCACCGCCGGCTGAGCCGACACCTCGGGCCGGCAGTTGGCTCAGCTGCTGCTGGCCGGCTGCCGGTTCCGGTAGCGGCGTAACAGTGCGGCGGCGCGAGGCTCGCTCAGCTCCAGCTCGACGAGGGGCACCACCTGGTACCTCCGCTCACCGTGGCGCACCTCGATCGTCTCGGGCAGCTCGTCGCACATGGTGGCCCTGATCTCCCCGTACGGGGTCGACCACAGGTGTTCGCCCGGCTCCTCGGGCTCCAATTACACCCCGCAGAACTCACCCCAGCGGGCGTTCCACCGCTGGCCGTAGTTCGTCTCCAGCCAGCGGGTGAACGGTTTGGAGTCCTGCCAGCGCAGCGCGATCTCCAGCGTGTCGGCCGGCACCGGTGGGCCCTGTAGCAGCGCCGCCGTGCTCCCGGTGATCACCTGCGGGAAGTCGGTGAGCCGGTCCAACAGCCGATCCAGGCCAAGCTCATCGATCCGCTCGGCGATCGGCCAGTGCGGCCAACTGACGCTGACTCAGGTCGCGCAGATGTCGTTGCTGCCGTACGGCAGTGCCGAGAAGGGTGACAAGGCGGGTGGATGACATCCCGCATGGTCGACCGAGGGCGAGACGTCCGCGATCCCGTTGCGGCAGATCGGCGGCTTGCCGTCGATCCGACCCCGAGAATCGCCCGGTCCGTGATCTGGCGGCGGATGGCGGGACTTACTCCAATGAGCGTGATGTGGCTCCACCGCTCGTTCGGGGCCAGGCGGTTGACCCGGCCGCGTGGGCGGTGACGGGGCGGGGCGTGACTGAGGGCTGCGGCGGGGCGGCTAGGCTGGCTTACCGTGCTCGTACTCGTGGTGGACAGCTCGACCCCCGCGGTCACCGCGGCGCTGGTGGAGGTCTCGGCAGACGGCGTGGCGTCGCGCGCGCACCGGTGCACTGTCGACGCCCGCGCGCACGGTGAGCTGCTCGCGCCCCAGGTGGATGCGGTCCTCGCCGACGCTGACGCGCGCCCGCGTGACCTCGCCGCCATCGTCGCCGGTCTCGGCCCGGGGCCGTTCACCGGGCTGCGGGTCGGCCTGGTCACCGCCGCGACCATGGGTCAGGTGCTCGGCATCCCCACCTACGGCGTCTGTTCGCTGGACGCCATCGGTTACCCGGCGGCGTCCGGCGCGCCGGTCCTGGCCGCCAGCGACGCCCGGCGCAAGGAGCTCTACTGGGCCGTCTACGACGGCGCCGGCCAGCGGATCGTCGGGCCCGAGGTGTCCGCGCCGGCGGTCGCCGCCGCGCGCGCCCGCGAACTGGGCGCGACGATCGCCGTCGGTGACGGGGCGCACCGGTACGCCGAGGTCCTGGACCTGCCCGTCCGGGTCGAACCGCGCTACCCGGACTCGACAGTGCTGGCTCTGCTCGCCGCCGAGCGGATCCGGGCGGGCGCGTCCAGTGAGCGGCTCACCCCGCTGTACCTGCGCCGCCCCGACGCGGTGGCGGCGACCGGCCGCAAACCGGTCCTGCCATGACGGCGGTACGGCTCGAACCGTTCCGCTGGTGGCACATCGACGACGTGCTGCCGATCGAGGCGGACCTCTTCGGCGCTGAGAAGTGGTCGCCCGCCATGTTCTGGAGCGAACTCGCCAACGGGCACCACTACCGGGTCGCCGTCGACGCTGACGGTTCAGTGCTCGGCTACGCCGGGCTCGCCGGCGTTCCGCCCGACGAGGTGTGGGTGCAGAACATCGCCGTCCGCCGGGACGCCCAGCGGCGCGGCGTGGGCCGGACCCTGCTGGAGGAGTTGCTCACCGAGGCGGTCCGGCGCGACGCCCGCAGCACCCTGCTGGAGGTCGCCGTGGACAACGCCGCAGCCCAGCGGCTCTACGCGACGTACGGTTTCGAGCCGATCGGGGTGCGGCGGGGCTACTACCAACCGAGCAACACCGACGCGCTGGTCATGCGGCGCGACGCCGAGCCGACCGGGGACGGACCACACGACCATGGCTGACGAACCACTGATCCTGGGAATCGAGACCTCCTGCGACGAGACCGGCGTCGGCATCGTGCGGGGGCACACCCTGCTGGCCGACGCGCTCGCCTCCAGCGTCGAGGAACACGCCCGGTTCGGGGGTGTGGTGCCGGAGGTGGCCAGCCGGGCACACCTGGAGGCCATCGTGCCGACCATGGACCGGGCACTGACCGAGGCCGGCGTCACACTGGCCGACATCGACGCTATCGCCGTCACCTCCGGGCCGGGGTTGGCCGGCGCGTTGCTGGTCGGCGTCGCCGCCGCCAAGGGGTACGCGGTCGCCGCCGAGAAACCCATCTATGGCGTCAACCACCTCGCTGCCCACGTCGCGGTGGACACCCTCGAGCACGGCCCGCTGCCTGAACCCGCCATCGCGCTCCTGGTGTCCGGCGGCCACTCGTCCCTCCTGCTCGTCGACGACCTGGCCCGGGGCGTCACCCCGCTGGGCGCCACCATCGACGACGCGGCCGGGGAGGCGTTCGACAAGGTCGCCCGGCTGCTCGGGTTGCCGTTCCCGGGCGGTCCGCCCATCGACCGGGAGGCCCGGGCCGGCGATGCGGCCTCAATCGCGTTCCCCCGTGGTCTGACCGCGGCGAAGGATCTCGCCGCCCACCGGTACGACTTCTCGTTCTCGGGCCTGAAGACGGCGGTGGCCCGGTGGGTCGAGGCTCGCCAGCGTGCCGGTGAGCCGGTGCCGCTGGCCGACGTGGCCGCGTCCTTCCAGGAGGCGGTCTGTGACGTCCTGACCAGCAAGGCGCTGGCCGCCTGCCGCGCGCAGGGCATCGACACCCTGGTCATCGGCGGGGGAGTTGCGGCGAACTCGCGGCTGCGGGCGATGGCCGAGCAGCGAGCCGAGAAGTACGGCATCCGGGTCCGGGTACCCCGGCCGAAGCTGTGCACCGACAACGGCGCGATGGTGGCCGCGCTCGGTTCGCACCTGGTCGCCGCCGGGGTCGCTCCGAGCCGACTGGACCTGCCAGCCGACTCGGCACTGCCGTTGACCACGGTCAGCGTGTGACGGGAGCGGCGGACATGATCGTGCGGATGTGGGAGGCGCGCGCCGAGGCGTACGGGGTCGCCGACCTGATCACCTGGGTGTGCGACACCGCCCTGCCCGAGTTGGAGCACGACCCGCTCCACGTCTCCAGCGAGGTCTTCTCCTCCACCGACCACCGGGTGGTGGTGATCTCCAAGTGGCGCAGCAACCCCCGCCCGCTTCCGGACCCGCCAGCCCTGCTGGTGGCCCGCGCCCCGCACTCCTGGGACTTCACCCAGGTAGACCGTTGACGCGAGCCACCATCCAGGCTGCCGGCTGACTGGTCAGCTGCGGCGCAACATCCGGTAGGTGGCGATTCCGCCTGTGCCCAGCGCGGCGAGGAAGACCAGCCAGACGACTGTGCTGCTGACTCCGACCTGCGGGCCGGAGTTGGCGGCGGCGGCGGCCAGGAGCCCGTCCTCACCCGGGGCGGGCAGGGCGGCCGGCGGCAGCTCCGGCCAGCGGACCAGGCCGGTGCTCTCCAGCATCTGCATGTGGTGCATCACGAAGCCGTTGGAGTCGTCGCAGAGCTTGCGGACTGTGGCGTCCCGGGTGCTGGCGCGGACCGCGCCGATCACCGGGAAGATCTTGCCGTGGGCGACCCGGAGCCGGGTGACGAAGATCTGGTCGAACCGAGCGCCGGACGCCTTCTGCATCTCGGCCAGCCAGCCCTTCTGCTCGGCGGTCGGCTCGCTGGGGATCGTCGCGCCCAACTTGTTGGCCGCGTCGACCACGAGCTGGTCGAGCTTCTGGTGCTCGCTGGCGATGCCGGCGCCAATCTCCCGGACCTTCGCCGACTGTCCCTTCTCGGCGGCCATCTGGCCGGCTGGCATCTCCCACAGCCCGGCCAGCCGCACCCCGTTGAGCAGTGTCATGTCGGCGGCGTTGAGCTGCTGGCCACCGGCGGGCGCGGCGACGGCCACGCCGGGCAGGACACCGACCCCCGCGATGACCGCGATGAGCAGCATCGCCGCTCGGTGGGTCCGGGTGCCCATTCGGCGATGGGCGGATCTGAGCGGTGCCATGTCTGTGGTGCCTCCTCGGTCCGGACCGGAACGCGTCTGGACCGGGCAGCCGTACCCTGCCGGTTGCCCGTCCGCCCACTGGTACGGATTGATCGCGTGATCAGTTCACCGCGGAGCGACAGGGATCAGCGGGTGACGGCGAGCAGACCGCCGAGCAGCAGCAGCGTGAGCGCCGCCGCGGCGAAGACCATCAGCAACTCCTGACGCCCACGCGTGACCGGGCCGGCGTCGACGACCGTGTTGGGCAGGGCCGGCAGGTCGCGGGTCAGCGCGGCCAGGTCACCGAGGGTGCGCGCCGTCCACACAGCACCGGCCCGATCGGAGAACTCGTCAAGCGTCAGCCGGCCCGCCGCGGTGTGCTGGTGCAGCGCGGCGACCACCCGGTTGCGGTCGTCGTCGGAGGCGCGCAGCTCGACATCCACGCCGGACAGCGTACGCGGATCAGCCCACGTCGAGGGGGTCGGCGAGGAGCCGTTCGAAGGCCAGTTCGGCGGCACCGATCAGGGGCGCGTCCGCACCCAGTTTCGGTGTGCGTAGCCGGACGTGCTCCAGGCAGGCGCCGAGCGCGTTGGAGTTGAGCCGGCTGCGGATCTGGGCCGCCGCCGCGAGGTAGAGGTCACGCATGGTCCCGCCGAAGATGACCATCTCGGGGTTGAAGACGTTCACCAGGTTGGCAACCCCGAAGCCGAGCCAGTCGCCGGCCTGGCGGACCGCCGTCTGGGCTCTGGCGTCACCGCGGTCGGCCGCGTCGAAGACCTCCAGCAGCGCGTCACGGCCCCGGGCGTCGGAGCGTCCGGCGGCGCGCAGGAGGCCGTGCTCGCCGATCTCGGTTTCCCAGCAGCCCCGGGAGCCGCACTCACAGGGCCTGCCGTCGCGGACCACCTTCATGTGGCCGACCTCGCCGCCGTACCCACCGTGCCCGGTCAGCCTGCGCCCGCCGGCGATGATGCCGGCACCCACGCCGACGTCGCCGTAGAGGTAGAGGACGTTGTCGCAACCCGCCGCCACACCTCGTGCGTGCTCGGCGAACGCGGCGACGTCGGCGACGTTGCCCACTGTGATCGGTACGTCGATGCCCAACTCGTCGGCCAGGGCCGCGCCGATCGGCTCGTCCACCCAACCGGTGGTGGGGCCGAGTCGGACCAGGCCGTCGTCCCGGCGGACCATGCCGCAGACCGCGACGCCGGCACCGACGCAGATCGCGTCCGCCGGCACCAGTTGCTGCATCTCCTTGACCGCGCCGGCCAGCAGCGGCGCGGCCTCCGCGGCCAGCAACCCGCGTGGCCGATCCAGATCCCGGCGGTCCAGGACCGCGCCACCCAGACCGATCCGGGCGGCACGCAGTCGGTCCACCTCCACCGAGTACGCGTATGCGTAGACCCGGGCCGACTCGGGCCGGACGACCAGTGACGGTCGTCCGGCCCGGCCGGTCTCCTTCGGTGCCCCTTCGCTGACCAGCCCTACTGCGGACAGGTCGGCGGTGAGCGCGCCGATGGTGCTGCGGTTGAGGCCCAGCGTGGTGGTCAGTTCGGCACGCGTGGTCGCCCCATTGACGTGCACGTGCCGCAGCAGGGCCCCGAGGTTCTGCCGTCGTACGTCATCCTGGCTCGGTCCTGGGCGCATGCTGGTGCTACCTCCCGCGCGGTCAGCGGGTGCCGGTGGCTGCCGCGCGGCGGCGGGAGAGCGCGTCGACGCTGGCGGCGAGCAGCAGCACGACGCCCGTGACCACGTACTTGACTCCCGCGCTGTACCCCATCAGGCCCATTCCGTTTTCGATGACCGCGACCACCGCACCGCCGAGTACGGCGTCGAGGACGCGGCCCTTGCCACCGAAGAGGCTGGTGCCGCCGATCACCGCTGCGCCGACCGCGTAGAGCAGTACGTTACTGCCCCCGGTGTTCGGGTCGACCGAGTTGGCCCGGCTGGCCGCCACGATGCCGCCGATGGCTGCCATCGAGGAGCAGATCACGAAGACCGAGATCCGGATCCGGTCGACTCCGATGCCGGCCCGGCGGGCCGCTTCGCGGTTGCCGCCCACGGCGTAGATGTGCCGACCGTAGCTGGTGCGTTGGAGCACGAAGGTCCAGATGACCAGCAGCACCGCGATGATCGGCACCACGATCGGCACACCCTTGAGCGAGACGATGAGGACGTTGCGGCTGCGCTCCAGGTTGAGCACGTACACCGCGGTGCCGAGGATGACGGCGAGCCCGCCGATCCGCAGCGCCACCACCGCGAGCGGGTCGGTGATCAGGCCGCGGGCCACCCGGTTGCGGTGGCGCAGCAGTTGCACCGCCGCGTAACCGATGACCGCGAGGGCGGTCAGGCCCCAGCCCAGTATGGGGGCGAGGTTGCGGTTGGCGATAGCGACCAGCACCTCGTCGCGGACGGCGATGTTGGTGCCCTCCTTGACGAGCAGCAGCACGACGCCCTGGAAGGCGAGGAAGCCGGCGAGGGTGACCACAAAGGACGGAATGCCGATCTTCGCGACGAGCATGCCGAGCGTGGTGCCGATGACCACACCGGTGGCGACCGCGGCGAGCACGGCGACCCACCAGGGGTAGCCGAGCACGGTGACCACGTTGGCCAGCACCGCCGCGCAGACGCCGCTGGCGAAGCCGGCGGAGAGGTCGATCTCGCCGAGCAGCAGCACGAAGACCAGGCCCATCGCGATCAGCGTGACCGCCGCGCCCTGGGTGAAGAGGTTGGCGAAGTTACCGGCCGACAGGAACGACGACGGCCGCATGATCGCGAAGACGGTGCAGAGCACGATCAGGCCGAGCACGGCTGGTAGCGCACCGACGTCGCCACCGCGTACCCGACTCAGGTAGTTGCGGAAGTGGCCTCCGATGGTCGGCGTCGGTGTGACGGCGGCGGGGCCGTCCTTCCGCACGGCGGTGGTGGTCATCGGACGCCTCCTGAGATCGAGTCGGCCGCCTGCGGGCCGTCGCCGTTGCTGCCCGGGTCGGTGGCGAGGCCGAGCCCGCCCGAGCGCCCGGCGGTGATCAGCTCGACCACCTGGGCGTGGGTGATGTCGGTGGTCTTCACCTGGGCGACCATCTGGCCGAGGTACAGCGCGGCGATCCGGTCGGAGACGGCGAAGACGTCGTTCATGTTGTGCGAGATGAGCACCACGGCCAGGCCGTTGTCGGCGAGGCGGCGGACCAGTTCGAGCACCTGGGCGGTCTGCGCCACGCCCAGCGCCGCGGTCGGCTCGTCCAGGATGACGAGCTTGCTGTTCCACAGCACCGCCTTGGCGATGGCCACGGTCTGGCGTTGACCGCCGGAGAGGCTGGACACGTGCTGGCGAAGTGAGGTGACGGTGCGGATGGAGAGCCCCGCCAGGGTTTCGGCGGCGAGCTGTTCCATTGTCGGCTCGTCGAGGACGATGCCGCTGCGCTTCTCCCTGCCCAGGAACATGTTCTGCACGATGTCCAGGTTGTCGCAGAGCGCGAGGTCCTGGTAGACGACTTCGATGCCGAGCGTGGCGGCGTCGCGGGGGCTGCCGATGTGCACCGGTTCGCCGTTGAACAGGAACTCTCCGGCGTCGGTGGGGTGGATGCCGCTGATGCACTTCACCAGGGTCGACTTGCCGGCGCCGTTGTCGCCGACCAGTGCGGTCACTTCGCCGGGGTGGACGGTCAGGGCGACGTCGCGGAGCACCTGGACGGGACCGAAGCTCTTGTCGATCCCGCGGAGTTCCAGCAGGGGGGTCGCGGACACGGGGGTCTCCTTCTTAAGGGAGGGTCGGGGCCCGTCCGGCGGGCGCCGCCCGGCACGGGAGGGTTCTCCCGTGCCGGGCGGCGATGGTCGTTCCGGCGGGTACTGCGGCGTCGGTCAGCTGATGCCGGCTTCGGCGCAGAACTTGGTGTACGCCGCGGTGCAGACCTCTTCCTTGGTCACGTAGCCGTCGGCGATGACGTCCTTGACGCTGTCCTTGTAGATGGCCTTCGGGGTGAGCAGCACCGAGGGAACGTCCCGGTCGCCGTCCTTGACCGTCTGGCCGGTGTCCTTCTTCTCGCCCTTGGCGAGCGCGATGGCCAGGTCGGAGGCGGCCTTGGCCTCTTCCCGGACCGCCTTGTAGACGGTCATGCACTGGTCACCGGCGAGGATGTTCTGCAGGCCCTCGGTGCTGGCGTCCTGCCCGGTCACCGGCACCTTGCCGTTGAGCTTGTTCTTCTTCAGGATCGAGATGGCCGCGTTGCCGAGACCGTCGTTGGCGGCCAGCACACCGTCGATCTTGCCGTTGGCCTTGGTGAGCTGCTGCTCGAAGATCGTCGCGGCCTGCGCGTTGTCCCACGCGGGCACCGCGTCCTCAGGGCCCTTGACGTACTCCTTGGCGTCGAACTTCGGCTTGAGCACCGAGTCGTAGCCGGCCTTGAAGAGGGTGGCGTTGTTGTCGGTGGGGGAGCCGTTCAGGTACGCCACGACGGGGTTCTTGGCGCCCTTCTCGGTCAGGCACTTCGACAGACCCTCGCCCTGGAGCTTGCCGACGGTCTCGTTGTCGAAGCTGACGTAGTACTGGGCGGAGCCGCCGAGGGTGAGCCGGTCGTAGTCGATGGTGGCGACACCCTGCGACTTGGCCTTGTCGAGCACGGCCTTGCCGGTGCCGGAGTCCAGGTTGACGATCATCAGGGCGGTCACGCCGCCGGTGATCATCTGGTCGGCGATGGTCTGGAAGGCGGTCTTGTCGTTCTGGGCGTTCTGGATGTCGTACTTGACGCCGGCGGCCTTGAACGCCTCCTCCAGGAACCGACGGTCCGCCGTTTCCCAGCGGGCCGAGGACTTGCTGTCCGGGAGGATCACGCCGATCTTGGGGGTCTTGGCGGAGGCGGCCTTGTCGCCGGAGTCGTCGCCACAGGCGGTCAAGCCGCCGGTCGTGAGCAGGCCCACGGCGGCGATGGTGAGGATCCCCTTACGCATGTGCAGGGTCCTTTCGGAGGTGGGGGAGGTGTTGTTTTGTTGTGTCCGGCAACGTATTTCGCGTCACACCGGCTCCACAAGACCGCGCAGGTGCATAGTTTGTTGGGAGCGATAACAATTCAGCAACGCGACTGTTACTCCCCGGGTATCCCACGGGGGAGTCGACGTAACGACTGTCGTCAGTGGGTCTGCAACGGCGCGGTGCGGGCGTCGGTCAGCGCCACCAGATCCGCCGCGGCCAGTTCGAGTTGCAGACCGCGCCGACCAGCCGAGACGTAGATCGTCGGGAGATCCAGCGCGGATTCGTCCAGCACTGTGGGCAACCGTCGACGCTGCCCGAGCGGGCTGATTCCACCGCGTACGTAACCGGTGGCCCGCTCGGCGACCGCCCGGTCGGCCAACGCCGCCCGCTTGCCACCGACCGCCGCCGCGAGCGCCTTGAGATCCAGCTCGCCGGTGACCGGGACGACCGCCACTACTGTGAGCGCGCCGTCGACCTCGGTCACCAGCGACTTGAACACACGCTCCGGTGCCACGCCGAGCGCCACCGCCACCAGCGCGCCGTAGTTCGGGGCGTCCGGCGCCACCCGGTACGGATGGGTGCGATGCGCGATCCCGCGCCTGACCAACAGTGCCGTTGCCGGCGTGCCCTGTCCCGCCACAGCGACGAGGCTAGTCGACCGGCTGGCCGAGGCGACGCTAGGCGACGCTAGGCGACCGGCTGGCCGACGAGCACCGTCGGTGCGCCGTTGACCCGGGTGAGCACCAGACTCGCCGCCGCGTCCCCAGCCAGCCGCAGGTCCCGCCGGAGCTGTTCCGGGGTGAGCGCCGAACCCCGCTTGAGAATCTCGACCCGGCCCACCCGCCGGTCGCGCAGCAGCGCCCGCAGGCGCTTGAGTGAGAACGGCAGCACGTCGGTGATCTCCAGGCAGCGCGCGTACGGGGTGCGGATCGGCTGGTCGGCGTAGAGGTAGGCGATGCTCGGATCGCCCAGGGTGGCGTCCAGTTCGGTGGCCAGTTCGGCCACGAGGTGCGCGCGGACCACCGCCGGGTCCGGGTCGTACAGGTAGCGGCGCGGCGGCCCGACCGGTGCCTCGGCGGCACCCGAGCCGGTGAGCTGGTGGAGGTGCGCCTCGGCGCCCCGCTGGCGGTAGAGGGTGGCGCGGCGGGGCACCTCCGCAAGCTCGCCGCACCAGAGCGCGGCCTCGACCAGGTCGCCGTCCACGCCGACCCACTCGGCCTCCGCGCCGACCGGAATGAGCGCGTGGTCCAGGCCCGGGGCGACCTTCACCACTGTGCGCGGCACCCGCTCGGCCAGCCCGGTGACGAAGTCCCACGGTGGCGAGTAGGCGCGAGGGTCGAAGATCCGCCGCCCGGTGCCGGTGGTGCGGCGGGCCGGGTCGCAGAAGACCCCGTCGACCCCTGACACGTCGAACCCGGTCGCGTCGCCGCACTCGACGCTGAACAGCTCGGCCAGGCCGGCCGCCTCGGCGTTGGCGGCGGCCATCGCCGCGGTCACCGGGTCGGCCTCCACCCCGTACACCCGGATGCCGGCACGGGCGGCGGCCAGCGCGTCGGCCCCGAGCCCGCACCCGAGGTCGGCCAGGGTGCGCACGCCGGCCGCGTACAGCCGGGCGGCCCGACGGTCGGCGACCACCCGGCGGGTGGCCTGCTCCAGGCCGGGACGGGTGAGGAACATCCCAGCGGCGGCCGGGCCGAACTTGCCCACCGCCCGGTGGCGCAGCTCGGCCTGGGTGAGGGCCGCCGCGGCCAACGTCGGCGGCACCCCGGTCGCGCGCAGCGCCGACGCCGCGACCAGTGGATCACCGCCGGCCAGGTCGGCCGCCGCCGTGAGCGCGGCCGACCCCTCTGGGGTACGCAGCGCCGCCAGCTGATCGAGATCCACCCGGCCATTGTCCCGGCTGACCCGGAAATCCTGGCTGGCGGGGCGCGACGCGCTGGCACTCTCCTTGACGGAGTGCTAGCCACGGAATAACCTGCGATTAGCACTCTCACCCTGAGGGTGCCAGCGTCCGGGTCTCGCGACCCGGGTGCGCACGCCAGGCGGACCGGCACCCGCGACGACGGCACCGCCCGGTGGCATGAGGCAGATTGACGCTGGTCAGCCCCGCTGGCCAGCAACGAAACCAGTACCCCAGGAGGGTATGCCCGTGACTACCGCGACCAAGGTTGCGATCAAGCCGCTCGAGGACCGCATCGTGGTCCAGGCGAACGAGGCTGAGACCACCACGGCGTCGGGCATCGTGATCCCCGACACCGCCAAGGAGAAGCCGCAGGAGGGCACCGTCCTCGCTGTGGGCCCGGGGCGCGTCGACGACAACGGCAACCGGGTTCCGGTTGACGTGCAGGTCGGCGACACCGTCCTCTACTCGAAGTACGGCGGCACCGAGGTCAAGTACGCCGGCGAGGAGTACCTGGTGCTCTCCGCCCGCGACGTCCTCGCGGTCATCGAGAAGTAAGCAACCGATCAGTGCCAATGCCCCGGTCCGGCTCGCCGGGCCGGGGCAATGGCGCTTCGAAGGGACATAAATGGCGAAGATCCTGAGCTTCTCGGACGACGCCCGGCACCTGCTGGAGCACGGTGTCAACGCCCTCGCGGACGTGGTCAAGGTCACCCTCGGCCCGCGCGGGCGCAACGTCGTCCTGGACAAGAAATTCGGTGCGCCGACGATCACCAACGATGGTGTGACCATCGCCAAGGAGATCGAGCTCACCAACCCGTACGAGAACCTTGGCGCGCAGCTGGTCAAGGAGGTGGCGACCAAGACCAACGACGTCGCCGGCGACGGGACCACCACCGCGACAGTGCTGGCCCAGGCGATGGTTCGCGAGGGTCTGCGCAACGTGACCGCCGGGACCAACCCGGCCGGCCTCAAGCGGGGCATCGACGCGGCGGCCGCCAAGGTCTCCGAGGCGCTGCTCGGCCGTGCCGCCGAGGTCACCAGCAAAGAGTCGATCGCGAACGTGGCGACGATCTCCGCGCAGGACGCCACGATCGGCGACCTGATCGCCGAGGCGATGGAGCGGGTCGGCCGCGACGGTGTCATCACCGTCGAGGAAGGCTCCATGCTCACCACCGAACTGGACGTGACCGAGGGTCTCCAGTTCGACAAGGGCTTCATCTCGCCGAACTTCGTCACCGACCTGGAGAGCCAGGAGTCCGTCCTTGAGGACGCGTACATCCTGGTCACCACCCAGAAGATCTCGGCGATCGAAGAGCTGCTGCCGCTGCTGGAGAAGGTCCTGCAGAACAGCAAGCCCCTGCTGATCATCGCCGAGGACGTGGACGGCCAGGCGCTCTCCACCCTGGTGGTCAACTCGCTGCGCAAGACCCTCAAGGTCTGCGCGGTCAAGGCCCCGGGCTTCGGTGACCGGCGCAAGGCGATGCTCCAGGACATCGCGATCTCCACGGGCGCCGAGCTGGTCGCCCCGGAGCTGGGCTACAAGATCGACCAGGTCGGCCTTGAGGTGCTCGGCACCGCCCGGCGCGTCGTGGTCGACAAGGAGAACACCACGATCGTCGACGGCGGTGGCCAGAAGGCCGACGTCGCCGACCGGGTGTCCCAGATCCGCAAGGAGATCGAGGCCTCCGACTCCGACTGGGACCGGGAGAAGCTGGCCGAGCGGCTGGCGAAGCTCTCCGGTGGCATCGCCGTCATCAAGGCTGGCGCCGCGACCGAGGTCGAGATGAAGGAGCGCAAGCACCGCATCGAGGACGCCATCGCGGCGACCAAGGCTGCGGTCGAGGAGGGCACTGTGCCCGGCGGCGGCGCCGCCCTGGTGCAGATCCGCTCGGTCCTCGACGACGACCTGGGCTTCACCGGTGACGAGAAGATCGGTGTCTCGGTCGTGCGCAAGTCGCTCGTCGAGCCGCTGCGCTGGATCGCCCAGAACGCCGGTCACGACGGCTACGTCGTGACGCAGAAGGTCGCCGACCTGGAGTGGGGCAACGGCCTCGACGCCGCCAAGGGCGAGTACGTCGACCTGGTCAAGGCCGGCATCATCGACCCGGTGAAGGTGACCCGCAACGCGGTCACCAACGCCGCCTCGATCGCCGGTCTGCTGCTCACCACGGAGAGCCTTGTGGTCGAGAAGCCGGAGCAGGCCGAGCAGTCCGCCGGCGGCGGCCACGGCCACGGTCACGGCCACCAGCACGGCCCGGGCTTCTGACCCGGTAGCGACACGCGTTCCGGGGCGCACCGCCGTACGGCGGTGCGCCCCGGCTCGTTCTCGCCGGCTGGTAGGTCAGTCATTACCGAACGCTGACGTTGTTGGCGACCGGGCGAGATGATCGCGCACACTGGGCCGATGAGCACCACGTCACGGCGGTACGCCGCGCTGGCCGGAATCACCGCCGCCGCCGTCGCGATCGGGATCGCCGAACCGGTCGCGGTGTTGACCGGCCCCCGGTCGGCGCCCCTGGTAGCGGTCGGCGGGGTCATCGTCGACGCCGTCCCCGAGTCGCTGAAGCAACTCGCCATCGACCTCTTCGGCACCGCCGACAAGATCGCGCTGCTGGTCGGCACGGCCGTGTTGCTGGGAGGCTTCGCCGCCCTCTTCGGCGTACTGGCGATCCGCCGGCTGGCACTCGGCCTGGCCGGCATCGCCGCGTTCGGCGCCATCGGCGCTGCCGCCGCGCTGACCCGCTCCGGCGCAGACCTCGCCGACGCGCTGCCGTCCCTGGTCGGCGCCGGTCTCGGCGCCCTGGTGCTCTGGCTGTTCATCGGCGGACCGCTCGAGCTGGACCCCTGGTCCTGGTCACCACCCACGCCGCCCACTCGTCCGGTGTCTCCGGCAGGGCCGGTGCCGGTGACTCCCGCCGGGCCGACGGCGGCTGTCGAACCCGTCGGGCCCGCCGAAGTGGACCCGGAGTCGCGGCGGCGGTTCCTCACCGGAAGCGGAGTGCTTCTCGGCACGGCCGTGGTGGCCGGTCTTGGTGGCCGGTGGCTGGCAGGGCGGCGAGGCGTGTCCGCAGCCCGCGACGCGATCCGCCTGCCCGCGCCGGTCGCCGCCGCACCGGCCGTGCCGGCGGGCGCGGACCTCTCGCTGACCCAGCTCGCGCCGTACGTCACCCCGAACTTCGGGTTCTACCGGATCGACACCGCGCTGGTAGTGCCCCAGGTCGACCCGGACACCTGGCGGCTGCGGATCCACGGACGGGTCGGCAGGGAGCGCACCTACAGTTACGCGGATCTGCTGGCCCGACCGCTGGTCGAGCGGTACGTCACGCTGGCCTGCGTCTCCAACGAGGTGGGCGGGGACCTGATCGGCAATGCCCTGTGGCTCGGCGTACCCCTGCGGGAACTGCTGGACGAGGTCGAGCCGGACGACGACGCCGACCAGGTCGTCGGCCGGTCGGTCGACGGCTGGACCTGCGGCACCCCCACCGCCGCGCTGCGCGACGGACGGGACGCCCTGCTGGCCGTCGGTATGAACGGCGAGCCGCTGCCGGTCGAACACGGCTTCCCGGTCCGGGTGGTGGTGCCGGGCCTCTACGGCTACGTGTCGGCCTGCAAGTGGGTGACCGAACTGGAGCTGACCCGGTTCGCCGACTTCGACGCGTACTGGGTGCCGCGCGGCTGGTCCCCCCAGGGGCCGATCAAGACCCAGTCGCGGATCGACACGCCCCGGGGGCGTAACCGGCTGACCGCCGGACCGGTGACCGTCGCCGGTGTGGCCTGGGCGCAACACCGGGGCATCCGTCGAGTCGAGGTACGCGTCGACGACGGCCAGTGGCAGGAAGCCGCGCTGGCCCCGGCCGTGTCGGTGGACACCTGGGTGCAATGGTCCTGGCGCTGGGACGCCACACCGGGCGAACACCGGCTCCAGGTCCGCGCGACCGACGCGACAGGTGAAACCCAGACTGACCGTACGCAGGACGTCGTCCCCGACGGCGCCACCGGCTGGCACACGATCACCGTCACCGTCCGCTGACCAACAGCCTGACGTCGCCCCCGGGCTGCGACCGCGACCTGTGTCCGCGACGTGCTCAGGGGTCGGTGGGCTGTGTCCGCGACCTGTTCTGTGGGTCGGCGGGCTGGTTCGCGACCGGCCTTGCGGGTCGGTCGGGCCGGCTGGCTGACCGGTGGTACCCAGACCGTGCATGCAGATCTTGGACACTTTCCGTTCGCGCGGAACGGAAAGTGTCCAAGATCTGCGGGCTCCGTGCGCAGAAAGGCCGCTGGCCGGCACCCGGGTTGGGGGTGCCGGCCAGCGGTCGGTGTGGTGCTGTGGTCTTGCCGTGTGGGTCAGCTGTTCCAGTGCTGGGCGACGAGGTCGGTGGCCTGCTGCTCCCACTGGGCGTAGGCGTCCGGGTAGGCCGACACCTGCACGGTCTGTGCCGCGTCGGTCAGGGGCATGTCCTGCCACCCGTCGACCTGCTTGAGGCCCTTGAGGAACGCGGTGGTGGAGTACTCAGGGTTGGTGATCTGCTCCGGGGTACCCCAACCCGAGCTCGGGCGCTGTTGGAACAGGCCCAGCGAGTCGTGGTCGTTCATGTCGCCGAGGTGGCCGAGGTTCTCCAGCTTGGACTCCTGCAGGCTCGTTGCGATCGAGATGACCGCGGCCCGCTCGGGCAGGCCGGCCTTCTTCGTGGCGGCGATGATCGCCTTGGCGTTCGCGGTCTGCTCGTCGTTGAGGGTGATGTGGGACTGGTCGCCCTGCGGCTTCGGCGCCGACTGCACGGCCACGGCGACGGGCTTGGCGTCCACAGCCGGGGTAGCGGCGTGGGCGGCGATCGGACCGGCGAAGACACCACCGGCGAACGCGAGACCAGCAACAGACAGCATGCTCTTACGGAAGATCGTGTTCATGGGGGGAGCTCCTTCGGGGGTAGGACACCCGCACACACCGATCGGGGAAACGGCAGTCACGGGTGTGAGCACCTCGTCCGGCGCTGCACTAACAAAGGGGGGAAAGTCTGGGGGGTTGACGCCTGTCGGGCGTCGGGTCGGCGGCCTGGCGAGCGGAGGGCTCGTGGCGCCGGGTCCAGGTGTAACGACCGGGGGCCCGGGGTCATTCCGGGGCCGGCACCCTCGTCGGGGCGGTGCCCGTCGGTCGTTCGTGGGGACTGTAACGACCGGGTGCTGGCTGGCATTCCCACCTGCGCGACCAGCCCCCAGCGCTCGGGCGGCGGGTCGGTGGTACTGCGATCGTCAGGGTATGTAACGACCCCGACCCCGCCAGGATTCCGGCCCACGGGTGCATCCGATCACTGGACAAAAGGCCGCGTACCTCGCAGCAGCCTAAACCCTGCGCCGGGCCTGAATACCCCAGACCGGACAAACCTCGCCAGGGCATCGTCTCTGCTTGCCCTCGCGACCGCGCGCTCGGCTTGATCCATTCGGGGTCATTGAAATCGGGGTGTCCTCGCGGGCGGGATGCCCCGACATCAAGGAACCCGAGTGGATCGCAGCCGTGTCGGCGGCGGCGGGGACCCTGACCGCACCGAACCGCATGAACGGCGCGAAACCGTGCCCCCTGGGCGGGGGCACGGCTTCGCGGATGTTGGGGACGCCTCGGGTCAGGCGACGTTGCGTTGGGCCGGGACTGTCGACTTGTGCGGGCGGCCCAGGCGGGCCTCCAGCCGCGCGACGTCGACCCGGGCGTGCCGGCGGTCTGCCAAGTCCTCCCAGCCGACGGCGAGCAGTCGCAGGCGCTCCGACTCGCTGAAGCCACCCCACACGCCGTACGGCTCGCGTACCGCCAGGGCGTGGGCGGCGCACTCGGCGCGGACCGGGCAGGCACGGCAGACCGACTTGGCGGCGGATTCGCGACGCAGCCGGGACGAACCACGCTCACCGTCGGGGTGGAAGAACTGGGCGCTGTCGCGCCCTCGGCAGGCACCGAGTCGCTGCCAGTCCCAGAGATCGACGATGGGTCCGGGCAGTCTACGTACGTTCGACATCAGCACCCCTCCTCCCGCGCGGCTCCGCGAGAATCCTTATGGCCGGCATCCGGGCGGCGGGCCGCGCAGGCGCACCGTTCCCGGCCTGGATCTCCCGGTACCCGGGCTGTCGTCAACTCACACGTCTGTGATCGAAAACGTCCGGGAAATTGCCGCTTTTGCCCCATCTGTCGGAAAAGTTCGAAGGATTGCCGGGAACCCCCTCCCCAGCCGACCGCGTCATGGTCTGCTCGTTGGCGGAGAGGAGACCACAGTGCGTACCGTTCTTGTGTGCGTTCGGACACCACTCGCGGCCCAGCACCTTACTTCTGCTGCCGCGCGGCTGGGGTTGTCCGCGATCGTTCGTACCGCCGTCTCTGATCCCGAGGTGATGCTGCGGCTGGCCGAGCGGCCGGCCGACGTGGTCCTGGCCGACACGGCACTCACCCGGCCGGACAGCGCCGGCTTCGTCCGCCGGGTGTTGGCGCGTGCGCCGCAGGCGGCGGTGCTGCTGCTCGGCACCGAGGAGTCCGAGGCCGCGGCGGCCACCATCAGCGCCGGCGCCCGGGGGCTCATCCAGAATGTCGACCATGACCTGACCAGCGCGGTGGCGAAGGCACTACTTCTGCTGACCGCGCCCGGCCGAGCCTCCCGGCAGCGGATCACCGATCCGGCTCGGGATGCGGCGGCGGTGGGTGGTTCCGGCCGCTCCGGGCCGTCGCCGCGTGGTTCCGGTGAGCCCGGCTGGGCCGCCACGGCCGCCGACGGACCTGCCGGGCTGGCGTCCGTGCCGGTGCAGCGGGGCGACGACGAGGCGGAGGCGGGGGCCGGCGAGTCGGCGGGGCAGACCGACCAGGGCCGTCCCGCCCCGAACGCCCGACCCAGTCGGGCGTCGATCGGCCTCACCGAGCGTGAGCTTCAGGTGCTGCTCGGGATGGCCGAGGGCAAGAGCAACGCGGAGATCGGCCGGGAGTTGTTCGTTTCGGAGGACACCGTCAAGACGCACGCCCGCCGGTTGTTCCGCAAGCTTGGCGCCCGGGACCGTGCACACGCGGTCGCGGCGGGCTTCCGCGCCGGTCTGGTCGCCTGACATACGCGCGTCGCGCGGCAGCCGGGCCGGCCGCGCGGCAGCCCAGGCACGCCGCGGGGCAGCAGGGCACGCCAAGCGGCAGCAGGGCGCCCGGGACGCGCGGAAGCAGGGCACGACGCGCGGTATGCGGAGCACCCGGGACGCGCGGCAGCGGGGGCACCCGCCGCCCGGCGGCGTCACTTGGTGGCGGTCGGGGCGCCCGGCTCGTCCTCGGTGCCCTCGGACAGGGTGTCGTGCACCCCATCCGCGTAACCCCGGGCGTAGTCCCAGGTCACGTAGTGGTCCGGGTCCGGGTCGTAGGCGGGCTCGTGCACCCGGGGGCGGCCCGAGTTGAGCAGGTGCCGCAGGTTGCCGCGGAGCAGGTCCCAGTCGAAGTAGTGGGGCTCGCGACAGTCCTCGCATTCGATCACCAGCCCGCGGACCCCGATCGGGGCCAGCAGAGCCTGGTAGATCTCCAGGTCAGCGAGGTCTTCCAGCACATCCTGCCGCTCGACGTCGGTCAGCGGATCCGGCGTCGCGTCATCGCCCGGGTCATCCAGACCCGCGGTCGGATCGGCCGGGTCGCCATTGAACGGGTCGATGGGCTCGTCGTGCACCCCCTCACCGTAGACCCAACGCGGCGCGAACGTCCGCCCCCCGGCCCCCGCGCCGGCCGGCCTGCCACGGACGGGTCGCCCAGCTCACTGGGTACGATGAGGCGACGTGCCGGCACCGTGGCGCGCTCCGGTGCCCGCCCGCGCCACCTCGCTGAAGCCCATCCGAGCAGCTCAGGGGAGCAATCGTGGAAAATTCGCCCAGCACCGATCTTCCGGCCGGCGTCGAGCACGCCGACCTGGGCGGCCACCTGCCCGAGCTGCCGGCCGGCTCCGCCCGGGTGGTTCCGCTCGGCCTCACCTTCGACGACGTGCTGCTCCAGCCGGGCGAGTCGGACGTGGTGCCCAGCCGGGTCAACACCCGGACGAAGCTCACCCGCAACATCGAGTTGTCCATTCCGCTGCTGTCCAGCGCGATGGACACGGTGACCGAGGCCCGGATGGCGATCGCCATGGCGCGCCAGGGTGGCATCGGCGTGTTGCACCGCAACCTCTCTTTGGAGGACCAGGCCCTCCAGGTCGACCTGGTGAAGCGCTCCGAGTCCGGCATGATCACCAACCCAGTGACCGCCAGCCCGGACGACACGCTGCGCGAGGTCGACGAGCTGTGCGGGCGTTACCGCATCTCCGGCGTTCCGGTGGTGGACGGCGACGGCCAGCTGGTCGGCATCGTCACCAACCGGGACATGCGTTTCGTCTCCGAGCCGAACACTCCGGTCCGCGAGATCATGACCCACACCCCGCTGGTCACCGCGCGGGTCGGGGTGAGCAAGGACGACGCCCTGGCGCTGCTGCGTCAGCACAAGGTCGAGAAGCTGCCTATCGTCGACGACTCGGGCCGGCTGCGTGGCCTGATCACCGTCAAGGACTTCACGAAGAGCGAGCAGTACCCGGACGCCAGCAAGGACGACGCCGGCCGGCTGCGGGTCGCCGCCGCGATCGGTGTGGGCGAGGACGCGTACAAGCGGGCTCGTGCACTGGTCGACGCGGGCGTCGACGTGCTGATCGTGGACACCGCGCACGGTCACCAGCGCGCCGTGCTGGACATGGTCCGCCGGCTCAAGGCCGACGTGACCGTCGACATCATGGGCGGCAACGTGGCCACGTACGCCGGCGCGAAGGCGCTTGTCGACGCTGGCGCCGACGGTGTCAAGGTGGGCGTGGGGCCGGGCGCGATCTGCACCACCCGGATCGTCGCCGGGGTCGGCGTGCCGCAGGTGACCGCGATCATGGAGGCGGCCCGGGCCGCCCGCCCGGCCGGCGTGCCGGTGATCGGCGACGGTGGCATTCAATATTCTGGCGACATCGCCAAGGCCCTGGTGGCCGGTGCCGACACGGTGATGCTCGGCAGCCTGCTGGCCGGCTGCGAGGAGAGCCCCGGCGAGCTGATCTTCGTCAACGGCAAGCAGTTCAAGACGTACCGCGGGATGGGGTCGCTCGGCGCGATGCAGTCCCGGGGTCAGGCCAAGTCGTACAGCAAGGACCGTTACTTCCAGCAGGACGTGCTCAGCGACGACAAGCTGGTCCCCGAGGGCGTGGAGGGTCAGGTGCCCTACCGGGGGCCGCTCTCCCGGGTGGCCCACCAGTTGGTCGGCGGTCTGCGACTGGCCATGGGGTACGCCGGTGCGGAGAACATTCCCGATCTGCACCGCCGGGGCCAGCTCATCCGGATCACCGCGGCTGGCCTAAAGGAGAGCCACCCGCACGACATCCAGATGACCGTCGAGGCGCCCAACTACCACACCCGCTGACCCACCACCCCCAACCACCTGGAGTCCCCCATGCGTGACGTGGTCGAGATCGGGCTGGGCAAGACCGCGCAGCGCGGCTACCACCTGGACGACATCGCCATCGTGCCGAGCCGCCGCACCCGGGACGTCGATGACGTCTCGACGTCCTGGCAGCTCGACGCGTACCCGTTCGGCATTCCGTGCGTCGGCCACCCCTCCGACGCCACCATGAGCCCGTCCTCGGCGGTGCGTCTCGGTCAGCTCGGCGGCCTCGGCGTGCTCAACGTCGAGGGGCTCTGGACCCGCTACGAGAACCCGACGAAGGTGCTGGACGAGCTGGCCGGCCTCGACGAGGAGGCCCGCGCCACCAAGCGGCTGCAGGAGGTGTACGCCGAGCCGATCCGCCCGGATCTGATCGCCGAGCGGGTCCGTGAGCTGCGCGCCGGTGGCGGCACGGTGGCGGTGCGGGTCTCTCCGCAGCACACCCTCGCGCTGGCGCCGGTGATCCTGGACGCCGGGGTGGACATCCTGGTCATCCAGGGCACCATCGTGTCGGCCGAGCACGTGTCGACCACCGATGAGCCGCTGAACCTCAAGGAGTTCATCGCCGACCTCGACCTGCCGGTGATCGTCGGTGGCTGCACGGACTACAAGACGGCGCTGCACCTGATGCGTACCGGCGCGGCCGGCGTGATCGTGGGCATCGGTGGCGACGAGTGGTCGACCACCGAGTCGGTGCTGGGCATCCGGGTGCCGATGGCCAGCGCGATCGCCGACGCCGCGGCGGCCCGCCGTGACTACCTGGACGAGACCGGCGGCCGGTACGTGCACCTGATCGCCGACGGTGACATCCAGACCTCGGGTGACATCGCCAAGGCGCTCGGCTGCGGCGCGGACGCGGTGATGCTCGGTGAGCCGCTGTCGCTCTGCGAGGAGGCCCCCGCCGGTGGTGCCTGGTGGCACTCGGCGGCGAGCCACCCGTCGCTGCCCCGGGGCGCCTTCGAGGTCTCCGGTGAGCCGCTCGGGTCGATGGAGCAGCTGCTCTTCGGGCCGGCGGACGAGGCCGACGGCCAGCTCAACCTGTTCGGTGGGCTGCGTCGGGCGATGGCCAAGTGCGGTTACCGCGACCTGAAGGAGTTCCAGAAGGTCGGTCTGGTCCTCGACCGCTGACCGAACCGTCAGACGCCGGAAGGCCGGCCCCGCCTGCTGCGGGGCCGGCCTTCGTCGCGTTCAGCCGGGAGTTACTTCTCCACGTAGATGGTCAGGTCGGACATGTTGCGGTAGCTGGTCGCCGCGAAGTCGAGCGACTGGCCCTTGTTGTCCGCGCCGCCGGGGGCGGTGTCCATCTCCCAGTTGGCGTGGTGGAAGTTGCGCTCGCCGATGGTCTGGAAGAACTGCTGGAAGTTGAGGTCGCCGTCACCCAGCGGGGTCATCTGGTACCCGTTGGGCACGCTGGTGTCCCGGTCGCCGTCCTTGGCGTGGAAGAGCGGGAACCGGGTGGTCCGGTCGGCCACGGTGAGGATCGGGTCGAACAGGTCGGTCACCTCCTGGCCGGCCGGGTTGACGTACTTCTGGTGCTTGTAGCGGGCCACGTAGGCCCAGTAGATGTCCAGCTCGAAGAAGACGTACCGCGGGTCGGTGATCTCGAAGAAGTACTCCAGTCGGCGGATGCCGGAGGACCGGGTCTGCCGGCCCTGCGCGTCGCGCGGGCCCCGGTCGATCAGGAAGCTGTACGCGGCGTCGTGGTTGTGCGTGTAGAGCCGCATGCCCCGGGCCTTGGCCTGCCGGCCCAGCTCGTTCCAGATGTCCGCGGCGGCGTCCCACTCGGCCTTGTACGCGCTGCTGGTCGGGTCGCTGCCGGTGCCGATGTTCTTCATGCCGAGTTCCTCGGCGATGTCCAGTTGCTGCTGGAAGGTGGCCGGCTGGATCGAGGCGTGGGTGCCGTTGGCCACCAGACCGTTGTCGTCGAGGATCTTGCGGATCTCGGCGGGGGTGATCTGCCGACCCAGGATCTCGGTGCTCTGGGTGTAGCCGGCGAACTCGATCTCCTTGTAGCCGATCTCGGCGAGTCGGGCGAGGACGCGCTCGAAGCCGTACGGCACCCCGCTGTCGTCGGGCGCGGCGGTGATCCGGTCGCGGACGCTGTAGAGGATGATGCCGCGGTTCTTGGCCGGGATCAGCGGCTCGACCCGCAGCTTGCTCGCGTTGCCGGGGTTCGCGAGCGCGGGGGTGCCGGTGGCGAGGACGGGTAGGCCGGCCGCGCCGATCGCGGCGGCGGCACCGGCGGAGGCGGCGAGCAGGGATCGGCGGCTGAGCCGGCCGGTGGGGGTGGCGTCGGGGGCGGTGTGGTCTGGCATGGTTCCACCTTTCGCGACGGTGGTCGGAGACAGACACTAACGTCGGTCTAAGTCGAAAGAAAGCGTCGATCGATGACAACTTCTGCTTGTTTCAACAAAAGTCACTGATGATCGTCGATACCGGCTGCGTGGACGGTGGCGCTGACTACGCTCGTCCTGACCGGAGGTACCTCAGGGGGTGTGCATGGTCCGGACCGGACGGAGGTCGGCCGGCAGTCGGTTGGCCGCCACCACCGCCGCGCTGACCTGCGCGATCGGGCTGGCCGCCGCCGGTTGTACCGGCGACGACAGCGACGGCTTCCGGCCCGGTGCCGCCGACGTCGGCGACCCGTACGTGCCGGGGCACGGCAACGGCGGTTACGACGTCGGGCACTACGGCCTCGACGTCCGCTACGACCCGTCGACCGACCGGCTGACCGGTCGAGCCGTCATCACAGCCACCGCCACCCAGAACCTGTCCCGGTTCAACCTGGACCTGGTCGGCCTGGAGGTCCGCGCGGTCAGCGTGGGTGACGCGGCGGCCGAGCACCGGCGTGGCGACGGCGAGTTGGTGGTGACACCCCGCGACGGACTGCCGCGTGGTCGGCAGTTCACAGTGACTGTCGAGTACGCGGGCGTCCCCACGGCAGTCGACGACGGGGCGTTGGGCAGCGGCGGTTTCCTGCACACCGCCGACGGTGCCGTGGCGCTCGGCCAACCCGACTCGGCCGCCACCTGGTTCCCGGTCAACGACCACCCGTCGGACAAGGCCACCTACGACCTGGCGGTGACCGTCCCGGACGGCCTGGCCGCGCTGAGCAACGGCGTACCCGGGCCGAAGAGCAGCGCCGACGGCTGGACCACCTGGCGCTGGTCCGAGCGCGCGCCGATGGCCAGCTACCTGAGCACGCTCGTGATCGGCGACTACCGGGTGGTGACCGGCACGCACGCCGGCCGGCCGATGGTCACGGCGGTGGCCGCGAGCCTGCCGGCGACCGGCGGCGCGGCCACCTCGCTGGCCCGCACCGGTGCGATCGTCGACTTCCTGGCCAGCCGCTTCGGCCCGTACCCGTTCGACTCGTACGGGGGGATCGTGATCGCCGACGACCGGATCGGGTACGCGCTGGAGACCCAGTCCCGGCCGGTCTATGGGCCTGGCTTCTTCGCGGACGACCGGCCGAACCCGAGCGTCGTCGCGCACGAGCTGGCGCACCAGTGGTTTGGCGACAGCGTGTCGCTGACCAGGTGGGGCGACATCTGGCTCAACGAGGGCTTCGCCAGCTACGCCGAGTGGCTGTGGGAGGAGCACGACGGCGGCCGGACCGCCCAGCGCAACTTCGAGATCCAGTACGCGGCGACCGACTGGACGCAGCCGTCGGTCGAGCCGGGCCGGGAGCAGATGTTCGGCTCGGCCGTCTACAAGCGCGGGGCGCTGGCCGTGCACGCGCTGCGCCGGACCGTCGGTGACGACCTCTTCTTCCGCATCCTGCGTACCTGGACCACCGAGCGGGCGGCCGGCAACGCGACCACCGCGGACCTTGTCGCGCTGGCCGAGCGGGTCGCCGGGCGGCAACTGCGTCCGCTCTTCGACGCCTGGTTGGTGGGTGGGTCGGCCCCCACACTGCCGTGACCCGGCCCCGCTGCCCGGTCGATATGCTGCCGCCTGCGAACGGCGGGTAGGCGCCCGTTCGCGCGGAACGGCGAAGGCCGTGACCGGCCACCGTGCGGAGAGGGTGTGGGATGCGGGGGACGCGGCACAGACTGCGAGTGGCTGCCGGCCTGCTGGTGACCGGTGCGCTCGCACTCTCCGGATGCGACTCGGCGGGCCCGGAGACGGCCCCACCACCGAGCGCGTCCCCCACGCCGGCACGGACGTTCACGGCGGGCGCCGACGGGGTCGGCGACGCCTACTTCCCGACCTACGGCAACGGCGGCTACGACGTCGCGCGGTATACGGTGAAGGTGCGCTACGACCCGGCCAAGGACCAGTTGACGGGTACGACCACGGTGCGGGCCACCGCGACGGCGGACCTGTCGACGTTCAACCTCGACCTGGCCGGCCTGACCGTCAGCGCGGTCACCGTCGACGGCGCACCGGCGACCCACAGCCGAAAGCGGAACGAGCTGGTGATCAAGCCGGCTTCCGGCCTGATCAACGGCAACGGGTTCGTCGCCGAGGTCACCTACGCCGGTAAGCCGAAGCCGCTGAAGAACGAGACGCTCGGCGACGGCGGCTTCCTGCACACCGCCGACGGTGCCATCGCGCTGGGCCAGCCCGAGTCGGCCAGCACCTGGTTCCCGGTCAATGACCACCCGTCGGACAAGGCGGCCTACGACTTTGAGGTCACCGTTCCGGACGGCCTGACCGCGATCAGCAACGGCGTTCCCGGCGGGAAGACCAGCACGGGCGGTTGGACCACCTGGAAGTGGTCGGAGAAGTCGCCGATGGCCAGCTATCTGAGCACGCTGGTGATCGGCAAGTTCCGGATCACCACCGGTGAGCACAAGGGTCGCCCGGTCTACAACGCGGTCACCACCACCGAGGCCAAGGGCAACGCGGACGCGTCCATCGCGCAGACGGTCGAGGTGGCCGACTATTTGGAGAGTGTGTTCGGGCCGTACCCGTTCGACGCGTACGGCGGGGTGGTGATCTCCGACAGCCGGATCTCCTACGCCCTGGAGACGCAGAGCCGACCGGTGTACGCGGCGAGCTTCTTCCGGCAGGGCGAGAACACCGAGGTCGTCGCCCACGAGCTGGCCCACCAGTGGTTCGGCGACAGTGTCGCGTTGGCCACGTGGGAGGACATCTGGCTCAACGAGGGCTTCGCGACGTACGCGGAGTGGCTCTGGGCCGAGCACACCAAGGCGTACACCGCCAAGGAGGCGTTCGACAGCCGGTACGCCACCATGTCCGCGCAGGTGTGGCAGACACCGCCGGGTAAGCCGGGCGTGGCCAAGCTGTTCAGCGAGTCGGTCTACCAGCGCGGCGCGATGACCCTGCACGCCCTGCGGGTGGCCGTCGGCGACAAGGCGTTCTTCGAGATCGTCAAAACCTGGGCGGCGGAGAAGCGCGACGGCACCGCCACCACTGCCGAATTCGTGGCAGTGGCCGAGCGGGTCTCCGGCAAACAGCTGGACCCGATCTTCGACGCCTGGCTCTACGCCACCAAGAAGCCCGCCCTGCCCAAGCGCCTCTGAGCGGCGGTCAGTTCTTGACGACCAGGGCGGGGTGGGCGGCCAGGTACGCGTCGGCGCGCCCGGCGCGGAGTTCGGTGAGGAACTTGCGGCCCTCGCTGGTCAGCTGTTCGCCCCGGTAGGCACTGCCCTTGCCGACGCCGGAACCGGGCAGCCCGACCAGCGTGAAGCGGTTCTCCGGCAGGCCACTGAGGGCGTACGCGATGTCGACGATCCGGCGCCCGCCCACGTAGACCAGCGTGTCGCCCAGCGCGGAGACCACCTGGTCGACGCGCTCCGGTTGCCGGGCCAGGCCCTCGTCCAGAATCTTGCGGGTCATCGCCTTGATCAGCTGCTGCTGGTGACGCTGCCGCGCGTAGTCACCGCCGGTGATGTAGCGCTGCCGCGCGTAGTCCAGCGCCTGCCAGCCGTTGAGGTGCCGGTCGCCCTTCTCGTAGACCTGCTGCGGCCCCTTGTACCCGCCCGGCGCGCTCTCCCGGTACTTGCCGTCCGGTCGGCGGTGCATCGACTCGACCCGTTGGTCGACGTAGATGTCCACCCCACCCAGGGCCGTGACCAGCTTGTCGAACCCGTTGAAGGTGAGCACCGCACCCGCGTCGATGCGCAGTCCGGTGTAACCGCTGACAGTGCTGCGCAGCAGCTCGTACCCCTGGGCCGTGCTGGGTTGCTTGGGTTTGCCCGGCACCCGGCTGCCGAAGCTCATCGAGTGCGTGAGCTTCGTCTTGCCGCCCTTGTAGCCGGCCTTCGGGAACGCCGGGATGTCCACCAGCAGGTCGCGAGGGAGCGAGAAGAGGTACGCCCGATCCAACCCCTTGGGCACGTGCAGCACCAGCACGGCGTCCGAGTGCGGCTCCCACCCGGGCACGCTGACCCGGGTGTCCACACCGACCAGCAACAGGTTGAGCGGGCCGGTGATGTCCGCGCCCGGCGGTGGGCCGCTGGGGCTCGGCGTCGGCGTGCCGACCGGCGACGGGGTCGGCGAACCGGCCACCGGAGCCCCGCCCGGCTTGTTGTCGCCGGTCAGCCGGGTGATCACCACAGTGCCGGCCGCGATCAGCGCGACGACGGCGAGCGCCGCCAACCCCAGCAGCAGCCACCGTCGGCGCGGCGCCATCGACCCGAGAACCATGTTGGATTCCTTCCACCCGTCTGGTGAACAACGCTCCGACGGGTGCTCCGGGTTGCGGCCGGAAGGCGCCGGGTCGGTCGGCCGGAGCATGATCGCGCGAAAAGTGCCGCTGGCGCGAGCGCTACTCGCGAGTAATGATGCGTGCATGCGGTACGACGTGGTCGTCATCGGGTCCGGCTTCGGTGGCAGCGTCACAGCGCTCCGACTGGCCGAGAAGGGCTATTCGGTGGCGGTGCTGGAAGCCGGCCGCCGCTTCGCCGACGACGAGTTCCCGCAGACGTCCTGGCGGGTCCGCCGGTTCCTCTGGGCACCGAAGCTGGGCTGCTACGGCATCCAACGGCTCACCCTGCTCCGCCCGGCCGACCGACGATCCGGCGGCGGGGTGCTGGTGCTCTCCGGGGCGGGGGTGGGCGGCGGGTCGCTGGTCTACGCCAACACCCTCTACGAACCGCTGCCGGCCTTCTACAGCGACCCGCAGTGGCGGGACATCACCGACTGGCGCGACGAGTTGGCCCACCACTACGACCAGGCGAAACGGATGCTCGGCGTCACCACGTACCCGGTGCACACCGGCGCGGACCGCGCCATGCGCGCGGTGGCCGAGCGGATGGGAGTGGGGCACACCTTCCACGCCACCCCGGTGGGCGTGCACATCGGCCGGCCCGGCCAGCGGATCGCCGACCCGTACTTCGGCGGTGCCGGCCCGGAACGCACCGGCTGCCTGCACTGCGGCTCGTGCATGACCGGTTGCCGGCACGGGGCGAAGAACACGCTGGTCAAGAACTACCTCTGGCTCGCCGAACGGCTCGGGGTCACGGTCCGTCAGTTGACCACGGTGACCGCCGTCCGGCCCGCCGACGGCGGCGGGTACGAGGTGCGCACCGAACGCACCGGCGCCTGGCTGCGCAAGGGTCGGCAGGTCATCCACGCCGACCAGGTGGTCTTCGCCGCCGGGGCGCTGGGCACCCAGCGGCTGCTGCACGGGATGCGGGCCGACGGCGCGCTACCCGGGCTCTCGCCCCGCCTCGGCGAGCTCACCCGGACCAACTCGGAGGCGATCCTCGGCGCCTCGGTGCCACGCCAACGGGCCCGGTCCGAGCGGTTGGACTACACCGAGGGGGTGGCCATCACCAGCTCGTTCCACCCCGACCCGCAGACACACATCGAGCCGGTCCGCTACGGGCGGGGCTCCAACGCGATGGGGCTGCTCCAGTCGCTGCTTGTCGACGGCGGCCCGCACCGGGTACGCCGCTGGCTGGGCAGCATCGTGCGGCAGCCCCGGTTGGCGGCGCGGATGCTGTCGGTACGCGGCTGGTCGGAACGGACGGTGATCGCCCTTGTCATGCAGTCCGTGGACAACTCGCTGACCACCCGGTGGCGGCGTGGCCCGCTCGGCCGCAGGTTGGTCACCGGCCCGGGCCACGGCACGCCCAGCCCCACCTGGATCCCGGCCGGCAATACGGCCGCCCGAATGCTCGCCGACGAGATCGGCGGCACCCCCGGCGGCTCGCTCACCGAACCCTTCGACATCCCGATGACCGCGCACATCCTGGGCGGGGCGGTCATCGGGGCCACCCCGGCCGACGGGGTGATCGACCCCTGGCACCGGGTGTACGGGCACGCCGGGCTGCACGTGGTCGACGGCGCGGCCGTCTCGGCCAACCTGGGCGTGAACCCGTCCCTGACGATCACCGCACAGGCGGAACGGGCGATGTCCTACTGGCCCAACAAGGGCGACAAGGACCCCCGCCCAACCCTCGGTTCCCCGTACCGCCGCCTGGCACCCGTACCCCCGAAAAACCCAGCAGTCCCGGCGGACGCCCCCGGCGCGCTGCGTCCCTGACCCCTGCGGCGATCGTGCAGTTTCGGTCGTCGTTATGTGGCTTTTGTGGTTTTTGTCCGGACGGGAAGTGCAAGATCGCGGGGAAGGTGGGTTG
The DNA here is from genome assembly GCF_046549335.1 of Micromonospora sp. 050-3. NCBI lineage: Bacteria > Bacillati > Actinomycetota > Actinomycetes > Micromonosporales > Micromonosporaceae > Micromonospora > Micromonospora sp. 050-3. The sequence goes on from NZ_JAJPVX010000003.1 coordinate 340,507, forward strand.
TCGGCGAGCCGGTGCCGGGAGCGGCCGTGACTGTCGGTAGGCTTCGTGCACATGAGCCTGCCTCGCCCCGTCCTCGTGGTGGACTTCGGAGCCCAGTACGCCCAGCTCATCGCCCGCCGGGTCCGTGAGGCGAAGGTCTACTCCGAGATCGTGCCGCACTCGATGCCGATCGCCGAGATGCTGGCGAAGAACCCCGCCGCGATCATTCTCTCCGGTGGTCCGGCCAGCGTCTACGCCCCGGACGCACCGCAGATCGACGCGGGCGTTTTCAACGCCGACGTGCCCGTCTTCGGCATCTGCTACGGCTTCCAGGCGATGGCCCAGGCGCTCGGCGGCACCGTCACCAGGACCGGCAACCGCGAGTACGGCGGCACCCCGCTGCGCCCTCGCCTCCTCGACCCCGGCGTGCTGCTGCGTGACCTGCCGGCGGACCTGCCGGTCTGGATGAGCCACGGCGACTGCGTCACCGAGGCGCCGGAGGGCTTCACGGTGACCGCCGAGTCGGCGGGCGCGCCGGTTGCCGCCTTCGAGGACCTGGCCGGTCGTCGGGCCGGCGTGCAGTTCCACCCGGAGGTCGGGCACACCGCGCACGGCCAGGAGATGCTGACCCGCTTCCTCTACGACATCGCCGGCATCGAGCCGACCTGGACGCCCGAGAACATCATCGACGAACAGGTCGCCCGGATCCGCGCCCAGATCGGCGACAAGGAGGTCATCTGTGGCCTCTCCGGCGGGGTGGACTCGGCGGTCGCCGCGGCACTCGTGCACAAGGCGGTCGGTGACCAGCTCACCTGCGTCTTCGTCGATCACGGCCTGCTGCGCGCCGGCGAGGCCGAGCAGGTGGAGAAGGACTACGTCAGCGCCACCGGCATCAAGCTGAAGGTGGTCGACGCCACCGACCGGTTCCTCGGCGCGCTCGCCGGAGTGATCGACCCGGAGCAGAAGCGCAAGATCATTGGCCGGGAGTTCATCCGGGTCTTCGAGGCCGCGGCCCGCGAGATCGCCGCACACGGCGACGTCGAGTTCCTCGTCCAGGGCACCCTCTACCCCGACGTGGTGGAGTCCGGCGGCGGCACCGGCACCGCCAACATCAAGAGTCACCACAACGTCGGCGGCCTCCCGGAGGACCTGAAGTTCGCGCTGGTAGAGCCGCTGCGCACCCTGTTCAAGGACGAGGTTCGGACGCTCGGCCTCCAACTGGGCCTGCCCGAGGCGATGGTCTGGCGGCACCCGTTCCCCGGCCCCGGCCTGGCCATCCGGATCATCGGCGCGGTCGACCAGGAACGCCTCGACCTGCTCCGCCAGGCCGACCTGATCGCCCGCGAGGAACTGACCGCCGCCGGCCTCGACCGGGGTGTCTGGCAGTTCCCGGTGGTGCTGCTCGCCGACGTACGCAGCGTCGGTGTGCAGGGAGACGGGCGCAGCTACGGGCACCCCGTGGTGCTGCGCCCGGTCTCCAGCGAGGACGCGATGACCGCCGACTGGTCCCGGCTGCCCTACGACGTGGTGGCCCGGATCTCCACCCGGATCACCAACGAGGTCGCCGAGGTCAACCGGGTGGTCCTGGACGTCACCAGCAAGCCGCCGGGCACCATCGAGTGGGAGTGAGCGCCGCTCACGCGGCCGGCGGCATGCTGGGCGGGGTCGTCGGCGGGTAGGGCGGCGTCGGGGCGTACCCCTGCGGTGGTCCGCCCGGCGCGGGCCCGGCGGTGGGCGGCGGGCCGTTCTGCGGCGCGACGCCCGCGGCGTGCGGCCAGGCCGGCGCGCCGGTGGGCTCCTCCGGCATGAGGAACCACATGATCGGGTACGCGAACAGCGCGAGCCCGCCGGTGAGCAGGCCGGTGACCGCGAAGATAACCCGGACCAGTGTGGGATCGACGGCGAAGTAGCGGCCGACGCCGCTGGCGACGCCGGCGACCATGCGGTCGGTGGTGGGTCGCCGAAGCTGCTTGTACGGAGCGCGGGGAGCGGTGGTCGATGTCATACCCCTACCGTCCGCGCTGGCGCCCGGCCCGCCCTCGGTGACCGCCCGGATCCTTACCCTGACCAATCCCTGACCGGGAACGGATAGTCAGGAATCCGACTCTTTTCCGTTCCGGTAACCCGGCCCGGGGAGAATTTGCTTCCGTGACCACCTTGCTCAAGCCGCTCCGCAGGATCGCGGCATACGCAGTTTGTGCTGATTCAAGCGGCCGAGTCTTGCTGGTCCGCGCATCGGAGCGCTCCGGCACCCCCGGCACGTGGTCGCTGCCCGGCGGGGCGGTCGACCATGGCGAGGACCCGAACCACACAGTCGTTCGCGAGACCGCCGCCGAAACCGGCCTCTCCGTCGCCGTCTCCAGCCTGGCCGACGTGCTCGCCGACATGCGGGCACTCCCGGACCGCGGCATCACCATCCACACCGACCGGCTGATCTACCGGGTGGCGGTGCGCGGCGGCACCCTCGCAGACCGGGTCGGCGAGCGCCCCACCGACCTGGCCCGGTGGTACACCCTCGACGAGGCGCGCGAGCTGCCGCTGCGCTCGTTCACCGCACGCGCCCTCGGGCTGCCCGCGTCCTCGGCCGACGTGGTGCCCGACGAGGCACCCGAGTTCCCCTCCTTCTACGCCGTGCCCGGCCCCGACGGGCTGCACCGGGCCCAACGCTTCGCCGCGTATGCGGTCTGCACCGACCCCGCCGGTCGAGTGCTGCTCACCCGCATCTCCGACGGCTACCCGGGCGCCGGCTGCTGGCACCTGCCCGGCGGCGGTACCGACTACGGCGAGCAGCCCGGCGCGGCACTGATCCGGGAGCTGGTCGAGGAGACCGGCCAGGCCGGCCGCCTCGTCGAGCTTCTCGGCGTCGCCAGCCACCGCGACGCCGCCTCACTCGGCCCAGAGGGCTACCCGATCGACTGGCACGGCGTACGCGCCTTCTACCGGGTCGTCGTCGACCAGCCCAACCCACTCACCGTTGCCGACGTGGGTGGGTCCACCTGCGAAGCCCGCTGGTTCGGCCGCGAGGAGCTGGGTGCCCTTCCCACCGACCGCCTCACCGAGGTGACCGCCGAAGCAGTCCAAGCCGCCCAACTCACCTGACCCCGACCGGGTCCACGAGGGGCCGGCGGGCCAGCGGGCCTCGGGCCTCGGGCCAGCGGGCCTCGGGCCTCGGGCCTCGGGCCTCGGGCCTCGGGCCTCGGGCCTCGGGCCTCGGGCCTCGGGCCTCGGGCCTCGGGCCTAGATCGTGCTCGAACCAGGATGTAGTGGCCTCACCGACGCGCCGATGCCACTACATCCTAGATATTGCGCGATCTTGAGCTCGGGGACACCCCGCGGAGGGGTTCCATCCGGGCGTCCCGGGCAGGGAGTCTCCTCGGCGCCGCCCATGGGGTCGTCCGGCTTCTGGGGGTCCGTGCCTCCAGCCTTTGATCACCTCGGGTTCCTTGAAGGCGCGGTATCCCGGGCGCTGGGATACCGCGCCTTCCGTGAACCCGAGGTGATCAGCGTTCGTCTCGACTGCCGCGACGCGAATGGACTCCACAATGCGGGCTAACGGAGTGAAGCGACCACGGCTGTAAATAGGGCGAAAAGGTATTTATGGGGCAAGTCGTCGTCGTGGGTCGGTTACCTCGGCTTGAACGCCTCGGCTCGCCCAGTTCTGCGGGTTTCCCCGCGCAGCCTCGCGTTGATCATGAAGCTATCGTCAGGCGCGAGATGGACGGCGATGACTTCATGATCAATAGTTCGGGGTGCGAAGCGGGGGCGAGCGAAGGTGCGATTTACGCGGCGAGTCGGGGCCTACGGGCTATTGCGGGACTCGGGCCGGGTCCTGGTGGTTCGGGACGGGGTGGAGGGTGAGTTTCCGGGGATCTGGCGGTTGCCGGGCGGTGCCGTCGGGCATGCCGAGGACCCGGAGCGCGCCGTGGTCCGCGAACTCGCTGGACAGGCTGGGCTGGCGGTCACTGTGACGCGACTGCTCGCGGTCGTCGCCGATGTGGCCACCTTCCCGGAGGGCAAGGTCGCGTTGCATACCGACCGGCTGCTGTTCGACCTCAGCACGCCCCACGACGCACCTTCTCAGGGTGCGCTGCTCGAAAGCGCGTTGCCCGAAAGCGCGCGGCCCGAGGGCGTGCGGCCCGAGGGCGTGCGGCCCGGGAGCGGGGTGGGTGAGGCGGGGGTTGGACTGGTTGATCAAACCTGCTGGCTCTCACTGGCGGAGGTGGCGCAGTTGCCGCTGACCCCGTTCACCGCCGAGGCGCTCGGCCTGCCGGTCACCCCACTGCCGCCGGGAGCGCACCGGTCGCGGGACCTGTTCCCGCCGCCGCACCCCGACCGTCGGCTGCGCTTCGGGGCGTACGGGCTGGTGACCGACCCTGCTGGGCGGATCCTGCTCACTCAGATCGCGGAGGGCTATCCGGGGGCCGGTCTGTGGCATCTGCCCGGTGGTGGCACCGATCACGGTGAGCAGCCGGCCGCCGGGTTGCTGCGGGAGTTGGTCGAGGAGGGCGGGCAGGTGGGCCGGGTCGTGGAGCTTCTCGGCGTCAACAACTTGCACAATCCCGCCGCGATGGGCCCGGAGGGCCGGCCGCTGGACTGGCATGGCGTACGGGTGATCTATCGGGTGCTGGTAGACGTACCTACTGACGCGGTGGTCACCGAGACCGCTGGCGGGTCGACGGCGCGGGCGGGGTGGTTCACCCGGGCAGAGGCGGCTGACCTGCCGTTGAGCGACATCGCTGTCATAGCAATCGGACAGAGTGGCCGAAAGCACTCCGCTCGGTGAGCCGACTTGGTGACCCTCCGGTACAGTCAAAGGCGGGAATGATGGAGGAAACGGGCGATGAAGCCCGGGATGGGAACAAGCGAGCGGTTCGAGCGGTTTAAGCCAGATATAAGTACCGCCGGCAGCTATCGCCAAGCCATGTTCCCCTATGCGATGGTGTACTCCGCAAAACGGCTGCCGGGCCATGCAAGGTCCGGCACGAGACAGCCGGACACCCGCCACTTGGCGGTCAGCAGATCCGGTGATGGAGGAAACGTGCCGAGAGCCCCATGGCGCCGGCGTCGTACTACTGACAGTCCGCGCCCCGCAGGGCGTCGCTGGGCGGGCCGGTTGCGCCGCAGCAGCACGTTCGCCCGCCAGGTGCTGTTGGTCCGGGTCGGTCGCCGTGACGGCGACCTGCACCCGACCGACCTGGCCCCGACCGAGCACCGGTACGCCGATCGGCAGCGCCGTCGCTACGGCCTGGACCGGCTCAGCCGGCCGACGCTGGGCGTGGACCCGACACTGGGCCTGGACCGGGTCGACATCGACGCGGTAATGCCGGTCAGCCCGGCGATGCCGCCGATGGCGCAGGCCGACGAGGCCCGCTCGATCCCGCTGCTTCCCGGCGAGCGCACCATGGCGCGCCGGATGAAGTTCGCCTTGGTCAACGCCTGCACGCTGGCCAGCCTGATGCTCGGCATGCTCGCCATCTTCCTGGCCATGCAGGGCGAGGTGCGCATCGCGGCGCTCTGCCTGATCGCCTGCGTCGGCTTCGACGGTCTGGACGGCGCGTTGGCCCGACGGCTCGGGGTGGCCAGCCCGTTCGGCGCACAGATGGACTCACTGGCCGACATGTGCTCGTTCGGTCTCGCCGCGCCGGTCGTGGTCTACGCCTCGCTCGCCGGCTCGGTCTCCACGGCCGCGGCGGCGGTGGCGTGCGCCCTGGTCGCGGCGTGTGCCGCGGTCCGACTGGCCCGCTTCAACGTCTCGCCGAAGGACGGCCGGTTCTTCTGCGGGGTGCCCACCACCATGGCGGCCGCGGTGCTCGCCGTGACAGTGGCGATCGGCCTGCCGGTGCCCGGTGCCGTGCTGGTCGCCGGGGTGGCGCTGCTGGCCTTCGCGATGGTCTCCAGCTTCCCGTACGCCAAGCTCGCCCGCCTGGTGAAGCTGCCGCCGTGGCTCTGGTTGGCCCCGGTGATCGGCGCGCTGGTCGACATTCGGCTGACATTCGCCCTGATCGTGGTGGGCTACCTGGTCAGCGGGCCGGTCCTCTGGCTGCGGCAGCGTCGTACCGCGTGATCTGAGCAAACGTGATCTGAGCAAACGAGGAACGGGGCGCCGCGGACAGCGGCGCCCCGTTCCTCGTTTGCGCTGTCAGCGCCAGCGGGCGATGACCGTGGACCCGCCGACCACCTTGTCGCCCGGCCCGACCAGCGGGTCCGCGGCATCGGCGGGCAGGTAGACGTCGGTCCGGGAGCCGAACCGGATCAGCCCGAAGCGCTCGCCCTTGGCCAGCAACGCGCCGATCGGCGCGCGCTGCACGATCCGGCGGGCGATCAGCCCGGTCCGCTGCGCGACCACCACAGTGCCGCGCGCGGTGTCCAGAACGGTGTACGCGGCCACGTTGTGCTCGGCGTCCGGCTTCATCGCGTTGACGAAGCCGCCGTCGGCGACGAAGTAGTCCACCACCTTGCCGGCGACCGGGGCGCGGTTGACGTGTACGTCCAGCACCGACAGGAACACCGCGATCCGCAGCCACTCGCCGTCGCCGAAACGCTCGTCGTGCAGCCGCTGCACCGACAGGACCTTCCCGTCCGCGCTGGCGACCACGGCGCTCGGGTCCTCCGGCACGTCCCGTTCGGGATCCCGGAAGAACGCGGCGACCGGCCCGGCGGCCAGGGCCGGCAGCAGCCACAGCTTGGACGACGGGCGCGCCACCCGGGCCAGCGCCGCGAGGCCCAGCGCGATGCCCGCCGCCGCCACGCCGTTGGAGTCGATGTGCATGCCCCGGGTCACCGGCACACTCGACGGCCGGTACGCGGGGGCCAGGCTGTCGGCCGTGGCCGGGCTGGCCGGGGTGAACCGCAGGCGGTAGACCCGCACCGGCGGCGAGTTGAGCAGCACCAGATCGGCGCCGACGCCGTAGAGGGCGTCCTGTCGGGCCAGCTCGGCGGCGGCACCCTCGGTCCGGCCGGGGGTGGCGACGGTCGCCACGCTCAACACCGCCCCGTCGGTGAGGTACTTGGCCAACCCCTCCACGCCGCTGCGGGTCGCCTCGGCGGTGCCGGTGAACACCTCACCGGCGATGACGACCGCGGCGGCCTCGGCTTCGGCCAGTGAGTCGACGACGCTCACCCGGTCGGCGACCCAGCGGCCCTGGGCGGTGACGTGCTCGCGGAGCGCCGCGGCGCCGAACGGCTCGGCGGGCACCACGGTGAGCCGGTCACCGGGGAGCAGCGCATCGACCGCCGCGGCCAGCACCGCGGAGTCCGGGGTCACCCCGACCAGCAGGGCGGCCTTGGCGTCGTTGATCCGGGCCAGCTCGGCGACGAGGGTACGGGCGGCTCGCTCGCCGATGCGGACCGGACCGGACCGGCCGGTGGTACGCACGGCGGGGGACTGGGTCATGTCGGGCGGGCTCCTGACGGGGGTAGAGACGGGAATCGCGGCGGGACCGCCATGGGCGGGACGGGCCGGCCGGCGGAGGCGAGATCTCCACCAGCCAGCATATGCGTCCGTCCGCGCCGGCCGCACCGCCGTGGGGATGCGGTGGACCGACGCGGACAGCTGCCCGAGGTCAGGCTTCCCGGCGCGGACCCTCCCGCTCGTCACCCGGCCGGTCGCCGACGGCCTCGACCGGTTGGTCGGAACGGGTCGCCTCGTCCCCCTCGGACGAGGCCGGACGGGTGAGCTTGCCGATGGTCGGCTCGTTGTCCCCGTTGCCGGGTTGGTCGGGGATGGGCTCAGTCGGCGGCTCCGACGGCGGATGTGCCAGCCAGGCCGGGTGGATCACGTCGATGGCCGCTGAATCCTCCGCCCGCACCTCGGTGGTCGGCGTCTCCAGCGTCCGGTCCGCGAAGAGCGTCGGGTCCGAGGAGCGCGTCGGGTCCGAGATGAGCGTCGGGTCGGGGGAGGGAGTGTCCCAGGTGGACCTTTCGGCTTCCCAGACCGGCAGGGCCGCGCCGGAGGTCGACGTGGCGGCGCCGGAAACGGGTGCGCCGGAGACGGATGTGCCGGAGACGGGCGCCACCGCCTCGGCGGCACCGGCCTCGGCAATCGGCGCCGGCTGGCTCGGTCGACCCGAGCGCAGCGCGCCGACCAGACCGAAGACCCCGATCAGGATGAGTGCGCCGGCCAGGAACCAGCCGACCGGCGGTAGCGCGAGCCCGAGCAGTTGGGCGAGCAGCCACCAAGCGGACAGGGCCAGGAACACCAGCCCGAAGGCGAACGACACCAGATCCGTGCGGTGAGCCTTCACCGGGTCACCTCCAGGTTGCCGGCATTGACATGGATGTAGAGGCGCAGGGTCCCGCCGCCGGGCCCGTCCGCGCCGACGTCTGTGGATTCCCGCAGGCGGCCGTCCAGCCCGCCGGAGCGGTTGCCGAAAACCGTGGCGTCACCCGCGTTGACGTCGGCCACTGTGGTGACGTCCACGTTCGGCGGCACGACCACTGTTGCCTTGCCGAAGTTGACGGCCACTGTCACCTGGCTGTCCCGTTTCGCGAAGTCGATCCCGCGCAGGTCGAGCACGGCGTCACCGAAGCTGTTCTCGTACCGGTCCGCCAGGTCGCGGTAGTCGGTCGGCGCCCAGGTCACCGCGCCGTCGACCCCCCGGATCCGGTCGTAGGACTCGGCGACGGTCGCCGTGCCCAGCGCTGCCGCGGTCACCAGACCGAGCGCGATGAGCCAGCGGGCCCGCCCGAACCAGGTGCCGACCAGCAGCCCCAGCGCGATGGTGGCCAGCGCGGCCGCGAAGTACGCCGAGGCGCTGATGGCGAAGACGTCCAGCAGGTCGAGCAGGGCGACCAGACCGAGCACCAGGAAGATCAGTGAGAAGGTCACCGCGCCGAGCGGCGACCGCTCCTTGGGGCGCTTTGGCGGCTTCGGTGGCTTCGGCGGAGGAGGTGCGGCCGGGGTCGGCGAAGCGTACGGGCCGTGCGGCGCGAACGGGGGGCGGTAGCCGGAGGGCGGCGGGGCGGTCGGATAGCCCCCCAGGGCCGCGGGTGTGCTGCTCACCGGTGCCGACGGCCAGCCGGCGCTGGGCATCGCGACGCTCGGCCAGCCGGGCTGGGCGGCCGTCATGCCGGCCGGTTGCCCGGACACCGGGCCGACCCCGGACACCGGCTGCGTCGCGCTGGTCGGCGGCGCGTCGTACGTCGGGATGGTGACGGTGGGCGCCGCCCCCGTCGTCGCGGTGGCGTACCCCGGACCGGTGCTGTACATCGGCGGCGTCGCCGCTGGGCCGGTCGACGGCGCCGCGCCGTACGACGGCCAGGTCACCGGTGGGACGACCGGGCCGGCCGGGTTGCCGGACGGTGCGGCCGGCGGCGGGCCACCCGGGGTGCCGGGTCGTTGATTGCGGCCGTCCCGGTTGAGTAGGAGCGCGCCGGCCACCAGGATCGCCGCGCCGAGCAGCACCGCGCGGAAGGCGTCGGTGACGATGTACGCGAAGCTGGCCGCGACCAGGATGCCCAGGACGATCACCGTCACCGGCGACATGCTGGAGCGCCCGCGTCCGAGCATGGACTCGACGGGGGACGCGGTGTCGCCCTCGTTCGGGATGATCAGCCAGGCGGCGACGTACACCAGGATGCCGATGCCTCCGAAGAACCCGAGCACCGCGAGCAGCACCCGCCAGAGCACCGGATCGGTGTTGGTGGCGCGCCCGATGGCCGCGCAGACACCTGCCAGGTACCGCCCCTCGCGCGGCCGGACCAGCCCGTACCGCGAGGTGAAGCCGGTGCCGCCCAGCGGCGGTTGCGGCGCGGACGGACCGGGACCCCCCGGCCCGGGTGGCGTGCCGCCCGGGCCGTAGCCGGTGCCCGCCGCGAACCCCGGGCCCGGGCCGTAGCCCGCCGTGGGCGGCGCGTAGCTGTCGGCCGGCTCGCCGGGTGCGGTGCCGGCGGTCGCGTCGGTGCCAGCGTGCGGACCGAACGTGCTGGGCTCGGTCCATTCGGTGGGCGTGGTGGTGGGCGGGGGCGGTGCTGAACCGCCCGGCTGTGCCGACCCCGGTCGGGGCGGCGGGGCAGCTTCCTCGGTCATGCTTCGATCCTGCTGCCCGGTCCACCCGAACGACCTCAGGACCCGACCCTGACCCCACCCTGAGATCCGGGGGCCGGAATGTCGGGGGCGTCCCCGTGGTCGCGGACGCCGCAGCGTGTGACGATCGAGTCACCGACCTCGACCTGTCCGCCACAGTGACCAGGGAGCCTCCGATCAGCACCGTGACCCCGCCCCCGCGCCTCTACCGCGCCCCGGAGCACCGGATGGCCGCCGGCGTCGCCGCCGGTATCGCCGACCATCTCGGCATCTCGGTGCTGCGGGTGCGCGTCGCGTTCATGGTCCTGCTCGGGCTGAGCGGGCTCGGCCTGCTGCTCTACGCGGCCTTCTGGGCGGTGGTGCCGCTTCGTCCCGGCGACACCGCGGTGCCGCCCCGGCGGGACGTCGCCCAACTCCTGCCGTTCGTGGGGATCGGGCTGGGTGTCCTGCTGATCCAGGTGATGGTCTTCGACTCGGTCGGCGCGGCGGGCACCGCCGGTTGGCTGGTCGCCATCATCGCTGTCGGCGCCGGGGTGATCTGGCACCAGTCCGCGCCCGAGCGGCGGCGACAGTGGGGCGACGCGATGCCGGTGCCCTGGCTCGGCGCGGTCGTCGAGGAGAGCGACCGGCGGGCCTTCGTGCTCCGGTTCATCGGCGGGGGAGTGCTGGTCGCGGTCGGCATCATCGGCGTCGCGGCCGTCTACTCGCCGGCACAGAACTTCGACGCGGTGATCAACGGCGTGATCTTCGCGTTGGTCGGGTTGGCCGGCGTCGGCGTTGTCGCCGCGCCGGTGCTCTGGCGGACGTACAGCCAGCTCCGCTCGGAGCGCGAGGGGCGCATCCGCGAGCAGGAGCGGGCCGAGTTGGCCGCGATGGTGCACGACCAGGTGCTGCACACGTTGGCCCTGATCCAGCGCAACCCCGGCGACGTCAAGACGGTGCAGCGGCTGGCCCGGGGGCAGGAGCGTTCCCTGCGCAACTGGCTCTACAAGCCGACGGCTTCGCCGAGCGAGCGCTTCGCCGCCGCGCTGGAACAGGCCGCAGCCGAGGTCGAGGACACCTTCGCGATCAGCGTGGAGACGGTGGTGGTGGGTGACCGGGAGACCGACGAGAAGGTCGGCGCGCTGGTCGCGGCCGCCCGGGAGGCGTTGGTGAACGCGGCCCGGCACGCCGGCGTGCAGACCGTGTCGCTCTACGCCGAGGTGGAACCGGATCAGGTCAGTGTCTTCGTCCGGGACCGGGGGAAGGGCTTCGATCCGGATACCGTGGAGGACCACCGGCACGGCGTACGCGGCTCGATCATCGGGCGGATGAAGCGGCACGGCGGACGGGCCGAAATACGGTCCGGCCCGGGGGAGGGGACCGAGGTCCGGTTGATCCTGCCGATCTCCCGGGACTCGTCCGCAGCGGAGAGGAACAGATGACCATGGCCGAGCAGTCGACCGAGCACCTCGACCCGGCGGATGCCCGCCCCGAGCGGCTGCGGGTGTTCCTGGTGGACGACCACGCCATGTTCCGAGCCGGGGTGCGCGCGGAGTTGGGCGCCCACGTCGAGGTGGTGGGCGAGGCGAGCACGGTGGCTGAGGCGGTCACCCGGATCGCCGCCGTCGGCCCGGACGTGGTGCTGCTCGACGTGCACATGCCCGACGGCGGCGGTCGCGCGGTGCTGGAGGCGATGCGCCGTACACACCCGCAGGTCAAGTTCCTCGCGTTGAGCGTCTCCGACGCGGCGGAGGACGTGATCGGGCTGATCCGCGCCGGTGCCCGCGGGTACGTCACCAAGACCATCTCCCCGGACGAGCTGGCTGCCGCGATCCGTCGCGTGGCCGACGGGGACGCGGTGTTCAGCCCACGGCTGGCCGGGTTCGTGCTGGACGCCTTCGCGGCCCGGCCGGACGCGCCGGTTGCCGACCCGGAGCTGGACCAGCTCACCAACCGTGAGCGGGAGGTGCTGCGGCTGTTGGCCCGGGGGTACGCGTACAAGGAGATCGCCAAGGAGCTGTTCATCTCCATCAAGACGGTGGAGACGCACGTGTCGAACGTGCTGCGCAAGCTTCAGATGTCCAATCGCTACGAACTCTCCCGCTGGGCGGCGGATCGCCGGCTCGTGTGACGGTGCGTCGCCACCGGTGAGGATCAGAAAAACGTCCGGCGCGCCCTCGTACACCCAGCCGATGATCGTGTCCGGGTAGCCGTAGGGGCCCTCATCCGGATGGGTCGAAACATGAGTGGTGACGGACGTCCTACCGGGCTCGGGTTACCCCGGGGCTTGCGCACGGGCCGAGGCTGGCTCTTCGGGTTGCGCAACGTATTTCCTGCTCAGTGCCGCCCGCCTCGGGCGTTTTATGATCATTTTTCAAGTATCGGCAACGTGGCGGGCAACTAACGGCTTGATAACGGCACCTTCACGGAAGAGGCCAGTGGGTGTCACAGTGGCAGCACCTCACCATCGGTGTGTGGCACTCCGTACGCCCCACGACCACGATTCTGCCGATCTCGGCGGCCCGTGGCTGTGTCGATTGCGTCGTGTCAGGTCTCGTTGGTGGGGAGCCCGGCGGATCGGAACATCAGGGGTGTCCCCAACTTCCCTGTGGTCCCGGCGACCCGCGCCCCCGGGGTGGTCGGGCGGTGTCACCCCCAAACGTGCGTGAAACCCACGACGGAACCTGGTTAGAAAGAGGAGGCCCCTCGGAATGAGAGTCTCGAAGCGGGCGACGAGCGCGATCGCGCTCAGCGCGGCTGCCGCGCTTGTCGCGAGCGGTTGCTCGAGCGGTGAAGGCGACGGCGACGCTGCCGCCAGCAAGGACGGCTCGATCGTTGTCCACGGCGTCCAGCCGGAGAACCCGCTGGTCCCGGCGAACACCACGGAGACCGGCGGTGGCAAGATCATCGACTGGCTCTTCACTGGCCTGGTCGAGTACCCGAACGACGGTGGGGCCCCGCGTAACGCGTTGGCGGAGTCCATCAACACCACCGACTCCAAGGTCTTCACGATCAAGATCAAGGGCGGTACCAAGTTCCACGACGGTACCGAGGTGAAGGCGAAGAACTTCGTCGACGCCTGGAACTGGGCCGCCTACTCGCCGAACGGCGCGCAGAACGGCACCTTCTTCGCGGACATCGCGGGCTTCGACAAGACCTACACCTCGGACCCGGATGGCGCGGACGGCCCGCAGAAGGCCCCGGCGCCGACGGCTGACAAGCTGTCCGGCCTGAAGATCATCGACGACCAGACCTTCGAGGTCACCCTCGCCGCCCCGACCGCGGTCTTCCCGACCAAGCTCGGCTACAGCGCCTTCATGCCGCTGCCGGACGTGTTCTTCACCATGAAGCCGGAAGAGTTCGGCCGCAAGCCGATCGCCAACGGCCCGGTGAAGTTCGTGTCGTGGGAGGACAACTCCCTCATCAAGCTGACGCGCTTTGACGACTACAACCTTCGCGACAAGATGAAGGTCAAGGACGTCGACGTCAAGCTGTACCAGGACGACAACGCGGCCTACGCCGACCTGCTGGCCAACAACCTCGACTTCATGGAGGTTGTTCCCACCTCGGCGCTCGCCGGTGACAAGTGGAAGACCGACCTCGTTGACCGGGGCCGCTCGACCGTCACGCCGTCGACCGCGTTCATCGCGTTCCCGATCTACGACAAGCGCTTCCAGAACCCGAAGCTGCGTCGCGCCGTGTCGCTGGCGGTCAACCGGCAGGAGATCTCCGACAAGATCTTCTTCGGCACCCGCAAGCCGGCCGACAGCTGGGCGAACCCGCTGACCCCGGGCGCCAAGCCGGGCAACTGCACCGCCTGCAAGTTCGACCCGGCCACGGCCAAGACGCTGCTCGCCGAGGCCGGTGGCTTCAGCGGTGAGATGGTCTTCTACTACAACGCGGACTCCGCCCACAAGGACTGGATGGACGCCGTCGCGCAGCAGATCAAGACCAACCTCAACATCAACGCCCGGGCCGAGGGTGTGCCGACCTTCGCGGTGTTCCGCCAGAACATCAACGCCCACGCGATGAAGGGCCCGTACCGTGCTGCCTGGCAGCAGGACTACCCGGACGTCGAGAACTGGGTCAACCCGCTGTTCGTCACCAACGGCTCCTCGAACGACGGCCTCTACAGCAACCCCGAGGTCGACGCCCTTGCCAAGCAGGCCAGCGGCGCTCCGAGCCTGGAGGCCTCGCACGAGGCGTTCGCCAAGGCGGTCGAGAAGGTCGACCAGGACGTTCCGAGCATCCCGGTCTACTTCTACGGTCAGCAGTCCGGCCACTCGGAGAAGATCAAGAAGCTCGAGCTGAACAACGTCGGCGAGATCGACATCACCTCGGTCGAGCTCTGATCCGAACGGTCTGACCCCGGGTCGGGCTCGCCACATCCGGTGAGCCCGACCCGGGGCCGTTCCGCGATTGGGTGTTACAACACTCCACTCGCACGTTGTCACCACCGTGTCGGCCGTCCGACGCGCCCCCTGTCTGGAGGACCACCCCATGGGCCGTTATCTGTTGAGACGGCTGCTCCAACTCGTGCCTGTCTTCATCGGTACGACGTTCCTGATCTACTGGCTCGTCTGGGCCGTACCGGGCGATCCGTTCGCCGGCAAGTGCGGTGAGCGTCGCTGCCCGGACCAGTACATCGCCTTCATGACCGAGAAGTACCACCTCGACCAGAACGTCTTCGTGCAGTACGGCAACTACATGAAGAACCTGCTCCAGGGCGACTTCGGTCAGACGTTCCAGCAACGCGAAATCAGCGACATCATCCTGACCGCGTACCCGAACACGCTGAAGCTGGCCCTCGTGGCGCTCGCCATTGAGGCGATCATCGGCCTCGGCGCCGGCGTGCTGAGCGGTCTGCGGCGTAACGGCTTCCTGGACAACCTGGTCCTGGTCTCCACCCTCTTCCTGATCGCGCTGCCGGTCTTCGTGGTCGGCTTCGTGCTCCAGTGGCTGCTGGGCGTGCAGTGGGGCATCATCAAGCCGACCGTCTCCTCCGAGATGCGGTGGTCCGAGCTGATCGTGCCGGGCTTCGTGCTCGGTAGCGCGTCAGTGGCGTACATAGCCCGGGTGGCAAGAACGAGCATCGCGGAGAACCGCCGCGCGGACTACGTGCGTACCGCCATCGCCAAGGGCCTGCCGATGCGCCGAGTGGTGGGCGTGCACCTGCTGCGCAACTCGCTCATCCCGGTGGTGACCCTGCTCGGCACCGACCTCGGTGCCCTGATGGGTGGCGCGATCGTCACCGAGGGAATCTTCGGCATCAACGGAATCGGCCGCCAGGTCTTCCGGGCGATCATCACCAAGGAGAGCGCCACGGTGGTAGGCATCGTGGTCGTCCTGGTGCTGGTCTATCTCGTGATGAACCTGCTGGTTGACCTGCTCTACGCCGCCCTGGACCCGAGGATCCGTTATGAGTGACCCGAGTACCGCATCGATCGTCAGCACCCCTGGCGCACACCCCACCGACTCCGCCGCCCCCGCCACCCTGGGCCAGCCGCAGAGCAACGAGAAGCCGCGCGGCCTGCTCGCCGACGCCTGGCGGGACCTGCGGCGCAAGCCACTGTTCTGGATCTCGGCCACGCTGATCGTGATCTTCCTGCTGATGGCGGCCTTCCCGGCGCTGTTCGCTCCGGGCGACGCGGTCAACGGCTCGCTGTCCCGCAGCCTCGACAAGCCGTCCGCCAATGGCTGGTTCGGCTACGACGTGCAGGGCCGCGACGTCTACGCCCGCGTCATCTACGGCGCACGGGCCTCCATCGTGGTCGCCGTGCTCTCCGTGCTGGGCACCCTGCTCATCGGCGGGACGATGGGCATCATCTCCGGCTACCGCGGTGGCTGGGTGGACGCGCTGCTGAGCCGGATCGCCGACGTATTCTTCGGTCTGCCCTTCGTGCTCGGCGCGATCGTCATCCTGACCACCTTCAACGGGTCGGGCGCCGGCAACAGCAAGGCCCAGATCATGGGCCTGGTGACCGCTTCGCTGATCGTGCTGAGCTGGCCGGTCGTGATGCGGCTGATGCGCTCCTCGGTGCTCGCCACCAAGGAGGCCGACTACATCGTTGCGGCCCGCGCGCTGGGTGCCGGCACCGGCCGGATCATCCTCAAGCACCTGCTGCCGAACTGCCTGGCCCCGCTGCTGGTCTACGGCACGATCATGGTCGGCTCGTTCATCGGCGCCGAGGCCACCCTGTCGTTCCTGGGCGTCGGTCTGAAGTCGCCGGTGGTGTCCTGGGGCATCATGATCAGTGATGGGCAGCAGTTCGTCCGGGTCGCGCCGGGGCTGGTGTTCTTCCCCGCCGCGTTCCTCGTCACCGCAGTGCTGAGCTTCGTGATGCTCGGTGAGTCGGTCCGCGAGGCCCTCGATCCGAAACTCCGCTAGGGGAGATCCAGTTGTCCGACATTCTCGTGTCCGAGCAGTCAGCGCCGGGACCCGGCGGGTCCGGGCGTCCCTCCGGCCGCCTGCTCGAGGTCGACGACCTGCGGGTGGAGTTCCGTACCCGGGACGGCGTCGCAAAGGTCATCAACGGGGTCACGTACCACGTCGACGCGGGGGAGACCCTCGCCGTGCTCGGCGAGTCCGGCTCCGGTAAGAGCGTCACCGCGCAGACCATCATGGGCATCCTCGACACGCCGCCCGGCTTCGTCACCGGTGGGCAGGTCCGCTTCCACGGCAAGGACATGCTCCGCATGTCCGACGAGGAGCGCCGCCGCATCCGCGGCGAGGGCATCGCGATGATCTTCCAGGACGCGCTCTCCGCGCTGAACCCCGTCTTCACCGTCGGGTTCCAGATCGCCGAGCAGTTCCGGGTCCGGCGGGGCATGGGCCGCGCGGAGGCCAAGAAGCGCGCGATCGACATGCTCGACCAGGTCAAGATCCCGAACGCCAAGGATCGGTTCAACAACTACCCGCACCAGTTCTCCGGCGGTATGCGGCAGCGCGCGATGATCGCGATGTCGCTGGCGCTCGACCCGGAGGTGCTGATCGCGGACGAGCCGACCACGGCCCTCGACGTGACAGTGCAGGCCCAGATCATGGACCTGCTGGCCGAGCTTCAGCGCGAGCGGCAGATGGGCATGATCCTGATCACCCACGACCTCGGCGTGGTCGCCGACGTCGCGGACCGGATCGCTGTCATGTACGCGGGCCGGATCGTCGAGGAAGCCGACGTGTACGAGCTGTACGCCAAGCCGGCGCACCCGTACACGCTGGGTCTGATCGACTCGATCCCGCGCCTCGACGAGAAGGGGCAGCAGCTCCGGACGATCAAGGGCCTCCCGCCGAACCTGATGAACATCCCGCCGGGCTGCCCGTTCAACCCGCGGTGCCCGATGGCTCAGCCGGTGTGCCGGGAGAAGGTCCCGCCGCTGCTGCAGATCGGCCCCGCCCGGGCCAGCGCCTGCCACTTCGCCGAGGAGCTGGTGAACCGTGTCTGAGAACATCCTCGAGGTCAATGACCTGGTCAAGCACTACCCCGTCACCCAGGGTGTGGTGTTTAAGAAGACCGTCGGCCAGGTCAAGGCGGTCGACGGGGTCTCGTTCGGACTGCGCGCCGGTGAGACCCTCGGTGTGGTCGGCGAGTCCGGCTGCGGCAAGTCGACGCTCGCCCGGGTGCTGATGAACCTGGAGAAGCCGACCGCCGGCAAGGTGGTCTACAAGGGCCAGGACATCTCCAAGCTGTCCGGTGGGGCGCTGCGGCGTCTGCGCCGGCAGATCCAGCTGGTCATGCAGGACCCGTACACCTCGCTGAACCCGCGGATGACCGTCGGTGACCTGCTCGGTGAGCCGTTCGAGATCCACCCGGAGGTGGCGCCGAAGGGCAGCCGCCGGGCCAAGGTCCGCGAACTGCTCGACCTGGTCGGGCTCAACCCGGAGCACATCAACAGGTACCCGCACCAGTTCTCCGGCGGTCAGCGTCAGCGCATCGGCATCGCCCGCGCGCTCGCGCTGCGGCCCGAGATCATCGTCTGCGACGAGCCGGTGTCGGCGCTGGACGTCTCCATCCAGGCCCAGGTCATGAACCTGCTGGAGCAGTTGCAGGGCGAGTTCGGCCTCTCGTACGTCTTCATCGCGCACGACCTGTCGGTGGTCCGCCACCTCTCGGACCGGGTCGCTGTGATGTACCTCGGCAAGATCGTCGAGATCGGCACCGAGGACGAGATCTACGAGCGACCGACCCACCCGTACACCCAGGCGCTGCTCTCCGCGGTGCCGGTGCCGGACCCGACCCAGCGGAACAACAAGACGATCATCCGGCTCACTGGTGACGTGCCGTCGCCGATCAGCCCGCCCTCGGGCTGCCGGTTCCGGACCCGCTGCTGGAAGGCGCAGGACGTCTGCGCCGAGCAGGTCCCGCTGCTGGAGATCCGTCGGGACTCGGACCACCCGAGCGCCTGCCACTTCGCGGAGAAGCGCGAGATCGTCGCCACCCACGAGGTGTGAGTCACCGAAACCGCCTGCCGCCGTCGCCACGACGACGGCAGGCGGTTTCGTCTGTTCGTGAGCCGGATCGGCCGCGCGGCGCCTGGTTGCCCCCGCGGCGTCAGCAAGCCGTGTCGCCCACGACGGGCGGTGTGGCGCACCAGGTAGCCGTGGCCCGGTTCAGCGCGGGCTGGGGCGGCTCACAGCGGGCCGCGGCCCGCTCGGAGCAGCAGCAGGGCCAGCTGGGTGCCGTCGGCGCCGAGTGCGACCCGGAACCGCTCCAGGATCTCCCGTTCCCGGGAGAGCACCAGGCGGGTCCCACCGGACGCCATCCGGGTCACGCCGACCTCCTGGGACAGCGCGGCCCGCTCCTGCCAGAGCGTGATCAACGCGTGGTCGATCTCGTTGATCCGTTCCCTGATCTGCACGATCCGCGCTGAGGCGGACGGCTCCTGGGTGCCGGTCTGCTGCTCAGCCGGCTCGGCGTCCGCACCCGCCGGTGGTGTGGCCACCGCCGGCTCAGCCTCCTGCGCGGCGGGCTGCCCCGGTCGGATCGGGCTGCCGCTCTGCTCCATCACGTCTGTCATCATCGGGTACCTCTCGCACTGTGGTGCCCGGTGCCCGGAACCTGGGACGGAAAAAGCCCCGGACTCCAGGAGGCCGGGGCTTTAGCAGGTCTGAATCGATCAGGCGCGACCTACGGCAGCCGGACTCCCGGTGCCATAGTAAAAGTAGAAACGCGCAGCGATCACGCCGTCGAGTATGCCCACGTCGTTGTCGGGTGCGCAAGCATTCCGCGTCGCGAAGGGCACCTTTCCCGCCGGTGGGCGTACGGGGCGGTGGTGCGCACCGTCGGGCACGAGCTGCTGAGCGCCAGAGGCGCAGTGTCCGGCCTGCGGCATAGACTTGTCGGGCGATGCATCCTCTCTTCGATATCCCCGCGTCCCCGCCTGCGCCGGAGTCCGCGCCGGCCCGCCCGCACCGACCCGCGGCGGCCGCCGCGCGCCTCGATCCGCAGCAGCTGCTCGCCGGGCTGAACGGGCCGCAGCGCGACGCCGTCAGCCATGCCGGCTCGCCGCTGCTGATCGTTGCCGGCGCCGGGTCCGGCAAGACCCGGGTGCTCGCGCACCGGATCGCCTACCTGCTCGCCGCTCGGGACGTGCACCCCGGTGAGATCATCGCGATCACCTTCACCAACAAGGCCGCCGGTGAGATGAAGGAGCGCGTCGCCGCGCTGGTGGGCCCCCGGGCCCGCCTGATGTGGGTGTCGACGTTCCACTCGGCCTGCGTGCGGATCCTGCGTGCCGAGCACGAGCACGCCGGCCTCAAGTCGACGTTCTCGATCTACGACGCGGACGACTCCCGCCGGCTGATGCAGTTGGTGACCCGCGAGCTGGATCTCGACCCGAAGCGCTACCCGGCGCGTGGGCTGGCCGCCCAGGTCTCCAACCTCAAGAACGAGCTGGTCGACCCGGAGCAGTTCGCGGCGCGGGCCAGCGGGCCCAACGAGCGGGCGCTGGCCGAGGCGTACACGCTCTACCAGCGCCGGCTGCGTGAGGCACACGCACTGGACTTCGACGACCTGATCATGACCACGGTGCACCTGCTCCAGTCCCACCCGCACGTCGCGGAGAGCTACCGCCGGCGGTTCCGGCACGTGCTGGTGGACGAGTACCAGGACACCAACCACGCCCAGTACGCGCTGATCAAGGAGCTGGTCTCCGGCACCGACGGGTTGGAGCCCGCCGAGCTGTGCGTGGTCGGCGACGCCGACCAGTCGATCTACGCTTTCCGGGGTGCGACGATCCGCAACATCCTGGAGTTCGAACGGGACTTCACCGACGCGCGGACGATCCTGCTGGAGCAGAACTACCGCTCCACCCAGACCATCCTCAACGCGGCCAACGCGGTGATCGACCGCAACACCTCCCGCAAGCCCAAGCGGCTGTGGAGCGAGGCCGGCGCCGGCGAGCAGATCGTCGGCTACGTGGCCGACACCGAGCACTCCGAGGCCGACTGGGCGGCCCGGGAGATCGACCGGCTGGTCGACGCCGACGAGACCCGCCCCGGCGACGTCGCCGTCTTCTACCGCACCAACGCCCAGTCCCGCGTCTTCGAGGAGGTGTTCATCCGGGTCGGCCTGCCCTACAAGGTGGTCGGCGGTGTGCGCTTCTACGAGCGTAAGGAGGTTCGCGACGCCCTCGCGTACCTGCGCTCGGTGGTCAACGACGACGACACGGTGAGCCTGCGGCGGGTGCTCAACACCCCACGCCGGGGGATCGGCGACCGCGCCGAGGCGTGTGTCGAGGCGCTCTCCAGCCGCGACCGGATCTCCTTCGGCGCGGCACTGCGCCGGGCCCGGGAGGCGCCGGGCATCTCCAGCCGGGCGGCCAACGGCATCGCCGACTTCGTGGCGCTGCTCGACGGCGCCCGCGAGCTGGCCGAGACCGGCACCCCCGAGGAGGTGCTGGAGGCGCTGCTGACCCGCTCCGGCTACCTCACCGAGCTGGAGGAGAGCCTGGACCCGCAGGACGCCGGCCGGGTGGACAACCTCCAGGAGCTGGTCAGCGTCGCCCGCGAGTACACCGAGCGGATCGAGGCGCTGGGCGAGGAGGGCGAGCGGGCCACCCTGGCCGGCTTCCTGGAGCAGGTGGCGCTGGTGGCCGACGCCGACCAGATCCCCTCCGACGACCCCGACCACCAGGGCGTGGTCACCCTGATGACGCTGCACACCGCCAAGGGGCTGGAATTCCCTGTGGTCTTCCTGACCGGGCTGGAGGACGGCGTCTTCCCGCACCTGCGCTCGCTGGGTGACACCCGCGAGTTGGAGGAGGAGCGCCGACTGGCGTACGTCGGCATCACCCGTGCCCGGCAGCGGCTCTACCTGTCCCGGGCGGTCACCCGCTCGGCCTGGGGGCAGCCGTCCTACAACCCGCCGTCGCGCTTCCTGGAGGAACTGCCGACCGAGTTGGTGCACTGGGAGCGCACCGAGGGGTCGTACACCTCCTGGGCCGGCGGGGGCGGCGGCGTCGGTGGCCGCGCGGACCGCGCGCCCGGCGCGCGTGGCAACTTCACCGGGGGTACGCCGAAGGCGGCGCAGTTGGCGCAGCGGCTCGGCGTGGACGCCAGCCGGCTGACCACCGCCAGCGAGCTGCCGCAGGGGCCGAAGGTGTCCGCGGGCGACCGGGTCAACCATCAGCGGTACGGGTTGGGGCGGGTGCTCGCCGTCGAGGGGCACGGCCCGGGTGCCCGCGCGCAGATCGACTTCGGCGACCAGACCATGTGGCTGGTGCTCCGGCACGCCCCGGTCGACAAGCTCTGACCCCGTCGCGCCCGCACCATTGCACTGAAGCAGGGAAGGAGGGGCCTCAGGCCCCTCCTTCCCTGCTGTTGCGCGCGGACCGCGCCGGGATGTCGCCTCAGCAGCCCAGGTCGACGCCACGGGCCCGCATGAACGGGGCCGGGTCGATCTGGTTCCACATGCCCTGGTGCACCTCGAAGTGCAGGTGCGGGCCGGTGGCGTCGCCGGTGGCGCCCTCGTAGCCGATGACCTGGCCGGCCTTCACCTTCTGGCCGACGGTGACCGCGATGCGGCTCTGGTGGGCGTAGTGGGTCAGGTAGCCGTTGCCGTGGTCGATGAAGACCGAGTTGCCGTACCCGTCGGCGGCGTCGCCGGCCTGGGTCACGGTGCCGGCCGCCGCCGCGTGGATCGGCGTACCCGAGGGCAACGCCAGGTCGATACCGGCGTGCAGGGTGCCCCAGCGCTGCCCGTAGCAGGACGTGATGGCAGCGCCCGGCATCGGGTCGACCCAGGCGGGTGTGGGCTTGGTGGTCTTCTTCGGCTTCGGCTTGGCCTTCGCGGTGGCCGTCTTCGCGGGGGTCGGGCTGGCGCTGACCGCCGACGGGCTGGGTGTCGGGCTCAGCGAGGGGGCGACCGGGGTGCTCGACTCACGGACCGAGCGGTCGGCCCGGCTCGCGCTGTCGGCTCGGGCCTGGGCGTCGAGGGAGACGGCGGCGGGTGCCGGGTGGTCGGTGCCGCTGGTGGCGACGGCGACACCACCGAGGCCGAGGGCCACCAGGGCGGCGGCCCCCAGCACGATGAGGCGGTTCCGCCGGCCGGTGCGCCGCGGCGGCACGGTCTGGCTGGTGTCGGGGGTGTTCTCGTTCTGGACGGGGCTGTCTTCCTGCACGGCGGACCTTCACAGTCGAGGGGCACTTGACCTCGAAATACTGGTGTCGGACCGAGAAGGGGCAGGCGCGGGGACCGAACCCTCGGACGGAGAGCTGACGGTCGGGTGCCCGGATATGACCCGCTGTGCGGCGCTACATCCGGAAAAGTGATCATGTTGGTGGGTGCCGTCGGTCACAGTCGACGCTGTGACGGGGGATACATCCGCCAGGACTGGCTAACGCAAAACCGCCCGGATCGACAGATCCGGGCGGTCAGCGGTCGTTACGCACCGTCAGGAGGCGGCTACCTCGCTGTAGATTGCCTCGACTTGCAGCTTGATGTCCACTCCGCGCTCCTGGAGGAACGGCACCGGGTCGATCGGCTGCCCCTTGACATGGATCTCCAGGTGCAGGTGGGTGCCGTACGCGTGGCCGGTCTGACCCACGAGGCCGAGCTGGTCGCCCGCCTTGATCTGCTGGCCTTCCTTGACGCTCACCGCGGAGGAGTGGCCGTAGATGGCCTCGCTGCCGTCGGCGTGCTGGACGATCACCGCGTTGCCGTACCCGCCGAACCAGCCGGCCTTGGTGACCAACCCGTCGTGGATCGCCACGTAGGGCGTTCCCTCGCCGGCGACCAGGTCCACGCCGGTGTGCAGCTTGCCCCAGCGCATCCCGTACGGGGAGTTGAAGTCGTAACCCTGCAGCGGCAGCAGCCAGACCTCGGGCTCGGCGCTGTCCTTGCTGCGGCTGTCCCGGGAGGCGCGGTCGGCGTTCTCCGAACGGGCCGCGGCGTCCTGGCTGGTGACGGACGCCTGCTTGAGCTCGTCGAGGACCGTCGGGCTGACGTCCTTGGCGTCCGGCAGGGCGCTCGCGCCGAGGGCCACGATGCCGGCACCGACGAACGCGGTGGTGACGACAGCGGCGTAACGGCTGCGGGGTGGGGTGGGTACGCGGCGGCGACCGCGATATCGATCGGGCTCAGACGACAGGCGCTGGCGCACGCACACCCTCCGTTGTCGGGGTTCCGAAGCGGCCGTTGGGCGTCGCCTGAGGCTCCAGTGAAACGTCCGCTGACCGCGTCGTCACCCGTCCATGGACCTGATGACAACCGTGGACACGTTAGCCAACAGCCAGGCGAGTCACAAGCTAGACCGAAAAATTGGCGTGTCGATCTGTCCGTTTGCGTCCATGATTGTCATGCATCGCGACGCCGAACGGTGCCCCCGTCGCTGCCCGTTCGTCGCCGAGCGTGACCGTTCCGGCGGAGTCGTCCGGCTTGACTCCGGACGGCGCCAGGATGGTGTCCCCGGCCCTGCCAGCGACGCGGCGGCGGCGAGGTCGGGACGGGAACGGGCCGGAGCTCTCCGGGTTGCCAGGTGGACACGCCGGTAACGGCCGGTGGCAGAGCCCGGATTTCCCGGGCCGGGCCCGCCGGGTTACCGTTCGTTAAGGTGAAGGCGGTCAAGCCGGTGAAAGGTGTGCGCTGATGAGCTCTCGGATTCGGGTCGTCGTCGCCAAGCCCGGCCTGGACGGCCACGACCGGGGCGCGAAGGTCGTCGCGCGCGCCCTGCGGGACGCCGGGATGGAGGTCGTCTACACCGGCCTGCACCAGACCCCCGAGCAGATCGTGGAGACCGCCATCCAGGAGGACGCCGACGCCGTCGGCCTGTCAGTGCTCTCCGGCGCCCACATGACGCTCTTCCGGCGGGTGCTGGAACTGCTCAGTGAGCGGGACGCCCGCGACATCGTCGTGTTCGGTGGCGGCATCATTCCGAACGGCGACATTCCCGAGTTGGAGAAGCTGGGCGTCGCGAAGATCTTCACGCCGGGCGCCACCACCCAGGCGATTGTCGAGTGGGTCCGACAGAACGTGGCCCAGCCGGTTTCCTGAAACACGCCGATCTGCTGCGTCACCGGATTTTGGGCACGGGGGAGGGGCCGGACGCACCCCTCACACGTCCGGCCCCTCTATGCACGATGCCCCGCCGCCACCCCTCGACCGACAGGGCATCGGCCGTATCCCGTCTTTGCGCTGTTCAGCGCTCCGACACCTGACTCAACGACGCCCCCACGGCAGGGTTACGCAAGCCGGACAACATCGCCCGGACGGTGGATGCCGCCCGAGTCATGACCGGAAACCGGCCACATCTGATGTCCGGTTGTGCATTACCGCACACCGTGCACCCGCTCGGTTGCCGGTGGTGCCGACCTCGCTAGGCTGCGGCCAATGGCCTGTTTCAACTGATGACAGGCGTCAAACTGTTTTCTGAACGCTGGTGGCGGCGCGACGGCGCGCCGCGGAGACGGGACGGGACGCGCAATCGTGGACCTGTACGAGTACCAGGGGCGGGACCTGTTCGAGCGGCACGGCTTGCCCGTGCTGGCCGGCGGCGTCGCCACTACCCCGGAAGAGGCCCGCGCGATCGCCGAACGCCTTGGCGGCCGTGTGGTCGTCAAAGCGCAGGTAAAGGTCGGCGGCCGAGGTAAGGCCGGCGGCGTCAAGCTGGCCGAGGGCCCGGATGAGGCGGTGGCCCGGGCCACCGACATCCTCGGCATGGACATCAAGGGTCACACCGTCCACAAGGTCATGATCACGGTGACCGCGGACGTGGCCGAGGAGTACTACTTCTCGTACCTGCTCGACCGGGCGAACCGCACCTTCCTCTGCATCGCCAGCGTCGCCGGCGGCATGGACATCGAGCAGGTCGCCGCCGAGACCCCCGACAAGGTCGTGAAGGCCCCGATCGACGCCGTGAAGGGCGTGGACGAGGCCAAGGCCCGCGAGATCGTGACCGCTGCCGGCTTCCCGGCCGCTGTCGCCGACCAGGTGGTCGAGATCGCCGTCGGCCTGTGGCAGGCGTTCGTCGCCGAGGACGCCACACTGGTCGAGGTCAACCCGCTCGCCAAGAACGGCGACGGCCGGATGCTGCTGCTCGACGCCAAGATCAGCCTGGACGAGAACGCGGCGTTCCGGCACCCGGACCACGAGGCGCTTGTCGACCAGGCCGCTGTGGACCCGCTGGAGCAGGCCGCCAAGGCCAAGGACCTCAACTACGTCAAGCTCGACGGCGAGGTCGGCATCATCGGCAACGGCGCGGGTCTGGTCATGTCGACCCTCGACGTGGTCGCGTACGCCGGTGAGCGGCACGGCAACGTCAAGCCGGCCAACTTCCTCGACATCGGCGGCGGCGCGAGCGCCGCGGTGATGGCGAACGGGCTGGAGATCGTGCTCTCCGACCCGGCCGTGAAGAGCGTCTTCGTCAACGTCTTCGGCGGCATCACCGCCTGCGACGAGGTCGCCAACGGCATCATCCAGGCGCTGGCCCTGCTCGAGCAGCGCGGCGAGCAGGTCACCAAGCCGCTCGTCGTCCGCCTCGACGGCAACAACGCCGAAGCTGGCCGGGCGATCCTGGACAGCGCGAACAACCCGCTCGTGCAGCGGGTGGACACCATGGACGGTGCGGCCGAGCGGGCCGCCGAGCTGGCAGCTGCGGGGGTCTGATCATGGCTATCTGGCTGACCAAGGACTCGAAGGTCATCGTCCAGGGGATGACCGGTTCCGAGGGTTCCAAGCACACCCGGCGGATGCTGGCCGCCGGCACCAACGTGGTGGGTGGCGTCAACCCGCGCAAGGCGGGCCAGAAAGTTGACTTCGACGGCACCGAACTGCCGGTCTTCGCGTCCGTCGCGGACGCGATGGCCGAGACCGGGGCCGACGTCACAGTCATCTTCGTGCCGCCGCAGTTCACCAAGGCCGCAGTGGTCGAGGCGATCGACGCCGCGATCCCGCTGGCCGTGGTGATCACCGAGGGCGTCCCGGTGCACGACACCGCGTCGTTCTGGGCGTACAACGTGGCGCAGGGCGAGCAGACCCGGATCATCGGGCCGAACTGCCCGGGCATCGCCTCGCCGGGCGCGTCCAACGCCGGCATCATCCCGGCCGACATCACCGGCTCCGGCCGGATCGGCCTGGTCAGCAAGAGCGGCACGCTGACCTACCAGATGATGTACGAGCTGCGCGACATCGGTTTCTCCACCTGCGTCGGCATCGGCGGTGACCCGATCATCGGGACCACCCACATCGACGCCCTCGCGGCGTTCGAGGCCGACCCGGAGACCGACGCCATCGTCATGATCGGTGAGATCGGTGGCGACGCCGAGGAGCGGGCCGCCGAGTTCATCAAGGCCAACGTCACCAAGCCGGTGGTCGGCTACATCGCCGGCTTCACCGCTCCGCCCGGCAAGACCATGGGTCACGCCGGGGCGATCATCTCCGGTTCGGCCGGCACCGCCGAGGCGAAGCAGGCTGCGCTGGAGGCCGTCGGCGTCAAGGTCGGCAAGACGCCGACCGAGACCGCGAAGCTGATGCGGGAGATCATGTCCGGCAACTGAGCCGGTCAGGCAGGACGAAGGGGGTCGACCGATCACGGTCGACCCCCTTCGGCGTACGCGCGCTCCGCGCTGGTCAGTCGTTGTTCCAGAACGGGTAGTTGCCGGTCGAGCGCAGGATCGCCCCGCCGATGATGTTGATCACGCCGAACGCGATGGCGAGGTAACCGAGCAGCGGCGACTGCCCGTACCGCCGGGCGTCGCGGATGGACAGGTAGCCGAAGACGATGCCGAAGATGCCGCAGCAGATCAGCCCCAGCACGATGCCCAGCACGCCCCAGAGGGTGGTGCGGTCGCGTCCCTGGGCCGGTGGTGGTGGGGGAGGCGGGTATGGCGTCGTCACAGCTTCCTCCGAGCGGTCATGGGCGACGTGCCGGCCCGGACCGCTACCGGCCGGCCCGTCCCGGGTGGCGGCGACTCGCGCCCCCTCACGGCCGAGGCTAGACCGGCCCGGGTGGGCAGGACGTCGGTTCGGTGAACTCGCCGACCTTAGGAGGGGTTAACGGACTGCCACCGCCCGCGCGACGTGCCAGAGTAGAGCGGATGTCCCCCGTCACCCCTGACCGTCCCAGCCGTCCCGGCGGTGTGCGCGCCGACGACCGGCCGGTCGACCGTGCCGCACCGGCCCGGCGGGTGCCCGCGCCCCGCGCGGGCGGGTCGCCGCGCGGGCGGGCGCCGTTGCCCGTCGCCGCCGGG
Organism: Micromonospora sp. 050-3; assembly: GCF_046549335.1. Taxonomy (NCBI): domain Bacteria; kingdom Bacillati; phylum Actinomycetota; class Actinomycetes; order Micromonosporales; family Micromonosporaceae; genus Micromonospora; species Micromonospora sp. 050-3. The sequence goes on from NZ_JAJPVX010000003.1 coordinate 368,175, forward strand.
GTGGCCGCCTGCTGGGCCGCCCTCACCTCATACCTGCCGGTCGCCATCGTGCTCGGCCTGGTGCAGCTCGGCGCGGACTCCACCACCCTCACCGGCACCCTGCGCACCGCGCTGGCCGGCTGGTTGCTCGGGCACGGCGTGCCGCTGCACACCGAGTCCGGGCCGCTCGGGCTCGCCCCGCTGGCGTTGACAGTGCTCGCGCTCTGGCGGCTGACCCGCGCCGGCGTGCACGTCAGCCGCGCGATCGGTGCTCGCGACACCCGCTCGCCGCGCCGGGCACTGCTCGCCGCGGTCGCGGTCGGCATCGCGTACGCGCTGCTCGGCGCGCTCGCGGCGGTGCTGGTCGGCACCGGTGGGCCGGAGGTGTCAGTGATCCGGGCGGGTGGCACGTTCGCGGCGGTCGGCACACTCGCCGCGCTGGTCGGCGCGGTACGGATCACCGCCGTGACCCGGCTGCTCGTCACCCGCCTGCCGGGCCCGGTGCGCGACGGCGTTCGCACCGGTCTGGTGGCCGGGCTGCTGCTGCTCGGCGCGGGCGCGGGAGCGGCCGGCCTGGCGGTGGCCACCGGCGGCGGCGATGCGGCCGACATGATCGGGGCGTACCGGACCGGGGTCGCCGGGCAGGCCGGCATCACGCTGGTCAGCGTCGCGTACGCGCCCAACGCGGCGGTCTGGTCGACCAGTTACCTGCTCGGGCCGGGCTTCTCGGTGGGGACCGACACCGCGGTCCGCACCAGCGAGGTGTCGGTCGGCGCGCTGCCGGCCGTGCCGCTGCTCGCCGGCCTGCCGCGCGGCCCGGTGGACGGCTTCGGCGCGCTGCTGCTCGCGGTGCCGGTGCTGGCCGGGATGGTCGCCGGTTGGCTGCTCGCCCGGCGGGTGGCTCGACTCGCCGGGCCGGAGCGGGCCGCGCAGCGCTGGGCCGAGTTGCTGGCGCCGGCGGTGCTGGCCGGGCCGGTCGCCGGGGTTCTGCTGGGTGCGGCTGCGGCGGTCTCCGGCGGGCCGCTCGGCGCGGGTCGGCTGGCCCAGGTCGGGCCGGTGGGTTGGCAGGTCGGGGCGGTGGCGGCCGGTGTCATAGCGGTCGGCGCGCTGCTCGGCGCCGCCGCCACCCGGGCGCTGACCCGCGGCCCCGTGCAGTAGACGAGCGCGGGGCGCCCCGGGTAGACCCGGAGCGCCCCGTCGAATCCGAGCCCGTCAGGGCTGGGTGGGCAGGTTGACCTGCGCCACGACGCTCAGGATGAGCAGCAGGATGCCCAGCCCGACGCCGACCGCGCCGCAGATCAGACCGGCCTTGGCCTGGCCGGCATTGTTGGCCTGGCCCTGGGCCACCTTCTGCTTGGCGAGGTAGCCGGTCACGATGCCAGCGATGCCGACCGGGATGCCCAGGTACAGGCAGCAGACCAGCGGGATCGACGCGATACCGAGGATCATCGACACCAGGCCGAGGGTGTTGTTCTGCCCCTGCGCCTGCGGGTACCCGGCGTTCGGGTACGTCGGGCCGGCGCCGTACGGCGGCTGCTGCTGCGCGTACGGGTCCTGGTACGGCGGCTGCTGACCGTACGGCTGTCCCGAGGTGGGCTGCTGACCGTACGGCGCCTGCGGCGCGGCGTACGGGTCCTGCGGCTGCTGGCCGTACGGCTGGCCGGAGGTGGGCTGCTGGCCGTACGGGGCGGCCGGCGGCTGGGGAGCGGTCGGGTCCTGGTTGGGCTGCTGGCCGTACGGGTCCTGACCGGGGTTACCGGGCTGCATTCGAGAAGCTCCTTGGACTGGTTCCGTCAGTTGGTGCTCTTTGTTTCCATCCATGATCGCGGTCAGTCCTCCCAAAGCCCAGTACAGCAACAGGACGACATGTCTCTCAAAGCAGGCAAACAGGCCCTTGTCGACCGCTTCGTGTGCCGGATCAGGGGCGGTGTGTGGGCCGGTGCGGCGTTCGGCCCGAGCGAGCGGCAGCGTACCGGGTCGCCGCACGTGGGCACCGTCGAAGATCGGCGCACCGCCCAGTCGGAGGGCGTCCCTGACCTGCCCGATAGGGTGGCCCGGTGACCGAGCCCGCGCCTGTCGCCCGCATCGTCGTCCTCATCTCCGGCTCCGGGAGCAACCTTCAGTCGCTGCTGGATGCCGCCGCCGACCCCGCGTACGGCGCACAGGTCGTCGCTGTCGGCGCGGACCGCGACGGCATCGCGGGCCTGGACCGGGCCGACGCGGCGGGGGTGCCGACCTTCGTCGAGCGGGTCCGCGACCACGACACCCGTGAAGACTGGGACCGCGCGCTCACCGCGCACGTCGCGAAGCACCAGCCCGACCTGGTCATCTCCGCCGGTTTCCTCAAGCTGGTCGGCCCGCACTTCCTCGCCGCCTTCGGCGACCGCTACCTGAACACGCACAACACGCTGCTGCCGGCGTTTCCCGGCATCCACGGCCCGCGTGACGCCCTCGCCTACGGCGTGAAGCTCACCGGAGCCACCCTCTTCTTCGTCGACGCCGGCATGGACACCGGGCCGATCGTCGCGCAGGTCGCGGTGCCGGTGCTGGACGACGACGACGTCGACACGCTCACCGAGCGCATCAAGGAAGCCGAGCGACGCCAGCTCGTCGAGCAGGTCGGTCGGCTGGTCCGCGAAGGCTGGACCATCACCGGAAGGAAGGTCACGGTTCCGTGAGTCCCACTCAGGACGGGCGCCGCCCGATCAGGCGGGCGCTGGTCAGCGTCTACGACAAGACCGGGCTGGTCGAGCTGGCTCAGGCCCTGCACGCGGCCGGTGTGGAGATCGTGTCCACCGGCAGCACGGCGGGCACCATCGCCGCCGCCGGGGTGCCGGTGACGCCGGTGGAGACGGTGACCGGGTTCCCCGAGGTGCTCGACGGCCGGGTGAAGACCCTGCACCCGAAGGTGCACGCGGGTCTCCTCGCGGACCTGCGCAAGGACACGCACGTGGCACAGCTCGACGAGCTGGGCGTGGCGGCGTTCGACCTGCTGGTCTCCAACCTCTACCCGTTCCAGGCCACCGTCGCCTCCGGCGCCGGTGTCGAGGAGTGCGTGGAGCAGATCGACATCGGTGGCCCGGCCATGGTGCGGGCAGCCGCAAAGAACCACGCCTCGGTCGCCGTGCTCACCGACCCGGCCGGTTACCCGGCCCTGCTCGGCGCGCTCGGCGAGGGTGGCTTCACCCTTGCGCAGCGTCGCGCGCTGGCCGCCCGGGCGTTCGCCGACATCGCCGAGTACGACGTCGCGGTGGCCCAGTGGTGCGCCCAGGAGCTGGCGCCCGCCGACGACTGGTGGCCGCAGTTCGCGGGGCTGGCGCTGCGCAAGTCGACAGCGCTGCGCTACGGCGAGAACCCGCACCAGGCCGCCGCGCTGTACACCGACCCGGACGCCCCGGCCGGGCTGGCCCAGGCCGAGCAGCTGCACGGCAAGGAGATGTCGTACAACAACTACGTCGACGCCGACGCCGCCTGGCGGGCCGCGAACGACTTCGCCGACCAGCCGGCGGTAGCGATCATCAAGCACGCCAACCCGTGCGGCATCGCTGTCGGCGCGGACGTCGCCGAGGCGCACCGCAGGGCGCACGCCTGCGACCCGGTGTCGGCGTACGGCGGCGTCATCGCTGTCAACCGTTCGGTCTCGGTCGAGCTGGCCCGGCAGGTCGCCGAGATCTTCACCGAGGTGGTGGTCGCTCCCGGCTTCGACGAGGGCGCGGTCGAGGTGTTGCAGGGTAAGAAGAACATCCGGCTGCTGCGGGCACCGGCCTGGAAGCCGGCGCTGGTGGAGTTGCGGCAGGTGACCGGTGGCGTGCTGGCCCAGGTCGCCGACCGGGTGAACGCCCCCGGCGACGACCCGGCCAACTGGCAGTTGGCGACCGGCGAGGCCGCCGGCGAGGAACTGCTGCGGGACCTCGCGTTCGCCTGGCGGGCGGTCCGCGCGGTGAAGAGCAACGCGATCCTGCTCGCCAAGGACGGCGCCACCGTCGGCGTGGGCATGGGTCAGGTCAACCGGGTCGACTCGGCGCAGCTCGCGGTCAGCCGCGCCGGCGCCGACCGGGCCCGCGGCTCGGTCGCCGCCTCGGACGCGTTCTTCCCGTTCGCCGACGGCCCGCAGATCCTCATCGACGCCGGCGTCCGCGCCATCGTGCAGCCCGGCGGCTCCATCCGCGACGAAGAGGTCATCGAAGCAGCCAAGAAGGCCAACGTAACGATGTACCTGACCAACACCCGCCACTTCTTCCACTAACCCACCGTCCCACCGCAGGGTGGGTTGATCATGGGGTTGACGGGCAACAAGCCGGACGAACGGCCCGTCAACCCCATGATCACCGTGGCTGGGGGTCAGGCCGGGGTTGTGGGGCGGAGTTCGGCGAAGTGGCAGGCCGAGGGGTGGGGGTCCGCTGCTCTCGGGACCGTCTGAGGGTCCTCGGTGGCGCAGATGTCCTGGGCCTTCCAGCAGCGGGTCCGGAAGTGGCACCCGCTCGGCGGGTCGGCCGGGCTGGGCACGTCGCCGACCAGCCGGATCATGTTGCGCTGGTCGCGGGCCTCCGGGTCGGGCACCGGCACGGCAGAGAGCAGGGCCTGAGTGTACGGGTGGGTGGCCCGCTCGTAGATCTCGTCCTCGGTGCCGATCTCGACGATCCGACCGAGGTACATCACCGCGACGCGGTCGGCGATGTGCCGCACCACGGACAGGTCGTGGGCGATGAAGATGTACGACAGCCCCAGCTCGCCCTGTAGCTGCTTGAGCAGGTTGATCACCTGGGCCTGGATGGAGACGTCGAGCGCCGACACCGGCTCGTCGCAGACGATCACCTCGGGCTTCAGCGCGAGCGCGCGGGCGATGCCGATGCGCTGACGCTGACCGCCGGAGAACTGGTGCGGGTACCTGTTGATGTGCTCCGGGTTGAGCCCGACCAGGTCCAACAGCTCCTGGACCCGCTTGGCCTTGCTGCCCTTCGGCGCGGCATCCGGGTGGATCTCGAACGGCTCGCCGATGATGTCGCCGACGGTCATCCGCGGGTTCAGCGAGGTGTACGGGTCCTGCATCACCATCTGCATGTTGCGGCGCAGCCGGCGCAGCTCGCCACCGGAAGCCTTGAACAGGTCCTTGCCCTCCAGGGTGGCGCGTCCGGAGGTGGGCGTCTCCAACCGCATCAGCAGCCGGGCGAGGGTGGACTTGCCGCAGCCGGACTCGCCGACCACGCCGAGCGTCTCGCCCCGACGCAGCTCGAAGCTCACCCCGTCGACGGCCTTCACCGCTCCGATCTGTCGCTGGAACAGCACGCCCTGAGTGATCGGAAAGTGCTTCACCACGTTGTCGACGGAGAGGATCGTCTCGCCGCGGACCTTGGTGGGGTTAGCGGGCGACGCTGTCATCACGGACCTCCTGCGCGAAGTGGCAAGCGCTGGTCCGGCCGTCGCCGAGGACCAGGTCGTGCGGCACCTCGTCCACGCAGACCTGCTGGACGTACGGGCACCGGGGGTGGAACGGGCAGCCGGACGGGATGCGCATCAGGTTCGGCGGCAACCCCTTGATCGTCGACAGTTCCTGGCCGCGGACGTCCAGGCGCGGGATCGACTCCAACAAACCCTTCGTGTACGGGTGGGCGGGCGCCTTGTAGAGCGAGCGGACGTCAGCGTGCTCGACGATCCGGCCGGCGTACATGACGGCGATCCGATCCGCGACGCCGGCGACCACACCCAGGTCGTGGGTGATCAGGATCATCGCCATGTTGAGTTCCCGACGCAGGTCAGCCAGCAGGTCCATGATCTGGGCCTGCACTGTCACGTCGAGGGCCGTGGTGGGCTCGTCGGCGATCAGCACCTTCGGGTCCAGCGCCAACGCCATGGCGATCATGACGCGCTGCCGCATGCCGCCGGAGAACTGGTGCGGGTAGTCACCGATCCGCTTGGCGGCACCGGGGATCTTGACCAGATCCATCAGTTCGACGGCACGACGTCGAGCGTCGGCCCGGGACATGCCGGCGCGCTGGCGCAGCGTCTCACCGATCTGCCAGCCGACCGGAAAGACCGGGTTGAGGGCGGAGAGCGCGTCCTGGAAGATCATCGCGATCTCCTTGCCGCGTACCTGCCGGCGCTGCTCCTCGGAGCGGGTGAGCAGGTCCTCACCCTGGTAGAGGATCTGGCCGGAGCGGACGAACGCGGGCGGGGTGTCCAGGATGCCCATGATCGCCTGGGCGGTGACCGACTTACCCGAGCCGGATTCGCCGAGCACGGCAAGGGTCTCGCCGGCGTCCAGGTGGTACGACACACCGTTGATCACCCGGGCGACGCCCTCGTTGGTGCGGAACTCGACGTGCAGGTCCCGCAACTCCAGCAGGTGACCGCCCTCGGGTGTGGCGGAGGCGGGAGTGGGATTGACGGTCATGAGGTTCTCACCGCAGCTTCGGGTCGAAGGCGTCACGGATCGCGTCGCCGAGCATGATGAACGCCAGCACGGTCAGCGCCAGGAAGGCCGACGGGACGATCAATGGGGTGGCCGCCTCCCGCATGTGGATCCGGCCGGTGTCGATGTCCTGGCCCCACGAGATGGTGGGCGCCTTCAGGCCGATGCCGAGGAAGGAGAGCGTCGCCTCGGCCGCGATGAACGAGCCGAGCGCGATGGTCAGTACGACGATCGCCGGGGCCAGCGAGTTCGGCAGGATGTGCCGCCACATGATTCGGCTGTTGCCGGCGCCGAGCATCCGGGCCGCCGCGACGTAGTCCTGCTCCTTCGCGGTGATCACCGAGGACCGGACCACGCGCGCGGCGGTGGTCCAGCCGAGGAGGGCCAACACGAAGACGACGGCGCCGATCCGAGCCCACTGGCTGTCACTGGACACCCGCTTGAGCAGCACGATCGCGGCCAGCAGCAGCGGAATGCCGAGCACCACGTCGATCACCCGGGAGAGCACCGCGTCGATCCAGCTGCCGAAGTAGCCGGCCAGCATGCCGATCACCAGCGCGATGATTCCGGTGCCGAGCGCGGCGAGCGCGCCGACCAGCAGCGACGCCCGGGTGCCGTAGACCGCCCGGGAGTAGGTGTCGCAGCCCTGGAAGTCGTACCCGAAGATGGCCCCGCCGGATGGCCCGGCGTGCTGCCGGGAGAGCAGGCAGTCGTTCGGGTTGTTGGCGGTGAAGATCCCGGGGAGCAGCGCCATCAGGGTGAAAATGACGACCAGCGCCAGCGAGATCCAGAAGATCGGGTTGCGGCGCAGGTCGCGCCAGGCGTCCCCGGCCAGGCTGCGGGGCTTGTTCGCCGCACCGACCTGGTTGGGCGTGCCCGGCTCCCCCGAGGGGCCACGTCGCGCGGCCTGGTTCTCGGTGGCAGCCACAGTTTCGAAGTCACTCATGCCTGCACCTCGCTGCGCTCGGCGCCGGCACGGTCGCTGCGCTCACTCATAGCGGATCCTCGGGTCGAGTACGGCGTACAGGACGTCCACCACCAGGTTCGAGACCAGGTAGACCACGACGAGCACGCTGACGATGCCCACCACCAGGGGGCCGTCCTCGGTGCGGATGCCGCGGAAGAGGTTGAAGCCCACGCCGGGGATGTTGAAGACGCCCTCGGTGATGATCGCGCCGCTCATCAGGTTGCCCAGTTCCACACCGAGGAAGGTGACCACCGGGATCAGCGAGTTGCGCAGCACGTGGACGACGACGATGCGCCGCTTGACCAGGCCCTTGGACCGGGCGGTCCGGACGTAGTCGGCGCGCAGGTTCTCCGCCACCGAGGCCCGGGTGAGTCGTAGGGCGGTGGCCAGCGACAGCGAGCCGAGCACGATGCCCGGCAGCAGGAGCGCGTACAACGTCGGGTCCGAGCCGGCGGTGGGTGGGAAGAGCTGCCACTTGACGCCCAGGAAGTACTGGGCCAGTGGCGCCAGCACGATGGTCGGGATGCCCAGCACCAGCAGTGTCAGCACCAGCGTCGAGTTGTCGAAGATGCTGGCCCGGCGGATGCCGGCGAGCACCCCGGCGGTGACGCCGAAGATGATCGCCACAGCGAGCGCGATGAGCGCGAGCCGCACGGTGACCGGCCAGGCCTGCTGGAGGATGTCACCGATGTTCCGACCGGTGAGTGACTCGCCCAGGTTGCCCTGGAGCAGGTTCTTCACGTAGTCGAAGTAGCGGTAGAAGAAGCCGCCGACGCCCGTGGCGTCCAGGTGGTACTTCTCGGTCAGGTAGGCCCGCTGCGCTGGCGTCACCGGCCGTTCGCCGGCGAGCGCCTGGATCGGGTCGCCCTGCCCGGCGAATGTCAGCGCGTAGACGATCAGGGTGGTCCCGAAGAACGCCAGGACCATCTGCAGTAGGCGCCGCAGGATGTAGCGGAACATGCTTAGCAGTCTCTCCGGAAATGTGCGAAAGGGTCGCAGGACGGCATCTCTGGTCGTACCCGAAATATCCGAGACGTGCCGTCCGGCCCGGGGGAGCCGGCACCACCGACGCCGGGTCCGCTGCTGCGGCCCGGCCCCGGTGGTGCGGTCCGGGCCACCCGGGCTTCGTCGCCCGGGTGGCCCGCACCATGGTCAGCTCAGCTGGCTGCTTCGATCTTGACGAGGTTGACCCGCTGGAACAGGTCCATCTCCACGTTCTTGACCTTGGACGAGTGGCCGAACACGTTCTCGCCGAAGCGGAGCGGGATCACCGGCATGTCCTTGGCCAGGATGTCCTCCGCCTGCTGGTACTTGGCGATCGCCTCGTCCTGCGTCTTGGCGGCGGAACCCTCCTTGACCAGCTTGTCGAACTCCGGGTTGCTGTAGCCGTAGTAGTTCGACGAGCCGTTCGTGCTGTACAGCGGGCCGAGGTAGTCCTCCATGGTCGGGTAGTCCATGACCCAACCCATCCGGAACGCACCCACCGGCGTCTTCTTCTCGACCTTGGTCAGCAGGTCGGCGAACTTCGGCTCGACCGAGCCGACCGCGTCCACGCCCAGGTTGGTCTTGAGCTGGTTGACAGTGGCGTCGACCCAGTCCTTGTGCCCGCCATCGCCGTTGTACGAGATGACGATCTTCGACGGACCGCCGGCGGCCTGGTAGAGCTTCTTGGCCTCGGTCGGGTTGAACTCGGCGGCCTTGCCCGCGGTGTCCTCCCGGTAGCCCGGCAGGACCGGCGCGACGAAGGAGCGCGCCGACGTCTGCGAACCCTTGAAGACCGACTTGGTGATCTCGTCACGGTCGATCGCCATCGAGATGGCCTTGCGCACGTCCGGGCTGCTGTAGTCCTTGTCGAACGTCGGGAACGCGAGGAACTGGAACGACGACATCGGGCTGGTCTTGTACCGGTCACCCAGGTCGCTCGGCGCGGTGCTCAGGCTCTCGGTCGGGATCGTGGGCAGCACATCCAGGTTGTCCGCCAGGACGTCCGCGTAGGCAGCGGTGAGCTGCTGGTAGATCCGGAACTCGATGTTCTTGACCTTGGGCTTCTCGCCCGGGTACGCGTCGTAGCGCTCGACGTCGATCTTGCTGTCGTGCTGCCAGGTGCCCTTCATCTTGAAGGGGCCCTGCCCGATCGGCGCCTGCTCGTAGGAGTCCTTGAGCACGCCCGGAGCCGAGAACGCGGCGTCCGGCATCGGGAAGAACGCGTTGTAGCCCAGCGTCGTCTTGAAGTCGATGTACGGCTCGGAGAGCGTCGCGGTGAAGGTGAGGTCGTCGACCTTCTTCAGACCGGACATCTCCTTGGCCTTCGGCGCCTTGCCCTGGAGGTCGGCGTAACCAGCGATCTTCTCGAAGAAGGGGTTGGTGTCCTGACCGTTCGGGGCGTACGCGCCGTAGTTCCACGCGTTGATGTAGTTCTGGGACGTGACCTTCTCACCGTTGTGGAAGGTGAAGCCGTCCTTGATCTTGATCGTCCAGACCTTGTTGTCGGACGAGGTGACCGACTGCGCGGCGACCTCGTACGGCTTGTTCTGGGCGTCGTAGTCGACGAGCGGGCTGAACAGGCCGGCGATCACCTGCGACCCGGACGTCTCGGTGGTGTTTGTGGGAACCAGGTGCTTCGGCTCGGCGATCTGAATGCTGACCACTGAACTGTCGTTGCCACCGGATCCACCGTCTCCGCCGCTGCCGCAGGCCGCGAGGCCCAGCGTCACCGCGAGCGGGAGGGCGGTCCAGGCGGCGAGTCTACGAACTCGCATTGAGCCTCCTCATCTCCTCACGCTGCGCAGTCAGGCCCGACGCTGGGTTACGCTGCGCAACAAGCGGTAACGGTAGGTCGGCGATGGGCCTTCGGCAACGACGCGGTTGCGGGTGGGTAACGGTCCGGGGTTGCCTCCCTTGTCGGGGGCGAGCGAATCTGCTAACCGAAACCGGGTTTATCGACGGTGGCCTGCGGAAATCGCGATGGTTCACGAAGTGGTTGGCCCCGCCTGGGCCGCTTCGATACCGCCTGGGGCGGCCGTCCCGTCTCTGCGGCACAGGCCCGTCCTGTCTGGTTCGATCGTGACCGAATCCACAAATTGTGACCGAGAGTGACGAGCAACACCTCACGCACGGTCACTCCGTCGGCGATCGCCCCAACGTGGCCCGGCCCGCCCGGTGGCCGCCCCCACCGCAGCGGCGCCGGACGGCCCGAGCGAGGTCGTCTGATCCGCGGGTGGTGGCCGTGAGACGATCTGGTCGTGACGGCGACGCTTCTGGACGGCAAGGCAACCGCAGCGGAGATCAAGGACGAGCTGCGCATCCGGGTGAAGGCACTCGCGGAACGCGGCATCATCCCCGGGCTCGGCACGGTCCTGGTCGGGGCGGACCCGGGCAGCCAGGCGTACGTCAACGGCAAGCACCGCGACTGCGCCGAGGTGGGTATCGCCTCGATCCGCCGCGAACTGCCGGCCGACGCCACCCAGGAGCAGGTCGACGACGTGCTGGCCGAGCTGAACGCCGACCCGGCGTGCCACGGCTACATCGTTCAACTGCCGCTGCCGGCCCACCTCGACACCCAGCGGGTGCTGGAGTCGATCGACCCGGACAAGGACGCCGACGGCCTGCACCCGGTCAACCTGGGTCGCCTCGTGCTCGGCTACGACGGTCCGCTGCCGTGCACCCCGCGCGGCATCGTCGAGCTGCTCCGCCGGCACGACGTGGCGCTGCGCGGGGCCACCGTCGCGGTGGTCGGTCGCGGCAACACTGTTGGCCGACCGCTCGGCCTGCTGCTCACCCGCCGCAGCGAGAACGCCACTGTCACCCTCTGCCACACCGGCACGCTCGACCTCGCCTCGCACACCCGGGCCGCCGACATCGTGATCGTCGCGGCCGGCGTGCCGGGTCTGCTCACCGCCGACATGATCAACCCTGGCGCGGTGGTGGTGGACGTCGGCATCACGCGCGTGATCGGCGCGGACGGCAAGGGCCGCTACACCGGCGACGTGGCCCCGGAGGTGGCCGAGACGGCCGGCGCCCTGGTCCCCATGCCCGGCGGCGTGGGCCCGATGACCCGGGCCATGCTGCTCACCAACGTCGTCGAGCGCGCCGAGCGCGGCTGACCCACACGTCGGCAGCGCCGAACCAGGACGGCGGTGACGTTCGCCCCATCCCGGCGATGGCCGCCGCCCCTGGCCTGATCGGTGCCAGGATGACTGATACGGTCCGGAAAACCGACTGGTATCAGGGAGTGGGACGACCATGGGTAAGAAGGTCACTGTCGTCGGGGCTGGCTTCTACGGCTCCACCACCGCACAGCGCCTGGCCGAGTACGACGTCTTCGACACCGTAGTGATCACTGACATCGTGGAGGGCAAGCCCGCGGGCCTCGCGCTCGACCTCAACCAGTCCCGGGCCATCGAGGGCTTCGAGACCAAGGTGGTCGGCGTGACCACCGGCCCCAACGGTGAGGGCTACGAGAGCATCGAGGGCTCCGACGTCGTCGTGATCACCGCTGGTCTGCCGCGCAAGCCCGGCATGAGCCGGATGGACCTGCTGGAGACCAACGCCAAGATCGTCCGCCAGGTCGCCGAGAACGTCGCCAAGTACGCCCCGAACGCCGTCGTCATCGTGGTCTCCAACCCGCTGGACGAGATGACCGCGCTGGCCCAGCTCGCCACCCAGTTCCCGAAGAACCGGGTGCTCGGCCAGGCCGGCATGCTCGACACCGCCCGGTTCAGCAACTTCGTCGCCGAGGCGCTGAACGTGCCGGTGGCCTCGGTACGCACGCTGACCCTGGGCTCGCACGGCGACACCATGGTGCCGGTGCCGTCGAAGAGCACCGTGAACGGCAAGCCGCTGCGTGAGGCCATGCCGGCCGAGCAGATCGAGGAACTGGTCGTCAAGACCCGCAACGGTGGCGCCGAGGTGGTCGCGCTGCTCAAGACCGGTTCGGCCTACTACGCCCCGTCGGCCGCCGCCGCCCGGATGGCGAAGGCCGTGGCGGAGGACTCCGGCGAGGTCATGCCGGTCTGCGCCTGGGTCGACGGCGAGTACGGCATCTCCGGTGTCTACCTGGGTGTCGAGGCCGAGATCGGCGCCGAGGGCGTCAAGCGGGTCGTCGAGACCGACCTGGACGCCGACGAGCGCGCCAGCCTCCTGGAGGCTGCCGAAGCCGTCCGCGCCAAGCAGGGCGACATCTCCAGCATGTAGTTCCCCGAAGAACCGCTTCAGTGAAGGGCGCGCCGGCAACCCCCGGCGCGCCCTTCGCCGTCCCCGCCCCCAACCCCCGTTGATCATGAAGTTATTGCCAGTCTCATCGGCGAGTCGAGGCAATAACTTCATGATCAACGGGGGTTGGGGTGGGGAGTGAAGGGGGTGCCCAGGTGGGGGGTGGCCAGGACGGTGGGGGAGTGGGTGCGCAGGGCGGTTCGCCGGGAGGTGCGGGCTTGTTCCGGGTCTACCTCGTGGGCGTACGCCAGGTCGGGGTCGACGAGTTGCACCATGTGCACCAGCAGGTCCCCGGTGAGCAGCATCCGTTCGTCGGCCGAGGTCAGGAGCACCGACTGGTGGCCGGGGGTGTGGCCGGGGGTGGGCAGCAGACGTACCGCCGGGGTGAGGGTGGTCTCGCCGTCGACCACCCGGAGCTGGCCGGCGGCGCGCAAGGGCGCGACGAGGCCGGCCGGCAGCCCGGGGTTGAGCGTCTCCGCCGCGTCGAGTTCGGCGCGCTGTAGCAGGTAGCTCGCGTTCGGGAAGTACGGCCGCCCCGGTGTGCCGGTGACCGCCCAGCCGATGTGGTCGCTGTGCAGGTGGGTCAGGACGACAGTGTCGACATCGGCCGGGTCGATGCCCGCGGCGGTCAACTCGGCGGGCAGCCGCCCCGGCACTGGAGCCCAGCCCGCGGCGGGTGCGTCGGCCGGGCCGATCCCGGCGTCGACCACTGTGACCGGCCCGTCGCCGGCGCGGATCGCGAAGCTGCGGAACGGCAGCCACCACTGCCCGTCGGCGGTCACCGAATCGGGGCCGCGCCGGTCGGCCTCCGCCCAGTGCGCCGCTGTGGCCTGCGGAAACGCCTCCGCGCGGGGCTGGAAGAAGGCACTCTCACCGTCGGTGAGTGCGGTGACCGTGATAGACCCGAGGGTGCGGTTCAGAGGCATCGGACGATGATTCCAGGGCATTCCTGTTCCGCGCAGCCCGGTTCCGCCGGCCGGTCGAGGCCGGCTGGGGGTTGCCGGCCCAATTGCAGTACGCTCGTACTGCTTGAGCACGTGTCCCCCGAGAGGAGCGCCGGCCGATGGCGAAGATCAAGGTAAACAACCCGGTCGTAGAACTCGACGGCGACGAGATGACCCGGATCATCTGGAAGCAGATCCGGGAGCAGCTGATCCTGCCCTACCTCGACGTCGACCTGCACTACTACGACCTGTCGATCCAGCACCGCGACGAGACCGACGACCAGGTCACGATCGACGCCGCAAACGCCATCAAGGAGCACGGCGTCGGCGTCAAGTGCGCGACCATCACCCCGGACGAGGCCCGGGTCGAGGAGTTCGGCCTGAAGAAGATGTGGCGGTCGCCCAACGGCACCATCCGCAACATCCTCGGCGGCGTCGTCTTCCGTGAGCCGATCATCATGTCCAACGTGCCGCGGCTGGTCCCCGGCTGGACCAAGCCGATCATCATCGGCCGGCACGCCCACGGTGACCAGTACAAGGCCACCGACTTCGTCGTCCCCGGCCCGGGCACGGTGACCATCACCTACACCCCGGCCGACGGCGGCGCGCCGATGGAGATGGAGGTCGCCAACTTCCCCGGCGGCGGCATCGCCATGGGCATGTACAACTACGACGAGTCGATCCGGGACTTTGCCCGGGCGTCGTTCCGGTACGGACTGGACCGCAACTACCCGGTCTACCTGTCCACCAAGAACACCATCCTCAAGGCGTACGACGGCCGGTTCAAGGACATCTTCGCCGAGGTGTTCGAGACCGAGTTCAAGGCCGAGTTCGCCGCTGCCGGCATCACCTACGAGCACCGGCTCATCGACGACATGGTCGCCGCCGCGCTCAAGTGGGAGGGCGGCTACGTCTGGGCCTGCAAGAACTACGACGGTGACGTGCAGTCCGACACCGTCGCGCAGGGCTTCGGCTCGCTGGGTCTGATGACCTCCGTCCTGCTCTCCCCGGACGGCCGGACCGTCGAGGCCGAGGCCGCGCATGGCACTGTCACCCGGCACTACCGGCAGTACCAGAAGGGCGAGAAGACCTCGACCAACCCGATCGCGTCGATCTACGCCTGGACCCGGGGCCTGGCCCACCGGGGCAAGCTGGACGGCACCCCGGCGGTCACCGAGTTCGCCAACACCCTGGAGCAGGTCATCGTCGACACCGTCGAGGGCGGCCAGATGACCAAGGACCTCGCGCTGCTCATCTCGCGCGATGCCCCGTGGCTGACCACCGACGAGTTCATGAACGCGCTCGACGAGAACCTGGCCCGCAAGATCGCTGCCTGATCCAGGCGTACCGCGTCATCGGAGCCCGCCGGCAGCTCAGCCGGCGGGCTTCGGCGTGTCCGGCGCCGCCGCGCCGGTCGGCGTCACTGCGGCCGGCGCGCCTCGTTGACCAGGATGGACGAGATGCCAGTCGCGTCCAGGAAGGTTGACCTCGGTCGACCCGCGGCACCCGTGCGCCGATCAGCCAGCCTTCCCGGCTGTGCCGTGCACAGCCAGCCGTCCCTTCCCTGCGGGGGGCCCTGTCCCGGGCCCCCCGCGCCCTGTTTCCCGACAAGCCCGCGCCGCGCCGCGCTCAGGCTCCGCGCGCGGCAGGTTTTCAGACGGCGCGCAGCAGGTCGGCGGCCCGTTCCGGGGCGATGTCGTTGATGAAGACGCCCATCCCGGACTCCGAGCCCGCCAGGTACTTCAGCTTGTCAGTGGCCCGCCGGATGCTGAACAGCTGTAGGTGCAGGTGGCCCAACTCGCGGTCGACCCGCACGGGTGCCTGGTGCCAGGCCGAGATGTACGGCATCGGCATGTCGAACAGGCCGTCGAAGCGGCGCAGCAGGTCCAGGTAGAGCGGCCCGAAGGCATCCCGCTCGCTGTCGTCGAGCGCCGGGATGTCCGGCACCACGCGGTGCGGCGCGATGTGCACCTCGAACGGCCAGCGGGCGGCCGCCGGGACGAACGCCGTCCAGTGTTCGTTCTCGGTGACCACCCGGTCGCCGGAGGCGCGCTCGGCGGCCAGCACATCCGCGTACAGGTTGCCCCCGCCGGTCCGCTCGGCGTGCCGGCGTGCCGCGGTCAGCAGCGCGCGGGTGCGCGGCGTCACGAAGGGGTACGCGTAGATCTGGCCGTGCGGGTGGTGCAGCGTGACACCGATCTCGACGCCCCGGTTCTCGAAGCAGAAGATCTGCTCGACGCCGGGCAGCGCGCCGAGCACCTCGGTGCGGTCGGCGAGCGCGTCCAGCACGGTGCGGACCCGGCGCGGGGGCAGGCTGGCGAAGGAGGCGTTGTGATCCGACGTGAAGCACACCACCTCGCATCGGCCGAGGCCCGGCCGGACCGGTGTGAACGGGGTGATCTCCCCGGGCTCCTCGGCCACCCGACCGCTCAGCGAGGGGAACCGGTTCTCGAAGACCACCACGTCGTAGTCGGGTGCGGGGATCTCGGTCAACCGGTCGCCCACCGACGGGTCGAGGGGGCACTCGTTCGCCGGCGGGAGGAAGGTGCGGGTCTGCCGGTGTACGGCGACCGCCACCCACTCGTCGGTCAACGGGTCGTAGCGCAGCTGCGAGGCGGGGGGAGGCGGCGGCAGGTCCCGGCGGTCCGGCTGGTCGCGGACCGCGTCGTCGCGCTCGTCGAAGTAGATCAGCTCCCGGCCGTCGGCCAGGTCGATCGCGGTGCGCTTCACGGCGCCGTCCCCTCAGTTGTCGGCGTGCGCGTCACGCGGCCCGCCCCTGTCGCCTTCACCATGATCAGTTCGCCCACCTGTTCGCCGAGTACCCGTCGTGCGGGTGGAGGCAACCGGTCGTCGCTGACCAGTACGTGGGCCGCCGCCAACGCGACGATCGAGGAGATGCCGACCGTGCCCCACTTGGTGTGGTCGGCGAGCACCACCAGTTGGTCCGCCGCCGCCACGAGCGCCCGATCGGTCTCCGCTTCCATCAGGTTCGGGGTGGTGAAGCCGGCCCGCTCGGTGATGCCGTGGACGCCCAGGAAGAGCAGATCCAGGTGCAGTGACCGGACGGCCCCGACCGCGAGCGGACCGACCAGCGCGTCCGACGGTGTGCGTACGCCGCCGGTGAGCACCACCGTCTGGTCCGGGCGGCCGCCGGCGTGCATGATCTCGGCCACCGGCAGCGAGTTGGTCACCACCGTCAGCTCGGGCACGTTCACCAGTCGGCGGGCCAACTCGGCCGTGGTGGTGCCGGCGGAGAGCGCGACAGCCGCTCCCGGCCGGACCAGCTGAGCCGCCCGGTCGGCGATGGCTGCCTTCTCCGACAGTTGGCGGACCGACTTGGCGCGGAAGCCCGGCTCGTCGGTGGAGCTTGGCCCGGTCGTGGTGGCGCCGCCGTGCACCTTGGCCAGCAGGCCGCGCTCGTGCAGCGCATCGAGATCACGCCGGATGGTCATGTCGGACACGCCGAACTCGCCTGCCAGCTCGCTGACCCGGACGCCGCCGGTCGAGCGGACCCGCTCCAGGATGGCCGCCTGCCGCTGTTGAGCGAGCATCCGCCGTGCCTCCCCGGGCGTCCACGTACCCTCACGCGGTCAAACGTGTTCCAACAAAGATGAACACTAGCGCGTGCCGCTCAGCGGTGGAAGGAACGGGTACGGCAACGCCTCAGGCGGTGGCGATCTTCAGCTCCACCCAGCCGGTCTCGGTCAGATGGTGCAGCACCGCCTGCACCGCGTCCGCCACGCTCATTGCGGTGGTGTCGAGCACCAGATCGGCGTCGGTCGGCTCCTCGTACGGGTCGTCGATGCCGGTCATCCCGGTGAGCAGGCCGGCCCGCGCTCGCGCGTACAGACCCTTGCGGTCCCGCCGCTCGCACACCTCGAGCGGGGTGGCAACGTGCACCAGCACGAAACCCGCCCCGGCGGCGAGAGCCATCTCCCGGGCGGTGGCCCGGGCCGCCGCGTACGGGGCGATCGGGCAGCAGATGCCCACCCCATGGTGCCGGGCTATCTCGGCGGCCACCCAGCCGATCCGCCGGACGTTGAGATCCCGGTCGGCCTTGCTGAAGCCCAGCCCGGCGGAGAGTTCCCGGCGCACCACGTCCCCGTCGAGCAGGGTCACCGTACGGTCGCCACTCTCCCGCAACGCGTCCGCCAGCCCTCGGGCGATAGTCGACTTGCCGGAGCCGGAGAGGCCGGTCAGGAAGACCACCAGCCCGCGCTGCCGACGCGGCGGCCGGGCCCGGGCCAACTCCCGTGCCACGGCGGGCGGGGTGTGCCACTCCGGAAGCGGGAAGCCCCGGTCGAGCAGGTCGTCGATCTCCGGCTGGGTCAGCGCGAGCCGGCGGTTGCGCGGTGGGATGTCCTCCCGCCAACGCCACTGCCCGTCCCGGTTGTCGTAGGCGAGTTCGCGTGGCACCAGCACCCGCAGCCCGGCGCCGCTGAGCATCTCCCCTGTGGAGAGCAGGTGGGTGACGCCGTACGCGGCCGAGACCCGGGCGCGCAGCAACGCGTCGCTGATCTCCTCGCGTCGGTGCGACAGCGGCACCGCGACAAGGGTGGCGGGTGGCATCCGGTCCCGCGCGGCGAAGATCGAACGGACCAGCGCCTCCGGCGGGAGCCCGTCGACGCCGCCCTCGCCGACCGGGATCATCACGAGCAGATGAGCGGCCAGGGTGCGGGCGGCGTGGGCGATCTGGGCGAGCTGTGGACGATGCAGGGGCCGATCGGCGATCACCCCGAGCACCCGGCCCGGGGGCAGCAGCGCGCGGACCTCGTCCGGGTTGCGCCGCAGGCGCTGGAACGGACCGTGCACACCGTCGCCCAGCCGCCGAACCTGGCCGCCCACCCCGGCCACGCCCTCGCGCACCGGCCAGACGTCGGCCACGTCCAGGGCGGCCGCCGGGGCGCCCTCCCCGTCGGTCAGCACGAGCGCCCGGCGGGCCGGGTCGCGCGGATCGAAGCTCTGCGCCAGCGTGGCCGGCACCTGGAGGACGACAGCTACCTGCCACGGTGTGCCGTCGGCCAGCCGGGCGCGCCGGCTGACCGAGACCAGGTCGGCGCGGGTCATGAAGCCGGTCAGAGGGGCGTACGCGCCGGTCAGCAGCAGCTCCAGATCCGCGAGCTCACCGGGACGTGGCGTGTACGCCGGTGCGTCCCGTAGGACCTCGTCGGGCAGCACCCAGCCGTTGCTCATCCACACCCCCCACTCGCTGACCGGCACACAGTTTCGCAGCCGACCGCCCATCGGTCGAGGGCGCCACTCCAGGACCCCGGCGGGCGGATCAGCGCTTGATCCGACGGCCTATCGCCGACCGCACCCGGTTCCACACCTTCCGCTCGTCGCGGATCCGGGGTCGCGAGCCGTCGGCGCGGCAGATGAACACCAGCGGCAGTCGCGCGTCCTCGGTCCAGCCCACGTTGGTGATCCGGGCCTTGAGCAGCCAACTGCCCCTGGTGCGGCCGCCGTTGAGGGCGGCGAAGTCGATCGTCGCGGTGGCCCGGTGCACCAGGTGGACGGTGTCCGCCCCGGTCGTACCGGTGATCCGCTCGGTCTCGAAGGTGTTCGGAAGAAAGATCTCGGCACCGGTCTCCCGGTGGCGGGCCACCAGGTCCAGGCGGGCCTTGCGCACCTGCGCGGTGGCGTCGAGCACCTCGGGGGCGATCTCCTCCATCGGGAGCACCAGCACGTCGCGGCCGTCGTCGGCGCGGAAGCCGACCGGCTGGTCCGCAGCGCGCAGCTCGGCGGCGACGGTCACCGTGACGGCGTGCTCGGCACGCTGGAGTTCGTCGATCGTGCCGTGTGCGGCGATGCCCGCCTCCCAGCTGGCAAGCCTGCGCAGGTCCGCGACGCGGCCCTGCTCCGCCAGGTACGCCACGGCTCGGAGCAGGGGCGGCAGACCGCCCGCGACACCGGGGGCGAAGCGGTCCTGGATGACCTTCTGGATCTCCAGCGCGACCTGCTCCAGCCATGCCTCGGGGGCGTTCAGCAGCCGCTTGCCGCGCAGCCGGCTGAGCATCTCGTTGCGTAGCCAGCGCCGGTGCAGCCGATCCCGCAGCGGACCCGGCTCGGTGTTGGCGTCCACGACGTCCAGCGCCTCCCGCACGCTGGCGTAGTAGCTCGACGGGTCCAGTTGGCCCGCGGTGACGTTGCGCGCGTCGGCCCGCTGGACGTGGTGGTAGCAGGTGTAGTCGGACAGCACCGAGGTGCGCCGGGACAGGAAGTAGGCCCGGACGACCAGCGAGTGGTCCTCCAGCCGACGCTTGCCGCCCTCCGGGAACCGCAGACCGTGCTCGTTGAGGAACGACCGCCGGAACAGCTTGTGGCAGGTCAGGCTGTCGATCAGGGGGGCATTGCCCAGGGTGGCGTCGAAGCGGTTCTTGCGGAACAGCTCCCGCGGCACGGGGCGCCCGTACCCGGCCATCTTCCCCACCACGATGTCGGCGTCGTTCGCCTTCGCGCAGGCGTGGAGCCGCTCCAGCGCCTCGTCGGCGAACCAGTCGTCGTCGTCGGCGAAGAAGACGTACTCGCCGCGGGCGTGGTCGATGCCGAGGTTGCGCGGACGTGAAGGCCAGCCGGAGTTCTCGATGTGCAACACCCTGATGTGCGGGTGCTCGGCGGCCAGCCGGTCCAGCCGCTCCGCGGTGTCGTCGGTCGAGCCGTCATCGACGAAGATCGCTTCGAATTCGTCGGCGGGCAGTGACTGGCGCAGCAGCGAGGCGGCGAGCTTCTCGATGTGCGGGCCGCAGTTGTACGCCGGCACCACGACGCTCACCTTGGGGACGCCCACCTCGGCCATCAGGATCCCTCCCGCGTCGTCGGTCGATCACCGGGCGGGTCGATGCCTGGTGAACGGGAGGTGAATGGTGTCACCCTGGATGTGTCTTTCCCAAGGCGGGGTCGGGCCGAACGCGGGACCGGCGGAAACGTCGCGAGGGCCTCGGCGGGGGACCTTAGGGGTCCGGCGGGGAAAGGATCAGGGGAGTGCCGGGGGCGTGCCGGTGTCCCTGCTGGGCATCGACTCCCTACGCTGGGCGCGTGACACTGATCGCGACCCAGTCGCTCACCAAGACGTACGGAGGTCGGGTCACCGCGCTGGCCGACCTCACCGTCGCCGTCGAGCCCGGGATCATCGGCCTGGTGGGCGCGAACGGCGCCGGCAAATCCACGTTGATCAAGATTCTGCTCGGCCTGATCGCACCAACCAGCGGTCAGGTCTCGGTGCTCGGCATCGACCCGACCGCAGACCCGGCGGCTGTCCGCAGCCGGGTCGGCTACATGCCGGAGCACGACTGCCTCCCACCGGACCTGTCCGCCGCCGAGCTGGTCACCCACCTTGGCCGGATGAGCGGCCTGCCCCGCACCGCGGCCCGCGAGCGGGCCTCGGAGGCGCTGCGGCACGTGGGGCTCTATGAGGAGCGCTACCGCCCGGTCGGGGGCTACTCGACCGGCATGAAGCAGCGCGTCAAGCTGGCCCAGGCGCTGGTGCACGACCCCGACCTGCTGTTGCTGGACGAGCCGACAAACGGCCTGGACCCGGCTGGCCGCGACGCCATGCTGGCCCTGGTACACCGGATCGGCACCGAGTTCGGCATCTCCGTGCTGGTCTGCTCGCACCTGCTCGGCGAGGTCGAGCGGATCTGCGACACGCTGATCGCCATCGACGGCGGCCGGTTGCTGCGCGCCGACAACATCTCCGCGATGACCACGGCCACCGACGTGCTCGCCGTGGAGGTCAGCGAGGGCACCGAGGAACTCGCCGCCCGACTCGCCGAATTGAAACTGCCGGTCGCCCGGGACGGGCGACTGCTCCTCGTGCCGCTCGCCGACGACGGCACCTACGACCTGATCCTCGGTGCGGTCGCCGAACTGGACCTGCCACTGCACCGACTGGACCAGCGCCGGCACCGGGTGGCCGAACTCTTCGCCACGAGGGAGCTCACTCATGCCTGAGCCGACCGCAGCCGCCGCGCGCCCCGCGCCGACCGGCGTCATCCACGACATCGGCTACCAACGCTACGAGGGTCCGAGGCTGGGCCGCCGACAGGTCTTCGGCGCGCTCTACCTGCACGGTCTGCGCACCGCGTTCGGGTTCGGGCGCAGCGCCAAGGCCAAGATCTTCCCGTGGCTGGTGGTCGGCATCGTCTCCCTGGTCGCGGTGGCCCTGGCCGCGGTACGCAGCCAGATCGGCGAGCCGGTCGCCACGTACGCCCAGTTCGCCGACGCGATGAGCTGGCTTGTCATCTTCTTCGTCGCGGTCGTCGCTCCGGAGCTGGTCTCCCGGGACCTGCGCAGCGGTGTGCTGCCGCTGTACTTCTCCCGGCCGCTGCCGCGCGCCGACTACGCGTTGGCCAAGCTGCTGGCGCTGGTCACCGCGCTCTGGCTGCTGCTCGGCGGACCGCAGTTGCTGATGTTCCTGGGTGCCGCCTTCACCACCAAGCAGGGCATGCGCGGGGTGTGGAACGAGCTGCTCGACCTGTTGCCCGGGCTGCTCTACGCAGGGCTGTGGGCGGTGGTCTTCGCCTCGGTCGGGCTGCTGGTCGCCTCGCTGACCGGCAAGCGGGCCTTCGCCGCCGGTGGGGTGGTGGCGGTCTTCCTGATGACCACCCCGATCGTCGGGGTGCTGAGCATCCTGCCGTCGCGCGCCGCCAACGAGTTGGCCGGGCTCGCCTCGCCCTCCACGCTGGTGCAGGGGGTGGGCATCTGGTCGCTGGGTGACCTGCTGGTCGAGGGCGATCCGGGCGAGATGATGATCGGCGGGTTCGGCCCGGTCTACGCCCTGGCCGCGGTGCTGTTGGTCGCCGGCGCGACCGCCCTCCTGCTGGCTCGCTACCGGAAGGTCGCCTCCTGATGAGCACGCTGAGCCTGACCGGGGTGTCCCGGTGGTACGGCAACGTGGTCGCGGTCAACGACATCAGCATGGCCCTGGGGCCGGGCGTGACGGGGCTGCTCGGCCCGAACGGCGCCGGCAAGACCACGCTGCTGCACATGATGGCCGGGTTCCTCTCCCCGTCGCGCGGCACGGTCACCCTCGACGACGATCCGACCTGGCGTAACCCCGACGTCTACCGGCGGCTGGGGCTGGTCAGTGAACGGGAGGCGGTGCAGGGTTTCCTCACCGCGTACGAGTTCGTGCTGGCCAGCGCGAAGCTGCACCGGCTGCCCGATCCGGCGGCCGCAGCGCGACGGGCGATCGATCTGGTGGAGCTGGAGTCGGCGCAGGACCGCCGGATCGGCACGTACTCCAAGGGCATGCGCCAGCGCGCCCGGGTGGCCGCCGCGTTGGTGCACGACCCGCAGGTGCTGTTGCTCGACGAGCCGTTCAACGGGATGGACCCGCGCCAGCGGCTGCACATGATGCAGCTGCTGCACACCCTGGGTGACGCCGGTCGGACGATCCTGTTCAGCTCGCACATTCTGGAGGAGGTCGAGCAGGTCTCCGGGACGGTGCAGGTGATGGTGGCCGGGCGGTTGGCGGCCTCCGGCGACTTCCGGACCATCCGCCGGTTGATGACCAACCGCCCACACGTGTTCGCGGTGCGCTCCACGGACGACCGGGCCCTGGCGGTCGCGCTGATCGCCGAGCCGTCGGTCAGTGGGGTCGAGTTGGACCCGACCGGCCTGACCGTGCGGGCCGGTGACTACGGCGCCTTCACCCGGGCGCTACCCCGGATCGCACTGAACAAAGGCATCCGGGTGCGCCAGTTGGTGCCGTCCGACGAGTCCCTGGAGAGCGTCTTCTCCTACCTGGTGGAGGCCTGACATGTCGACAGTTACCTGGATCACCGCGCGTGGGTTGTTCGGCCGACGTCGGTTCCTGCTGCTGCTACCGCTGCCGTTGGTGCTGCTCGGGCTGGCCGTGCTCTGCCGGTCGCTGGGGGTGGACCCGGGCGAGTGGGGGCCGCCGGTGCTGGTCGGCCTCGGGCTGGCCGTGGTGCTGCCGGTGGTTGCGCTGATCATCGGCACGGGCGTGCTGGGCGCCGAGATCGACGACGGCACCGTGGTGCACATCCTGACCAAGCCGCTGCCGCGCTGGCAGATCGTGCTGCCGAAGCTCGCGGTGGCCGCCGGGGTCACAGCGGTCACCGTCGCGGTGCCGCTCTACGTCGCGGGCGTGCTCGCCGACTCGGTACGCCTCGGACTGGCGCTCGCGGTCGCGGCGGCGCTCGGCGCGCTGGCGTACTCGGCGTTGTTCCTCGCGCTCAGCCTGGTCACCAGGCGGCCGGTGCTGCTCGGGCTGGTCTACGTGCTGATCTGGGAGGGGCTGCTGGGCAACTTCGTCAGCGGCACCAAGGTGCTCTCCATCCAGCAGTACGTGATCGCCCTCGCCGACCGGATCGCCCCCACCGGTCTGCTGGAGACCAGCGTGTCGGTGCCGGTGGCGTCGGTGATGACCGCGCTGGTCAGCGTCGGCTTCACGGTGCTCGCCATCGACCGCCTGCGCTCGTTCAGCGTGGCCGGCGAGACGAGCTGACAACGATGCGAGACGCTGTTCCGGCCAGCCCCCGCGTGGCGGTAGGGCTGGCCGGATGGACCGGCCGGGCCACATCGGGCCAGGCTGGTGGGCGTGAGCGTCGAAGCGGAGCGGACGTCGTTGGCTGAGCCATACTCCCGGAGCAGCCGGCCGTGGCTGACCAGCCTGGCCGTCGCCGGGCTGGCCTGTGCCACTGTCGCCACGGCGGCTCAGGGCAGCGGCCAGTTCCACTGGTGGGCGGTGTTCATCCTGATTCCGGCCGCGCTGATCGCGGCCAGCGGCGGGCCGCTGCTGGCTCGCGGCGGCGGCCGGGCCTTCGCCGGGTACATGCTCGCCTGCGTCGGCACGATGGTCTTCGCGGTCGGCGCGCTACTGATGTTCGGCGTGATGGGGCGCGGTTGGCCGCTCATGGTGGTGCTGCCCTGCCTGGCGGTGGCCGGCACCTACGGCTGGCGCGCGGCCCACCCGCTGGCCCGCGGCCTGCACCGGGCGGTGGCCCTGCTCGCGCTGACCGGAGCGCTGCTCGGCCTGACCCTGCAACTGATCCGGGTGGATCTGATCCACCTGGAGACCGGTTGGTGGGGCGCGTTCCTGATGCTGGCCGGGGCCATCGTGCTGGGCAACGCGGGCGAACTGACCCGGCACCGGATGCCGTACCGCCTCCAGGCGATCACCCTGCTGGTCGGGCCCGCCGTGATCGCGTTCCTGCTCGGGCTGCGCTTCCTGCGCGGCTGGTGACCCGCCGGTCCGCCGCCGCCCGAGCGGGCGGCGGCGGACCCCGGTCAGAAGGCGCAGGCGATGACCAGCTCCGGGGTACGGTCCGGGAGCAGATCGAGCTTGGCGATCCGGCCGGCCGCCCGTAGGTCGTCGGCGACCAGAGTGAGCTGCTCCAGCAGCGCCGCCGGGCCGAGCGCCTCCGCCAACGGCACCTCTGCCTTCATCGACAGCTTCCGCTCCGACTTGGCCCGTCGCACCTGGCTCAACGCGTCACCGGCGAGCCGCAGCAGCGCCGGCTCACCCGACCCCTCGATCGTCCGGGCCACCTCGTAGGTGGTGGGCCATGGCGCCAGGTGCACCGAGCCGTACCGCCACCACGACCAGACCTCCTCCGTCACATACGGCAGCACCGGGGCGAACAACCGCAGCTGCACCGACAGCGCCGACGCCAGCGCCGCCCGTGCGGAGTCGGCCGCCGCGCCGGTGCCGTAGGCCCGCTCCTTGACCAGCTCGATGTAGTCGTCGCAGAACCGCCAGAAGAACGCCTCGGTGACCTGCAAGGCCGCCGTGTGGTCGTACGAGTCGAAGGCGGTGCTCGCGGCGGTGACCACGGTGGCCAGCTCGGCGAGCATGGCCCGGTCCAGTGGTGTGGTCGCCGGGGCGCGCAACGCGTCCGCCGCGCCCAGCCCGAGCGCGAACTTGGACGCGTTGAGCAGCTTGGTGGCCAGTCGCCGGCCGACCTTGATCTGCGCCGGGTCGAAGGCCAGGTCCATGCCGGGCTTGCCACTGGCCGCCCAGTAGCGCACCGCGTCCGAGCCGTGCTGCTCCAACAGTGCCAGCGGGGTGACCACGTTCCCCTTGGACTTGGCCATCTTCTTGTGGTCGGGGTCGAGGATCCAGCCCGAGAGCACGGTGTCCCGCCAGGGCAGCACCCCGTGCTCGAAGTGCGAACGGATCACGCTGTCGAAGAGCCAGGTTCGGATGATCTCCTGCCCCTGCGGGCGGAGATCCATCGGGAAGACCCGGGCGAACAGGTCCGGGTCGGTCTCCCAGCCACCGACGATCTGCGGGGTCAATGAGGACGTGGCCCAGGTGTCCAGCACGTCCGGATCGCCGATAAAGCCGCCCGGCTGGCCTCGGTGCGACTCGTCGTAACCAGGGGCCGGATCGCTGGATGGATCGACCGGCAGCGCTGACTCGTCCGGCGTGAGAGGGTGGGACCAGTCCGGCTCGCCAGTGTCGTCGAGCCGGTACCACACCGGCACCGGCACCCCGAAGAAGCGTTGACGGCTGACCAGCCAGTCCCCGTTCAGGCCGCCCACCCAGTTGTCGTAGCGGTGCTTCATGTGCGCCGGCACCCAGTGCAGCTGCTCGCCCCGGGCCAGCAGGGTCGCGCGCAGCGCCTCGTCCCGGCCGCCGTTGCGCAGATACCACTGTCGAGTCGAGACGATCTCCAGTGGCCGGTCGCCGCGTTCGTAGAACTTGACCGGGTGGGTGATCGGGCGCGGCTCGCCGATCAGGTCACCGGCGTCGGCCAACATCCCGACGATCTCCCGGCGGGCGCCGTTGACGGTCTGCCCGGCCAGCGCCGCGTACGGCTGCGCCGGCACCCCGTGCGGCGGCTCGGGAAGCAGCCGACCGTCCCGGCCGATCACCACCCGCGTGTCCAGCCCCAGCTCACGCCACCAGGTCACGTCGGTCAGGTCACCGAACGTGCAGACCATCGCGACGCCGGTGCCCTTGCCGGGATCGGCGAGCGGATGGGCGTACACCGGCACCTCGACGTCGAAGAGCGGGCTGCGCGCCGTGGCGCCCACCAGGTCGGCGTACCGCTCGTCGTCGGGGTGGCAGACCAGCGCCACACAGGCCGGCAACAGCTCGGGCCGGGTGGTGTCGATGAGCACCTCACGCCCGTCGGCCGCCGTGAACCGCAGTCGGTGGTAGGCACCGGGGCGCTCCCGGTCCTCCAACTCCGCCTGGGCGACAGCGGTGGCGAAGCCGACGTCCCAGAGGGTCGGCGCCTCCGACTGGTACGCCTCGCCACGGCGCAGGTTGCGCACGAATGCCCGTTGGCTGGTGGTCCGGGCGATCCGGCCGATCGTCGTGTACGTCAGGGACCAGTCCACCGAGAGTCCGAGCCGCCGCCACAGCGCCTCGAAGGCCTGCTCGTCGGTGACCGTCAGCCGTTCGCACAGCTCGATGAAGTTGCGCCGGGAGATCGGGGTGGGGTCGCGGCGGGCCGCGTCGTCGACCGGAGCCGCCGGTGGTCGCCACACCGGGTCGTACGGCAGCGCCGGATCGCAGCGCACCCCGTACACGTTCTGCGCCCGACGCTCGGTGGGCAGGCCGTTGTCGTCCCAGCCCATCGGGTAGAAGACGGCCTTGCCGCGCATCCGCTGGTACCGCGCCGTGGTGTCGGTGTGCGTGTACGAGAAGACATGCCCCATGTGCAACTCGCCCGATACGGTCGGCGGCGGGGTGTCGATCGAGAACACGTCGCTCCGCTTTTTCGAGCGGTCGAACGCGTACGTGCCTTCCTCCTGCCAGCGACGTGCCCAGCTCTCCTCGAGCCCGTCCAGGGTCGGACGCTCGGGAACGCCGGCGCGGGCCGTCCTCGCCGTATCGGTCATCCTGCGATCGTAGGCAGGGGCCAACGGCCGGACCACGGGTTAACCGGCGCGCCACGAGAATTCGTGCCGAAGGGCTCTCGGCCGGCGCGGCGGCAACCACCGACGAGGTGTTCGGGTTGACAGCTGGGGGCCGACCGGCTGGTGCCGGCCGGCCCACTCGTCAGCGAGCGACCGGGCCGGCCACCGGGCCGGACGTGGCCAGCCGGATCCGCAGCCTTTCGCCACTGCGGGCGTTGGCCCGCTCCAGGATCGTGGAGATCGGGGCGTAGGAGTTCTGCTCGTTCGGGTTGGTGCAGGCGCCCTGCCCCGGGTCGCCGTTCGAGAGGATGCCCAGCGCCTTGCCGTCGGCCTCGGTGAACAGCGGCCCGCCGCTGTCTCCCGGCCGGGCGCAGATCCGCACGTCGATGCCGCCGCTGCTCTTGCCGGTGATCTCCCCGCACCGGGTGCCGGGCACATAGCCGGCGCCGGCGCCGGAGTCGACGTACTTCTCACCGGCCTTCGGGGTGTACGCCGACCCGGTCGCGCAGACGACCCAACCGCTCTGGATGGAACTCCACGGCACGTAACCGGTGATCCGCACGTCCCGGCTGCCGCTGGTGGCGCATCGCGGGTTGTCCGCGACGCACCAGTAGTTGACCAGGCTGGGCGTGCTTGTGGTCCCCCGCGGGTACGTCCACTGGCGCAGAGCCGCAGGCTGGTACGGCATGATCGCGTAGTCGTACGGGTAGGCGTTCTCGGCCAGGTCCGGGTTCGGCGCCTCCACCGTCACGGGCACCTTCGGGCCGAGGAACTGATGCCAGGTCCGGTCGACCTGCTGGTGCCGTCCGCCGACGACGCAGTGCCCCGCGGTCAGCACGTACGCCTCGCGCACTCCGACGATGAGGTTGAAGCCGGTGGTGCAGCCGCCGACTGTGCCGTCGTCGCGGGGCACGTCCAGGCGGATGCCGCCGCGCATTGGCGCCTGCGGGCAGTAGCGCGGGTCGCACGCCTTCTGCACGTTCGTCGCGGGGGTCCGGGCCTGGGTCCGGGTCGGCACGCCAGCGGCGCGGCGCGCCTCGGCCAGCCGCGGGTGGTCCGCCGTGATCTTGTCGCCGGTGAGCACCACGATCTCGTTGGCCTGCTGATCCACCACGACATCCGAGCCGGTTGACGCGTCGAGCGCGACGGCGATGGCGGCTGCGGCCCCGGTGAGCTGACTCACCGTGTGCCGCACGGCGACCACCCGGACGTTCACCGGGTCCGTTACCCCGGCCACGGCCGCCTGCACCGCCGCGACGTCGGTAGCTCCGACGGTCAGCACGCCGCCGGCCTTCTGGTCGAGCCACATGCCGCCGTACGAGCGCGGGACCTGCTCGGTCAGCCGCGCGGCGAGGGGCGCGGAGAGTTCCTGAAGGGCGAGCCGTCGGGCCGCCTCGGTGGTCGAGATCCGGTAGCGGTCGCGCAGGTACGCGACCGATTCGGGCGCAGCCTGAGCGACCGCCTGGGCCGGTCGGACGCGCACCGGCCCGGAGGCGGCATCCGGCTCCGTCTTCTGCTCCTTCTGCGGCCCGCTCGCGACGCCACCGGAGGCGGTTGCGCCCGGTGCCGTGCTCGCTCCGCCGGCTGTCGCGCTGCCCAGCCCTTCCTCAGCCGCTGCCGCCGTCGTCGACGGGCGCTCGGCTCCGTCTCCTGTGGTCACCGCGACGGCGGCTCCGATCAGACCGATGGCGGTCAGCCCAGCCACGATCACGCGTCCCCGTGTGCGCACCCCGTACCCTCCCCGTGTGTTCGGTGGTGCCGACCGGAACGATCCGGTCGTTGTTGTCGGCCTCACCAGGCGGGTGCGGCCGACGAGCCGTGATTGTAGCTAGACCAGTGATTCCCGCCACTGCCGATGCAGGGCGGCGTACCGGCCGTCGGCCTCGGCCAGCACGGCGGGTGGACCGTCCTCGACGACAGTTCCGCCGTCGAGGACGAGCACGCGGTCGGCGGTCTCCACTGTGGAGAGCCGGTGGGCGATCACCAGTGCGGTGCGGTCGCGCAGGATGGTGCCGAGTGCCCTCTGCACCAGACGTTCCGTCGGCACATCCAGCGACGACGTCGCCTCGTCCAGGATGAGCACTGTCGGGTCGGCCAGGAACGCGCGGGCGAACGCGACAAGTTGCCGCTGCCCGGCGGAGAGCCGGCCGCCGCGCCGGTGCACCTGAGTGGCGTACCCCTCGGGTAGTGCGGCGATGAAGTCGTGTGCGCCGATCGCCCGCGCGGCGGCCTGGACGGCGGCGTCGTCGGCCCCGGGGCGGCCGAACCGGATGTTCTCCGCGACGGTCCCGCTGAACAGGTGGTTCTCCTGCGTCACCAGCACCACGGCGCGGCGCAGGTCGGCGTCGCGTACGTCGCGCAGGTCGACCCCGTCCAACCGGACGGTGCCGGTGTCGGGGTCGTGGAACCGGGCGACCAACTTGGCGATCGTCGACTTGCCCGCCCCGGTGGGGCCGATCAGCGCCACGGTCTGCCCGGCCGGCACTGTCAGCTCCAGCCCGCAGAGAATCGGGGTGTCGGCCCGGTAGCCGAAGCCGACCGCCCTAAAGATCAACTCACCACGGCCGGGGCCGGTCGGCAGCGGTGCGGGCCGGGCCGGTTCGGCGACGGCCGGTCGTTCGTCGAGCACCCCGGCCAACTTCTCCAGCGCGGCGGTGGCCGACTGCAACGAGTTGTAGAACTGGCTCAGCTCCTGCATGGGCTCGAAGAAGCGGCGCAGGTAGAGCAGGAACGCGGCCAGCACACCGATCTCGGTCTGCCCGCCGAGCACCCGCCAGCCGCCGTAGCAGAGCACCACCGCCACTGTGACGTTGCCGATCAGCTTGATCGCGGGCGAGTACGTGGCGATGAGCCGGAACGCGTGCAGGCTGCTCCGCCGGTAGTCGTCGCCGAGCGCCACGAAGATCCGTTGGTTGCGAGGCTCCCGGCGGAACGCCTGCACCGCCCGGATGCCCCGCATCGACTCGACGAAATGCACGATGACCAGCGCGACAGCGTCCCGGGTCCGTCGGTACGCGGTGGCCGACGACCGGGCGAACCAGCGGGAGAGCCAGAACAGGAACGGGAAGGCGATCAGCGTCACTGCCGCCAGCGGCAGGTCCAGCCAGAGCAGGATGGCGGCCACCGACAGGATCGAGAGCCCGGCCAGCACCAGACTGTCGATCCCACCGTCGACCAGCTCGGCGATCGAGTCCAGGTCGCTGGTGAGCCGGGAGACCATCCGGCCGGACGTGTACCGCTCGTGGAAGCCCACCGACAGCCGCAGGAAGTGCCCGAACACCCGCTGCCGCAGGTCGAGCAGGACGGCCTGGCCGATCCGGGCGGAGAGGGTGAGGAAGCCGCGGCGGGCCGCGTACTCGGTCACCGCGGCCACCGCGAACGCCCCGGCGACGGTGACCAGCGGGCCGGCGTCGCCGGCACGCAACGGCGGGATGGCCCGGTCGATGCCGATCATGACCAGGTACGGGCCGGCCATCGCGGCGGCGTTCTGGGCCAGCAGCAGGGTGACCGCCGCGGCGAGACGCCTCCGATGCGGGCGGAGCAGGCCGCCCAGCAGGGTGCGGCTGAGCCGGCGCAGCCGGGCCACCGCCTCGGGGCTGGTGTCCTCGGCTCGACTGCGGTCGGCCTCCGGGTCGGTGGCGGTCCCGCGCCAGCGGGTGACCTCGGGCTCCTCCTCGGGAGGTGGGTCGGGCTGCTCCGGCACGCTCACGAGCGCACCAGCCCCCACCCGTCCGAAGGGGACGAGCTCGGCCCGCTGGCCCCGTCCGACGGTGGATGCCCGACGGGCGGCTCGGCGGCGAGCAGCGCCCGGTACGCCGGAACGGTGGCCAGCAGGTCGGAGTGCCGGCCGGTCGCGGTGATCCGCCCGTCCTCCAGCAGGGCGACCCGGTCGGCCAGCGCGATCGTCGACGGCCGGTGCACCACCAGCAGCGCTGTGCTGTCGCGCAGGACCCGCCGTAGCGCCGCCTCGACCAGGGCCTCGGTGTGCACGTCGAGAGCGGAGAGCGGGTCGTCCAGCACCAGCACCGCCGGTCGGCCGAGCACTGCCCGCGCCAACGCGAGCCGTTGCCGTTGCCCGCCGGAGAGGGACAACCCCTGCTCGCCCACCCGGGTCGCCAACCCCCAGGGCAGGTCGTACGCGAAGTCGGCCTGGGCCAGCGCGAGGGCCTCGCGGATCTCGTCGTCACCGGCGTCCGGGCGACCCAGTGTGAGGTTCTCCCGCACCGACATGGAGAAGAGCGTGGGCTCCTCGAACGCCACCCCGACCAGCCGGCGCAGCGAGGCCAGCCGCAGCTCGCGCAGGTCGTGCCCGTCCAGGGTGATCCGGCCGGTGGTCACCTCGTGCAGCCGGGGCACCAGGGAGAGCAGCGTGCTCTTGCCGGAGCCGGTGGCGCCGACCAGGGCCAGCGTCTCACCCGGCTCGATGGTCAGGTCGATCTCGCGCAGCACCCCGGTGGTGGCACCCGGGTAGCTGAACGCGACCCGCTCGAAGCGCAGCCGACCGCGCACCGCGTCGCGCGGCAACGCGACAGCGCCGGGAGAATCCACGATCTCCGGCGGAGTGTCCAGCACCTCCTGGATCCGGTCGGCGGCGGTGGCCGCCTCCTGACCGTTGGCGATGATCCAACCCAGCGACTGCACCGGCCAGATGAGCATCAGTTGGAGACTGACGAACGCGACCAGCTCGCCGATGGTGAGCGCGCCCTGCGCGGCGGCGGCCGCCCCGGCCGCCAGCACCACGCCCAGTGTCACGTTGGGCACCAGGTCGAGCAGCGCCGACGTGTTCGCCAGCAGCCGCCCCTTGCCGATGCCAGTGTCGTGCAGCCGCCGGGCCGCACCGGCGAAGCGAGCGGCCAGTTCGGGCCCCCGCCCGTACGCCTTCATGGTGCGCAGGCCCTGCGCGGTCTCCTCGACCAGCGTCGCCACGTCGCCCTGCTGATCCTGCATCCGGCGGGACGCGGCGTGGTAGTGCCGGCCGAAGCGGCGACTGATCAGCAGCAGCGGCACCGCGCTGGCCGCGACCAGCACTCCGAGCGCCGGGTGCAGGTTGATCAGCAGCATCACCACGACCAGGTACGTGGTCAGGTTGAGCACCAGGAAGAACACGCCGAAGGAGAGGAACCGGCGGATCACCGACAGGTCGCTGGTGATCCGGGAGAGCAACTGGCCGGACTGCCAGCGGTCGTGGAAGCTCGTCGGCAGCCGTTGCAGGTGGGCGTAGACGTCGGCGCGCAGCGCCGCCTCCATGCCCACCGCCGAGGACGACTGCACCCACCGGCGGATGAAGATGAGCACCGCCTCGACGACGCCGAGCAGCAGCGCCAGGCCGCCGAGCTGGAGCAGCCCGGCCGGTTCGTGTCGGGCCACCGGCCCGTCCACGACCCGCTGCACGACAAGTGGTACGGCGATCCCGGCCGCGGTGCCGGCGAGGCCCGCGACGAGCAGCCAGGCGAACTCGGCAGCGTACGGGCGCAGGTAGGGGCGCAGCCGCCAGAGGTTGTGCACGGGGTGGGTGCCCGCGGCGGCCCGGGCGGCCGGTTCGCCGTCGCTCTCCACAGGCACTACCAGACGGTAGCGTCTAACAGGTGTCGATGCCTCTGTCAGTTTGCTGTCAAGCGTCGCTCATGACCGAGAAGCCACTTCTTTACGTCCAGCCCCCAGCGGTAGCCACCGAGCGTGCCGTCGGTGCGAAGAACCCGGTGGCAGGGCACGAAGAGGGCTGCCGCGTTCCGGGCGCAGGCGGCCGCTGCGGCACGGATCGCCGGTGGTCGACCGGCCAGCGCGGCGTACCCGGTGTAGGTGACCGGGGT
Source organism: Micromonospora sp. 050-3 (assembly GCF_046549335.1). NCBI lineage: Bacteria > Bacillati > Actinomycetota > Actinomycetes > Micromonosporales > Micromonosporaceae > Micromonospora > Micromonospora sp. 050-3. Next base: position 401,331 of record NZ_JAJPVX010000003.1, read on the forward strand.
GCCCGGCGGCACCTCGCGCAGCACCTGCCAGGCGTGCGCCATGAACTCTCCACCGGTGCGTTGACGGACCGGCACCACGTCGATGGCGGCGAGGTCACCGTCCAGGTAGGAGTGGACCGCCGCGCTGACCGGGCCGAGGTCGGCCCGCGCCCGCAGCGGTGCCCGCAGGGTCGGGTGGACCAGTGGCAGCAGCGCCGCCGGGTCCGGGGTGAAGCCGGCCGCCAGTACGTCACCGTCGGGACCGGCGAGGATGCTCAGTGGGCCGGCCGGTGTGCTCAGTACGGTGCTGTCGATCTTCATGCCGCTCTCCAGAGTCTGATCGTGGCGTAGGACCGCCAGGGACGCCAACGCTCGGCGTACCTGTCGAGGGTCGGTGGGGTGTCGGGTAGGCCGAGCGTGGCGGCGCCGCGCCGGACCGCGAGGTCGGAGCTGAGGAGGACGTCGGGGTCGCCGAAGGCGCGCATGGCCAGGTAGTTGGCGGTCCACGGGCCGATGCCGGGCAGTGCGAGCAGCCGCCGAACGGCCTCCTCCCGATCCACCCCCGCGGCAAGGTCGACAGAACCGTCCACAACGGCCCGAGCCAACCCCCGCAAAGCCTCCCGCCGCCCTGCAGGCATCCCAAACCCCGAGTCCCTCAGCGACAAGAGGTCCTCCGCGCTCAAGAACCCCCGCAGCTCACCGCGTTGATCATGAGGTTGACCTGGGGTTTGATCGTCATTCGCCTCGACAGCCTCATGATCAACGCGGTGGGCGGTCAGGAGGCGGGTGAGGGTTGTTCTCGCGGAGGTGACCGAGACCTGTTGGCCGATGATGGCGCGGACCGCCTGCTCGAAGCCGTCGACGGCGCGGGGAACGCGGATGCCTGGTTCGGCGGCGACCACCGGGGCCAGCGCCGGGTCGGCGGCCAGTGTCGCGTCGATGGCCGCCGGGTCCGCGTCCAGGTCGAGCAACCGGCGGCAGCGGGCCACCGCCGGTGCCAGGTCGCGCAGGTCGGCGAGCCGCAACGTCGCCGCCACGTGCCCGTCCGCCGGGGTCAGCGCCACCTGGCCGGTGCCGTGCGGCAACCGCAGACCCCGGTGGTACGTCCCGTCGCGGACCTCCTCCACGCCGGGCAACGCCCGCACCGCCAGGAAGTCCAGCAGCGCCCGGGTGTGCAGCGGCGGGCGGTACGCCAGCCGGAGCGCGATCGTCCCCGCCCCGGCCGGCGCCTGCTGGCGGCCACGGGCCGTGCGCAGGTCCGACGGGGCGCTCGCGTACACCTCGCGAAGCGTGTCGTTGAACTGCCGCACGCTGCCGAAGCCGGCGGCGAACGCGATCTCGGCCATCGCCAGCTCGGTCGTCTCGATCAGGATCCGGGCGGTCTGGGCGCGTTGGGCCCGGGCCAGCGCGAGCGGTCCGGCGCCCATCTCGGCGCTCAGCATCCGGTGCAGGTGCCGCTCGGTGTAGCCCAACCGGGAGGCCAACCCCGGTACGCCGTCCCGATCGACAACCCCGTCGGCGATCAACCGCATCGCCCGACCGACCACGTCCGCCCGGACGTCCCAGAGCGGTGAGCCGGGCGCGGCGTCCGGGCGGCAGCGGCGGCAGGCACGCAACCCGGCACCCTGCGCCGCAGCGGCGGACGGGAAGAACCGGACGTTCTGCCGCTTCGGCGTGATCGCCGGGCAGGACGGCCGGCAGTAGATCCCGGTGGACGTCACACCGGTGTAGAACCAGCCGTCGAACCGCTGGTCACGGCTGTCCACGGCCCGGTAACACCGCTCGAAGTCCATCTCCATGTCACCGATGATGCCCCGCTCGACAGGTGATCGGCTGGCGGGAATCGGACCTGGGTGTGCGCGCGGCGGGCCTCGGCGTCAGCGGCGGCGTCGGTGCGGCTGACCGGACCGCCCGGTCCGGGTGGCCTGCCCGCTCCGGTCGGCCTGGCCGGCGCGGTTGGACCGGTTGCCCTGGCTGGCGCGGTTGGCCTGGCCGGTCAGCAGGGCCGAACGGAACACCCCGTCCGGGTCGTACCGCTTCCACAGCCGCCGGACCCGCGACCCGGTCTCGCCCGGGTAGATCCGGGCGAACGCGACAGGGTCCGGCCGGCTCTCGAAGTTGACGTACGCGCCGTCGGCGCGTGCCCCGACGGCCCGCCAGGCGGCGTTCAACGCGGCGTCGGCCTGCGGCGGGAACACCGAGGCCACGATCAACGTGTCCTGGTGGCGATGCGGGTACGCGGTCGCGTCGGGAGCGACGTCGTTGACAGCCCCACCCAACGAGCGGAGCTGGATCACCGCCCGCCCCGGCCCGGTCACCGCTCGTGTCACGGCCCGCGCCCCGGCGTCGTCCAGCGCTGTGAACAGGCCGTTGGTGGTCGTGCCGCGCTGCTGCCCGACGTTGGGGTTGAGGTGCGCGGTCGGCACCAGCGTCGGGTAGGGCAGCAAGTCGGTCCGGTGTTCGAGCACCTTGCCGATGGCGAGCAGTGGTTCCACAGCCGGTCGGGCCCGGCGCAGGCTTTCGGCGGCGACCACTGCGGTGATGGACATGAGGACCGATCGACCCTCCGCGAACACCACGGCGGCCGCGGACAACTCCCGTGGCGCCTGGGCGAGGTAGCTCGTCCACTCCCGGACGGTGCGACCGTCCGGATGCGCCTCGACGACCAACTGCGCGACACCGACGTTGCGCTGCTCGGCCGCCTCGATCTCGAAGGCCACCACGATGCCCGCGCCGGCCCCGGCCCCGCGGACCAGCCAGAACAGCTCCGGCTCGTGTTCGGCGTCCGCGCGGACCAGCGTCCCGTCCGCCAGCACCACCTCGACGGCGCGGACCCGGTCGATGGTGAGGCCGTGGGCGCGGACCAGCCAGCCGACACCACCGCCGGTGGCCAGGCCGCCGACACCGACGCCGCCGTAGTCACCCGAGCTGATCACCAGGCCGTACGGCGCCAGCGCCTTCGCCACGTTCGCCCAGCGTGCGCCGGCCTCGACCCGGACCAACCCGGCCCGCTCGTCGATCACCTGAACCCGGTTGAGCATGGAGAGGTCGATGACCACCCCACCGTTGTTGGACGAGGCTCCGGACAGGCCGTGCCCGCCGCTGCGGACCGCGATGGGCAGCCGCTGTTCCCGCGCGTAGCGGAGGGCGTCGACCACCTGCGCGGTGGTCTTCGGCAGCAGAACCGCGGCTGGCGACGCCGACCTGGTGTACGTCGAGCGCAGTTGCGCGTACCGGCGGTCGCCGGGTGTGACGATCTGCCCCCGGAGGGAGTCGGGCACCCGGGCCATGGCGGTGCTCATCGTTGCCCCCGCAGCTCGCACCTCGGGCGTCCGGGATCGGTCATGGCCCAAGAATGAGCGGGCACGCCGGCCTCGACAAATTCGGTGGACCGATGCCCGCTGGCCGCTGCGACGCGCCACGCTCGCCGGTACGGGCAGCGCCGCGCGAAGGTGACCGGAATCTCCTGGGTTGACCGGTCAGGCCGGCGCGGAGGAGCCACCGACCTGACCGTTCTGCTCAACGAGACGGGCTCGGCGTGGCAGTCGGCCGGCCCGGCACGCCGGGCGGGCCCAGCGGAGTCGTCGGGCTCGGCTCGACCGTCGGCCGGCCCGGCACACCGGGCGGGCCTGACGGGCTCGGCTCGACCGTCGGTTGGCCCGGCACGCCGGGCGGGCCCGGCGTGATCGACGGGTTCGCTTCCGCGCCCCCAGGGCTCGGTACGACGGTCGGCACCGTGGTGGGCGCGGACGGGGTGGGCACGGGTGGGCTGGGCACGGCCGCCGGGCCGGCCGGGCTGGGCACGGCCGGGGGAGGCTCGTCCGAGCCGGTCGCGGCCAGGGCGAGCGGGGTGGCGATCAGGATCGCCGCCAGGGTGCTCACCGCCCCCACCGTCACCGTGGCGCGGCGTCTGTTGCGCACCCGCCGTTCCGCTCGGCTCAACTGGTCATACACGATCGGTGCCTCCTCGGCCAGGTCGGTGAGGGTGGAGCGGATGAGGTGCTCGAAGGGTTCGGTCATCGCCGTACCTCCAGCCTGTCGACGTCCGGCAGCAGGTCGCGCAGTCGCTGCACCGCTCGATGGGTACGGCTGCGTACGGTCCCCACCGAGCAGCCCAGCAACTCGGCCACCCGGGCTTCGGGCAGGTCCTCGTAGTAGCGGAGGACCACCACCGCCCGCTGCGTCGGTGGCAGGTGACGCAGCGCGGCCCGCATCGCCAACCGCACGTCGGAGCCGCCGCTCGGGTCGCCCCCGACCGGTTCGTCCGCCGGGTTGAGCGGTGTCTCCCGCCACCGGCGAAGTCGCCGCCACCAGCTGATCTGCTCGCGGTACATCACCACCCGCAGATAGCCCTCGGGATCGGCGTGCCGAATGGTTCCCCACTTCGGGATGGTCCGCGCCAACGCCGACTGGAACAGGTCCTCGGCGGCGTTGCGGTCCCCGGTCAGCAGGTACGCGACCCGCATCAGCGCCGGAGTCCGGCTGCCCACGAACTCGGCCAGCCGCGCGCGCTCGTCCTCGTCCACCCACCACCCCCGTTTCGTTGTCACAGATACAGACGTCCCAGGTCATCGCCGCTATCCACGATCGGTGGGGTTTTTCGGCCCGAAAGTGTCGGTCGTGCCGGGTAGCGTCCGGCCACCAACTGAAGAAGGGGTGCGGCGGATGACGAGCGTGGCGGGTTGGGCGGCGGCGTCGACACCGGGTGCGTTCCCGCCGCTGCCCCGCGCGGTGGCGCAGTCCTTCTACCGCCGGATGCGGGCCGTCGCGCCGGCCGCGGTGGGCGCCATCGAACGAGACCGGGCGGGCGGCCCCGAGCAGAGTTTCCCCGACACGGCCTGCGGCCGGTTGGTCGGCTCCCTGGACGACGCGGGCCTGCGGGCCCTAGGGATGTGGACGCACCACTGGTGCATGCGCTTCTACGATGACGACACGACTGTCGGCCGGCGGTTGATCCGCGAGATCGCCGCGCGGCCGGGGCTGGGCTGGACTGCCGACGAGGTGCGTTGGATGCTGCGCGAGTCGGTCTCTGTCGGCCCGGCCGCCGCCGACCGGTTCACACTGCCCCGCGCCGCCGCCGGGCAGCTACCCCCGGCCGACCGCCCGGCCCTGGGTCATTGGCCGGAGGTCGAGGTGCCCCGCCAAAGGCGGCCCGACCAGTCTCGTTGACCATGGGGCTGGCGGGGCCGGACCGCCACCCGCGGGTGGCAGTCGGGCCCCCGCATCGAGCGGGCGGGAGACCGGCTGCGGCAGGATGGACGCCGCACCGCCCCGACGGAAGGACGCTCCGATGCCCGCCAGCGAACCGACCATCATCGCCACCAGCATGGGCTTCTTCCGGGGCGGCCGCGGGCCCTACGACCTGCGCCCCAGCCCGGTCTTCGAGCTGGCGGCCGAGCTGGCCGAGGCCGGTCCGCAGCCGCGGGTCTGCTACCTCGGGCAGGCCGTTGGCGACCAGCCCACCTCGTTGGCCGCCGTCTACGGCGCGTTCGCCGACACCCGGTTCCGGCTGTCACACCTCGCCCTGTTCCCGATGCCGAACGTCGAAGATGTTCGCGCCCACCTGCTCGCCAGGACGTGATCTGGGTCGACGGCGGCAGCGTGGCCAACCTGGTCGCGGTGTGGCGGGTGCACGGGCTCGACGAGATCCTGCACGAGTGCTGGCAGGCCGGCGTGGTGCTGGCCGGCGTCTCCGCCGGCTCGATCTGCTGGCATGTTGGCGGTGCCACCGACAGCTTCGGCCCCCGGCTGCGCGGCTTCACCGAGGCGCTGGCCTGGCTGCCGTACGGCAACGGGGTGCACTACGACAGCGAGGGCCAACGCCGTCCGCTCATGCACGAGCTGGTCGGCGACGGCACGCTCCCCACCAGCCACTGCACCGACGACGGCGTCGGCCTGGTCTACCGGGGCACCCGGCTGGTCGAGGCAATCGCGGACCGCGAGGGTGTCTCGGCGTACGAGGTCAGCCGCGGCGCGGACGGCAGCGTCCGGGAGGCGGTCATCGCCCCCCGCCGGCTCGGCTGAGCGTCACGCCTCCTCGACCGGCTGTCGGCGGCGCAGCACCGCGTCGAAGACCTGCGCCAGCTCGGCGGCGTCCTCCCCGGCGTGGTGCGTGTGCGGCATGTCGTGCAGGCCCAGCTCGTGCTTGATCGTGCCCTGGCGGGTCCGGGCCCACTCGCTGCCGGTCAACCCCATCCAGTAGCTGCGGAGATCAACACCGGAGCCGGTAGCACCGAACGGGCTGTGCCCGACGAAGCGGACGAAGTACCAGTGCACGAACATGCCGTCCCAGACGGCCGGGGCGGCGAGGAAGACCGGACGGCCGACCCGGCGCAGCCCGTCGACCCAGGCCGCCGCGGCGGACATCGCCTCCTGCGCGGTGGGCGCCTCCCGCAGCAGCCGGTCCCGGTCCAGGCCGGAGACGGCCAACGCGGCCGGGACGAACTCGTCGGAGATGGGACGCAGCTCGGTGTAGAAGGTCAGGTCCGGTCGGCCGGCCACGGCCATGCCCAGCGAGATCATGCTGTACGGACCGGGGATCGGCCCGTCCGCCTCCACATCGACGGCGATGTACAGCTCAGGCGACGTCGAGGTCATCTCCACCTCCAGCAGCGGAACACCGAACCGGGAGATTAGCAACGCCCGACGGGGCCCGGCGGGAGCGACGATCGACCACCGGCGAGGCGCCAAATCGGAGCCGCCTGGACCGGCCTGGCCGGGACCGGCGTAAGCTGGCCCGTCGTGAGTCTCACCATCGGCATCGTCGGCCTGCCCAACGTCGGCAAGAGCACGCTTTTCAACGCGTTGACCAAGAACGACGTGCTGGCGGCGAACTACCCGTTCGCCACCATCGAGCCCAACGTCGGCGTGGTCGGGCTGCCCGACGAGCGGCTGGGCAAGCTGGCCGAGATCTTCTCCTCGCAGAAGGTGCTGCCCGCGCCGGTGTCGTTCGTCGACATCGCCGGCCTGGTCCGCGGCGCGTCGAAGGGGCAGGGCCGGGGCAACGCCTTCCTGGCCAACATCCGGGACGCCTCAGCGATCTGCCAGGTCGTCCGGGCCTTCTCCGACCCGAACGTGGTGCACGTCGACGGCAAGGTCTCCCCGGCCGACGACATCGAGACGATCAACACCGAGCTGATCCTCGCCGACCTGCAGACCCTGGACAAGGCGCTGCCCCGGTTGGAGAAGGAGGCCAAGCTCCGCAAGGACCGGGCCGCCGCTGTCGCCGCCGCGAAGGCCGCGATCGAGGTGCTCGACGGTGGCACCACCCTCTACTCCGGGGCCGCCGCCGCCAAGATCGAGCTGGAGCACCTGCGCGAGCTGCACCTGCTCACCACCAAGCCCTTCCTGTACGTCTTCAACGTCGACGAGGCCGAGCTGGCCAACGAGACGTTCCTCGACGAGCTGCGCGCCCTGGTCGCCCCCGCCGAGGCCATCTTCATGGACGCCAAGATCGAATCCGAGCTGGTGGACCTGCCCGAGGACGAGGCCCGCGAGCTGCTGGAGTCGATCGGGCAGAACGAGCCCGGCCTCAACCAGCTCGTCCGGGTCGGCTTCCGCACCCTCGGCCTCCAGACGTACCTCACGGCCGGCCCCAAGGAAGCGCGCGCCTGGACCGTCTCGGTCGGCGCCACCGCGCCGGAGGCCGCGGGTGTCATCCACAGCGACTTCCAGCGCGGCTTCATCAAGGCCGAGGTGGTCTCGTACCACGACCTGGTCGAGCACGGTTCGATGGCGGCGGCCAAGGCGGCGGGCAAGGTCCGCATCGAGGGCAAGGAGTACGTCATGCAGGACGGCGACGTGGTGGAGTTCCGCTTCAACGTCTGACTCAGGTCCGACGTCTGCTGCCTAGGCTGGTCAGATGGTGCAGGCACGGAGGCACTGGTGAACGCCTCGGCCGACGATGACAGGGCCCGCTACATCAGTGATCACCAGTGGCTCGACTATGCGCTCCACGAGCTGCCGGCCGGTGTGCTCTGGGGTGCCGATGGCGCGACACCTGCCCAGTGCGCCGAGATGTTGGACGGCTTGGACGAGTTCGCACGTGTCTGTGCTCGCCAAGGGCTGGATGACCACACGGAGTTTGTCGAGGCCTGCCGGTGGCACTTCGATCACTACCCGCACTTTCTCGGCCGTCGTCGCCATTTCGCGGACTATGCGACGTACATCCGTGACCGCCGCGGACCGTTGCCGGTCTCCTCACCCGCAGCTCCGGGCTGGCTACGGCGTCAATGACAGGCGCGCCCGTCAGTGAGTTCGGCGGTCAGCTGGGCCCACCCTCACCTGTGGTTGTCGAACCGCAGGAGCATCCACGGCAACGCCGTGTGCCAGCCAGGCAGGTCGAAGGCCCAAGCCGTGAGCACCGAGTGGACGAGCCGCTTGTCCTCGGTGAACGCTTGGAAGTGGCTGTCCTCGTCACCCTCGCGGTGCTCGACCTGGTAACCGTTCGCCTCGATGCGGGCAACCTGCGCGAACGTCTGACCGGTGGCATCGGCGAGACGTTCCACGACGAGGAACTGTTCCTCGCCACGTTCCATGTCCGACAGCAGCTCGAACAGCAGGTCCTCTGACGGGTCGTGCCAGATCTGGCCGGACTCCATCGTGGCGCGTAGCAGCGGAGCGGCCATTGTTCCTTTCGGACCGACGAGTCGGGTAGCGAGGTTGCAGAGGAACGCCAAACCGTGCCAACAGCGGACCTCGATGCAGTTCACTGCCGTCACCCGTCTGTCGCGAGATCAGTCTGGGTTCGGCCGTCGCCGGCTCGGCTTGCGTTTTCTTCCGGCCCTGGCGTTGGCGAACTGTCGTTGGCGCTGGTCTCGTTGCTGCCGTTGCCAGTCGTGTCGCTGGCGGTCGCGTCGGCCCTGGTAAGGGCGGGCGATCACGGCTAGCGCCATCCACCCGGACAGAACCAGACCTGCCGCCCCGACCAACCCTTGCAGCCGGCCCCGGTGTCCGCTGAGTATGCCGAAATCGGTGACGAAATCCCCCGGATCGTTGGGGTTGACCCAGATCCGCACCGCGCTGCCGGCCGGCAGGCAGACCTCCCAACAGCCCACCTCGGCCTGACGCTGGGCGTCGGCGAATTCGTAGCGCAAGTGCATCGTGTTCCGCCGCTTGTGCACGAGTTCATCGACGACTGCCTGGGCTGGCACACCGTCGACCCGCAGTCGACTTGCCCAAGCGTTGTTGTCCTGAAAGGTCTTGAAGGGCAGCCACATCATGACCATCCCGACCGCGAGGCCGAGTGTGTAGATGAGCCACCGGCTCCGCAGGATCTGCACGGTGGCCATGGTCGCAGTCGATGTCGACAAACGGCGGTACGTTGACCGCATGACGGAACGAGCGCTCCGATCGTCGTTCGGCGCGGCGGCGACCGCGTACGCCGAGCACCGCCCGGACTACGCGCAGGCCGCGGTGCGGTGGGCGCTGGAGCCCGCCCCGGGTCTACGCGTGCTCGACCTGGGCGCCGGCACTGGCAAGCTGTCCGCGACGCTGGCCGCTGTGGGCGCGGACGTCGTGGCGGTCGAACCCGACCCGGCGATGCTCACCGAGCTACGCCGTGCGGTGCCGGCCGTCCGTGCCCTGCCGGGTAGCGCGGAGTCGATCCCGCTGCCGGATGCTTCCGTCGACGCCGTGCTGGCCGGCAACGCCCTGCACTGGTTCGACATGGCAGTGGCCGGGGCGGAGATCGCCCGGGTCCTCGCTCCTGGCGGCGTCCTGGCCGGGTTGTGGAACGTCATGGACGACCGGATCGACTGGGTTGCCGGGCTCGAACGGGTCAGCGGGAGTGCCGCCATCGGCCCCCGCGACACCCGAAGCAGTTGGCGCACGGCTACGGAGGACATGCTCGTTCCGAGCACCGGCCTGATCGCCCGGTTCGGGTCGGCGGAGCAGGTCGAGTTCCCGCACGGGCAGCGCCGGACCGCCGACTCGCTCGTCGCGACGCTTGCGACGCGGGCCGGGATGCTGGTCATGCCGGAAGAGGAGCGAGCGGCCACGCTCGACCGGATCCGCGCCTTCCTCGGGAGCCGACCCGAAACCGCGCATGGCGAGTTCACGCTGCCGATGCTGACCGGCGTGCTGCGCGCCCGCCGGCGCTGACGGCCCGGCGACCCGGGGCGTTGAAAGCTGTGCTGGCAGGCGCCGACGTGGCGCTGGTGGGCCTGTTCTCGGCGAAGGACAAGGAGTTTGCCCGCAAGGTCGATCTGCTTGCCAGCGTGGTGGAAGCCCACGGCGGCCAGGTCGTGAGCCGGCACGTGCAGCGGCGGGGTGTCTCTTCCGGCGGCGCGGACAAGATGGGCGACCCGCTCTCGAGGCGGACATTGCTCAGCCCCGGTAGGGCCCGCGAAGTCGCCGACGCCTGCCGGCAGGGCGGGGTCGGTGTCGTGGTCTTCGTGAACCCCCTGACCGACCACCAGCGGGCCGTCCTCACGGACATGTTCGGCTGTCTCGTCCTGAGTGGCGACGACCTCCGATAGGTCAGGGGCGGACGGCCTTCTCGCCATGGACGGTTGCGTACTCCGCGGCGAGCCAGGGCCCGAGGTCGTCGATGAGTTCGCGGAGCACACCCGGAACCGCCGAAGGCGTGCGGCCGATAACAGCAGCTCTCCGCATGTGCCCGGCACGTTCCGGATAGTGGAGCCCGAACGCCTCGGCGGATTCGGTGAGGTCGCTCGTCCAGCCTCCCCACCGAGGCATGATCAGCGTGAATCCTGTTCTGACGATGCGACGAGCGACGAGTCGGCTGAGGGCCTTACGTTGCTGGTCGGTGTTCGCTGCGGCTGCCTGGCGGCGCCACCCCGGAAGCGCGAGCGACAGGTCGCCGTTCGTCTCGCGGGCGAGCAGGGGAGTGGGCCGGTAGCGGGGCAGTTGGCCGGCGAGGTCGTCGCCCAGCAGGGGAGTGCACAGGCAGGCGACGAAGAAGCCGAGGTCGTGCCGCTCAAGCTCGCTGAGCAGCGTACGCGTACTGAACAGCAGAATGCCCACGCCGTCGACCTGCGTGAAGGACTCGTCGAGAGCCTGCTCGATCCTCGTGGCGGCGGCCCGGTCGGCCTCGGTTGGTTCGGTGTGCAGGGCGAGCAGCAGGTCGAGATCGGAGAGCCCGGGGGTGGCGGTGCCACGCGGGATGCTGCCGTAGATGTAGGCGCTGTGCAGCCGACCACCGTCGAACGAATCGGCTATTTGAGCGCGTGCCGCGTCGACAACACCGGCGAACGCGGCCGGGACCCGACCCAGCGCACCCTCGCGCGCAATCCAGCCCTCGACGTCCAGTCCTCTTCCGGCCATGGGGACACTCTGCCGGAGCTGGCGACGACGATCACCCACCGCCCGGGCGATCTTGGAGTGGCCTGAGAGGCAGCATCCCTCCTAACGCGCGTCCAGCGGAACGGAGATGGCGTCGCGGATCAGGGTTACGGCTTGGTCGACGTTTCGTGCCGTGGCCTGGGAGTCGTCCTGCTCGGACTCGTGCACGAAGGCCGTGACGCCACGACGGCTGCCGCAGTAGTCCACGATGCCGTGCTCGATCTGCGTTCGTAGCGCGTGCCCGTACCCGTGTCGCTCGTCGAGGCCCGCGTCGTCACCGGCGACGGGGAGCAGGTGGGTGGTGAGGCGTTGCAGCCGCGGGTGGGGACCCACCACGCTTCTGGTACGCCTCGCGATCGGCCAGGGTGTACCTCGGGTCGAAGCCTTCCTGTGCCAGGTCGGCGATCTCGCCCGACCCCGGGCGCAGCGCGGCCTCAAGCCGCCGGACCACATGGTGCGTCAGGACCCGGCCTCGGGGTTCACGGCTCCCAACAACGTGTGCATGGGTGCGAGGGTGCTACTGCTCGGCCCAGGCGCCCAACTCGTTGCCGCTGGGGTCGGTGAAGTGGAAGCGCCGGCCGCCGGGGAACTCGTACGGCCCGTTCACCACGTGGCCGCCGGCCTCCTTCACGACCTGCACGGACAGGTCCAGGTCGGTGGAGTAGAGCAGCACGAGCGGGCCGCCCGCCCGAACTTCGCTGTCCAGACGGAGACCGCCGACCTCGGGCGCGGTGTCGCCGTGGGGGCTGCGGATGCCGGCGTACTCCGGCCCGTAGTCGTTGAACTGCCAACCGAACGCGTCGGCGTAGAAGCGCTTGGCCACGGCGAGGTCGGTCACAGTGAGCTCGACGTAGTCGATGGCGTGGTGTCGGTGCGGCGATGGCTCAGACATGCGCCGATCGTCCACCCCGGGTACGACGAAACCGCGACGTGCAACGAAAGGTTGCGCAAGGGGCGCGGGCTGTCGTAGGTTGAGTGCAACCATAGGTTGCGAGAGGTTGTGAGCATGGAACAGGGAACTATCGAACGCGACATCCACGTCAACGCGTCCCCCGAGGTCGTCTTCGAGGTGGTCAGCCAGCCCGAGCACATGCGGGAGTGGTGGCCCGACGACGCGCGGTTCGAGTCGGTCGCCGGCGCACCCGGCGAGCTGGTCTGGCGCGACACCGACACCGGCGAGACGAAGACCGTCGCGCTGGCCGTCGTCGAGGTCGACCCGCCGAAGCGGTTCTCCTTCCGGTGGTGCTTCACCGAGCCGGACCGGAGCGGGCAGGCGCTGTTCGTCACCTTCAACCTGGTGCCCAGCGGCGCTGGGACGCTGATCCGGATGACCGAGACCGGGTTCCGCGAGCTGGGTTGGGAGGTCGCTGTCCTGGAAGAGCAGTACCGCGACCACGAGAACGGTTGGGACCACTACATGCCCCGACTGGGCGGGTACGTTGCACGGCTGGTCGCGACCCCGTGAGCGCGGCGGTCGACGACGAGTTGTGGTCGGCGATCGGCGACCCCATTCGTCGTACGATGATCGATCTTCTTCTCTCTGACGAGCCGGGCACTGCCACCTCGCTGAGCAGGCGGCTACCCGTCACCCGTCAGGCCGTCTCGAAGCACCTGGCGGTCCTCGACCGGGTTGGGCTGATCCACGCCGAACCGGCCGGTCGCGAGCGCCACTACCAGGTGGACGAGGCGCAACTCGCCCGCGCGGTCGCCCAGTTGTCGGCGGTCGGCTCCACCTGGGACGCCCGCCTCCGCCGGATCAAGCGCATCGCCGAGACGATCGAACGCCACCGCACCGACAACCAGGGAGGCTGAGAATGGTCGACATTCTGCACCAGGTCGGCGTCGTCGCTCCGCTCGCCGACGTCTACCGGGCCGTGGCAACCCCCGAGGGCGTCGCCGGCTGGTGGTCGGTCGACACGACCGGCAAGGGCGAGGTCGGCGGGCAGTTGGCCGTCCACTTCGGTGACGAGGGAGGGTTCGACCTGGAGATCCTTGAGCTGGACCCGGCTGGCCGGGTGCGGTGGCGGGTCGGCGGCGGCCCGGAGGAGTGGATCGGCACCGAGATCAGTTGGCGGCTCGACCAGCGCGGTCGGTACACGATCGTCGACTTCACGCACGCCGCTTGGCGCGAGCCGACCGAACTCATGCACGAGTGCAGCACCAAGTGGGCGATCTTCCTGATGAGCCTCAAGGAGCTGGTCGAGACGGGGCGCGGCCGGCCGGCGCCGGACGACGTCCAGATCAGCGACGGGCACTGACCTCGGAGTTGGTGGGACCGCCGGGGGATCGCACGCTTCGCCGCGAGATCGCGATCCCCCCGGCGGCCAGGCCGAGAGCGGCTATCGCCACCGCGCAGAGCAGCAGCGTCGGGCGTGCACCGACGGTGCTCACCAACGGGCCACCCAGCATGGTGCCCAGGGGCACCGCCAGCACGAGGATGGCCCCGTTCGCGGCGAGCACCGCCGGGAGCTGCGCGGTCGACGTGCTCCGCTGGAACAGCGCCATCGAGGTGGACCCGTACGGTGCCCAGATCACGCCCGCGAGCGCGAAGGCAGGCAGCGACAGGCTGACCGGTGCGCCCAAGCCGAGAGGCAGCATTGCCACCCCGAACCCGACGACGATGCCGATGGTGGTGGCACGCAGCGGCCAGTCGCGAAGGTGGCCGGCGATCACACCGCCGACGAGGCCGCCGAGACCGAAGGCGGTGTAGTAGGCGCCGAGCAGCGTCGCGGAGGCGTGCAGGTCGTCGGTGATGTGGATTGGCATCGCCACGTAGACCGGTCCGAAGAGGAAGAAGAACCCGAGGCTCAGCACCAGCAGGCCCAGCAGGGTGGGGTCGTGGCGAATGACAGCGAAACCGGCCGTCCGCGACGCGCCGCGTTCGGACCGATGGACGCCGCCGGTTACGGGGAGGGCGAAATGGTACGTGAGGGCCAGCGCGGCGAAGGTGACGGCGTCGACAGCGATCACCCACACCGGGCTCACCCAGCCGATCAGGATGCCCGCCAGCGGCGGGCCGACGATGGTGGCGGACGCGGCGATGGTGGTGAGCAGCGCGTTCGCCGGCAGGTGGTGCTGCGGCGGCAGCAACTCGGCGATCAGGGTGAAGCGCCCGGCGGTACCCCACGAGTGCAGTAACGCCGAGGCGGCGAGCAGGAAGACGTACAGCCAGACGGTGAGCACACCGGCGACGTGCGCGAGGGGGATCGCCCCGAGCGCGCTCGCCCGCAGGATGGCGTCCCACCCGGCGAGTTGGGCACCGCTACGCCCACGCAGCAGCCGGCCGAAGACGACAGTCCCGGCCGCGCTGGGCAGCGTGTACGCCGCCATGGCCAGCGCGATCCAGGTGCCCCGCTGATCGTGCGGGGCGAGTTGGATGGCGAGCCAGGTCACCGCGACCACCGCCAGGCCGTCGCCCAACGCGGAGACGGCCAACCCGGGCAGAACGCGCCGGAGCTGAGGGTGACTGACCACCGGCCAGTACGGAGAGGAGCGCGGGAAACGGGATGTGTCCGGCATGCTGTCAGCTCACCCGGCGCGGGACCTGCGGATCAACACCTACTGCTACCAGCAGAATCAGCCGAGGGTGAAAGGCTCGAATCACCGGCTCGGGCGGTCGTCCTCGCTGGGAGGACTGTCCGGGCGCTCGTCTGCTCCCGTTGCGGTCTGGCCGCCGAGCAACGCCGCGCGTAGCCGGTCGTTCTCGCGCTTGGCGCGATGGTCCCGGCGGAAAGCCGCGACGATCAAACAGATCCAGCCGAGGGGCACCAGCACCCGGCCGATCGTATGGGCGCTGCCGTGCTCGTTCTCCCGGAGGATCCAGCCGGCGACGAGCAGACCGAGCGCCAGCGCCAGGAGAACCCGTTCGACTCGTTTGGTCATCGTGGGCACCCGCTTCCGCTGACGGAGATCGACCCCGGCCCCTCGGTGACAGGTCGTCGTGCCCACAGTGACACATGCACGCCCATGCCCCCGATGGCTGGAGTCGATCAAGCCTCCCGTGCCCGTCTGATCGGACAGCGAGCTGGCCGGATCACCGTTCCGAGCCGTCGTTTCCGCGGGCAGTGCGGAAGGACGAGCCGATGCTCGCCACGATCGAACCCACCGAGGCGAGTGCCACCGCCATCGTGCCGGCCGTGTCGGCACCGCCGTCCCCGGCTACCTTGAGGATGATGCCGGCGGCCATCAGGACGACCGACAGGGTCAGGACTACCTGGATGGCTCGTCTGCTCATGGCGGCCTCTCACTTCCGGGCGGCGGGAGATCGACTCGGGTTCCTCGACGTCGTGGCGATGTCACCCCGACTTCTCCGGAACCCGAGCCGACCAAACCGCTACTCCGTCCGGTAGACGGAGATGTGCGACGGGCTGTCGGCCTGGAACGGCCGCCGGTGCCAGTCGGCGTACCGCTCGGTGAGCCGGAGCCCTGCCTGCTGCGCCATCTCGTCGATCTGGTGCGGCCAGGCGTACCGCATGGCGAACGGCTTCAGGTGCACACCGTCCGCGTCGAAGGTGATCGTCTGCCGGATGAACCGCTGCGCCGGCCGGTCGTACCGGTGCAATCGGATCGTCGCGGAGTCCTCGGTGACCTCACGCACCTGCATCTGCTCGTCCGAGTCGAAGCTGCGCGGGTCGGGCACGAACGTCTCGATGACGAACGCGCCGCCGGGCGACAGCACCCGGGCGACGTTGCGGAAGCAGTCCGCCTGCCGCTCGGCGTCCACCAGGTTGAACAGGGTGTTGAAGACCAGGTACGCGAGCCGGAACTCACCGGCCACCGGCACGTCCGCCATGTCGGCGACGACCACCGGGATGTGGTCGCCGCCGGGTTTCGCCCGCAGCTGCGCGAGCATCTCCTCGGACGCCTCGACGCCGTGCACGGCGAGGCCGCGTTCGGCCAGCGGCAGCGCGACCCGGCCGGTGCCGATCGCCAGTTCGAGAACCGGACCCCCTTCGGCCAGATCGGCCAGGAAGTCCACCGCTGGCGTGGGGTCGGGGTTGCCTGGGCCGTCGTAGTCGGCGGCCCAGAGCCGGCCGAAGAGGCCGGGATCGTCGAAGACCGACATCAGCGGCCTCCGGGGGTGGGGTCAGAGGCGCTTAGCTGCGCCAGGGGAACAGTCCTGCTCACGAAGTCTCGATTCCTCGGGTCGGATGACGGTTGGTTCGGGGGACTTCGTCGTGTTGGGCATGGTGGCTGCTCCCTTCGCGCGGCTGTCGACCGAGGACACCAGAGACGCCGCGGGCCCGGCAAGGCAATTACGCCAGCCGGGCCCACGACGGGACATGCGGTCAGGAGATGTGGTGCAGGATCACGTTGTGCACGTGGTGGCTCTTCTGCGCGCCACGGAACTCCACCTCGTAGGTGTGCGTGCCGACGTGGATGGCGATGGCGCCGGTGGAGAAGAACGACCCGCCCCACGACTTGTTGCTGACCACACTCACGCTGGTGATCTTCGAGTACGGGATGCTGGTGATCGCGAACCGCTTCCCGACAAAGGACCGGTCCTGGATGATCACGCGGCGGTCGGTCAGCCCGATGAACCCGGTGCCGGTGCCGACGGCGTCGTAGACGGCGATGATCTGCTCGCCTTCGAGGAGGCCACTCTCAATCTGCTGGACCTGCTCTTTGCGGTCGTACGCGATGTTCGCCATGTATTCCAGGCTAGAAAACCGGTGCCAGCGTGCCCACCCGGGCGAGGACAACGAACTCGCCGTCGCCGTGGCCGACGGGCTCGCCGTGCCAGCCCCCGTGGACGCGGTCCACAATGAAGCCCGCCCTGGTCAGGGAGGTGCGCAGCTCGGCCTCGGTGCGGAAGCGCACTGTCGCCGAGCTGAGGAGTTCTTCCCCGTCGTCGAAGTGGTAGTGGTGGGTGAAGTCGACCACTCCGTCGCGTACCCCGGTGACCTCGGTCCAGGCGTGGACCTCGCCGCCGTCGGGCAGCGTGACCAGCCGGTGCGAATCCACCGGGTTCCACAGCTCCCAGCGACGGTCCGCCGGGTCGCGGGCGTCGAACACCAGCCGGCCGCCGGGCACGAGCGCCCGGGCCAGGTCGGCGAGGGTACGCGCCAACTCCGCGTCGTCCACGAAGAACTGGGCGACGTGGCTGGTCAGCACCGCCACGTCGAACGCCCTCTCCGGCAGCAGCGTCGAGGTGCCCGCGAGCCAGGTCACCCGCTCACCGCCCGGTTTGGCACGGGCGGCGGCCAGGGACGCCTCGGCCGGGTCCACACCGGTGACGGTGTGGCCGGCGGCGGCGAGGGCAATGGTCAGCCGGCCGGTGCCGCAGCCGAGGTCGAGCACCCGGGCGGCCGGGGTCTCGTCGACCACCGTCTGGAAGAAGTCGTCGTCCGGCCCCCACCGGCACTCCGCGTCGTACACCTGGACCAGCCGGTGGTGGCGAAACTCGGCGTGCCTCATCGGGGGTTCGCGTCGGTCGCGGCGCGGACGAACTCGCGTACCCGGGTGGTGGTGTTACTGGGCAGCCAGACCGGCCCTCGTTCGATCGGTGGCGCGTCGTGGATGGGCACGTACGCCACGTCGGGCCGCGGGTAGTAGCGCCGCGTGTGCTCGCCCACCGGCAGGACACCCCGGTCGAGCGCGACCAGTGACAGCATCTCGGAGAAGGTGTTCCCGGCGGGTCCCTTCGGCACGGGCCGGCCGGACGGGGTGCGCTCCGGGGTGCGGTCCCGCTTGAACTCCAGCGACGTCACTGTCGGGTACTGCACCACCGGGTGGTCGGCGAGCACCTCCAACGACACCGACCGCTCCCGGGTGAGCGGGTGACCCGCCGCCACCGCCAGCACCCGGTCCTCGGAGAGCAGCGCCGGGCCGGTGGCCATCCCGTCGAACGGGTACGAGGCGATCAACACGTCGGTCGAGCCGTCGAGCAGCCCCGATCGGGTGGTGGACAACTGCGCCTCGTGCACCTCCACCCGGCACTCCGGGTGCCGTTCGCCAAACAGGGCCACCGCCCGGAGCAGCACCGGCGCTGTCCATTCGCCGAGGAAAGCCACCCGCAGCGTCCCGGTGACGCCCCGGGCGGCGTCGGTCGCGCGGCGGACCGCGCCATCCATCTCGGCGACCAGCGGGGCCAGCTCGTCGGCGAGCTGCCGGCCGATCGGGGTGAGCCGGACGACCCGACTGGTGCGGGCGAACAGCGGTGCGCCGATCCGGCGTTCCAGCTTCTTCACGATGTGGCTGACCCGGCCGGTGCTGACTGTCAACCGCTCGGCGGTCCGGCCGAAGTGCAGTTCCTCCGCGAGGGTCAGGAACGTCTCGACCTCGTACCGCTCCAGCACACCGTTCCCATCGTTGACCTGTAGGCAACGATCGTAGCGGCATCAGGTCTTGGTCGGCGTCCCTCGTCCGGGGATCGTGAACGCGGCAGGAAACACCGAGCGGAAGGCTCTGACGTGAGCATTGACGACTACCTGACCGGCCTGGCCGGCCCACTGCGCGAGATCGGCGAGAAGCTGACGCCGATCATCGCGGCGGCCCTGCCCGGCGCGACCGGCGCGATGTGGCACGGGCACCCGGTCTGGGGCCTGGGCGACCGGCCCGGCCAGCGCCCGGTCTGCCTGGTCAAGGCGTACGGGTCGTACGTCACCTTCGGGCTGTGGCGGGGGCAGGAGATCGCCGACCCGTCGGGGCGGCTGATCCCCGGTGCGCGGGCGATGGCGGCGGTGAAGTTGCGCGAGGTCGCCGACATCGACCCGGCCCTGTTCAGTGGCTGGCTGCGCGCGGCGGCCGGGCTGGAGGAGGCGTGAGCGCGGTGCGGGTAACCGGTTTCGACCACCTGGTGCTGACCGTCGCCGACGTGGAACGGTCCCTTGACTTCTACTGTGGCCGGCTCGGGCTCGCGCCGGTACGGGTCGACGAGTGGCGCGCGGGCAGCGTCCCGTTCCCGTCGGTGCGGATCAGCCCCGACAGCATCATCGACCTCGTCCGAGGTGAGCCGCACGGCGCGAACGTGGACCACTTCTGCCTGGTGGTGGCACCACTGGACTGGGAGCAGGTGATCGGATCGGGAGTCTTCACGGTGCTGACCGGCCCGGTCAGCCGGTTCGGTGCCCGTGGTTCGGCGACCTCGATCTATGTGCGGGACCCGGACGGCAACTCGGTGGAGCTGCGCTGGTACCCGCAGGACGCCCGGGTAGACGCGTGAGCACGTCCACACGCGAGCCCCGCGGTTCTCATCGGAAAATGGGAGCCGCGGGGCTAGCGGGATGCGTCAGTGGTCGCTGCGCGGGTCGTGGTCCGTGCTGCGGCTGCCAGCCTTGGCCAGACCGCGGCTCACCAGGTAGCCGATGGTGAGCAGGGTGATGAACCACCAGGCCTTGTCGGCGGCGAAGTAGTCGCCGCCGTCGTTCGCGGCACCATCCCCGACGGCGTTCGAAGCGATCAGCACACCGATGACGGCGAGTACGTAGATTGCCAGCTCGCTGGTCTTCCAGGACGGCTTCGTCTCGTCGCCGCCACGGTGGACCCGGCGGACGTCGTGCTGCCCGGCGTGCTCGACATTGTCCTTGGCGCGATTCTGGGTGGGCGTGGTCATCTCAGCTCCTGAAAAGCGCTGTTTGGAAGATCCGGTCGGTTTCGGGGGCCTTGTCTACTCCCGTACCGAACTGGTACCCGAGCGCCTTTCAGGAAACCCTCAGCTGTCTGCCGGGATTCAGGATTCGGTGACCGCCCGGTAGGCATCCTCGATGCGGGCGGCCAACAGCACCTCGCCCTCGGTCAGGGGGCCGCCGCTGCCGTGCCCCACCCGGATCTGGGTGCTGTCGGCCCGGCGGCTGATCTCGGGTCGCAGATGCAGCGCATCCGCGACGACCTTGACCCGTTCAGTTAGTGCGGCGTGTTGGGTATCGTCGATCACGAGCGTCCGTCGGATCTGCTCGCCCTCGCGCGTCCAACCAGATAGCAAGGTCAACGCGTCGGAAAGGTAGTCGTGCTTGGCCCTGCTGTTGAACAGCACGCGCATCACCGCACCCCCCAAGCGCCGTTGCCGGCTTGTGGCCAAATCGTCGCCATCCCGTGTCTTGTCGGTGTCTCCTAGTCTCTCGCTGCTCGGAGGGGGTGTCCACGCCCACACTTCCGTGTCTTATTGGCCTAGCGGACGGCTACGGTACCCAAACCGCCGATTGATCTGGCACCCTGGACGCCCGTGCGGACCGAACGGGCGAATGATGGCGGGCAGGCCGAACGACGGGACCTGAAGGTGATCGTCGGTGCGGCGATCATCCGGGATGGGCGGGTGCTCGCCTGTGCGCGTTCCGCCCCACCCGAGGTAGCGGGCATGTGGGAGTTTCCGGGCGGAAAGGTCGAGCCGGGGGAGGCCGAGACCGACGCGTTGATCCGGGAGTGCGCCGAGGAGTTGGCCGTACGCGTCGAGATCGGCGACCGGGTCGGCCGCAACGTACGGATGGCGCACGGCCGCTCGGTGCTCAAGGTGTACGCGGCCCGCCTGCTCGGCGGCGACCAGCCACAGGCGTTGGAGCACGAGGCGCTCCGCTGGCTCACCGCCGACGAACTGGACTCGGTCACCTGGCTCCCCGCCGACGCCCCCATAGTGGCCGCCCTCCGCCCCCTCCTGCTCAACTCGCGTTGATCATGAAGTTATTGCCACCACGGGCGGCGTGTCGTGGCAACAACTTCATGATCAACGCGGGGGGCGAGGGGTCCGAGGGCTGGACGTGGGACGGGGGCCGTGGCTACTGCCACGGCCCCCGTTGTTGTTCGGGTGGTCAGTGCTTGTTGTCCTGCTCCGGGTGCGCGAAGTTGAGGTGCTCCGGAGGCAGCGGGAAGGTCACGTCGTCGCCGAACGGCGACGGCGCGGCGGCCCGGTCGAAGGTGAGCTCGGTCAGCGGCAACCGGCCCCGGTCGTCGACCGCCGGAGCGGTCGGGTGGGGCACCTCCCGGTCCCAGTTGACGCCGCTCTGCGCCTGCGCCTCAGCCCGCGAATCGTGGGAGCCACCCGCGTGCGAGTGCACCCCACCTCGGGCGGAGCCCGGCGTCGCCGAGCCCTGACGGGCGGTGGTCACGCTGGTCTGGGGCGTCTCGCCCCGACGGAAGATCTTGCTACCAAGCCACACAAGGGGATCGTACCTGCGGTCGACGACCCGTTCCTTCATGGGGATGATCCCGTTGTCAGTGATCTTGATGTGCTCGGGGCAGACCTCGGTGCAGCACTTGGTGATGTTGCAGAAGCCGAGGCCCTGTTCGGCCTGCGCGTACTCCTTGCGGTCGGTCCGGGCGTCCAGCGGGTGCATGTCCAGCTCGGCCGCCCGGATGAAGTACCGAGGGCCGGAGAACGCCTGCTTGTTCTCCTCGTGATCGCGGATCACGTGGCAGACCGTCTGGCACAGGAAGCACTCGATGCACTTGCGGAACTCCTGCGAGCGCTCCACGTCGACCTGCTGCATCCGGTAGTCACCCGGGGCCACGTCCGCCGGAGGGGCGAACGCCGGGGTCTCCCGTGCCTTCTCGTAGTTGAACGAGACGTCGGTGACCAGGTCCCGGATGACCGGGAAGGTACGCAGCGGGGTGACAGTGACGGTCTCGTCGTCGCCGAAGGTCGACATTCGCGTCATGCAACCCAGCCGTGGCTTGCCGTTGATCTCCATGGAGCACGAGCCGCACTTGCCGGCCTTGCAGTTCCACCGGCAGGCCAGGTCGGGCGCGTCGGTGGCCTGCAGGCGGTGGATGACGTCGAGGACGACCTCGCCCTCATTCACCTCCACCATGTAGTCCTGGAGGTCACCGCCGCTCTCGTCGCCCCGCCAGATCCGGAACTGACGCTTCCCGCTCATCGGTTGTCCGCCTCTCCAGCGTCGGCAACGAGGGCATCGAAGTCGGCGAGCTCCTCGTCGGTGAGGTATTTGCCCAGCTCGGCCCGGTCGAAGAGGCCGATCAGCTCCGGCCGCATCGTCGGCAGCGGCTTGCGGGTCAGCTGCACGGTGTCGCCGTCCAGCGCGCAGACCAGGTTGACCTGCCGCCACTTCGGCTCCATCGCCGGGTAGTCCTCCCGGGTGTGCCCGCCGCGCGACTCCTGCCGCTCCAGCGCCGCCTTCGCGGTGCACTCCGAGACCACCAGCATGTTGCGCAGGTCCAGGGCCAGGTGCCAGCCCGGGTTGTAGCGTCGGCCGCCGGCCGCGCTTACCTTGGCCACCCGCTCACGCAGCTCGGCGAGCCGGACCAGCGCGTCGGCCAGCTCGCCCTCCCGGCGGATGATGCCCACCAGGTCCCCCATGACCACCTGGAGGTCCTGCTGAAGGGTGTACGGGTTCTCGCCGGTGTCCCGCTGCAGCGGAGCGAGGGCGGTCTCCACGGCGGCCTCGACCTCGTCCACAGCCACCTTCGGCCGGGCGGTCAGCCCGTCGGCGTAGCTGGCCGCGTGCCCGCCCGCCCGCTTGCCGAAGACCAGCAGGTCGGACAGGGAGTTGCCGCCGAGTCGGTTGGAGCCGTGCATGCCGCCGGAGACCTCACCGGCGGCGAACAGCCCGCGTACGTGGCCGAAGGCGGCACCCGAATCCGGGTCCACCTCGACGCCACCCATCACGTAGTGGCAGGTTGGCCCGACCTCCATCGGCTCGGCAGTGATGTCGACGTCGGCCAGCTCCTTGAACTGGTGGTACATCGAGGGCAGCCGGCGGCGGATCTCGTCGGCCGAGCGCCGGCTCGCGATGTCCAGGAAGACACCGCCGGCGGGGGAGCCCCGGCCGGCCTTGACCTCGCTGTTGATCGCGCGGGCCACCTCGTCGCGGGGCAGCAGCTCCGGCGGGCGCCGGTTGTTGTCCGGGTCGGTGTACCAGCGGTCCGCCTCCTCCTCGGTCTCCGCGTACTGCTTGCGGAAGACGTCGGGGACGTAGTCGAACATGAACCGCTTACCCTCGGAGTTCTTCAGGACGCCGCCGTCACCACGCACCGACTCGGTGACCAGGATGCCCTTCACCGAGGGCGGCCAGACCATGCCGGTCGGGTGGAACTGGAGGAACTCCATGTTGATCAGCGTCGCCCCGGCGCGCAGCGCCAGCGCGTGCCCGTCCCCGGTGTACTCCCAGGAGTTCGAAGTGACCTTGTAGGAGCGCCCGACGCCGCCGGTGGCCAGCACGACCGCCGGCGCCTCGAAGAGGATGAACTCGCCCGACTCGCGGTAGTAGCCGAACGCGCCGGCCACCCGGTCACCGTCGAGCAGCAGCTCGGTGATGGTCGTCTCGGAGAAAACCCTGATCCGGGCGTCGTACGAGCCGAACTCCCGCTGGTCCTCCTGCTGGAGCGAGACGATCTTTTGCTGGAGGGTGCGGATCAGCTCCAGGCCGGTCCGGTCGCCCACGTGCGCCAGGCGCGGGTACTCGTGGCCGCCGAAGTTGCGCTGCGAGATCTTGCCGTCCTTGGTGCGGTCGAAGAGCGCACCGTACGTCTCGAGCTCCCAGATCCGCTGCGGCGACTCCTTCGCGTGCAGCTCGGCCATCCGGAAGTTGTTGAGGAACTTGCCGCCGCGCATGGTGTCGCGGAAGTGCACCTGCCAGTTGTCCCGGCTGTTCACATTGCCCATCGCGGCGGCCGCGCCGCCCTCGGCCATCACCGTGTGCGCCTTGCCGAACAGCGACTTGGAGATGATCGCGGTCTTCTTGCCGGCCAGCCGGGCCTCGATCGCCGCGCGCAGACCGGCGCCGCCGGCCCCGATGACGACGACGTCGTAGTGGTGTCGTTCGATGCGAGTGGTTGTGGTCATGTCAGGGGCCCTTTAGTTGATGAACCGCAGGTCGGAGAACCAGCCGGCCGCGAGCGCCATGATGTAGAAATCGGCCAGCGCCAGGGTGCCGAGGGTGATCCAGGCGAGCTGCATGTGCCGGACGTTCAGGGCCGAGACGAAGGTCCAGGCCTTGTACCGCACCGGGTGCTTGGAGAAGTGCTTGAGCCGACCGCCGATGATGTGCCGGCAGGAGTGGCAGGAGATCGTGTACGCCCAGAGCATCACCACGTTGAGCAGCAGGATGATGTTGCCCAGCCCGAAGCCGAAGCCCTTCGGCGAGTGGAAGGCGAGGATCGCGTCCCAGGTGTTGATCAGCGAGATGATCGCGGCGGCGTAGAAGAAGTAGCGGTGCAGGTTCTGCCCGAGCAGCGGGAAGCGGGTCTCACCGCCGTACTCCTTGTGACCGTCCGGGACGGCGCAGGCCGGCGGCGACAGCCAGAACGACCGGTAGTAGGCCTTGCGGTAGTAGTAGCAGGTGAGCCGGAACAGCAGCAGGAACGGCAGGGTCAGCGCGGCGTCCGGGATGATCCACCAGCCGGGCAGGAACCGGCCGAAGTGCGAGGCTTCCTCGACACACCGGTCTGTCACGCACGGGGAGTAGAACGGGGTCAGGTAGTGGAACTGGTCCACCCAGTACCACTTGTGCATGAAGACCCGGACCGTCGCGTACGCGACCCAGGCGCTGAGCCCGATCACGGTGATCAGCGGGGCGAACCACCATCGGTCGGTACGCAACGTCTTCGCCGCGATGGCGGCGCGCGCCCGCGCCCCCCTCGGCCTCGTTGCCGTTGAAGTCATTCGAGTCGTCTCCTCGACGGGCCCGTACGGGCGGGCTGGTCTCTCTCCGGTCGGCACGCGGACCGGCGAACCCGCACCCGCTGCCACGTCATGCGCACACCAACGACCACGCCGGATCGACCGACGCAGCTAAGTGACACACGTTACGCCGATCTCCGCGAGCCGTCCGCGCAAGGGAGTGTCCCGTGTGTCTGGCCTGCGGAAAAGCCCTCGACGCGCCGGTTTGGGCGCGTAGACGAGAAGATCAGCGCGCGCCGCCGGAACGTCAGCCGGAGGCGCCTCCGGTGAAGTGCCAGGACGCCAGCCGCAGCGAGGGCGCCGCCCACCAGGCACCGTCCACCCGCTCCGGTTGGCGCACCGCCCGCGCGCCCAGCCCGAGCACCGCCCCCGGCCCGAGCGCCCGCGGGTACGACTCGGTGAACCGCAGGTCACGGACCGCTCGGACGACAGTGCCGTCCTCGATCAGCCAGACGCCGTTGCGGGTCAACCCGGTGACGACGAGGCTCTTCGGATCGAGCACCCGCGTGTACCAGAGGTCGGTGACCAGCAGCCCTCGGCGTACGCCGGCCACCAACGCGGCGGTGTCCGCGTCGACGACCGCTCCGGCCGCCGCGCCGGTCGTGCTGCGGCCCACCGCACTGGCCGGGCCCGCCACCGCGCCGGTCAGTCGCAGATTGCGGGGCATCGGGCCCCAGGTGGCACCCCCCGCCACGGCGTGCCCGGTGGACTCCGCGCCCGCCTGGGCGGCGGTCCGGCGGTCGTGCGCCACCGCCCGGGTGGTGCCCGCCTCGACCAGCGTCAGCGCCCCTCGGCCGGTGCCCTCCGCGTCGAACGGCAACCCGGACCCGCCCAGCGGGTCGTCCACCACTGTCACCGCCCGGTCGAACTGTGCGGCGCCCGGCTCGGCGAACGACTGCCGCTCGGCGTACCGCTTGCCGTTGAAGCCGTAGAAGGACAGGTTCTGCAGGAGGTCCGCCACGGCGGCCGGCTCGAACACCACCTCGTAGTGCCCCGGCGGCAGCTCGACCGGGTCGGCCGCCGCCTGTGCCTTCGCGGCCGCCTGCGCGCCCAACTCGGCGCCGTCGAGGTCGGACAGCCGGTCGGCGCTGCGCCGGGCCACCCCGTCCGCGCCATCGCGGCGCGCGATGCCGTCCATCGCCGCCTCCACCGAGCGGCCGTACGCCGAGTGCCCGGCCGAGTTGGCGAACGCCGACGAGCGGTGCGCGGTGCGGCAGTAACCGGCGGTGCTGAGGCCCCCGGCAGCGGCCACGAACGCCCCCACCCGATCGGCCCGCTGATCCGGCTCGGCGTGAGCGGTGGCCTCGTCGACGGGCGGGGCGTCCGGCGTGGGCATGGGCGGAGCCAGCCCCGGCCAGCCCTGGTCCGGCGGGCACAGCCGCGCCGCGGCCAGGGTGCGCTCCACCAGGGCGGACAACCCGTCAGCGGTGACCACGCTGCCCCCGCCGGCAGCCGTCCGGCCGTCGACGTGCACCCGCAGCCAGACCCCGACGGTCGACTCGGACACGTTCTGGTGGATGCCCGAGTTGGCGAACCGGGTCAGCGCCAGGTCCGCACGTGTCACCACCGCCTCGGCCTGCGCGGCCGGCCCGCCAAGACGCCGGACCAGCTCGACAACCTGCCCCGCCAGCTCAACCTCACTCCGCGCACTCATGCCGAGCCACCCTTCGTTCGCGACTGCGGGGCTCGCAACCCCGGCTCACTCCTCGCGCTCACGCTGAAACTCCCACCCGGACGTTGCGGAACCGGGCCGGCGCGGCCGGGTGGCCGGTGTGCCCGACCTGGCCGGGTTGGCCCTTGCCGCAGTTGGGCGTCCCCCAGGAGACCGTCTCGCCGGAGAGCATGTCCATCGAGCGCCAGAACAGCGGGCCGATCCCGGTGTACGTGGGATTGCGCAGCATCCGCCCCCGCCGCCCCTTCTTGATCTCCCAGCCGATCTCGCAGCCGAACTGGAAGTTGAGCCGCTTGTCGTCGATCGACCAGGACCGGTTGAGGTCCATCAGCACGCCGTCGTCGGTGGCCGCGATGATCTCCTCCAACGTGTGCGGGCCGGGTTCCAGGCCGACGTTCGTCATCCGCACCATCGGCAGCCGGGCCCACCCGTCGGCCCGTACGCTGCCGCCGTAGTCGAGGCTGGCCATGGCGGCGGAATCCCGGCCGGCGAGCACACCCACCCAGCGGCCGTCCCGGACCGCATCCCGCTTGACCGCCGGGGAGCCCTCGTCGTCGAAGCCGAAGCTGCCCAGCGCCCCCGGGATGGTCGGGTCGATGGTGATGTTCATCAGCTCCGAGCCGTAGCGCAGCGAGCCGAGCTGGGCCAGGTCCAGCCAGGACGTGCCGGCGAACGCCGCCTCCCAGCCGAGGATCCGGTCCAACTCGATGGCGTGCCCGACCGACTCGTGGATCTGCAGGGCCAACTGCTCGCCGCCGAGGATCAGATCCGTCTCGCCGGCCGGGCAGAGCGGCGCGGTGAGCAGCGCCCGGGACTCCTCGGCGATCTGCGCGGCGTGCGCGGCCAGGTCCAGCGACTCGACCAGCTCCCATCCGGTGGTGCCGTACTGGCCGCGGTAGCTCGGCCAGGACCGGCGCTGCGTCTCGCCGTCACCGATCGAGGTGGCCGAGATGCCGCCGCCGCACTCGCGGGTGCGCTGGTCGATCCGGTGGCCCTCGCTGGAGACGAACCACTTTGTGGTGTCCCAGATCTGGTACAGGCCCTCGGCCAGGTCCGCGCCGTGCTCGGCCATCGTGCGGGTCGCGTCGACCAGCAGATCGCCCTTGTCCGACAGGGGAACCCCGAGCGGGTCGATCTGGCAGCCGGAGGCCCAGCTCGCGGTGACCGCCTCGACCGGCACCAGGTCGACCGGAGGGCCCGGCACCCGCGCGCTCGCCATGGCGGTCCGCGTCGCGCGCCGGCCGGCGTCGCGGGCGGCGGCGTCCGACAGATCGGGTACGGCGTGGAAGCCCCAACTCGCCCCGACCAACGCTCGGACCCCGAGCCCGATGCTCTCGTCCTGGGTCAGCTCCTCCACGTCACCGTTGCGCGCGGTCATGGACTCGTAGCGGCGGTGCATCACCCGGGCGTCGGCGTACCGGGCGCCCGCGTCGAGGGCGGCCTGGACGGCGGCGGTGGCCGCGTCGAACTCGGTCATGGACCGACCCTAGGCCAGCCGACCGACACCCGTCAGGCCAGCAGATCCTCCGGCCGAATGGTGGCCCGCACCGGCTCCGCCAACTCCAACACCTCACCACGCTTTGCGGACGCCGCTTCGACGTAGTGGCCGCCTTGACGTCGGTAAAGGTGCAGCGTGCCGGTCTCCTGTTCCACCAACAGGTACCACCCGATGCCGGCAGCCGCGTAGTAGTGCATCTTGAGCACCTTGTCCGTGGACGCGTTGCTCGGCGAAATGATTTCGCAGACCAGTTGGACGTCGGTCGCCTCGATGGTGAGCTCGTCGAGATCGATCGGGTTGGTGAGAACGAGATCGGGGATCGGTATCCGACCGGGTCTGAGCCGGACGTTCACCGCCTCCAGCAGCTCGAGGCCGGCGGCCTTGGAGGCTGTTTCGAGGATGTTGCCGAGCCTGCGGGAAATGCGTTGGTGCCGGGGGGTGGGGGCTGGGGTCACGTGGAGGCTCCCGTCGAAGAGTTCGACGCGTTGCTGCGTCTCGCCGAGGGCGAGGTACTGCTCTTCGGTCCACGGGCCTTCGTGGTTGAACACCGCCGCGGTCATCGTCACCTCCACCTCGTGCCATGGGCAGCCTCTGCTGGTTGCTCGTCCAATGGTCGCACCCGACGTGCGAGTGCGGCCATGAATGGGCGTGGATGGCGAGGTGACGGGGGTGCGGGGCCGATGCTGACTCGTTACGCTCGGGCCCGCTGACACATGCCGGCTTTGTAGCTTATTTTCACCCTCGGGACTTTGCTGTAAGTTCTCTTCGTCACTGAGGGAGGTGGCCGTGGACAGCTCGGAACCCTCGCCGTCCGGGGACCCGGACGACCGTCCCGCCGTGCCGGCGCAGCGCTCCGACCAGGACGCCTACCTGCGGGTGAATGACCTTCGGGTCCGGTTCGACACCGAGGACGGCGTGGTGCGCGCTGTCGACGGGGTGTCGTTCGCCGTCGAGCGGGGCCGCACCCTCGGCATCGTCGGGGAGTCCGGCTCCGGCAAGAGCGTCACCTCGCTGGCGATCCTCGGCCTGCACGACCAGAAACGGACCACCATCACCGGGGAGATCTCCGTGGGTGGCCGGCAGGTGGTCGGTCTCGGCGACGAGGAGGTACGCCGGCTGCGCGGCCGCGACATGGCGATGATCTTCCAGGATCCACTGTCGGCGCTGCACCCCTACTACACGGTGGGCCGGCAGATCGCCGAGGCGTACCGGGTGCACCACCCGAAGGCCAACCGGCGCGAGGCCCGCCAACGGGCGGTCGACATGTTGGACCGGGTCGGCATTCCGCAGCCGGCGCGCCGCTTCGACCAGTACCCGCACGAGTTCTCCGGTGGCATGCGCCAGCGGGCGATGATCGCGATGTCCCTGGTCAACGACCCGGCGCTGCTGATCGCCGACGAGCCGACCACCGCACTGGACGTCACAGTGCAGGCGCAGATCCTGGACCTGCTCGCCGACCTCCAGGCCGAGTTCCACTCCGCGATCATCCTGATCACCCACGACCTCGGCGTGGTCGGCCAGGTCGCCGACGACGTGCTGGTCATGTACGGCGGGCGGGCCGTCGAGCGGGGCAGCGTCGAGCAGGTGCTCCGGGCGCCGCAGCATCCGTACACCTGGGGGTTGCTCTCCAGCGTGCCGTCGCTGCACGGCGACGCGGACGCGGACCTGGTGCCCATCCCCGGCAACCCGCCCAGCCTGATCAACCTTCCGCCGGGCTGCGCGTTCCACCCACGCTGCCGGTACGCGGACCGCGCCGGCAGCCGCTCCCGCACCGAGGTCCCCGAGCTGCGCCCGGCGGGGGAGGGTGATTCGGCCGGTCACCTGGTCGCCTGCCACCTGAGTGCCGAGGAGCGCGCCGCGTTCTACGCCGAGGACGTCGCACGAGTGGGGGTGGCTGTGTGAGGGCGAGGAACGCAGCGCAGCGGAGTACCGCAGTCCCGAACGGAGGACCGTGGAGATGACCGATGAACCACTGCTGCGGGTACGCGGCCTGAGCAAGCACTTCCCGGTACGCCAGGGGCTGCGCGCCACCGGTCTGGTGCGGGCGGTCGACGGGCTCGACTTCGACGTGCGCCCGGGCGAGACGCTCGGCCTGGTGGGGGAGTCGGGCTGCGGCAAGACCACCACCGGTCGGATGCTGGTGCGGCTGCTGGAACCGACCAGCGGCAGCATCGAGTTCGACGGGCGGGACATCACGCACGCCGGCCGCCGCGAGTTGCGCCCGTTGCGCCAGGAACTTCAGATCATCTTCCAGGACCCGTACGCCTCGCTGAACCCCCGGCACACAGTGGGCCGGATCGTGGCGATGCCGCTGCAGGTCAACGGGATCAAGCCGCCGGGTGGGATCAAGGCCCGGGTGCAGGAGTTGCTGGAGCTGGTCGGGCTGAACCCGGAGCACTACAACCGGTACCCGCACGAGTTCTCCGGTGGTCAACGCCAGCGCATTGGCATCGCCCGCGCGCTTGCCCTGCGGCCGAAGCTGATCGTCGCGGACGAGCCGGTGAGCGCGCTGGACGTCTCGATCCAGGCGCAGGTCGTCAACCTGCTGCGCGACCTGCAACGCGAGCTTGGTCTGGCCTTCGTGTTCATCGCGCACGACCTGGCCGTGGTCCGGCACTTCTGCCAGCGGGTCGCGGTCATGTACCTGGGTCGGATCGTGGAGATCGGCGACCGGGCGGACATCTACGAGCGCCCGCAGCACCCGTACACCCGGGCGTTGCTCTCGGCGATTCCGGACGTCACCCAGCTCGGCCCGGCGGGTCGGATCCGGCTGACCGGTGACGTGCCCACCCCGCTGGACCCGCCGTCGGGCTGCCGGTTCCGTACCCGCTGCTGGAAGGCGCAGGACATCTGCGCCACCGAGGAACCCGCGCTGGTCCCGCGCGACGGCGGCAACCAGGCCACCGCGTGCCACTTCCCCGAAGGGGAAGCGGGCAGCACGGGCCCCGAAGGGGAAGCGGCCAGCACGGGCCCGGAGTCGACTGCCCAGGTCACCGAGGAGGTGTCGTCGTGAGTCTCTCCCCGGTGGAGGGTGTGGCGCTGGCCGAGATCGAGTCCGGCACGGACCCGGGCGGGCCCGCCGTGAAGGGCGTCGTCGGCCGCTCACCCGGTCAGCTCGCCTGGCTGCGGCTGCGCCGCGACCGGACGGCGATGGTCAGCGGCGTACTCCTGATCTTCTTCCTGCTGTTGGGGTTGGCCGCCCCGCTGATCGAGATGGCCTACGGGATCGGCCCGCGGGAGCAGTTCCAGAACATGCTGGACGGCTTCGGCATGCCGCTGGGGTACGCCGGCGGTGTCAGCGGTGGGCACTGGTTCGGCCTGGAGCCGGGGCTGGGCCGGGACATCTTCATCCGGCTGATCTACGGGCTGCGGACCTCGCTGTTCATCGCGTTCGCGGCGGCCCTGATCACCGCGACGATCGGGATCGTGCTGGGCGCGCTCGCCGGCTACCTCGGCGGCTGGCTCGACGCGGTGATCAACTGGATCACCGACCTGACCCTGGCCATGCCCTTCCTGATCATCGCGCTGGCGCTCACGCCCACCATCACGCTGCGCTTCTACGGTGAGCGGGGGCAGGTGTCGTCCGCCTTCGGGGTGGGGGTGCTGATCGCCGTCTTCGCCATCTTCGGCTGGACCAGCACGGCCCGGCTGGTCCGCGGGCAGGTGATCGCGCTGCGCGAGCGGGAGTTCGTGGAGGCGGCCCGGGCCAGCGGGGCCGGGCTGGGGCACATGCTCTTCCGGCAATTGCTGCCGAACATCTGGGCACCGATCCTGGTGTCGTTCTCCCTGGCGGTGCCGCAGTTCATCACCAGCGAGGCGGCGCTGTCGTTCATCGGCGTCGGCCTCAGCGACGAGACGCCGAGCTTCGGCCGAATGATCTACCGCAGTCTGGATTTCCTCCAGACCGACCCGGCGTATGTGTTCTTCCCGGGCATCACGATCTTCGCGCTGGTGTTCGCCTTCAACCTCTTCGGCGACGCGTTGCGGGACGCGCTCGATCCGAAGTCGTCCCGGTAGGGGTCAAAATCATGCCGCGATTTCTGCTCAAGCGACTCTTCTCCGCGACGTTGACCCTCTTCGCGGTGAGCGTGTTGACCTTCCTGATGTTCTTCGCCCTGCCGCGCGACCCGGTCGGCAGCATCTGCTCGAAGAACTGCAACCCGGAGCGGCTGGAGCGGGTCCGCGACGACCTGGGCCTCAACGACCCGCTGGTCAGCCAGTACGCCGGCTACATGAAGGGCATCGTGACCGGTCGGGACCTGGGCAGCGCCCAGGGTGGCCGGTGCGACGCGCCCTGCCTGGGCTGGTCGTACGTCACCAACGAGGCCGTCTCGGACACCATCGCCCGGGTGTTGCCGGTGACGCTGAGCATCGTGATCCCGGCGGCCATCCTCTGGTTGCTGCTCGGCGTGGGGCTCGGCATGGTGTCCGCGCTGCGCCGGGGCACCTGGCTGGACCGGCTGGCGATCGGCTTCTCGCTGACCGGCGCCTCGTTGCAGCTGTACTTCGTGGGCGCTGTGCTGCTGCTGGTGTTCGTCTACAACCTGCGGCTGTTGCCCGTGCCGAGCTACACCTCCATCTTCGACAACCCGGCGAAGTGGGCCAGCGGGTTGGTGCTGGCCTGGGTGGCGCTGGCCTTCCTCTTCTCGGCCATCTACGCCCGGCTGTCGCGGGCGCAGATGTTGGAGACGCTGTCGGAGGACTTCGTCCGGACCGCGCGGGCCAAGGGCCTGGCCAAACCAAAGGTGTACGGGCGACACGCGCTGCGTGCGGCGATCACCCCGGTGGTGACCATCGCCGGGCTGGACGTGGGCGGGGCGCTGGGCGGGACGGTGATCACCGAGACGACGTTCGGCATCCAGGGGTTGGGGCGTACGGCGGTGGACGCGGTGCGCTCGGGCGACCTGCCCACCATCATGGCCACAGTGCTGATCGCCGCCGTCTTCGTGGTGTTGGCGAACGTGCTGGTGGACCTGCTCTACGCGGCCATCGACCCCCGGGTGCGGCTGCGCTGAGCGAAAGGGTGTCCGGCGCGCCCACCGATGGCGAAATTTATCGACAACTGTTACACAACTCGTAGGTTTTCTTCCATACGATCCTCGGGACGTCGGCGGTTCTCGCCCCGACGAAACCGCACGGCACATGGGTGAAGGGGGTACTTCATGAGACCACGCGTGGCGTTTGCCGCGGGCGGCGCGATCGCTCTGGTTGTGGCATTGGGTGCGTGCTCGAAGAACACGGGCGACGGCACCACTGTCGACAACGAACGGCAGCAGACCGGGGTCATCGCGACCGACCCCAAGGACTCGCAGGGGCCGGCGGCCGAGGTGAGCGGAGCTGCGAAGGGCGGCACCTTCACCATCATCCGGGAGTCGCCGATCTCCCACCTCGACCCGCAGCGGACGTACTCGTTCGCCGGTCTGATGGCCAACCCGCTCTTCGCCCGCTACCTGACCACCTGGAAGGACGACGGCAAGGGCGGCCTGGTCCTGGTGGGCGACCTGGCTGAGACGCCGGGCAAGAACGTCAACAACGATTGCAAGGTCTGGGAATTCACCGTCAAGGACGGGGTGAAGTTCGAGGACGGACGGCCGATCACCTCCAAGGAGATCGCGTACGGCATTGCCCGGTCCTTCGACCCGGACCTGTCCGGCGGCCCGACCTACATCCAGGAGTGGCTGGCCGACACCGCGCAGTTCGACACCAAGTGGGACTTCAAGAAGAACAAGACGTCCCTGCCGCCCGGCCTGAGCACGCCGGACGCCAAGACGCTGCGCTTCGAGTTCGCCAAGCCCCGCTGTGACCTGCCGTTCGCGGTCTCGCTGCCGACCACCGCGCCGCTGCCCGCCGACAAGGACACCGGCGTCGACCTGGACAAGCAGCCGTTCTCGTCCGGCCCGTACAAGGTCGCCAAGAACCAGGTCGGCGTGCAGATCACCCTGGACCGCAACACCAACTGGGACCCGAACACCGACCCGGTCCGGCACCAGTACCCGGACCAGTTCGTCTGGAGCTTCGGCCCGACCGCGGACGCCGCCAACAACCGGGTGATCGCCGACAACGGCGCTGACCAGAGCGCGCTCGCCTTCAACACCGTGCCCGCCTCGCTGGTCGCCAAGGTCGCCGGGGACGCCGCCCTCAAGTCACGGACGATCCTCTCGCCGACCCCGAGCGCCAACCAGTTGGTCATCAACAACCAGCGGGTCACCGACCTGAAGGTGCGGCAGGCGCTCAACTACGCCATCGACCGCGAGGGCCTCATCAAGGCCATGGGCGGGCAGACCGTCGCCGCGCCGCTGACCACGCTCATGCCGCCGGCCACCATCGGCTACAAGGCGTACGACACGTACCCGGCGGGTGCCAACGGCAACGTCGACAAGGTCAAGGAGCTGCTCGGCGGGAAGACGCCCGAGCTGGTCCTCGGTGTCGCCGACAACTCCGTCGAGCAGCAGCAGGGCGCCCAGCTCAAGGCCAACCTGGAGCGAGCCGGCTTCAAGATCACGCTGCGGAACATCTCCGACGACGCGAAGCTCGACGAGATCAAGAAGAAGAACAACCCCTGGGACCTGTACATCGGTAACTGGGCGGCGGACTGGCCGAGCGGAGCCTCGATCCTGCCGGTGCTCTACGACGGCCGCACCATCAAGGCCGAGGGCAACAGCAACCAGGCCTACTTCAACGACCCGGCGATCAACACCGAGATGGACCGCATCTCGGCGCTGCCCGCGGCCGAGCAGGGTCCGGAATGGGCCAAGCTCGACGAGCGGATCATGAAGGAGCACGCGCCGGTGGTGCCGCTCTTCGTCGACGTGGCCTACAACGTGCACGGGTCCAAGGCCGGCGGGATCTTCATCTCCAGCGTCTTCGGCTACCCGTCGTTCGTGAACGCGCACGTCAAGCCGTAAGTCACACCGCAGACCAGAAGGGTCCCCTCCCGACAACGTCGTCGGGAGGGGACCCTTCTGTCATGGACTGGTATACGCCCATCGAGCCGTACGACTCCGGGATGCTCAGCGTCGGCCACGGTAATGAGGTCTACTGGGAACTGTGCGGGAATCCCGGCGGCAAACCCGCAGTGTTCCTGCACGGCGGCCCCGGCGGTGGCCTGCTCCCGGACAATCGGCGGTACTTCGACCCGTCCGGCTACCGGGTCGTGCTGTTCGACCAGCGAAACTGCGGTCGCAGCCGGCCCTTCGCTGGCGACCCGAAGACGTCACTGGAACACAACACCACTCCGCACCTGGTGGCGGACATTGAGCAACTACGCGAGCACCTGGGGATCGAGCGTTGGCTCGTCTTCGGCGGCAGTTGGGGCAGCACCCTCGGCCTGGCCTACGCGCAGGCCCATCCTGAGCGGGTCACCGAACTCGTGCTCCGTGGCGTGTGGCTGGTTCGCAGGTCAGACGAGGCATGGGCGTTCACCCCGGCGGGCGCAGCGCACCTGTTCCCCGCCGAGTGGGCGGCATTTCGTGCTGCGATCCCGGTGACGGAACAAGACGATCTTGTCGGCGCCTATGGCCGCCGCATCACCGACCCTGACCCCGCGGTACACGGCCCGGCGGCCCGCGCCTGGATGAGCTGGGAGCTCTCGGCCAACACTCTGCTGCCGATGACGCCGCCCGGCATCGACGACAGCAGCCTGCTGGCGTTCGCCCGCATCACACACCACTACATCAGCAACGGCGGCTTCCTCCCGCCGGAAGGTCTCCTGGCGGGCGTCGACCGCATTCGACACATCCCGACGGTCATCGTGAACGGCCGTTACGACATCAAGACGCCGCCGAACCAAGCCTGGGACCTGCATCGGGTCTGGCCTGAGGCGACGTTCCACATCGTGGAGAACGCGGGCCACAGCGGCTCCGAACCTGGCACCCGCAGCCTGCTCATCGAAGCCACCACCCAGTTCCTCGCTTCAATCCGCTCTTGAGGGCTGCGTAACCGTCGGCGGGTGGGCTCGACCAGGAGTTGAATCGCGCCGTGGTACTCGGACAGCCGGCGCTCCCTCGGTAGAGGGAGAGAGTTCGCTTCAGGTGGGGAGGAGTGCCGCCCCGTCGACACGGATCATCGGCCTATGGCTGTCGATGTTTCGTTGCGTAATTCTGGTGCGGACGGGCCGGTTGTCGACCGGTCACGTCGGGCGCGGGTGACCCGGTTGATGGTCGGCTACGGGGTTGTCGTTGCGGTGCTGCCGTATCTGTTGCTGAAGGTGCTGTGGATCGGCGGGGTGATGGTCGGCGTGCCTGAGGGTTCGCCGGCGCGTGGAGCGGACTTCGTCGGGCCGAACGTCGTCACCGCGACGATGGACGTTGTGGCCATCCTTGTCGCGTTGGCCTTCACACACCGCTGGGGGATGCGGTTGCCGGTGTGGCTGGTGCTGGCGCCGGTCTGGGTCGGGACCGGGCTGCTGATGCCGGCCGTGATCGAGGTGGTCAATGGGGCGTTGGCCGGCGCGATAACCGGTGGCCGGGAAGTGAGTCTTGCCGGTGGACTCGTGGCCCCGTGGGTCTATGTGGTGGTCTACACGTCGTTCGCGTTGCAGGGCCTGCTGCTGGGTGCCGCCTTCGTCGCGTACGCGCGAACGCGCTGGTCGTACATCTTCGACCGGCCTCCGGCCGCCGGGACCGGCGCGACCCGTGGTCTGCAGGTGGTGCTCGCCTGGGCGGGTGGCACCGCTGCTGGGGCGGTCGCGGTCGCTCACCTGGTGATGGCGTTCAGCGCGGAAGGCGCTTTCACGGGTGCCTACCAGGAGGGTTGGGAGTACACGGCTCGCTCGGGTGAGGTGGT
Source organism: Micromonospora sp. 050-3 (assembly GCF_046549335.1). Taxonomy (NCBI): domain Bacteria; kingdom Bacillati; phylum Actinomycetota; class Actinomycetes; order Micromonosporales; family Micromonosporaceae; genus Micromonospora; species Micromonospora sp. 050-3. The sequence continues at coordinate 438,138 of NZ_JAJPVX010000003.1, forward strand.
GAACGGGGTGATGGCGGTGTCCGCTGCCGCCGGCGTGCTGCTCATGCTGCGCTGGCCTGCGAGTGGCAGCCGCACGCGGGTGGGGCTGGTGCTCACCTGGATCGGTACAGGCGCGATGTTCGGATACGCGATGCTGACCCTCCTGGCGGTGGTGCTCGGCGCGCCCGAGTCGGACAACGTCACCGCCCTGAACGGGCTCACCCAGTTGGGTGCGCTGCTCGCCGGGCCAGTCCTGGCGATCGCCGGTGCTCTGCACCTCCTGGAACGCCGAACCGGCAACAATCACGCTCCGTTGCCCGGGGACACGCTGTGACCGCGGCGGACCGTCCTGGCCGTGTCCGGACCCGGGACCGGTACGGCGACGCCGCTGCGATCGTCACCGGTGGTCTGGCCATGTTGGCGTTCCTGTGCGCGGTAACCGGGCAGGGCTATCCGTTCGGACCCAACGACCCGGTCGATGACATGTCGCTGATCCGTGCCGTTCCGGCGGGGATCGGTGCAGCACTGTTGGCGAGCATTCTGTTCGTGTCGGTGCTGATCATGCTCGGGACGGGGGGTCAACGTGCCGCGCGTTCGGGCGCGGGTCGGGCTTCGATGCTCGCGCTGGGTTGGACGGCGGTGGTTGTGCTGCTGTTTGTGGTGCCCGACATCCGGCTCCTGGCCCTGGTCGCCTACCTGCCGATGCTCGTTCTGGGAGCGCCGTTCGGCTGGCCGGACGTCGATTACAGCTCGATCGTCACCGCGCCGATAGCCTGGCAGGGCGTCAGTGTGTTCGCAGGAGTGCTGGTGGCCATCAGGATGGTGCGTTGGCAGCGCGGCAGCCGGGGCGCCTGCGTCACGTGCGGCCGGGTGCATCCCCGCACCGGACCGTCCACGCCCGTGGCCACGGTGGGTCGATGGGCGACAGCCGTGGCGATCGCCGTGCCACTGCTGTTCGCGGCCACCCGGTACGCCTGGATGGCCGGTGTTCCACTCGGTATCAATGACGCGGCGATGCGGCATCTGCTGGACACCGACGGTCGGTGGCGCGGTGGTGCACTGGCCACCTTTGCCGTGATCGGGGCGGGGCTGACGCTGGGACTTGTGCAGCACTGGGGAGAGGTGTTCCCTCGGTGGGTCTTCCGGCTCGGGGGGAGGCGGGTGCCGGTGCGCCTGGCGGTGATCCCGGCCATGGTGATCGCTGTGTTGATCATGTCGGCCGGGTTGGGTCTGCTCAGCAACACCGACATCCTTTTCGGCGAACTCGGGGCGCAGCCGTGGCTGGTTGGTATCCACGCACTGTGGCCGATATGGGCGGTCGCGCTCGGTGTCGCGGCCTACGCCTACTACCTCCGCCGCCGCGAGCAATGTGCTGCCTGTGGCCCCGGCGACGAGCTGAAGCGAGATGACCGGAGACGTGGACGCGCGTGAGCTCTTCAGGCCATTGCGGCAGAACCGTGCGCAGGACGTCGGACTTGAATCAGGGCTGGGCTGCACTTTCAATGATGGTGCTTTCCTGCGGACGAAGCGCGGCCAGCAGACTGTCGAGTTGACCCCAGGCCCGCGCACTGGAGATGTGGTCGATGTAGTCCCGGGACTCGATGATGAGCCCGTCGCGGATGCGCATCACGAAGACACACGGCACCGTGAACGCCTCGCCTGTCTCGTTGACCCGCCCCTGATAGGCGAACTCGGCGACAATCACCTCCGGGTCGGCGGTTTCATGAATCGTCACGTCGACCGGCTTACGGTTCAGCGTCCGGGCGACCGGAGGTGGCGCGGTGAAGTGCTCGTGCAGCTCGCTGCGGCTGAGCAGCGGAGGCGGGTTGAGCGGGTGGAACGGATGCGTGACATGGGTTTGTTCGGCGTACAGGTCAGCCAAGTCATCGTACGGACCGGCGCAGACACCGTTCACCAGCCGGAGGAAGGTTTCGCGTGGGCTACTCATGCCGGGCTCCTTCAAAGGGGTGGATGTCACCTGGGCACGCCGAGGACCAGATTCGGGATTGGCCGCAGCCCCATCGAGTGCGTTGTCATCAGCAGAGCGTGCTATTCGGGCGAGGTATTTTACTGGTCGAGCGTCGCCTTGGACGTCGAAGCATCCCGGAAGGTCAGCTCCCACGGCCCGGGTTCGCGAGCGGCTTGCGCGTTGGCGTGGCCAGGCTCGACACCGTCCGTTACCTGCATCGACATGCGGGCAGAGCGCACGCTGGAGGTTGCGCTCCCGCTGGGCTCAGCGCGCCGCGTTCAGGTAGCGCAGCACGGCCAGTACCCGCCGGTGGTCGGTCCGCGCCTGGGGTAGGTCCAGCTTGGTGAAGATGGCTGTCACGTGCTTCTCCACGCTGCGCGGGGCGAGGTGCAGCGACTCGCAGATGGCAGCGTTGGACCGGCCCTCGGCCAGCATCCCCAGGACCTCTCGTTCCCGCTCGCTGAGGCGGGCGACGCCCGCGTCCACCGCCGGCGCCGCCAGCAACTGCCGCACCACCTCCGGGTCCAGTGCTGTCCCGCCGGCGGCCACCCTTCGCAGCGCGTCGACGAAGTCGTCGGTGCTGACGATGCGGTCCTTCAACAGATACCCGACCCGCCCGGGGTGCTCGGCGATCAGCTGCCGCGCGTACCGGGTTTCCACCCACTGTGAGAAGACCAGCACGCCGGTCTCCGGGTACCTCGCTCGGATCGCCAGTGCCGCACGCAAGCCTTCGTCGGTGAAGGTCGGTGGCATTCGCACGTCGACCACCGCCGCCTCCGGCCGGTGCTCGCCGACCGCCGCCAGCAGGTCTTCACCGTTGTCCACCGTCGACACGACGGTGATGCCGTGATCGGTCAGTAGCAATCTGATCCCGTCGCGCAGCAACGGGTTGTCCTCGGCGATCACTACTCGCATGGCAACTCCACGGTGATGGTCGTCGGCCCGCCGGGTGGGCTGTCCACCCGCAGCGCGCCGTCCAGCGACTCGGCCCGCCGGACCAGCCCCGCCAGGCCGGTACCCGTGCTCCCCGGCCTCGCCCCGCCGCGCCCGTCGTCGGTGACAGTCAGGCGTAGCACGCCACCCAGCGCGCGAAGGTCCAGCCGGATCCGGCTGGACCCGGCGTGCTTTGCCACGTTGGTGAGCAGTTCGGCGGCGCTGAAATAGAGCGCCGACTCCATTTCGGGCGTTGGTCGCTGGGGCAGGTCCACGTGCACGTCGACGGGCACCGCGCTGCGCGCGGCCAGCGTCTCGATCGCCGTGCTCAGGCCGGCGTCCAGCGCGGGCGGGTGAATGCCCCGAACGATGTCCCGCAATTCGGTCAGCGCCTCCACCACCGCACCCTGGGCCTGCGTCACCAGCGCCCGCAGTTCCGGCTCGCCGGCTCGCCGCTCGATGCGCGACAGCGCCACGCCCAGCGCGACCAGCCGGGCCTGCGTACCGTCGTGCAGGTCCCGCTCCACCCGGCGCAGCAGCGCGGCCGCGTCCGCCCGCAAGGCGGCCCGGCTGGCCTCCAGCGCCGCTATCCGGGCTCGCTCCGGGCCCGGCTCCAGCAGCGCCCCCACCAACCGCCGGTCCAGCCACACGATCAGCCGGAAGTACCACGGAAACGCCAGCAGCGCGGCCAACCCCTGCGCGGCCAGACCCCAGGGCCCGCCCCACGGCGAATCCTGCGGAAACCTGTTCATCCACAGGGGATAGGTGATTCCCAGCAGCCCTCCGACGATGAGGACCCCGCCGAGGTAGGCGGCCGCGGTCATCAGCGGCAGCCGGGCGAAGCAGTACGCGAGGGCCTTCCAAGCGCTGGCGTCGGTCAGCACCGCGCCGGCCCAGCGCACAGGGCCCGGCCCGCGACGGCGTACGGGCGGCGGGTTCGGCCAACTCCAGCCGAGGAACAGCCGGGCCGGCCCACGGAAGTACCGCACGGTCAGCCGGGCCAGCACCAGTACACCTGTCAGCAGCGGTAGCCCGATCGTCAGCAGCGACAGCGCGGAGAACACCAGCCCCAGCAGTGCGATCACGAACGTCGGCACGGCCAGTACCGCGCCGGTGACCGCGTACCCGACCTCACTCCAGGTGCGGGCGGCCACCGGCGCGCGCAGGACGCTGCTGACGACCGACCTCACGGGTCCACCGCCAGCGACTCCACCGCCGGGCGGCGCATCGCGACCAGCGCCGGCACCACGGTGCCCAGCAGGACCAGGCCGATCACCGCGGCCAGGCCGACGATCAGCTGCCCGGTCGGCAGGTACGGCATCCACGTGCCCAGCATGCCGTGCAGCATCGGCACCACGGTGACCATCGCGACCACTGTACCCACCGCCAGCGCGGTCACTGTCACCATCAGAGCTTCGCAGACGACCACGGCCAGCGCCCGCGTCCTGCTCGCGCCGACCAGCCGGGTCACCGCAAGCTCCCGACGTCGGGCCAGCAGCACGGTCACCAGCGTGTTCACCGCGGCGACCGCGGCGAAAGCGACGTAGACGGCGGTACCGGAGTACTCCGTCCACACCTGTGCCGGTGGGTCGGGCGCGGCGCGCACGTACACGGACGTGGTGTGCGTGACCACCTTCACCGTGGCGAACGCGATCGCGAGGACCAGCGGTACCAGGGCGCCGGACAGCGCCTTGGATCGCACCGCGAGGTTGTCCGCGGCCAGCGCCCCGGTACCCCCGAACAGTCGCGCCAGCGGGGCGACCAGCCGCAGCAGGACCGGACCGAGGAAGCCGACCCCTACGCACATCGCCAGCATCGTGAAGAAGCCCAACTCACCAGCCTTCGCCGGGTCGCCCTTCGCGATCAGGACCGACAGCACCACGCCGCCAGCCACGAGCACCACCCCGATCGCGGTACGCACAATGCTGATCCGACGCCGCGGGACGGCCGTCTCGGTCAGCGCGGCGGCGGGGCGTACTCGCGCTGGGCGTATCGCGGCGACCAGCGCGCCAACCAGCGACGCCCCGACGGTGATGCCCAACGCGGCGGGCAGTGCCGCAGCCGAATTGTGGAACGTCACGCCGGGTGGGATCGCCCCGTGCCCGGTGAGCCCCGCCAACCAGGCGCGGGCGAGCAGGGCACCGAGCGGCACACCGAGCAGTGTCGCCGGCACCGCCACCGCAGCCGCCTGGGCCGCCACCGCGCGGCGCACCCGGCCAGGGGTGGCACCGACCGCCCGCACCAGCGCGATGTCCCGGCCCTGCCGGGCGATCGACGACGTCATGGTCAACCCGACGATCAACGCGGTCAGGTACACCGACATCACCACGAACAGCGCGGCCATCTCGGGAAGCGAGCTCTCGGTCAGCGCCTGCCGTGCGGCCGGGTCCAACCGCGCACCGGACATCGAGGAACTGGCGCCGAGCGCTCCGGACACCAGCGCGGCGGCCAGGCACTGCGTGACGAACGGTCCAGCGAAGGCCCACGGCTGCTTGCGTAACGCCTGCCTGGTCAGCCCCGCGTTCACCGGGCCACCACCGGGTCGGTCACGGTGGCGGCCAGCCGCTCCGCGATGCTTGTCGAATCGGGCGTCGGGCCGTCCGCCACCACCTCGCCGTTGCGCAGCAGGATGAGCCGGTCACTCCAGGCCGCTGCCGCCGGGTCGTGGGTGACCATCACCACCGTCACCCGGGCCCGGTCGACCCCGCTACGGAACAACTGCAAAATCTGCCCACCGGTGGTCGGGTCCAACGCCCCGGTCGGCTCATCCGCGAACACCACGGCGGGACGGCCAGCCAACGCACGGGCAATGGCGACCCGCTGGCGCTGGCCACCGGACAACTCACCGACCGACCGGCCAGCCATCCCGGACAGCCCAACCTCGGCCAGCACCTCGTCGAGCGGGCGCGGGCGCGGACCACCCAGCCGACGGGGCAGCAGCACGTTCTGCCGCACCGTCAGTTCCGACAGCAAGTTGTACGACTGGAAAACGAAACCCACCCGGTCGCGGCGCAGCCGGGTCAGCGCACCCTCGCGCATCCGCGTGACGTCCCGGCCGACCAGCCGGACCCGGCCCGACGTCGGCCGGTCCAGCCCGGCCGCGCACTGCAACAGCGTGCTCTTGCCCGATCCGGTCGAGCCCATCACCGCCACGAACGTGCCGGCCGCCACCGCGAGTGAGACGCTGCGAAGAGCGGCGACCGGCCGGCGGCGCGAGCCGTAGATGCGGGTCACCCCGTCGAGTTCCACCACGTTGTCCATGCGTTCCAGCCTCGGCGCTGGCGGCGGCACGGACATCCGGGTGGCCCGCACGGTACGGGTGCGGTTATCCGTACCACCCCTGCGATCTCAAGCGGCTTGAGATGCAAGCCTCTCATCGAGCTTCCGCCGCCGATCAGGGGACGATCACCACACCGCCGCGGACGCCGCCCTGGGCCAGCCGCTCGTGGGCCGCTGCCGCGTCGGCGAAGGGGTACACGTCAGCGACCCGGAGCGGGATGTCGCCGCTGGTGAGGAGTTTGACCAGTTCGCCCAACCGGGTTCCGTCCGGTAGCACCTCCAGCGCGAAGGTCCGGATTCCCCGCACCGGCTCCGGGCGCAGCGGAGGCGACGCGGCCACGTAGCCGCCGCCGTCCCGAATGAGGTCCAGCAGCGAGGCCCCGATCACCGCCAGGTCGACGACCGCGTCGAACGTCCCCGTCGGATCGTCGTCGCGCGACAGGAACGCCGCGCCAAGCGACTCGACGAACTCGCGGTCGCCGGCCCCGGCGAGTCCCGTGGCGTGCAGACCGGTCGCCCGGGCCAGCGCCAGAACGAACCCGCCGACCTGCCCGGCGGCGCCGGTGACGAGCACCGTGGAACCCGCCGGGAGCGCGAGCAGGTCGAGTGCCTGGGCGGCGGCGAGGCCATTGGTCGGCAGCGTCGCCGCCTCGGTGGCGGGGACGCCGGCGGGCGCGGGGGTCAGCCAGGCGGCGTCGAGGAGTACGTATTCGGCGTGGGCGCCGGCAGTGGTTTGCAGCCACGGCGAGAAGCCGATGACCTCGTCGCCGATCGAGAACTCGTCGACCGACGGGCCGACCGCGTCGACGCTGCCGGCGACGTCCCAGCCGGGCGTGTACGGCAGGCCGGTCGGCAACGGGGCCGGGAACCGCCCGGAGCGGACCATCAGATCGACCGGGTGTACGACCGACGCGGCGACCCGCACCCGCACCTGCCCCGGGCCGGCCTCGGGCACCGGCACCTCGGCCACGTGCAGGACCTCCGGCCCTCCGAACTTGTCATAGCTGACTGCGCGCATCGCCGTCTCCTTCGTGGGATTTCGTGATCACCACGACCGTACGAATCATCGGCACTATGAGAAAGTAGGTACCTTAAAGTGCCTAGGGCACCAAGGAGGAAAGAATGGCGACGTCGACCGCAGCGCAACGCCGTGAGCAGGCGAAACTTGACTACGACGCGTTCCTGGACCAGTGCCCGACCCGTGAGCTGCTGAGCAGGCTCACCGACAAGTGGGTCGCCCTGGTGATCCCGGCGCTCGTCGACGGCCCGCAGCGGCACGGCGAGCTGGCCCAGCGCATCGCTGGCGTCAGCCAGAAGATGCTCACCCAGACCCTGCGCACCCTGGAGCGCGACGGCCTGGTCACCCGCACTGTCACTGCCTCGGTACCGGTCCGCGTCGACTACGAGCTCACCCCGCTCGGCCATGAACTGTTCCCGGTCATGATCGCGATCAAGGACTGGGCGGAGACGCACATGGACCGCGTCTTCGAAGCCCGGACCCGATACGACGCACGCCCCTGAGAACCTGCGACGCCGATGACGTCAGAGTCCGCCGCACGGTATCCGTTCGACGGCCTCGCTGATGTGGACCGCCAAGATCACCGTCGCTTGCCGCTGCGCGAAGAAGAGATCTTGGACAGTTTCCGTTCCACGCTGACGGAAACTGTCCAAGATTCACGTTTTCGGCGTCGCCAGATCAGGTCATCCGGCCTGGGGAGACGTGCTGCGGGCATCGGTGCGGGCAAGGCCGGTGATGCACCGACGGCTCGCCAGATTGTCGCTGGCGGCGGCTAGGGTCCGGGCCGTGGATGACACCTCGACGGCTCGGCGGACCGCCCACGCCTACGTTGATCTTTCGGAGCGCCGCGACTGGTCCGGGTTGGCCGCCCTGCTCACCGATGATGTGGTCTACGAGATGCCGCAGACTCGGGAGCGCATTCGCGGCAAGGACGCGTTCCTGCGGTTCAACACCGAGTATCCGGGCGACTGGCACCTGCGGCCACGACGGGTGATCGCCGATGGCCGTCTTGCTGCCCTGGTGCTCGACGTTAGTGTCGGCGACGAGCAGCAGGACGCGTGCGTCTGGCTGGAGATGTCCGAGCAGGGGCTGATCAGCAAGATCATCGACTACTGGCCCGAACCGTACGACCCGCCGCAGGGCCGGGAACACCTCGTGGAACGTTGGTGATCGTCAGCTTGCCGCCATGAGCATGCGTCTCTACCTGGGGCTTTCCTCGGCCGCCTCGGAGCCGGCAGGGTGCGACAGCACCAACGCCTGGGCGGCGATGACGCGGTCGCCATCGAAGGTCAGCGCCGGCGACCCGTGCAGCTGATAGCCCTGATCGAGCAGCGCGCTGACGCGGGCGCAGAATTCGGCATCATCGGGCCCGGTGATGAGGCGGTAGCCGAGCGGCTTCGCGAAATCCGACACCGCCGCATTGTCCCTGCTCGGATGTCAGAACGTCGTCCCGGCCAGCAACCCGTTGTGCAGCCTCGGAAGGATCCAGGCGGATGGCCGGCGTAGGGCGCCGAGCCCTTCCGGTCGAAGCTGGGCTTGCCCCGCCTCGTTCAAGATCGCGCCCGATCCTGGATCTAGTGGCCATTTGACGCCGGAATGCCACTAAATCCTGGATCCAGTGCGATCTTGGGCGGCGGACTGGCCAATCTGCTCCTGCGTTCAGGAGCGGCCGATGGAGCGGTCCAGGAAATCGTGGATCATCGGCGCAGCGACGTCGAGCTTGTCTTCCAGCAGGAAGTGGCCGGTGTCGAGCAGATGAAACTCGGCCGACGGCAGGTCGCGCCGATAGGGATGGGCGCCATCGGGCGGGAAGATGGCGTCGTTCTGGCCCCAGACGATCAACGTCGGTGGCTGGTGGTCGCGGAAGAAGGCATGGAACTCCGGATACAACGTGACGTTGCTGCCGTAGTCGTAGAACAGATCCAGCTGGATGTCCGCGTTTCCGGGGCGGGCGAGCTGCGCGTCGTCGTGGAGCCACATGTCGGGGTCGAGCCGGGTGAGGTCCTTCACCCCTGCCGTGTACTGCTGCTTGACCGTGTCGGAGTTGAGGATGAACGCGATGGCCTGGCGGCGCTCGTCGGTGTTCTCCGCCCAGTACGCCTTGATCGGATCCCAGAACGGGCTCAGGCCCTCTTCGTACGCGTTGCCGTTCTGCACGATGAGCGCGCTGACCCGCTCGGGCCTCTTGAGGGCCAGCCGGAAACCGGTCGGTGCCCCGTAGTCGAAGCAGTAGAGCGCGTAGCGATCCACGCCGAGCTGACCGATCAGGCCGTCCATCAGGTCGGCGAAGTTGGCGAACGTGTAGTCGAACGTCGACCGGTCCGGGCTGGCGCTGTGGCCGAAACCCGGGAAGTCCGGCGCGATCACCCGGTAGCGGTCCGCGAGCAGGGGGATCAGATGACGGAACTGCGCGGAGGATGTGGGGAATCCGTGCAGCAGCAGGACTGCGGGCCCGTCGGCCGGTCCGGCTTCGCGGTAGAAGATGTCGATCCCGTTCACTGTCGCCGTGCGAAAGTGCGTGACCGGAAGTTCGCCTTCCTGGACGGCGGCGACCGAGGGTTTCTGCGCGATGCCAACCATCCTGGAGTCCTTTCGGCATAAGGGAAAGCCGTGTCTCCACGGGGTGATCGCGCCGCCGGTACCGCTTCGGCCAGCATGGCATTCACCGGACGGCTCGGTATGCCGAACTCACTTATCGAACGGCGCTTACAGCAGGTGGGTGCGGAGGAAGTCGAGTTCCAGCGGGAGTAGTCGCTCGGCGGTCCCGTTCGCGGCCAGGTGGGTGGCCCCGGTCAGCGGCAGCACGGCGTGCGGCCGGCCGGTGCTCAGCAGGGCGGCGGAGAGCCGGAGCGTGTGCGCGGCCACCACGTTGTCGTCGGCCATCCCGTGCACCAGCAGCAACGGGCGGGCCTGGTCCGGGCTGGTGACCGGCTCGGCGGCCAACTCGACGAGCGAGTGGTGCGCGTAGATGTCCTGGCCGTCTTCCGGCAACCCCAGATAACGCTCGGTGTACGCGGTGTCGTAGAGCGCCCAGTCGGTCACCGGGGCACCCGCGATCCCGCAGCGGAACAACTCCGGGTGGCGCAGCACCGCCAGCCCGGCCAGCCACCCGCCGAACGACCAACCACGCACCCCGACCCGCCCCAGGTCCAGGTCCGGGTGCTTGCCGGCGAGCGCGGTGAGCGCGTCGATCTGGTCGGTCAGGATCACGTCGGCGAGCCGCCGGTGGATCGCCTTCTCGAACGACGGCGCCACGCCCGGCGTACCCCGGTTGTCGATGGTGACCACAGCGAACCCGGCGTCGGCCCACCACTGCCGTTCCAACCACGCGGCCCGCGCCGCCACGACCTCCTGGTGCCCCGGGCCGCCGTAGATGTCCAGCAGCACCGGCAGCCGCCGGCCCGTCACGTGGTTGTCCGGGTAGAGCACCGCCGCCGGCAGCCGCCGGTCGGTCACCCGTTCCAGCAGCGGCAACGGCGAGTACGGCGGGGTGGCGGCGAACGAGCGCAGCTCGGCGATTCCCTGATCACCGCGGCGGACCGTCCAGCGCACCCCGGCGTGATCCAGCGACGCGACGCCGACGGCCAGAACGTCCCCGCCCACCGCGGCGGTGTACCAGCCGGAGTCGGTGGTGAGCCGGCGCGCGTCCACCCCACCGCCGATGGTGGTGCGGACCCGGAACAGGTGCCGCTCGCTCGGCTCGCCGTCGCTCGCCTCCACCAGCAGGTCGGCCGGGCCGGTGGTGGCCGGCAGCCGACCCACCACCCGTCGTACGTACAGCGACGGCGGGGTGAGCAGGGTGCCGTCCGCGAACAGGCACCGGGCGTCGTACCCGTCGTGGGCCAGTTCCCCACCGACCAGCACCCGGCCGTCGGGCAGGTGCGCGGGGGTCCCGGCGATCGGCTCGACCCAGCGCGGATCGGCCAGCTCGGCGTGCACCTGCGTCTCACCAGTACGCGGGTCCACAGCCAGCACCAGCCCGTGCTGCTGCGAGCGGCGCAGCACGGTGATCAACGGGCTGCCCTCACCCCAGCTCACCCCGGTCAGGTACGGGTAGGTCTCCCGGTCCCAGTGCACGTCGACCCAGCCGTCGTCCAGGTCCAGCAGGTGCAGGCTGACCTCCGCGTTCGGCCCGCCTGCCCGGGGGTACGCGACGGCGGTCGGCGGGCTCGCCGGCTCGGCCGGGTCGTGCAGGTGCCACCGTTCCAGGCGGGACTCGTCGACCCGGGCGGCCAGCACCGAGCGGCTGTCCGGGGCCCACCAGTACCCCCGGAACCGGCCGAACTCCTCCGCCGCGATGTGCTCGGCCAACCCCCAGCTCACCCCGGCGTCCTCGCCGGCCAGCAGGGTGTCGGTGCCGTCGGGGTCGATCACCCGCAGCTCACCCCGGCGCACACCCTCGGCCGCGTCGGTCACGTACGCCAGTCGCTGCCCGCTCGGGTCGGGGCGTGGGTCCAGCACCGGGCCGACGGCCGCCACCTCCACCACGTCGCCGTGCACCAGATCGGCCCGGAACAACCGCCCGGCCAGCGCGAACACCGCAACCCGACCGGCCGCGTCCAAGGCGTACGAGCCGATGCCGGCGGCGCTGAGCCGCAGCCGCTCGCGCAGGGCGCGTTCACCGGGGGAGAGGGACCGGACGTCCCCGTTCTCGCCCAGCAGGGTCGCCGGATCGGCGACCAGCCGTTCCTCGCCGCTGCCCACGTCCAGCAACCAGAGCGCGTCCGCCGGATCCTCGGGGCCGGCGGAGCGCAGGAAGATCACCCGGGAGCCGTCCTCAGCCACCGAGACAGCGCGTGGCGCGCCGTGGCTGAACCGGCGGGTGCGGGCGGCCAGCTCCGGAAAGTCCACAGCCCAAATCGTAGAGCGGGAGCGGAGGTGATGTGGCCGACCTGGGCGGACGCGTCAGCGTCGGCCGGGGGAGAACCGCCGGTTAGAGTGACCGTCGTGACGATGCTGCCCGACCGCCGCCTGCTGCTGGTCCACGCGCACCCCGACGACGAGTCGATCGGCACCGGCTCGACGATGGCCCACTACGCCGCCGACGGCGCGCACGTCACGCTGGTGACCTGCACGCTCGGCGAGGAGGGCGAGATCCACGTGCCCGCGCTCGCGCAGCTCGCGGCCGCCGAGGCCGACCAGCTCGGCGGGTACCGGGTGGCCGAGCTGGCCGCCGCGTGCGCCGCGCTCGGCGTCGGCGACCACCGCTTCCTCGGCGGCGCCGGCCGCTACCGCGACTCGGGGATGATGGGGCTCGCGACAAACGAGCACCCCCGGGCCTTCTGGCAGGCCGACCTCGACGAGGCCGCCGGGCACCTCGTGGAGATCATGCGAGAGGTACGCCCGCAGGTGCTCGTCACGTACGACCCGAACGGCTTCTACGGCCACCCCGACCACATCCAGGCGCACCGGGTGGCAATGCGCGCCGTCGAGCTGGCCACCGTCGAGGGCTGCGCCCCGCTCAAGGTCTACTGGACGGCCATGCCGCTCAGCGTCCTGGAGGCCGGCATGGCGCACTTCGCCGAGTCGTCGGACAACCCGTTCGGCGGCATCGAGGACATCGCCGACCTGCCCTTCGGCACCCCGGACGCCCAGATCGCCGCCCGGATCGACGGCACCGACCAGCACACGGCCAAGGAGGCCGCGATGCGGGCGCACGCCACCCAGATCCCGGCCAACTCCTGGCTCTACTCGATCGCCGGCAACTTCGGTGGCGAGTTCATGGGCGTGGAGTTCTTCACCCTCGCTGTCGGTGAGAAGGGCCCGGGCGCCGGGCCGTACGGCTGGGAGGACGACCTCTTCGCCGGCCTGCCCGCGGAGACCGCGCCGGACCGGTCCCCGGTCGCGGCGGCGGGTCTCCGGTGAGCCTGCCGGCCGCACCGATGACGGTCGTGGAGGACCAGGAAGCCCCGCCCCCGGCGGGGCCCCCGCCGCGACTGCTGGACCTGGGCGTCCGGCTGGTCGGTGCGATCGTTGTGGTCCTCGCCGGCGTGCTGACCGGCGTGTTGGAGCTGCTGCTCGCCACGGTCCGCGTCGGCGGGCAACTGGTCGGCGTGTCGGTACTCCTCGCCATCGGCGCCAACATCGTGCTGAGCTGGTTCGCGTACGAGGCGGTCGGCCGTCGCTGGGCGGTGGCGTTGCCGGCGGTGCCGTGGTTCGCGCTGATGGCTGTCGCCGCCATCCGGACCAACGAGGGCGACCTGTTGCTGGCCGGCGACAACTGGGTCGGGCTGGCCATGATCGTGGCCGGAGCGATGACCTTCGCGGTGATGGGCTTCCGGCAGATCCTCGCCCCGCAGCCGCCCATGCTCGGCAGCTGACGCCGGGCTGGTTCCGGGTTGCTGCAGGATGATGACGTCTCCCAGGTAAGGGTGGTAGATATTCCTGCCAGGATGCGAACCCCGCGACGGGGTCGTACGGCAGGAGGGTCCGGCGATGAACAAACGGTGGCGTGACCTCGGGGTGCTCGTAGCAGGGCTGTTCGCGGTCAACGTGGTCGCCCGACTGATCACCCGGTTCGGCTTCGACGGTGACGACACCGCCGCCGACCGGGTGTCGCTGGCGATGTTCACGGTGATCGGCCTGATCCTCGCCGTGGTCGCCTTCCGTTGGGGTCGTCGCCGGCCGCTCGCGGGCTGGGCCGCCGACATGGCCCTCGTGGTGCCGGTGGCGATGCTGCTGACCGTGCTGGTCGGGCCCCTGCTGGTCGGTCACGACCCGTTCGCCGGCGGCGCGGCGACGTTCTTCGCCCAGATCTGGCTCTACCTGCTCGCCACCGGCGCCGGGTTGCTGATCGGCTACCTGGTGCTCATCGCGCTCGGGCGTGACTACCGCTCTCAGCAACTCAAGCGGTACGCCGAGGTCAAGGCCGCGAAGCCGCGCCGGGTCGTCCGCCGCTGACCACCGCCCATCCCGGCCCTCCGACGTCTAGATCGACTCGGCTTCCTTGAAGTCGGGGTTTTCCGGGCGTCTGGATGCCGCGACTTCCCGAAAGCCGAGTGGATCGAGCGGTGCCGGGCCGCCTCGACGGGTCAGTTCGGCGCGACCCGGGTCAGGTAGGTGTGGTGGGTGACGAGGCCGAGCCGCTGGTAGAGCGCGATCGCCGCCGCGTTGCGCTGCTCGACCTGAAGGAACACGTGTGTCGCGCCGGCCGACGCGCCCCAGCTCGCCAATTCGTGGATCACGCGGCGGGCCAGCCCCTGGCGGCGAACCGCTGGTACCACCTCGATCAGGCTGAGGCCCAGCCAGCGCCCCTGGCCGGTCACCGTGCCGCGGCCAACGCCCACCAGGGCGCCGTCGGCGTACACGTGGGCGAAGCGGACCTGGTCCACGGCGGTGAGCACGTGCCGGGCGGCGTCCGGCAGGCCGCCCTTGCGACCGGCGGCGATGGCCAGCCACTCGTCGCTGGGCGCGGTGGCCAGCTCGATGACCGCACTGCCCCATCCGTCGGCCTCGCCGCCGGCGGGCGTCGACGCCGGCAGTGGCAGCGGCGCGGTCTGCACCAGCGTCGGAGGGCGGGTGCCCCAGCCGCGGGCGTCCAGCTCGGCGCCGACCGGTGCGGCGAGGGGCAGCGGCGTGTTGATCCACGCGGGTTGGCCCAGCTCGGCGTACCAGCGCTCCACCGCGTCGACAGCGGCGGCCAGTGGTCGGTCCGGGTCGCCGATCGGCAGCGCCGAGTTGGCGCGCCCGGTCCAGCCCTCGGCCGACCGGAGCAGCCAGTCACCGAGCCGGCCCCGGGTCGGTGCCGGCCAGGCCTCGTCGGCGGCCTGCTCCAGCGCCACGACCGCGGCGGCGGTCGGCCGACGGGTCGGCGGTACGCGCTTCGCGCGGTGGACCTGCGCCACCGGGACCCGTAGCTGCCCCTGCGCGGTCGCCAGGGTGAGATGAGTCTCGCTCAGCTCGACCAGCTCGCCGAGGGCATCGGAAAATTGTGGGCGGCCCTCGCGAATCCCCACAATCCGGCGGACCACGATCCGGTGTCCCACATCCTGCTGTCGGAGCACGATCGACCCCCTCCCCGGCGAGATACTAGGCTCTTACCGTCGCGGGAGATCGCGGCGAGTCTTGCGGAGGAGAAGACCGGTGACCTACATCATCGCCGAGCCGTGCGTAGATGTGATCGACAAGGCATGCATCGAGGAGTGCCCGGTCGACTGCATTTACGAGGGCAATCGGATGCTCTACATCCACCCCGACGAGTGCGTCGACTGTGGTGCCTGTGAGCCCGTCTGCCCCGTGGAGGCGATCTTCTACGAGGACGACGTCCCGGAGCAGTGGAAGGACTACACCGGCGCGAACTACGAGTTCTTCGAGGACCTGGGCTCGCCCGGTGGCGCCTCGAAGGTCGGCAAGGTGGAGAAGGACGCCACCTTCGTCGCCGCGCAGCCGCCGCGCGGCGAGGGCCACTGAACCGGCCCGCGCCGGTCTCGTCGCGGCTGCCCGAGTTCACCTGGGACACCCTGGACGCCGCGGCCACGCTGGCCGCGGCGCATCCGGAGGGCCTGATCAACCTCTCCATGGGTACGCCGGTCGACCCGGTGCCCGAGGTGATCCGGCGGGCGTTGGCTGACGCGTCCGATGCTCCCGGCTACCCGCTGACCGCCGGCACCCCGGCGTTGCGGGCCGCGATCGCGGCGTGGGTGTCCCGAGCCTGTGGCGCTGGCGTCGACGGTCTCGGTGTGCTGCCGACCATCGGCTCGAAGGAGCTGGTGGCCTGGCTGCCCACGCTGCTCGGCATCGGCCCGGGTGACGTGGTGGTGGTGCCGTCGGTCGCGTACCCCACCTACGAGGATGGTGCCCGGCTGGCCGGTGCCACAGTCGTCCGTACCGACTCGCTCACGTCGGTCGGGCCGACCTCGCGGGTCCGGTTGGTCTGGGTCAACTCGCCCGGCAACCCGACCGGCCGGGTGCTGCCCGCAGCGCACCTGCGCAAGGTGGTCGACTGGGCCCGCGAACGTGGCGCAGTGGTCGCGAGTGACGAGTGCTACCTGCCCCTGGGCTGGTCGGCCGAGCCGGTCTCGGTGCTGTCTCCGCAGGTCAGTGGCGGAAGCTACGCCGGGGTGCTGGCCGTGCACTCGCTCTCCAAGCGTTCCAACCTCGCCGGCTACCGGGCCGGCTTCGTCGCCGGCGACCCGGCGCTCGTCGCCGAGCTGCTCAAGGTCCGCAAGCACGCGGGCATGATCGTGCCCGCGCCGGTGCAGGCGGCCATGGTGGCCGCGCTCGACGACGAGCGACACGCCGAGGAGCAGCGGGAGCGTTACCGCGCCCGGCGGGAGGTGCTCGCCGAGGCGTTCACCGGTGCCGGGTTCACAGTCGAGCACTCCGAGGCGGGCCTGTACCTCTGGCTGACCAGGGGTGAGGACTGCTGGCAGACGGTCGACTGGCTGGCCCGACGCGGCATCCTGGTCGCCGCCGGCGTCTTCTACGGCCCGACGGCCGGGCAGCATGTCCGGGTCGCTCTGACCGAGTCCGACGAGCACATCGCCGCCGTCGCGGCACGTCTCGCCTGATCGCGGGTCCGGGCGGCCGAGGATGGTGGACGGGCCAGGCACGCGGGTGCGGGCGGCGGTGGTCGGCACCGGCCTGATTGGTGGTTCGGTCCTGCTCCGGATGTACGCCGCCGGCATCGACGTGGTCGGCTGGGACCCGGACGAGGCCACCCGACGGGAGACGCGCCGGGTGGGCGTACCCGCGCCGGACCGGCTGGTCGATGCGGTGGCCGACCGGGACGTGGTCTTCCTGTGCGGGCCGTTGCCCACCCTGCCGGCGACACTGGTCGAGGTGGCGGCCATGACCGGTGAGCGGTGCGTGCTGACCGACGTCGGGAGCACCAAGGAGCAGGTGGCGGCGTTCGCCGCCGCGCAGGGGCTGACGCACCGATTCGTGCCGGGCCACCCGATGGCGGGCACCGACCGGGCGGGCTTGACGGCCGCGCGAGCGGACCTGCTCACCGGCGCGGCCTGGGTGCTCTGTCCGGCGCCCGGCACGGCCACCACCGCGTTCCGTTGGCTGGCCGAGCTGCTGGTGGAGGTCTTCGAGGCCCGGGTGGTGCCGATGTCCGCCCCGGAGCACGACTCGGCTGCCGCGCTCGCCTCACACGTGCCGCACCTGCTCGCCGGCGCGCTGGCCGGCGCCGTGCAGCGCGCACCGCTGCGCGACGCGATCCTCGCGCTCGCCGCCGGCAGCTTTTCCGACGGCACCCGGGTCGCCGGAACCCCGGCCGACCGGACAGCGAACATGCTGCTCGGCAACCGGGACCGGGTGCTGCGTGAGCTTGCCGAGGTCACCGCGTTCCTGGACGACCTGACCGCCGCGCTGCGCGCCGACGACGCCCCGGCGCTCACCGCCCGCTACGACGAGGCGCGGGCCTCCCGCGCGGCACTGCGCGACCGGCGGTTCGGCGCGGACGACCGGCAGTTCCCGGCCGGTGGTGACCACGCCGCAGAGGTGTCCTGGCTACGCGAGCTGGGGGTGGCCGGCGGCCACCTGACCGGTCTGCGCGTCGACGCGGACACTGTCTCCTACGCGGCGCGGCGCCCTGTCGCTGACTAGGCTGAGGGGCATGGTGGTGGACGGTCCTGTGGTGCAGGTGCGCGGCGAGGCGTACCGGGAGGTGCCGCCCGAGCTGGCCCGGTTCGCTGTCACCGCGACAGCCCGCGACCGGGACCGGGAAGCGACGCTGACCCGGTTGGCCGAGCGGGCCGCGGCGGTCCGGGTGCTGCTCGACGGCTCCGGGTCGGCGGTGGCGCGGCGGGAGACCGGCGACCTGCGGGTGCGGCCGGAGACCCGGCGCTCGGGTGAGCGGGTGGTCGCCTGGCACGGCAGCGTCACCACCACCGTCACGGTCACCGACTTCACCGCGCTGGGTGAGCTGATGCTCCGGCTCGCCGATCAGGACCAGGTCGAGGTGGCCGGCCCGTGGTGGGAGCTTCGTCCGGACAGCCCCGCCCATCGTGCGGCCCGGCACGCCGCGATCAGTGACGCGCTGTTGCGGGCGCGGGAGTACGCGGAGGCGCTGGGCGCCCGGGTCACCTCGTTGATCGAGCTGGCCGATGCGGGCCCCGCCGACCGGCCGATGTTCGCCCGTGCGGCCTTCGCCGGTGGCGGTGGCGCGGGCGGTGGTCCGCCGGAGCTCGAACTGGACCCGCAGCCGCAGACTGTGCAGGCGGCGGTGCAGGCGCGGTTCACCATCAGCGACCCGGTTCTGGGCTGATGCCGCAGGCCCGGGTGCTGTCCGCCGACGAGTTGGTGGCGCGGGCGTTGGTGCTCGCCGAGGCCGGCCCGCGACAACTGCTCGGCATCGCCGGCGCGCCGGGCGCCGGGAAGTCCACTCTGGCGGAGCGGATCGTCGCCGAGGTCGGGTCGGCCGCCTGCCTGGTGCCGATGGACGGCTTTCACCTGGCGCAGTCGCAACTGGTTCGCCTGGGTCGCGCCGACCGCAAGGGCGCTGTGGACACCTTCGACGCGAACGGGTACGTCTCGCTGTTGCGCCGGTTGCGCCGGTTGGAGCCGACGTCGGTCTACGCGCCGGAGTTCCGCCGGGAGCTGGAGGAGCCGGTGGCCGGCGCTATCGAGGTGCCGCCGTCGGTCCGGCTGGTGGTGACCGAGGGCAACTACCTGCTGTTGCCGGACTTCCCCTGGCAGGAGATCCGACCGCTGCTGCACGAGGCGTGGTTTCTCGACCTTGACGCCGAGGTGCGGCACCGCCGGCTGACCGCCCGGCACGAGGCGTTCGGTCGGTCGCCGGAGCAGGCACGGGCATGGGCGTTGGGCAGCGACGAGTCGAACGCCGCCCTGATCACCCCCACCGCCGACCGGGCCGATCTGGTGGTCCGCCTGTCGGATCCGCCGACGGTCTAGCCGAGTTCGCGGACCGGCCGGGCCGGGTTGCCGACGGCCACCACGTTGGCGGGCAGGTCCCGGGTGACGACAGCGCCCGCGCCGACGACGGTGTCCGCGCCGATCGTCACGCCGGCCAGCACGATCGCGCCACCGCCGAGCCACACGTTGTCGCCAATGGTGATCGGCTTGGCCGCCTCCCACTTGTCCCGTCGCGGGCCGGGCTCGACCGGATGCGTCGGGGTGAGTAGCTGCACGTTCGGGCCGACCTGGACGTCCGCGCCGAGGGTGATCCGAGCGACGTCGAGGAAGACAGCGTTGTAGTTGACGAAACTGCGCGGGCCGATCCGGATCTGCCAGCCGTAGTCGCAGTAGAACGGTGGGCGGATCCAGGTGTCCTCGCCCAACTCGCCGAGGAGATCACGCAAGGCCGCGATCCGGGCCTGCGGATCGGCCGCGGGACTGGTGTTGAAGCGCTCCATCAGCCGGGCGGCCCGATCCAGGTCGGCGATGATCTCGGGATCGTCGGCGATGTATGGCTCGCCGGCGAGCATCTTGTCCTTCATGGAGGTCACCGCCCGATCATGCCGGCCCGGTTCGTCGGCTCGTGGCGGGTCCGTCATTTTTTGGCCTTCATTTTACATACCCGGTATGCAATTCTGGGTTGTCAATGTGACTCCATCCATCAAGACGCTTGACGAGGAGGATCCGTTGCACCAGGGAAGAAGATTGGCCGCTCTCGGCCTCGTGTTCGCGCTGGCGCTCTCCGCGCCGGCTCCCGCCTCAGCCACGGCCGCCGTGCCCGCCCCACCCGGCGGCACCGGTCAACAGTCCACTCCGGGTGGACCCACAGCCAACCGCTCGACCACCGTCACGCTGATCACCGGTGACCGGGTCACCGTCACCGCGTCCGGCACCTCGGTCCGGCCCGGAGCCGGCCGCGAGGACGTGCAGTTCCTGGTCCAGCGCGAGCGCGGCCGCCTCACTGTGACGCCGACGGACGCGCTGCCGTTGCTGCGCTCGGGCCGGGTGGACCGGCGGCTCTTCGACGTCACCGGGCTGATTGAGGCCGGTTACGACGACGCCGACCGCAAGACCCTGCCGCTGCTGGTGTCGTACGGCTCGACGGGTACCGCCAAGCGCGCCTCGGCCGCTCTGCCCGGCACACGGCTGACCCGTGACCTGCCGGTGATTCGCGGTGCCGCCCTGAACAGCGACAAGTCCTCCCTCGGTGAGGTCTGGGAGAAGGTCAGCACCGGTCCCGCTGGGGCCCGGCTCGACGCGGCGGGGGGCGTCGAGCGGATCTGGCTGGACGGCCGTCGACGGGTGACCCTCGACCACAGCGTGCCGCAGATCGGCGCGCCCACCGCCTGGGCGGCCGGGTTCACCGGTACGGGCGTGTCCGTCGCGGTGTTGGACACCGGCGTCGACGCCACCCACCCGGACCTGGCCGGCAAGGTGGCCGAGGCGCGCAACTTCACCGAGGTCGCCGACGCTCGGGACACTGTCGGCCACGGCACCCACGTGGCCTCGACCATCGCGGGCAGCGGCGCGGCCTCCGGCGGCAAGTACCGGGGTGTGGCGCCGGACGCGACGCTGCTGGACGGCAAGGTCTGTGAGGACGCGGGCTGCACCGATTCGGCGATCCTCGCCGGCATGCAGTGGGCCGCCGTGGAGAAGAAGGCCGCAGTGGTCAACCTGAGCCTCGGCGGCTGGGACACCCCGGAGGTCGACCCGGTCGAGGAGGCCGTGCAGACCCTCACCGCCCAGACCGGCACCCTGTTCGTCATCGCCGCCGGCAACGACGGCTCGGACGGTTCGGTCGGCTCCCCGGCCAGCGCCGACGCCGGGCTCGCCGTGGGCGCTGTGGACCGCGACGACGAGCTTGCCGACTTCTCCAGCCGGGGACCGCGAGTCGGCGACGACGCGCTGAAGCCGGACATCACCGCGCCCGGCGTCGACATCGTCGCCGCTCGGTCCGCCAACGGTTTCATCGGTGATCCGGTGGGGGACCGCTACGTCACGCTCTCCGGCACCTCGATGGCGACCCCGCACGTGGCCGGGTCGGCCGCGCTGCTGGCCCAGCAGCACCCGGGATGGCGGGCCGACCGGCTCAAGGCCACTCTGATGGCCGCCGCCAAGCCGCACCCGGACCAGACCGCCTACCAGCAGGGCGCCGGGCGGGTCGACGTCGCACACGCGATCACCCAGCAGATCACCACCGACCCGGTGAGCGTCTCGTTCGGGCGTACCCTCTGGCCGCACGCTGACGACGCCCCGATCACCCGCACGGTGACCTGGCGCAACGACGGTCCAGCCCCGGTCACAGTGGACCTGAGCCTCGAGGGCGCCGGCCCCGGCGGTCGGGCGCTACCGGCCGGCCTGTTCGTCCTGGGCGCCAGCCAACTCACAGTGCCGGCGGGCGGCACGGCCGCCACTACCGTCACCACTGACACCCGGGTCGGCGACACCGACGGTTACTGGACCGGGCGGATCGTGGCCCGTTCCGGCGCGGCGGTCGCTGTCACTCCGCTGGCCGTGAACCGGGAGGTGGAGAGCTACACGCTGACAGTGGAGCACCTCAACCGCGCCGGCGCGCGCACCGCGGACCACTGGACCTCCCTGGTCGGGCTGGACTCCTTCGGCTTCTGGGACGTCGTCAGCTCCGACGGGGTGGCCACCGTGCGGGTGCCCAAGGGCCACTACGGCCTGACCGGCCTCGTCTTCGAGCCCGGGCCGGAAGATGAGCAGCGTGGGATGTCCCTGTTGGCGCAGCCCGAACTGACTGTCGATCAGGACACCCGGGTCGTCGTGGACGCTCGCCGGGCCAAGCCGGTACGGACGACAGTGCCGGATCGGACCGCCGTCCCGCAACTGATCGACCTCAGCGCCAACTTCACCGCCGACGACGGCAGCGGGTACGGCGTCGGGCTCTGGGCGGAGACGTTCACCGGCCTGACCAGCGGTCAGCTCGGCAAGCCGGTCTCCGCTGACAAGTTCGTCGCCACCGTCAGCAGCAACTGGACCACGCCGGACACGGCCAACAGCCCGTACCTGTACGCGCTGGCCGAGGCGATTCCGGGCCGAATGCCCACCGGGTTCGTCCGCGACTACGCCCGACGGGACCTGGCCACCGTCGTGCACCAGTTCCGCGGTGGCTACCCGGGCATGGAGGCCGAGCGGATCGTGCTCCCGGAGTTGGAGTACAACGTCGGCAGTTCCGCGGTGGTCCTGCCCACAGTCGTGCCTGGACAGCGGGTGGAGTACTACAACACCAAGGGCGTGACGTGGGAATCCGAGGTCTACTTCGGAACTGTGGACGAGGAAGGGTGGTTGATCCCGAAGGCGGCGCTCATCTCCACCTCCACCGCGTACCGGGCCGGGCGGACGGTTCAGGAGATCTGGAACCAGGCTCCGTACGGACCGTCCTTCCCGAACCCGCGCTGGCCGCAGCAGAGCGTCACCCGGGTCGGCGACGCCATCCTGGTCGACGTGCCGATCTTCAGCGACGCGGCCGGGCACCCGGGCTTCTCGCTGAGCGACAGTGAGCACACCAAGCTCTGGCGCAACGGCAAGCTGGTCGGCGAGAGCGAGTACGCCGGCTACGGGGAGTTCACAGTGCCACCGGGTGCGGCGGACTACCGGCTCGTCACGTCGTCGAAGCGGAGCTTCACCGACCTGAGCACCGAGGTGGAGTCCAGCTGGACCTTCCGGTCGAGGCACGTCGCCGGTGAGACGCCGGCCCGACTGCCCCTGTCGGCGGTGCGCTTTGCACCGCCGCTGCGGGTCGACAACAGCGCTCCGGCCGGTCAGGGCTTCGTCGTACCGGTACGGGTGCAGCGGCAGCCCGGCTCGCCGGCCACCCGGGTGGAGAAGCTCACCGTCGACGTCTCGTACGACGGCGGAAAGACCTGGGGCAAGGCGAAGCTGGTCCGCACCTCGGCCGACGGCTGGTCGGCCCTGTTGCGGCATCCGGCCGGTGACGGCCACGTGTCGCTGCGGGCCACCGCCCGGGACACCGCCGGCAACACGGTGACCCAACGGATCATCCAGGCGTACCGGTTGCGCTGAGGCGTACCCCGTCCGGGTCCGCGGCCGAGCGCCGCGGACCCGGACGGGTCCGTCAGTCGTTGGCGTGCAGGGCGGCGTTCAGCTCGATGCCCCGGCCGGTGCGCGGCCGGGCCTCCAGCCCGCCGGTGACCGAGTTGCGCCAGAACAGCAGGCCGTCGACGCCGGACAGCTCCCGGGCCTTGACCACCCGGCCGTCGGGGAGCGTGATCTTCGACGCGGCGGTGATGTAGCAGCCGGCCTCGACCACGCAGTCGTCGCCGAGTGAGATCCCGACGCCGGCGTTCGCGCCGACCAGGCTCCGCTCACCGATGCTGATCTTGTCGGTGCCGCCGCCGGAGAGGGTGCCCATGATGGAGGCCCCGCCGCCGATGTCGGAGCCGTCGCCGACCAGCACGCCCTGCACGATCCGCCCCTCGACCATCGAGGTGCCGACGGTGCCGGCGTTGAAGTTCACGAAGCCCTCGTGCATCACTGTGGTGCCGGCGGCCAGGTGGGCGCCGAGGCGGACCCGGTCGGCGTCGGCGATCCGCACACCGGCGGGCACCACGTAGTCGGTCATCCGGGGGAACTTGTCGACCCCGTACACCGCCAGGTGCCGGCCGGCGGCCCGCTCGATCACCCGTAGCTCGTCCACCCGCTCCGGGGGGCACGGACCGGCGGACGTCCAGGCCACGTTGGCCAGCTTGCCGAAGATGCCGTCCAGGTTGAGCTGATTGGGTCGCACCAGGCGGTGCGAGAGCAGGTGCAACCGGAGATACGCGTCGGACGCGTCCTTGATCGGGTCGTCCAGCGAACCGATCACTGTGACCACCTGCACGGTACGCAGACCGGGCAGGGGCCGGTCACCGAGCGCGGCCGGCGGCAGGTCGAGCACGTCCGCCTTGTCCTCGCCGGCGACCAGCGGCAGCTCGCCCAGGCCCAGCTTGCCGGTCGGGTACCAGGTATCGAGCACCTGCTCGTCGGCGGTGACCGTAGCCAGGCCGATGCCCCAGGCGGAATCTGCGGACGTCACTGTTACACCTCTCGGTCACGGCCGGGCTGACCTCGGCTCGCTCCTCGCGCTGACAGACCTGAAGGTACCGTGCGAACCATGGAGAACCCGCTGACCCCCGAGGTCCTCGCCGATCCGGTGCAGCTGACCCGCGCTCTGGTCGACATAGAGTCCGTGTCCCTCAACGAGAAGGCGATCGCCGACTGTGTCGAAGAGGTGCTGCGGGGCGTACCGCACCTGACCACCCACCGGCACGGCAACACGGTGATGGCGCGCACCGACCTCGGTCGGTCGCAGCGTGTCGTGCTGGCCGGGCACCTCGACACTGTGCCGTTGAACAACAACTTTCCCTCGACAATGCGCGGCGACCTGATGTACGGCTGCGGCACCTCCGACATGAAGTCCGGCACCGCGTACGCCCTGCACCTGGCGGTGACGCTGCCCGAGCCGCGCTACGACGTGACGTACTTCTTCTACGAGGCTGAGGAGATTGAGTCCCGGTACAACGGGCTCAACCTCGTCGCCGAGGCGTTCCCGGAGTGGTTGCAGGCGGACTTCGCGGTGCTGCTGGAGCCGACGTACGGCATCGTCGAGGCGGGCTGCCAGGGCACCATGCGCTCGGTGGTCACCACGACCGGCGTACGCGCCCACTCGGCGCGCTCCTGGCACGGGGTCAACGCCATCCACGCCGCCGGCGAGGTGCTGCGACGCCTCCAGACGTACGAGGCGCGTCGGGTCACCATCGACGGCTGCGACTACCGCGAGGGCATGAACGCGGTGCGGATCAACGGTGGGGTGGCCGGCAACGTGGTCCCCGACCTCTGTGAGGTCGAGGTCAACTACCGGTTCGCCCCGGACCGCACCCCGGCCGAGGCGGAGGCGCACCTGCGTGAGGTGTTCGCCGGCTTCGAGGTGACAGTCACCGACACTGCTGCCGGTGCCGCGCCCGGGCTCGACGCGGCCCCCGCGAAGGAGTTCCTGGCGGCGGTCGGCGCCGCGCCGATCGGCAAGCTGGGGTGGACGGACGTGGCCCGGTTCGCGGCGATGGGCATCCCCGCGCTGAACTTCGGCCCGGGCGACCCGAACCTCGCCCACCACCCCGACGAGCACGTCGAGATCAGCAAGATCCGCGACGGCGCGGCAACCCTGCACCGCTGGCTGGCCCCGGCCTGACCCTGGTCGCCCCGTCGCGTCCGGTCGCCCCGGTGATCAAGAGGTTTGCGTCAGCCTGGCCCGTTGTCGGCGACGCAAACCTCTTGATCGGTCCCGGAGGGGATGGGGGAGGTGGGGGTTGGGTTCTGCTGGCGGGTGCGGCGGCGTTCGGCCACCACGTCTCGGATCCGTCGCTGCATCTGGCGACGGATCCGGATCATCTCGTTGTTGCTGATCACGCTGTCTCCTCCCCCGAAGGCGCGCGCCGGGGCATACCCGGTATGTGAATAGTAAGACGTACGGGAGCGCCGAATAGTTGCCCATGATCCCGAACAATTTCTCGGCGTCCCCGCCCCGCGCACCCGGCCGGTGCTGCTCCACTACGGTTGCCCCATGAGCCAGAGCAACGGGCGGGAGGCCGGTCGCGGTCCGGGACAGGAGCGGCATCGCGGTGCGGTCACCCTGCGCAGGGGGGCGATCCCGAGCAGCACCGCCGACCAGCGACTGCTGGATTCACGGGGGCGGGGCGACTGGAAGACCAAGGACGCCTGGCGCGCGCTGCGCATCCTGGCCGAGTTCGTCGAGGGTTTCGACACCCTCGCCGACGTGCCGTCCGCGGTCAGCGTCTTCGGCTCCGCGCGCAGCGCGCCGGACAGCGCCGAGTGCCAGTTGGCCGAGCAGTTGGGTGGCGCACTGGCCCGAGCCGGCTACGCGGTGATCACCGGAGGTGGACCCGGGGTGATGGAGGCGGCCAACCGGGGCGCCAGCGAGGCCGGTGGGCTCTCCGTGGGGCTCGGCATCGAGCTTCCGTTCGAGCAGGGCCTCAACGACTGGGTCGACCTGGCCATCGACTTCCGCTACTTCTTCGCCCGCAAGACGATGTTCGTCAAGTACGCCCAGGCGTTCGTCGTGCTGCCCGGCGGGTTCGGCACCATGGACGAGTTGTTCGAGGCGCTCACCCTGGTGCAGACCGGCAAGGTCACCCGGTTCCCGGTGGTGCTCATGGGGGTCGCCTACTGGCAGGGCCTGCTGGACTGGCTGCGCGACACGATGGCCGCCACCGGCAAGATCGGGCCGGTCGACCTGGACCTGATCTGCCTCACCGACGACGTCAACGAGGCGGTCCGCTACATCGTCGCCTCGGAGGCCGCGCTCTCCGCCGAGCAGGAGGCGGTCCGCGAGGAGGCCGTCGCCCGCACCGGCGCGGACCAGCAGGCCGCAGCCGTTCAGGCCGCCGAGCAGCCCCGGGACCACGACTGATGGCGGCGATCTGCGTCTTCTGCGCCTCCTCTCGTACCCTCGATCAGCGCTGGTTGGACCTGGCCGCCGAAACCGGCGCGGAGCTGGCCCGACGCGGCCACACGCTGGTCAGCGGTGGTGGCTGCGTCGGCATGATGGGCGCGCTGGCGGACGGCGCCCGATCCGCCGGTGGGCGGACCGTCGGCGTGATCCCGCAGTCGCTGGTCGACCTGGAGGTCGCCGACCTGGCCTCGGACGAGCTGCTGGTGACCGACTCGATGGCCAGCCGCAAGACCCTGATGATCGACAAGTCGGACGCCTTCCTCACCCTGCCCGGCGGGCTGGGCACCCTGGACGAGTTGTTCGAGGTCTGGACCACCGCCACCCTGGCCCTGCACACCAAGCCGATGGTGCTGATCGACACCGACGGGTTCTACCGCCCCCTGTTGGAGTGGCTGGACGCGCTGGCCGACCAGACCTTCCTCAAGCCCGCCGGCCGCGACCTCCTGACTGTCGCCACCACCGTCACCGAGGCCCTCGACGTCCTGGAATCCCACCTGACCTGACCACCCCACCCCACCCCGGGCCCTGCCTGCCCGCGGTGATCATGGAGTTGGCGATGTCGCTGTCGGCGTGTCGCGCCGCTAACCTCATGATCGACGGGGGTGGATGGGGTGCGGTGTGGGGGTGGGGTTTGGGTGGGTGGGTGTCGTATGGGTCTGATGGGATGAGCTGATGCAGGCGTACCGGTTGGTGCGGCGGCCCGGAGGGCCGGCGCGGGGGGACGGGGCGACGCCTGACAGCGCTTCCGTGCCCGCCGGCGGCGGCACGTCAGTGGGCGTTGTCGGCGCATCGGGTGGGCCTGATGGCGTGGCCGGGCCCGAGCTGGCCTTCGGCGGCGGCTGGCGGGCCGATCCGGTGCAGGCCGAGGTGGTCGGGCACACCGACGGGCCGATGCTCGTGCTCGGCGGCCCGGGCACCGGCAAGACCAGCACATTGGTCGAGGCGGTCGCCGCCCGAGTGGCCGAGGGGGTCGACCCCGAACGGATCCTGGTGCTGACCTTCGGCCGCCGAGGCGCCACAGCGCTGCGACAGCGCATCGAGGCCCGGATCGCGCAGGACGGCCACCGGGTGCTGCGCGAGCCGCTGGTGCGCACCTTCCCGGCGTACGCCTTCGGGTTGCTCCGCCGCGCCGCCGCCGAGCGGGGCGAACCGTCGCCCCGGCTGCTCACCGGCCCCGAGCAGGATCTGATCATCCGTGAGCTGCTGGACGTGGTGGGCGAGGAGCCCGAGGACGACCCGGTCGGCTGGCCGACCGACCTGCGCCCCGCCCTGCGGACCCGGGCGTTCGCCGGCCAACTGCGCGACCTGCTCATGCGCGCCGCCGAGCGCGGCGTGGGCCCGGTCGACCTGGCCCGGCTGGGTGACAAACTCGGCCGTGCCGACTGGCCGGCTGCCGCCCGCTTCCTGCGGGAGTACGTCGCCGTGCTCGCGCTGCGCGACGTCAGCAACCGGGGCTCCATCGCGTACGACCCGGCGGAACTGGTCCGGGCGGCCACCGGGCTGCTGCGCGACGACGAAGAGTTGCTGGCGGCCGAGCGCCGTCGGCTCGCGTACGTCTACCTCGACGAGCTGGCCGACACCGACCCCGCCCAACTGGAGCTGCTCTCGGTGATCGCCGGCGGTGGCAAGTCGCTTGTCGCGTTCGCCGACCCGGATTCCTCCACGTACGCCTTCCGGGGCGCCGACCCGGCCGGGGTGGCGACGTTCCCGCACCGGTTCCGGACGGCTTCCGGTGCGCCGGCCGCGCAGGTGCTGCTGACCACGTCGTACCGGGCCGGGCCGGGTCTGCTCGCGGCGATCGCCCGGCTGGGTCGCCGGCTGCGGGGTCCGGCCGCACACCGTCGGCTGCACCCCCTCCCGGACGCGCAGCCCGGCGTGGTCGAGGTGCACACCTTCCGCTCGACGACCAGCGAGGCCGCCTGGCTGGCTCACGCGCTGCGCGCGGCCCACCTGCTCGACGGCGTGCCCTGGTCCCGGATGGCGGTGCTGGTGCGGTCCACCGCGTTGCAGCTGCCCACCCTGCGACGGGCGCTGCACGCTGCCGGCGTACCCACAGTGGTGCACGGTGAGGATCTGCCCCTGCACCTGCAACCGGCGGTCGCGCCGCTGCTGCTCCTGCTGCGCTGCGCGCTGGAGCCGGAACGTCTCGACGAGGAGGCCGCCGTCGCGCTGCTGCACTCGCCGCTGGGCGGGGCCGACCCGCTGGCCGAGCGGCGGCTGCGGCAGGGCCTGCGCGCGCTCGCGCTGGCCGGCGGTGACCGACGCCCCTCCGGGGAGCTGATCGTCGAGGCATTGCAGGACCCGGAGGAGTTGGCCGGCATCGAGCGGCGCTGGGCGGAGCCGGCGCAAGCGGTGGCCGGGCTGCTGGCCATCGCACGCGAAGCCGCCGCCCGGCCGGGTGCGACCGCCGAGGACGTGCTCTGGGCCGTCTGGCACGCCAGTGGTCTCGCCGAGCGGTGGGCCGGCGCGATCAACCAGGGGCGTCCGGAGGCCGGCGAGGGCGACCTGGCCCGGCGACGGCGGGCCGAGGCGGCCGACCGCGACCTGGATGCCGTGCTGGTTCTGTTCGACGCGGCGGCCCGGTTCACGGACCGGCTGCCCGGTGCGCGCAGCGAGGTCTTCCTCGACCACGTGCTCGCCCAGGACCTACCGGCCGACACCATCGCCCCGACCGCCGACCGGGGTGCGGCGGTCCGCCTGCTGACCGCGCACGCCGCGAAGGGCCTGGAATGGGATCTGGTCGCGGTGGCCGGCGTGCAGGAGGGCATCTGGCCGGACCTGCGGCTGCGCGGCAGCCTGCTCGGCTCCGAGCGACTGGTCGACGTGCTGGCCGGCCGGTCGGTCGACGGCGCGACAGCGGCGAACGTGGTGGGTCAGACCTCGGCGTTGCTGGATGAGGAGCGCCGGCTCTTCCACGTCGCCATCAGCCGGGCCCGGCACCGGCTGCTGGTCAGCGCCGTGGCATCGGCCGCCGTGGGCGGGGACGACCACGAGGAGCAGCCCAGCCGGTTCCTGCACGAGCTGGGCCCGAGCACCCCGCCGCCAGGCACGCCACCCACCCCGCCGAGCACGCCACCCACACCACCCACGCCACCCACACCGCCGATGCCGCCCGGCCCGCCGCCCGGTCCCCGCACCGGGCCGGCCTCCGGCGGCACCGGGGGCGCTGCGGCGGGCGAGACCGGCGACGAGGAGCCGGACCGCCCCGGGGCACTGCCGGTGACCCGTCCACCCCGGGCGCTCACACTGCCGGCGTTGGTAGCCGAACTGCGTACCGCCATCACCGACCCGTCCGCCCCGGCGGCCCGGCGGCGCGCCGCGGCGGCCGAACTGGCCCGGCTCGCCGCCGCCGGCGTGCCCGGCGCGCACCCCGACGACTGGTGGGGGTTGCGGGTGCTCTCCGACGACCGGCCGCTGGTCGACGACGGCGACCCGGTGCGGGTCACCCCTTCGGCCATGGAGAGCGCGCTGCGGTGCAGCCTGCGCTGGCTGCTGGAACGGCACGGCGGTAGCGGCCCGACCAGCACCGCGCAGGGGGTGGGCAACCTGGTGCACGCCGCCGCGATGCTCGCCGAGGACGCCAGCGCCGACCGGGGCGCGCTGCTCGACTACGTGGCCGCCCGGTTCGATGCGATCGAGCTGGCGGCCCGGTGGATGGCCGGGCCGGAGCGGGAACGCGCCGAGGCGATGGTCGACAAGCTGCTGCGCTGGCTGGCCACCAATCCGCGCCGGTTGCTCGCCATCGAGCACGAGTTCGCCGTCCGCCTGGACGACCCGAGTCGGCCCATCGACCTGACCGGTCGGGTCGACCGGCTGGAGGTCGACGAGGCCGGGCGGCTCGTGGTGATCGACCTGAAGACCGGCAAGTCCACAGCTGTCACCGGCACCGACCTGGCGGAGCACCCGCAGCTCGGTGCCTACCAGGCGGCGGTGGAGGCGGGGGCGTTCGCCGAGTTCGGTGACGAGTCCGGGGGTGCCGCGCTGGTGCAGCTCGGCACCTCCGCCAAGGACGCCAGGGAGCAGAATCAGCCGGCCGCCAGCGAGGGACCGGCGGCCGGTTGGGCGACCGCGCTGGTCCGGCGGACCGCCGATACGATGGCAGCTGCCACGTTCGCCGCGGTGGCCAACTCGAAGTGCCGGGTCTGCCCGGTGCGCACCAGCTGCCCGGTCTCCGGCCAGGGTCGCCAGGTCGTCGAGCCGCCCACCGTCCGACGCACAGGTGAGGGCGAGGAGTGAGCGTGCGAGCCCAGTCGCGACCTGGGACGCCACCCGTGAGGGCGAGGAGTGCGCCGATGTTGGGAACTGAGACGCCACTGTGAGTCAGCCCAC
Source organism: Micromonospora sp. 050-3 (assembly GCF_046549335.1). Taxonomy (NCBI): domain Bacteria; kingdom Bacillati; phylum Actinomycetota; class Actinomycetes; order Micromonosporales; family Micromonosporaceae; genus Micromonospora; species Micromonospora sp. 050-3. The sequence goes on from NZ_JAJPVX010000003.1 coordinate 468,999, forward strand.
CCTGTTCGGCGCGGGTCCCGCGCCGACGCCCCGACTCGCGGACTCCGGCCCCCGGTACACACCTGTGGAGCTGGCCAAGCTGCTGCGGTTGCCGGCGCCCACCCGGGAGCAGGCCGCGATCATCGCCGCCCCGGTGGAGCCGCTGCTGGTGGTCGCGGGCGCCGGGTCGGGCAAGACCGAGACGATGGCCGCGCGGGTGGTCTGGCTGGTGGCCAACTCGTACGTGCGGCCGGAGCAGATCCTCGGGCTGACCTTCACCCGCAAGGCGGCCGGCGAGCTGGCCCATCGGGTACGCACCCGGCTCGACCAGTTGATCCGCCGACTCGGCCGGCAGGAACGGAACCCGCTGGACGACCCGCTCGCGGGTGAGCCCACCGTCTCCACCTACCACTCGTACGCGGGGCGGATCGTCACCGAGCACGGGCTGCGGGCCGGCTACGAGCCGTCCACCCGGCTGCTCACCGAGGCGTCCCGCTGGCAGTTGGTCGACCTGCTGGTGCGCAACTACGACGGCGACATGTCCGAGGTGGACCGGATGCCGAGCACCATCACCGACGCGGTGCTGGCGCTCGCCGGGGAGTTGGACGAGCACCTGGTCGCGCCGGACGACCTGGCGGCCTGGACCGGTCGGTTCTTCGCCGAGGTGCAGTCCCGGCCGGGTCGGGTGTACGCCGACGTGCGCAAGGCGCTCACCCTCCAGCAGACCCGGTTGCGTCTGTTGCCGCTGGTGCGGGCGTACGCCCGGCGCAAGGAGGACTTCGAGGCGATGGACTTCGCCGACCAGCTCGCCCGGGCGGCCCGGGTGGCCCGGGACCACCCGGGGGTCGGCGTGATCGAGCGGGACCGCTTCCGGGTGGTGCTGCTCGACGAGTACCAGGACACCAGCCACGCCCAGGTGGTGTTGCTCAACGCGCTGTTCGGTGGCGGGCACCCGGTGACCGCTGTGGGCGACCCGTGCCAGTCGATCTACGGCTGGCGGGGGGCCAGCGCGGGCACCCTGGACCGGTTCCCCACCGAGTTCGCCCGCGCCAACGGCGAGCCGGCCCCGGCGCTGGGGCTCACCACGAGTTGGCGCAACCGCCCGGAGATCCTCCGGGTGGCGAACACGCTCTCCACCCCGCTGCGGGCGGCGGGTGCCCGGGTGCCGGAGCTGCGCTCCGCGCTGACCGTCCGGGACCCGATCCCGCACCGCAGCCCGGGCGGTACGGCCGGCGGCACAGTGCACTGCGCGATGCTGCCCACGTACGCCGACGAGGCCGACTGGATCGCCGACAGCGTGCTCGCCGCCTGGCGCGGGGCGGCCGGGATGCCGGGTGCCGCCCCGGAACACATCCCGGTGGCCCGCCGCCCGACGACCGCCGTGCTGGTCCGGGTGCGCAGCCAGATCCCGGCGATCGAGTCGGCGCTGCGTGAGCGGGGCCTACCGGTCGAGGTGGTCGGGCTGGGCGGTCTGCTGGACACTCCCGAGGTACGCGACGTGGTCTGCACGCTGCGGGTGCTGGCCGACCCGACCGATGGCGCCGCGCTGCTGCGGTTGCTCACCGGAGCCCGTTGGCGGATCGGGCCGCGTGACCTGGTGGCGTTGCACCGGCGGGCACGGGCCATCGCGAACGCCCGGCGGCAGGTGGCCGCCGACGAGGCCTCGGAGATCAGCCCCGACCTGTTGGACGAGGCGACTCTGGTGGAGGCGTTGGCCGATCTCGGGCCGGCGCAGGCGTACTCGGCGGAGGGGTTCGCGCGGTTGCGCGCGTACGGCCGGGAGTTGGCGCTGCTGCGCTACCGACTGGACCAGGCGCTGCCGGACCTGATCGCGGACATCGAGCGGACCATCGGCCTGGACGTGGAGGTCGCGGTGCGGGCCGGCCGGGACGGCGCAGGCGACGCGGGCCTGGCCCGGGGGCATCTGGACGCGCTCGGCGACGTGGCGGCCCGCTTCAGCGGGGAGACGCCCGGAGCGACCCTTTCCGGGTTCCTGTCCTACCTGGCCGCCGCCGAGGACGAGGAGCGTGGTCTGGCGCCGGGCGAGGTCGAGGTGGTGGAGGGCGCGGTGCAGGTGGTCACCGCGCACGCCGCCAAGGGCCTGGAGTGGGACGTGGTGGCGGTGGCCGGGCTCAGTCGTGGGCTGTGGCCGGGGCCGGTCCGCAACTCCGACCACTGGCTGGGTGGGCTGGGCGTGCTGCCGTTCCCGCTGCGCGGCGACGCCGACGGGCTGCCCGAGTTGGCGCTCGACGAGGCGGGGGACCAGCGGGCCGTGGCGCGTGCGGTGACCGACTTCACCGACGCGTGGCGGGCCCACGACGAGCGGGAGGAACGCCGGCTGACGTACGTGGCGGTGACCCGGCCGCGCCGGCTGTTGCTCTGCTCCGGTTACTGGTGGGGGGAGGGCACGAAGCGACCGCGAGGTCCGTCGGTCTTCCTGCGTGAGGTGTACGACGCCTGCCTCGACGGCGGCCCGGGGCACCTGATCGACGCGTGGGCGCCGGAGCCGACCCCCGACGCGACGAACCCCACGGCCGAGGTGGTGCTCCGCGCCGAGTGGCCGGCCGACCCGCTGGGCGGTCGACGGCCGGCGTTGGCCGAGGCGGCCGGGCTGGTGCGTCGCCTGATGGCCGACGGTCCGGCGGCGGCGCTCCCCGGACCGGTCGGGCCGGTGCTCGCCGGGCCGGTCTCGCCGACCGGGTCGACGGCCGCGCCAGGCGAGCCGGTCGAGCCGGTCGAGCCGGTCGAGCCGGAGGTGGATCCGGAGGTGGAGGTGGATCCGGAGGTGGCTCGCTGGCAGAGTGAGGCGGACCTGCTGTTGGCGGAGCGCGCCGAGCTGACCCGGCTCTCCGGTGCGGTCGAGGTGGCGCTGCCCGGGGCGCTGAGCGTCACCCAGTTGGTTGCGCTGCGGCGCGATCCGGCGGCGCTGGCCCGTACGCTGCGTCGCCCGGTGCCGGCCGAACCCAACCCGTACGCCCGTCGAGGCACCGCCTTCCACGCCTGGTTGGAGCAGCGCTTCGGCGCCGACCGCCTGTTGGACCTGGACGAGCTGCCCGGCGCGGCCGACGCCGATGCCGCACCCGACGAGGCGCTGGTCGAGCTTCAGGAGCGGTTCCTGGCCAGCGAGTGGGCCGACAGGTCACCGGTGGAGGTGGAGGTGCCGTTCGCCTCGGTGATCGCCGGAGTGGTGGTGCGGGGCCGGATGGACGCGGTCTTCGCCCGGCCGGGTGGTCGGTTCGACGTGGTCGACTGGAAAACCGGCGCGCAGCCCACCGGGCCGGCGGCCGACGTGGCGGCCGTGCAGCTGGCGGTGTACCGGCTGGCCTGGGCGGAGTTGGCGGGCGTGCCGGTCGACCGGGTGGGCGCGGCGTTCCATTACGTCCGGCACGGGGTGACAGTTCGGCCCGCCGACCTGCTGGATGTGACGGGCCTCACGGCCATGATCGCCCAGTTGCCCGAGGATTCTGCCCAACATTGACCACTGCGGGGAAAACCGTGGTAGGTTGACCGGGTTGCAGTTTTGGTTACCAGAGACTCTGTGTGCGCCTGGCGGGATTGTGGCCCCAGGCGCTCTTTGTTGTGTCCGGAGTTCTCCGGGCGGGGCGACCAGAAGCGACAGGCGATTCGCGCATCCCCGCGCGGAGCGCTCCTCTTCGGGCACGCAACACGTGCGTGTCCGACGTTCCGTCAAGGAGACGAAACACATGGCTATTGGCACCGTGAAGTGGTTCAACGCTGACAAGGGCTTCGGCTTCATCACCCCCGACGGCGGCGGCGCTGACGTCTTCGCCCACTTCTCGGCGATCCAGTCCTCCGGCTACCGGAGCCTGGACGAGAACCAGCGGGTCGAGTTCGAGGTGACCCAGGGCCAGAAGGGCCCGCAGGCGGAGAACATCCGCCCGCTCTGATCTTCGGATCGGTCAGCATTACCTGTCGCGCCCTCCGGGTGTGACGGTGACGGGACCGGCCCGCCTCGCCGCCGCCTGCGCACGCAGGCGGCGGCCCGGCGGCGGGCCGGCCCGTACTCCAATCGGTTCGTGCTTGTGAGTCCTGGCTGCCTTGCGCCGCCGGTTGACAGCGCCGACTTCGGCGCCCTCCCTCGACACGTTCCGCGTCGAGGAAGGCTCGTTTCCGCATGACCACAGTTATTCCTTCGTTCGCTCATACCGGTCTGGCGCCGGCGCTGCTCACCGCGCTGACCGCGCAGGGCATCACCGAGCCGTTCCCGATCCAGACGGCGACGCTGCCCGACTCGCTCGCCGGCCGGGACGTGCTGGGCCGGGGTCGTACCGGCTCCGGCAAGACCCTCGCCTTCGGGCTTCCGCTGCTGTCCCGCACCGCCGGCCGTAAGGCCCGGCCGGGTCGCCCGCTGGCCCTGGTGCTCGTGCCGACCCGTGAGCTGGCCCAGCAGGTCACCACCGCGCTGGCCCCGTACGCCCGCGCTGTCGGGCTGCGCTGCACCACAGTCGTCGGCGGCCTGTCGTTGCAGCGGCAGGCGGACGCTCTGCGCGCCGGCGCCGAGGTGGTCGTCGCGACCCCCGGCCGGCTGCACGACCTGATCAACCGTGGCGACGCCCGACTCGACCAGGTCGAAATCACGGTGCTGGACGAGGCCGACCAGATGGCCGACATGGGCTTCCTGCCGCAGGTCACCAAGCTGCTGGAGCAGGTCGCGCCGCAGGGGCAGCGGATGCTGTTCTCCGCCACCCTGGACGGCGGTGTGGACCGGCTGGTCCGCCGCTTCCTGAGCAACCCGGTGACCCACTCGGTGGACCCGGGCACGGCCACCGTCACCGCGATGACCCACCACGTGCTGCACGTCGACGCGCTGGACAAGCCCGACGCGCTGACCCGGATCGCCGCCCGTGAGGGCCGCACCATCCTGTTCATGGGCACCAAGCACCGCGCCGACCGGCTGGCCCGCCAGCTGCTCTCCAAGGGCGTACGCGCGGCCGCGCTGCACGGTGGCAAGTCCCAGCCGCAGCGCACCCGGATCCTGGAGCAGTTCCGCAACGGTCAGGTGACCGCCCTGGTCGCCACCGACGTGGCGGCCCGTGGCATCCACGTGGACGGCCTGGACATGGTGGTCAACGTGGACCCGCCCACCGAGGCGAAGGACTACCTGCACCGCGGTGGCCGTACCGCCCGGGCCGGCGAGTCCGGTTCCGTGGTCACCCTGGTCCTGCCGGAGCAGCGCCGGGACGTGTCCCGGCTGATGGCCACCGCCGGCATCCGGCCCGAGTCGGTCCAGGTGCGCCTGGGTGACGGGGCGCTGGCCCGGGTCACCGGTGCCCGCGAGCCGTCCGGTGTACCGGTGACCATCGTCGCTCCGCCGGCGCCCGTCTCTCGGGCCCGTACCTCCGGCGGCTCGGCCGCCGACGGTGGCGCCCGGCCGGCGCACCGCGCGTCGGGCCGGTCCCGTCGCCCGCGTCGCCCCCGTACCGTCTGATCTTCTGCGCGTCGACCGACCCGTCCCGCTTTTGCGGGGCGGGTCGGTTTTGTCTGCACGGTGCTCCGGGCCGGTCGGCTGTCCGTGCGACCCGACCGGTCAGCCGGCCGCGCCGTGTGGCCGCTCCGCTGAGTCGGTAATCAGCCTCCCCTGGGTCGGCTGGCCGACTGCGCCCCGGCCGGTCGTGGTCGAGGCTGACCGACGGGGGAAGTCGGGCGGGGGGCCCGGCTCGGGAGGGGTGACCATGGCGGGCGAAGCCGGCTCGGGCGCACTGCGTGAACTGATCCTGGTGGTCGCGGTCGCGCTCGCCGGGTTGTTGCTCGCCATGGTTGCGGCCTTCGCGCCCTGGCATGCCACCCCGGCGGGTAACGCTCCCGCCGGTCTGGTGGAGCTGCACAGTCCTGGCGACCCGGGCCTCGGCCCGGCGACCGCACACGTGGGCTGAGCAGCGACCGGCCTACCGGTGCCGGCGGAGGGGCAGGCCCGGTCAGGATCGGTACGAGGTGTGGTCGGGTCGGCGGGGCGCCGACCCGACCACATCGCCTCCCCGCCCCACCCCCACCGGCGCCGATCTTGCACTTTCGGCGGTAAATATGATCAGAATGTCTCTTATGCGGGGACAGTGAGTGCAAGATCGCGGAGCCGGGGGGTGTGACTCACCTTGTGGTGGGGGCGTGGGTGAGCAGGTCGGCCAGGGTGGTGCTGTCGACCACAGTGGCGATCGCACCGTGCACCGCCAGCCAGACGTCGGTGAGCCCTGCGGCTACTCCGTGATAGCCGGCCCGCTCGGCCGGCAGACCGCGCACCGTGGTGAGCGAGCCGCCGACCGCACGCAGCACGTCTCCGACGGTGATCTCGTCGGCTGGGCGGGTCAGCGCGTACCCGCCGTCGGCGCCTCGATGGCTGTGCAGCAGACCGGCCCGGCGCAGGTCGAGCAAAATGCCCTGGAGGAAGCTGAGCGGGATGTCCTGCACCTCGGCCAGGCTGGCCGCCTTCACCAACTCACCGACCCTGTCGCCGCCGCCGCCACCACCGGTGGCGGCGACGGCGAGCATCGCCCGGAGCGCGTAGTCGCTGCGCGCGGAGACGAACACGTCACTGACCAGCCTGGTCCAGCACGCCCCAGCGGCGCCGGATCGCCTTGTCCGCCGCCCCGAACGCGGCGTCCACGACCAAGCCGACGACCAGGATGACGATCATCGTGGAGAGCAGCCAGGGTGCGTCGGACAACTCACGGGAGTAGGTGAGCTGGGCGCCGAGCGAGGTTTGCGAGATACCGCTCACGAGCAGCTCACCGGCCATCAGGCTGCGCCAGGAGAAGGCCCAGCCCTGCTTGAGGCCGGCGACGATCGCCGGCAGGGCGGCCGGCGCGATGACGTACCGGTAGAGGTTGAGCCCCCGGGCGCCCAGGTTGCGGCCGGCGCGTACCAGCAGCGGCGGCACGTAGTCCACGCCGGAGATCACCCCGTTGGCGATGGACGGCGCCGCGCCGAGCACCACCACGAAGAAGATCGCCTTCTCGCTCAGCTCGAAGAGCAGGATGGCCAGCGGGAACCAGGCGATCGACGGCATTGTCTGCAACGCGGTGATCATCGAGCCGATGGCGGCGCGCAGCACCGTGGACCGGGCCACCGCGAGGCCCAGCAGCAGGCCGACGGCGACCGAGAAGACGTACCCGAGGGCGGCCCGTTGCAGCGTGGTGAGCAGGCCGTCCCAGAGCTGCGGGCCCTGGGCCTGGGCCACCAGCTCGCGGCCGACCTCCAACGGCGGCGGCAGTGAGTACGGCGGCTTCCAGCCCGTCCAGACCACGATCTGCCAGGCGGCGATGGCGATGGCCAGCGCGGCCAGCTTGGGCCAGGTGCCCGCCCAGATACGGGCGCCCCGGGAGACCTCCTTGTCCCGGCCGGCGATCTCCAGCGCGTCGAGGCCGGAGATCTCCGCGTCGGTACGCGCCGAACTGGTGAGGGTGTCATTGGCCATGGCGGCCCACCTCCGTACGGAGCCGCTCGGTGACCTCGGCGGCGATGGCGGCGACCTCAGGGGAGTCGATCCGGCGGGGGCGCGGGATGTTCACCTCGGTGGAGTAGATGATCCGGCCGGGTCGGCTGGAGAGCAGGATGATCCGGTCGGCCAGCCGGGCCGCCTCGCGGACGTTGTGCGTCACGAAGAGCACCGAGAGTTTGCGCTCGGACCAGATCCGTTCCAGCTCGTCGTGCAGGATGTCGCGGGTCATCGCGTCCAGCGCGCCGAACGGCTCGTCCATCAGCAGCACCGGGGTGTCCAGGGCCAGGGTGCGGGCCAGCGCGACCCGCTGCCGCATTCCGCCGGAGAGCTCGTGCGGGCGCTTGCGGCCGAAGTCGGACAGATGCACAGTGCGCAGCAGTTCGGCGACCCGCTCGCGACGCTGGGCCCGGGGCAGTCGGCGCAGCTTGAGGGGCACCTCCACATTGGCGTCGACGGTCAGCCACGGGAAGAGCGCCGGCTCCTGGAACATCAGGCCCGGGTTGGCGTCGCCGGCCAGGGTGATCTGCCCACCGCTGACCCGGTCCAGCCCGGCCACCAGGTTGAGCAGGGTGCTCTTGCCGCAGCCGGACGCGCCGACCAGGCAGACGAACTCGCCGGGCGCGACGTCCAGCGACACGCCATCCAGGGCCAGGACGGCGTTCGTCCCGCGCCCGTACACCTTGGTCACGCCGGAGAGCGCGACCGCTGTGGTCGCGCTCCCCGGCGTCGTCGTTGTCGACGTCATGGCTGGACGACCTCGGGCTTGCCCTGCGCCTTGAGCGCGTTGTTGAGGTACTTCAGGTCGTACAGGCCCTTGAGGTCCACCGGCTCGGTCAGGTCCACGTCGACGGCGTGGTCGAGCCCGGCCTTGAGCGAGGACGAGATCGGGTCGTTTGTGAACTCCAACGTCGGCCACGCCTGCTTGATGAGCTTCAGGTCCAACGGCTTGCCGGTGATCTTGCCAATCGCGTCGGAAATGGCCTGCTGCGCCTCCTCCGGCTTGGTGTTGACGAACTCGTTGGCGGCCACCTGGCCGTCGACCAGCTTCTGCACCACGTCCGGGTGCGCCTTGAGGAACTTCGTGCTCACCAGCAGGTTGGTGATGACGAACTTCTTGTCCGGCCACAGGTCGCGCTCGTCGACCAGAACCTTGCCGCCGGCGTTGACCAGGCGGGAGACGAACGGCTCGGGCACCCAGGCGCCGTCGATCCCGCCGCTGTTGAACGTCTCGATGGTCTGGGCGTTCTCCTGCGGCACGATCTTGACGTCACCACCACCCTCCTTGGTGGTGGTGAGGCCCTGCTGCTTGAGCCAGTACCTGATCGCCACGTCCTGGGTGTTGCCCAGCTGCGGGGTGGCGATCTTCTTGCCCTTCAGGTCCTGCGCGCCGGTGATGCCGGGCTTGACCACCAGCGCCACGCCGCCGGAGGCCGCGCCGGAGACGACCCGGACGGCCTCACCCTTGGACTTGGAGAAGGCGTTGACGGTCGGGTTCGGGCCGATGTAGGTGGCGTCCAGCGCGCCGGAGAAGACCGCCTCGATGGCGGCCGGGCCGGCGTTGAAGGTCTTCGGGTCCAGCTTGACGTTGGTGCCGAGCTTCTCCGCGAAGATGCCCTTCTCCACACCGACGACCGCCGGCGCGTGGGTGATGTTGGGGAAGTAGCCGAGGCGCAGCGTCACCGGGCCGGAGCTGCCGCCCGTACCCTCGCTGTCGTCGCCGCACGCGGCGGTGCTGCCCAGGGTCGCCGCGCCGACCACGGCGAGGGTGGCCAGGGTGACCAACCGGCGCAGGGGGAGCCGTCTCATCGTCCATCCAATCCGCAGTATTCCTACTTAGTTGGTAGGAAGAGTGGGCCAGGCTGCGGTCAGCGTCAAGGCCCATCCACATGGCGGGATGGCGCGTCTCAGTTATGTCGGTATTTCCTACCAGCTTGCTAGGGTAATCGGCATTCGGTCACCGGCAGAGAGGCGACTTCGCGATGACCTTCCACTGGTTCCTCCCCACCTCCGGCGACGGCGACCAGGTCGGTGCCGCCACCGTCACCGCCGGTGCCGCGAGGCACGACCGGGCCGCGACGGTGGCCTACCTGGCCGAGGTTGGCCGGGCGGCCGAGACGAACGGGTTCACCGCCGTCCTCACTCCGGTGGGCGCCGGCTGCCCCGACCCGTGGATCGTCTGCGCCGCGGTCGCCCAGCACACCGAGCGGCTCGGCATGTTGGTCGCGGTCCGGGCCGGTTTCGCGCTGCCCACTCTGATCGCCCAGCAGGCCGAGGCGTTCCAGGCCGTCTCGGGCGGCCGGCTGTCGCTCAACATCGTGACCGGGGGCGACCCGGCCGAGCAGCGGGCGTACGGCGACTTCCTCGGGCACGACGACCGCTACGCGCGTACCGGTGAATTCGTCGAGGTGCTTCGCCGCGCCTGGGCCGGTGGGCCGTTCGACTACGCCGGAAAGCACTACCGGGTCGACGGCGGCGGCCTGGCCACCCCACTTGCCACGCCTCCGCCGGTCTACTTCGGCGGCGCGTCTCCGGCCGCCGAGACGGTGGCCGCCCGACAGGCTGACGTGTACCTGATGTGGGGCGAACCACCGACGTCGATCGCGGCCCGGGTCACCCGGGTCCGGGCGCTCGCCGCCGAGCAGGGCCGCACCCTGCGCACGGGCCTCCGTCTGCACGTCATCGCCCGGCCGACCAGCGCCGAGGCGTGGGCCGAGGCGGACCGGCTGCTGGCCGGGATGAGCCCGGAGCGGATCGCCGCCGCCCAGGCCCGGTTCCGCCGGATGGACTCGGTGGGCCAGGCCCGGATGGCCACGCTGAACGCCGGCCGCACCGACGGGCTCATCGTCGCACCGAACCTCTGGGCCGGCGTCGGCCTGGTCCGCGAGGGCGCCGGCACCGCGCTGGTCGGCAGCTACGCCGAGGTCGCGGCCCGAATCGACGAGTACGCCGCGCTCGGCGTCGACGAGTTCATCCTGTCCGGCTGGCCGCACCGTGAGGAGGCCGAGCGGGTCGGCGCCGAGGTGCTGCCCCTGGTGACGGCCCCGGTCGCGGCGGCTCCGGGAAGGTCGCGGGTGGCGGAGGTGTCGACGCGCTAGGGTCGACTCCGTGGCGGCGCGGAGATCCAGAATTCCAGCGACGAAGTATCCGGTCGAGCGGTTCACCCTCGACAACGGCCTGCGGGTGGTGCTCACCCCCGATCGCAGTGCCCCGGTGATCGGGGTGGCGGTGGTCTACGACGTCGGCATCCGTTCGGAGCCGGAGGGGCGTACCGGCTTCGCCCACCTCTTCGAGCACCTGATGTTCCAGGGCTCGGAGAACCTGGAGAAGCTGGCCCACTTCCGGCACGTGCAGGGCGCGGGTGGCACCTTCAACGGCTCCACCCACCTGGACTACACCGACTACTTCGAGACGCTGCCGAGCAACGCGCTGGAACGTGCGCTGTTCCTCGAGGCGGACCGGATGCGTGGCCCCCGGCTGACCGAGGAGAACCTGCGCAACCAGGTCGACGTGGTCAAGGAGGAGATCCGGGTCAACGTCCTCAACCGGCCGTACGGCGGCTTCCCCTGGCTCACTCTGCCGCCGGTCATGTTCGACACCTTCCCGAACGCCCATGACGGCTACGGCTCCTTCGACGACCTGGAGTCGGCGACCGTCGCCGACGCCGCGGACTTCTTCCGCCGCTACTACGCCAGCGGCAACGCCGTGCTGGCCGTCAGCGGCGACATCGACGTGGCCGAGGCGACCGAACTGGTCACCCGGCACTTCGGCGACGTGCCGGCCCGACCGGCACCGCAACGGCCCGACTTCACCGAGCCCGACCTGAGCGCCGAGCGGCGCACCTCGTACACCGATGCCCTGGCGCCGCTGCCGGCGGTGGCCGGCGCCTGGCGCGTGCCCGACCCGGTCAGCGACTTCACCGGCTACCTCCCGTACGTGGTGCTGGCCGAGGTGCTCACCGACGGCGACGCGTCGCGGCTGGTCGAGCGACTGGTGCAGCGGGACCGCACGGTGACGAGCCTCGGTGGATACCTCGGTTTCATGGGCGACCCGTTCGACGTCCGCGACCCCACGGCGCTGCTGTTGCAGGCGCACCTGCCGCCCGGTGGCGATGTGGACAAGGTGCTGCGCACCATCGACGAGGAACTGGACCGGCTGGCCACCGATGGTCTGACCGACGGTGAGCTGGCCCGCACCCAGGCCCGGATGGCGACCCACCTGCTGCGGGACACCGACGCGGTGCTCGGCCGGGCGCTGCGGATGGCCGTGCTGGAGCAGCAACGCGGCGAGCCGGGCCTGCTCAACGAACTGCCCCGGCTGGTCGGCGAGGTCACCGAGGATCAGGTACGGGCCGCCGCGGCCACCCTGCGCCCGGAGCGCCGGGCCGCCATCGAGGTCATTGCCGGAGGTGTTCGGTGAGCGCGAGGAGTGAGCCGGTTTTGCGAGCCCCGCAGTCGCGAACGAAGGTGACACAGTGAGTATCGCTACTGCTCCGGTCGGGCCGCGTACGCTGCCGCCGCTCGGGCCTACCCGGAAGCTCAAGGTGCCCAAGCAGGCCGAGCGCACGCTGCGCAACGGTCTCACCGTGATCGCCGTACGCCGGCCCGCCGTACCCCTTGTCGAACTGCGGCTCTGGGTGCCGTTCGGTCGGGTCCACCTGGCCCGCGGCGCGATGCTCTCGCAGACCATGCTCTCCGGCACCGAGTCGATGACCAGCGTGCAGATCGCCGCCGAGTTGCAGAAGGTGGGCGGCGGGCTCTCCGCGGGCGTCGACCCGGACCGGCTGATGCTCTCCGGCGCCGGCCTGGTCACCGGTCTGGACCGGATGCTGGAGCTGCTGGCCGAGGTGCTGACCGGTGCCAGCTACCCCAGCGACGAGGTGGCCACCGAACGGGACCGGCTGGTCGACCGGATCCAGGTGGCGCAGAGCCAACCGGCGCACCTGGCCCGGGAGGCGCTGCTCAAGCGGGTCTACGGCCGGCACCCGTACGCGACGCAGACGCCGGGGCCCGGCCAGATCCAAGCGGTCCGACCGGCGGCGCTGCGCACCCTGCACTCGGAGCGGGTCCATCCGACCGGCGCGCAGTTGGTGCTGGTCGGTGACGTGCAGCCGGAGAAGGCACTGGACGCGGCCGAGCGGGCGCTCGGCGGCTGGTCGGGTGCCGGGCGGGTGGCCGAGCTGCCGGCGACCCCGCCGCTGGAGCCGGGGCCGCTGCTGCTGGTCGACCGGCCGGGCTCGGTGCAGTCCTCGCTGCGGATCGCGCTGCCGGCGGTGTCGCGCACCGACAGTGACCACGCCCCGCTGCAACTGGCCAACCTGATCTTCGGCGGCTACTTCTCCTCCCGGTGGGTGGAGAACATCCGCGAGGACAAGGGCTACACGTACGGCCCGCACTCGGTGATCGAGCACTCCGTCGCCGGGTCGGTGCTGGTCGCCGCCGCCGACGTTGCCACCGAGGTCACCGGCCCGGCTCTGCTGGAGACGACGTACGAGCTGGGTCGGTTGGCGTCGCTGCCGCCCAAGCCCGAGGAGTTGGAGCAGGCCCGGCAGTACGCCCTGGGCACCCTTCAGCTCGGCATGTCCACCCAGGCCGGGTTGGCGGCGTTGACCAGCGCGTACGCCGGCAACGGTCTGCGCCTGGACTTCCTCGCCGAGTACGCGGCGAGGTTGGCGAAGGCGAGCATCGACGACGTCGCGCAGGCGGCGGCCCGCTACCTGGCCCCGGCCCGAGCGGCGATCGTGGTGCTCGGCGACGCGGAGCGGATCACCCCGGGGCTGGCCGCGCTGACCACGGTTCACACCGAGCAGAAGGCGTGAGCGAGCGAACCATGGGGCTCAGCAGCGGAGCGTCGGCGTGAGCGGGGAGGCGGCGCCGCCGTTGGCGCGGTCCACGCTGGATCGGGCTGCGCACCGGCGGGGTGACTCGCAGTGGTTGACCGAGGCGTGGTTGCGAGCCCGGGTGCTGCTGCTCGATTCGACCGACGAGGGTCGGACGCTGGCCCGCACCGAGACGTCGCCGCCGACGTTGGTGCTGCTCGGGGCGGGTGACGTGCCCGCCGGGTCCGAGTCGATGGCGATGTTCCTGGGTGTCGAGCCGGACGGGGTCCCGGTCTTCGCTGTCGACGCGCCGCTGCCGGCGATCCCGGGGACCCGGGCGGTCCACCTCCGGGAGGTGGGTCACCTGCTCGCCGACCGGGAGGCCGGCATCTTCACCACCGCGTTGGCGCTGGTCAACTGGCACACCCGACACGGTTACTCGACGAGCACCGGCGCGCCGACCGCTATGGACGAGGCCGGTTGGTCGCGGGTGGACCGCAACGGTGGGCGGATCTGGCCGCGTACCGACCCGGCGATGATCGTGCTCGTCCACGACGGCGTGGACGGCCCGGACGGTCGCTGCCTGCTCGGCAACAACGCCGGCTGGCAGGGCACCCCGGGTGGTCGCCGTTACTCCTGCCTGGCCGGCTACGTGGAGCCGGGCGAGTCGGCGGAGGCGGCCGTGCTGCGCGAGGTCCGCGAGGAGGTGGGCATCGGGGTCGAACGCATCGGGTACGTGGGCAGCCAGGCCTGGCCGTTCCCCGGCTCGCTGATGCTGGGCTTCCTGGCGACCGCGAACCCGACCGAGCCGGTGCGGGTCGACCCGTCCGAGATCGCGTACGCCCGGTGGTTCTCCCGTCGGGAGATCGGGGCGGCGTTGGCCGGGCAGACGGTGGACGTGGGCGACGGGGCCCGGCTGATCCTGCCGCCTCCGTCGTCGATCGCGCTGTTCCTCATTCACCGCTGGCTCGACGGCTGGGTGGACGCCGACCGCTGAGCACGGTCCCGGCCCGTAGCCGCCGTTGCCGCGGCGGTCACGGGCCGGGAACACGGGCCGTCGCGGTCGGCGGGTGCGAGTAACGCGGCGGGGGAGCCGGTCCGACCACGACGGACGACCTGTGAAATCAGGTGCCGGTGCGGCCCGGTCTGTGTCGGAAGGCGGGCCGCGACTCGATCAGCGGGAGGACCTTTACCCGTTGCTTGCCGGCGCGGACCGCGCCGACGGTGGCCAGGGCGCGGGCCAGCAGCAGCGCGGCGTCCCGGTCCTCGGCGTGCACGATCTGCCGGCGTGGCTCGGGCGTGGTCGTCTCGTCGCGAAGTCGGTGGCCGTCCGCCCAGGCGGCGGCGATGTCCCCGTCAGCGACGGCGCGGATGTCGGTGCGAACGATCAGGAACCGCATGAGGGTCTCCGGATGAACCGCGACGGATGAGCCAGTGTGGAAGTTCCACGTACTCGAGGGTCATGTTACGCCCCGTGTTCGTCCCAGCAACTGAAACGCGCCTATCGGTTTCGAGCCTCGTCCGATTAGCCGATGGCTGCTCAGCAGGGTCGCCGGGTCGCAAAGCGACGGAGCCGACGAGATCGGCGCCTGTGACGCGACGGGGCCGCCGGCAGTGCGCCGACGGCCCCGTACCAGTCACTGAATCAGTTCAGATCGAACTGGCCCTTCTTCGCCCCGGTGATGAAACCGAGCCATCCCGTGCGGTTGAACAGCAGCACCGGGCCGCCTCGGTCCTTGCTGTCGCGCAGGGCGACCGCCGACGGGCCGGTGGCGAGCGGGGCAACCTCCACGCAGTTGGAGGTCTGGCTACGTGTGCTGGTACGCCACGGGGCGTCCGCCAACGAGTGGGCGGAGACGGACGGCGTGTTGCGGATGTCTTTCATGGTTCTGCTCCTGACGTGCAGCGATCCGATGGGTCGAGTGGTGCGCACGTCCCGACGGAGGGTCCCCCGTGGATCACCGGTCCGTCAGTCGCCCCGATTCCCGGCGGCGTTGGGTCGGCGCCGTTGCCGGCCCGAACGCCACTGTGGATGGGGGCGTCGCCTCGGTCAGCCGTCCCGTCGCCTCGATCAGCCAGGAGAGGGTGTCCGAAGCGTTAAGTGCCGCCGTGCATAGCCACTCGAACACCACTTTATAGCGATTTAGCGTGATTGACTCGGTCGACATGACGTCGGTGAAGCCACCTTCGATGGCCAATGTCTCCGGATCGAGGGGATCGGCGAACCGATAGACCGAGAAGGCGGTCGGCGGAAGGTACCAATTTCCGATCTGGGTTTCCCGGGGCAGCACGTGCAGGGCCACGTTGGGCAGCAACGCCAACTCGCAGAGTTGGAGCAGCTGCTCGTGCAGCACCTCCGGCGGCCCGGCCCGGCGGCCGAGAGCTGCCTCCTCCAACACAGCTGTGTAGCGGGGAGCGTGCGGTTCGCGGGTCAGCAGCGACTGGCGGGCCAGCCGGGCCTGCACCTCGGTCTCCGGCTCGTCGCCGGGCTCCGGCTCGCCCGCGCCCGCGTTCACCTGCCGGGCCGACACGATCCGGAGCTGGGCGTACCCGGGGGTCTGCAACAGGCCCGGCACCAGCACCGGGTTGTACTCGGAGATCTCCGCGCAGCCCGCCTCCAACTCGGCCCAACTGCGCTGTTGCTGCGTCATCACCGGGAAGTTCTTCAACCAGCCGCGCATGTCGCCGGCCTCGTTGGTGATGCCCAGCAGCTCGTCGTGCAGCGCCTGGTCGGCGCCGTAGAGGTCGAGCAGGTCGCCGACGTCCTGCGGGTCCGGTCGGCTGCGGCCGTTCTCCAAGCGGGACAGTTTGGACGCGGAGGCCCAACCGATACGCTCGATGACCTGATCGCCGGTGAGGCCCGCGGCCTCACGTAGGCGGCGCAGCTCGATGCCCAACCGGCGACGACGCAGGATCGGGCTGGGTGCGGCAGGAGGCACAGTGTCCTCTTTCCCGTCGACCGCCGCAGACGCGACGGTAACTGTATGAAATTCGCCCCCCACGGTCAGTATGGACGGCGCGACCGGTGTCGGAGGTTCCGGCGAGGGCGTGTCTTGCGAAAATCGCACCACGGGAATGCCGGATGACGACGGACCCGCGGTCGCGGCCCGTCGACCTCGCCCATCTGGGCACGCCATCCCGCCGGAGGGACCCCATGCGCACGATCCTGCGCCGACCCGACTTCCGCCTGCTCTTCGGCGGCCTGCTGGCCAGCATGACCGCCGAGTCGATCCTGCTGCTCGCACTCGCCATCTGGGTCAAGGATCTGACTGGCTCGAACGGGTTGGCCGGCGCCACGATCTTCGCGGTCATCGCGCCGATGACGCTGGCGCCCCTGGTCGGCTGGGTTGTCGACCGCTACCCGCGCCGCCCGTTCTTCGTGGCCGCGAACGTGCTGACCGCGGCCCTGCTCGCCCCGTTGTTCACCGTCCACGACGCGGGCGACGTCTGGGTCGTCTACCTGGTGGCCGCCCTGTACGGACTCTCGTCCATCACGCTCGGCGCGGCGCTCAGTGGGCTCATCCGCGAGATGGTGCCGGTCGAGCTGCTGGCCGACGCGAACGGCGTGCTCCAGACAGTGCGCCAGGGGATTCGACTGGTCGGCCCGCTGGTGGGCGCGGCGCTCTACGCGGCGCTCGGCGGGTGGGTGCTGGCCGGAATCGGCATGGTCGGATTTCTGACCGCGGCGGCGGTCGTCACCGCGCTGCCCACCCCGCAACAGCTGCCACCGGCAGTACGGCTGCGGTGGCCGGCCGAACTGGGTGCCGGCCTGCGGCACCTGGCCGGCGAGCCGGCCCTGCGGCGTGCCCTGCTCGGCTACGGGCTCGGGTCGCTGGTGATGGGCTTCAGCGAGTCGCTCATCTTCGCCTACGTCGACCAGGGGCTGAACCGGGATGCCGCGTTCGTGGGCGTGCTGGTCACCGTGCAGGGCGTCGGTGGTCTGCTCGGCGGACTCTGCTCACCGACGCTGGTCCGCCGGCTCGGAGAGGTCGGCACGCTGGCCGCGGGGGTCGCCTTCTTCTCTCCGGCCGCGCTCGCGCTCGCGTTCCCCGATCTGCGGCTCGGGTTCGCGGCGGTGCTGCTGGCCGGGGTCTCGCTCCCGCTGACGATGGTGGGGCTGCACACGCTGATCCAGCGCCGCACCCCGCCGTCGCTGGTCGGCCGGGTCGCCGCGGCCACCCAGGCGGTGGTCAGCGGGCCGCAGGCGTTCTCCATCGGGGCGGGCGCGCTGCTGGTCGGGTTCCTGGACTACCGGCTGCTGTTCGCGCTGGTCGGGGTCGCCACACTGGCCGCCGGCAGCTACCTGTGGCGGGGCCGGCACCTGAGTGCGCCGGCCGGGGCTCGCCCGCCGACGCCGCCCACCCGCCCGACGCTCCCGGCGCCCCGCCGACCGGTCGAGGACGCCGACCGACCCGAGCTTCCGGCACCCGCCGACCGCCGCCGCCGTGACCCCTCCGGAACACGACGAGCGGCCGCCCCGAATGAGGCGACCGCTCGTCGAAAATGAACCGGCAGATCAGGCGTTGAGCGTCTCCAGGTGCTGCTTCACCTGGGTGATCGAGGGATTCGTCAGGGCACTGCCGTCGGCGAAGCGCAGCGTCGGCACCGTCTGGTTGCCGCCGTTGACGCTCATCACGAAATCCGCGGCCTTCGGGTCCTGCTCGATGTCGACCACCTCGTACCCGATGCCCTCCCGGTCGAGCTGCGACTTCAGCCGGTGGCAGTAGCCGCACCAGGGGGTGGAATACATCGTCAGCATCCTCGGATCCTCCAACTCCTCCGGCCGCGGCTTGCGGATCAAGCCGAGCCTGTTCGCTGCAACGCTGGGAGGAGCTGAGATGATTCCTGGTTGTGGTGGTTCACTCAGCGTCGGAACAGGTGCTCGCCGGGTTGGACCCTGAGCAACGCTCCGCCGTGACCGCACCCGCCGGCCCGGTCTGCATCCTGGCCGGCGCCGGCACCGGCAAGACCCGGGCGATCACCTCCCGAATCGCCCACCGGGCGCTCTCCGGGGAGATCTCTCCCCGGCACGTGCTCGCTGTCACCTTCACCGCCCGCGCCGCCGCCGAGATGCGACACCGTCTCACTCTGCTCGGGGCGCAAGGTGTCCAGGCGCGAACATTTCACGCGGCCGCGCTGCGCCAGGTGCGATACTTCGCGCCCCGGCTGCTGGCCGGCCGCGCCATGCCCGAACTGCTGGACAGCAAGGTACGACTGGTCACCCTCGCCGCCGCCCGGGTCGGCCTGCGTACCGACCGGGCCGCCGCCCGTGACCTGGCCGGCGAGATCGAGTGGGCGAAGTCGTCGCTGGTCGAGCCGACGGACTACGTGGTGGCCGCGGCCCGGGCACTGCGCGACACACCCCACGAGCCGACCAAGGTCGCCGACGTGTTTACCGCGTACGAGCAGCTCAAACGGTCGAACGGTGTGATCGACTTCGAGGACATGCTGCGGGCCGCGGTGTGGGGCATCGAGGAGCACTCGGACGTCGGCGAGCAGATCCGCACCCAGTACCGGCACTTCGTGGTCGACGAGTACCAGGACGTCAACCCACTCCAGCAGCGGTTGCTGGAGGCCTGGCTGGCCGGCCGCAACGACCTGACAGTGGTCGGCGACGCCAGCCAGACGATCTACTCGTTCACCGGGGCGACCTCGGCGTATCTGGTCGACTTTCCCCGCCGACACCGCAACGCCACAGTGGTGCGGCTGGTCCGTGACTACCGCTCCACCCCGCAGGTGGTCGGGCTGGCCAACGCGGTGATCTCCCAGGCCCGAGGCACCGAGGCGCGGTTGCGGCTGGAGCTGAGCGGGCAGCGCCCACCCGGCCCCGAGCCCGACCTGCGGATCTTCACCGACGAGCCGGCCGAGGCGAACGCGGTGGCCGCGCGCTGCCGCGCGCTGATCGACGCGGGCACGCCGGCGAAGGAGATCGCCGTGCTGTTCCGGGTCAACGCGCAGTCCGAGGCGTACGAGAAGGCGCTCACCGAGGCCGCGGTGCCGTACGTCGTGCAGGGCGCGGAGCGGTTCTTCGAACGGACCGAGGTGCGCCAGGCGATGGTCGCGCTGCGTGCCGCCACCCGCTCGATCCCGGGGGAGACACCGCTGCCGGCCGCCGTCGTCGAGGCGCTCACCGCCGTCGGCTGGGCCCCGGACGCGCCCCCGGCCGGCGGCGCTGCCCGCGAGCGGTGGGAGGCGCTGTCCGCGCTGGTCCAGCTCGCCGAGGAGTACGCGGTCACCCCCGAGGTCGTGCCGATCGGCGAGGCCGCCTCGGTGGAGCGCCAGGTCACCCTCACCGACTTCACCGAGGAGTTGGCGCGCCGGGCCACCCAGCAGCACGTGCCGACGGTGGACGGCGTGACGCTGGCGTCCCTGCACTCGGCGAAGGGGTTGGAGTGGGACGCCGTCTTCCTGGTCGGCCTCGCCGAGGGCACCCTGCCCACCACGTACGCCAAGACCGTCGAACAGGTCGAGGAGGAGCGCCGGCTGCTCTACGTCGGGATCACCCGCGCCCGGGAGTGGCTGTGGCTGTCGTACGCCGCCGCGCGCTCGCCGGGCGGACGGGCCCGGCGGCCGTCGCGGTTCCTGCCCCAGCTGGACCGCTCCGGCGGCACCGAACGGGCGACCGGGGGCGCCGGTCCGGCCGGTCGTCCCGAGCGGCGGCGAACCCAGATCGTCTCGTGCCGGATCTGCGGCGCCACCCTGCTCGCCGGCCCGGACCGCAAGCTCGGCCGCTGCCCCACCTGCCCGTCCGACATAGACGATGAGCTGCACGAACGGCTGCGCGAGTGGCGGCAGCGGGTGGCCGGTGCACAGAAGGTCCCGGCGTACGTGGTCTTCACCGACGCGACGCTTGTCGCGTTGGCCGAGCGGCGACCGGGCCGGTCGGAAGAGTTGATCGCCATCGCCGGTATCGGCCCGCGCAAGCTGGGCCTCTACGGCGAGTCGGTGCTGGCACTCGTGGCCGGTGCCGGGGTGGACGATGTCTGCCCGGAGAAAACTTTCGAAATCTCGTCGTAAATTCGTTTGCCCTCGCCCCGGCGCGAGGAATAGCCTCAGAACACACCACGCGAGCGGCGCCATTCCGGCTGCTCACGGGGTCGGTCCAGTCGATTCGAGGAACGTGAGGGAGGTGGGTCCCGTGAAGATCTTCACCTATGAGCGTCTGACGGCGATGCCGTCTGTCTGCGCTCCGCTGTCGGCTGTCCGGGTGGCCCTCGCGGCTGCACAACCGTCGGTTCCGCAGGTGCACCAGGTTCAGGCCGAGCTGATCCTGACCGTCGCGCCCGCTGGAGTCGAGGGGACCAGTGGCTTCACGGGCAATGGCATCCGGGTCGCCAAGAAGCGCATGGATGTCCGCGGCGTTCCACCTCGAGGTAAACCGGTCTGACCATCAGACTCCGGCTCACCTCGAGGCCGCGGAACCCGCTTACCGGGATCCGCGGCCTCAGTTTTTTGCCCGCCGTAAGTACGTCGGAATGCGATCCACGAGATCGAAGTGAGAGAGAGGTGACCGGGAGATGAGTCTGGCGTTGGCCCCCCTCGACATGAGCGTCGAGATGGAGGCGAACCTGCCCTGCCGGAAGTTCGACCCCGACCTGTGGTTCTCCGACTCGCCCACCGAGCTCGAGCTGGCCAAGTCACTCTGCGGGGACTGCCCGCTGCGTGTCGAGTGCCTGGCCGGAGCCGTTGAGCGAGCGGAGCCCTGGGGCGTCTGGGGCGGCGAGATCTTCGAGCGTGGCGCGGTTGTCCCGCGTAAGCGGCCCCGTGGCCGTCCGCGTAAGGAGGACGTCGCCCGTGACGCCGAGCTTCGGGTCGAGGCCGAGGCGCGCTTGGCGGCCATTGGGCTGTCCGAGGTGCGTGGCGCGGTCCGGCTGGCAGCCTGACATGTTCCCGACCCGTTCCAACTACGCCGGTGGCACACCGGCAGTGAGTGAGAAAACGATGTTGAACGTTCCGAGTGGAGCCTTCGAGATGCAACTACTCCACGAAGCGTTGACCCGGGCTCGAATGCGCCGGCCTCAGGCCGGTCGTACCACCACGAGCACTGAGGCAACCCGATCCGCCCGTACCGTCGCCATGACCGGCCGCAACCAGGCGGCTCGCGACCTGGGCGTTCTCTAGTACCACTCCACGCAGAAGGGCGGGTGCCGACCGGCACCCGCCCTTCCCCATGTCGTCAGGCGACCTGGCCTCGTCGTGGTCAGGCGACCGGGGCGAAGCCGGGCAGCCAGCGCTCCAGGATGCTCCGGTAGGGGGCCTTCGCCTCCAACTGGCAGAGCACCCCGATCGACCCGAGCGTCACCCGGTGGATCAGCAGGTACGACGGTGGCAGGTTGAGCTGCCTGCTCAGCTGGTACGTGGGGGAGCGGGGGCTGGCCAGTCGCCCCGCCTCGGCCCGTAGCCAGGCCCGGGTGAACCGGAAGCCGTCCGCCGCGATGGGCTCCAGCATGGGGCGGATGAAGTCGAGCACCCCCTCGGCGTCGATCTCCTCGGCCGAGCCGATGAACCCCTCCGACCGCAGCCCCGCCACAACCTCGTCGGCATCGCCGCGTAGGGCCATCGCGGCGATACGACCGATCGGCTCCGGGGTGCCCTCCGGCATCCGGGCCACAGCACCGAAGTCGATCACCCCGAGTCGGCCGTCGGGCAGCAGCCGGAAGTTTCCCGGGTGCGGGTCGGCGTGCAGCAACCCGGCCCGCTGCGGCGCGGACAGGTGCAGGGTGGCCATCAACCGGCCCGCCTCGTCCCGGTCCTCCTCGGTGCCCTCGCGGATGATGTCGGCCAGCGGGGTGCCCGTCACCCATTCGGTGACCAGCACCCGGGGCGAGGCGTTGATCACCTCCGGGATGTAGATCTCCGGGTCGTCGGCGTACGCGGCGGCGAAGGTGCGCTGCGACTCGGCCTCCAACTCGTAGTCCAACTCCTCGGTGATCCGTTCGCGCAGCTCGGCCAGGAGCGGCTTGACGTCCAGGCCAGGCTGAATGGCCCGGAACATTCCGCCCAGTCGGGAGAGCTGCTTGAGGTCGGCGAGCAGGGCGTCGCCGGCCCCCGGATACTGGATCTTGACCGCCACGTCGCGGCTGTTCGGTTCGCCCGACTCGTCGAAGCCCGGCTCGCGCCACCGCGCCCGGTGCACCTGGCCGATGCTGGCGGCGGCGGCCGGGACGTCGTTGAACTCGACGAACAGGTCCCGCCAGTCGGGGCCGAGCTGCTCGGTCAGCACCTTGTGCACGCTGGCGACCGGCAGCGGCGGGGCCGCCTCCTGCAACTTCGTCAGTGCCTGCCGGTAGGGCGCGGCGATCTCCTCCGGCAATGCGGCCTCGAAGACCGACAGCGCCTGGCCGAACTTCATCGCCCCGCCCTTGAGCTGGCCCAGCACGCTGAACAGCTGCTCGGCGGTGCGCTGCTGAATCTCCGCGGAGATCACGTCGGAGGCCAGCCCGGTGACGCGCTTCCCCATCCCGAGAACGGTCCGGCCGGCGAAGCCGAGCGGCAGGGCGGCGAGCTTGGCGGTGCGGGACACGGCGCGGCGCGGGATGTCGGTCACTCGGTCATTGTTACCGACCGGAGGGCCCCGCTGCTGCTCTGCGGCTGGGCTGGTGCGGACACACGGCTCCGCGAGCACCCACAAGCTGGGTGTGGCGGCCAACCCCGACGACGGAAACGGCCGGCACCGGTGATCTCCATGGCGCTACCCAGCGTCTCCGGCTGGCCGCCGTCCAGCTGCGTCAGCGCCTCGGCCAGCGCGTACCCGCACGCGGCGAGCAGCGTGCCGGTCGTTCCGGCGGCCACCGGGTCGGCGGCGGCAAGTTGCGCGGCGAGCCGGGGCCAGTCCGGGTCGCGGTCGGCCCGGTGCAGCTCGACGCAGTGCAGGCAGGGTCCGACGGGTGGGCGGACCAACGGCCCGATCACCGGTACGCCCTCTCGCAGCGTGACCAGCAGGTGCGGCTGCCGGCGCTGGGCGAGGCCGGCGGCGAGCAGCGCGGGAGGCCGATCCGTGCCGAGCTGGATCACCAGGTCGATCCGCCCGGCGCGGCTGGGGTGGGTGCCGGTGCCCGGTGCGACGCGGTTGACCGCAGCTCGCACCGCCGGTGCCAGCGGGTGACCGAGTTCGCTGGCGGGGATGCCGGTGCCAATCAGGTCGACGGGGCGTACCGGGCCGGTGAGCTGGGGAACCACCTGCCCCACGCCGGACTGGGCCAACGCCACCGTCAGCGGCCCGCCGAGCGCGCCGGCGCCGTTGAGCAGGACGCGGGCCGCCCGCCGCCGACGCAGGACCTGCGCGGGGCTGCCGGGCAGTCGGGCGGTGGCCAGGGCCAGCGCGCCGGCCTCCGCCGCGAGCCGGGCACGGACCGGGCCGGTCAGGTCACGGGGGAGCAGGCTGTGCGCGGGCACCAACAGGCCGGCGGCCCGCAGGGTGTCGAGCAGGGTACGCGCGTCGTCGGCGCTGACCTGGGCGGCCGCCGCCTGGGCCAGCACGGTGCGCTCGCTGCGGGTGCCGTCGAGCAGGTCGAGCAGGTGGGCGGCGCGGGGGTTCGCCAACTCCAGGAGGACGGCCGGCCCAGGGCCGACGCCGAGCTGGAGGGTGTGCCGGTCCCGCCAGAGCCGGCTGAGGCCGGGCAGCAGGGTGGGGCGGGGCAGTGCGGTACGGCTCATGGTCACGAATCGTGACCGCATCTTCGCGTTCGGTCGATCGTTGTCCACAGGCGGCCAGGCCGCTGTCCAGCGCTATCCACAGGATTTGACGGGTTTTCCACAGCCCCTCGCGCCTGTTGTCGGCCACCCGACAGGGCTTCTGTTGTCGGTGCATCCGACAGGGCTACCGCCGCCGGTGGCACCGAACTCCCGATCGGCAACGGGGGTGGGATGGCCACCGGCCACCCCACCCCCGTTCACCCGTTCGGGTCAGACCTTGGCCTTGCCCAGGATGCGGTTCACTGTTGTACCGCATACCGGACACTTGCCCTTGGCCATGTTCATTCCGGTCTTCGAGACCTCGACGTGCCCCTCGAAGTCCCGCTTCTCCTTGCACTTCACGCAGTAACCGTTGTAGGTCGTCTGGGCCTGGTCGGCCACGGTGCCCTCCTCGTCTCGTCCGCCGGTCAATGCCGTTCCGGCGGGGTGCCCTGCGGCGGGCCACACGGGGCGCCGGCGCTGGGTCTCACTCCGCGGCCACCTTCGTGACCGCTGGTCCGCGGACCCTACCCAGGTCTGGGCAGTTCCATGTCAGCTGTGCATCGACACTGTGAGCAAGTCGACGTCGAGAGTGTGCATGGCGAAATAGGTCGGATAAGTCAGTTTGGCGGGGACACGCCGACCAAACCCCCACAGCCACCCGTGCGAGTGCCCCCGCAGCGCATCCGGGACGGTGATCACCTACGGTGGGGACGTGCCGCGCACAGGCGCCATCGCCGTTCACCAAGGGTGACGAGATGGCGCGATGGCGCTGCGGTCAAGAAATTTTCGGGACGCCTAGCGACCAATCATCATTTTCTGGGCGCGTGTCGTGCGGTTGACTCTTGCGGACCCCTGGTCAGTGGGCATTAGCTTTCCTTCGTGACACGTAGTCGAGGCTGCGCGGGCCAGTGATGGCGGGGACGCGCAAGCCGGTCGTCGAGGTGCGGCGCAGCCAGCGTCGGCGACGCACGGTGTCCGCGTACCGTGACGGTGAGCGAGTGGTCGTCCTCATCCCCGACCAGTTCTCCCGTGCCGAGGAGAGCGAGTGGGTCGACCGGATGCTCGCCCGGCTCGCCGCCCGGGAGGGGCGCCTCGCCCGCTCCGACGGCGAACTGCTGGCCCGCGCCAACCGGCTCATCGACCTCTACCTCGCCGGGTACGCCACGAAAGCGGTGCCGGCCAGTGTCCGGTGGGTCACCAACCAGAACGGCAGGTGGGGCTCCTGCACGCCGGCAGACCGCAGCATCCGAATCTCGCACCGCGTCCAGGAGATGCCCGAATGGGTGATCGACTACGTGTTGCTGCACGAGTTGGCGCACCTCATCGTGCCCAGCCACAACGCCCGGTTCTGGGCGTTGGTCGGTCGCTACCCCAAGTCGGAACGCGCCCGCGGCTACCTCGAAGGGGTCGCCGCCGCTTCCTCCTGCGCACCGCTGCCCACCTGATCCCACATCCCCGCGCCGAGCCGGGGCGCCGCGTTCCTGAATGCCGCGCTGTTGGAGGCTCCGGGACACCGCGACTTCAATGAAACCGAGTCGATCATGTCGCCAGCCTCGCCCAGCCAGGCGGGTCGGGTGGCAGTGTCGGGTGGGGCGCTAGGGTCGGGGGATGGCGCGACGGGTGGTGGTGGCGTTGCTCGGGCCGGTGCACTGGTCGCCGCCCGGCGTCGACCTGGTGCAGTGGCGAGCGGCTCTCGCGGAAGACGTGATCGACCTGTTCGCCACGCTCAACGAGGTGGAGGTCGCGGTCGCCGTGACCCCGGCCGACCGGGCTCTGGCCGATGCCCTGGTGTGGCCCGGCACGGCGGTGTACGAGGTGGCCGAGCCGACACCGAACGCCGTCTTCGCCGCGCTGGAGGGGTACGACCAAGCGGCCGTGCTGGTCAGTGACGTGCCTGACCTGCCCGCACTGACCGTCGGCAAGCTGCTCCGCCCACTCACCAGCCGGCCGGTCGCGGTGGCCCCGGTCGAGGGCGGCGGCCCGGGTCTGCTCGGGGTCGCGGTACGACTGCCCGCGCCGGACTGGCTGCCGACGCTGGCACTGGACACTGCGACGCCGGCTGAGGCGCGCGCCAACGCCCCGCGCCCGGGTGACGTGGCGGTCACCACCGGTTGGCGACGACTGCGCGGCCCTGCCGACCTGGCCACGCTGGACCCGGCCTTCGAGGGTTGGGAAGCGACCCGCGCCCTGCTCTCCGGGTCGGGCCGAACCACCTGAACCGGCGGCACCGACGAACGCGCCGCGGGTGCCCGCTGTCGATCTGCGGGCACCCGCGGCGCAGGCCGTCGATGCGCGGGCGTCAGGCCTTGGCGTCGCCCTCGCCGTCGGTCTCGTCGGACGGACCGGACTGACCCGACGGACCGGACCGACCCGGCTCATCCGGCTGGCCGGGGGCCTTCTCCTCCACGCCGCCGGGGGCGGTGAAGTCGAAGCTGTCCAGCTCGCTGAGGTCCATGTCGTTCATCGCGAAGGCGACCGGATCGGCAAAGTCGTCGTCCGACGGGAGCAGGTCCGGGTGGCCCCAGACGGCGTCGCGGCCCTCGATGCCCCGGTGCTGGGTGAGCGCGGCCCAGAGCGCCGCGGCCTCGCGCAGTCGGCGGGGGCGCAGTTCCAGACCGACCAGCGCGGCGAAGGTCTGCTCGGCGGGACCGCCGGCGGCCCGGCGACGGCGGAACGCCTCGCCCAGCCGGACGACGTTGGGCAGCCGGTCGCTGGCGGCGCTGTCCACGACGTGGCACACCCAGCCCTCGACCAGTGCGAGTGCGGTCTCCAGGCGGGCCAGTGAGGCCTTCTGCGCCGGGGTGTCCTCCGGCGTGAAGATGCCCTCCAGAGCGATCGCCTGCATCGACTCGGGGTCGGTCGGGTCGACCCGGCCCATCGCCTCCTCGATCGCCTCCCGGTTGACCCGGATGCCCGAGGCGTACATCTCGACAGCGCTGAGCACATGCCCACGCAGCCACGGGACGTGCTGGAACAGCCGCTGGTGGGCGGCCTCGCGCAGCGCCACGTAGAGGCGGACCTCGTCCTCGGGCAGCTCCAGGCCCTCGCCGTACGCCCGGATGTTGGCCGGGATCAGCGCGGCCGTGCCGGCCGGGCCGAGCGGCAGCCCGATGTCGCCGGCGGAGAGCACCTCCGCGGCGAGCGAACCGAGGGCCTGGCCCAGCTGGCCGCCGAAGAGCGCGCCACCGAGGGAGGCCACCATCGACTGCATCGGGCCGAGCTGGGCGCGGGCCTCCGGTGGCACCAGGTCGCCCATCGCGCCGACCATCCGGCTGGCGACCGGGTCGCACAGCTTGCGCCACACGTCCAGCGTCTTGAAGATCCACTCGTTGCGGTTCCACGCAACGGGGTTCTGGATGCCGGAGGGCCACGCCGAGGCGGGCTCCAACCACAGGTCGGCAAGGCGCAACGCCTCCTCGACCGCGTTGCGCTCGTACATCGACACCGCCGGGTCACCGGCGGCCGCGAGCTGGCTGGCTGCTACCTGCCGGGCCAGGTCCCAGTTGACCGGCCCGCTGCCCGGCGCGGAGAGCAGGTGCTGCAACTGCGACATGAACTGCTGCATCTGCGCGGGATCGTTGGGGTCTGGTGGTTGCCCACCCGGAAGCGCGAAACCGAACGGAATATCAGGCACGACATCTACGGTACGCGGACCGCGCCCCAGGTCGCCGCTGCTGGCGTTGCGCTGAGGGCGAAGTCGCGCGGCGCATCCGGCGGGTGACCCGGGACCGGTCGGTACGCTCTGCGGCATGAGACGTCGTGGCCTGACGGTCCTGCTCGGTGCCCTGTTCACCGCCCTGCTGAGCATCGGGGTGCTCCGGGTGCCGATTCCGTACGTGGTGCTGGGCCCGGGGCCGACGGTCAACACCCTCGGTACTACCGACGGCAAGGAGGTCATCCAGGTCTCCGGTCGGGAGACCTCGACCTCGGCCGGTCAGTTGCGGTTGACCACGGTGGGGGTGCAGCCAACTGTGCGGTTGCGGGGGGCGATCGCGGGCTGGTTCTCCGACGACGAGGCGGTGGTGCCGCGTGAGCTGGTCTACCCGCCGGGGGAGTCGACGGAGCAGGTCGAGCAGCGCAACGCCGAGGACTTCAAGGCGTCGCAGACCAGCGCTGAGACCGCCGCGCTGCGGGAGCTGGGCTTTCCGGTGCAGGTGGTGATCAAGACGGTGGCCGGGGATGGCCCGGCGGCCGGGGCGCTGAAGGCCGGCGATCTGATCACCTCGGTCGACGGTCAGCCGGTGCCGGTGGCCGCGAAGGTCACCGAGCTGGTCCGGGCCAAGCCGGTGGGCACGGCGTTGACCATCGGCTACACCCGTGACGGCGTGTCGGCCACCGCGACGGTGACCAGTCAGGAGCAGGACGGCCGACCGCGGATCGGTGTCGAGATCGATCAGCAGCAGCCGCACCCGTTCACGCTCGGGATCGACCTGGGGGACATCGGTGGGCCGAGCGCCGGTCTGATGTTCGCCCTGGGGATCGTGGACAAGTTGACCCCGGCCGACCTCACCGGCGGCCAGATCATCGCCGGCACCGGCACCATCGACGACGAGGGCGCCGTCGGCCCGATCGGCGGGATCGCCCAGAAGCTGGTCGGCGCCAAGCGCGCCGGGGCGAAGGTCTTCCTGGTGCCGGCGGACAACTGCGCCGAGGCGGTCCGCAATCCGCAGCCCGATCTGCCGCTGTTGCGGGTGGGCTCGTTGGACGAGGCGATGACCGCTCTGGAGACGTTGCGCGCGGGTGGTCAGCCGACGCGTTGCTGACCGGTGTGACCGTGCCCCGACACGCTCAGGAACAACCCGTACTCTGGGTGCCTGGTCGGAGCCGATCATATCGAGCGTGCGGAGCCAACAGTGGTCATGCGTAGCAGCAGCCCCCTCCCGAGGATGAGCCGGCGCGGGCGCGTCACCATCGCGGTCCTGGTCGGGGTTTTCGTGCTCTTCACCCTGCTCGGCTGGGGTGTCCAGGCGTGGACCGACTGGCTCTGGTTCGACGAGGTCCGCTACACCGAGGTCTTCACCGGTGTCCTGCTCACCCGGTTGGTGCTCTTCCTCGCCATCGGCCTCGGCATGGCGCTGATCGTCGGCGGCAACCTGTGGCTGGCCTACCGGTTGCGCCCGCGACTGCGTCCGCACTCGGTGGAGCAGGCGACCCTGGAGCGCTACCGGATGGTGCTCAGCCCGCGTCTCGGCACCTGGATCTCGCTGACCGCCGCGGTGGTCGGGCTCTTCGCCGGTCTCTCCGCGCAGAACCGGTGGAACCAGTGGCTGCTCTTCCGTAACGGCGGTGACTTCGGCATCAAGGACCCGGAGTTCGGGGTCGACATCGGCTTCTACGTCTTCCAACTGCCGTTCTGGCGGTACCTGCTCGGGGTCGCCTTCACCGCTGTGGTGCTGGCGGTGATCGGCGCGCTGGCGGTGCACTACCTCTTCGGCGGGGTCCGCCTGCAGGGCGTCGGCGACCGGATGAGCAACGCGGCCCGCGCGCACCTGAGCACCCTGGTCGCGGTCTTCGTGCTGTTGAAGGCGATCGCGTACGTGTTGGACCGGCGGGCCATGCTGCTGGAGTACAACGAGGGCGCCAAGTTGTACGGCGCCGGCTACGCCGATGTCAACGCGTTGCTGCCGGCGAAGGAGATCCTCGCCTACATCTCGATCGTGGTCGCCATCGCGATCCTGGTGTTCTCCAACGCCTGGATGCGGAACCTGGTCTGGCCGGGGATCTCGCTGGCGCTGCTCGGCGTGTCCGCGGTGGCCATCGGCGGCATCTACCCCTGGGCGGTGCAGACCTTCGAGGTCAAGCCGAGCGCCAAGGACAAGGAAGCGCCGTACATCCAGCGCAGCATCGACGCGACGCGGGCGGCGTTCGGGTTGGGGGCCACCGAGACGACCCCGTACGCGGCGAACAACCTCACCCCACCGGGGAACCTGGCCACCGACACATCGGTGGTGTCGAACGTGCGGCTGCTCGACCCGCAGCTGGTCAGCGAGACGTACACCCAGCTCCAGCAGGTGCGTGGCTTCTACGACTTCGGCCCGAAGCTGGACATCGACCGGTACGGGGTGAACGGGAAGGTGACCGACTACGTGGTCGGCGTCCGGGAGATCAACTACGGCGAGCTGACCGACCAACAGAACACCTGGATCAACCGACACACCGTCTACACCCACGGGTACGGGTTGGTGGCCGCCCCGGGCAACCAGGTGGTCTGTGGCGGGCAGCCGTTCTTCGTCTCCGGCTTCCTCGGCGAGAAGACCCAGGAGGCGTGCTCCTCGCAGACCGAGCAGATCCCGGCCAAGCAGCCGCGCATCTACTACGGCGAGCGGATGGCCGACGACGACTACGCCATCGTCGGGCAGGCCGACCCGAACAAGAAGGCCGAGTTCGACAGGCCGGTCGGTGAGGGCGGCGGCGAGTCCTACACCTACACCGGTGAGGGCGGCGTGGAGATCGGCTCCTTCACCCGGCGACTGCTGTACGCCATCAAGGAGCAGGAGTCGAACTTCCTGCTCTCCGAGGCGGTCAACGAGGACTCCAAGCTGCTCTACGTGCGCAACCCGCGCGACCGGGTGGAGAAGGTCGCGCCGTTCCTCACCCTGGACGGCGACCCGTACCCGGCGGTGGTCGACGGTCGGGTGCAGTGGATCGTGGACGGCTACACCACTGCGGCCTCCTACCCGTACGCGGAGAAGGTCAACCTGCAGACCGAGACCACCGACGAGTTGACCAACCGGGGCACCTTCCAACTGGCCCGGGAGGACGTCAACTACATGCGGAACTCGGTGAAGGCCACCGTCGACGCGTACGACGGCACTGTCAAGCTCTACGAGTACGACGACACCGATCCGGTGCTCAAGGCGTGGAACAAGGCGTTCGGTGGTGACCTGGTGCTGCCGAAGGCGGAGATCCCGGTCGAGCTGAGCGAGCACCTGCGCTACCCGGCGGACATGTTCAAGGTGCAGCGCAACCTGCTCACCAAGTTCCACGTGACGAACCCGGGTGACTTCTACTCGGCCCAGGACTTCTGGCAGGTGCCCAACGTGCCGGACGCTCCGGACAGCGGTCAGAAGCAGCCTCCGTACTACCTGTTCACCCAGTTTCCGGGGCAGGAGAGCCCCCGGTTCCAGCTCACCTCGGCGGTCACCCCGAACGGCCGGCAGAATCTCGCCGCGCTGATCTCCGGGTCGTATGTCGACGGGCAGCCCCGGCTGGAGGTGCTGGAGTTGCCGGACCAGACCCGGGTCTCCGGCCCGGTGCAGGTGCACCAGCAGATGACCAACAACGCGAACATCCGTCAGCAGCTCAACCTGCTCTCCAGCAATCAGGCGCAGGTGCAGTACGGCAACCTGCTCTCGTTGCCGTTCGCCGACGGGATGCTCTACGTCGAGCCGGTCTACGTGAAGAGCAACCAGCAGGACGCGTACCCGCTGTTGCAGAAGGTGCTGCTCTCGTACGGTGACGGTGGCTCCTTCGTGGCGCTCGCCGACAACATCAACGACGGCATCAAGCAGTTGGTCGAGCAGGGTAAGAAGGCCGGGCAGGGCACGTCGCCGCCGCCGACGACCGGGGGCAACCCGACGACGCCCACGCCGACGCCGACGCCTTCGGGGACGGCGGCGCCAACGCCGACCCCGAGCGCCGGCACCCCAGCGCCGACCGGTGACCTGGCTGCCGCCGCGGACCGGGTGCAGACCGCGATCACCGAGGTCCGGGCCGCGCAGACGTCGGGCGACTTCGAGCGGTACGGGCGTGCGCTGAAGGCCCTCGACGAGGCGCTCACCGCGTTCCAGCAGGCGCAGCAGGCCGCTGGTGCGCCGGGTGCCAGCCCGAGCGCCGGCGGCTGACCCCGCCACCGCCGGGAGCACGTCTCGGAGCCCCCGTCGTCGGACCGCACCGGTCCGAACGGCGGGGGCTCCGCCGCGTCCGGAACTGGGCTCCTGTCACCTCGCCGACAGGGCACGGCTGGGCCGCAACCTGCGGCACCGGTCCACCGTCCTCAATTGCAACGGGGTGGATGAGGGGGAGCAGTTGTGAGGGACGGGCAAAGCTTCGATGACTTCTACCGCAGTACGACGCGGCGGATGATGCGGTACGGCTATGCGGTCGTCGGCGACTACAACGAGGCGCAGGACCTGGTGCAGGAGGCGTACGCCCGGGCCTGGCGGCAGTGGGGCAGGTTGTCGGCGCATCCGGCGCCAGAGGCGTGGCTGCGGTTGGTGGTGTCCCGGTTGGCGACCGACCGCTGGCGGCGGCTGCGCGGTCTGCGGGGCGCGTTGCGGTTGGCGGGGCCTCCGCCGTCGGTGTCTCCGCCCAACGAGGACAGCGTGCTGCTGGTCCAGGCTCTGCGTCAGGTGCCGGCAACCCACCGGCGAGCGTTGGCGCTGCACTACCTGTTCGACATGCCGGTCGAGGAGATCGCCGATGAGATCGGCGTACCCGTTGGCACTGTGAAGTCCTGGCTCTCCCGCGGCCGGGCCCGACTCGCCGCGTTGCTGCCCGATCTCGCTGTCGTGGAATTGGAGGCCACCGATGTCGCGTGAACTGTCCGAGCTGTACATGTCCCTCGCCGCCGACGCTGACGCTCGCGATCTGGGCCTTCCTGACGTCCTCCGGCACCAGGCGGACCGTCGGGCCCGGCTCCGTGCGGCCGGGGGCACCCTCGCCGTGGGGCTGGCGGTGGTGGGCTTGGTGATCGGGGCCCAGGTGGTCGCCCCGCCGTCGGCGTCCGTACCCGCGCCGGCCGGCACGCCGACGCCGTCGGCGTCGCCGTCTCCGAGCGCGACTGGCGGTTCGCCATCGCCGTCCGTCCCGCCGACGACGCCCGGCCGCACTCCGAGTGCGACGGCTACGTCTCCGGGTGCCACCGGCACGCAGCAGCCCAGGACGCCGACGCGCATCCCGGATCGGGCGTTCTTCAGGCTCGCGCCGAGCAACGACAAGGGCATCGCGCCGGTGTTCCGGGACGTGGCCGCGCTGCCGGGCCTGTGCGGCGCACGCATCCCGAGCGAGGCGGTCGTGGACCGCCGAACTCAAGTCCTGATCTACAAGCTGCCCCAGACCCCCAAGGGGTACGTCCCGGACGGCAGCTACGCACACTCCATCACGATCCATCGGGCCGGGCGCGCCGACGACGTGCTGAAGGAGTTGCGGCAGGCGGTGCGGGACTGCCCCGCGCAGAAACTGCCGGGCGACGACACGCCGGGGGAGAGCAGGCAGCGGCTGCTTCCCGACAGCGGGTTCGGCGACGAGTCGGTGCTGTTCGAGATGCGCCGCGCGGGTCAGGACGTCAACGGCGACCCGACAGGTACGGACGAGGTTCGCCTGATCCGGGCGATCCGGATCGGCGACGTGGTGACCATCCTCTGGGAGCAGGGCTGGGAGGGCACCTCCAGCCAGCGGGCGCAGGTCGACACGGACAGTCGCCGCGCCGCCGCCGCCATCAAGGTCTGGCTTGGCTGACCGGGACGTGCCGGACCGCGATCCGGTGGATTCCGATGTCGTTTTGCGGGGCCCGGGGGTGGTGCGCTACGGTTAGCGAGCCGACGCGGGGTGGAGCAGCTCGGTAGCTCGCTGGGCTCATAACCCAGAGGTCGCAGGTTCAAATCCTGTCCCCGCTACAAGTTCGAAGCCCGTCTCCGGGTCACCGGAGGCGGGCTTTCGACTTTCTGGCGTGGCGAGCCGCAGCGATTGGTGACCCCCGCTGATCATCGCCGGAACGGGTGGGTTAGTCTTAACCAGTCGACGCGGGGTGGAGCAGCTCGGTAGCTCGCTGGGCTCATAACCCAGAGGTCGCAGGTTCAAATCCTGTCCCCGCTACCACTGAAAGTGATATGAGTCCGGCCCCCACAGTGTGGGGGCCGGACTTGTTTGGTGCCGCTGTGCAATGAGGGGCCCCGCAGGGGCCGGCACCTCGTCGGCGCCGACCCCCGGGCGGGTTCTACCGCAGGCCGAAGGCCCGGGTGACGGTCTGGGTGACGCCGCCACCGTTGCGCTGCTTCGCGGTGACCCGGATCGACACGAAGTCGGCCCGGTGCGGTGCGTTCAACGACGCCTGCCAGGTGCCCTTCTTCTCCCGCAGGTCCTGCCGCTGCCAGGTCGCCCCGTCGTCGTAGGAGATCTCCAGCTGGAGTGACGACACGGCGTCGCGGGCAGCGGTGCTGCCCACCACCACTGGCGTGATCGCGAAGTCGGTTCGACGCTTCGTCCGACCTGCGAAGTCCACATCCGTTCCGTAGTCCAGTTGGACCAGCGGGATGGCCTGCACCTCAGTGCTGCCGCCGGAGACGAAGCTCCACTCGGTGTGCGTGGCGGTCGAGTACGGGCTGAACTCGGGCTTGCCAGTGGTCTCGACGACCAGTCGGTACGGCAGCTTCTCCGGCGACAGGTCACCCGCGCCGACCTCCGGCCAGCCGTCGAACTGGGTCAGCTGCTTGTCGCCCTGATAGAACGTGGCGATCTGCGACATGCTGGCTCCGCCGCTGTGGGCGGCGCCCGCGTCGCCGAACCCCTGGATGTAGGCGCTCATGGCGGTCTCACCACGGAACGGGATCTCCGTGCTGAGCAGCCGCGGCCGGGTGATGGGCCCGAACCAGCGGTCCCTCTGGACGCTGCCCGGCCGGTACGCGATGGCCTCCGTGTTGGACCGCGCCCAGTCGGCGACGTCGGCGTACTGCATCCACTTGATGCCGCCGCCTGCGGAGACCCAGTCGGTGCGCGGGCCCGGCGCGACCGGCTCGAACGGGAACGGCCGTGCCGCCGCGTACTCGTACGGGGGGAAGTCCATCCGGGTCTCGCTGGACTGCTTCCCCGGGGGCGGCGAGAAGGTGAGATCGATCCGGGCAAGGTGGCGCGGGTCGGTCTTGGCGGACGGGTCCTTCGGCACCCCGCCACTGTGGTAGTCCACCAGGTCGTACAGGTACTTCGCAGTGGGATGGGCGACCACGACCAGTCGTACCGGGTTGCGGCCCGCTGCGGTGATCTTCTGGATCAACGCCTCGCCCTCGTCCATGGTCACCGAGGCCACCGGGATCGGTCCGGTCGTCACGCCGTCGGGGTTGCCGTACCAGTCGCTCTTGCGGCCCGCCCGGTCGTTGACCACGACGAGCATCGCCGCACCGGCGGTGTGCGCCGCCGCTGCCTGGTCCGTGGGGGTCACCGAGTCGTCGCCGCGGACGACCACGGCCTTGCCGCGGGCGGAGACGCCGGCGTCGTCGGCGGTGCCGCCGACGCCCGCGAAGACGGCGTCCAGGCGCGAGGTGCCGTCGGGCAGCGGTGGGGAACCGGGCTGCGTGAGCGGGTCGCTGAGGTGCCGACCCTGGTGGCTGATCGCCAGCGGCGTCTGCTCGGCGCGGATCCGGGTGGTGAAGACGAAGCTGCCGTTGCGCACCTTGTCCCTGGTCGGCAGGGCCCACAGGCTGTCGTAGGCGGCGCCCGGCCAGAACGTCTCGCGGAGGGCGCTCCAGTCGGTGGGTGTCGGCTCGCTCGAGGTGAAGGAGCGGTAGA
The DNA here is from genome assembly GCF_046549335.1 of Micromonospora sp. 050-3. Taxonomy (NCBI): domain Bacteria; kingdom Bacillati; phylum Actinomycetota; class Actinomycetes; order Micromonosporales; family Micromonosporaceae; genus Micromonospora; species Micromonospora sp. 050-3. The sequence goes on from NZ_JAJPVX010000003.1 coordinate 504,425, forward strand.
CGTCGATTCTGCTGTTGACGACGGCGGTCGGCTGGGGTGTCGCCACCTTCACCTGGCGGGCCCGCGAGGCGTCGAGTTCCACGACCCGGTTGGTCGTCAGGTCGACCTCGGGAGCGGTCAGCATCGCGAGCCCGAGGGAGCGGGGCCCGTGCAGGCCCTCCACGTCCGCCGCCGTGACGACGGTGTAGGAGCCGGGCGCCAGGCGGGCGGTGAGCTTTCCGTCCGGCACCCACATGAAGGCGGACCCGGTCTCGGCGTTGACGACCTCGACCTCGCCGCTCATGGGCCGGCCGGCGCGGTCCTTCAGGTTGATGGTGAGGTCGTACTTCTTGGACTCGACGGCGACCCCGACGGCCGTGTGCACCTCGCCGCCGGCGAAGCGGGCCGTGACCTGGGCGGAGTACCTGCCGGCGGGAAGGCCGGCCGGGGCCACCACGACGTCGACAGTCGCGCTGGCCCGGGCGGGCACCGTGACGCGGTCGGCGGTTGCCGTGAACGTCTGCGCGGGGGAGCTGCCGTGGTCGACGGAGAGCTCCAACGCGATCGGGCTGTCCGTGGTGTTGGTGTAGGTGATCGTCCGCTTGATCGGCTGTGGTGTGCTGCCCGGCGACCACGTGACGAGGCCGGCGTCCACCGACCCGGACGCGACGACCTGGTCCTGGTGGTAGGCGGCGGCGACGTTCAACCGACCGCTGCCGGCCTGGTAGGCGTCGTAGTCAGGCGTGCGGACGCTGGTGCTCATCAGCGCGTCCTTGAGTTGCCGCGCGCTCCACGTCGGGTGCTTCTGCACCAGCAGGGCGGCCGCCCCGGCGACGTGCGGCGCTGCCATCGAGGTGCCACTGTCGACGTAGTAGTAGCCCTCACCCCAGGAGATGTGCTGCGAGCGTGCCGCCAGCACGTCCACCCCGGGAGCGGTCATGTCCGGCTTGAGGGCCTCGTCGTTCATCCGGGGCCCGACGCTGGAGAAGCCCGCCAGGTGGTCGGAGGTGTCCACCGCGCCGATGGTCAGCGCGGCGTCCGCGGTGCCCGGCGCGCCGAGGGTGTACGGATCTGGTCCGCTGTTGCCGGCGGCCACCACGAAGAGCGCACCCGTCTCGGCGGTCAGCTGGTTGACGGCCTGGCTCAGCGGGTCGTCCTGGGTGTGCCACGCGCTCACGCCGAGGCTCATGTTGATCACTTTGGCGTGCTCGGCCCGCGCCGCCCACTCCATGCCCGCGATGATCCCCGAGATGGATCCGCTGCCGTACTCGTCGAGGACCTTGCCGATCACCAGGTCGGCGTCGGGGGCCACGCCCCGTTCCTTGCCGCCGGAGGCAGCGCCCGTCCCGGCGACGGTGGAGGCGGTGTGGGTGCCGTGCCCGTTGCGGTCGATCACGTCCTGGCCGGGGATGAAGCTCCGGGAGGCCACCACCTGGTCGGCGAGATCCGGGTGGGTGGTGTCCACTCCACTGTCCAGCACGGCGACCCGGACACCGCTGCCGCTGCCACCCGCGGCCCACGCCGCGGGCGCTCCGATCTGGGCGGTGGTGTCGGCCAGGGTGGCCTTCGCCTTTCCGTCGAGCCACACCTTGTCGACACCGGCCGCGAAGGAGGGTGCCGGGGTGGCAGCGCTGCGGCCGGTCGGCGACTGTCCAGCTGTGAGCGCCGACCAGAAGTCCGCGGCCTGCGATCGGCGGGTGCGGATCGCCTCGCCACGGACGGAGGGAAGCTCCAGCGTGGTCCGCGCGCCCGGCAGCGTGGCGCCGGTCCTGAGCTTCGCCGAACCCGTCGTGCGGGTGACTATCAGGGGGAGTTCGGCGGTCCGCGCGTCGTCGTAGCCCTCGGAGATGAGCTGCGTGACGTCGAACAGCTGCTTGTCGAGTCGACCGGTGGCGAGGTACGGCAACGCCTCGTCCGGGTAGACGTAGGTGTCCCGGCCCTCGGTGGAGATGCGTACGGAGCCGGTGGCGCCCGGGGCGCGCTTGACATCCACCGAGGGGGTTGCGCCCTGCACGCCCGGGGTCACCGTCACCCGGTCGCCGGTGATGAGCGTGACCGTGACCGGTGTGCGGTCCGCGTTGCCGCTCGGAGCGGGTCTCGTCGGCGGCGGTGCGGGCGGTGGGGCGCCGTGCGCCGCGGTGGGGCTGAGGAGTGCGGCGACGACTGTGATGCCGACCGCTGCCGCCGCAGATCTTCGGGTGCGAGAGATCCGCGCACTGTCTACAGAGTTGAGCATGAGGCGAATCCGATCACCTCGAGAGATTCATGTAAAGATCATCATCTTTGCCGGGACGTTGCGCGCGCGTTGCGCGCCTGCCCGGAGAGTTGCTGGACCAACCGGTCCCGTGATTCGGCGTGGACCGACGTGCCGAGGTTGCGCCCTTCGGCGAGGATGGGCACATGTCTTCATTCGGTAAGTGGTGGGGCCGCCTGAGCGCGGTCTTCGGTGCGGTAGTACTCGCGGTCTTCGTGCCGGTCGCGGCCTGGGCGTCAACGGGCACCGGCGAACTCGTTGTGGAGGCCGCCCGGCGGCGGAACCGCAGTGGCTTCGGGGTGCTCCCGCTGCTCTGCTGCCTGGTGGTGGTCGCGATCGTCGTGTTCCTGGTGCTGCGTCTGATGCGCAACCGCCGGGGTGGCCCGCCGCGCTGAGCGGGCCCGAGGCTCGACAGGTCACCAGCGGCCGGCTTCAGGCCGGCCGCCGGTGTTCACACCGCCAGGGCCGCGATGGCCTGGGACAGGAAGCGCGCGGTGGCCTCGCGGGTGCCGTCGCGCTTGACGCGGATGCGCTCGGCGGCGGTGACCAGCAGGGTGCGCACCTTGGCGTGCCCCTTGGGCGGCGGCGCCGGCGCCGGCCCGAGCAGGTCGGCGATGCTGGCGCCGAACTCGGCGGCACGTCGCTGGGCCGGGTCGGTGATGCTGCCCTCGGCGTAGCGGCGGACCGCGGCACTGGCGTTCAGCCCACGCTCGTGGCCGAGGACGGCGCCGACCTCACCATTGGTGGTCAGAAAGTTGATCACGTCGGCGACCGTGTCCGGGTGGCGGGTGCCCCGGAACGCCGCCCAGTACATCGACGCCCGTGCCCACTGCGCGCCCGGCGGGCCGGGAACGCCGACGATCCCCAACTCGGACTCGGTGAGTCGTTGCAGCTCCGGTAGCTGGTGCGACCAGGCGAAGGACGCCGCCGTCACCCCGCTCACCACCAGTTGCCGGGCCGGCTCGCCGCTGTCGGCCTGCTCGACCAGGGCCGCGCTCGGCGTGGCTCGGTCCCGGCGGGCCCGCTGCCACAACTCGAACCACGCGATCAGCTCGTCCGCGCCGAAGCCGAGCTGGTTGCCCCGGTAGAACTCGCCGCCCTGCGACCGCAGCCAGAGCCAGAGCGCCCGGTAGTCGCCCGACCCGTCCATCGTGCCGGCCACCCGACGGTTGCTGGCCTCGGTGACCTGCGTGGCCCAGGAGATGTAATCGGCCCAGGTCATCCCGGCGCGCGGCTCCGGCATCTCCAGCTCCCGCAGCAGGTCCCGGTTGAACACCACGACGGCGTGGGTCTGCCCGGCGGCCACCGCCATCGTCCGCCCCTCCACCGTGCCGTAGCGGATCAGACCCTCCGGCAGGCCCCGAAGATCCAGGTGGTGGTCGGTGAGGTCGAGGATGACCTGACGTTGGGTGTACTCGGTCAGCATGGCGTCGTCGATCTGGATCAGGTCCGGTACGTTGCCGCCGCCCGCCTGGGTGGCCAGCCGGTCGTAGTAGCCGTCGGCGCCCTGCCAGGTGACCCGGAAGGTGACCCGGGGGTTGCGATCCGAGTAGAGCCGCAGCGCCTTCTCGGTGAGCTCGGCCCTCCTGGTGCCACCCCACCAGAAGACCGACAGCTCGACGGGCCCGTCCTGGGTCGAGGTGGCGGCACCGTCGCTGCACCCCGCCAGCCCACCGGACGCGAGCAGAGGTGCGCCGAGCAGCGCGCCGAGCAGTCGGCGCCGGCCCGGGTCGGCGCCGAGGCGGACGAGCTGGGGTCGAACAACGGGCACGGGGCTCTCCTGGACCTACGGGGGTGGCGGTCGGACCATTCACGCAGGCAGCGCACGAAGGTGTCAACGTCCGTCCGGTCACCCTCGGTCGGGTGGTCGAATCAGGCCAGCCCAATGTCGCGTGGTGTACTAGGGCGCGTGGAACTTCTGCACTCGGGCAAGGTCCGGGACGTCTACGCCGACGGCGACGACCTGATCCTGGTGGCCTCGGATCGCATCTCGATCTACGACGTGGCGCTGCCGACACCGATCCCGGACAAGGGTCGCCTGCTCACCGCGCTCTCGCTCTGGTGGTTCGAGCAGCTCGCCGACCTGGTGCCGAACCACGTCATCTCGGCCACCGACGTGCCCGCCGAGTTCGCCGGGCGGGCCATCCGCTGCCAGCGGCTGGACATGGTCCCGGTCGAGTGTGTCGCTCGCGGTTACCTGACCGGTGGCGGCCTGCGGGAGTACGAGCAGACCGGCGCGGTCTCCGGCGTGCCACTGCCGCGAGGGCTCGGCGAGGCGTCGATCCTGCCCGAGCCGATCTTCACGCCGTCGAGCAAGGCCCCGATGGGCGAGCACGACGAGCCCATCACGTACGACGACGTGGTGGACAAGGTGGGTCATGCCACCGCCGAGCGGCTCCGGCAGATCACCATCGACATCTACCGGCGCGGCGCCGAGCTGGCCGCCGACCGGGGCATCCTGGTCGCCGACACCAAGATCGAGCTGGGTTGGGCACCGGACGGCACCCTGGTCCTCGCCGACGAGTTGCTCACCTCCGACTCGTCGCGGTTCTGGCCGGCCGAGTCGTACCAGCCGGGCCGGGTGCAGTTCTCCTACGACAAGCAGTACGTGCGGGACTGGGCCACCGGCAGCGGCTGGAACAAGCAGGCCCCCGCCCCGGACATGCCGGCCGAGGTGGTCGAGGCGACCCGGGCTCGCTACGTCGACGTCTACGAGAAGCTCACCGGCAACCGCTGGGAGTGACCGTCGCAGCGGCGGTCAATCCACCCAGTCGAGGGTGCGCTGCACGGCCTTGCGCCACTGGCGTAGCTCCTTCTCGCGCAGGTCCGGGGCCATGGCCGGCTCCCATTGCGCGTCGGAGCGCCACTGCGCCCGCAGGGTGGCCAGGTCCGGCCAGAAGCCGACAGCCAGACCGGCCGCGTACGCGGCGCCCAGGCAGGTGGTCTCGGTGATCCGGGAACGGACCACCGGCACGTCGAGCACATCGGCGAGGAACTGCATGAGCAGGCCGTTGGCGGTCATCCCGCCGTCCACCCGGAGACGGCGCAGCGCCACATCCGAGTCGGCGTTCATCGCGTCGACCACCTCGCGGGTCTGCCACGCCGACGCCTCCAGCACCGCACGCGCCAGGTGCCCCTTGGTGATGTAGCCGGTCAGGCCGGCGATCACCCCGCGGGCGTCGCTGCGCCAATGCGGAGCGAACAGCCCCGAGAACGCCGGCACCACGTAACAGCCGCCGTTGTCGTCGACGCTGCGGGCCAACTCCTCCACCTCAGCGGCGGTGGAGATCAGCCCGAGGTTGTCCCGCAGCCACTGCACCAGCGAGCCGGTGACCGCGATGGCGCCTTCGAGGGCGTACGCCGGTGGTTGGTCCTTGATCCGGTAGGCGACCGTGGTGAGCAGGCCGTGCGTCGACGGGACCGGGCTGGCGCCGGTGTTGAGCAGCAGGAAACTGCCGGTGCCGTAGGTGCACTTCGCCTCACCCGGCTGGAAGCAGGTCTGCCCGAACAGGGCAGCCTGCTGGTCGCCGAGCGCACTGGCCACCGGCACCCCGGCGAGCACCCCGCTGGCCGTGCCGTACACCTCGGCGGAGCAGCGGATCTCCGGCAGCATCGCCGCCGGAACGCCCATCGCGTCCAGCAGCTCCGGGGCCCAGTCCAGGGTCGTGAGGTCCATCAGCATGGTCCGGCTGGCGTTTGTCACGTCGGTGACGTGCTCGCCGGTCAGCTTCCAGATCAGCCAGCTGTCAATGGTGCCGAAGAGCACCTCGCCGCGCTCGGCACGCTCGCGCAGGCCGTTCACCTCGTCGAGCAGCCAGCGCAGCTTCGGCCCGGCGAAGTAGGTGGCCAGCGGCAGGCCCGTGCGGGCCCGGAACCGCTCCTCGCCGTACGCCGAGGCGAGCTCGCGCAGCAGCGGCCCGGTCCGGGTGTCCTGCCAGACGATGGCGTTGGCCACCGGGCGGCCGGTGGCCCGGTCCCAGACGACTGTGGTCTCCCGCTGGTTGGTGATGCCCACGGCGGCCAGCCCGGACGTGTCGGTGCCGGCGGCCCGCAGCGCCTCGGCGACCACCTGCTGGACGTTGTCCCAGATCTCCTCGGCGTCGTGCTCCACCCAACCCGGTCGGGGAAAGATCTGCCGGTGCTCGCGCTGGGCCACGGCGACGATGTCCCCGGCCCTGTCGAAGACGATGCACCGCGAGGAGGTGGTGCCCTGGTCGATGGCGGCGACGTACTGGGGGGTCACCGCAGCACCGTACCCGGACGTCGGCGCTGCGCGACAGGCGTCACGGCGGGTTCGGGCCCGCCGCCGCCGTCGGCCGTCGGCTTCCCCTACGATGTGCGAACGTGCGCGACATCGCAGTTTTCAGTGGAACCGCCCATCCCGACCTGGCTGCCGAGATATGCGCTCACCTGGGGGTGCCGCTGCACCCGGTGCGGGTCTCCCGGTTCGCGAACGACTGTCTGGAAGTCCAGTTGCAGGCCAACTGCCGGGAGCGGGACGTCTTCCTGATCCAGCCGTTGGTGCCGCCGGTGCAGGAGCACCTGGTCGAGCTGCTGCTGATGATCGACGCCGCCCGGGGCGCCTCCGCCGGTCGGATCACCGTGGTGCTGCCGCACTACGCGTACGCCCGTTCGGACAAGAAGGACGCGCCACGGATCTCGATCGGCGCGCGGCTCGTCGCTGACCTGCTCACCTCGGCCGGAGCGGACCGGGTGCTCGCGATGACACTGCACTCGCCGCAGGTGCACGGCTTCTTCAGCGTCCCGGTGGATCACCTGCACGCGCTGCGGGAGCTGGCCACCCACTTCCGGCGCTACGACCTCAGCAACACGGTGGTGGTCTCGCCCGACCTGGGCAACGCCAAGGAGGCCGCGGCGTTCGCCCGGCTGCTCGGCACGCCGGTCGCGGCCGGGGCGAAGCAGCGGTTCAGCGACGACCTGGTCAAGATCAGCGCGGTGATCGGCGACGTGGCCGAGCGGGACGTCATCGTCCTGGACGACGAGATCGCCAAGGGCAGCACTGTGGTCGAGCTGATGGAGCATCTGCGCGGCCTGAAGGTCCGGTCGATCCGGCTGGCCTGCACGCACGGCCTCTTCTCCGGCGACGCGTTGCAGCGGCTCAGCGACCAGGACGGCGTCCTGGAGATCGTCTGCACCAACACGGTGCCCATCCCGGCCGCCAAGCGGGTTCCCAAGTTGCAGGTCCTCTCGGTGGCCCCCGCCCTGGCCGAGGCGACGCGTCGAATCCACAACGGAGAATCCGTCTCCGCCCTCTTCGCCTAATCCGCCCCCGCCCCGCCCTTCCCCCTTACCCGCGTGATCTTGCAGTTCGTGTCGCCGGGATGAGCGGTTTCGGGTGATTCGTCGGGACAGAAAGTGCAAGATCGCGCCGAGAGGGGGCGGAGGTTAGCGCGGGGTGTGGTTGTGGGTCGTTAGGCCGGTGGTGATGCGGACTGTGGTGCCGGCGGTGCCGGTCACGACCTCCATCGCGTCGGTCAGCTCGCGGGCCAGCCAGAGGCCCCAGCCGCCAGCGGTGTCCGGGGTGGGTCGACTGCGGTCGCCCAGTCGTTGCGGGCTGATCCCGTGCCCGTGATCGGCGACCTCGCAGACCAGCACACCCGACTCGTGCCAGAGCCGCAGCCACCCGCGCCCGCCGCCGTGTCGCACCGCGTTGGTGATCAGTTCGTTGATCGCGAGCACGAAGTCGTCCAGCCGCTGGCCACTGAGACCCGAGGCATGAGCGCAGGAGGTGACCGAGTGTCGAATCTCGGTCACCTGGGCCTGGTCAAAGGCTTCGGCGCTCAGGAGGGCAGGTTCGATGGGCACAACCGTACGCGGTGCGTGCGGATCTGCGTTCGTCATGGGCCCGTCCCGGCGGCGCATCTCGGATTATTCGCGGCTTTTCCACCGTACGTCAGGGTTTCCCGAACCGCACTCGCTGCTCGCCGTGCGCCGGCCCGGTTATGGCATCCTGACCGCCATGCCGTCGCCGCCGGGTGGGTTCGAGGTGCCACTGTGGCGTGCGCTCACAGTGTTCAGGCTGGCCTCCCTGGCGTACGTCTGCGCGCTCGCGGTGCGCGACGCCGACCGGTACGCCCACCCGTACGCCGTCGGCGCCCTGATCCTGCTGATGATCGCCTGGACCGGCGCGACAGCGATCGGGTACGCCCGACCGGCCTGGCGGCGCTGGCCGCTGCTGCTGGCCGACCTCGGAGTGGTCATGGCCATCGTGCTGGCCACCCCGTGGGTGGTCGGCCGGACGGCGCTCACCCACGGCGTACCCACCCTGGGGGTGGCCTGGATGGCCGGCCCGGTGCTGGCCTGGGCCGTCTCCGGCGGCCGGCGGCGGGGCACTGTCGCCGCGCTGCTGGTCGCCGGCGCGGACCTGGCCACTCGGGAGCGGATCGGCCAGTCCTCGTTCACCGGGGTGATCCTGATGCTGCTCGCCGGGGTGGTGGTCGGGCACATGGCCCGGCTGGCGGCGAGCGCCGAGGAGCGGTTGCAGCGCGCTGTGGAGCTGGAGGCCGCCACCCGGGAGCGGGAGCGGCTGGCCCGGGACATTCACGACTCCGTGCTCCAGGTGCTGGCGCTGGTGCAGCGACGCGGCGCCGACCTGCCCGGCGAGGCCGGCGAGCTGGCCCGGCTGGCCGGCGAGCAGGAGGTTGCCCTGCGGGCGCTGATCGCCGGCGCCGGCCCGGCCGCCGCGAGCCTCCCGGACGGCGGCGAGGCGGTGGACCTGCGGACCCTGCTCGGCCGGTACGCCTCGGCGGCGGTGGCGCTCTCCGCCCCGGCCACCCCGGTGCCACTGCCCCGACGGGTGGCCGGAGAGTTGGCCGCCGCGACCGGCGCGGCGCTGGACAACGTGGGGCGGCACGCCGGTGGGCGGGCCTGGGTGCTGATCGAGGACGAGGGGGCGACGGTGACCGTGTCGATCCGCGACGAGGGGCCGGGCATCCCGGACGGTCGGTTGGACGAGGCCGCCGCCCAGGGTCGGCTCGGCGTGACCCAGTCGATCCGGGGCCGGGTGGCCGACGTGGGCGGGACGGTGCGGATCATGTCCGCCCCCGAGGCGGGCACCGAGATCGAGCTGAGCGTTCCGAGGTCAGCACGGTGAACCCGATCCGGGTGATGGTGGTGGACGACCATCCGATGTGGCGGGAGGGCGTGGCCCGCGACCTGACCGAGGCCGGTTTCCTGGTGGTGGCGACCAGCGGCGAGGGGCGACAGGCCATCCGGGTGGCCGCCGCCGCCCGGCCCGATGTCGTCGTCCTCGACCTGCAACTACCCGACATCTCCGGCGTCGAGGTGATCCTGGGGTTGCGCGCGGCGCTGCCCGCCGTACGGGTGCTGATGCTCAGCGCCAGCGGCGAACAGCAGAGCGTGCTGGACGCGGTCAAGGCCGGGGCCACCGGCTACCTGGTGAAGTCCACAGCGCCCGCCGAGTTCCTGGAGGCGGTGCACCGCACCGCGGCCGGCGACGCGGTCTTCACCCCCGGCCTGGCCGGGCTGGTGCTCGGCGAGTACCGCCGGCTGGCCGCCGGACCGGGGCGGGGGACCGGACCGGCCGGCGCTGCCGAACCCGCGACGCCCCAGCTCACCGAACGGGAGACGGAGGTGCTGCGGCTGGTGGCGAAGGGGATGTCGTACAAGCAGATCGCCCAGCGGCTCGGCCTGTCGCACCGCACTGTGCAGAACCACGTGCAGAACACCCTGGGCAAGCTGCAACTGCACAACCGGGTCGAGCTGACCCGGTACGCCATCGAACGCGGCCTGGACGACTGAGCGGGCGTCAGACCGAGCGCGGCGGCTCCGTCTCGTGGATGGCCAGCTCCTCGGCGCTCGCTCCGCCCCCGGCCGATCCGGCGTCGTACGCCACCGAGTCGGTCTCCTGGTCGGTGTGCGACCCCTCGTCCGGTTCCACCAGCCGGCCCACTGTGGCGTCGGCCACCGTGCCGAGCTGACCGTGGTCATAGAGGGAAACCGGCGAGTTCGGGTCCGAGGTCGGCCCGGGATCCATCACGTCGGCGTCCAGTTGAGCCTCCGCCGCGGCTTCCAGGTTGTCCGCCTCGAAGGCGATCTTCGGGTCGATGGTGCCGGCCAGCGGGTCGTCCGCCGGGCGCTCGTAGACCTCGCGGTCGAGCTTGTAGTCCAACGACTCACCGTCGAGCTGCTCCTCGGCGGTCGTTCCGAACCGGTCCACCGCCACCGGCGTCCGATCGCCAGGCAGTTGGGCCGGGTCCGGGCCGTCCGCCTCGCGCCCGGTGAGGACGTCGTCGTTGGCGGTCGAGTCGTCATCGGCGGTGTCGGGCAACCCTTGCGCCTCGGTGTCGGACAGGGGGGTCGGGTACTCGTTGTCGCGCATGTCTGATCACTACCCGCTGCCCTGCCGCCATAACCGGGCGGCCTCCGGCGATACGTCGCCGAACCGGGCGCCGATGGCGAAAGCCCCGTCAGGCGGCCTCGTCGTCGGGGTGCAGCACACACCAGACGACCTTGCCGTCCGGTACGGCACTGCTGCCCCAGCGGCGGGTCACCGTGTCGATCAGCAGCAGCCCCCGCCCGCCGGCCCGGGTCGGCGGCGATATCCCGGCGAACGTCGGCTGACGCGGGGAGTGGTCGCGAACCGCCAGGTGCAGGGTGGTCTCCTGGGGCGCCAGCCGAACCGTCATCGGGGTCCGGGCGTGCGCCACCACGTTGTTGACCATCTCGGTGATCGCGATGCACGCCGGGTCGGTGAGCGTCGGCATGCCCCAGCGCTCGCAACCGGTGGTGACCAACTCGCGCGCCTGCCGGGCGGCTCCCACCACCGGGGCCAGTTCGGCGGTGAGCACCGCCGCCAGTGATGTCGCCGCGACAGCGGCCAGCGCCCCGTCGAGCGTCGGCCAGGCCGGCACCCCGGCGAGCGCGGCGTCCGGGTGGGCGGGCCCGTCGACCGCCGGGTCACACAGCAGCAGGTCCGCGGCGGGCCAGTCGGCGACCTCTCGGCGCACGTCGGCGAAGACACCCCGGCCGGCCGGGTCGACGACCCGCAGGCCGGTCACGTCGGCCACCACCGGCCCGGGCCGGGCCAGCAGACGGGCGAGCAGCGCGCCGCGTAACGCCTCGGCGCCGGCGGCATCGAGCACACCCGTCAGCCGGACCACAGCTGACGACTCGTCGATTTCCACGAGACAGCTCGACATGATCGCCCCATTGTGCGCGCCAGTGACGGTCAGCGCATTCGGGCGCTCGACATCGGCCATCAGTGGTCCGACCGGGAGCGGCGGTTGATGGCCGCCAGGGTGCCGACAGCGGTGCCGGCGGCGGCCAGACCGAACGCGGCGGTCATCCGCACCAACTGTCGCCGCCGACCGTGCCAGCCGCCGTCCTGGCGCGCCTGAGCATCGGCGTGGAACACGTTGCCGCTGCTGTCCACCCGGGCGCCCGGGCCGAACTGGGTGCGGTGGGCGTACCAGCCGAGGGTGCGCTCCACCAGCGCGGGCGCCAGCCGCCACTGGAGGCCGATCAGCCGGGCCGCGCCACCGGCGTACGCCTCGCGGCGGGGTCGGCGCAGCAGCCGGACGATGGTCTCGGCGACCACCTCCGGCGGGTAGACCGGAGGCGGCGGCACCAGCTCCCGGCCGCTGTGGTTGCCGCTGTGCCGGAAGAACGGGGTGTCGATCGTGGCCGGCAGCACCGTGCAGACGGAGATGTGACCGCGACCGGTCACCCGCAGCTCCTGTCGGACGGTGTCGGCCAGCCCGCGGATGCCGTGCTTGGTGGCGTTGTACGCCGACTGGTACGGCATGGCCACCTCGGCCAGCACCGAGGCGTTGTTGACCAGCACACCGCCACCGGCGGCGCCCAGGTAGGGCAGGGCCGCCTTGATGCCGTGCACCGCCCCGAGCAGGTTGACCTCCAGCACCCTGCGGAACTCGGCGACCGGGATCTCGTCGAACAGCCCCACGGCGCTCACCGCGGCGTTGTTCACCCAGGCGTCGATCCGGCCGAACTCGGCCGCCGCCTGCTCGGCCAGCCGCCGCACCGACTCCAAATCGGTGACGTCGGTCGGCACGGCCAGCGCTTGGCCGCCCAACTCCCGGCAGCGCTGCGCGACCTGTAGCAGGGCGGGCTCGCTGCGGGCGGCCAGCACGACGGCGGCACCCCGGCGGGCAAGTGCGTAGGCGGTGGCCGTGCCGATCCCGCTGGACGCGCCGGTAATCACCACGGTCGAATCGTCGAGACTGCGGGTCAGCGGCATTCCTGAGCGGTACCCCCGGTCGGGCCTGGTCACACCGACGGCGGCTTGTCGATCATCGTCGAACCGTGCTGTCGCGTGTCGCGTGTGCTTGCCGTGGCGCAAGTGTCGGTGGCACTCGCGCGGACTCTTCCCGATCTGCCAGGTTTCGGCTCAGCGTCGCGGGGTTAATGGGACGCTCGAACCGGGAGGACCACCGCCGAGGAAAGATCGCAGGGAGGTGACCCATGCGCGTCGGCCTCGTCTGCGCGCACGCCAGTTCCTACCGCCACGCCGACGGCCCGCCGGTCGGCACTCGACAGCACACCGCGCGGGTCGCCGCCGAGCTGGCCGAGCGAGGCCATGACGTCCGGCTCTACGTGCGCCGCGACGACCAGACGCTGCCGGCGACGACGACAGTCGACGGCTATCAGGTGCACCAGGTGCCCGTCGGCCCGCCCAACCCTCTGCCCACCGCCGAGCTGATCCCGTACGTGACGGAGGTCGGTCGCTGGCTGGCCGACGACTGGTCGGGTGCCTGGCGGCCCGAGGTGGTGCACGGGCACTACTGGGTCGGTGGCCTGGCCGCCGCGCACGCCGTTCGGGAGACCGACATTCCGGTGGTGCAGACGTTCCACTCGCTCGGCATCGAGCAGCTGCGTCACCTGGGCGGCCACTACGACGGGCCGGGCCAGCGGATCACGCTGGAGCGCGCGTTGACCCGGGCTGTCGACATCGCGGTGGCCCAGTCCAACGACGAGGTCGACGAGCTGACCCGGATGGGTCTGCAACGCAGCTCTGTCGCGTTGGTGCCGGCCGGCGTCGACATCGACCTCTTCCATCCCGACGGTGAGGCCGCACCGCGCGAGCAGCGTTCCCGGATCCTCTCGGTGGGCTCGCTGGCGGCCGGGCACGGCCAGGAGGACCTGATCCGGGCGATGCGGCTGGTCGGTGACGCCGAGTTGGTGATCGCCGGTGGGCCGCCGGCCGACCAGTTGGCCAACCACGCGGAGGCGCGACGGCTGCGCGAGCTTGCCGAACAGCTCGGCGTCGTCGACCAGGTACGGCTCGTCGGGGCGGTGCCGCACGACCAGCTGGCCACCTGGTACCGGTCGGCGGACGTGGTCGCCTGCACGCCGCACTACTCCTCGGCCGGGCGGGTCTCGCTGGAGGCGATGGCCTGCGGGGTGCCGGTGATCGGCTACGCGATGGGCGGCCTGGCGGACGCCGTCGTCGACGAGGTCACCGGCCGCCTGGTGCCCCCCGGCGACGTCCGCGCACTCGGAGTGTCGATGCGCCGGCTGCTCGCCGACAACGCCGGCCGGTTCGCGTACGGGCACGCCGCTGTGGACCGGGTGCGCAGCAGCTACACCTGGGAGCGGACCGCCGGTGCGTTGGAGCGTCTCTACGAACGGGTGGTGAGTCGCCGCAAGCCGGTCGAGGCCTGAGCTGGCGGTGCTGTGGCAGCTCTGCCGTGGTGCGGTGCCGGATGGTCAGCCCGGCCGACCGGCACCGACCATGGCACGGTCCCGACGGCGCGCCACCGAGCGGTGCTGCTGCGGTTCGGCGTACCGGGTCAGGCCGATTACCGCGGCCAGGGTGACCAGGAAGCCGGCCGCGGCCAGCCACTCCCGCCCCGGCCAGATCTTGTCGTTGAGCAGCAGCAGGCCGACGATCGCGGCCGGCACCGCACCGGCCGCGTCCATCGCGGCGACAGCGGCAGTCGTCGAGCCGCGCTGCATCGCCAGACCGAGCAGCAGCTGACCGACGATCGAGTGGACGATCAGCAGATAGAACAGCGGGTCGGCGAGGAACGCCTCAGCGGACGGCGCGGATGCCAGTGGCCGGGCGGCGACCGCGGCCGAGCTGAACGCCAGCCCGGCGAGTGCGCCGAGGGCCACCGAGCCCGGTGCCCCGTGCAGCCGGACGGCGAAGACACCGAGCACCGCGATCACGCCCAGCGCCACCAGCAGGGCGATCGAACCGGCGGTGCCGAGCTGCTTCGACGGCGCCGGCCGGGCGGAGAGCACCAGCGCGGTGATCCCCGCGAAGAGCAGCGCCAGCAGCACCACCTCCGCCGCCGGCAGCCGCCACTTGAGCACCAGCACCCCGAGGATGGCGGTCACCCCGAGCCCGGCGGCCACGCTGGCCTGCACGAGGAACAGCGGCAGGTCCCGTCGGGCCAGGAAGGCGAGCACGAAGCCGCCGATCTGACAGCCGAGACCGATCAGGTACGTCCGGTGCCCGGCGAGGCGCAGCAGCAGGCCCGGATCGAAGGTGTGGTGGACAGTGGTGCGGGCTGCCGCCACCGACTGGAGCAGGTTGGCGAAGCCGTACGCGACGATCATCGCCGCGAGAAAGCACCAACCGGAGGAGACCACCTGGCGAGGATAGAGGTTGCCGGGGGTCAGCGCTCGGCTGGTCGATTGAGGCGGGCGAGGATGTCGGCGTGCAGCACACCGTTGGTGGCCACCACGCTGCTGTCGGTGCCCGGAACACCGGCGGGGGCCGGTTGTCCGGTCAGATCTGTGACCGTGCCACCCGCCTCCGTGACGATCGGCACCAGCGCCGCCACGTCCCACAGTGACAACTCCGGCTCGGCCATCACGTCCAGTGCGCCCTCGGCCAACAACATGTAGCCGTAGAAGTCGCCGTACGCCCGGTTACGCCAGGTGTCCCGCATCAGGTCGAGCACCGCGTCGAGCCGCCCGGCGTCCTCCCACCCGTTCAGTGACGAGTAGCAGAAGCTGGCGTCCGCGACACCACGCACCGCGGACACGCCGATCCGTTCGCCGGCGTCGGGGCCCGGCCCCGCGAACGCGCCCGCGCCCGCGCTGGCCCACCAGCGTCGTCCGAGCGCTGGTGCGGACACCACGCCGACCGCCGGCCGGTCGCCGTCGTAGAGCGCGATCAGGGTGGCCCAGATCGGTACGCCACGGACGAAGTTCTTGGTGCCGTCGATCGGGTCGATGATCCACCGGCGGCCGTTCGGGTCGGCGGACGGCTGCGCGCCGTACTCCTCACCGAGCAGGCCGTCGGCCGGTCGGCGCTCGGCCAGCAGTGCGCGGATCTCCCGCTCCACAGCGGTGTCCGCGTCGGAGACCGGGGTCAGGTCGGGCTTCGCCTCGACCCGCAGGTCGAGCGCGCGGAACCGGGCCGTGGCAATGGCATCGGCCCGGTCGGCGAGCAGGTGGGCGAGGGCGAGGTCGTCGGCGTACCCGGTCATGCCGGCAACCTAGCCCACGCCCGTCGGGTCACTCGTCGGGCCCGCGCCGGTCACCCTCGCCGGGGCCGCGCTGGTCGCTGTCGCCGCGCGAGTCGCCCTCGCCGGCCCGGGAGGCGAGCAACCGACGGTACGAGGCCAGCCGGCGCGGGTCGGCCTTACCGGCGGCCACCCAGGCGTCCAGCCCACAGTCGGCCTCGTCGGCCGTGTGGGGGCAGTTCGGTGGGCAGTCGACGGTGCCCTCCACCAGGTCCGGAAAGCCGTGCAGCAGGCTGTCGGCCGAGACGTGCGCCAACCCGAAGCTGCGGATCCCGGGGGTGTCGATGATCCAGCCCGGGTCGGTGTCGATCCCGGGCGCCGGTGGCAACCGCAGCGCCACAGCGCTGGTCGAGGTGTGCCGGCCCCGGCCGATCGCGCTGACCACGCCGACCGCACGCAGCGCGTCCGGAACGAGGCGGTTGACCAGCGTCGACTTGCCCACGCCGGAGTGCCCGACCAGCACCGACACCTTGCCGCTGAGCAGCGCACGGAGCGCGTCGAGGTCGGAGTCAGGGCGGTTGAGCACGTACGGCAGCTCCAGCTCGGTGTAGTAGCCGAGCACCTCCTCCGGCCCGGCCAGGTCGGCCTTCGTGAGGCAGAGCAGCGGCTCGACGTCCGCGTCGTACGCGGCCACCAGGCAGCGGTCGATGAACCCGGTGCGCGGCGGTGGGTCGGCCAACGCGCTGACGATCACCAACTGGTCCGCGTTGGCCACCACTACCCGTTCCAGCCGACCCTCGGCGGTGGTCTCGTCGTCGTCGGCGGTGCGGCGCAGCACCGAACGGCGCTCGGCGATCCGGACGATGCGGGCGAGCGCGCCCTCCGCGCCGGACGTGTCGCCGACCAGGCTGACCCGGTCACCGACCACCACCGACTTGCGGCCCAGCTCGCGGGCCCGCATGGCCGTCACCGTGGGCAGCTCCGCGCCGACCACGCCGCGCTCGGCCCCGGCCAGCACACACTGGTAGCGCCCCCGGTCGACGGCGATGACGAACCCGTCGACCGCGTCGGCGTGCTGTGGGCGGGTGCGCGTACGCGGGCGCGACGACTTTCCGGGCCGGACCCGTACGTCGTCCTCGTCGTACTCCCGCCGTTTGGTCGCCAGGACCTGTCCTCTTCTCGCGTCAGCTCTTGCCGGTCACCATCGCTGACCATAGTGCCGGGAACTCGGGCATGGTCTTGGAGGTACACCCCACGTCGTCCACCTCGATGCCCGGAACGGCGAGCCCGGCCACCGCGGCGGCGTGCGCCATCCGGTGGTCGTGGTACGTGCGGAAGACCCCGCCACGCAGCGGCCGGGGCCGGATCTCCAACCCGTCCGGTGTCTCGGTGATGTCCGCTCCGAGCCCGCCGAACTCGCGCGCGAGCGCGGCGAGCCGGTCGGTCTCGTGGCCACGGATGTGCCCGACGCCGGTGAAGACCGACGGCGAGTCGGCCAGCATGGCCAGCGCGGTCAGCACGAGGGTCAACTCGCCGACGTCGGAGAGGTCGGCGGTCAGACCGTGCACCACGCCGGTGCCACGGACGGTGAGCCCGTTGGTGGAGAGGGTGACCTCGCCGCCCATCCGCTGTAGCAGCGAGCGGAGTTTCTCGACCGGCTGCGCGCTGCTGTGCGGCCAACCCTGCAAGGTGACCTCGCCGCCGGTGACCAGGGCGGCGGCGAAGAACGGCACAGCGCCGGAGAGGTCCGGTTCGATGTCCCAGCCGCGCCCGGTGAGCGGGCCGGGCTCGACGGCCCAGACGTCGGGGGTGCCGTCGTCGACCGCCGCGCCGGCGGCCCGCAGCATCTGCACAGTCATCCGAAGGTGCGGCGCGGAGGGCACCGGCGGGCCGACGTGGCGGACCACGACGCCCCGGTCGAAGCGCGGGGCGGCCAGCAACAGCCCGGAGACGAGTTGGCTGGAGGCGGACGCGTCGATCACGACCTGACCGCCGGTGACCCGGCCGGTGCCGAGCACTGTCAGCGGCAGGCTGCCGGTGCCGGTGACGTCGATCCGAACGCCCAGCGAGCGCAGCGCGCCGACCAGCGGGCCGAGTGGCCGGGTGCGCACGTACGGGTCACCGTCGAAGGTGACCTGCCCGTCGGCCAGGCCTGCCACCGGTGGCACGAACCGCATGACGGTGCCGGCCAGGCCCACGTCGACGTGGGCGGGACCGACCAGCGGGTGCGGCCGGACCAACCAGCGCTCGTCGTCGCTGATCGACACGTGCGCGCCCATCGCGCGCAGGCCGGCGGCCATCAACTCGGTGTCGCGGGCGCGCAGTGGCCGGGCCAGCGTCGACGGGCCGGCGGCCAGCGCGCTGAGCACCAGGGCCCGGGCGGTCATCGATTTGGAACCGGGCAGGCGCAGCGTCGCCGCCACCGGGTCGGATGCGGTCGGTGCGGTCCACGGCTGCGGCGGCCGGGTCGCTGTCAGGTTCCCCACGGTTACATTCTGCCGTGTCGGCGGGTGGACGGCGGCGCCCGGCGCTCGTACTCCCGGTTGGCGGGACAGCCGACGGGGCCTCCGACGCGTTAGCGTGTGCCCCATGTGCGGCAGGTACGCGACCACTCGGAGCTCCGGCGAGCTGAGCGCGCTGTTCGAGTCGTCCGACGACTCCGACGGCCTGGTCCGAGCGGATCACAACGTCGCGCCGACCGACCCGGTGCCACTGGTCCGGGTCAGCCCGGAGGGGCACCGCAGCCTCTGTGTCGGCCGCTGGGGCCTGCTGCCGCACTGGTCCCGGTCCGCTTCGGGAGCCGCCCGCATGATCAACGCGCGGGCGGAGACGGTGGCCACCAGCAGGGCGTACGCCGGCTCCTTCTCCCGGCGCCGTTGCCTGGTCCCGGCCGACGGCTGGTACGAGTGGGTCCGGCTGCCCGACGGCGGGCGACAGGCGTACTTCATGACCCCCCGGGACGGTTCGGTGCTCGCGCTGGCCGGCATCTGGTCGGTCTGGGAGTCCGATGCCGAGAGCCGGCTCACCTTCAGCGTGCTGACCACCGCGGCGCTCGGCGACCTGACCGAAGTGCACGACCGGATGCCGGTGCTGCTGCCACCCGAGCGTTGGTCGTCGTGGCTCGCGCCGATCGACGAGCCGGGGCGGCTGCTCACGCCGGCGTCGGCGGAGCAGTTGGCGGGGTTGGAGATCCGCCCGGTGGGTGCGGCGGTGGGAGGCGTTCGTAACGACGGGCCGCAGCTGACCGCCCGGGTGGCGGTGGCGCCGACGGTGACACCGCAGGAGTTGACCCTGTTCTAACGCGCTGTGCATCGTCGGCTGCCGATTTGCCAGGGTTCCGCGCGATTCGTCTCCTGACTGTTCAGTCATGTTCCCGGCAGACCCTTGTCCCGGTGTTGTGAAGTGCGATAGAACACAGCGCCGGTAGTGGCTGTCGATCCGCACGGGGCGGACGACGTCCACAGATTTTGCCGGTCCCACGGGGGAGGTGGGTGGATGACACGGGCACGTATGCCGCGCCCGCACGAGGTGGCGGCGGCGCGGCGAGATCCGCGACTGCTGCGGGCCGTGCGAGAACGGCAACAGGACGACGCGTGGCGCACCAGGGGAACCTGCCAGAGCGTCGATCCGGAGACATTCTTTCCGGCACCGAACGAGCCGGCGGACGCCGCCGTCGCGCTGTGTCGCAGTTGTGACGTGCAGGGGTCCTGCCTGGCCTGGGCCCTCGACGTCGGTGACTGCCACGGCGTGTGGGGTGGCACCACGCCGCGGGAACGACGGGCGATGCTGGTCGCCTGGCGCGGCGAGGTCGAACCCGACCCGGACGCCATCGACGACGCCGGCCCGCCGGTGCGCGATCGTCTGCTCGCCCTGGTCCCGCTGAGCTGATCGGCGGCCGGGTTCGCACCCGACGCCCGCCCGGCGGCGCAGAATAGGCCGGTGCCAGCCAGCAACGAGATCGACACCCCGCGCGGTCCGGCGTGGATCGACACCGACCTGCCGGTCCGCCCGGCCACCGCCCTGCTCGTGCTCGGGCACGGCGCGGGCGGCAGCGTCGACGTGCCCGACCTGCTCGCGGTCCGGGACGCGTCGGTGGCGGCCGGCCTGGCGGTGGTCCGCGTGACCCAGCCCTACCGGGTCGCCGGTCGACGTGCGCCCGCGCCGGCAGGTCACCTCGACGAGGCCTGGGCGGCGGTGCTCGCCGAACTGCGTGACCGGCACGCCGACGTGCCGACGGTGGTGGTCGGTGGGCGTTCCAGCGGCGCACGGGTGGCCTGTCGGACGGCCCGTGCGGTGGGCGCTGTGGGCGTGGTCGCGTTGGCCTTTCCACTGCACCCGCCCGGCCGGCCGGAACGCTCGCGCGCCGCCGAACTAGACACCGGTCTGCCGACGTTGGTCGTCAACGGCGACCGGGATCCGTTCGGGACGCCGGAGCCGGGGCCGGCCGTGCAGGTGGTGAGCCGTCCCGGTGAGACGCACGATCTGCGCCGGGATCCGCCCGGCACCGCCGCCGCCGTGCGCGACTGGCTGTCCGCCCAGGGCTGGGCGGCCAACTGACCCGTCGCGGCCGGCTCGCCGGGGCGACCGTTTCCGGCGCGGGCACGGGTCGTTGCATCCGATGGTGCCGCCGGCCCGAACAGGGGCTGGTGACACCAGTCCTCCCAGGCCCTTCCTGGTCCCAGCGCCGGCCGCCGTCGGGGCCGGGACCAGGAACGGGGAGGGCCGGCCGGAATGCCCCAGTGGTCATCTCGCGTTACTACCCCCGGACGACTTTTCTGCGAGGGGGGTGACCGGTGCCAACCGAGACACGAAGCCTGGAACGGGACGAACGGGACGCTCGGCAGCTGAAGCAGCTGTTGGATGGTCCGGAATGGCCCGCGACGGCGGGACCGGGCGGGGTGGGTGCGGTGAGCACAGGCACACCAGCCGGAAGTGAATCTGCGGGCAGGTCCGTGCGCGTATCCTCGGCGGGAAAGCATCCGACGCGAGGGGATGTGCGGTTGACCACCGAGAAGACGGACGAGCGCAGGGCCCGATTCGAGCGGGACGCGATGCCATTCGTCGATCAGCTCTACGCTGCTGGGCTGCGGATGACACGCAACCCGGCGGATGCCGAGGACCTGGTCCAGGAGACGTACCTGAAGGCGTACGCGGCCTTCCACCAGTTCGAGCAGGGCACGAACCTCAAGGCCTGGCTCTACCGGATCCTGACCAACACCTACATCAACTCCTACCGCAAGCGGCAGCGCCAGCCGATCCAGGCGCCCACCGAGGAGATCACCGACTGGCAGCTCGCCGAGGCCGAGTCGCACACCTCCAGCGGGTTGCGCTCGGCCGAGACCGAGGCACTGGACCGGCTGCCGGACAGCGACGTCAAGGAGGCCCTCCAGCAGTTGCCGGAGGAGTTCCGCCTGGCCGTCTACCTCACCGATGTCGAGGGCTTCTCCTACAAGGAGGTCGCGGACATCATGGGCACGCCGATCGGCACCGTGATGTCGCGTCTGCACCGGGGCCGTCGTAATCTGCGCAAGCTGCTCGAGCGTTACGCGGGGGAGCGGGGCTTCAGTGCGGCCCGCTCAGCGAAGGGCTCGACCGCCGCTGCCGGCCGGGAGGTGTGACGTGAGCTGTGGGGAGCCGCACGAGACGGACTGCCGCGAAGTGCTCGCGGAGGTGTATCTCTACCTGGATCTGGAGTGCGCCGACGAGCGCCGCTCGCTGATCCGGCACCACCTGGACGAGTGCGGGCCCTGCCTGCGCGAGTACGGGCTGGAGCAGGAGGTGCGGGCGCTGGTGGCGCGTTGCTGTGGCAACGAGACCGCGCCGGATCAGCTGCGTGAGCGGCTGCGGGTCAAGCTCACCGAGTTGGTGGTCTTCGAGACCAGCGACTCCCGTGAGCTGGCCGACTGAGCGTTTGAGCTGGCCGACCGAGCGTCGGCACCAGCTGGCAAGACCGGTGGCCCGGGTCGATGTCGACCCGGGCCACCGGTGTACCCGGCCTCGGCCGGTTGAGCGGCGACGGGCAGTCGGCCCGTCGACCCGTTCAGGAGTTGGGACGCTTGCCGTGGTTCGCGGCGTTCTTCTTACGAGCCTTCTTCTTCCGGGACTTCTTCGCCATGCTGACCTCCTCGTGATGGGTCGGAACCGTCCTGCGCACGACCTCGGCGCGGATGCGGCCACCGGCGGTCCGGCGTCGGGTCCGACCCGCTGATGGTAGTGCGGTCGACACCCGCCGCCTTCCCCAGGGCGGGCCTGTCATCCCGGCTGTGCCGCTGCCCGCCCATCGCCGGTCGGCGCATGATTGGATACATCGGCAGGCACGTCGCGAAGAGGGAGGGCCTGGACATGGCCGAGGAGATCCGCGCCGAGATGGTGGCCAACGTCTGGAAGGTCGTCGCCACGGCGGGTGACACGGTGACCGAGGGTGACACCCTGGTGATCCTCGAGTCGATGAAGATGGAGATCCCGGTCGTCGCCGAGTCCGATGGTGTGCTCCAGCAGCTCGTCGTCAACGAGGGCGACGTCGTGCAGGACGGTGACCTGATCGCGGTGATCGCTTGACCGGGTTGCGGGTCCGTCCGGCCGAGTCGGCCGATTTCCCGGCGGTGGCCCGGCTGACAGTGGCCGCGTACGAGGCGGACGGCCAGCTCAAGGGCGAGCACGGGTACGGCGAGGTGCTGGCCGACGTGTCGACCCGAGCCGTCAGCGGCGAGGTGCTGGTCGCTGTCGACGAGGTGACCGGGGCGGTGCTCGGCTCGGTGACGTTCGTGCTGCCGGGCACCCGGTTCGCCGAGCTGTCCGGGCCGGGCGAGGCGGAGTTCCGGATGCTCGCTGTCGACCCTGGCGCGCAGGGGCGGGGTGTCGGTGGCGCGTTGGTCGAGGCGTGTGTCGACCGGGCGACCGAGTTGGGTTGCACGGCGGTGGTGATCTGCGTCCGGGCCGGGATGGCCGATCCGGCGCACCGGCTCTACTCGCGGCGCGGGTTCATTCGTTCGCCGGAGAAGGACTGGTCACCGGCGCCGGGCGTGGACCTGCTCGGCCTGCGGCTGGAGCTGACGCGCGGCTGAGCCGCCGACCGACGAGCCCGGGCCGGAACGATCACGGCCGGGTCAGGCGTCGGGCTCTGTGCCGATGGCGGCCAGCAGTTCGTCGGCCACCTCCAGGGCGAGCTTGCGGCGTTCGTCGTCGCTGATGTGTGGCGCGCGGACCGCGAACCAGCTGGTGTGCACCGCGAAGATCGACAGCGCGGCGCGCAGTTGGGCGGCGGGGGAGTCGTCGCCCCGGCAGAGCGCGTCGGCCAGCTCCAACATCCGACCGCGCATCTTCTGCCCGGAGGAGAGGCTCTTGAGCGCGGTCTGGTTCTGCTCGAAGAAGCGCATCACCGACGGCTGGGTCCCGTCGAACATCGTGTCGGCGTACCGGGAGATCAGCTCGCGCCGGGTGGCCAGGGTGGCGGGTTGGGTGGCGGCCCAGGTGATCAACGCGTCCATCCCCTCCAGCCGGTCCTCGACGAAGCTGGCGACGATGTCGTCCTTGCTCTTGAAGTGGTAGTAGAGCGCGGCCTTGGTGACGTTGAGGCGCTCGGCGATCTCCCGGAGCGAGGTCTTCTCGTACCCCTGCTCGGTGAAGAGCTCGAGCGCGACGGCCTTGATCCGTTCCCGCGTTCCGCCGCCTGTGCTCTCGCTCACCCACGCCCCCCAAATGGCTTGACCGTTGCTCGTACCCAACTTACCGTGCGGCTAGTAAGGTGACTAGCCGGGCGGCAAGTAAGTACGGCAATCTTCGGGGGGAGCTTACCCATGACTCAGGCAACCCAGGCCGGCACGCGACCCAACAACATCAGGGTCGTGCTGTTCGGGCTGATGATCGCGATGATGCTCGCGATGCTCGACAATATGATCGTCAGCACCGCGTTACCGCGGATCGTCGGCGAGTTCGGCGGGCTCAACCACTTCACCTGGGTGGTTACCGCGTACGTCCTGGGCACCACCGTCTCCACCCCGATCTGGGGCAAGCTCGGTGACCTCTACGGCCGCAAGTCGGTCTTCCTGACCTCGGTGGTCGTCTTCCTGGTCGGCTCCGCCCTCTGTGGCATGGCCGGCTCCGGGATGCTCGGCGGCCCAGAGGACGGCATGGTCCAGCTCATCGCCTTCCGGGCCGTGCAGGGCCTCGGCGCCGGCGGCCTCATGGTCGGCGTGATGGCGATCATCGGTGACCTGGTCCCGCCCCGCGAGCGCGGGCGCTACCAGGGCATGATCGCCGGCATCATGGCCATCGCCATGGTCGCTGGCCCGCTGGCCGGTGGATTCATCACCGACCACCTCTCCTGGCGCTGGGCGTTCTACGTGAACCTGCCGCTGGGCGGAATCGCGCTGCTCGTGCTGATCACCACCATGCACCTCCCGAAGTACCGCACCGAGCACCGGATCGACTGGCTCGGCGCCGGGCTGCTCTCGGTCGGCATCACCGCGATCGTGCTCATCACCACCTGGGGCGGCAACGAGTACGACTGGACGTCGCCGCAGATCCTCGGCCTGGCCGTGCTGGCCGTCGTCGCGTTGGTGGCGTTCGGCCTGGTGGAACGCCGGGTCCAGGAGCCGATCCTGCCGCTGGCGCTCTTCGCCAACCGCAACTTCGCGCTGATCTCGGTGATCGGCTTCCTGCTCGGCTTCGCGATGTTCGGCGCGATGAACTTCCTGCCGCTCTACCAGCAGACCGTGCAGGGCGCGTCGGCCACCAACAGTGGTCTGCTGCTGCTGCCGCTGATGTTCGGCATGCTGGTCGTCTCGCTGGTCATCGGCCGGGCGATCACCCGCAACGGCAAGTACCGGGCGTACCCGATCATCGGTGGTGTGGTGATGACCGCGGGCATGGCGCTGCTGTCCATGCTCGACACCGACACCAGCAAGCTGATGTCCTCGCTCTACATGATCGTCCTCGGCGTCGGCATGGGCTTCCTGATGCAGACGTCGATGCTGATCGCGCAGAACAGCGTGGAGCAGAAGGACCTCGGCGCGGCCAGCGGCGCGGCCACCTTCTTCCGGTCGATCGGCGGTTCGTTCGGCATCTCGCTGTTCGGCGCGATCTTCGCCAACCGGCTGGCCAACTCCGAGGGCGGTCGCGCGTTCGGTGGCGGCGAGTCCGGCGCCGGGATGGACCTGGAGAAGCTCAGGGAGCTGCCCGCCCAGGCGCGCGAGGCGGTGCTCGGTGGTCTCTCCGACGCCATCTCGCACGTCTTCCTCTGGGCGGTGCTGTTCACCATCGTGATCCCGGTGCTCGCCTGGTTCATCAAGGAGATCCCGCTGCGCACCGCGAACGAGGCGCCGCCGCAGGCCACCCCGGAGGAGGACGCCGAGGTCGCCCTCGGCAAGGCCCCGGTCGCCTGACCCAACCGCGAAACCCGCGCCGCGTCGACCCTCAGGGCCGGCGCGGCGCGCCCCTGCTCAGGCGTTGCCAGAGGCGGCGCAGGGGGTTGCGGGGGCGGGGAAGCCGGGGGGAGTTGGCGTCCAGCAGATCGGTGGCCAGCGCCGCCGTCGCCGGATCCAACTGCGGGGCGGCGAGAGCCAGATGAGCCAGCGAGGCGGCGATCGGGACCGGTCGGCTCCGCGCCACGGCAGCCGCGTCGGCCAGCCGCTCCGCCACCACCCGGGCCACGTCCGGCCGCACCGAAGGGTCCACCCAGGCGGCGGTGACCAGGGCGAACAGCGCCGCCTCGGTGACCCAGTCCTCGACGCCCCAGATCAGGTCGAGCAGCACCCGACGTCGGGTCGAGCTCTCCCACGGCTCGTCGGTGCGATGGTGCAGCAGCCCCAGGCAGGCCCACACCTGCACCCCACGGACCCAGACCGACGGGTCGTGGGCGGCCAGCAGCCGACCCACAGCGTTGGCCGGCGCCGCCGGTGGGTGCACCAGCAGGCCGAGCAGGTCGGCCAGGTCGAGGCCGGCCAGACCCACCGCCGCGTCGTACGCCGCAGGTGGGTGTGCCCACGCCGGGTGAGCGATCTGCCCGATCCGTTCGACCGCCGTCGCGGAGGGCGCCGCCACCGCGGGCGTGGGCACCGCGTCCGCGTAGTGCCACAACCGCTGGGCGGACGCCCGTCGGGGCTCGCGCGGGTCGGGCTCCGGCGTACCGACGACCTCGATCCGGAGCCCGGGGGCGGTGGAGATCGCCGTCCCGACCGCGCTCGGCGGGGCGGCGGCGGGTAAGCGTACGGCCCCGCCGAGACCGTTGTCGTCATCGGCCACCGCCTGGCGCATCGCGTCGACCAGGGGCCCGCCGGCCGGGGTGAGCTGGCCGAGCCAGGGCCGACCCCGGCAGCACTGGGCCAGGTCGCCGTGCTCGTGGCTGTCGTCCGGGTGGTCCCGCACGAAGTCGGCGAGCGCGACCAGGTGGGCGAGGTCGCCGTCGCGCAGGTGCCGCAGGCGGTGGGCGGTGTGCACCGCGCAGTCGAACGACGGATCGCGCGCCAGCGCCCGCTCGGTCCACTCCAACGCCTCGTCCAGCCGGCCGATCTCGGCCAGGGTGCCGGCGATGTCCGCGTAGATCGCCAGGTCGTCGGGGTCCAGCTCGACGGCCCGACTGAGGGCCGCGAGGCCGTCGCGGGTCCGGCCCGAGCTGCGGTACGCGTACCCGAGCCACACCTCGCCCATCTTCGAGGGCTGTGCGCGTACCCCTCGGGTGGCCCAGCGGACCGCCAGCTCGACCTCGCCGAGGCGCCGGGCCAGCGCGGACGCCGCGCCCAGCAGCAGGCCGTGGTCGGGGTGCACTGTGGCCGCGTTGCGGGCGAGCGTGAGGTACGGGGTCAGCGGGGCCCGGCCGATCCGCGGCACCGGGTCGGGCAGCGCGGCGCAGACCTGCATGAGGACGCGGGCGATGTGCGCCGGGTCCAGTCGTTCGGCCAGCTCGGGCGCGGTGACCCAGGGCACCCCCGCCCACTCGGTGCCGGGCGCGTACGACGTCGCCGCGGCCAGCAGCTCCAGCCCTTCGGCGGGGCGGCCGGCGGTGGCGAGGAGGTGGGCGCGGGCGACGACAGCACCGACGAAGGTGTGGTGGTTGATCGGGAAGAGGTCGAGGCCACTGCCGCTCGTCGCGGCGAGCCGGGCCAGCGTCTCGTGCACCTCCGGCAGGGTGGGGGCCCGCGCCAACGCGCCGGCGAGGTGGCCGGCGGCGTGGTGCAGGTCGCCCTCGTCGAGTGCCAGCCGGGCCAGCGCCAGCTCCTCCGTCGCGGAGAGCGCGGGATCGTCCGTTCCCTCGGGCACGTCGTCCTCTCGTGGCAGTTAGACCGGGTGCAGTGGGTAAAGCTTAGTTGATGTTGAGATCAACTGGTGATCAGCTGCGCAGTCCTGCTCGTTCGATTGCTGAGATACGCTTAAAAGTGCAAGACTGAGCAAGAATCGCGCGGCAACCGCGCAGGGGGAGGGGTTTCCGTGACACGTGCAGGGGCTGGAATGTCCGCCGACATCGACGAGCAGCCGGCTGGCTACGCGCGCCTGCTCTCGGCTGCCAACGCCGCCGAGATCGCCCGGGTGGCGGCGATCATCGCGGAACGTCGGCCACGGCACGTGGTCTTCACCGCGCGGGGCACCTCCGATCACGCGGCCCTCTACGGGGCCTACCTGACCGAGATCCGGCTCGGCCTGCCCGCCGGGCTCGCCTCGCCCAGCGTCGTCACCCTGTTCGGGGCCCGCCCCGACCTGTCCGACGCGCTGGTCGTCGGGGTCAGCCAGAGCGGCGGCTCACCCGACCTGGCCGAGGTGCTGCGTGCCGCCCGAGCCTCCGGGGCGCTGACCCTCGCGGTGACCAACGCCCCCGACTCGCCGCTGGTCGACGTGGCCGAGCTGAGCGTCGACATCGCCGCCGGGCACGAGCGGGCGGTTGCCGCCACCAAGACGTACACCGCCGAGCTGCTCGCCCTGCTGATGCTGGTGGAGGGGATCCGGGCCGGTGACGGCGTGCTCCCGAAGGCCGAACGAGAGGCGCTCGACGCACTGCCCGAGCTGGCCGCCCGCACCCTGGCCGACGGCACCCCGGCCCAGCTCGCCCCGCGCTACCGGTTCGCTCGTCAGCTGGTCACCACCGGCCGGGGGTACGCCTACCCGACGGCCCGGGAGGCCGCGCTGAAGCTGATGGAGACCTCGTACCTGCCGGCCCTCGCCTTCTCCGGCGCCGACCTGCTGCACGGCCCGCTCGCGATGACCGACCCGGAGGTCCCGGTGCTCGCCGTGGTCGGCTCCGGCCCCGGCGGCCGGTCGATGGGTGAGGTGCTGCCTCGCCTCGGCGAACGCCGCGCCGACGTCGTGGTGGTCGGCTCCGCCGACGTGCCGGGCGCCACCCGGCTGGCCGTCCCCGAGGTCGACGAGCGGTACGCCCCGCTGCTGGACATCCTGCCGATGCAGCGGTTGGCGCTGGCCCTGGCGCTCACCCGGGGCGAGGACCCGGACGCGCCGCGCGGGTTGAAGAAGGTCACCGCGACGATGTGAGGCACGGCGTGGCACCCTGGTCACCGTGTCCACGCTGCGCGACCTCGCCGAGGAGCACACCCATCTCCGTCCGGCCGACATCGACCACCTGCACCGGATCGCCGGCGACTGGCAACTGCTCTCCGATCTGTCCTTCGCTGACCTGCTGCTCTGGGTGCCCGTCGACGCCGACGGCACCTTCCTCTGCGTCGCCCAGGTGCGCCCGACCACCGCGCCGACCGCCTACCAGGACGACCAGGTGGGTCGTATTGTCGGCGGGCCGGAGGTGGCCCACCTGGGCGTCGCGTACTCCCAGGGCCGGATCTGGCGCGAGGGCGACCCGGTCTGGTACGGCGACGTACCGGCCCGGCACGAGGCGATCCCGGTCCGGCTGCGTACCGCCGAGGGGGAGGCCGGCGAGGTGATCGCCGTGGTGGGGCGGGACACCAACCTCTCCACAGCCCGTACGCCCAGCCAGCTGGAGCTGAACTACCTCACCACTGCCGACGACCTGGCGCAGATGATCGCGGACGGCACCTTCCCGCCGCCGCGGCATCCGGGCGAGACCACCTCGGCGCCCCGGGTCGGCGACGGCCTGGTCCGGCTCGACGCCGGCGGGAAGGTCACCTACGCCAGCCCGAACGCGCAGTCCGCGTACCGCCGACTGGGCTACGCCTCGCACCTCGTGGGGGAGGACCTGGCCGCGTTGCACCGCCGGTTGGCCGGTGACCCGCTGGACGGCACCGAAGCCTCGAACGGCATTCTGGCCGCGCTGCGCGGTGAGGCGCCACCCCGCCGGGAGATCGACGCACGAGGTGCCACGATGCTCACCCGGGCGCTGCCGCTGATGCCGGCCGGGGTGCCGATCGGAGCGTTGGTGCTAGTCCGGGACATCACCGAGGTCCGCCGCCGGGACCGGGCACTGATCACCAAGGACGCCACCATCCGGGAGATCCACCACCGGGTGAAGAACAACCTCCAGACGGTGGCCGCGCTGCTGCGGTTGCAGGCCCGCCGGGTGGCGATGCCGGAGGCCCGGGTCGCGCTGGAGGAATCGGTCCGGCGGGTCGCCTCGATCGCCCTGGTGCACGAGACACTCTCGATGTCCAGCGACGAGGCGGTGGAGTTCGACGGCATCGTCGACCGGGTGGCCAGCGCGGCGACCGAGGTCGCGGCGACCGAGGTGAGCGTCGGCATGCGCCGGCGGGGCAGCTTCGGCGTACTGCCGGCGGAGATCGCCACCTCGCTGGTGATGGTCCTCAACGAGTTGCTGCTCAACGCCGTCGAGCACGGCTTTCCGCCGGCCGACGAGACGGAGGAGGCCCCCGTGGCCGCCGCCTCCGGCATGGTGCCGGTCGCCGCTCCCGAGGTCGACCCGTCACTGCGGCCCGAGGTGGTGGTCTCCGCGCACCGGTTCCGCAAGATGCTGCACGTCTCGGTGACCGACAACGGACGCGGCCTGCCCCCGGACTTCGACGCCGAACGCGGCAGCCGGCTCGGCCTCCAGATCGTCCGAGCCCTGATCACCGGCGAGTTGCGCGGCACCATCGAACTGCGTGCCGGCGCCAACGGTGGCACCGAGGCCATGCTGGTAGTCCCGCTGGCGCGCAACACCCACGACGGCCGCTCGCAGGCCTGAGCCGCCGGCCTGCCCATGGACGGACCGGTCAGCGGCCGGGACGGCTGGTCAGCAGGGCAACGGTCAGGCCGGGGCGCTGCCAGACCTGGGTGACTGTGAAATCCGTGCGTAGCGCGTCGCCCTTGGCGCCGGACACGGCGGCCAGCGGCTCGGCGTGCCGGCCGGAGACGACGAGCCACACCCGTGTCGTACCGGCCAGGCACTGTGCCGGCTGGGGGCACTCGGCGGCCCACAGGTCGCCGCGGCGGACCTCGTCCTCGGTGACCAGCACGTCGCGGGGTGGGTCGCTGAGGTGGTACTCGATGCCGAGGTCGAGGAAGAGCCAGCTGTGCCGGGGCGAGTAGACCACCGCGTCCCCCGGGCGCTGACCGTCGGCGATCACCCGGGCCGCCCCCGCGTAGTCCACCGGCGCGCTGCGCGGCCACTCGTGGGTCCGTCGCAGCGCATCCTGGTCGGGTAGGCCGAGCAGCCCGGCCAGGACCACCACGACGAGCGCGGCCGGAGCGGCCACGGCGGCCAGCGCCGCGCCCGCCAGCAGGCACGCGAAGGGCACCACGAAGACCAGGTACCGGGGCACCCACAGCGGTACGACAGTGCCGGCGGCGAAGAGCAGCAGTACGGGCAGCAGCACCGCGCTGACCGGCAGCAGGGCGCGCCGCCCGAGCCGGGCCGCGCCCAGCGCGGCGACCCCGACCAGCAGGCCACCGACAACGCTGCTCTGGGCCACGCCGCCGGGCAGCGCGGTCAGGTCGTCCAGCCGGGCCAGGTGGACCCAGTTCAACTGCCGGGACTGCTGGGTCCGGGCCTTGACCAGCAGTGGGCCGGCAAGCAGCGCGACCGGCAGCACGGCGACCAGCCACCGCCACACCCGCCGGTTCCGCTCGACGTCGGGCTGGGCCGGGGTGGCGATGCCGGCCGAGGCCGGGCCGCGCCACCAGGCGATGAGGACGACCAGCGCGTGGGCGGCGAGCAGTGTGAGCGCGATCAGATGGATGAGCCCGAGCGCGGCGACGGCAGCGGCGTAACCGGCCCAACGGGCCCAGCTCGGTCGACTCAGCGCGGTGACCAGCAGCAGGGTGGCGAGCACGGCGAGCATGGTGGCCAGCGCGTACGGGCGAGCCTCCTGCCCGTAGCGGGAGGTGCCGGGGAGCACCGCGAACAGCAGCCCGGCGAAGAGGCCGCCGCGCCGGCCGACGAGCTGCGCGCCGAGCACGGCGAGCAGCCCGGCGGCCACTGTCATCGCCAACACCGCCGGTACGCGCAGGGCGATCGTGGAGTCGCCGAAGACGCTGGTCCAGAGGTGCATCAGCAGGTAGTACGGCCCGGTGGCGGCGTCGATGGTGCCGGCCAGTCGGGCCAGGTCACCGGGCGACCTGGTGGCAGCGCTCCACGTCGCCAGCTCGTCCCGCCAGAGCTGGGCGGAACCCAGCCCGGTCAGTGTCACCGCCAGGGTCAACAGTGCCGGGGGGAGCCAGACCGGCAGGCGGCGCAGGTGCTCCCACGCTGCCCCGGCCGATTTCTCGGACAATTGCCCCACGGTCCGAGCCTGCCACGGCCACCCCCTCCGTGTGCGTCAGCCGGCGGCAGGTGGCGGGCGCCAGGCGGGCATCACGTCGTTCGGCCGGGCGGTCTTCGCCGGATCACGCTCCACGAGTTCGTCGAGAACGGCGTCGATCCGGGCCATCAGCTCGTCGTCGAGCCGTACCGTGGCGGCCCTGGCCGTCTCGGCGAGCTGCTCGGGCCGTGACGCGCCGACGATCGCGGCCGCCACTGTCGGCCGACGCAGCACCCACGCCACTGCCAACTGGGCCATCGTGCAGCCGGCGGCCTCGGCGATCGGCCGGAGCTGGCGTACCCGGGCGAGCAGTAGATCCGAGGAGTAGCGGGCGATGAACGAGCCACCGAAGCCGTCGGTGGCCCGGGAGCCGGCGGGCGGACGTCGGCCAGGTTCGTACCGACCGGTCAGCACGCCCATCGCGAGCGGCGACCAGGCGAGCTGGCCCAGGCCCAGGTCGGCGCAGGCGGGCGACACCTCGGCCTCCACCACCCGCCACAGCATCGAGTACTGCGGCTGGTTGGCGATGAAGGGGATGTGCAGCTCGGCGGCGAGCCGCAGGCCGGCGCGCAGCTGCGGGGCGGTCCACTCGGAGGCGCCGACGTAGAGCACCTTGCCCTGGCGGACCAGGTCGGCGAAGGCGAGCATCGTCTCCTCCAGCGGCACGCTGTCGTCGTACCGGTGCGCCTGATAGAGGTCGACGTAGTCGGTGCTTAGCCGGCTCAGCGAGGCGTGACAGCCCTCGATGATGTGCTTGCGGGACAGCCCGGCGTCGTTAGCCCCCGACCCGACCGGCAGGAACACCTTCGTGCACAGCTCGATGGAGCTGCGCCGGACGCCGCTCAGCGCCTTGCCCAACGCCTCCTCCGCCCGCCCCTGGGCGTACCGGTCGGCGGTGTCGAACGTGGTGATGCCCGCGTCCAGGGCGGCGGCCACGCACGCGGCCGCCGCACTGTCGTCGAGCTGGTTGCCGTGGGTCACCCAGTTGCCGTACGCGACCGCGCTGACGCGCAGGCCCGACCGGCCCAGTTGCCTGTACTCCATACGGGGATCCTCGGGCCGCTCCGCGCTGTCGCCGAACCGTTCGAACGTGGTCGAATCCGTGGGTGATCGAGGTTCGGTTCTCGCCCGACGACCTGAGCCGGGTCCGGTTCGTGCACTCGCCCATGGCCGAACTGGTGGCCAGCTCCTGGGCGTTACGCAAGCCGGCGAAGTACTGGATGCACCGGCCGTGGCGCGAGCGAGCGGAGCGGCTGCTGCCGGATGCCGGCCTGGAACCGCTGTTGGCGGTGCTCGGGTCGTCCAACGGCTACGTGCCGGACTTCCTCACCCCGATCGGGGTGGCGCCGAACCTGGCCGCCGAGTTGCGGGCGGTCGCCGGCACCCACCCGTCCCGGGTGCGCCGGCAACTGGAGCGGGCCGGAGCGCCCTGGCTGGCCCCGGACGAGCTGGTCGCGCAGCTCCACCGGTACTTCACACTGCTGATCGCACCGGACTGGCCCCGGCTGCGGGCGCTCGCGCTGGCCGACATCCGGAGGCGGACGCTGCTCGCCGCCGAGCAGGGCGGGCGCACCCTGCTGCGCGAGGTGCACCCGCTGATCCGGTGGGACGGCACGGCACTGCGGGTCGCCGTCGGCACGACAGTGCCGGCCGATCTGAACGGGCGCCCGTGGTCGCTGCTGCCCACCGCGTTCTCCGGGCCGACCGTGCACGCGATCATGGAGGGCGACGCCGGGCCGGCCCTCTGCTATCCGCCCGCCGGGCTGGGCGGGCTGTGGGATTCGCCGGCACCCAGCGCGGCGCTCGGCGCCCTGCTCGGCGGTACCCGGGCGGCGGCGCTCTCCCTGCTCGACTCGCCGCTGAGCACCGGGGAGCTGGCCGTGATGCTGGGTCTCGCGCCGGCGACGGCGTCGCACCACCTCACCACGCTGCGGGACAACGGCCTGATCGTCGGCGTACGACAGGGGCGGGTGGTGCGTTATGCCCGAACTGTCCTTGGTGACCAGCTGGTCGGCTGAGCCCTGGCCCGTGATGTGGGATCCAGCACGTGGACATTGGCCGGCCCCCATGGGGTGTGGCAGCATGGGCCCCATGACCGCCGCAGTCGTCCGCCGCTTCGTGGCACGTCGCCACGTCGATTACGGCCGCGTGCGCAGCGCGATCTGTCCGGCCTACTGACGACGCCCGACCAATCTGTCTCGGGCGCGCTCCGCGCCGGCTGTCTGAAGACACCGTTGTCCCGCCCGCTTCGCCGGGCCGGCCGCCGCGCCCCGCGTATCCCGAGGCACAGCAGACAACGGAGGACGCCGCGATGGCGGTCAGCAGCATCCCGGCCCGTCCCGAGGACCCGACGGCTCGCCCGACCCGAGCGCCGCGCCGGCCACGGGGTGAGGGTCAGTGGGCGCTTGGCCACCGCGAGCCGCTCAACCCCAACGAGCGGATCAAGAAGGACGACGACCCACTCAATGTCCGGGCCCGCATCGAGACCATCTACGCGCACCGCGGCTTCGCCTCGATCGACCCGCAGGACCTGCGGGGCCGGTTCCGCTGGTGGGGCCTCTACACCCAGCGCAAGGCGGGCATCGACGGCGGGCGCACAGCAGTGCTGGAGCCGCACGAGCTGGAGGACGAGTTCTTCATGCTCCGGGTCCGCATCGACGGCGGGCAGCTCAGCCTGGCGCAGCTGCGGGTGATCGCTGACATCTCCCGGGAGTTCGCACGGGACACCGCCGACATCACCGACCGGCAGAACATCCAGTACCACTGGATCCGGGTCGAGGACATGCCGGAGATCTGGCGTCGGCTGGAGTCGGTCGGTCTGCAGACCACCGAGGCATGCGGCGACTGCCCGCGGATCGTGCTGGGCAGCCCGGTCGCCGGGGTGGCCCGCGACGAACTGCTCGACCCGACCCCGGCGATCGACGAGATCGTCTCCCGCTACGTCGGCGACAAGCAGTTCTCCAACCTGCCCCGCAAGTTCAAGACGTCGATCTCCTGGCTGGTGGACACCCCGTACGAGTCGAACGACATCGCGTTCCTCGGTGTCGACCACCCGGAGCACGGGCCCGGCTTCGACGTCTGGGTCGGCGGGGGCCTCTCCACCAACCCGATGCTCGCCAAGCGGCTCGGCGTCTGGGTGCCGCTGGCCGAGGTGCCGGACGTGTGGGCCGGGGTGGTCGGGATCTTCCGCGACTACGGCTACCGCCGACTGCGCAACCGGGCCCGGTTGAAGTTCCTGGTGGCCGACTGGGGCGTGGAGCGCTTCCGCGAGGTCCTGGAGAAGGACTACCTCGGTCGCACTCTGCTCGACGGCCCGGCGCCGATCCTGCCGTCGAAGCCGGTCGACCACGTGGGCGTGCACGAGCAGGCCGACGGGCGGCACTACGTGGGCGCCGCTCCGGTGGTCGGGCGGGTCTCCGGCGCGCAGCTCAGCCAGCTCGCCGACGTGGTCGAGGCGCACGGCAGCGACCGGGTGCGGCTCACCCCGTACCAGAAGCTGCTGGTGCTCGACGTGCCGTCGGAGCGGACGGAGTCGCTGATCGACGGGCTGCGCGGGATCGGTCTGGAGGCCCGGCCGTCGGCCTGGCGGCGCGGCACGATGGCGTGCACCGGCATCGAGTACTGCAAGCTCGCCATCGTCGAGACGAAGGCCCGCGGCGAGGAGTTGGTGGCCCGGCTGGAGCAGCGGCTGCGCGACTTCGACGCGGACATCTCGATTCACATCAACGGCTGCCCGAACGCGTGCGCACGCACCCAGGTGGCCGACATCGGGCTCAAGGGTCAACTGGTGGTCGGCCCGGACGGCCGGCAGGTCGAGGGTTTCCAGGTGCACCTGGGCGGCGGGCTGGGCATGGCCCAGGGGCAGACCGCCGGTTTCGGCCGCAAGCTTCGTGGCCTGAAGACCACCGCCGACGAACTTCCGGAGTACGTGGAACGGCTGGCCCGTCGCTACCTGGCCGGTCGGAGCGAGGGCGAGACGTTCGCCAACTGGGTGATCAGAGTCGACGAGGAGGAACTGCGGTGAGCAGCGAGAACCGAGCGGCACCTCTGTACTGCCCGTACTGCGGCGAGGAGGACCTGCGGCCGCACGAGGCGGGTCACGGCGCCTGGGAGTGCCACGCCTGCACCCGGGTCTTCTCGGTGAAGTTCACCGGGTTGCTGAGTCGGGCGGTGACCTCATGAGTCTCGTCTCGGCCGCGAGCCTGCGCCTGGTGGGTCCGGGCGGCTCGACGCCGGTCGACCCGGCCCGGCGCGGCCCGGACGAGCTGCGGGCACTGGCCGAGCAGGCCGCTCGGGACCTGGAGGGCGCCCCGGCACTGGAGATCGCCCGCTGGGCGGCGCAGACCTTCGGTGAGCGGTTCTGCGTGACCAGTTCGATGGCGGACGCCGTGCTGGCGCACCTGGTGTCCCGGGTGGCCCCCGGGGTGGACGTGGTCTTCCTCGACACCGGCCTGCACTTCCCCGAGACGCTGCGGGTACGCGACGAGGTCGCCCGGACGCTGCCGGTGAACGTCCGGTCGATCCGGCCCCGGCTCACTGTCGGCCAGCAGGACGGCCAGTACGGCCCCCGGCTGTTCAACAAGTCGCCGGACGACTGCTGCCAGCTGCGCAAGGTGGAGCCGCTGGAGCGGGCTCTGACCGGGTACGACGCCTGGGCCGCCGGTCTGCGGCGGGACGAGTCGCCGAGCCGGGCCAACACGCCTGTGGTGACCTTCGACGCGCGCCGCGGCAAGGTCAAGGTCAACCCGATCGCGGCCTGGTCGCAGAAGGATGTGGACTCCTACATCGCCCGCTTCAACGTGCCTGTCAACGAGCTGTTCAAGCAGGGCTACGGGTCGATCGGCTGCTGGCCGTGCACCCGCCGTACCAAGGCCGGCGAGGACGCGCGGGCCGGCCGGTGGGCCATGTTCGAGAAGACCGAGTGCGGGCTGCACGTCTGACCTCCCCGGCGACGACCCTGACCGGTGTCGGTGCGGCCGGCGGGGCGGACCCGGTGGTGCTTGTCGCGCACGGCAGCCGTGACCCACGGGCGGCCGATGCCACCCGGGCGCTGGCCCGGGCGGTGTCGGCGGCCCGGCCGGGCACACCGGTGTGGGCGAGCTGGCTGGACCACACCGAGCCGGGGCCGACCGAGGTGTTGCGCGACCTGGCCGTGGCCGGCCATCGCCGCGCGGTGCTGGTGCCGCTGCTGCTGACCGCCGCGTACCACCATCGGGTGGACATCCCGGCGGCGGTCGCCGCTGCGGCGCGGTCCGGGCCACAGCTGTCGGTACGGGTCACCGATGTGCTCGGGCCGGCGGACGACACGCCCGATCCTGGGTTGTTGGCCGGGCTGTGCCGTCGGCTGGGTGAGACGCGTCCGGGCCGCTTCGACGCGTTGGTGCTGGCCGCGGCGGGCACCAGGAACGCGCGGGCGCGGCGATCGGTGGGCCGGGTCGCCGACGCGCTCGGCGTGGAGTTCGGTGTGCCCTGCCGGGTGGCGTACGCGTCGGCTGCTCCACCGGCGGCCGGTGTGGCGGTGTCCCGGTTGCGGGCGTCCGGTGCGCGCCGGGTCGCGGTGTCCGCGTACTTCCTGGCGCCGGGGCTGTTCCACGACGCGGTGACCGAGGCGGCCGGGGCGGCGGGTGCGGTGGCGGTCGCCGCGCCGCTGACCGACGCACCGGAGTTGGTCGAGTTGGTGCTGCGTCGGGTCGACGACCGGCCCGTGCTGGCGTCTACGGGTTGACCCGTGCCGGCACTGTGTGACCCGGTGCTGGACAGCAGAACGCCCCGGTGGGCGGACCCACCGGGGCGTGCAGCTGTGTGTTGGGAATCAGGCGGAGTGAGCGCGCAACACCCGGAGACCGCCGCGCCGCTTGACAGCGCGCCGCTCCTCCTCGCTCATTCCGCCCCAGACGCCAGCGTCCTGACCTGACTCGAGTGCCCACTGCAGGCACTGGTCGGTCACGGAGCAGCGCCTGCAGACGGCCTTGGCCTGCTCGACCTGCAGGAGAGCCGGACCGGACGTCCCGATCGGGAAGAACAGCTCCGGGTCCTCGTCACGGCAGACACTATGGTGACGCCAGTCCATGGCGGCAACACTCCTCATTCTGGATGGGTGGCAACAATTGCTTGGTCGTGCTTTTCCTATATGCATCCGCGTGCCGATGGTGACAGTTAGCGTCCGTCCATTCGGCAGTGCGTGAGCAGGCAGTTAGTGCCGGGGACCTGCTGGAACAGCTCAACTTGACGAGCATATCCAGGCAATGTCCCGGTAACTCAAGTTCGCTTGTGAATACTTTCACGAACAGTCGTGATGTCAAGGGTGACGCTCGGAAAAACTCCGGGCGGTGAGCAAGCCCACAACCCATTTGTCCGGGTTTCAGTGCTTTCCTGGTTACCCGCCGTGCCACAGTCGAGGATCAATATAGTACAGTCCGCGTGACATTGCTGACATTTCCGGCACCTGTCCTCGGTGTGGCGGCGACCAAGTCGATCGGTTGTGGCCACCGTGTCGACCAAGGGCAGTACCCCGAGACCTAGCAGATTACTCTCAGTGCGGCGGGAACGGAGGTGAATCTGACTTTTTCCCGCTCGCCGAGATAGTCCCCGTCCAACTGGAACGCCTGTGGGCGGCTGGAGACCAGCGTGAACTCCGCCGTGTCATGGAGTCGTAACACCTGCCGACCGCGTGGATCCGGTTGCCGGGACAGGAACTGCGTCACTGTCCGTGTTGTGCTAGCAACCCGGAGCTGACGCAACGCCAGCACATCCAGCCCGAGATCGAACGACGCCGCCGGGTTCGGGTTGACCTCCCGGTCGCCCAGGTACGTCCAGGGCGCCGTGTTCTGGATGAT
The DNA here is from genome assembly GCF_046549335.1 of Micromonospora sp. 050-3. NCBI lineage: Bacteria > Bacillati > Actinomycetota > Actinomycetes > Micromonosporales > Micromonosporaceae > Micromonospora > Micromonospora sp. 050-3. The sequence continues at coordinate 542,562 of NZ_JAJPVX010000003.1, forward strand.
GACGGTGGCCAGCTCGGCCTCCGCCGGCTCGCCCGGACGCTCCAGCACGATCGCCGGGTGCCGCCGGTCCGAGGCGAAGAAGTACTGATTCATGATCGAACGCAGATAGAGCGACGGAGTGGAGACCCGCCCCTTCCGCCGGGCCTGCTCCACCCGGTGGATCACCGCGGCGTCCAGGCCGAACCCGGCGCAGAAGGTGAAGTAGCGGTCGTCGGCGAGGCCCAGCCCCACCGTCCGGCTCCGGCCCAGCCGCAGCCCTTCCAGGATCATGCTGGTCGCCTCCGGCCACTCCCGGGGCAGACCCACAGCGCGGGCGAACACGTTTGTCGAGCCACCGGGGACGGTCGCCAGCGCGGGCAGTCGCTCGGCCATCGGCACGTTGCCGGCGCGAGTCGGCGGTTCGGCCGTCATCAGACCGTTCACCACCTCGTTCACAGTGCCGTCGCCACCCAGGGTGACGACCAGGTCGACCCCCTCGGTCGCTGCCTCCCGGGCCAGCGCCACGGCGTGCCCACGCCGACGGGTGTAGCGCACGCTGAGATCGACTTCGCTGCGCAGCGCCCGGACGAGCACGTCCCGGCTGCGTTCGCTGGTGGTGGTGGCCTTCGGATTGACCACCAGGACGGCCCGCATGGGCGGCACTGTACCTTCCGGAAGCCCGGGTATCGTGGCGCGCGTGACCATCGACTCGGACCCGACCCCCGTCACGCTCCGCTGGGCGGTCCGGCTGCTGTGGGCGGAGGCGGCCGTCGTCGGGCTGATCGCCGTCTGGCTGGTCTGGGCCGACCTCACGGCCACCCGCACCGACCTGCTGACGGCGTTGCTGGTGACAGCGTTCGCCATCGGGGCTGCCGTCGCGCTCTGGGCCCTGGGCCGCGCGCTGCTGCGCCGGCAGGCGGGCGCACGAGCCCCCGCGATAGTGCTTCAGCTGATGCTGCTGCCGATCGGGTGGTTCATGATCCAGGCTGGTCTTGGCTGGCTGGGCGTGCCGCTGATGGCGCTCGGCCTGGGCGTGGCCTGGTTGCTGATCTGCCCACCGACGACCCGCGCCCTCGGCTTCGAGTGACCGCGCTGGCCCGTCGGGCCGGTCAGTAGCCGCCGGAGCGGCGGGTGAGCAGCGCGATAGTGGCCCGATCGTCGGCGGACGTGGCGGACGCCGAGGTGGTCAGCGCGGTGAGCACCTTCCAGGCGAAGGACGACTCGGCGGGCAGGGTGGCACCGCGCACGGTCGGCACTGTCACCTCGACGGTCAGCGCGTCCTCGGTGACCGCGAAGCGGCACTCCAACTCGGCGTCGCGGGTGGCGATGGCGAGCAGCATGGCGCACGCCTCGTCGACAGCGATCCGCAGATCCTCGATCTCGTCGAGCGCGAACTGCAACCGGGCCGCGAGACCGGCGGTGGCGGTGCGGAGCACGCCGAGATAACCGCCGTCGGCAGGCACCGTGAGGTGCACCACGTCGTCGTCGGTCGCTGGCTGGCCAGTCAGTTGAGTCACGCCTCATCCCCCCGGTCGGGGACTCTACCCGGTCAGTCGTCCGTACGCGTGCCGGCGGTGGTGGCCTGCTCGGCCAGCTCGCGGAGCGCGGCGCCGCCGAGTCGGTAGGGAACCCACTCACTCGTCTGCTCGGCGCCGATCGAGGCGTAGAAGCCGGCAGCCGGATTCCAGTCGATCATTTGCCAGTTCAGCCGCTGGTAGCCGCGTCGTACGCAGATGTCGGCCAGCGTGGCGAGCAGCAGTCGACCGGCTCCGGTGCCCCGGGCGGCCGGCCGGACGTAGAGGTCCTCCAGGTAGATGCCGTGCACGCCGGCCCAGGTGGAGAAGTTGAGGAACCACAGCGCGAACCCGAGCGGCTCGTCGTGCTCGTCCACGGCGACGTGACCGAAGAGCGCCGGAGTAGTCGTAAAGAGCGCCGAGGTCAGTTGCTCGGTGGTGAGGTGGCACTGCTCCGGGGCACGCTCGTACTCGGCCAACTCGTGCACCATGGCGACGACGGCCGGCACGTCCTCGGGACGTGCCGGCCGGATCGTCGGGATGACCGGGGAGGTCACGCCTTCTTGGTCTCCCAGAAGATCTTCGAGATCTCGTCGATCTTCGCGAGGAGCTTGTCGGCGGTGGCCGGGTCGAGGCTGCCCTTGACGCCACCGGCGCCGGCGAGCTTGGTGGCCTCGTTGAACAGGCTGTGCAGGTTCGGGTACTTCTCGAAGTGCGGCGGCTTGAAGTAGTCGGTCCACAGCACCCAGAGGTGGTGCTTGACCAGCTCGGCGCGCTGCTCCTTGATGATGATGGCGCGGGTGCGGAACTCCGGGTCGGTGTTCGACTGGTACTTCTCGCAGATCATTTTGACCGATTCGGCCTCGATCCGGGCCTGAGCCGGGTCGTAGACACCGCACGGCAGGTCGCAGTGAGCGCTCGCGGTGACGCGGGGCGCAAGGATGCGCGGAAGTCGCATCGGGATCCTCCATGGGAAGTTTGCGATGATCAAAGGCGACATTACTCCTGGGGATGCTCCCCGAACGGGGTGGAGGTGAAACCAGTGGTCGCCGATCACCCGGCTGAGGTGCCCCGGTTGCGGAGGCCGCTGACCGCCGTTCTGGTGACCGGCCCGTCCATGGCCCCGACCCTGCGGCACGGTGACGCGGTGCTGGTTCGTCCCGGTGGCCGCCCGACCCGAGCCGGCGACGTGGTGGTCGCGGTCTTCCGGACCCGGCCCGATCTGCTGGTGGTGAAGCGTGCGGTGCGGCCGCAGGACGGCGGCTGGTGGCTACGCGGCGACAACGACCTGATCACCGACGACTCCCGGGCGTACGGGGTCGCCGACGTACGCGGACGGGTGGTGGCCCGCTACTGGCCCCGCCCCGGACGGGTGCCTCGTCGTCAGTTATGACCCTGCTCACATCCGAGGGATGGTGCCGACACTATGCTCGGAAAGTGCCCGGGTGACCCCCCGCACCGCGTGCCACCGCTCGCCGCCCACCTCGCGGCGGGGCCGGCCGCCTCACATCTGCTCGACAGATCCTGGAGTCACCACCATGCCTTCGTCCACCGTGGACCCCGCTGATCCCGTCTTCCAACTGCACCGGGGCGGCAAGATGGCCGTCACCTCGACCGTGCCGCTCACCAGCCGGGAGGACCTCTCCCTGGCGTACACCCCGGGGGTGGCCCGGGTGTGTGAGGCGATCGCCGCCGACCCCGCACTGGTAGACGACTACACCTGGGTGTCGCACACGGTCGCGGTGGTCACCGACGGCTCGGCGGTGCTCGGGTTGGGCAACATCGGCCCCCGGGCAGCGATGCCGGTGATGGAGGGCAAGGCGGTGCTGTTCAAGCAGTTCGCCGGGGTGGACGCGGTGCCGGTGTGCCTGGACACCCAGGACGTGGACGAGATCGTCGCGGTGGTGCGGGCGCTGGCCCCCTCCTTCGGCGGGATCAATCTGGAGGACATCAGCGCGCCGCGTTGCTTCGAGATCGAGCGTCGGCTCGACGAGGCGCTGGACATCCCGGTCTTCCACGACGACCAGCACGGCACTGCCATCGTGGTGCTGGCCGCGCTGCGCAACGCCGCGATGTTGCTCGACCGCAAGCTCGGTGACCTGCGGGTGGCGGTGAGCGGCGCGGGCGCGGCCGGTGTGGCCGTGACGAAGATGCTGATCGCCGGGGGTGTCAACGCCGACCAGGTGGTGGTCTGTGACTCCAAGGGGATCATCGGCCGGCACCGCACCGAGCTGACCGGCACCAAGGCCGAGCTGGCGGCGAGCACCAACGCCGACGGCCGCCAGGGCGACATCACCGAGGCGCTGCGCGACGCGGACGTGCTGGTCGGGGTCTCCGGCGGGCAGATCCCCGAGGCCGCGGTGGCCGGGATGGCGCCCGGCGGGATCGTGTTCGCGCTGGCGAACCCGACCCCCGAGGTGCACCCCGAGGTGGCCGCCCGGCACGTCGCGGTGGTCGCCACCGGGCGCAGCGACTACCCCAACCAGATCAACAACGTGCTGGCCTTTCCCGGCGTGTTCCGTGGCGCGCTGGATGCCGGCGCCACCCGGATCACCGAGGCGATGAAGGTCGCCGCCGCGGATGCCATCGCCGGTGTGGTGGCGGAGTCCCTGACCGCCGACGCGATCGTTCCGTCCCCGCTCGACCCGCGCGTCGCGCCGGCCGTGGCCGAGGCGGTCGCCGAAGTCGCCCGCCGCGACGGCGTCGCCCGCCGCTAGCGGGCCCGCGCACGGCTTCTTAACGAGCGCTCAGCTTGTTACCGTGCCGATCATGCGTGCTGCCTTTGCCTCCCGTTTCGACGACGCCGATCCGCTCGCCGCACTCACCGTCGGCGAGCGGCCCGAGCCGACCCCTCCGGCCGACGACTGGGTGACCGTGCAGTTGCGGGCCACCTCGCTCAACCACCACGACCTCTGGTCGCTGCGCGGGGTGGGTCTCACCGAGGCCCAGCTGCCGATGATCCTCGGCTGCGACGCGGTCGGGCTGGACCCGGAGGGGCGCCAGGTGGTCGTGTACCCGGTGGTCGTCACGCCGGGTGACCCGCGCGGGGTTTCCATCCTCTCCGAGCACTTTGCCGGGACGCTCGCCGAGCGGGTGGTCGTACCCCGATCGAACTTGATCCCGCTGCCCGACGGCATGGCGGCGACCGACGCGGCGTGCCTGCCCACGGCCTGGCTGACCGCGTGGCGGATGCTGACCACCAAGGGCCGCGTCGCGGACGCCGACAGTGTGCTGGTCCAGGGCGCGGGCGGTGGCGTGGCCACCGCGGCCGTCGCGCTTGCCGTCGCGATGGGCAAGCGGGTGTACGCGACCAGCCGCGACGCCGCCAAGCGGGACCGGATCTCGGCCCTCGGCGCCATCGCTGTGGAGCCCGGCACCCGGCTGCCGGAACGGGTGGACGTGGTGATCGAGACGGTCGGCGCCGCCACCTTCGACCACTCGCTGAAGTCGGCCGCGCCGATGGCCCGGATCGTGGTCTCCGGCGCGACCGCCGGGCACGAGCCGTCGGTCAACCTGCGCCGGGTCTTCGCCATGCAGCTGGAGATCCTGGGCACCTCGATGGGCACGCCCGGCGAGTTGTACGAGCTGCTGGCGTTCTGCTCCGACAACGAGGTGCGCCCGGTGGTGGACAGCGTCATCCCGTTCAGCCGGGTCGAGGACGCCTTCGCCCGACTGCACTCCGGGGACGCCTTCGGCAAGGTCGTCATCGACCACACCGCCTGACGCGCACCGCACCGCGCCGCCGCGCCAGGCCCGGCCCCGCCGCAAGATCGCGCAACATCATGGAAATAGTGGCCTCCGCGTCGTGGGAGGCCACTATCTCCTGGTTACTGCGCGATCTTGAGCGGCCGGGGCGGGCGTCAGAGGTGGTCGTCGAAGGTGGCGATGTCGCCGCGCGTCGCGTCGGTGGGGATGCGCTTCTTTGCGTCGGCGTCGCCGTAGAGCGACCAGCGCAGGAACTCGACAGACGTGTCCGAGACGACCCGCAGCGTCGCGCCGTCACTGAGCAGCGCCCGGCCGTGGTCGCCCTTGGGCAGGCTCAGCATCGCCTTCGGCCAGGGCACCTTGTCGTACGCGGCCCTGCCCGCCGCGTACTCGACCACCTCGTCCAACTCGCCGTGCACGAACAACTGCGGTGCGGCCGCACCGGCGAACGCGGTGCCCACCCCGAGCGCCGTGCCGGCGAACACCACACCCGCGTCCAGCCGTTCGTCCCGGCTCGCGGTGAAGAGGCCGATGGTGGTCACGCCGCCCGCCGAGTGCCCGGCCGCTGCCACCCGCTCGCCGTCCAACCGGCCGCGCAACGCGTCGCCGGCCTTGCCGTCCATCGCCAGCACCTGGTCCAACGCGTACGACACATCGGCGGGCTGGTTGAGCACGTCGAGGACGTTGTTGTCCGCGCCTCGGGAGGTGTGTGGGAACGTCGGTGCGGCAACCACGAAACCCGCCGCCGCCCAGCGGGTCAGCAGCGTGGCGTAGTCGTCCGGTCGCCCACCCAGGCCGTGACTGAACATCACCACCGGGAACCGGCCCTCCGCCGCCGTCGCCGACCGTTTGGCCGCGCCGCCGGACTGCCCGGCCGCCGGGTACCAGAGCGTCGTCGGCAGCGCGCGGCCGTCCCGGTTCAGCTTGAGCTGGCGTACGCCGACCGCGAAGGCGCGCTGCGGGGCCTTGCCGGCGGGGACCTGTGGTGTTGGTGTGGCGGCGGGCGGTGGTTCGACCGCCTGCTGCTGGCCCTCGGTCTTCCTGGAGTCCGCCGAGCAGCCGACCAGACCGGCCATGAGGACGGCGCTGGCCAGCAGGGCGGGGGTGACGCGACGTGGCATGAATCCGATTGTGCCTTGCCCCGCAGACGTGCCCGGTGGACTTCGACGCGGTGTGCCCGTCGACTCACCCAGCGCTGCGCGGCCGGCATCAGGCCGCGGCACGTTCGGCTAGCTGGCGTCGCCGTCGTGCGGTGTCGGTCAGTGCGCGCGGAGGGAAGGCGGCGTTGGGGTTGTACCGGTTCGTTCCGGGCGGAACGATCTCGTCGATCCGGTCGAGGGTCGCGTCGTCCAGGGTGAGCGTGGCGCCCTTGAGCAGGTCCTCCAGTTGCGGCATGGTTCGCGGTCCGATGATTGCCGAGGTGACCGCCGGATGGGCGACTGTGAAGGCGATGGCGAGCTGCGGAAGCGTGCAGCCGATGCTCCCCGCGAGGTCGACGAGCTGTTCCACGATGTCGAGCTTGGCGGCGTTCTCGGCGATCGTGGGGTCGAACTGCGCCGGCCGGAGTACGGCACGCCCGGTCGACAGGTCGATGGGCTGGTCCCTGCGGTATCTGCCGCTGAGGAACCCGAAGGCGAGCGGGCTCCAGACCAGCACCCCCATGCCGTAGCGCTGGCAGACCGGAAGGGTTGACGCCTCGACCCCGCGGGCCAGGATCGAGTACGGCGGCTGCTCGGTGCGCAGGCGTCCGAGGCCGCGCCGCTCGGACACCTGGTGCGCCTCGACGATCTCCTCGGCCGGGAACGTCGAGCAGCCGAAGGCGCGGATCTTCCCGTCGCGGACGAGGTCGGTGAGCACCGAGAGCGTCTCCTCGATGTCGGTCGAGGGGTCAGGACGGTGGATCTGGTAGAGGTCGATCCAGTCGGTGTTCAACCGCCGGAGGCTCCCCTCGACGGCCTTGAGGATCCACCGCCGCGAGTTGCCACAGTGGTTGGGGCCCTCGCCCATCGGAAAGTGCACCTTGGTGGCCAGCACGACGTCGTCCCGGCGCCCGCGCAGGGCCTTGCCCACGATCTCCTCGGACTCACCCCGGCCGTACATGTCGGCGGTGTCGACGACGTTGATGCCCTGGTCGAGGGCGGTGTGAATGATGCGGACACAGTCGTCGTGGTCGGGGTTGCCGACGGCACCGAACATCATGGTCCCGAGGCAGTGGGTGCTCACCTCGATGCCGGTGCCGCCGAGGGTGCGATAGCGCATGTCGATGCTCCTTGGCTGGGTCAATGGCGATCACCGCGCACCCTAGGAGCTCGAGTCGGCTCTAGGTCAACTCCTCGTTACCCTGCTCGGCATGGCTGAGGTCACCGCGAGTCTGAGCATCGGACAGGTCGCCGAACGCACCGGCTTGAGCGTGCACACCCTCCGCTTCTACGAGCAGGAGGGCCTCTTCATCAGCCCGGTACGCCGTGGGCCTGCCGGGCGTCGCAGCTACACCCAGGACGACGTGGACTGGCTGACGGTCTGCATCATTCTTCGCGCTTCCGGCATGCCGCTGCCCGCGCTCCGCCGGTACACCGACCTCGTCCGGGAAGGCGCCGGCAACGAGGAGGAAAGACTCGCGCTCCTGCGCGAGCACCACGGGCGCGTCACCACCCAGATCGGCAGGCTCACCCAGAGCCTGGACCTGATCACCTTCAAGGTCGGGGTGTACGAGGATCTGCTCGACCAGGACCGACGCCGGCCGGGTCAGTGGGCCGGGCGGGACTCGTAACGGGTCAGGGCGGGGGAGTGGGCGTCGGCGGGGAGGCGGTCGCCGGCGGCCCGGTCGCCGTAGAGGGTCCAGCGCAGGAAGTCGGTGGTGGTGGCGAGGACCGGGGCGAAGCCCGGGTGGCCCGGCGTGAGGTACGCGCCGTGGTCCTGGCCGAGCAGGCTGAGGAACGCGGCCGGCCCGGGGGTGCGCGCGTACGCGGCCCGGCCGACAGTCACCGGCACCACCGGGTCGGCCGTGCCGTGCACGAAGAGCACCGGCGCGGTGGGCCCGGCGAAGCTGCCCGGCAGCCCACCGCCGGCGATCACGATCCCGGCGCGTAGCCGGGCCGGGTGGCCCTCGCTGAACATGCCGGAGGTGGTGAAGCCGCCCGCCGAGTGCCCGGCGGCGGCGACCGAGGTCAGGTCGAGGTGCCCGGCGAGGGGATCGACCCGACTGCGGTCGAGATCGCCCAGATACCGGATCAGTCGCCAGGCGTCGGCCGGCTGGTGGCGTACGTCGGCCCGGGTGAAGTGCGCGGCACCCTGCCGGGTATGCGGGTACGCGGGTGCGGCCACCACGAAACCGGCCGCAGCCCAGCGGGTTGTCAGGCCGGCGTGCAGCTCAGGTCGGCTGCCCAGCCCGTGGCTGTAGATCACCACCGGGAACCGCCCGGCCGCCACCTGATCGGTCGACGCCGGGTACCAGATCGTCACCGGCAGGGGGCGCGCCGAGCGCGGATCGAGGGTGAGCGTACGCACGCCGACGGCGTACGACCCCTCGGGCGCCCGACGCGCCGACACCGGCCCGGTGGCCCCGCCGGCCACGGCCGTGGCCGGCGCACAACCGGCCAGCAGCGCTGTCACCAATGCGGCCATCAGCCGGCCCGCCCCCATCGTTCCACGGTAGGTGCCCGGGCGGGCGTAGCGGCCCCGCCGTCCGGCTCGGGTGCACCCGCCACCCGGTCGGGTCACCTCCGCCGGCCGGGTCCACCCCTGGGACGCCGCGGGCCGGGGACGGTGCCGCGTGACCAGCTTCGCTAGGGTCACCGACATGCCTGAGAACTACACGGACCCCAGCGGCAACACCGAGGCGTTCCGCGCCTTCAACCAGACGCCGGAGGCTGCGGCGCCGACGGAGGCCCCGTCCCGACTGCCGCTCATCATCGGTGCGGCGGTGGTCGTCGTGGTGCTGGTGGCACTCGTCGCCTGGCTGGCGACCGGCTGACCGAGACGTCTGGCTGGCGTCTCGCTGAACGGGCTCTATCGACTCGCGCGCACCCTCGGGCCTCCCGGGGGTGCGCGCCTCAGTGGCGTCAGGCCGCTCCGATCACGTCCCGGGTCTGCCGGGCGATTTCCCGCTCCTCGTCGGTGCGGATGACGCAGACGCTCACCTCGGCGCCGTCGGGCGAGATCAACCGGTCGCCCTCGCCGTCGTTGCGGGCGTCGTCCACTGTGATGCCGAGCCGGCCCAGGCCGGCCAGCGCGGCAGCCCGCACCGGCGCGGCGTGCTCGCCGACCCCGGCGGTGAAGGCGATCGCGTCGACCCGACCGAGCAGCGCGTAGTACGCCCCGACGTACTCGGTGATGCGCCGGCAGTACACGTCGAAGGCGAGCGCCGCCGCCCGGTCACCGGCGGCCCGGCGTTCGAGCACCTCGCGCATGTCGTTGACGCCGCTCAGCCCGAGCAGGCCGCTGCGGTGGTTGAGCAGGTCGTCGATGTCGTCCACCGACAGCCCGCCCTCCCTGCGCAGGTGGAAGATCACTGTCGGGTCCACGTCGCCGCTGCGGGTGCCCATCACCAGCCCCTGCAACGGGGACATGCCCATCGAGGTGGCGACGCTGCGACCGTTCGCCACCGCGCAGGCGCTGGCCCCGTTGCCCAGGTGCAGGGTGATCGTGTTGACCTGCTCGTACGGGCGGCCCAGCAGCTCGGCGGTGCGCCGGGACACGTACGCGTGTGAGGTGCCGTGGAAGCCGTACCGGCGGATGTCGTACCGCTCGGCGGTCTCCCGGTCGATCGCGTACGTCGCGGCGGCCTCCGGCAGGGTGTGGTGGAACGCGGTGTCGAAGACGGCGACCTGCGGGACGTCCGGCAGCGCCGCGCGGGCCACCTCGATGCCGGCAAGGTTGGCCGGGTTGTGCAGTGGGGCGAGCGGCACCAGATCCTTGATCGCGGCCAGCACCGCGTCGTCGACCAGCACCGGCGCGCTGAAGGTCCGGCCACCGTGCACCACCCGGTGTCCGACCGCCGCCAGCCCGGTCAGGTCCAGCCCGTCCAGGATCTGCCGGACCGCCTCGGCGTGGTCCGCCGGGCCGCCGCCGGGCTCACCGATCCGCTCGACGGTGCCGTGGTCGAGTGCCCGGTCGTCGTCGTAGCGGCGCCACTTCACCGACGACGACCCGCAGTTGAGCACCAGTACCCGACTCACGACGCCTCCTCGGTTGCCGCCTGGATGGCGGTGATCGCCACCGTGTTGACGATGTCCGGCACCGTGGCGCCCCGCGACAGGTCGTTCACCGGCCGCCGCAGGCCCTGCATGACCGGGCCGACGGCGACCGCCCCGGCCGAGCGCTGCACCGCCTTGTACGTGTTGTTGCCCGTGTTCAGGTCCGGGAAGATGAAGACCGTTGCGTGTCCGGCGACGGGGCTGTCGGGCAGCTTCGTGGCCGCCACCGCCGGGTCGATCGCCGCGTCGTACTGGATGGGTCCCTCGACCAGAAGGTCGGGCCGGCGTTCCCGGACCAGCCCGGTGGCAGCGGCGACCTTCTCCACGTCGGCGCCCGCGCCGGAGCTGCCGGTGGAGTACGACAGCATTGCCACCCGGGGTTCGATGCCGAACCGGGCGGCGGTGTCGGCCGACGAGATCGCGATGTCGGCGAGCTGGGCCGCGTCCGGGTCGCGGTTGACCGCGCAGTCGCCGTAGACCAGCACCCGGTCGGCGAGCAGCATGAAGAAGACGCTGGAGGCCACCGAGACGTCCGGCAGCGTACGGATGATCTCGAATGCCGGCCGGATGGTCGCGGCGGTGGTGTGCGTGGCGCCGGAGACCATGCCGTCGGCGCGGCCGGTGGCCACCATCAATGTGCCGAAGTAGTTGGGCTGCGCCACGATGTCGTGCGCCAACTCGGCGGTGACGCCTCGGTGGGCGCGCAGCTTGGCGTACTCGGCGGCGAAGTCGTCGCGCCACCCGCTGGTGCCCGGGTCGACCACCTGCGCGTCGCCGAGGTCGATGCCCAACTCCCGGGTGCGCCGGGCGATGTCGTCCGGCCGGCCGAGCACCGTCAGCTCGGCCACCCCGCGGCGCAGCAGGATCTCCGCCGCGCGCAGGATCCGCTCGTCGGTGCCCTCCGGCAACACCAGGTGCCGGGGCTTCGAGCGGGCCCGGTCGATCAGCTCGTTCTCGAACATCAGTGGGGTGACCCGCGCCGACCGGCTGACCCGCAGCCGACGGGCAAGGTCGTCGGTGTCCACACAGCGCTCGAAGGCGCCGAGCGCTGCCTCCACCTTGCGGGGATTGGTCGCGCTGGGCCGGCCCTCGATGCGACTGGACGCGGCCACAGTGTCGTAGCTGTCGCTGCGTACGGAGAGCACCGCCAACCCGGTGTTGAGCCCCTCCACCAGTCGCATCACCCGCGGGTCGGGCTGCTCGCCGAGGGTGAGCACCAGCCCGGCCACCGACACCTGCCCGGCCACGTGCGCGGCGCTCGCGGCGACGAGCAGGTCGGCCCGATCCCCGGGGGTGATCACCAGGGCGCCCTCGGTGAGGTGGCCCAGCAGGGTCGGCACATGTGCCGCGCCGACCACGAAATCCAGCACGTCGCGGCCGAGCGCGGCGTCGTCCCCGGCCAGCAGGGTGGCGCCGAGCGCCGCCGCCACCTCGGCGACCGTCGGTGCCGACACTGTCGGCACCTCCGGAATGGCGTACGCGGGGACCGGCAGCTCGGGCAGCGTCATCGGCTCGGTCACCCGGTTGGCGATCACCGCGAGCACTGTCGCGCCCAGGTCGGCCAGGTCGTGGTACGCCCCCCGCATCGCCGACGCGACGGCCGCCGGCTCCTGCCCGAAGCCGTCCACCACCGGCACCACCACGCTGCCGAACTCGGTGGCCAGCCGGGCGTTGAAGGCCAGCTCCCGAGGGTGGGCCGGGTCGCCCGGCTCGTCGAAGTCACTGCCCACCACGACCACCGCCGGGCACTGCCGTTCCACCGCCCGGTAGCGCTCGACGATGGCGGAGATGAGCTGCTCCCGTCGGCCGTCGGCGACCAGCGCCGCAGCCTCGGCGTAGCTCGCCCCGGCCAGCTCGGTCAGCGGCACCTCGACCCGGTACCGCTCGCTCAGCAGGGCGAGGATCGGGTCCTGGCCGGTGTCGGCCACCAACGGCCGGAACACGCCGATCTGCCCGACCTGGCGAGACAGCAACTCCGCCAACCCGAGGGCAATCGTCGACTTGCCCCCGCCCGAACCGACGCTGGTCAGATACACGCTGCGAGCCACAGCCCCCACCCTAGAAGATCGTCGGAGTGGCAACCCCTCGCGGGCTGGAAAGGGAACCTTGGGGTGGTGCGTCTCGTCGGCCGGTTGGCGGGGTGGTTGGGTCGTCCTTTGCTCTGCTTCAACCCACGCACCAGCAGGTGTCCGGATATCGGACGCTCAGCATTGCGTCCGTTGAAGCAGAGCAAAGGACGCGAGGGGTAGGTATGGGTGTCGCTCCCGTCCGACGGACTAGGCGTCGTCGTCGTCGGGGTCGTCTAGGCGCGCCAGGTAGGTTGCCAGGCGCTCGATGGGGGTTTCGAAGTCGGGGTTGAGGTCGACGAAGTCGCGCAGGCGCTCGCCGAGCCACTCCAGGGTCACCTGATCCTCGCCCCGGCGCTCGACCAGCTCTTCGATGCCACGGTCGGTGAAGTACACGGGTACGTCCTTGTGCTCGGCCCGGCTCGGGCCGGGCGGGTGGTGGGTGGGTGGGCCTACGAGAGCCGGGGCAGGACCGCTGTGAAACGGCCCTGCCCCGGCTTCCGTGCTCAGATCAGGTCACGGGCGGGGGAGAGCCGCCTCGATCAGCGCGTTCTGCTCGACCTCGTGGGTCTTGGCCGAGCCGACCGCCGGGGCGGCCGCGGCCGGGCGGGAGATCCGCCGCAGCCGAACGTCAGTGAGGTGCTCCAGCAGGTTGAGCGCGACGAACGACCAGCCACCCTGGTTGGCCGGCTCCTCCTGCACCCAGGCGAAGTCCTCCGCGTTCGGGAACTGCGCGAGGGCGGCCCGGATCTCCTCCACCGGCAGCGGGTACAGCTGCTCCAGTCGGAGGATCGCGGTGTCGGTGACGCCGCGTTCCTGCCGGGCCTGGAACAGGTCGTAGTAGACCTTGCCGGAGCAGAGCAGCACCCGCTTCACCGCCTCCGGCGCCGGGGCGGCCGTGTCGCGCAGCACCGGCTGGAAGGTGCCGGTGGTGAAGTCCTCCACCGACGAGACGCAGAGCTTGTGCCGCAGCAGCGACTTCGGCGTGAACACCACCAGCGGCTTGCGCTTGGGCGACAGGGCCTGGCGGCGCAGCAGGTGGAAGTAGTTCGCCGGGGTCGTTGGAATGGACACCCGCATGTTGTCCTCGGCGCACATCTGCAGGAACCGCTCCGGCCGGCCGGAGGTGTGGTCCGGGCCCTGGCCCTCGTGGCCGTGCGGCAGCAGCAGGGTGATGGCGGAGCGCTGGCCCCACTTCACCTCACCGGACGAGATGAACTCGTCGATCACCGACTGGGCGCCGTTGACGAAGTCGCCGAACTGGGCCTCCCAGGCGACGAGGGCGTTGATGTTCTCCACCGAGTAGCCGTACTCGAAGCCCATCGCCGCGTACTCGCTGAGCAGCGAGTCGTGCACGAAGAACCGGGAGCGGTCGCCGTCGCCGGTGAGCGACTTCAGCGGCAGGTAGTCGTCGCCGGTACGGGAGTCGACCACCGAGGCGTGCCGCTGGACGAACGTGCCGCGACGAGAGTCCTGCCCGGCGAGCCGGACGGTGACCCCGTCGTGCAGCAGCGCCCCGAGCGCGATGATCTCGCCGAAGCCCCAGTCGATGTTGCCCTCGACGGACATCTTGGCGCGTCGGTCCAGCAGCTGCTGGATCCGCTTGTGCGGGGTGAAGCCCTCCGGCAGGTTGATGTGCGCCTCGCCGACGGCCTTGACCACCGACGCGTCGGTGGCGGTGTCGACCTGGGGCTCCGGCTCCTCCTCGCGGCGCGGCCGGTTGAGCTGGCGCGGTGCCGAGGCGGCGTCCCGGGTGGCCTTGAAGACCTTCTCCAGCTGCGCCTGGTAGTCGCGAAGCAGCTCCTCCGCGTCCTCCACGGTGATGTCACCGCGACCGATCAGCTCCTCGGTGTAGAGCTTGCGGACCGAGCGCTTCGAGTCAATGATCTTGTACATCTGAGGGTTGGACATCGACGGGTCGTCGCCCTCGTTGTGCCCGCGCCGGCGGTAGCAGACCATGTCGATCACGACGTCCTTGTTGAACGTCTGCCGGTATTCGAACGCCAGCCGGGCCACCCGGACCACTGCCTCCGGGTCGTCGCCGTTGACGTGGAAGATCGGCGCCTGGATCATCCGGGCCACGTCGGTGCTGTAGAGGCTGGACCGGCTGTATTCCGGGGCGGTGGTGAAGCCGACCTGGTTGTTCACCACCACGTGCACGGTGCCGCCGGTGCGGTAGCCGCGCAGCTGGGACAGGTTGAGCGTCTCGGCGACCACGCCCTGCCCGGCGAAGGCGGCGTCACCGTGCACCGCCAGCGGCAGCACTGTGTAGCCCTCCAGCTTGAGGTCGATCCGGTCCTGCTTGGCCCGGACGATCCCCTCCAGCACCGGGTCGACGGCCTCCAGGTGCGACGGGTTGGCCACCACCGACACCTTGACCGCGTGCTCGCCGTCGGGGGTGGTGAACTTGCCGTTCTGACCCAGGTGGTACTTCACGTCGCCGGAGCCCTGCGTCGAGCGCGGGTCCAGGTGACCCTCGAACTCCGAGAAGATTTTCTCGTACGGCTTGCCGACGATGTTGGCCAGCACGTTGAGCCGACCCCGGTGGGCCATGCCGATGACGACCTCGTCCAGCCCGTTCTCGGCGGAGGATTCCAGCACCTCACCGAGCAGCGGGATCAGCGACTCGCCGCCCTCCAGCGAGAAGCGCTTCTGGCCGACGTACTTGGTCTGAAGGAAGGTCTCGAACGCCTCGGCGGCGTTCAGTCGGTTGAGCACGTGCTTCTGCTCGTCGGCGGACGGCTTCTCGTACTTGCGCTCGATCCGTTCCTGGACCCAGCGCCGCTCCTCCGGGTCCTGGATGTGCATGTACTCGATGCCGACCCGGCGGCAGTACGAGTCGCGCAGCACGCCGAGGATCTCGCGCAGCTTCATCCGCTGCCGGCCGGCGAAGCCGTTGACCGGGAACTCGCGGTCCAGGTCCCACAGGGTGAGCCCGTGCTGGAGGACGTCCAGGTCGGGGTGCTTGCGGATCTTGAATTCCAGCGGGTCGGTGTCGGCCATCAGGTGACCGCGCACCCGGTACGCGTGGATCAGCTCGTGCACCCGGGCGGTCTTGTTGATCTGACCCTCGGAGTTGACAGCGACGTCGCGCATCCAGCGCACCGGCTCGTACGGAATGCGCAGCGCGGTGAAGATCTGGTCGTAGAAGCCGTGCTCGCCCAGGATCAGCTCGTGCATCACCTTGAGGAACTCGCCGGACTGCGCGCCCTGGATGATCCGGTGGTCGTACGTGCTGGTCAGCGTGATGATCTTGCTGACCGCCAGCTCGGCCAGGGTGGCCTCGGACATCCCCTGGTAGGGGGCCGGGTACTCCATCGCGCCGACACCGATGATCGCGCTCTGCCCCTGCATGAGCCGCGGCATCGAGTGCACGGTGCCGATGCCGCCCGGGTTGGTCAGCGAGATCGTGGTGCCGGAATAGTCCTCCATGGTCAGCTCGTTGCGCCGCGCCCGTCGGACCACGTCCTCGTACGCCTGCCAGAACTGCCGGAAGTCCATCTGCTCGCAGCCCTTGATGGAGGGGACCACAAGGTTGCGGCTGCCGTCCGGCTTGGCCAGGTCGATAGCGATGCCGAGGTTGACGTGCGCCGGGCGGACAACCGCCGGCTTGCCGTTGGCCTCGGCGAAGGAGTTGTTCATCTCGGGGTGCTGGACCAGCGCGCGCACCATGGCGTAGCCGACCAGGTGGGTGAAGCTGACCTTGCCGCCCCGCCCACGGGCGAGGTGGTTGTTGATCACGATGCGGTTGTCCACCAGCAGCTTGGCCGGGACCGCGCGCACGCTGGTCGCTGTGGGCACGCTCAGCGAGGCGTCCATGTTCTGGACGATCTTCGCCGCGACGCCCCGCAACGGGGTGGTCTGCGGGCCGTCGGCGCTCGGCGCGGCGGCCTTGGCGGCCGGCTTGGCCGGGGTGGCCTTCTCCGGCGCGGCCTTCGGCGTTGCCGGGGCGGCGGGCTTGGCCGGCGCCGGCTGGGCGGCGGCCGGCTTGCTCGCGGTCGCCGGCTTGGCCGGGGCGCTGGGCTGGGCCACAGTGGCGGCTGCCTCCGGCTGGCCGTCCGGCTCCGGGGCGGCGGCCGGCTTGTTCGACGAGTCGGCGCCGCGCGGGGTGCCCGCACCCGGTGCCGGTCGGTAGTCGGCGAAGAAGTCGTGCCAGGCCGAATCAACGCTCGATGGGTCGGCGAGGTAGCGCTGGTACATCTCCTCGACGATCCACTCATTCGGGCCGAAACCCGCCAGTGGGTTCTCCTGCGAAGTCTGCTGGGTCGACACGGCCGGTAATCGCCTCTTTCACGCGGGTTTGTGTGGCACGCGGTGGGTCCGTCGCGCCCGATTAGAAGCACGGACTGGACGGGTTCCAGGCTACGCCGTACCGATCCCGCAGGCATTTCCGCCTCGGTCCCGTGGCCGGTTTCACAGAAGATGCCAGAAGTTCAGCAACGCCTGCGCGCACCGTGTCGAACTGCTAACACCCGGCCCTCGCGCGGCCGGTCGGCGCGGGTGACGCCCGACCCCGGAGCGGCCAGCGTGTCGTTGCCGCCCCGGGGTCGCAGACGCCATCAGGCGATGTCGCGCCGCCGGGTGAGCAGGATTCCGGCGATTCCGCTGACCAGCGCGTAGCCGATCAGCACCAGGGCTCCGACCCACCAGGACGGGGTGAACTCCGAGGTGCCCTCCGTGATCATGACCTGGGACGCCACAGCGGGCCAGACCACCTGCCACTTGAGCACCGCCTGGCTGTCGAGCACGTTCGACAGGAGCAGGAACAGCAGACCCACCACCTGGGTGCCGATCAGATAGAGCACCGCCGCCGTGATCACCGCGCCGAGCTGGTTGGTGATCAGCGTGCCGATGCCCACCCCGAGGATCGTCCAGATGGCGTAGGCCAGCAGGTTGAACAGCAGCGCCCGCTGCACCGGCCACTCACCGAGCTGAGTGCCGTAGTCGTTCGCGGACAGGAAGATCGCGCCGGCGGCCAGGTCGATGAGCGTGGTCGCCAGCCAGAACATGAAGCCGAGCAGGCTGGCGGCGACGAGCTTGCTGACGATGACCGACGTTCGCCGGGGAGTCGTCAGGAACGTCGTGGTCGCGGTCTGGTGGAAGAACTCGTTGGTGACCATCAGGATGCCGATAAGCATCACGAACATCAGACCGAGGTACTGGCCCGAGGTGTAGAGGTTCGCCGCCTGCGCCGGCGCTGTCGCCTGCTCGGCGCTGACGCCGATCTCCTCGGCGTCGCCGCCGAGCGTCGTGACGAGCAACCACGCGTTGATCGCGAAGGCCAGGGCGATCGAGAGGAGCGCGCCGAGGGCCAGCCACCACCAGGTGCTGGTGGTACGGATCTTGAGTAGCTCGGATCGGACCAGGTTCATCGGATGCCCGCCTTTCCGGCCGTCAGCTCCAGGAAGACCCGTTCCAGATCGGGCCGTTCGGTGGTCAGTTCGTGCAGCTCGACGCCTGCCGCGAGGGCGGACCGGCCGATCGTCGGGGCGTCCACCCCGCCGACCAGCAGCACACCCTGCTCATCGGTCTCGATGGTCGCCGACTGCGCCTTGAGGGCGGCGGCCAACACCTCGGCCTGCGGGGTGCGGACCCGGACCCGGGCGCTCTGGGCCATCGACCCGAGCACCTGGTCGACCGGACCCTGCCGGACCAACTGCCCGGCCGCGATGATCACCACGTCGTCGGCGAGCAGCTGCATCTCCGACAGCAGGTGGCTGGAGACCAGCACCGTACGACCCTCGTGGGCGAGGTTCTTGAGGAACCCACGCATCCACCGGATGCCCTCCGGGTCCAGCCCGTTGGCCGGCTCGTCGAGGATCAGCACGCGGGGGTCACCGAGCATCGCGGCGGCGATGCCGAGCCGCTGCTTCATGCCCAGCGAGTAACCCTTGAACTTGCGCTTCGCCGCCGGGGTCAGCCCGACCAGGGCCAACGCCTCGTCGGCCCGCTGCTTGGGCAGCCCGGCCGCAGCGCAGATGACCCGCAGGTGGTTGATGCCGGTGCGGCCCTTGTGCGCGCTGGACGCCTCCAGCACCGCGCCGACCTGCCGCAGCGGGGTGGCGAGGTCGGCGTACCGCTGGCCGCTGATGGTGGCCGTGCCGGCGGTCGGCGTGACCAGATTCAGCAGCATGCGTAGCGTGGTGGTCTTGCCTGCGCCGTTCGGGCCGAGGAAGCCGGTCACCCGTCCCGGCGCCACTGTGAAGGACAGGTTGTTCACCGCCCGGACGTTCTTGTACTGCTTCGTCAGACCGGACACCACGATCTGACCGTCGCTGGTGGGGCTTCGCTGCCCGTCAGTCATCGTTCTCCTCCCGTGTGTGGCGTCGAGGTACGCCGTGGCACAGCGTGACGGCCCGTGGCAACAAGGTCAATCAGGCGCGGTCGGTACGTTTGCCTCCGTCGCGGGGTGGACGCGACTCATCCCTGCGGACTACGGCCCGGGCTCAGCGGGCGATCCAGGTTGCCCGCGCCGCGCCGAGCAACGACCCGTCCGGGCCGTACAGGCTGGTGTGCACGAGCGCCTTGCGCCCATCGACGCGCAGCAACGCCCCGGTCACCACGCACTCGTCGCCCGGCCCGGGCAGCGCCGCGACCACGGCGGCGATCCGGCCCAGCAGGTACGGGCGGCCCGGCGCGAGCACCGCCCAACCACCGGGGCAGTCCAGCGCAGCCCAGACCGTGGCCGCACTGACCTGAGCTGGCGCGCGGAACGGCGCCGCGGTCCGGCCGTCCGGCAGACGGCCGGGGAAGATCCGCAGCCCGTCGGCCCGCTGCGGCCCGCAGACGTAACAGCTGGGGAACGGATGCTCGACCAGGCCGGGGTAGCGGGCCGCGGCGGCCACCGCCGTCGCCAGGTCCACCGGGGGTACGACGGCATCGATCACCCCGGCCGGACGCACCTCGGCCACCAGCTCGCCGGCCGGGTCCCGGACCTTTCCGTCGACCAGTGTCAGCTCGGTCGCCAGCGGTGGTGGCCGGCGCAGCGTCACCTCGACCGGTCCGCTGCCGCCCGCCTCGGCGGCGAAGACCCCCGCGCTCCAGCCGCCGTTGCCGGAACCGGCGGGCCCGTTGTAGCGGGTTTCGATGCGCATCGTCGACCTCCGGTGGTGCGGGTCGGCGCCTTCGCCGGCCTGCCCGGGCAGCCTCGCACGGTCCGCGCCGGGCGCCGCTAGCGGTCTCGCCTGCCGGCGTTCATCCGATCGACACCGGTGCGCCCCGTGAATGGCAACCCGGGCACCTACACAGATCCCATGGCCGTTCTGCATGCCGCTGGCGCACCCCTGAAGACCAGCGGATACACCCTGCTGATCGCCGACGACCCCACCCAGGTCGCGGCCGCGCAACGCCTGCGCCACGAGGTGTTCGCCACCGAGCTCGGCGCCACCCTCCTTCCCGGCGAGGCCGGGTTGGACGTGGACCCCTTCGACGCGTACTGCGACCACCTGATCGTCCGCGAGGACAGCACCGGCGAGGTGGTCGGCACGTACCGGCTGCTGCCGCCGGGGCGCACCACCCGGCGCTACGCCGAGGACGAGTTCGACCTGAGCCCGCTCGACCCGCTCCGCGACGACCTGGTCGAGGCGGGTAGGTCCTGCGTGCACCCGGACCACCGCTCCGGCGCGGTGATCAACCTGATGTGGGCCGGCATCATCCGTTACCTGCACCTGCGCGGCTCCCGCTGGCTCGGCGGCTGCGCGTCGGTGCCGGTGGCTGACGGTGGGCGGACTGTCGCCGAGGTGTGGACCCAGGCCCGGGCCCGGCACCTGTCGCCGCCGCCGCTGCGGGTCCGCCCGTTGCGGCCCTGGTTCACCGAGGGGGCTGCCGCCGGCCCGCTCGCCGCTGCCCCGGCCGGGCGGGTAGCGGTTCCGCCGCTGCTGCGTGGCTACCTCCGGCTCGGCGCGTGGATCTGCGGCGAGCCGTCGTACGACAGCGACTTCGGGTGCGCGGACTTCTACGTCCTCTTCTCCCTGGATCGGATGAACCCGCGCTACCTGCGGCACTTCCTCGGCGGGGAGCAGCGGTGACCGCCGTGCCGCGTGACCTGTGGCGGCCCTCCTCGGGCTGCGACGACGACTGCCTGCCGGCGGCCGGCGAGGTGCCCACTGTGCCGGTGGCCCGCCGGGTGCTCCGGCTGGTCGCCGCGCTCGGCATGCTGCTCGCCGGTATCCCGGTGGTGCTGCTGCTGCCACTGCTTCCCACTCGGGAGCGGCAGGGTCTGGTCAGCGGCTGGGCGCGGGCCACCGCACGTGCCTTCGGCGTCCGCCTCGTGATCCGGGGTCGGTTGCCCCGGCGGCGCGCGCTGCTGGTCGCGAACCATGTCTCCTGGCTGGACATCCTCGCCGTGCTGGCGGTCGCCCCCACCCGGATGGTGGCGAAACGGGAGATCCGTTCCTGGCCGGTGGTCGGTCTGCTGGCCGCTGCGGCGGGCACTGTCTTCGTGGACCGCGCCCGGCCGCTGGCGCTGCCGAGGACCGTCGCCCGGGTCGCCGACGCGCTGCGCGCCGGGCGGTCGGTGGCGGTCTTCCCGGAGGGTACGACGTGGTGTGCCGGGAACGGTGCCACCGACTGCCGCCCCGGCGGTGGGTTCCGGCCCGCGACGTTCCAGGCGGCCATCGACACGGGCAGCCCGGTGGTTCCGCTGCGGCTCACCTATGGCTGTGCGGCCACCGGGTCGACCACCACGGCAGCCGCCTTCCTCGGTGCGGACACCCTGTTGCGCTCGGTGGCACGGGTGGTCGCGGCGCGGGAACTGGTGGTCTCGGTGACGATCGCCGCTGCGCTGCACCCGGCCCGTGACGCCGATCGGCGGTTGCTGGCCCGGGCCGCCGAGTCGGCCGTACACCTGGTGCCGACGGCGGGTGCCGTGGCGCGGGCCCGGCTGCGGCCGGTGCCGACGGTGGCCCCGGCCGTTCCCGTGCCGGCTCCGCTCGTCGATCGGGAGCTGGACCTGGCGGCCTGAGGGGCGCACGCCGGACGCCGAGCCGGCGACCAACTCGCGACCTGTCTTGTGGTGTCGCGATGTATCGCGTTACATTCTCCTCCTGTTCGACGTGCGTCCCGCGCGTCGTCGAGAGGGGGACGCCATGGCCGGATGGACGGTCGAGAGCCCGCAACGGCTCACAGTGGACGCTCCGGTCGCCCGGCTGGACGTTCGACTGATCAGTGGGCGGCTCAACGTGGTCGCCACCGACGGGCCGACCCGGATCGACGTGACCCAGGTCGGCCGTCGGCCGGTCCTGATCGACCACACCGACGGTCGGCTCAGCATCCGCCAGGAGCGCGGTCGGGGCTGGTCGGACGTCCTGCGCTGGTTCCGGATGATCCACCGCTATCCCCGGGTGGACGTCTCCATCGCCGTGCCCGCCGACGTCCTCGCCGACCTGGGCCTGGTCGCGGGCTCGCTGGTCGCCTCCGGCCTGCGCCGGCAGACCACAGTCAACGTCGTCGCCGGCCAGATCACCCTGATGGGGCTGCGCGGCAGCACCTTCGCGAAGCTGACCTCGGGCCCGGTGGAGGCGCTCGGCGTCCGCGGCGACCTCACACTGGAGACGGTCTCCGGCGAGGTGATCCTCGCCGACAGCGCCGCCGACCGGGTACGGGCACAGACCATCTCGGGCGCCATCACCTGCGACCTGGACAACCCCCGGCGCAGCGAGATCCGGTTGACCACCATCTCGGGCAGCATCACCGTCCGGGTCCGCGCGGACAGCGACCTCTCCGTCCAGCTGAACACCGCCTCCGGCCGGATCACCAGCGGCTTTCCGCAGCTTCGCAGCTCGACGTTCCCACTGCGCAGC
Organism: Micromonospora sp. 050-3; assembly: GCF_046549335.1. Taxonomy (NCBI): domain Bacteria; kingdom Bacillati; phylum Actinomycetota; class Actinomycetes; order Micromonosporales; family Micromonosporaceae; genus Micromonospora; species Micromonospora sp. 050-3. The sequence goes on from NZ_JAJPVX010000003.1 coordinate 564,821, forward strand.
AGCGAGGGGGTGCTCGGCGATGGCGAAGGTAAGCTCTGGGCTTCCGCGACCTCGGGGAGCATCGCCCTGCTCGCCCGAGCCGTCGACGACGATGGGGAGGAGCTGCCGTGACCGCCGTGTTCAGCCACGGGCGGCTCCGGCTCTACCTGCTCAAGCTCCTCGACGACGGCCCGAAGCACGGCTACGAGCTGATCCGCCTTTTGGAGGACCGCTTCCTCGGGCTGTACGCGCCCAGTGCCGGCACCATCTACCCCCGCCTGCAACGGCTGGAGGTCGAGGGTCTGGTCAGCCACACCGCGGCCGGTGGCCGCAAGACGTACGACATCACCGACGCCGGCCGGGCGGAGCTGCGCCAGCGGGCCGGTGAGTTGACAGCGCTGGAAACGGACATCGCGGCCTCCGTGGCGGATCTCTCCAGCCTCGCCGGCGAGATCCGCAGCGAGGTACGCGGATCGACTCGCGACCTCAAGCGGGAGTTGAGCGAGGCCACCCGGCAGACCCGACGGGCCCGGTGGGAGGCGCCAACACCGCCGCCCCGCGCGGCGCCGACCGCCGGGCCGCAGGCCGAACTGCTCGACGAACTCGACAAGCGGCTGGCCGCGTTCACCGCCGAGGTGGGCCGGCTGATGCGCGCCCGGCAGTTCAGCGACACCCAGTTGCGCACCGCGATCCGGCTGCTCGACGGCGCCCTGGACGGGCTGCGTCGCCTGCTGCGCTGACCGGTGTCACCGGGCGGCCGGGGACTCACAGCCTTTTTGCAGGAAGCGTCCAGCGCTGGCGCAGTGATGTCACCGATGATGGGCGCATGCCCGCTACCCAGACCGAGGCGCGACTGCTTGTCGTCGAGGACGACCCCAACATCCTCGAACTGCTCTCCGCGAGCCTGCGGTTCGCGGGCTTCGACGTGGCGACCGCGACAAGTGGAAGCGCGGCGCTCAACGCCGCCAAGGACCACCGGCCCGACCTGGTGGTGCTCGACGTGATGCTCCCCGACCTGGACGGCTTCGAGGTCATCCGGATGCTCCGCGAGGGCGGCACGCGTACCCCTGTGGTGTTCCTGACCGCCCGGGACGCCACCGACGACAAGATCCGTGGGCTGACCCTGGGTGGCGACGACTACGTCACGAAGCCGTTCAGCCTGGAGGAGCTGACCGCCCGGATCCGCGCCGTGCTGCGCCGCACCACTACCGGCGAGCAGGCACCGTCCCGGCTCACCTTCGCCGACCTGGAGTTGGACGAGGAGACCCACGAGGTGCACCGGGCCGGCCAGCGGGTGCAGCTCTCGCCGACCGAGTTCAAGCTCCTGCGGTACCTGATGCTCAACGCCAACCGGGTGCTGTCCAAGGCGCAGATCCTCGACCACGTCTGGAACTACGACTTCCGGGGCGACGACAACATCGTCGAGTCCTACATCTCGTACCTGCGGCGCAAGGTCGACACCACCCAACCCCGGCTGATCCACACTCTTCGCGGCGTCGGGTACGTCCTGCGCAAGCCGGCGGCGTGAACGCGGTCCAGCAGGCGAAGGGACGGGTGCGCAGCGTTCCGCTGCGGGTGAAGCTGGTCACCTCGGTGCTCGCGCTGGTCGCCGTCGCGCTCCTGGTGATCAGCTCGCTGACCGCGTACTTCCTCCGCAACTACCTGGAGGGCCAGGTCGACGGGCAGGTCCGGTCGACAGCCCAGGGCCTCGGCCAACTGCTCCCGAAGCTGCGCAGCGGCGAGGTCGGCGCGATGCTGCCCAGCGACTACGTCGTGATCGTGGCCGACGAGCAGCGGGTGTACCAGCCCAAATACGACGACCTCAGCTACGACCCCGACCAACTGCCCGCGTTCCCCACCAGCCGCGCAGGTTTCGAGGCGGAGGAGGGCGAGCCGCAGACCGTCCTGTCGCACAACGGCTACACCCGGTGGCGGGTGTACTACGCCCCGCAGCCGGACGGCTCGGTGCTGGCCGTGGGTCAGCCGCTGACCGACGTGGACCGGGCAGTGAAGCAGCTCGTCTGGATAGACCTCCTGGTCGGTGGCGCAGTGCTGATCATGCTGGCCTCGGTGGGCGCGGCGATCGTCCGGACCAGCCTCAAGCCCCTCGTCGAGATCGAACAGACCGCCGCCGCGATCGCCGGCGGTGACCTGACCCGCCGGGTGCCCGACCCGGAGGAGGGCCAGGCCGAGCCAACCTCGGAGCTGGGCCGGCTGTCGCGCGCATTGAACGCGATGCTCACCCAGATCGAGGCGGCGTTCACCGCCCGAGCCGCGTCGGAGACGTCGGCCCGGTGGGCGGAGAGCGCCGCCCGGGACGCCGCCGCCGCCGCTCAGGCGTCCGAGGCGCGGGCCATCCGCTCCGAGGAGCGGATGCGGCAGTTCGTCGCCGACGCCTCCCACGAGCTGCGGACCCCGCTCACCACCATCCGTGGCTTCGCCGAGCTGTACCGGCAGGGTGCCGCCCGTGCGCCGGAACAGACAGCAGGCCTGTTGCGCCGGATCGAGGACGAGGCCGCCCGGATGGGGCTGCTGGTGGAGGACCTGCTGCTGCTCGCCCGGTTGGACATGGAACGGCCGCTCTCGCTGACCCCGGTGGAGTTGCCGGTGCTCGCCTCCGACGCGGTGCAGGCCGCGCGGGCGATGGCACCGGACCGGCGGATCGAGCTGGAGATCGAACCCGAATCGGGCCCGCTCGTCGTCTCCGCCGACGACGCGCGGCTGCGGCAGGTGATCGGCAACCTGGTCACCAACGCGCTCACCCACACCCCACCGGAGGCCGAGATTTGGGTACGGCTGCGCGCCGAACCAGATGGCTTCGCCGTCGTGGAGGTGGCCGACACCGGCCCCGGCCTCTCGGCCGAGCAGGCGGAACGCGTCTTCGAGCGGTTCTACCGGGCCGACGCGGCCCGTACCCGTCGGGCCGACGGCAACACCGGCACCGGCCTCGGCCTGGCCATCGTTGCGGCGCTGGTCGCCGCCCACCACGGCTCGGTCCAGGTGGCCGAGACGCCCGGCGGTGGGGCCACCTTCCGGGTTCGGCTGCCGCTGCTGCCGCAGATCGATGGAGCGGGCGAGTGACTTTCAGCCAACTTCCAGGACGGTTCCAGGTTGATTGCAGTGCGGAGGGAGAAGGTAGTGCCATGACCGAGTTCGAGTCCGACCCGCAGCGCCGGCCGGCCCCCACCGACGCCGAGCCGTCGCACCCCACCGCCGAGCTGCCGCGCGACGAGCGCGTGCAGTCCGACTCCCCGACCACTCCCGTACCGGTCGTCTCGACCGGCGGTGAGCCGACGGTCGCCTCCACCACCGGTGACGCCGACACCACCGCCGTCACCCCGGCCGCCGCGCCCGCCGGGTACGCCGGCTCCACCGCGCCGCCCGCCGGCCCGCCGGCCGCCGCTCAGCCCACCGGGTACGAGCCGTCGACCGGCTACGAGCGCCCGGCCGCCGCTGCGTCCGCGCCGCCGTACCCGGTCTCCGGTCACCCGGCGCCCGGTCAGCCCGGCTACCCACAGCCGGCCGCCGGCCACTACCCCGGTGCACCCTGGTACCCGGGCCAGCAGTCCGGCTGGGCCGGCGGGGGCCAGCCGGGCATGCCGTACGCCCAGCACCAGCAGCACCCCGGGCAGCACGCCCAGCACCCCGGACAGCACCCGCACCACCCGGGCCAGCCAGTCCCGCCGTGGGGCCCGCAGGTCGCGCCGCCCGGCAGCGGCCCCCGGCCGGGTCGAATCGCCAAGTTCGCCGGTGCCGGCGTCGCGGTGTTCGCCCTGATGCTCGGTTCCGGCGTGGCCGGTGGGGCGCTCGCGCTCGCCCTCGACGGCGACGGCGGTGGCATCACCCGCACCTACTCCGCGGCTCCCGTGATCAATGGCGCCGACCTGCCGAAGATCGCCGCGGCGGTGCAGGACAGCGTCGTCTCGATCACCACCGACAGCGGTGAGGGCTCCGGGGTGGTGCTCAGCGCCGACGGGTACGTGCTGACCAACAACCACGTGGTCGCGTCCGCCGCCGGCGACGCCGTGCGGGTGGTCTTCGCCGACGGCAAGACCGCCGACGCGAAGATCATCGGCACCGACCCGAAGACCGACCTGGCCGTGGTGAAGGCCAGCGGGGTGAGCGACCTCAAGCCGGCCAAGTTCGGCGACAGCGACGCCATGCAGGTCGGTGACCAGGTGCTCGCCCTGGGCAGCCCGCTCGGTCTCCAGGGTTCGGTGACCTCGGGCATCCTCAGCGCCCGGGACCGCACCATCCGGGCCGGCGAGGGTCAGCCGCAGGACCCGACCCAGCAGCAGAGCCAGGCGGTCAGCTCGATCTCTGGCCTGCTCCAGACGGACGCCCCGATCAACCCCGGCAACTCCGGCGGCGCCCTGGTCAACACCCGGGGCGAGGTGATCGGCGTCAACACCGCCATCGCGACCTCCGGGCAGAGCACCGGCAACATCGGTGTCGGGTTCGCCATCCCCAGCAACAAGGCCAAGGACGTCGCGGGCAAGCTCCAGCGTGGCGAGAAGGTCAGCCACCCGTCGCTCGGCGTCGGCGTCAACCAGGCCGAGGGCGGCGGCGCGCTCGTCGCGTCGGTCACCCCGGGCAGCCCGGCGGAGAAGGCCGGCCTCCAGCGCGGCGACGTCGTCACCCGGTTCGGCGACAAGCCCATCAACGACTCGGACGACCTGGTCGGCGCGGTGCAGGCCGGCAAGGTCGGCGACCGGGTCGAGGTGCAGTTCAAGCGCAACGGTGTCGAGAAGACGGAGACCGTGACGCTCGCCGAGACGTCCTAACCAGCTATCTGAACCTGCTTCCTCCCTCCGGCGGCGGGTGGCGGGGCCGAGGGGGTCGGCTCCGTCACCCGCCGCTTCTTTCCGCCCGGACGGCGGTTCACCCGGATCGGGTGAACCGCCGTCACCCGTCCGCCCGGCAGGTTCGGAGGGCGACGACCGGAACCGGGGGTGGGGTGCCATGACCGAGGTGGTGGGTGTCCGCGACGACCAGCGGATCCAACGCGACGTCCTGGCCGAGCTGGCCTGGGACGTCCGGCTGCAACCGAACGAGATCGGGGTGACAGTCGACCAGGGCGTGGTCACCCTGACCGGATTCGTGGACGGTGCCGCTCGCGGTTGGGCCGCGACCCGGTGCGCACAGCGGGTTCGCGGCGTACGGGCGGTGGCCGACGAGATGGAGGTGCGGCTGCCCGGCACTCCGGGGCGTACCGACGCCGAGGTCGCCAACGCCGCCACCCGCGCCCTGGAGTGGGACAGCTTCGTGCCCGCCGAACGGCTGGACGTGACAGTGGCCAACGGCTGGCTGATGCTGCGCGGTGAGGTCGAGTTCGGGTGGCAGCGGCGGGCCGCCGAGGGCGAGGTGCGCCGGCTCGACGGCGTACGGGGGATCACCAACCTGATCGAGGTACGACCCGCGGCGCCACCGGCCGCCGAGCAGCTGCGGCGGGACGTCCAGCGGGCGCTGGTGCGCACGCTCGGCGGCGAGCGGGTGACCGTCGAGGTGGACGGCGACACGCTGGTCCTCGCCGGGGTGGTCCGTTCCTGGTGGGAACGCGACCAGGTCGAGCGGGTGGCATGGTCCGCGCCCGGGGTGCGGGTGGTCCACGACCAACTTCTGGTGGGCGGGTGATCGTCCGCCATGTCCGGTTTACCTGTGCCGCCACCGGGAACCCGCCGCCGACCGGCGGTGCCGCCGCACCGGGGAGCAACGGGGAGGACTCGTGGCCGTGAACCACCCGCCTGCGGGCCGCCCCGAGGAGCGGTCGCTGCGCATCGCGATGGTGGTTCCGCCGTGGTTGTCAGTACCGCCACCCGGCTACGGCGGCCTCGAACAGGTCGTCGCCGCACTGGTGGACGCGCTCTGCCGGCAGGGGCACTCGGTGACCCTGTTCGGCGCGGGCGGTGACCACGGCACGGCGGCCGACGGGTTCGTCTCCACAGTCGCCGAGGTCCAGTACGAGCGGCTCGGCGAGTCACTGCCCGAGCTGGCCCACCTGGCCCGGGTGAATCGGCTGATCAGCGCTGCCGACTTCGACGTGATCCACGACCACACCACCATCGGTCCGCTGGTCGCCGGCCGCCGGGCCGTGCCGACGGTCGCGACAGTGCACGGCAACCCCGTCGGGGAGTACGGCGACGTGCTGAGCGACATCGACGCGGGCGTCGCTCTGGTGGCCATCTCGCACGCCCAGCGCCGGCTGAACCCGGACCTGCCCTGGGCCGGCACAGTGCACAACGCGCTGGACATCCGGGGCTTCCCGCGCAAGCACACGCCCGGCGCGGGGCCGGTGCTGTGGCTGGCCCGGTTCAGCCCGGACAAGGGCCCGGACACCGCCATCCGGGCGTGCCGGGCGGCCGGTGTGCCCCTGCTGCTGGCCGGCAAGTGCAACGAGCCGGCCGAGCGCCGCTACTACGAGCAGGTCGTCGCGCCGATGGTCGACGAGGACGTGACAGTCGTGCTCAACGCGGACCGCGCGACGACGCTGCGGATGCTTGTCGACGCCCGCTGCCTGATCATGCCAATCCAGTGGGACGAGCCGTTCGGCATGGTGATGCTGGAGGCGATGGCCACCGGCACGCCGGTGGTCGCCCTCAACCGGGGTGCGGTGCCGGAGCTGGTTCGGCCGGGGCTGACCGGGCTCGTCGTCGAGCGGTCGGAGGAGCTGCCCGCGGCGTTGCTCGCGGCGGAGCGACTCGACCCGGAGGACTGCGTGGCGCACGTCGCGCGGAACTTCTCGGTCGAGCGGATGGCGAGCGGCTACGCGGAGGTCTATCGGCGCTTCGCGCTCGGCCGGCACGACGTCCGTGAACCGGCCCGGGTGCCGGTGCGCTGACCCACCGGTGCCGCCGGGTCAGGCCCCGGTCGCGCCCAGCTCGGCGATGGCGGCGTCGAGCCGAGAGGCGTACGCCGGGCTGATGCCACCCTCACCGAGGCGGACGGCGACCTTGGTGCGCAGCCGGGCCACCGGCGGCGCCAGCTCTTCGCGGCCGGAGCTGACAGCCACGGTCAGGTTGCGCAGCTCGTTGCGCAGGTCGAGGGCCACGTCGTCGCGGATCTCCCCGGCGCTCAGCCCGGCGCCGATCAACCCGTCGACCCGGTTCGCGACAGCGGTCAGGGTGCCCGGGTTCGAGGTGGGCGCCCCGGTGGTCGGCTTCGTCGACGGCGCCGTGGCCGGCGGGGTCGACGTGATCGGCGCGGACGACCCGGGAGCGGGCGGGTCGGTCGACGGTGTCGTCGCCGGCCCGGCGGAGGGCTGCGCCCGGCGGGTCGGCTGCTGTTCGGGCAGCAGGGCCACGCCGGCCACTGTCACCCCGACGGCCAGCACCAGCAGCAACACCAGCCGCCGCCGCGACCAGCCCGACCCGGTCGCCGGCCCGCCCACGCCGGAGGAGGCCCCGCCGTCCGAGGTGCCGCCATCCAGCCGCGCCGCCGCCGGGACGCTCGCCGTCGCGACGGCGGGCGACTGCGGTGGCAGAGGCTGGGTGGGCACCCGGATGGTCGCGGTCGGAGGCTCGGCGGGCAGCGCGTGGTCGCGGAGCGCGGTGGCGACCTGCCGGGCGGTCGGACGATCGGCAGGGTTCCGGGCGAGGCTGCGCAGGCAGATCTCGGCCACCGGTGCGGGCAGGTCCGGTAGGTCGGCCAGCGTCGGCGGCGGACCACTGGCCAGCGCGGCGCTGAGCTGCTCCCAGGTGTCCGCCGGATACGGGACCCGGCCGGTGAGCGCCTCGTGCAGCAGCACGCCGAGCGAATAGACGTCAGTGGACGGTTGGGCCGGCGCGCCGTCGAGGCGTTCCGGGGCGACGTACGCCGGGGTGCCGAAGGTCTCGCCGTCCTCGTCCTCGTCGGGCGCGCCGATCCGGGTGGCGATGCCGAAGTCGAGCACCTTGACGCCCGTCCCCGTCATCATCACGTTGGCCGGGGTGATGTCCCGGTGCACGATGCCGAGCCGGTGCGCGGCGGCCAGCGCGTCCGCTACCTGGGCGCCCACCTGCACCGCCTCGGTCCACGGCAACGGCCCCTCGGTGAGCCGCAGCTTCAACTCCTCGCCGCTGAGCAGCTCCATGACCACGAACGAGGTGATCGAGCCGTCCGGGTCGACAGTCTCGCCGTAGTCGTGCACGGAGGTCAGGTGCGGGTGCACCAGCTGGGCGGCGGCCCGTGCCTCCTCGCGCACCATGCCCCGGAACCGCGCGTCGGCGGCCAGTGACGGGGCGAGCACCTTCAGCGCGACCACCCGGTCCAGTACCTCGTCCCGGGCACGCCAGATGACCGACATGCCACCGGCGCCGATCTGGTCCAGAAGTCGGTATCTGCGAGCCAGCAATCGGCCCGGATGCAGCGCTGCCTTCACGGATCGCACCTGCCTCAGGGGTGGGAGCGGTATCAGGTTGCGCGAATGCGTCCGGCCTGTCAACGCCGTCGGCGCCGGCCGTCGGCGGACGGTGCGTGCCGTGCGCTGACCGCCGGCCGACGCCGGCTCACCGGTCGGCGGCGGGCCCGTGCCAGGATGAGAGACATGGCGGGGGGACCGGTGGCGTTCGTGCTCGGCGGCGGGGGAGTGCTGGGCGCGGTCGAGGTAGGCATGTTGCGGGCCCTGTTCCGCGCCGGCATCCAACCCGACATGGTGCTCGGCACCTCGATCGGAGCGGTGAACGGCGCGCTGGTCGCCGCCGACCCGTCCGAGGCGGTGACCGACCGGCTGGTCCGGCTCTGGGCCTCACCGGAGGCCAGCGAGGTGTACGGCGACTCGGTGGCCCGGCAGCTGCGCCGCTTCGCCGCCCGCACCCACCTGCACTCACCCCGGCCGCTGCGCCGCCTGTTGGAAAGCGAGCTGGGGGTGGACACCACCTTCGCCGACCTGCGGGTGCCGTTCCGGTGCTGCGCCGCCCACATCGAGCGGGCCGCCGAGCACTGGTTCGACACCGGTCCGGTGGTGCCGGCGGTGATGGCGTCGGCCTCGGTGCCGGGCCTGCTGCCGCCAATGGAGATCGACGGCGCGCACTACGTGGACGGCGGGATCGTCAACTCCATCCCGATCGGCGAGGCCGTGGCCGTCGGCGCCCGCCGGATCTACGTCCTTCAGGTGGGTCGGATCGAACGGGAGCTGACCCCGCCCCGTCGGCCGTGGGAGATCGCGCAGGTCGCGTTCGAGATCTCCCGCCGGCACCGCTTCTTCCGGGAGATGGCGGCGCTACCCGAGGGGGTGGAGGTGCACGTGCTGCCGACCGGCGGGCTCAACCCACGCGACGACACGCCGTGGGCGTACCGGGACATGGCGGCGGTGGGACGGCGGATCAGCCGCGCGTACACCGCCTCCCGTCGCTACCTCGCCACCCACCTGGAGCAGTGATGCCGCTGCCTCCCCGGTGGCTGCGTCGGCTGCTGTTCGCCCCCGCGGTCGTGCTGCTCGCCTTCCTCGTGGTCACCACGTTGCCGGTCTGGGCGCTGCTCGCCGTGGCCGCGTCCCCGTTGGTCCCGGGCCGGTTGCGCCCGCTGCGACTGCTCTGGATCGGCTGCTTCTACCTGGTCTGGGACGCCGCCGCGCTGCTCGCGCTCTTCCTGCTCTGGGTCGTCTCCGGCTTCGGCTGGCGGACCCGGTCGCCGGCCTTCCAGCGCGCGCACTATGTGCTGGCCGGCTGGTTCCTGCGGGTGCTGTTCTGGCAGGCACATTGGACTCTGCGGTTACGCATCGACGTGGTGGGCACCGACCCGGACACGGCGCTGCCCGGCCGGCCCGAGCTGGTGCTCTGCCGGCACGCCGGGCCCGGCGACTCGTTCATCCTGATTCACGGGCTGGTCAACTGGTTCCACCGCGAGCCTCGGATCGTCCTCAAGGACAGCCTCCAGTGGGATCCGGCGATCGACGTGCTGCTCAACCGGCTGCCTAACCGGTTCATCGCGCCGACCCCGGAGCGCGGCGAGGAGACGGTACGCCAGGTCGGACACCTCGCCACCGGCCTGGACGACAACGACGCGTTCGTGATCTTCCCCGAGGGTGGTAACTTCACCCCCCGCCGACGGCTGCGCGCCATCGCCCGGCTGCGCTCCCTCGGCCTGGAACGGATGGCCCTGCGCGCCGAGCGGATGCGCCACGTGCTAGCCCCGCAGCCCGGTGGGATGCTCGCCGCGCTGGACGCCGCACCGGACGCCGGGGTCATCTTCGTCGCCCACACCGGACTGGACCGGATGCTCACCGTCGCCGACGTGTGGCGTGAACTGCCGATGGACAAGCGGATCGTGATGCGGTTCTGGTCCGTGCCGCCGGAGGACGTACCGACCGGACGGCAGCAACGCATCGACTGGCTCTTCGATTGGTGGGCACAGATTGATGCCTGGATCGCCGCTAATCGGTAGATGTCCGCGTAGGGTGCGGGCGTGGACGAGATCTGCGTGGTGACAACGGTGGTGGATGCGCGTTCGGTCGCCGACGTGCTGGCGGCTGCGGCCGTCGCCGGCAGGCTCGCCGCCTGCGCCCAGGTGGGTGGTCAGGTGGACAGCACCTACTGGTGGCGGTCCGGGATGGAGACGAGCACCGAGTGGTCGGTGCAGTTCAAGACCGCACCGGATCGGCTCACCGCGTTGCTGGACCAGATCCGGGTCAGCCACCCGTACGAGGTGCCGGAGATCCTGGTGTCCAGGGTGGAGAGCGGCAACCCCGACTACGCCACCTGGGTGTACGAGCACACCCGATCCTGAGTACGCGCACTCTGGGTCGCACCCCGCTCGGTTGTCGATGATGACCGGGTGGACGACACCCGTTACCCCTGCCCCGCCTGCGGTGCACCGGCCGATCTGAGCGCCGGTTGCTCCGGCTGCCGACGCGCCCCCGACCCGATCGCCGCTGAGGTGGTTCGGCTGAGCCGGGAGGTCGCCGAGCTTGAGCCGCAGGTGGAGCGGGCTCGCCGCACGTACACCGAGTTGGCCGGACGGCTGTCGACAGTGTCCGGGCGGCGGGCCGAACTGGCGGCGGTCGTCCGCGCCGGGTTGGCGGCCTCGGTCGTGGCGCACCCGGCGCCTCTCGCTGGCCCGCCGCCGTCAATCGGCCCGGGTCCCGGGGTCGCGACGGATTCGCGGCCGGGTGCGGCGGAGACCTCGACCCGGACGGTCCAGGGTCTGCTCTTCGTCCTCGGTGGACTCCTGCTGGGGACCGCGGCGGTGGTGTTCACAGCGGTCGCCTGGGCGGCGGTGGGGGTCGCGGGGCGGGCGTTGATCCTGGCCGTGTTCACCGCTCTCGCTCTGGGTGTACCGCTGCTGGCGGTCCGCCGAGGGCTGCGCGGTACCGCGGAGACGTTCGCCGCGGTGGGGTTGCTGCTGGTGGTGCTGGACGGTTACGCGGCCTGGTCGGTGGACCTGGCTGGCGTGACCGGCTGGCCGGGCAGCCGGTACGCCGCGCTGGTCGGGGGGGCCAGCGCGGCGGTCGCCGTGGCGTACGGCCGGTGGAGCGGGTTGACGGGGCCGTGGTTCGCCGCCCTGGTGGCCGCCCAGCCGGCGTTGCCGCTGCTCGCCGCCGAGGCCGGGCTGGGTGCGGCGGGGTGGGCGTTGGTCCTGCTCGGGGTGGCGTCGTTGAACCTGGCCGTGCTGACCGTGCTGCGTGGCCGGGAGGGGGCGGCGCAGCTCGTCGGCCGTGTCCTTGCCGGCGCGGGTCACGTCGCCGCGCTGGTTGGCGCCTCGGCGTGCGCGGTGGTGCCGTTGGTCAGTGGGCGGGCGGGGGGCTCGCCACTGCTGGCCGGGGTGCCGCTGTTGCTGGTCGCGCTGACCGGGTTCGGCGCGGCCTGGTTCGTCGGGGGGCGGGCGCTGCGGGCGGTCGCGGCCGGGCTGCTGGTGCCGGTGCTCGCCGCCGCCCTGCTGCGTCCGGTGGCGGAGCTGCGGCCGTCCCTGCTGCTGCTCGCGGCGGCGACCGTGGCGCTGGGCATGGCCGCCGCCGTGCGGCTCCTGCCGGCGGCGGCCGGGGCGGCGCTGGACGGTGGCGGCGGTTGGCGGACGGGTCCGCGGGCGGGTGCGCTGTTCGTCGCGGCGGGCACGGCGCAGGTCACCGTGTTGATCACCATCGGGCTGGCGCTGGCCGCCGTCGGCCGGTCGCTGCCGCCCTGGGGCGGGGCTGGGACGGGGCCGGACCTGCGCTGGGGTTGGCAGCTGGCACCTGCTGTGGCGCTGGCGATCGGCGCGACGGTGCTGCTGCTCCCTCGGAACACGCGGACGGTGCTCGGCACGACCGGCGCGGTGGCGGTGCTGTTCGCCGTGCCCGCCGGCTGGACGGCCTCCTGGCCTCAGATGGTGGCCATCGACCTGGTCGGCGGGGTCGCGTTGCTGCTCGCCGTGCTGGCTCGCCCGAGCACCCCATCGGTCGCCCTGCGCACCCGTGCGCTGGGTGGTGCCGTCCTGCTCGGGCACGGGCTGCTGGTCGCCCTGGCCACCCCGACCGGTGCCCTGGTGGCGCTCGGCGTGCTCGCCGTGGTCGGGCTGGCGCTCGCCGTCCGACGGGGGGCCGGCGCGTACCGGGAGGTGGCCGGTGTGGGTCTGCTGGTCGGGCAGCTCGCGCTGCCCGGGATCGCCGCGGTGGCGGTGTTCGCCGCGGGCGGGCCGTCCTGGTGGCAGGCCCGGCTCGCGCTGGCCGCCGCCGGGCTGTCGTTGGTCACGGCGCTCGCGGCCCGCCGTCACCGGGTGGAGCTGATCGGGTACGCGGTGACCGGTGCCGTCGCGGCGGTGGCCGTGCCCGGCCTCGCGCCGCTGGTCGGCGCGGGTGACGAGCCGCTCGCGCTGTACGCGGCGCTGGCCGCGCTGGGCGTCTGCTGGCTGCCGTCGGCGAGCGCCTCGGGTCGGGCGGCCCTCGGAGACCGGCCGACGGCCGACGAGCGCGAGCCGGCCCGGTCGGCGCTGTTGCTGGCGTCCGGCGGAACGTTGGCGGTGGTCGCCGTCCTGGCGGCCCTGCCGACGGTGCTGACCGCGCTCGTGTCGCCCGACGGCGGCCGGGACCGGGTGTGGTCGGGGGTCCCCACTATCGGCGCCGACCCGACGGTGCTCCCGGTCGGGTTCGCGCTGGTCGTGCTGGCGCTGGCCGGGGCGCTGGCCGGTCGGCGGGTCGGCCTGCCGGTGCCGCCCGCGCTGCCGTTCGTCGCGGCGGCGCTGCCGGTGCTGCTCATGGCGGTCGGCGCGCCGTGGCCGGTGCTGCCGGCCGCCGTCCTGCTCGCCGGCCTGGGCGCGCTGCTGTTCACCGCGCTGGCCGCGGCCCGTCCGGAGCTCGCACCGGTCGCCGTGCCGGTGGGCGTGGTGCTGGTGGCCTCCGGGGTGCTCGGTCTACTGGCCACCCGGGCCGGGACGCTCGCGGCCGAGGGGGCGCTGCTGGTGGCGGCGGTCGCGGTCACCGTCGGGGCGCGCAGCTTCGCGGTACGGGTCGCCGGTTGTCTCGCCGCCGTGGGTGCGGCGTCCGCGTTGGCGGTGACCGCCCCGCTCGCCGGTGGGCTGCCGTTGCGGGCTGCCGCGTACCCACTGCTGGCGGTGGCCGCGTTGGTGCTGGCCGCCGCGGCGGTCACCCCGGAGCGGGCCCGGCTGGGACGGGTGCTGGACGCCACCGCGCAGGCCGTCGCGCTGGTGGCGGCGGTGCTCACCGTCGGGGTGGCACGGCACCTCGCCACCGTCTGTGTGCTCTGGGGTGTCGCCGTGGCGCTGCGGCTGCTGCGCCGGGGCGAACCGGCCGGTCGGCGGTGGGCGTTCGCCGGGATCGCCGCCGGCAGCGAGTTGCTCGGAGCCTGGGTGCTGCTGGCCGCCGGTGGGGTGACAGTGCTGGAGGCGTACACACTGCCGGCCGCGGCGCTCGCCGTCGGTGCGGGTCTGCTGGCGCTGCGCACCCGACCGGGGTTGACCAGCTGGCCGGCTCTCGGCCCGGGGCTGGTCGCGGCGTTGCTGCCCAGCCTCGTGTCGGTGCTGGCCGGGGCGGACCCACAGCCGTGGCGGCGGCTGCTCCTCGGCGCGGCGGCGACCGGCACGGTGCTGGCCGGCGCGACCCGCCGCTGGCAGGCGCCGGTGCTGCTCGGGGGTGGGGTGCTGACGCTGTTGGCGCTGCACGAGCTGGCCCGGGGGTGGGACCTGCTGCCCCGGTGGATCTATCTGGGGGTCGGCGGGCTGGCGCTGGTCGGGCTCGCCGCCACCTACGAGCGGCGTCGACGTGACCTGGCCCGACTGCGCGCCACGGTGGCCCGACTGGGTTGAGCCGCACCAGCGGGGGTAGGGCTCTCCCTACCCCCGATTCGGGGGTTGTCGGGGTTACTCAGCGCTACCGCGATTGGGAGACTTGACATTAAGCCCGAACCATCCTGGTACGGGCGCAAGCGGAACGGGAGCAGCGATGGCGCTCGGAGCGGTGGCGGAACCGCCGGTACGACGGCGAGGTAGTGACTACGCACAGTTGTCCCGACGGATCAGCCAGGCGGGCCTGCTGGAGCGGCGTCCCGGCTGGTATGTCACCCGCATCGCGTTCACCTTCGGTGCCTTCGTGGCCGGCTGGGTGGCAGTGTTCCTGCTCGGCGACTCCTGGTGGCAGCTTCCGCTCGCGGCTTTGATGGCGGTGGCCACCACCCAGGTCGCGTTCCTCGGTCACGACGCAGGGCACCGCCAGATGTTCCGTCGGCGTGGCCCCAGCGAGTTGGTGGGGCTGCTCGCCGGCAACGCGGCGGTGGGGCTCAGCTACGGCTGGTGGGTCGACAAGCACAACCGGCACCACGCCAACCCGAACCACGAGGACGAGGACCCGGACGTCGGCGCGGGCGCCCTGGTGTGGACGCCCGAGCAGGCGTTGGAGACCCGGGGGTTCGGCCGTTGGATGGCTCAGCGGCAGGCGTACTTCTTCTTCCCGATGCTCCTGCTCGAGGGCCTGAACCTGCACGTGGCGAGCATCCGGGCGATCGTCGGTCGGGAGAACGGCAAGTACACCGTCCCGATGCGGCACCGGGCGGCCGAGGCGGCGTTGCTCGTCGCGCACACCGCCGCTTACGTGGCGCTGCTGTTGGCGGTCATGTCCCCGGTCAAGGCGCTGCTCTTCGCCGTCGTGCACCAGGCGCTGTGGGGCCTCTACATGGGCTGCGCGTTCGCGCCGAACCACAAGGGCATGCCGATGCCGACCGCCGAGGACGAGCTGGACTTCCTGCGTAAGCAGGTGCTGACCTCCCGCAACGTGCGCGGCAGCGTACTGGTGGACACCACGCTCGGCGGTCTCAACTACCAGATCGAGCACCACCTCTTCCCGAACATGCCCCGCGCCAACCTGCGCCGGGCCCAGCCGATCGTGCACGCCTTCTGCGTCGAGCAGGGCATCCCGTACGCCGAGACCGGACTGGTCGAGTCGTACCGGCAGGCGCTCGGTCACCTGCACGAGGTGGGGCGGCCGCTGCGCGGCTGAACGGAATTGGCCGCTGCGCGGCTGTTGCGAGGACTGATCGATGGGGCGGCATCTGATGATGCCGCCCCATCGTCGCGTTTCTGACCCGACATCTCCGCTCCGGGCGGGAAGCATCCGGTAGATCCGGTTGTTCCCAATATTCGTATTCCACCGCCATTGCTCCCGCCTCGGCAGAAAATTGTCATGGGTCAATAGTTGCCATGGTCAATCTAAGCTTGCTAGGTTCACTGCGGCACCCACGGGGGCGCTGATCCGACTCATTCTCTGAGCCTCGTCGCGGTGTCCGGCGCTGTTTCCGCGCGCCGATTTTTCCTTCGCGGCAGTTCCACCGGCGCGAGCTGTGCCGGGGGCAAATCGTGTCTTTCGTCGTCGGCATCGCGTGAAGGAAATCACATGAGCATTGTCGGTAATGGACGCCGCCTAATTGCGGTACTGGTCGGTGTCCTGCTGGTGGTTTCGGGCAGTCCCGCGTACGGGCGCCCGGCGGCTGACCCCAAACCGGCACCCCGGCCGGGGACTGTGTTGCGTCCGCCAACGCCGCTTGGCCGCGAGGTGCCGCCGACCCCGCCGGGTCCGGCGAAGGTCCTGCCCTCGGTGGCCCGGCCGGTGACTGCCGAGGCGATACCGCCGGCGCGCCGGGTTCGGGAACTGGTCGACCGCCGCACCGCGAGCACCAAGGTCTACCTGTTGGCCGACGGTCGGATGCAGGCGGAAGCCAGTCGTGAGCCGGTCCACTACCGCGACGGCAAGGGTCGCTGGCAGGACATCCAATCGACAGTGTCCGCCGGTGACCGGGCGGGTTATCCGTATGCCGCCACCCGGAACACGTTCGTGGGCAGGTTCGGCGACCGCAGCGACCGGGTGCTCTCGTACTCGATGGGGGGTTACGGGTTGACCCTCGGGCTCGCCGGCAGCGCGCGGGCCCTGCGCCCGACCGCGAAGGGCACCCGGGTCACCTACCCGGGCGCGGTCGGCGGCGCCGACCTGGTCTACGAGGTGACACCGTCGGCGGTCAAGGAGCAGATCGTGCTGGCCGCCGCGCCGAGCGGGCCGGCGACGTACACGTTCACGCTGGACACGGATTCGGTTCGGGTGGTGCCGGAGGCGGACGGCTCGCTGTCGTTCTTCGCAACGGACCGGCAGGGTCCGGCGTTGTTCACGATGCCTCGGCCGTACATGTACGACAGCGCCGACGACGCGACCTCGGTGGTCGGCAAGGCGATGAGCTACAAGGTCAGCCAACGGGTCAGCCAGCAGGGTGGCCGCACGGTGGTGACGGTCGCGGCGGATGACGCGTGGCTGCGCGACCCGGCCCGCAAGTACCCAGTGGTGATCGACCCGACGATCAAGGTGCAGCCGACGTTGAGTCAGGCCCAGGACGTGATGATCGCGTCCGGTGGTCCGACGGAGAACTTCGACAGCACCTGGAAGCTGTCCGCCGGCGCCTCCACGGGGGGTACGTTCCGCGCCCTGACCAAGTTCGACCTGTCGAAGGTGCCGGCCAACACAGTGCTGGACTCGGCGCAGCTGCAGATGTACTTCGATCAGGTCCACGGGGGCGCCGACGAGGCGTCGATGGCGTTCGAGGCGCGTCGGGTGACCGCGGCGTGGAACGAGACCACCGCGACGTGGGGCACCATGAACACCAAGTTCGCCGAGGTCGGGGAGAACCGCGAGCAGGTGGACGAGGCGGACGGCGCCAAGGTGTCGGCCAGTGGTGAGTGGGTCGGCGCCACGGCCACCGACCGCAGTCAGGCGAACAACGGCGCGTACCGGTACAACGCCGACGCGTCCACCGGGCAGACGTTCACCTGGGTGCCACGGCTGACCGAGGATGGTCAGTACGAGGTGTACGTGCACTACGTGCCGGGATCCGACCGTGCCACGAACGCGCCCTACACCGTTTTCTACGACGGCGGCTCGGTGGTCAAGACGGTCAACCAGACCACCGGTTCCGGCAATCAGAACTGGGTGTCGATCGGCACCTACGGGTTCAAGGCGGGCACCACGCACAAGGTGGTGCTCGGCGACGTGGCCAACAAGAAGGTCGTGGCCGACGCGGTCCGGCTGGTCAAGCGGGCCGAGGTGACCAAGCCGCTGCACCAGACCAACGCCTGGCACAGCTACAGCGTCCGCTCGACGGTGCAGGGCTGGCTGGACAACCCCGCAAGCAACTACGGCTTCATGGTCAAGGGCAAGGACGAGTCGAACAAGAACGGCGGCCCGCGGTACGAGTCCGGCGACTTCTCCTACGGTGGCGAGGACGACCACGGCCCGAAGCTGCTGCTCACCTGGGGCAAGCCCGGAGTCGCGCTGAACGCGGTGACCACCGTCCGGGCCACCGGCGCGGACCTGTCCTGGTCGTCCTACACCGACCCCTCGTCGTCGCCCGATGACGACCTGGTCGAGTACCAGGTGCACTCCAGCAAGACGCAGAACTTCATGCCGAACGCGTCCACCCTGGTCGCCCCGATCCGACCGGGCCGCACCACGTACTCGGACACCCACGCCACGCCCACGCCGGCGAACTCGGCGAGCCAGTTCGGCGACGCCTACTTCTACATGGTCGCCGTGCGGTTGCGCGACGGAACCGTCATCCCGGCGCAGACCCAGATGGTGCGGCTGCCCAAGGCCGGCCAGGTGATCAGGTTCTTCACCGGCGCGGACGACAACACGCTGACCAGCCTCAAACCAGACAGCAACTGGGACAAGCTGGATGCCGGCGGCGAACTCCAGGTCGGCAACAAGGGCCCGATCTACGGCACCAGCCGGGTGGTGATGAAGTTCCCCAACGTCACCGGGCTGCCCGCCCAGGCAAAGGTCGTCAACGCGCAGGTCGGCCTGTGGGGCTGGTACGCCGACGGGACGGGCGTCGGCCAACAGCAGTTCCAGCTGCGCGGGCTGACCCGTGACTTCAGCGAGACCACCTCGACGTGGAAGAGCGCCCAGACCGGGATCGCCTGGTCCACGCCCGGCGGCGACGCCGAGTCGACTGTGCAGTCGTCGGTCGGCTCGGTCAACGGTGACCCGGGCTGGACCAACTGGGAGGCCGGGCCGCTGGTGCAGCGCTGGGTGGACAATCCGAGCAGCAACAAGGGTGTGCAGATCCGGCTGGCCGACGAGGCCGGCGCGGAACAGCGGTCGCTCTTCCTCTCCGCCGAGGCGGCCGAGCCGTCGCTGCGCCCCCGGCTGCGGGTCATCTACACCGCGCCGAACAGCGCCAGCACCTATCACGCGCCGAACACGCCGAGCCGGATGATTCCGGGCGACCAGTATCTGGTGCCGGTCACCGTCACCAACACCACGTCGTCGGTGTGGTCGCCGTCGGACTGGGTGCTGTCGTACCACTGGGCGCTTCAGGACGGGCCGGACGCCCCCAACGCGGGCAACCCGATCGAGACGCCCCTGCCGTCGGCGCAGGCACCCGGTGGTGTCGTCACCATCAACGCCACGGTCAAGGCTCCGAACTCCGGCAGTGACGGTGACCGCCGCGAACCGTACGTGCTGAAGTGGGAACTGCGTAACAAGAACAGCGGGAAGTGGCTGTCGGAGGTCGCCCAGATCGATCCGCTGGACCAGTCGGTCGCGGTGGAGGACCCCACCTCCGACCAGCTCGGGCTGGAGAAGTTCTACCAGTACGCGGGCGGTGGCACGGGAGCTGGCGCCACCCTTCTGGTCAACCAGTTCTCCGGTAACGCGCTGGTCGGCTACAACCCGATCAACAACCCGAGCCGCGGCGTCACCACGTTCGTCCGAATGACCTACAACAGCCAGGACACCTCCACCTCGTCGGCTGGCCTCGGCTGGTCGTTGTCCACCTCCAGCGCGGTCCGGCTCGGCTCGCCGCTCGAGTTCCGGGGTGGCGACGCGACGTGGCCGCAACAGGTCGCGATGACCGATGGCGACGGCACCACCCACCTGTTCAACCTCGACAAGCACGGCAGCGGCAATCCTGCCGACTGGCGGTACATCCAGCCGTCGGGCGTCCACCTCTTCCTGCAACGCACCGGCAGCGGTGACACCGCCGAGGCCTGGACGATGACCCGCCCGGACCGCAGCCAGTTCGTCTTCGACGAGCAGGGCTACCAGATGGCCGTTCGGGACCGTAACGGCAACCAGTTGCGCTTCACGTACGAGCGTAAGCAGGTCGGCTACCGCAACACCGCGGTGCTGCGCTACCTGACCGATCCGGACAACCGGCAGACATTGACGCTGGAGTACTACGAGCCGGGCGACGGCTACACCGCCTTCGTCGGCGGTGTCCGGCAGACCCTGACCAACCTCCAGAACTCGCGGATCATTGGCCAGCTGAAGACGATCACCGACGTGAGCGGTCGGACGATGTCGTTCGTCTACAGCGACACCGGTCTGCTGCGAGAGGTCACCGACGGCGCTGGCACGGGAGAAGCCAAGACATTCGGGTACGCCTACGACGAGTCACAGGGCGCGCAGAACGCCCGACTGACCAAGGTCACCGACCCGCGCAACTCGAACACGAAGGTCGCCTACAACGACCCCGGCGACGCGTTCCAGCAGGGCAAGGTCAACTCGATGATCGACCGGATGAACAGGTCGACGCTGTTCGAGTACCAGGACCCGGACGGTGAGACGAGTGCGGGCGTGGTCACCACCGTGACCGACCCCAAGGGCAGGGCGACCGAGACGACGATCGACGGGTACGGCCGCAGTACCCGGATCTCCAACGCCAAGGCCCAGGTGACTCTGCTGGGCTGGGACGCTGACAACAACGTGGTCCGGCTCGAGGACGCCAAGAACGCGGTCTCGACCTGGCGCTACGACCAGTTCACCGGCCTGCCCCTCGAGGTCAGGGACGCGGAGGCGGTCAAGAACAACACCCCTGGCATCCGGCTGGACTACCGGTTCGGCCTGAGCGGGCACACCGCCGAACTCACCGACAAGTACTCGGCCGAGGGCCGGCACTGGCAGTTCGGCTACGACGGGGTCGGCAACGTCACCTCGGTCACCGACCCCAAGGGCACCGCGACCGCGGCCGAGGGTGACTACACCACGCTGTACTCGTACGACTCGTACGGGCGGATGTTGACCGCGACCGATGCGAACGACGGTGTCACCAAGTACGCGAGCTTCGACGCCAACGGATACCCGAAGACGATCACCGACGCGCTGCTGAACGACACCAGCTACACGTACTCCGCGATCGGTTCCGTCACCACTGTGACCGACGCGAACCAGCACACGTCGACGTACGGCTACGACATCCTCGGCCGGCCGACCACCACCAAGGTGCCGGTCGACAGCGCTGCGGGCGTGTACGCCACCACCCCGTCGCCGGTCTACGACAAGAACGACAACGTCACCCAGCAGACCACCGCCACGGGCGCGGTGACCACCGCGACGTACGACCCGCTCGACCGGACCGCCACTGTCGTGACCGCCAAGGACACCTCCACCTCCGACGCGCCGACGACCAAGTACGAGTACGACCCGGTCGGCAACCTCACGAAGGTCACCGAACCGCGGGGAATGCTGACCACGACGGACCCGAACGACTTCGCCACCGTCTACGTCTACGACGAGCTGAACCAGGCGACCGACGTCACCGACGCCGCGAACGGCCGGCTGCACGTCGACTACGACCTGGTCGGCAACGTCATCAACGTGGTCGACCAGCGGAAGATGGCCACGTCCGACTCGACCGACTACACGGCCAAGTACAACTACGACGCCAACCACCGGGTGATCAGCACGGTGGACGCGAAGGGCTACACCACCTCGGTCACGTACGACAGGGACGGCAACACGACGTCGTCGACCGATCAGGACGGCAACAAGACCCTGATCGACTACGACGAGCGTTCCGCGGTGATCGCGCAGAAGGCGCCCTACGTCTCGGTCAACGGCACGATCACCTACCGCACCACCCGAAGCGGCTATGACGAGGTGGGCAACCGGACGACCCAAGTCAGCCCGAGGGGCGTGGACACCACCGACGACCCCGACGACTTCACCACCGTCACCCTCTACGACAAGCTCAACCGGGTCCGCGAGGTCCAGCAGCCGTACGACCGGGACGACTCGGAGTTCAAGACCCCGCCGAGCACCATCTACACCTACGACAAGGTCGGCAACCCGGAGCGGATCTCGGCACCGCCGTCAAAGGGGGAGAGCACCCGCAACGACACGGTCCAGACCTTCTTCGACACCGGGTGGGTGCGTACCTCCGAGGACGCCGGCTGGAACATCAAGACGGCGTACAAGTACGACCTGGTCGGCGCGCAAACCTCCCGTACCGTCACCGGGTCCAGCGGCACCCCCCGCGAGCAGCTCTGGACCTACTACCCCGACGGCAAGAAGAAGACCCAGGCCGACAACGGCGCGGGCTCCGGCACGCCGGGCAAGAACTTCAGCTACGAGTACGACGTCAACGCCAACCTGACCAAGATGTCGGACAGCAGCACCGGCGCCACCATCGACACGTACGCGATCTCCTACGACCCCCTTAACCAGGTCGCCAGCGTCGAGGAGAAGAAGTCCGGCACCGTCAAGAACACCACCACCTTCGGTTACGAGCCCAACGGCCTGCTCAAGCGCCGGACGCACGACACACAGATCTCCGAGTACACCTACGAGCCCCAGCGCGATCTGGCGACCGAGATCAAGAACCTGACCTCGCCGACCGACCCGAAGCCGAAGTACACCCGGTACACATACACCAAGCGGGGGCAGACCGACACCGAGACCAAGGGCAACGGGAACGTCGTCACCAACGGCTACTTCCTCAACGGCGCGGTGCAGAGCCAGGTCGAGAAGAAGTCCGGCGGCACCCTGGTCAACCAGCACACCTACGAGTACGCGGCGAACGGGCAGAAGTCGAAGGACGTCTCCCGCAAGCAGAACGCGGACAACCGGACGTCCTACCTGGACACCACGACGACGTACGCGTACGACCCGCAGGACCGGGTCCGTTCGGTGACCAAGACCGGGTCGGGCGCGACGACCGAGAGCTACGTGCACGACGCGAACAGCAACGTCATCACGCAGACCGTTGGCGGCCTCACCACCTCGTTCGACTACAAGAAGAACCGGCTGCAGTCCGCGACGACGGGCGTGGTGAGCGCGACCTACGCCTACGACCCGTACGGTCGGCTCAAGACGGTGACCGCCGACAGCACCACGCTGGAGAGCTACACGTACGACGGCTTCGACCACGTCGTCACGAACGTCAAGAACCCCGGCAACAAGACCACGACCTACAAGTACGACCCGCTGGACCGGCAGGTCGAGCGGACCTACGCCGGCAAGACCACCACCTACGCGTACCTCGGCCTCAGCTCGGACATCTCCGCCGAGCTCGAAGGCACCAAGGTGGTCAAGTCCTACCAGCGCGGCCCTGGCGGTTCGCTGCTGTCGCAGGTCAAGACCAACACCGACAACAGCCAGGAGGACTCGTACGCCGGGTACGACGGCGGCTCGGACATCGAGCAGATCACCGACGACAAGGGCGACGGGCGGGCGACGTACGGATACACCGCCTACGGCAAGAACGACAGTGGCCAGTTCACCGGGGCTGACAAGCCGGACGCGAGCAACCCCGACAACCCGGACCGGGTGCCCTACAACTCGTACCGCTTCCAGTCCAAGCGCTACGACCAGTCCACCGGCAAGTACGACATGGGCTTCCGTGACTACGACCCGGGCATCAACCAGTTCCTGACCCGGGACTCGTACAACGGAGCGCTCAACGACCTGTCGCTGGCGATCGACCCGTACACCGGCAACCGGTACGCCTTCGCCGGCGGCAACCCGATCTCGAACGTCGAGCTGGACGGTCACGGCTGGCTCGACACGGCGAAGGACGCCGTCAAGGATTACGTCGGTACGGTGGCCAGTGGCCTGAAGGACACCGCGAAGGGCGCGCTGGACACCTACGCCGAGTTGGACGACTGCTCCTCCGGCGACAGCGACGCGGCCTGCGACAGTCTTCGCGGCAAGGCCAAGACGGCCGGGGAGCAGTTCGACAAGGCCGGTGACTGCGGCTACAACAACGACAAGGCCGCCTGCGACTCGGTGAAGCAGTCCGTCGGCTGCGGCGACGACAAGTCGGGTGCCGAGTGTGCGGGCAATCTGACCGTGGCCGCGGTGGACATGTTCGCCGGCAAGGGCGCCGGCCGGGCCGGCAGCGCGGCAAAGGCCGGCACGGCCAGCCGCGCCTCGCGCGGCGGTGCCGCCGCCAACTGTCTCTCCAACAGCTTCGTGGCCGGCACGCTGGTGCTGCTCGCCGACGGCAGCACGAAGGCCATCGAGGACGTCGACCTCGACGACGAGGTGTTGGCGAGCGACCCGGAGACCGGCAAGACCGAGGCCAAGCCGGTGCGCAGCCTCATCGGGGGCGAGGGACACCGCGACCTGGTGGACGTCACCCTCGACGTCGACGGTGACGCCGGGACGTCGACCGCGGACATCGTGGCGACCGACGGACACCCGTTCTGGGTGGCCGACGAGGGCCGATGGATCGAGGCCGGGCAGCTTCTCGTCGGCGACCAGGTGGCAACGCCGGACGGCCAGACCCTGACAGTGGTCGGGACTCGGCACTGGACGCAGAGCATCGCGGTCTACAACCTCACCGTCGAGGACATCCACACGTACTATGTGCTCGCCGGCACCAGCCCGGTCCTCGTACACAACTGCAATCTCGGCAAGATTGCCGCTGATCACCGGACAAATGCGAATGGCGGCCTCGGCGTCAAGTCGGACAAGAACATCGCTGTGGCGCGAGTGCAGGTCGGAGGATCCGACAATATTATGAAGGCGACGAGCGGAAAGCATGTCAATCCGGGTGAGGTTGGAATGCCTGCCACGCGGAAATTCAATTATGGATCTCGGCCCTTTGACTCGGAGACACACATCTTCGAAACGCTGGCGGCGAACCTCAGGCCCGGATCGAAGGGAAGCGTGGATCTGTACTCGGAGCGCATTATCTGCACGAGCTGCGAGAACCTCATCGGGCAGTTCGAATCGATGTTCCCGAACATAAAGGTCAATACTTCCACCGGAGAAAGCTGATGCTTTCAATTGCCGAAATAGCCGCACGTGTCAAGGATGTGGATGCAAGTCTCGTCACCGGTCTGGATGATGATGAGATCGGTCAGCTCAGGAATTCATGGAACGTTCAGCAGCTTCCTGTGGCCTACGAGGAGTTTCTGCGGCTGATGGGCCGGGGCGCTGGTGACATTCTTCGCGGCACCGACGCATTCTTTCCAGGGATTCTTGACATGCGGGGTGCCACGGATAGATTTTTTGCAGACAACCTCGGAGGAATGCAACTGCCGATCGGTGCACTTGTGTTCGCCATGCATCAGGGTTATCAGGTCTACTGGATAGAATCTGCGGATTTGCCAGATCCTCCCGTTGTGCTGTACATGGAGGAAGAGCCGGCGCCGATGGCCTCATGGCGATCATTCACAGAATTTCTCAACGCGGAGTACGTGACCGCCTACCGGTCGCCCAGCAGGAGCTGAGCGGGCTGAGTGGCACCCTCCTCCGTCGGTGGCGCGTCCGGCTCGTCGGACGCGCCACCGGTAGGGTCTGGTCATGGCAGACCTGCTCACCGCGGAGGCGGTGCGAGAAGAGCTGAGCCGGTTGCCCGACTGGTCGGGCGACCCGACCGGCATCGGTCGTACCGCCCAGCTCGGCAGTTTCCCGGCGGCCATCGCTGTGGTGGACCGGGTGGCGACGGTGGCCGAGGAGCTCGACCACCATCCCGACATCGACATCCGATGGCGGACCCTGACCTTCCGCTGTGTCACGCACTCGGCCGGTGGGGTCACCCACCGGGACATCGAGCTGGCCGTGCGGATCGACGACATCGTCCGGAGCGCGGCATGAGATTTGAGATCAGCAAGGTGTTGGACGCCATCGAGGGTCGCGTCTGCACCGACCCGTCACTGGCCCGAGCCGTGATCGACCTGGCCGAGGTGATCCGCTACCAGGATATCGACGGCGGCCGGCCGGCCAGCCTGCTGCGCCTCGGCATGGTCATCGACGCGCTCTCCCGCGAGCTGGAGGAGGACAGCGTCCAGGTCTACGCGGTGGTGCACCGGGCGTTGCTCTCCGACGCCGACCTCACCTCCAACGAGCGGATGGTCGTCCGCCGCTGGGCCGACGACGGGCTCGTCGAGGTGCTCGACAACCCGGGCGACCGGATGTTGGAGGTCGCCGACCTGCTCGGTCTGCCGGTGCTCAGCCGGGTCCGCTTCGACGGGTTGCGCGGTCGGTTCCCCTGGCTGGTCGAGCAGCCCGGTCGGGTGGTCGCGCCGGTGCCGGGCGCCGGCGGGCCGGTGTTCATCGCGCACGTCGGTGGTGGGCACTCGCCGGTGGCCGGCAAGCGGTCGCCGACCGGCGTCAAGCTGCTGGCCCGCCAGTGGCGCTGCCCGGAGTCGGGCTGCGCGCTGTTCGGCGGTGCTGGTGGGGGTGGCGCGTTCGCCGACCTGGCCGGGGGTGCCGACCGCAGCCCCGCCGCGCAGCCGCCGCCCGCGCTGCGCAACGGCGTGCCGACCTGCCCCCGACACGGCGTACGGCTCGGTGACGCCGGCCCGCGTCCGCGTACCGAGGTGCTCGCGGTGCGCGTCGGCGGCCTGGTCCGACGGCGGTTCGTGCTCAGCGAGGAGCAGCCGATCGTGGCCGGTCGGGCCCCCGAACAGGACGGCGGGATCATGCTCGGGCAGTGGCTCAACGACGAGGCCCGGCGCTGGATCAGCCGTGGTCACGTGCGCTTCGAGCTGCGGGTCGGCGAGGTCATCGTGACCGACGTCAGCACCAACGGCTCCGGCATCCGCCCGGCCGGTTCGATGACCGAGTCGGACCGGATCCCGCTGGCCCCTCAGCAGTCCCGGGTGCTGGGCGAGAACGACATGGTGGAGCTGTACCCGGGGGTGCAGATCGGTCGGGCCGAGGAGTTGCCCACCGGCGCACCGTTCACGCCCACCTCGGTGATGGCCGAGGCCCCGACGATGGCCATGCGCCTACCCCGTCCCTGACGCGAAAGGCGGGCGCCGGAATCCCGACGCCCGCCTTTCACCAGGTTCCTGAGTCAGCCGGCCAGCACCTCGGCCAGCTGGGTCACCGCCAGGTCGATCTCCTCCTCGGTGATCACCAGCGGTGGGGCGAGCCGGATGGTGGAGCCGTGGGTGTCCTTGGCGAGCACTCCACGCTCGGCCAGCCGCTCGCACGCCTCCCG
Organism: Micromonospora sp. 050-3; assembly: GCF_046549335.1. Taxonomy (NCBI): domain Bacteria; kingdom Bacillati; phylum Actinomycetota; class Actinomycetes; order Micromonosporales; family Micromonosporaceae; genus Micromonospora; species Micromonospora sp. 050-3. The sequence continues at coordinate 591,415 of NZ_JAJPVX010000003.1, forward strand.
ACCGCTCATCAGCGCCGGGTCGATGTCCAGACCGGCCCACAGGCCACGGACGCGTACCCCGACGAGACCCTTGCCGACCAGCCCTTCCAGGCCGGCCCGCAGCCGCTCACCCAGCTCGGCCGAGCGGCGCTGGAACTCGCCGGTCGCCAGCAGCCGGACCACCTCGATGGCCACCGCGCAGGCGAGCGGGTTGCCGCCGAAGGTGGAGCCGTGCTGGCCGGGCTTGAGCACGCCGAGCACGTCGGCGTTCGCGGCCACCGCGGAGACCGGCACGATGCCGCCGCCGAGCGCCTTGCCGAGCAGGTACATGTCCGGCACGACGCCCTCGTGGTCACAGGCGAAGGTCGCGCCGGTACGCCCCAGACCCGACTGGATCTCGTCGGCGATGAACAGCACGTTGCGTTCGGTGCAGACCTGGCGTACGCCCGGCAGGTAGCCCTCCGGCGGCACCACCACGCCCTGCTCACCCTGGATCGGCTCCAGCAGCACGGCCACTGTGTTCTCGTCGATCGCGGCGGTCAGCGCGTCCAGGTCGCCGTACGGCACGACAGTAAACCCCGGGGTGTACGGCCCGAAGTCGGCACGGGCGTCCTCGTCGGTGGAGAAGCTCACGATGGTGGTGGTACGCCCGTGGAAGTTGCCCTCGGCGACAACGATGTTGGCCTGCCCGGCGGCCACGCCCTTGACCTGGTAGCCCCACTTGCGGGCCACCTTGATCCCGGTCTCCACCGCCTCGGCGCCGGTGTTCATCGGCAGGACGAGGTCCTTGCCGCACAGCTCGGCCAGCTCCCGGCAGAAGTCGGCGAACTGGTCGTGGATGAACGCCCGGCTGGTCAGCGTGAGCCGGTCCAGTTGGGCGTGCGCGGCGGCGATCAGCTGCGGGTGCCGGTGACCGAAGTTCAGCGCGGAGTAGCCGGCCAGGCAGTCCAGGTAGCGGCGGCCGTCCACATCGGTGAGCCAGGCGCCCTCGGCGGACGAGATCACCACCGGCAACGGGTGGTAGTTGTGCGCAGTCCAGCGCTCGGCGTCCCGGACCGCTCCCGGCGTACGCAGCTTGTCATCCACTATCACTTGCTTGCCTTTCCCTGACGGAGTCGCAGCGTGCAGCACTTCGGTCCGCCGCCGGCCTTACGTAGCTCGGACAGGTCGACCCCGATGGTCTCGTAGCCCCGGTCGCGCAGCTTGGCGGCCAGGTCGGTGGCCTGCGCGGGCAGCACCACGTGCCGCCCGTCGCTGACCGCGTTCAACCCCAGCACCTCGGCGTCGGCCATCGTGGCGTGCACCGCGTCGGGGAAGAGCCGGCGCAGCACGGCCTGGCTGCCCGGGGAGAACGCCTCCGGCAGGTACGCCACGGTCCGCTCGTCGAGCACTGTCAACGCGGTGTCCAGGTGGTAGAAGCGCGGGTCGACCAGTTGCATGGTGATCACCGGGTAGCCGAAGACCTCCTGCAACTGGGCGTGCGCGGCGTGTGCCGTGCGGAAGCCGGTGCCGGCCAGCAGGTGGTCACCGGCAAGCAGGACGTCGCCCTCGCCCTCGTTGACGTGCTTCGGGTCGTACATCTCGAAGCCGGCGGCCTCGAACCAGGCCCGGTACGCCGGCGCCTCGTCGGCGCGCTGCGGGTCCCGGAACTGCACGGCCATCGCCTTGCCGTCGATCACGGTGCCGCCGTTGGCGGCGAAGACCATGTCGGGCAGGGCGGGCACCGGAGTAATCTCCTCGACGGTGTGGCCCAGGTCAAGGTACGTCTGGCGCAGCTGCTCCCACTGCCGGACGGCCAGCGCGGCGTCGACCGGCGCGCTCGGGTCCATCCAGGGGTTGATCGCGTAATCGACGGCGAAGTACGTCGGCCGGCACATCAACAGGCGCTGGCTGGTGGCGTCCATCGTCATTGTCCTGCTCCCAGGGGTCGGGCGCGCCCGGCCACCGTGGCCCACGGGCTGGCGCCGTTGCTCAACGGTATGCGGCGTCAGCGGCAGGATCCACCACTGAGAGTTGCGCAGACCGAGTATTCGTTGCGTCTGAGAGCTCTCCGACTGCGAATCGTTGCGTCAGAGGCTGCCTGGGCCGGCATTCGTGTTCCGGGCCACCTGCCGCAGGCCTCTCGCGCGGCCTTTGCTGACCGGCGGCCTCGTCGTCGGGCCGGCCCCGGAAACACTTCAGGGGCGGCGAACCGCCGCCCCTGAAAGGGTGTCGCCCGGCCGGTGAACCACCGGACTGATCGGGCTGCCGGCGAACCGCCGGCTGCTCGCCGGTGCATCACCGGCGAGCGGAACAGTGCCCGCTAGAAGCGGTCCACAAACTGTGAGTCAAGCCACTCCCGGAAGCGCGACACCCAGTCGCCGTCGGTGGTCGGCCAGTCGAACTGGCCGGTCATCGCGAGCACCCCGATCACGACCGCGGCCAGCCCGATCAGCACGCCGAAGAGCGCGTCGGTCTTGCCGGCGACGTGCCGACGACGGGTGGCCATCAGGCCGAGCACCGCCAGCACGGCACCGAAGGCGCCGAGCCCGATGCCGTACCCGGCCAGGGTCCCGGTCAGCACGAACATCGCGGCGACGACCGACACGATCAGGCCGAGGGTGGCGAGCAGGCTGGCCCGCGGCTTCGGGCCACGGGTCACCGGCGGCTCGGGCGTGCTCATGCCCGGGGTCGGGTCGACCGGCCGGTCGGTGGTGACCCGCTCGGTGGTGTCGGGCTGACGGGTGGTGCTGTCGACGTCGGCGTCCCGCTCGGCGGTGCGCGCCACGGTCGGGGCGACGGCGGGCCGGGACTCGGTCTCCACCTGGGCGGTGCCGGTGCGGGGCTCGGGCGTGACCGGGCGGGTCGTGCCGTTCAGGGGCTCGGGCGCGACGGGGCGGGCCGTGCCGTTCACGGGCTCGGGCGCGACCGGGCGAGCGGTGCCCCGGGGCTCGGTGTCCGCCGGTCGCGCGGTGGCGGCTCGAGCCACCGCCGCCCGCTCGTTGGCTCGCCGCTCGGCCTCGCTGGTCTGGCCGCCGGTCGCGCCGGCGCTGCGGTACGTCGTCTGGTCGGCGTCCCGGTCGGTGACCACCGGGCGACCGGCGCTGTCGTCGGACTGACCGGTATCGGTGACCGGGTTGTCGCGGCCGTCCACGCGGCCGTCGAGGTTCTCGTCCCGCGTCGGTGCCGGCTCGGACCGGCGGGACAGCGAAGGAATCCTGACCACTACACACCTCCTGATGAATGCGTGGTGGCCGACGGAAAGGGTGGCACCCACGCGGTGTCGCCCCTCAAATACCCACCTGGGCGTTTCCTGACACCAGTCCTGGGTACGGCCGCCGAAACCGGCCTTGACCGGCCCTGGTCCCGGCGCGGCCCGGCCTTGATCGACTCGGCTTTCTGGAAGTCGGGGTGTCCCGCCGACCTGGACGCCCCGGTTTCTTTGAACCCGAGTCGATCAGCACGCGGCGGGGCCCGAGTCGATCAACGCGGCGGCGGGCCCGAGTCGATCGGCGTGCGGTCTGGTCGGTCGAGGCTGGCTATCCTTGGCACCTGTGCCAGAGGGACACACGATCCATCGCCTGGCGGCCCGGCACGCCGAGTTGTTCGCCGGGGACAAGCTGCACGCCGCGAGCCCACAGGGCCGCTTCGCCGAGGGTGCCGCCCGGCTCTCCGGGACGGTGCTGGAAGGCACCGAGGCGTACGGCAAGCACCTGCTGCATCATTACGCCGGCGAGCTGATCCTGCACGTACACCTCGGGCTGTATGGCAAGTTCACCGACGGGACGGGGGAGCCGCCGGATCCGGTCGGGCAGGTGCGGCTGCGACTGGCCAGCGACCGGCACTGGCTCGACCTGCGCGGGCCCACGGCCTGTGAACTGCTCACCCCACCCGAGGTGGCCGCGCTGCGGGACCGCCTCGGGCCGGATCCGCTGCGTGCCGACGCCGACCCGGAGCGGGCGTACGCCCGGATCGCCCGCAGCCCCACCCCTCTCGCCGCGCTGCTGCTGGACCAGTCGGTGGTGGCCGGCACCGGCTTGATCTTCGTGACCGAGGCGCTGTTCCGGGCGGGGCTTTCGCCCACGATGCCCGGCCGACAGTTGAGCAGGACCGGCTGGGACGCGCTCTGGGCGGACCTGGTCGGGCTGATGCGGCTCGCGGTCGAGCAGGGCCGGATCGACACGGTCCGCGACACGCACCTGCCGGAGGCGATGGGCCGGCCGGCGCGGGTGGACCGGCACGGTGGCGAGGTGTACGTCTACCGCCGCCCGGGAGCGCCCTGCCACGTCTGCGGCACCGAGGTCAGTCGAGGCGAGCTGGCCGGCCGCAACCTCTACTGGTGCCGTACCTGCCAAACCCCCTAAACCCCCCTGCCCACCCCGCGCCCCGCCCCCGCCCCCACCCTGCGCCGATCTTGCAGATTCTGATGTCGACATGGGTGGATATGCACCTGAGGTCGGGACAGAAAGTGCAAGATCGCGGAGCTGGTCAGCCCGAGCTCAGGTGGCGTCGAGCAGCCAACGGACCACATCGATCTTCTCGGAGAAGACGAATTCGTCGGCGACGCTCCAGGCCAGCGTGTGCCCGACCGTCCAACCCCTCACCCGTTCCCGGTCCAGCCCCAGTTCGGTGCTGAGTCGGTCCAACCGGTGCCGTACGGCGGTCGGTGAGTGGCCCAACTCCGGGCCGCGCACCATCGGCACTACCGAGAACTCCCGCTCCCCGGTCAGCGGTTTCGGGTCGATGGCCAGCCACGGCCCTCGGTCGCCGGCGTGCGCGTCGGCGGCGAGGATGTTGCCGGCGTGCAGGTCCTGGTTGACCAGCACCTGCTCACCCTGGCTGGACGCCAGGCCGGTGAGCAGGTCGAGCGCCGCGTCCAGCAGCCGCCGTTCGTACGGTCGGCCGGCCCGTTCCCAGGCTCGAGGCATCCGGTCGATCCAACCTGCGGCCTCCTGCGCCAGCGGGGTGAAGGGCGCGCCGGCTGGCCGCCAGAGCCGGGGGAGTAGCCCGATCACCGCGTCCAGCGCCTGGTCCAGCGGAAAGTCGTGCAGGGGAGTGCCGGGCTGGCAGCGTTCGAGCAGCAGGGCGCGTCGCCCGGGATCGTGGGCGAGCAGACGGATCGCCGCGTCGCCGTCCCAGTGGGCCAACGCGTCGGCCTCGTGCCGGCTCTCCTCGTCGGGGTACTGGAGCTTCAGCACCACCGCCGTGCCGTCGGGCAGGTCGGCGGGGAGCGCCAGTGAGGCGTACGCCTGCCGGAAGGGCGGACCGACCCGCAGCGACCACCGCTCGGCGCACTCGGTCAGCCACGTCGGGAGTGCGGCAAGCCAGGTGCGGCCGGCGGGGGTTCCGCGTACCCAGTCGAGCCCTTCGGGTAGATCCATCGGGCCACCCCACCGTCCCGTCACGACCGGAGCGGCGTCAGACGCGGGCCGCGATAGGGCAGTGTGGCGCTGTAGACCACGTTCGTGGTCGTGCTGCCGAACCCGGCGAGATCGTCGATGATCTGTTCGAGGTGTGCCATCGACGTGGCTGCCACCTTCAGCACGTAACAGTCGTCCCCTGTGGTGCGCAGGCACTCCAGGATCTCCAACCGCCGATCCAGCAGTCGGCGTAGCGGTTCGTGCCGACTGCCGGGGTATTTCAGCCTGACCACCGCCAGCACCGCGAAGCCCGCCTTGGCCAGGTCGACCTCGGCGCGGTAGCCGCTGATGACGCCGGTCGCCTCCAGCCGTCTCACCCGTTCGGTGGTGGCCGACGCACTCAATTTGACCCGGCGGCTGAGCTCGGTGATCGGCAAGCGGCCGTCGCCCTGCAACTCGGTAAGGATCGACCAATCGAGATTGTCAAGATTCTCGGCCATCGGGCCAATCTACCGGTGAATCATCGGCAGATGGCAGCGTAGGCAGGGATTATGGCGTTCCCCCGTTGGGTCCGTAATGACTAGCGTGGACGGGTGCAGATTGGCGTGAACGTACCGAACTTCGCCCCCGGAACCGACCCCGAGGTGCTGCGGCGGTGGGCGCAGACAGTCGAGGGTCTCGGCTTCGACCTGTTGATGGTCTCCGATCACATCGCGGTGACCCCGGACGTGGCCGAGCAGTATCCGGCGCCGTTCTACGAGCCGTTCACCACGCTGTCCTGGCTGGCCGGGGTGACCAGCCGGGTCCGGCTGGGTACCACGGTTCTCATCGTGCCGTACCGACACCCGCTGCTCACCGCCCGGATGGCGGCGAACCTCAACCGGCTCAGCGGCGGCCGGCTCGTCCTCGGTGTCGGCGTCGGCTGGGCCCGGCAGGAGTTCGAGGCGCTCGGGGTGCCGTTCCGGCAGCGCGGCGCGCTGACCGACGAGTACCTGCGGACCATGCGTGCGGCCTGGCAGGACACCGAGGACTACGACACGGACGCGATCCCGATCTGGGTCGGTGGCAACAGCGTAGCCGGCATGCGCCGTGCGGTACTGCTCGGTGACGCCTGGCACCCGCTGCGCGTCACGCCGGGACGGCTGGCCGAGGCGGTCGGACGGTTGACGGCCATCGCCGACGAGATGGGTCGCCCGGTGCCCGCGTTGGTGCCGCGGATCGCGCTCCAGGAGACCCGAGAACCGATCACCGACCCGGACCGGCTCGCCGGTGTCGGCACCATCGATCAGATCGTCGCCGACCTCGACCAGCTTCGTGCGCTCGGCACGGAGACGGTGGTGCTGGACCCGTTCAACGGCGACCTGACCGAGATCCGCCAGCCCGAACGCGCCTGGCGGACCCTTGCCGCCGTGGCCGCACATCACGCAACCCAGGAGGACCGATGACCCCCGACGACGAGAAGTTTCTCCGCCACGCCGTGGAAATCGCCAGGCGGGCGGGGGCTTCCGGCGAACGCCCGTTCGGCTCGTTGCTTGTCGACGCGGCCGGCGTCGTCCTGATCGAGGACCACAACACCGTGGTCTCCGACGCGGACATCAGCGCCCATCCGGAGTTGAAGCTGGCCCGCTGGGCGGCTCGGGAACTCTCCCCCGAGGTGGCCGCCGGCACCACCATGTTCACCAGTTGCCAGCCGTGCGCGATGTGCGCGACGGCGATCGACCGATCCGGCCTCGGGCGGGTGGTGTACGCGCTGTCCACCGAGCAGTTCGAGGAGGTCAAGCCGGCCACCCCGCCGCTGCCCCCGGTCCGCTACGAGGGGCCGGCGCTGTTCGATGAGGCACGGCAGCCGATCGACGACTACTACTGATCGGCGCTGTCCCGGGGCGGTGTGACGCAGCCGGAATTGACAGTCGGCCGGCTGCCAGAGCAGGGTTGAGCGGTGACAACGATGTCAACGGGCAAATGGGGGCGAAATCCTCCCGTCGCGTGTCGACCCTTTCCAGTCGATTCGTGGCGTACCGTTGGCGGTTTTGCGGCGCGGACCCGGTCCGTCCGCCGATCCTGGCCGTATGTCCCTTTCCTACCCGACGGTGACCAGCTGAAATGACCGACGTGCCCCGATTCGACGCCGCAACGACCCCCACTCCGGCGGGGTCGCCAGACCTGCCCGATCTGGACGAGTTCCTCGTCGACCAGACCCGGACGCTGCTCGACACCGCCCGCCGCTCGGTCCGGCCCGAGGGCGGCTTCTGGTGGCTCACCGACGACCGCACCCCGGACCGCGGCGAACCGATCCACACCTGGATCACCTGCCGAATGACCCACGTAGCCGCCCTCGCCCACCGCAACGGCGACCCGGACGCCGCCGCCCTGGTCGACCACGGGATCGCCGCGCTCAGCACGCTGCTGCGCGACGACCGGTACGGCGGCTGGTTCGGCGCGGTGGACCAGCAGGGAGTGCCCGTCAACGACCGCAAGGCCGGCTACGACCACGCGTTCGTCCTGCTCGCCGCCTCCGGCGCCGCACGCGCCGGCCGGCCCGGCGCGGACCGGTTGCTCGCCGACGTGCTGGACATCGTGCGGGACCGGTTCTGGGACGACGAGGCCGGCGCGGTCCGCGAATCGTGGAACCGGGACTGGACGATCACCGAGGACTACCGGGGCGCCAACAGCAGCATGCACATGGTCGAGGCGTTCCTCGCCGCTGCCGCCGGGACCGGCGACGCGAGCTGGGCCGACCGTGCCCTGCGGATCGCCACCCACCTCGTGCACGGTGAGGCGGCCCGGCACGACTGGCGGCTGCCCGAGCACTTCACCACCGACTGGTCGCCGCTGCCCGACTACAACCGGGACCAGCCCGCCGACCCGTTCCGGCCGTACGGCTCCACGATCGGGCACTGGCTGGAGTGGGCCCGGCTGCTGCTCGAGTTGGAGGCGGTGCTGCCGCAGCCACCCCGCTGGCTGCTCGCCGACGCCCGCGCTCTGTTCGCCGCCGCCGTGCGCCGCGGCTGGGCGGTCGACGGCGCCGACGGCTTCGTCTACACGATCGACTGGGACGACCGCCCGGTGGTGCGCTCCCGGATGCACTGGGTTCTCGCCGAGGCCATCGGCGCGGCGATCACCCTGCACCGCCGCACCGGGGACGCGGTCTACCTCGACTGGTACCGGGTCTTCTGGGCGTACGCCCGTCGCAGCCTCATCGACCAGACCGGATGGCGGCACGAGTTGGACGCGCAGAACCTGCCCGCCGACACGGTCTGGCACGGCCGACCAGACGTCTACCACGCCTACCAGGCGGTACTGCTGTCCCGCGCGGCCGACGGGCTCGGCGGCCCCGGCCCGCTCGCTCCGGGGGAGGTGACCGCGTGATCGTCGTCGCGGGTGAGGCTTTGATCGACCTGGTCGTCACCGCCGAGGGGCAGCGGGCCGTCCCGGGTGGCTCCCCGGCGAACGTCGCGGTCACCCTGGCCCGGCTCGACCAGCCGGTACGGCTGCTGGCCCGGCTCGCGGGCGACGAGTACGGTCGGCAACTCGTCGAGCATTTGAGCACCAACGGGGTGGACCTGGAGTGGGCGGTACGCGCCGAGGAGCCCACGTCGGTGGCGGTGGCCACCCTGAACGCCGCCGGGCAGGCCAGCTACGAGTTCCGGCTGGCCGGCGCGGCCGACTGGCAGTGGACGCCCCAGGAGTTGCCCGAGCTGGCCGGGTCACCGGCGATCGCGCTGCACACCGGTTCCCTCGCGCTCGCGTTGGCACCCGGCGCGGACGCGCTGGAGGGCCTGCTCGCCCGGGAACGCCAGCGCGACGGGCTCACCGTTTCCATCGACCTCAACCTGCGGCCGAGCATCGTCACCGACCGGGCGGCGGAGCAGGAGAGGGTACGCCGGCAGATTCGCCTCGCGCACCTGGTCAAGGCCAGCGACGAGGACCTGGCCTGGCTCTACCCGGACCGTTCGGTGGCCGACGTGATGACCGAATGGAGTACGGCCGGCGTGTCCTGCGCCGTGGTGACCCGGGGCGGGGACGGCGCCTGGCTGCTCGCGCCGGACGGCTCGCTGCACGAGGAGCCGGCGGTCCGCACCACAGTTGTCGACACCGTCGGTGCCGGCGACTCGTTCACCGGTGGCCTGTTGGCCGCGCTGGCCGACCTCGACGCGCTCGGTGACCGACCGGCCGACCGGCTCGCCGCGGTGACCCCGCAGCAGTGGGCGGAGGTGCTCCGGCAGGCCGCCACTGTGGCCGCGCTGACCTGCGGCCGCCGAGGCGCCGACCCACCGACCCGCGCCGAGGTGGACGCCCTCCTCCCCGCCGCAAGCTAGGACCCCCTCGCCCGGTCGATCATGGACTTGTGGTGGGCGTTCGAGCGCACTTCGCGGCATACGTGAGGCACCACGACTCCATGATCGACCCCGCCGGGCGGGCGGGGGGCGGGCGGGGGCTCAGGTCAGGCCGCGTGGGAGGAGCCTGGTCGGGAGGACAGTGGTTGAGGGTGGGGTGTCGTCGCCGGCTATTCGTTGGAACAGTCGTTCGGTGGCGACCCTCGCCAGCTCCCTCGTGTCGTACGCGACGACGGTCAGCGGTCGGGGCATCAGGTGGGCCAGCTCGAAGTCGTCGAAGCCGACCAGCGCGGCGTCACTGCCGCGCCGGTGCAGTTCCTGGAGCGCGCCGACGGTGAGCCGGTTGTTGGCGCAGAAAAACGCGGTGGGCGGCTCCGGGAGGTCGAGCAGCGCGGCGACCGCCCGCCCGGCCTCCTCGGGAGCGATGAGCCGCTCACGGATCAGCGTCTCGTCCGGCTCGACCCCGGCGGCGTCCAGTGCCGCCCGCGCCCCCGCCAGCCGCTCCCGCATGGTGGGCACACTCGGCGCGCCGAGCAGGAGCCCCACCCGTCGGTGTCCCTCGTCGAGCAGCGCGCTCACCCCGGCGTGGCTGCCACCTCGGTTGTCCAACAGCACGGCGTCGGCTTGCAGCCCCTGCGGCGGCCGGTCCAGGAACACCACAGGCATGCCCAGCTCGACCTCGCGACGCAGGAACGAGTGGTCCAGGCCCGCCGGCACCACCAGCAGGCCGTCGACCCGGCGCTGGGTGAAGTCCTGGAGCAGGGCGCGTTCCCGCTCCGGGTCCTCCTCCGACGACGCGGTGATCAGCATGGTGCCGTGGGCGGCGGCGATCTCGGCGGCGACGCTGGCGATGGTCGCGTAGAACGGGTTGGCGATCTCCTCGATCAGCAGCCCGACTGTGGCGTTGAGCTGCCGGGAGCGCAGGTTACGAGCGATGTCGTTACGCCGGAAGCCCAGCTCGGCGATAGCGGCCAGCACCCGGCCGACCAGCTCCTGACCCACCGGCTCGTCGTTGACGACCCGGGAGACCGTCTTCAGGCTGACGTCGGCCCGCCGGGCCACGTCGACCATCGTGGGACGCCGACGCACGGTCGGCCGGGTCGGGGTCTGGGTCACGGGGTGGTCCTCCACGGCGGGCGCGGGTCAGCGGTCGAGGGCGGCGAGCGCGTCGACCGCTTTTCGGGCGGCGATGAGCACCGGATCCCAGACCGGCGCGTACGGCGGAGCGTAGCCCAGGTCCAGCTGCGTCATATCGTCCACCGTCATGCCGTTCCACAGCGCCACGGCCAGCGAGTCGATCCGTTTGGCCGCCTCGGACCAACCGACGATCTGCGCGCCGAGCAGCCGACCGCTGGGGCGCTCGGCGATCAGCTTGACGGTCATCGGCCGGGCACCCGGGTAGTAGCCGGCCCGGTTGGTCGACTCGGCGATCACCGACACGAACTCGAAGCCGGCAGCCGTGGCGTCGCGCTCGCGCAGACCCGTCCGACCCACCTCCAGGTCGCAGACCTTGGTCACCGCCGTGCCGATCACGCCAGTGAAGGTGGCGTACCCACCGCCGATGTTGATCCCGGCGACCCGGCCCTGCTTGTTGGCGTGCGTGCCGAGCGGCACGTGCACCGGCATCCCGCTGACCCGGTGCAGGGTCTCCACGCAGTCACCGGCCGCCCAGACCCCTGGGTGCCCGGGCACCCGCATCCGGCGGTCCACCCGGATCGCGCCGGTCGGCCCGAGGGGCAGCCCGGCCGCCTCCGCGAGCGCGGTGTTGGGGCGTACGCCCAGACCCATGACCACGACGTCGGTCGGGATCGGCCCCTCGGCGGTGACCACGGCGGACACCCGGCCGTCCCGCTCTTCAAGGCCGATCACCGGCAGGCCGCCGCGGATCGTGATGCCGAGGCCGCGCATCGCCTCGGCGACCAGCTCGCCCATGTCGCTGTCGACCGTCGACATGGGCTGCTCGCCCGCCTCCACCAGGGTCACCGAGAGGCCGCGCTGGATGAGGGCCTCGGCGATCTCGACGCCGATGTACCCGCCGCCGACCACCACGGCCCGCCGGGGCTGCGGGTCGGCGTCCAGCCAGTCGCGCAGCGCCGCACCGTCGTCGAGGGTCTGCATGCCGAACACGCCGCCCGCGTCGGTGACCGCCCACGGTGGCTTCACCGGTACCGCGCCGGTGGCGTACATCAGGTCGTCGAAGCGCTCGCGGACCTCGCCGCCGCCCTTGAGGTCCCGGGCCACCACCTCGCGGCGTTCCAGGTCGATGGCCGTGACCTCGTGGCGCATCCGGACGTCCATCGCGTACTCGGTGCGGAACGTCTCCGGGGTCCGGGCGATCAACGCCTCGGGACCGGGCACCAGGCCACTGATCCAGTACGGGATGCCGCACGCCGAGTAGGAGGTGAAGTGGCCCCGCTCGAAGACCACGATCTCCAGGTCGCCACGGTCACGGCGGCGTCGGGCCTGGGACGCCGCCGACATTCCGGCGGCGTCCCCGCCGATGACGATCAGCCGTTGCGCCACGGGTCCATCCTGTCACGCGGTGATCAGCCGCGGGTCTGCCGTGCGACGTCCTGCACCACGTCGGTGAGTCGGCCGGTGCGCTCGAACACCGCGCGCTGCCGTGCCGCGCCGCTGCCGTGCCGGCGCAACCCACCCAGCAGGTCGGTCACCTCGGCCCAGTCGCCGTGCTGCTCCAGCGCCGGCCGCAGCCGCTCCACGAGCCGGTCCAACAGCTCCCAGGCGGGGCGCAGCTCACCGTTTGTGACGTCGACGGCCTCGCCTTCCAGGCCGTCATGGGCGGCTCGCCAGTGCGCGCCGACCAGCAGGTGGTGGTCGGTCTGCAACGCCGGCCGGCCGGCCTCGACATCCGCCATGGCGGTGGCCACCAGTGCCCGGACCAGCCCGGCGACCAGCACCGCGTCGTCCACCGACGGGCAGACGTCGCCGATCCGCAGCTCCACCGTCGGGTACTTCGCCGACAGGCGGGCGTACCAGTAGAGCATTCCCTCGTCGAGCATCACCCCGCTGGAGATCAACTGACGGATCAGCCGCTGGTAGTGCTCGTGCGACTCCAGGAACGGCGTCGGCGCCACCGACGGCCAGCGCTCCCACTCCACCGAACGCCAACTGGCGTAGCCGGTGTCCTCGCCCCGGGAGAACGGCGAGTTGGTGGTCACAGCGTGCAGCATCGGCAGCCACGGCCGTACGTGGTTGAGCACCTGCACGCCGGTGTCCGGGTCGGGCACCCCCACGTGAACGTGCATACCGTTGTTGCCGGGGCCGGGGACGAGCAGCCGGAACCGCTCGATCATCAGGTCGAAGCGGGGCTTGTCCACCACCGGTGGCACCGGGCCGTCCACCGGGCCGGTGCCGATGGCGAGCAGGCGTACGCCGGCCCGCTCGGCGGCGTCGGAGAGCGCCCGACGCAGAACGCCGAGGGAGTGCCGGATCGACGAGAGCTCCAGGCCGGGCGGGCTGCCGATCTCGATCTGACTGGTCTGGAACTCTCGCTCCACCTGCCCGCGAAGTTCGGCCGGCACCTGCTCCATGACCAGGTCCACGGCCGGAACCGCGGCCCCGGTGTGCGGGTCGACGAGCAGGAACTCCTCCTCGACACCCACGGTGAGCAACCCGGTCGCCGCAGCAATGTCGCTGGGCGCCTCCGCCACCTGACCGGTCATCGACATCACCCGTCCGTTCCTACCGTTCGCGGTCCGTCCGCGTTGGTCCGCCGTTGGTTACCCAACGTGGCGATGCCGGGAAACGTGGCGGCGGTGCGTCGTCTTCACTGCGGGCAGCCGGATTCGGCCGGGTGACGTGACAGCGGGTCCTATGCTGGGCCCGTGCCGGTGCTGTTGGGCTATGTCGGGGTCGCGTGGATGTCCACGTTCGCCCAGCTCACAGTGCTCGCGGGCCGACCGGCCGACCTGCTCGCCGGTGCCGCGTTGACCGCCCTGGTGCTGCTCGCCGTGGTGCTGGCGGCCCGCGTGCACGACCGGGCGGGCGCGCCTGGTGCCGGGCCGCGGTGGGCCGGCCTGCGGGCCCGCTCCCGAAGTCGCCGAACGCCCCGCCAGATCGACCCGGATGCGGCCGGTCGTCCTCGTCCCCGTGCCCCGGGGCACCCCTCGGCCGCGTAGCGCCTCGCCGCCGCGCGGCCGATCCCGCCGTCACCGGCCCCCCTTGTCGAGCGGATACCGCCAGGGGGAGGGCCTCACCGGAATCGGACCGAGGGGTTCCCATGCTTGCCTTCGCACCACTGCACGACGCTGTCGCCGCTGCCGGCAGCGCGCTGTCCTGGCTCACCGAACTGCTCGCACCACTGGCCGGCGGTGGAGCGACCGCCGCCGCCATCGTGCTCTTCACCGTCGCCGTCCGACTGCTGATCTCGCCGCTCACCGTCGCGCAGGTCCGCGGCGAGCGGCGCCGCGCGGCGCTCGCCCCGCAGGTGCGTGACCTTCAGCAGCGGTACGCGGACGACCCGGCGACGCTTCAGCGCGAGGTGTTCACGTTGTACCGCGAGGCCGGCGCGAACCCGATCGCCGGCTGCCTGCCGCTGCTCATCCAGGCGCCGTTCCTGCTGGTGCTGTACCGGTTGTTCAGCACCAGTGAGGGCGGCACCGGGCTGCTGGACGAGCGGTTGGCCGGCGTGCCACTGGGTCACCATCTCAGCGACGGGCTGGCCGGCGCGGCCGGACCGCTGTTCGGCGTGCTGCTGGTGGTGTTGCTGGCGGTGGCCTGGTGGTCGTCGCGGCGGGCCCGTCGAGCGTCAGCGGCGGTTGGCACTGTGGCCGGTACGCCGACCGAGGGCCCGGGGGCGGCCACGCTCGGCCGGCTGCTGCCCCTGCTGCCGTTCACGACAGTGCTGGTGGCGCTGGTGCTGCCGCTCGCCGCGGTGATCTATCTGGTGACCACGAGCGTGTGGTCGGCCCTTGAGCAGGCGGTGCTGCGCCGCCCACAGGCGGCCCCGTCGCGCCCCCTGGACAGAAACAGTTAACTGTCTTAATAATTGGCAGCAACGTTGACGTCCATAGATGCCAGTCCGGGCCCGGAGGGTCTCATGAAACGGTCCAGATCCCTTGTCCTGTCCCTCGTCGCCGCCCTCGCGGCGACACTCGGCGCGGCCTGGGTGGCGCTGCCCGCGTACGCCGCCGGGGCCACCGCCAGCTTCGTCAAGACCGCCGAGTGGGGCTCCGGCTGGGAGGGGAAGTACACAATCACCAACGGCGGCAGCTCGACCATCAACGGCTGGAGCCTCGCCTTCGACCTGCCGTCCGGCACCACCCTCGGCAGCTACTGGGACGCGTTGCTCAGCTCGTCCGGCCAGCGGCACACCTTCACCAACCGGTCCTGGAACGGCACCATCGCCCCGGGCGCATCGGTCTCCTTCGGCTTCCTGGCCAGCGGCTCCGGCTCGCCGAGCGGCTGCCAGCTCAACGGCGCGTCCTGCGGCGGCGGCACCCCGCCCACCACGCCGCCGCCCACGACGCCGCCGCCCACGACGCCGCCACCCACGACGCCGCCCCCCACCACGCCGCCACCCACCGACCCGCCCACCGGAGGGCTGCCGAAACACCTGCTCACCGGGTACTGGCACAACTTCGACAACCCCGCCGTCGAGCTGCGGCTACGCGACGTCCCCGCCGAGTACGACCTGGTGGCGGTCGCCTTCGCCGAGGCCACCGCGACCCCCGGCGCGCTCACCTTCGGCATCGACCCCGGACTGGCCGCCGCGCTCGGCGGCTACACCGACGCGGACTTCACCGCCGACGTCCGCACCCTGCACAGCCGGGGCAAGCGGGTGATCCTCTCCGTGGGTGGCGAGACCGGCCGGGTCACAGTGAACAACGCCGCCTCGGCCGCCGCGTTCGCCGACACGGCCGCCGCGCTGATCGCCCGGTACGGCTTCGACGGGATCGACATCGACCTGGAGAACGGGCTCAACCCGACGTACATGGCGCAGGCGCTGCGCGCGCTGCGGAACGCTGTCGGATCGGGGCTGATCATCGCGATGGCTCCGCAGACCATCGACATGCAGAACCCGGCCGGCGGCTACTTCAAGCTGGCGCTCGACATCAAGGACATCCTCACCGTCGTCAACACCCAGTACTACAACTCCGGCGCGATGCTCGGCTGCGACCAGAACGCCGCGTACGGCCAGGGCACCGTGAACTTCATCGTCGCGTTGGCCTGCATCCAGTTGGAGGCCGGGCTCCGCCCCGACCAGGTCGGCCTCGGCCTGCCCGCCGGAGCGGGGGCGGCCGGCGGCGGCATCGTCGCGCCCAGCGTGGTCAACGCCGCCCTGGACTGCCTGGCCCGGGGCACCAACTGCGGCAGCTTCCGCCCGCCGCGCACCTACCCCGGCATCCGGGGCGCGATGACCTGGTCGGTGAACTGGGACGTCAGCAACGGCAACGGCTTCGCCAGCACTGTGGGCCCGCACCTGGACACCCTGCCCTGACCGCGCTCGCCGGCGTCCGGTCAGGACGCCGGCGGTGGGCGGTAATGCGGATCAGCGACCGGCGGTCACCGACCGCCGGTCGTCGCGCTCGCGACGCCGGCGGACCTTACGAAACACCCAGATGGCCGCCATGACGACGAAGATCGCGACAATCGCGTAGTTGAACCAGTCGCTGTAGCGGGCCACGTCCTGCCACTGGCTGCCGAGGGCGTAGCCAGCCCCGACGATGAGACCGTTCCACACTCCGCTGCCGATGGTGGTGAGCAGGATGAACTCACCCAGCGGCATCCGGTTGGCCCCGGCCGGCACGGAGACCAGGCTGCGGACCACCGGCACCACCCGGCCGATCAGCACCGCCCACCGACCGTGCCGCTCGAACCACTTGTCCGCCTTCTCCAGGTCGTCGCGGTCCACCAGCGGAATGTGGTCCAGCCAGCGTTTGAGCCGTTCCTCGCCGAGCGCCGCGCCCAGCCAGTAGAGCACCAACGCGCCGACCAGCGAGCCGACGGTCGCGGCCAGCACCACGACGAAGACGTTGAACTTGCCCTCGTGCGCCAGGAAGCCGGCGAGCGCCAGCACGATCTCACTGGGAATGGGCGGAACGATGCTCTCCAACGCCACCAGCAGCGCCACGCCGACCGGGCCCATCGCCTCGATCACCGAGGCCACCCAGCCGGTCAACCCGGTGAACTCGGACGGGTCGCCAGCTTGGGCGTACGCCATGGGTCGTCCTTCCGGTCGGCTGTCGGGGATCGGAGGGTCATACCCAGCGGGGCCCGCACTACACCTGCGCTCAGTGCTCCGGGTGCAGTGCGGTGTCCGCCGGTCCCTGCCTCCAGCCGGTGAAGACCACGCTGAGACCGGCGCGGGACGGCGCGCAGCAGAACGGCCCCGCCACGGCCTCGGCCGTCGGGTCCAGCGGGGCGAGCCGGACCAGTTGCCACGGCTCGTCGTCGACCCGGGCACGGATGGTCAGTGCGTCGCCGGCCCGGCTGACCCGGACGGTCACCTCCCGGCCCGCCCATTCCGGCACCGGCCCCACGGACCAGTCGGAGAACTCCCGGGTCACCACCGCGCCGAGCTGCGCCTCGCCGTCGCTGATCTCCACACCGGCCTTGGTCCAGGTGCGTTCGTCGACGCGGACGAACGCGCCGGCCTGGTCGAACTGCGCCGAGAAGTCGAGCCGGAAGCTCACCTCCATGGCGGCGCCCACCGGCAGCGGCGCCAGCAGGGCCGGGCCGTTGTCGTGCACGAAGCCGTAGCTGGTCCGCCGCCAGAAGTCGCTGTCCGCCGCCGGCTCGACGATCAGCTCGCCGGCCGAGCCCTCCTCGACGCGTACCGGCGGGTGCAGCCAGCTGCCCCGGGACCAGTCCAACAGTTCGCTCGGCGGTACGAGGTCGTTCTCCATGACGGCACGGTAACCAACGCCGCCCCGCGCCTGCCGCCCGCCGGACGGGTTTGCCGCGGTGATCGAACGGAGATGTTCCTTCGGCATGGGTGACCGTTGGTATTCCGAAGCTGTCGTCTACTGCCTCGACATCGACACGTACGCCGACTCGGACGGCGACGGGGTCGGTGACATCCGTGGGCTGATCGGGAGGCTGGACTACCTGGCCCGGCTCGGGGTGACCTGCCTGTGGCTGCACCCGATCCACCCGTCGCCCAACCGCGACGACGGCTACGACGCCACCGACTTCTACAACGTGGACCCGCGCTTCGGCACGCTGGGCGACTTCGCCGAGCTGCTGCACCAGGCGCAGAACCGGGGCATCCGCGTGATCATCGACCTGGTGGTCAACCACACCTCCGACGAGCACCCGTGGTTCCAGTCCGCCCGCTCCTCGCCGGACTCGCCCTACCGGGACTGGTTCGTCTGGTCCGACACCGAGCCGGACGACCGGCACCAGGGCATGGTCTTCCCCGGCGAGCAGGACGAGACCTGGAGCTACGACCGGACCGCCAAGGCGTGGTTCTACCACCGGTTCTACAAGTTCCAGCCGGACCTCAACTTCGCCAACCCGCAGGTCCGGGACGAGATCAAGAAGATCATGTCGTTCTGGCTCCAGCTCGGTGTCTCCGGCTTCCGGATGGACGCTGTGCCGTTCATCATCGAGCTGACCGAACCGGGCAACCCGAACTCCCCGAAGGACTTCGAGTTCCTCACCGAGATGCGCCAGCACGTCCAGTGGCGCCGCGGCGACGCCGTCCTGCTGGCCGAGGCGAACGTCGAGCCGGACCAGCTACCGACGTTCTTCGGCGACGCCAGCGGTTCCGGCAACCGGATCCACATGCTCTTCGACTTCATGCTCAACGGTCGACTCATGCTCGCCCTGGCCCGCGAGGACCCGGAGTCGCTGATCGAGGCGCTCCGCGACACCCCGAAGCTGCCGGTCGGGGGGCAGTGGGCCACCTTCCTGCGCAACCACGACGAGATCGACCTGTCCCGGCTGACGACCGAACAGCGCAACCAGGTGTACGCGAAGTTCGGCCCGGACGAGAACATGCGCATCTACGACCGGGGCATCCGTCGCCGGCTCGCCCCGATGCTCGGCAACGACCGGCGGCACATCGAGCTGGCGTACGCCCTCCAGTTCTCGATGCGCGGCACGCCGGTACTGCGCTACGGCGAGGAGATCGGGATGGGCGAGGACCTGTCGCTGCGGGGTCGGGACGCGATCCGTACCCCGATGCAGTGGTCGTACAAGCCGAACGCCGGCTTCTCCACGGCGGACCCGGAGAAGCTGGTCCGCCCGGTGATCGACAAGGGTGAGTTCGGCTACCAGAACGTCAACGTCACCGCCCAGCGCGGCGACGCCAAGTCGCTGCTCGCCTGGTTCGAGCGCATGATCCGTACGCTGCGGGAGGCTCCGGAGATCGGCTCCGGCTCGACGACCCACATCGACGTGGCGATGCCGGCCGGAGTGCTCGCGCACCGGGCCGACGGGCCGACGGGGACGATGGTCTTCGTGCACAACCTCAGCACCGAGGACGTCGAGGTGGACCTCAGCAGCCTCGAGCCGGAGGCCGACCTGCCGATCGACGTGCTGGCCGACCGCGGCTACGGAGAGTTGGGCAAGCTCGGCGCCGTGAAGGTCTCCGGCCACGGATACCGGTGGATTCGCCTATGCCGAGGGTCGGCCTGTTGAGGTTAAGCTCCTCCGATCGACCCCAAGTTACCGGGAGGTAATCATGTCGGAGGAGTCCCGCGTCGCCATCGTCACCGGAGCCGCACGCGGCATCGGCGCGGCCACCGCCCGACGGCTGGCCGCCGACGGAATGGCCGTCGCCGTGGTCGACATCGAGGAGGCGGCCACCAAGGAGACGGTGGACGCCATCGCCGGGGCCGGTGGCCGGGCGCTCGGGGTGGGCGCCGACGTGTCCGACCGGGACCAGGTCGAGGCGGCGGTGAGCAGGATCGCCGCCGAGTTGGGCGCGCCCACCGTGCTGGTCAACAACGCGGGTGTGCTCCGCGACAACCTGCTGTTCAAGATGACCAACGCCGACTGGGACACGGTGATGGGGGTGCACCTGCGCGGCGCGTTCCTGTTCAGCCAGGCCGCCCAGAAGCACATGGTGGACCGGAAGTGGGGGCGGATCGTCAACCTCTCCAGCACCTCCGCGCTGGGCAACCGGGGCCAGGCGAACTACGCCGCGGCCAAGGCCGGTCTACAGGGCTTCACCAAGACGCTCGCCATCGAGCTGGGGCCGTTCGGGGTGACAGTGAACGCTGTCGCACCCGGCTTCATCGTCACCGACATGACGGCGGCCACCGCCGCCCGCATGAAGGTCGACTTCGACGACTTCCAGAAGCACGCCGCCGCCGAGATCCCGGTCCGTCGCCCGGGCCGGCCGGAGGACGTCGCGCACACCATCTCGTTCCTGGCGAGCGAGGGCGCGGGCTTCGTCTCCGGTCAGGTCATCTACGTCGCGGGCGGCCCGCGGGACTGACAGGTACCTCACGACGAGGGCGTTCCGGCAGGTGAGCCGGCGCCCTCGTCGCCGGGTCTCCTCGCCGGGTCAGGCGGGTGCGCGGCGGGTGCGCCAGAGCCAGATCAGGCCGAGCACCGGCAGCACCAGCGGGATGTAGCCGTACCCGCTGCCGAACTGCGACCAGACCGTCTCGTCCGGGAAAAGATCCTTGTCGACAAGGCTCAGGACGCCGACCGCTACCACCCCGACCAGCTCCACCGAGCAGCACACCAGTGCGACCCGACGGCCGGTGTGCCCGGCGCGGGCCAACCCCACCGCCGCCACGATGTAGATGAGCGCGGCCACCCCGGACAGCAGGTACGCCACCGGCGCCTCGTCGAACTTGGTGGCGATCTGCAAACCCGCCCGACTCGTCGCCGCGATGGCGAAGAGCAGGTAGACAGCGATCAGCAGCCGACCCGGGCCGGAGTTCGTGCGCTGCCGAGCCGGTCCTGTCTCAACCACCGAGCACCTCCCAGGTCTGCTGCAACCTGACCACCACCACCGGGGCCACCAGGCAGACCGCGCACACGATCGCCGAACCCCAGCGGGTCGGTTCCATCCGGGCCAGCACCCAGGCCAGCGGCGGCAGGCACACCAGCGTGACCAGGTAGCCGAAGAAGGCGCCGGGTTCGCCGGGCCGATCCCCGCCACCGACCGCGACGAGCGCCAGCACACTCAACACCAACAACGCCACTTCGAGTACGGCCAGACCGACGAACTGCACCCGGTCCGGTGGCCGGTGGCGTACCGCCGCCACCAGCGCCCACAGCGCCACGAGCAGCGACAGCACGATGGGCACTGTCGCGACGATCCCGTCCACCGGCGAATCGGCGCCCACGCTGGTCACCGGCACCACCCGGTCGTTGCCTCGGTCACCGGCACAGCCTACTAACCGTCGTAGTAAAGGGGTGCCCTGCCTCTCCGCGTGTGACGCGCGCCCGTCGAGGGGTCCGCAGCCCCGGTGCCCACGCTTCTCGGGTGGGCGTCAGTCGTCTGCTTGCAGCCAGTAGACGGAGATGGCGAGGAGCGGGTCCGGTCCGTCGTTCCGAATCTGGTGCGGCACCCTGCTGTCGAACGCCGCGACGTCGCCGGCCCGCAGGACGCCCGTCCGGTCGGCAAACGTCAAGGTGCCGGTCCCGGCCACGATGATCCACACCTCACGAGACCGGTGGACGTCGAGGTCGTTGGAGGTGTTCGGGGCCACCGACCAGCGAGCGACCTCGAACGGGGCGGACGCCGTGGACGGGAACGGCAGCAGCGCGCGGTGCACGGGGCCGCCCTCGGTGAAGTCGTACCAGTGTTCAAACGTCACGACACCGCTGGTGATCGCTGGATCCGTGCTCGGCATGTCGTCGAGACTGCCTGGCCGCACCTGGTGTGTCTGGCGGCAATCGGACCTGAGGCTACCGAGAGCGGCGCAGGCGGTGCCGCCAGTCCGACGGGTAGCTCGACAAACGACCCGGAAACGAAGGTGGGCTGCTTCGATTGGTCGAACCCGCCGCCGTCATGGCCGCCGGGGCGACTAGCGTGGATCACGTCCGTGGCGTTGCCGCGGTGCGGGGAAACAGCGGAGGTACACGTGCTGCGGTTCGGCTTGTTCGGCACCGGTCACTGGGCGATCGAGACGCACGGGAAGGCGCTGCACGCGCATCCCGATGCCGAGTTGGTCG
Source organism: Micromonospora sp. 050-3 (assembly GCF_046549335.1). NCBI lineage: Bacteria > Bacillati > Actinomycetota > Actinomycetes > Micromonosporales > Micromonosporaceae > Micromonospora > Micromonospora sp. 050-3. The sequence goes on from NZ_JAJPVX010000003.1 coordinate 613,172, forward strand.
GGGTGTGGGGCCGCAACCCGGAGCGGGCCTCCGCGCTGGCCGAGCGGTACGGGGTGCCCGCCTACGCCGACGTCGACGCGCTGATCGAGCAGTGCGAGGCGATCGCCGTCGCGCTGCCGCCGGACATCCAGGCCGACATCGCGGTCCGGGCGGCCCGCGCCGGGCGGCACCTGCTGCTGGACAAGCCGCTGGCGCTCAGCGTGGCCGAGGCCGACCGGGTCGTGGCCACCGCCGAGGAGTCCGGGGTCGCCTCGGTCGTCTTCTTCACCCAGCGTTTCCAGCCGAACGTGACAGCGTTCCTCGCCGCCACCGCCGCCGCCGGGGGCTGGCAGCACGGTCGGACCACAGCGTTCGCCTCGATCTTCCAGGACGGCAGCCCGTACGGCGGCTCGTTGTGGCGTCGGGAGCACGGGGCGCTCTGGGACATCGCCCCGCACGCCCTCTCGATCCTCCTGCCGGTGCTGGGCCGGGTGACCCAGGTGGCGGCGATGGACGGACCGAGCGGGATGGTACATCTGCTGCTCACCCACGAGGGCGGCGCCACGAGCAGCGCCTCGCTCTCCCTTGATGCTCCGACCGAGTCGATGGCCAGGGAGTTCGTGTTCTACGGCGAGAACGGCATTGAGGACGTCCCGTTCGGCGAGAACGACGCCGCGACCGCGTTCGGCGTCGCCATCGACCAGCTCGTCGAGCAGGTGCAGGCCGGCACCCGGGACCACAGCTGCGACGTCCGCTTCGGCCGCGAGGTCGTCGCCATCCTCGCCGCCGCCGAAACCGCCCGAACCGAATCCCGCACCATCCCCGTCCCGCTCCCCTAAACCCCACCCTCACCCGTCAACCCGGTGATCATGGAGTTAGCGGCGCGACACGCCGTGGCGGACGGCAATAACCTCATGATCACCGAGGCCGGGCCGGGGCCGGGTTGGGGCCGGGTTGGGTTGGGTTTAGGTGGGGGTGGAGAGGGCGGCGTTCAGTTCGTCGGGGGAGTTGAACTGGTCGGGTGGTAGGGCCTGGAGCATCTGCAGCATTGCCGTGCTGGCCCCGTTCTCCTGACCCCAGCGGATCAGGTCCTCCCGGGAGACCGGGTAGTCGAGCCCGGCCAGGTACTCCTGCAACTGGACGCCGGTGACGGTCATGTCGGCCGGCTACCCGCTCGCGGTGGTCGTACACCGGTGTGGTTGGGGCCCACGACGGCCCGGCGGCCGGCGTGTCGGCCCGCGCAGCGCGCACGGTTTGCCGCAGTGGCGGCCGGGTAGCCGCTGGCATGCTGGTTCAGCGGCTCGGCGCGCCGAGCGATTTCGACCCGTTGCTGGAGCGCGTTCGAAACGCCCGGGTGGTGATGATCGGTGAGTCCACCCACGGCAGTTACGACTACTACCGGTTGCGTGAGCAACTCACCCGCCGGTTGATAGCGGAGTGCGGTTTCTCCTTCGTCGCCGTGGAGGGTGACTGGCCCGACTGCGATCGGGTGCACCGTTCGGTGACGGCCGCGCCGGGCGGCGCACTCGAACCGCAGCTCGCACTCGAGGCGTTTGAGCGATGGCCGACCTGGATGTGGGCCAATGCCGAGGTGGGTCGGTTCGCGAGCTGGCTGCGGGCCTGGAACGTGGAGCGGCCGGAGGAGCAACGGGCCGGGTTCCACGGGCTCGACGTGTACAGCCTCTGGGAGTCGATGCAGGCGATCTTCGACTACCTGGGGGAGGAGGACCCGAAGTCGCTGGAGGCGGCGCAGGACGCGTACCGATGTTTCGAGCCGTACGGCAAGCGGGTCGAGGAGTACGGCGCGGCCAGCCGGTTCGTCTCCGCCCGCTGCGAGGAGGAGGTCGTCCGGTTGCTCGCCCGCACCCGCGAGCACGCCCTCTCCGACGGCCCCGACCGCTTCTCGGCCTGGCAGAACGCGGAGGTGGTGGCCGGTGCCGAGCGGTACTACCGGGCGATGGTGGCCGGCGGGCCGGACTCGTGGAACATCCGCGACACCCACATGCAGGACACCCTGGACCGGCTGTTGGACCGGTACGGTCCCGACGCCCGGGGCATCGTCTGGGCGCACAACACGCACGTCGGGGATGCGCGGGCCACCGACATGGCCGCGGACGGGATGGTCAACATTGGTCAGTTGGCCCGGGAGCGGCACGGCGAGGACGCGGTGGCCCTGGTCGGCTTCGGCAGCTACCGGGGCACTGTGATCGCCGCACCCCGTTGGGGTTCGCCGCCCGAGGCGATGGTGGTGCCCCCGGCTCGGGAGGGCTCGATCGAGCGGCGGTTGCACGAGCTGATGCCGGAGCGGGCGGTGCTGATCTTCGGCGGCGACGACCAGCCGGGCTGGGTCACCGAGACCGTTGACCACCGGGCGATCGGAGTTGTCTACGACCCGTCGTTCGAGTCCTGGGGCAACTACGTGCCCACCCGGCTCGGCGACCGCTATGACGCCTTCATCTGGTGCGACGACACCACGGCCCTGCACCCGCTACCGGTGCCGGCGGTCCCCGGCGAGATGGAGACCTACCCGGCCGGTGTCTGACCGCCGCTCGATTGCGTCGATCATGGAGTTGTGGTGCTGGACGAAGGCCCCTCATCGGGGCACGACGGGCACCACAACTCCATGATCGACCGGGTCCGGCGGGGTGGGTCAGACGTGCGTCGGGGTGCGGTCTTCGAGGTGGGTGCGCAGGCCCTCGCCTTCGATGTCCACGTTGGGCAGGGCGCGGTTGAGCCAGCGGGGCAGCCACCAGGCGCGGTCGCCGAGGAGTGACATCACCGCCGGGACGATGGTCATCCGGACCACGAACGCGTCGATGGCGACACCGATGGCGAGCGCGAAGCCCATCGACTTGATCACCGGGTCCTCCAGGAAGACGAAGCCCCCGAAGACCGAGATCATGATCAGCGCGGCGGCCGTGACCACCCGTGCGCCGTGCCCCATGCCGCTGATGGTGGCCTGTCGGGCGGTCTCACCGTGGACGAAGTCCTCCCGCATCCGGGACACCAGGAACACCTCGTAGTCCATGGCGAGCCCGAACAGGATGCCGATGAGCAGGATCGGCAGGAAGCTGATCAGCGGGCCGGGCGTGTCCAGGCCGACGAGGTCGGCGAGGTGTCCCTGCTGGAAGACGGCCACAGTGATGCCGAACGTTGCGGCGACGGTGAGCAGGAAGCCCAGCGCCGCCTTGATCGGCACCAGCAGCGAGCGGAACACCAGCATCAGCAGCAGCACCGAGAGCCCGACCACCAGCAGCAGGTAGATCGGTAGCGCGTCGGAGAGCTTCTCGGAGACGTCGATGCCGATGGCGGTGACGCCGGTGAGCAGCACGTCCGCGTCGGGGATCCCGCTGACCGCGCCACGGATGTCGTGCACCAGGGTCTCGGTGGCCTCGTCGGTCGGGCCGGTCTTCGGCACCACGCCGAGCAGCGCGGTCCGGCCGTCCGGGCTGAGCTGGGGCGGCGCCACCGCGAGGACGTTCTCGGTGCGCTGGAGCAGGGCGGTGACCTGCGGCACGGCGGCCGAGGTGGCCTGTGGCGTGTCACCGGCGACCACCACCGCGAGCCGGCCGGTGAAGCCCGCTCCGAAGCCCTCGACGGTCAGGTCGTTCGCCACCCGGGCTGGTGAGCCGACGGCGGCCGTCGCGGCGCCCGGCAGTGCCAGCCGCATGTCCGGCGTGGGCAGCGCGAGCAGCCCCAGGCCGAGCAGGCCGACCAGGATGACCGGTACCCGGAACCGGGTGACCAGTCGCGCCCAGCGGAAGCCGAACCGGTTGCGCTCCTCGGTGGTGGTCCCGGCCGGCCGGTCGGTGACGTCCGAGTCGTCCTCGTCGGCGGCGGTGCCGTCGGTGGGAACGGAGCGGAGCCGGCGGGGGAGCACCCGGCGACCGGCGAAGCCGAGCAACGCCGGCTGGAGGGTGATGGCGACCAGCACGGCGACGGTGACAGTGCCGGCGGCGGCGAGACCCATCACGGTGAGGAACGGGATGTCCACCACGGCGAGCCCGGCCAGGGCGATGACCACTGTGGCGCCGGCGAAGACCACTGCCGAGCCGGCGGTACCCACGGCCCGGCCGACCGCCTCCTCCGGGGACAGGCCGTCGAGCAGGTTCTGCCGGTGCCGGGAGGTGATGAAGAGTGAGTAGTCGATGCCGACCGCGAGACCGAGCATCAGGGCCAGGATCGGCGCGGTGCTGGTGAGCTGGACGACGCCGCTCAACGCGAACAGTCCGGCCATGCCGGCGCCCACGCCGATCAGCGCGTTGAGCATCGTCATGCCGGCGGCGACCAGGGAACCGAACGTGATGATCAGGACGATCGCGGCGACCAGCACGCCGAGCGCTTCGGTGGAGCCGATTTCCGGCTCGCCGCCGAGCACCTCACCGCCGGGGGCGACCTGCCAGCCCTGCGCCTTGGCGGCTGCGCCAACCTCCTCGTACGCGGTGCGCTGCTCGTCGGTCACGTCGTCCCCGCCGGTGGCGAACTGGACCTGGACCAGCGCGTACCGGCCGTTGGGTGAGACCGCGCCGACCTGGAGCGGGTTGACCGCACCGACCACGCCGGGCAGTGTCGACGCCTGCTGGACGAGCTCCTGCACGACGGCCTGACCCTGCGGGGTGGCCAGTTGGCCGTCGGCGGGCGCCTTGACCGCGATGGTGCCGGTGGCGCCGCTGGCCGCGGGGAACTGGTCGGCCAGCAGATCGAGAGCGCGCTGGCTCTCGGTGCCGGGCATTGTGAAGTTGCTCGCCGTCGGGCCGCGCAGGGTCGCCGCGGCCAGGCCGGCGCCGACGAGTACGACGAGCCAGAGCGCGACGACGAGCCGTCGCCGGCGCAACGCGCCCCGGCCGAGCCGGTAGAGCAGGGTGGCCATCAGGAGTCCTTGTCCTCGGTCGTGGGTGGATGGGGCAGGGGTGCGTCGACGGGCTCGACGGCCCGCCGGGCGAGGGTGAGCAGGGCAGGGCGCAGTTCGTCGTCGGGGATGTCGACGAACTCGGCACACGCCTCGGAGATGCCGGCGAGCAGTACCAGCGCGGCGATCCGGGCGCCCGGCCGGTCGGAGTGCCCGGCCAACGCGTCCCGCAGCCGGTCGGAGATCTCCTGGATGTGCGCGAAGGCCGGCTGGCACAGCAGTTCCGGGAACTCGCCGCGCAGTACGGCGATCTCCTGCCGGAACCGGACCGCGAGGTCGACGAAGCCCTGTGCGGCGACCTCCTGGGCGGCAGCTCCGGTCAGGCCGGTGAGCTGGTCGTCGAGGCTGCGAAGCACCTCGATCGCGGGGGCCATCAGCTCGGCGAGCAGGGCTTCCTTGTTGGCGAAGTGGTAGAGCACCGTGGCCTTGGAGCAGCCGACCTCCCGGGCGATGTCCTGCAACGAGGTGCCCCGGTAGCCGGTCACCGTGAACTGCCGCGCCGCCGCGGCGAGGATCTCGCCGTGCGTGTCGGGTACCGCTCTGACCATGCCCGGTCCACCTCCCGCAGACCAGCATGCCTGACCGATCGGTCAGACCCTGACCGATCGGTCAGACAGAAGCGGTGGCGTTCACCACACCCCTGGCGGGTTTTATCAGGTCTGCTGGGCGTCGTACCTGGTCCGCGCCTCGGCGATGGCCCGGCGGTGCCGCTCGGCCCAGCTGGTCAGCGCGACCAGCGACTCGTAGAGCTCCAGCGCCATCGGGGTGGCGGTGTATTCGACCTTGGGCGGGACGGTCGGGTAGACCGTGCGGTGCAGCAGGCCGTCCCGTTCCAGGTTGCGCAGCGTCAGCGTGAGCATCCGGCGGCTGATCCCCTCGATGTGCCGCTCCAGCTCGGTGAAGCGCACCGGGCCGTGCGAGGCGGCCACCAGGATGCCGATGCTCCACTTGCCGCCGACCCGGTCGAGCACCTGGCGGACGGTGCACGCCCGGGCCTGACCCGGTGCGAACGGCACGTTCTCGGCCGTGCAGGTCAGTGCGGCCTCTACCGGCATGGACACATCGCTGTTCCTCTGGGACATCAAAGTGCCTCCTTCCGCTCCGGTTCATGGTCACAGACGATGACCTCGGTAACAAACCGTGCACCAAGGAGGGGTTTTCGTGGAGCGTGTCGTCCCATCCCGTTGGCCGGCGCTGCTGGTGCTCTGCGCCGGCAGCCTGATGATCATCCTGGATGGCACAGTCGTCGCGGTGGCGCTGCCCGCCATCCAGCGCGACCTGGGCTTCAGTGCCGCCGGCCTGGCCTGGGTGGTGAACGCCTACCTGGTCGCGTTCGGCGGGTTGTTGCTGCTCGCCGGCCGGCTCGGTGACCTGCTGGGCCGGCGCAGGGTCTTCCTGGCCGGCGTCGCGCTGTTCACGGTGGCCTCGCTGGCCTGCGCGGTCGCCACCGGGCCGGCCCTGCTGGTGGGCGCGCGGTTCGGGCAGGGCGTCGGCGGCGCGCTGGCCATGGCCGTCAGCCTCGGCATGATCGTCCGGCTCTATCCCGAAGCGGCCGAACGGGCCCGCGCCATCGCCGTCTTCAGCTTCACCGGCGCGGCCGGTGCCTCGGTCGGCACTGTCGCCGGAGGGGTGCTCACCCAGGCCGCCGGGTGGCGGACGATCTTCCTGGTCAACGTGCCGATCGGGGCGGCCATCCTCATCGCGGCTCTCCGCCGGCTGCCGGCCGAACGAGGGATCGGTCTGCGCGCCGGCCTGGACCTGCCCGGCGCGCTGCTCGCCACCGCCGGTCTGATGGCCGCCGTGTTGGGCATCGTCGGAACGGGAGAGCACGGCTGGACCAGCCCTCGGACGCTCGGCGCGGTGGCCCTCGCGGCGCTGCTGCTCGGCGGGTTCGCGCTGCGCCAACGGGTGGCGGCGGCCCCGCTGGTGCCGCCCCGGGTGCTGCGCGTCCCGGGTCTGGTGGCGGCGAACGCCGTGCAGTTCCTCATGGTCTGCGCGTACTTCGGGTTCCAGTTCCTGCTCGCCGTGGAGCTGCAACTGGTGCTGGGGTTGGACGCCGCCGCGACCGGCTGGGCCTTCCTGCCCACCCCGGTCGTGATCGCCGTGGTCTCGCTCGGCCTGGCCGGTCGGCTGATCGCCCGCTTCGGTGCCCGGATGGTCCTGCTGGTCGGGCTCGGCCTGGCGACCGTCGGCTTCCTCCTGCTCGCCCGGCTGCCCGCCGACGGCGGCTACGTCGTCGACGTACTCCCGGCGATGTTGATCTTCGGGGTGGCCGGCGGCCTGACCCTGCCGGCGGTCACCACACTGGCGATGGCCGGCGCTACCGACACCGACGCCGGGCTCGCCTCCGGCCTGGCCAACACCACCCAACAGGTCGGCGGAGCGGTTGGCCTGGCCGCACTGGCCACCCTGGCCGCCACCCGCAGCGACGGGCTGCGTGCCGCCGGCTGGGCCGAGACCGCAGCGCTCGCCGGCGGCTACCGGACCGCGTTCGCAGTGGCCGCCGGTCTCGTGGTCGCCGCGTGGCTGGTGGCGCTGACCACAGTGCCCCGACGCCCGGCCGCGGCGTCGTCGGCGGCCGACCCGTCGGAATCGGCGGGGGTGGGCGCCGGAACCGATCCGTACCGAAGCGCCGCGTCCAGTTGACCGACGGCAGCGAGGCCGGGAGGGTGGTCGGGTGAGCAAGGCTGACGAGACCCGGGACGGCGTGGCCCTGACCAACCTGGACCAGCCGCTGTCCGACCGCGACGACGCGACGAAGCGTGACCTGGTCGACTACCTCGACGCGGTCCGGGACCGAATCCTCCCGCAGTTGCGGGGCCGGCCGCTGTCGGTGATCAGGGTCCGCCCCGGCCAACCGCCGTTCATGCAGAAGAACCTGCCCCGCTACACCCCGGACTGGGTCCGCCGGGCGCCGGTCTGGGCGGAGGCGTCGCACCGGGAGATCTCGTACGCCCTCTGCGACGACCGCCGCACCCTGCTCTGGTTCGCCAACCAGCGGGCGGTGGAGTACCACCCGACGCTGGCCACCGTGGCGGACCTGCACCGCCCGACCCACCTGATCCTCGACCTGGACCCGCCGGACGGCGACGGGTTCCGCGCGGCGGTCGACGCCGCCCTGCTGGTTCGTCAGGCGCTCGCCGATGCCGGCCTGGCCGGCGCCGTCAAGACCAGCGGCGCCAAGGGCGTGCACGTCTTCGTCCCGGTGACCGACGAACCCACTGCCGAGGAGTTGGCAGCCGCCACCCGTGCGCTCGCCGTCCGCGCCGAGCGTCTCGACCCGGCGCTGGCCACCACGGCCTACATCAAGGAGGACCGGGGTGGCCGGGTCTTCGTGGACGCCACCCGGGCGGGCGGGGCGACAGTGGCCGCCGCGTACAGCCCCCGGCTGCGCCCGGGGATGCCGGTCTCGTTCCCGGTCGACTGGGCCGACCTGACCGCTGTGACGCCCGCCGATTTCACCATTCGGACCGCGCCCGCACTGCTCGCCGACGGCGACCCGTGGGCCGCGCTGATGCCGGCCCCGCAACCGCTCCCCGCTGACCTGGTCGCCGAGGGCCGGACCATCCCGGTGGCCCGGGTGCAGGCCATGCACGAGGGGAAGCGCCGGGCCCGCGCCCGCCGCGAGGCCGGCTGACCGGCTAGTCGGGCCCCGCACGCGCGCCCGGCGAGCGGCCGGTTGTCGGTGGGTTGTGGCACGATTTCGCAGGTGAGCAGCAAATCCGACGCGACCCAGCGACTGGCCGACCTGGCGCGGCTGCGCCGGGTCCGCGACCGGATCGACAGGGAGTACGCGCAGCCGTTGGACGTCGAGGCACTCGCCCGTGGCGCGCACATGTCCGCCGGGCACCTCAGCCGCGAGTTCCGGCTCGCCTACGGCGAATCTCCGTACAGCTACCTGATGACCCGACGGATCGAGCGGGCGATGGCCCTGTTGCGCCGTGGCGACCTGAGCGTCACCGACGTCTGTTTCGCCGTCGGTTGTTCGTCGTTGGGCACCTTCAGCACCCGCTTCACCGAACTGGTGGGCGTGCCACCCAGCGTCTACCGGCGGCAGGCGGCGCAGGCGACGGCCGGAATGCCGTCGTGTGTGGCGAAACAGGTGACCAGACCGGTCAGGAATCGAGAAGCGCGGGTCACCGAGGCGCAACTAGCGTGACCAGCATGGACATCACCATTCACTCGAGCTTCCTTCCGCACACCGATCCGGAGGCCTCGCTGGTCTTTTACCGCGACATCCTCGGCTTCGAGGTCCGCCTCGACGTCGGGTACGAGGGGATGCGGTGGATCACGGTCGGGCCGGTCGGCCAGCCCAGCACCGCCATCGTCCTGCACCCGCCGGTCGCCAACCCCGGCATCACCGACGACGAGCGGCAGACGATTCTTGAGCTGATGGCCAAGGGCAGCTACTTCGGCGTCAACCTCGCCACCACCGACCTCGACGCCACCTTCGCCAAGCTGGAGGCCAGCGACGCCGAGGTCGTCCAGGAGCCGACCGAGCAGCCGTACGGCGTGCGCGACTGTGCCTTCCGGGACCCGGCGGGCAATATGGTCCGCATCCAGGAAGTGCGCTGAGTCCTGCGCGCCCGACAGATGGAGACACGATGAGCACGGCCATCCAGCCGTCCGCGCCACACGTCGCCGACAGCCACGACCTGATCCGGGTGCAGGGCGCGCGGGTGAACAACCTCAGGGACGTCAGCGTCGAGATCCCGAAGCGGCGGCTGACGGTGTTCACAGGTGTCTCCGGCTCCGGCAAGAGCTCGCTGGTGTTCGGCACCATCGCGGCCGAGTCACAGCGGATGATCAACGAGACCTACAGCGCCTTCGTGCAGGGCTTCATGCCGACGTTGGCGCGGCCCGAGGTCGACCTGCTGGATGGCCTGACCACGGCGATCATCGTGGACCAGGAGCGGATGGGCGCCAACTCCCGCTCCACCGTCGGCACCGCCACCGACGCCAACGCGATGCTGCGCATCCTGTTCAGTCGGCTCGGGCAGCCGCACATCGGCTCGCCCAACGCGTACTCCTTCAATGTTCCCTCGGTGAAGGCGACCGGGGCGATCACCGTCGATCGCGGCGCCGGCAAGACGAAGACCGAGAAGGCGACCTTCAACCGTCTCGGCGGCATGTGCCCGCGCTGCGAGGGCATGGGCGCGGTGACCGACATTGACCTGTCGGCGCTCTACGACGACAACCTCTCGCTCAACGAGGGCGCGATCACCATCCCGGGTTACAGCATGGAGGGCTGGTTCGGCCGAATCTTCCGGGGCTGCGGCTACTTCGACCCGGACAAGCCGATCGCCAAGTTCACCAAGCGGGAGCTGCACGACCTGCTCCACCGGGAGCCCACCAAGATCAAAATTGACGGGATCAACCTGACGTACGCGGGCCTGATCCCGTCGATCCAGAAGTCCTTCCTCGCCAAGGACATCGACGCGTTGCAGCCGCACATCCGCGCCTTCGTGGAGCGCGCGGTGACCTTCACGACCTGCCCCGAGTGTGCCGGCACCCGGCTCAGCAAGGAGGCCCGGTCGTCGAAGATCAAGGGCAGGAACATCGCCGACGCGTGCGCGATGCAGATCAGCGACCTGGCCGCCTGGGTGCGCGGGATCAAGGAGCCGTCGGTGGCCCCGTTGCTGGCCGGCCTGCAACACCTCCTCGACTCGTTCGAGGAGATCGGGCTGGGCTACCTGTCGCTCGACCGGCCGTCGGGCACCCTCTCCGGAGGCGAGGCGCAGCGCACCAAGATGATCCGCCACCTCGGCTCCTCGCTCACCGACGTCACCTACGTCTTCGACGAGCCGACGATCGGGCTGCACCCGCACGACATCCAACGGATGAACGAGCTGCTGCTCCAACTGCGCGATAAGGGCAACACCGTGCTGGTCGTGGAGCACAAGCCGGAGGCCATCGCCATCGCCGACCACGTCGTCGACCTCGGGCCCGGAGCCGGCACTGACGGCGGGACGGTCTGTTACGAGGGCACCGTGGAAGGTCTGCGGGCCAGCGGCACCATCACCGGCCGCCACCTCGACGACCGGGCGGCCCTCAAGGAGGCGGTGCGGACGCCCACCGGCAAGCTGGAGATCCGGGGCGCCACTGCCAACAACCTCCAGGATGTGAACGTCGATGTACCCCTCGGGGTGCTCGTCGTCGTGACCGGCGTCGCCGGCTCCGGCAAGAGTTCGCTCGTGCACTCCTCGATCCCGGCCGGCGCGGGAGTGGTCTCGATCGACCAGGGCGCGATCCGCGGCTCACGGCGCAGCAACCCGGCCACGTACACCGGGTTGCTCGACCCGATCCGCAAGGCGTTCGCGAAGGCCAACGGGGTGAAGCCGGCGTTGTTCAGCGCCAACTCCGAGGGTGCCTGCCCGAGCTGCAACGGTGCCGGCGTCATCTACACCGACCTGGGGATGATGGCGGGCGTCGCCGCCCCCTGCGAGGACTGCGAGGGCAAGCGGTTCCAGGCGTCGGTGCTGGAATACCGCTTCGGCGGCCGCGACATCAGCGAGGTGCTCGCCATGTCGGTGACGGAGGCCGAGAAGTTCTTCGGCGCCGGCGAGGCGCGTACGCCGGCAGCGCACGCCATCCTCGACCGGCTCGCCGACGTCGGGCTCGGCTACCTGAGCCTGGGCCAGCCGCTCACGACCCTCTCCGGCGGAGAGCGGCAACGGCTCAAGCTGGCCACCCACATGGCCGAGAAGGGCGGCGTCTACGTCCTCGACGAGCCGACCACCGGCCTGCACCTTGCCGACGTCGAACAACTGCTCGGCCTGCTCGACCGCCTGGTCGACGCCGGCAAGTCGGTGATCGTCATCGAGCACCACCAGGCGGTCATGGCGCACGCCGACTGGATCATCGACATCGGCCCCGGCGCCGGCCACGACGGTGGCCGGATCGTCTTCGAGGGCACACCCACGGACCTCGTCGCCGCCCGCTCCACTCTCACCGGCGAGCACCTGGCGGCGTACGTCGGCACCTGACCGGTTGCTGTGTCGGCCGGACGTCAGAGCACTGGCGGTCGGACGCGCCGTGCCGTCGTGGTGGCGAGGACTCCGCAGGTGGCGGCGACCAGACCGAGGCCGGCTGTGCCCTGGTTGACGTACCCGGGCACGGACGAGGTGACGTAGGCGCCGCCACCGCTGAGGCGACACTCGAAGCGCAGCGGTAGGAAGCTGACGTCGTACCCGACGACCAGGCTCGCCACCTGTGGTCCGGCCTCGCGACAGGGTCCGACGGGGGCGGATCCGGCACCACCGTCCTCGGCCTGCAGCACCGCGTAGCCGAGGTTCAGCAGACCCCAGGCGTACAGGGCGACGGCACCCGCGCCGACGAGCAGCGCTGCCGTGCGCAGCCGACCCGACCGTTCGCTGTTCCCGAAGATCGCGCGGGACCCGCGGACGGCCAAGGCTGTCGCGATGACGGCCCCACCCAGCGCGGCGAGGAGCAACCCGAGAAATAGCATGATCGACATTCTGGCGGGTGTTCCGCCAACACGATGAAGGCCCCTGACCGAATTTCTGGTCAGGAGCCTCTCGTGCTGGTCAATCTTGGTGCCCCCGGCAGGATTCGAACCTGCGCCCCCGCCTCCGGAGGGCGGTGCTCTATCCCCTGAGCTACGGGGGCTCAGCGACTGGAGAAGACTAGCAAACCTCCCCTGCGTACGCCGAATCGGTATCGGGTGAGCCGATCGTGTCGGACCGGCCCACCCGGTGCTCAAGCGGCTGCCACCCGCCCGCAGCTGGGCAGCGGGTGCAGGACGATTCGCCGAGGGAGCCGGCGCGGCCACTCGTTGCGCGGCCAGGAGCCGTCCACGATCAGGTGGACGGTGCGCTGCTCCTCGCCACTGAGCCGCAGCACGAAGTCGCGGGGGAGCGGCGGGTCCACAGTCGGCGTGGTGATCATGAAGCGCACCCGACCGCGAGACGAGACAGCGGAGATCACGTCGGCGGCCGGCATCGTGCCGCGCAACCGGACCCGGCCGATCCAGTAGACCTCCGCGAGGTGCTCCTGGGCGGCCCGGGTGATCCCCGGGTACTCGCTGCGGACCCAACGCTCGACTGCGCTGACGCAGAGCCCGCAGGCCCGCTCGCGCGGCTCCCGCGGACCCAACCCCCAGGCCCGCAGGTACGCCCCGACCGCGCCGGCGTCCAGCGGCAGCTCGAAGCGCCGCTGGATGAGCGTGGTGAGGCTCTGCCGTGTCCACAACTCCTCGTCCAGGCCGAACTCGTCGGGATGGACGCCCCGCAGCATGTCGATCAACTCGAGTTCCTGTTCGCGGCTGAGCATTCCCGGCTCGCCCTGCCGCTGTCCGCGACGGACGGCTGCCACCGCCCCGTCACCACCGATGGTGTGGCGTCGGCACCAACTGGTGACCGAACGCCGTGCGTCTCTGAGTGCAACCCCCACGTCTTGGGCAACGAGCCCGAATCGCAACTGGTCACGATATGTGGGGAGAAAACTCTCTAAGCAACGTAATCGCCTGTGCCACGCAAAACGCCCATATGGGACGAGTGGGGGTGATTGCCTCAATAGGGCGTCCGGCCCGCCTTGATCGACTCGGGTTCCTGGAAGTCGGGGCGTCCCGATTGCGCGGACAGCCCGGTCTCCTGAAAACCGATTCGATCAAGGCTAAGACTGCGGCCCGTGTCACCGCCGCGGATCGGCGGGGACACGGGCCGGGTGCGTCAGTCCGGTCGGTCAGCCCTTGGCCTGCGCCTGGAGCTGCCGGAGGTTGTTCAGCTCGTTCTGCTGGGTGTTCTTCATGGTGTTCGCCACCCGCAGCACCTCGGCGTTGTCGGTCGCGCCGAGCGCCGCGTCGATCATGTGGATGCCGCCCAGGTGGTGGGCGTACATCAGGGTCAGGAACTGCCTGTCGACCTCGACGCCCTGAGCGTTGCGCAGGGAGGTCATCTGTTGCGGCGTGGCCATGCCCGGCATCAGACCGTCCTTGACGGTGGCCCCGTCGGACATCCACGACATCGGCGGGTTCGACCCGGTCGGGCTGAGGCCCCACTCGCGCAGCCAGGTCTGCATCGCGCCGATCTCGCCCTGCTGACCGGTGGCGATGTCGACGGCGATCTGCCGCACCTCGGGGAGGGTGGCCGACCGGTACGCGATCAGGCTCATCTCCACCGCCTGCGCGTGGTGGGTCGTCATGTCCCGGGCGAAGCCCGCCTCGACCGAGGCATCACCGGGTCGGGTGAGCCGCGGGGTGAGCAGACCGCCGGCGTACCCGAGGAGGAGCCCCACCACCAGCATGATGGCGAGCGCCAGCACGCCGTAGCGCGACGCCGGGGCCCGGCCGCCCTCGTCCGGGGCGGCCGGGATCTCGTCGTACTCGCTGTCGGTGGTCGCCGGAGCGGTCATTGCCGTCCTTACTGGGTGGGCTGCTGCTGTTGCTGGAGCTCACGCGGCGTGGTGCCGGTGGCGGTGATGCCGGTGTTGCAGAGCGCCGTCGGGCCCTCGACGGAGGCGTTCACCCGCAGGTCCTTGATGAACTCGTCGATCCGCGAGTCGTCGGCGTTGTCGACCTTGAGCTGGTAGCCCCAGGCCTGCAGCGAGATCGGCTTGTCCAGGCCCTCGTACGGGCTCATCAGCGTCTTCTCGACACCACGCACCTTGCTGGCGAGCTTGTCGACCTGGTCCTTGGGCAGGTCCGGGCGGTAGGTGACCCACACCGCGCCGTGCTCCAGGCTGTGCACCGCGTGCTCGTTGGCGATCGGGGCGTCGTAGACGTCGCCCATGCAGTTCTGCCAGGCGGCGTTGTGCACCCCACCCACCGGCGGCGAGTAGTTCCAGGTCAGCGGGCCCGACTTGTGCGACTCGTACTTCAGGCTGTCCGGGTCGGACTTGCGGATGTTGGAGATGCCGTCGATGGCGTTGGCCCGCTTGTCCCACGGCTTCGAGCCCTGGAACGACGCCCAGGCGCCGTAGCCGATGATGCCGGCCGCGAGCACGCCAACCGCGACGAAGAGCGCGATCGGCCCCCACGCGCGGCCCTGGCTCACCTTGACCGGGGTGACCGGCTTGCGCGGGCCCTTGCCCCCGGCCCGGGGGGAGCCCGTCGGCTTGCCGGAACCGGCCTTGGCGCCGGACGCCGGCCGGCCCGCGGCCGGCTTCTTGCCGGTGCTGACCACGGTCGGGCGGCGCTCAGGGCCACCCGGGGTGCTGATGCTCATCGTGCCTCGTCAAGTCGGTCGGTCAGGGGAGTGGCGGGCCGGATGACGCGCAGGGGAGCCGCCGAGTGCCCGAGTCTACCCCCGATAACATGGTTGGGTGACTCCTGCAGAACTAGCCTCGGTCGTCCTTGCCGCCGCCCACGCCGTCTTCGCGCAGCGTGGGCTCGACCGCGCCGCGCTGCCGGCGAGCACTGTGGTGGAGCGACCGCGCAACCCCGAGCACGGCGACTACGCCTCGACGCTCGCGCTGCAGTTGAGCAAGAAGGTGGGCGTCCCGCCCCGGGAGCTGGCGACGGCACTGGCCGACGAGTTGGGCCGGGCGCCGGGGGTCAAATCGGTCGAAATCGCCGGGCCGGGCTTCCTGAACATCCGGCTCGACGCCGCCGCGGCCGGTCAGCTCGCGCGGGTGATCGTGGAGACCGGCGCGGAGTACGGCCGCAGTGACCGGCTCGCCGGCGAGAAGATCAACCTTGAGTTCGTCTCGGCCAACCCGACCGGGCCGGTGCACATCGGCGGGGTCCGCTGGGCGGCCGTCGGTGACGCGCTGAGCCGGCTGCTGCGGGCCACCGGCGCCGACGTCGGCACTGAGTACTACTTCAACGACGCCGGCTCGCAGATCGACAGGTTCGCCCGGTCGTTGCTCGCCGCCGCCAAGGGTGAGCCCGCGCCGGAGGACGGCTACGGCGGGGCGTACATCGCCGAGATCGCCGCCGAGGTGCAGACCCGCCGGCCGGAGGTGCGCTCGCTCGACGACGACGCAGCCCAGGAGGTCTTCCGGGTCGAGGGCGTCGCGCTGATGTTCGACGAGATCCGCACCTCGCTGCGCGACTTCGGGGTGGAGTTCGACACCTACTTCAACGAGAAGGACCTGCACGACCGGGGTGAGCTCGACCTGGCGTTGAACCGGCTGCGCGAGCAGGGGCACCTCTACGAGTCCGAGGGCGCCACCTGGCTGCGCACCACCGACTTCGGGGACGACAAGGACCGGGTGCTGCGCAAGTCCAACGGCGAGTGGACGTACTTCGCCGCGGACTGCGCCTACTACCTGGACAAGCGCGAGCGCGGCTTCGAGCGGGTCGTGATCATGCTGGGCGCCGACCACCACGGCTACATCGGCCGGATGAAGGCGATGTCCGCCTGCTTCGGCGACGACCCGGAGCGCAACCTGGAGATCCTCATCGGGCAGCTGGTCAACCTGCTGCGCGACGGCGCGCCGATGCGGATGAGCAAGCGGGCCGGCACCGTGATCACCCTGGAGGACCTGGTCGACGCGATCGGCGTGGACGCCTCCCGGTACGCGTTGGCCCGCTACTCCAGCGACTCCCCGATCGACATCGACATCGAGCTGTGGACCCGGGCGACCCGCGACAACCCGGTCTACTACGTGCAGTACGTCGCAGCCCGCACCGCCAGCGTGGGCCGCAACGCCGCCGACGCGGGGCTGACTCGGGGCGACGCGGACGCGTTCCGACCCGAGCTGCTCGCCAACGAAAAGGAAAACGAGCTGCTCAAGGCGCTCGCCGGGTTCCCCGCCACTGTCGCCACGGCGGCCGAGCTGCGGGGCCCGCACCGGGTGGCCCGCTACCTGGAGGACCTGGCCGGGGCCTATCACCGCTTCTACGACGAGTGCCGGATCCTGCCGCGCGGCGACGAGGAGGTCACCGACCTGCACCGCGCTCGGCTCTGGCTCAACGACGCCACCCGCACGGTGATCGCCAACGGTCTCTACCTGCTCGGCGTCTCCGCACCCGAGAGGATGTGACATGAGGGCTCATGAGGCTGGTGCGCTGCACGCGGACATCAGCAACCAGGGGCCGGCCTGGCTGCGTACCCCGGCCGACGTCAACGCCCTCGTGCCGGCGCTGTGGCCGCGCAGCGTGACGCGGGGGGCCGACGGCGCGGTCGCCGTCGCGGGCCTGAGCGTCCGCGACATCGCGGCCGAGTTCGGCACCCCGGTGTACGTCCTCGACGAGGCCGACCTGCGCTCGCGCTGCCGCGACTTCCGGGCGGCCTTCCCGACCGAGGACGTCTTCTACGCGGGCAAGGCGTTCCTCTGCCGCGCGGTGGTCCGGATGATCGCCGAGGAGGGGCTGCACCTGGACGTCTGCACCGGTGGCGAGCTGGCCACCGCGCTGTCGGCCGGAATGCCGCCGGAGCGGATCGGCTTCCACGGCAACAACAAGTCGGTCGCCGAGCTGGGCCGGGCGCTGGACGCCGGGGTAGGCCGGATCATCGTCGACTCGTTCACCGAGATCGACCGGCTCACCGCGCTGGCCCGCGAGCGCGGGGTCCGGCCCCGGGTCCTGGTCCGGGTCACTGTGGGCGTCGAGGCGCACACCCACGAGTTCATCGCCACCGCCCACGAGGACCAGAAGTTCGGCTTCTCGCTGGCCGGCGGTGCCGCCGCCAACGCCGCGTTCAAGATCCTCGACGAGGGCGTGCTGGAGCTGCGCGGTCTGCACTCGCACATCGGCTCGCAGATCTTCGACGCCAGCGGCTTCGAGGTCTCGGCCCGTCGGGTGCTCGCCCTTCAGGCGCAGATCCGCGACGCGCGCGGGGTGGAACTGCCCGAGCTGGACCTGGGCGGTGGCTTCGGCATCGCGTACACCACCCAGGACGACCCGGCGACCCCGCAGGACCTGGCCAAGCGGCTTCGCAAGATCGTCGATTCGGAGTGCGCGGCGGAGAACCTGGCGGTGCCGCACCTGTCGATCGAGCCGGGCCGGGCCATCGTCGGGCCGGCCGTGTTCACCCTCTACGAGGTCGGCACAGTCAAGGACCTCGACGGCCTCCGGACGTACGTCAGCGTCGACGGCGGGATGAGCGACAACATCCGTACCGCCCTGTACGACGCGTCCTACTCGGCGACGCTGGCCTCGCGGGCCTCCGGCGCGCAGCCGTTGCTCGCCCGCGTGGTGGGAAAGCACTGTGAGTCCGGGGACATCGTGGTGAAGGATGAATTCCTGCCCGCCGACGTGCAGCCCGGAGATCTTGTCGCAGTGCCCGGCACCGGTGCGTACTGCCGAAGCATGGCCAGCAACTACAACCATGTGCCTCGGCCGCCGGTGGTCGCGGTGCGCGACGGCCAGGCGCGCCTGATCGTCCGGCGGGAAACCGAAGAGGACCTGCTCGCATTGGATGTTGGATGACGTCACCTGTGCGCTTGGCGCTGCTCGGCTGTGGCACTGTCGGCCAGGAGGTGGTCCGGCTGCTGCACGAGCAGTCGGCCGACCTGACCGCGCGGATCGGCGCCCCGCTGGAGATCGCCGGCATCGCCGTCCGTCGGCTCGGCCGCGACCGGGGTGACCTGCCGGTCGACGAGGACCTGTTCACCACCGACGCGCTTGGCCTGATCAAGCGCGACGACGTGGACGTGGTGATCGAGGTGGTCGGTGGCATCGAGCCGGCCCGGAGCTGGCTGGTCGAGGCGCTGCGCGCCGGCAAGAGCGTGGTCACCGCCAACAAGGCGCTGCTCGCCGAGGACGGCGTTGCCCTGCACGAGGCGGCGGCCGAGGGCGGCGGCGACCTCTACTTCGAGGCGTCAGTGGCCGGGGCCATCCCGCTGCTGCGCCCACTACGGGAGTCGCTGCACGGCGACCGGATCAACCGGGTCACCGGCATCGTCAACGGCACCACCAACTTCATCCTCTCCGCGATGGACGCGACCGGCGCGGGCTTCGCCGAGGCCCTCGAAGAGGCCACCGCCCTGGGGTACGCGGAGGCTGACCCGACCGCCGACGTGGAGGGCTTCGACGCGGCGGCGAAGGCGGCGATCCTCGCCTCGCTGGCGTTCCACACCCGGGTCGGCGCCGCCGACGTGCACCGCGAGGGCATCACCGAGGTGACCGCCGCGGACATGGCCAGCGCCCAGGCGATGGGCTGCACGATCAAACTGCTCTGCATCGCGGCCCGGGGTGTCGACACCACCGGCCGGGAGACCGTCAGCGTCCGGGTGCACCCCGCGATGATCCCGCGCAGTCACCCGCTGGCCAGCGTCGGGGACGCGTTCAACGCGGTCTTCGTGGAGGCGGACGCGGCCGGGCAGCTGATGTTCTACGGTCGGGGCGCCGGTGGCGCGCCCACCGCCAGCGCGGTGCTCGGTGACGTGGTAGCGGTGTCCCGCAACCGGCTCGCCGGGGTGCGCGCGGCCAGCGAGAGCGCGTACGCGGACCTCGCGGTCCGGCCGATGGGTGAGGCGTTGACCCGCTACCACGTGAGCCTCGACGTGGCCGACCGCCCGGGTGTGCTGGCCTCGGTGGCGAGCGTGTTCGCCCGACACGACGTGTCGATCGCGACGGTGCGGCAGGGCTCGGCGGGCGGGCCAGCGGGCCGCGACGGCGACGCCGAGCTGGTCATCGTCACGCACGTGGCACCGGACGCCGCGCTCGCCGCGACCGTCGGCGAGCTGCGCGGTCTGGACATCGTCCGGTCGGTGACCAGTGTGCTGCGGGTCGAGGGCGACGCCTGAGTCGTTGCATCATCGACGGGACGGCTCGCGCGTCCCGCCAGGTGGGTAAGTCGGGGTGTGCCATCGACCACTCCAGCAGGCTGGTCCAAGGTGGCCCTGATATTCGGGTGGGCGCGTCGGTAGAGGCGAGGAGAGCGACATGTGGCGGGGTCTGATCGAGGCGTACCGGGATCGGCTGCCGGTCACCGCGGCCACGCCGGTCGTCACGCTGCACGAGGGGAACACCCCGCTGTTGCCGGCGCCGGTGCTGTCCGCCCGGCTCGGTTGCGACGTGCACCTCAAGGTGGAGGGCGCCAACCCGACCGGCTCCTTCAAGGACCGGGGGATGACCCTCGCGGTGTCCAAGGCGGTCGAGGCAGGCAACAAGGCCATCATCTGCGCCTCCACCGGCAACACCAGTGCCTCCGCCGCGGCGTACGCGGCCCGGGCCGGGTTGACCTGTGCTGTGCTGGTGCCGCAGGGCAAGATCGCGTTGGGCAAGCTGGCCCAGGCGCTGGTGCACGGCGCGAAGCTGCTCCAGGTGAACGGCAACTTCGACGACTGCCTCGCGACGGCCGCCAAGCTCGCCCAGGACTACCCGGTCGCATTGGTCAACTCGGTCAACATCGACCGGCTGCACGGCCAGAAGACCGCCGCCTTCGAGATCGTCGAGGCGCTCGGTGACGCGCCCGACATCCACTGCCTGCCGGTCGGCAACGCCGGCAACATCTCCGCCTACTGGATGGGATACGAGGAGGAGTCGGCCGTCGGCGCCACCACCCGGACGCCCAAGATGTACGGCTTCCAGGCCGCCGGGGCGGCCCCGATCGTGACCGGCCAGGTGGTGCCGGAGCCGTCGACCATCGCCACCGCGATCCGGATCGGCAACCCGGCGAGCTGGACCAAGGCGTTGGATGCCCGGGACGCCTCCGGTGGCCTGATCGCGTCGGTGACCGACCGGGAGATCCTCTCCGCGTACCGCCTGCTCGCCCGTGAGGTGGGGGTCTTCGTCGAGCTGGGCAGCGCGGCCAGCGTGGCCGGCCTGTTGCAGCAGGCCGCGGCGGGCGCGGTGCCGCACGGTTCCACTGTGGTCTGCACGGTGACCGGCCACGGGCTGAAGGACCCGGAATGGGCGATCTCCACAGCGCCGGCGCCGGTGACCATCGCGAACGACCCGCTGGCCGCGGCCCGCGCCCTCGACCTGGCCTGAGCGGGCCACCGTCCGGGTGGTGATCGACTGCGGGTAGCCGGACGGCGGGACGGTCCGGGGGCGGCGGGGGTCGAGGTATGCGAGTCCGGCACACTTTCGGGTATCCCCGCCCGCATTCTCGTTCAGGAGTGAGCCAGGCCGATGTCGCTGCTCGCCAGATTCAGCCTCGCCAACCGAGGGCTGATTGCCCTCATCGCGGTGGTGACCACGGTGTTCGGAGTGTTCGCCGTGCCGTCGCTGAAGCAGCAACTGCTGCCGTCGCTCGAGTTCCCGGCCGCGTTCATCGTGGCCCCCTACCCCGGCGCCGGCCCCGAGATCGTCGAGTCGCAGGTGACCGAGCCGATCGAGAACGCCCTTCAGGGCATCCCGGGGCTGGACCAGGTCACCTCCACCTCCCGCGAGGGGGCGGCCACCGTCCAGGTGACGTACGAGTTCGGCACCGACCTCGACGACGTGGTCAACAAGATGCAGACCGCGCTGAGCCGGATCGACTCCCAGCTGCCGGAGAGCGTCGACCCGCAGGTCATCGCGGGTAGCACCGACGACCTTCCGGCGGTGGTGCTGGCCGCGGCCGGCGCTGGGGACGAGCGGGCGCTCGCCGAGAAGCTGCGCGCGACAGTGGTGCCGGAGCTGGAGGGCATCGAGGGGGTACGCACCGTCGAG
Source organism: Micromonospora sp. 050-3 (assembly GCF_046549335.1). NCBI lineage: Bacteria > Bacillati > Actinomycetota > Actinomycetes > Micromonosporales > Micromonosporaceae > Micromonospora > Micromonospora sp. 050-3. Next base: position 634,564 of record NZ_JAJPVX010000003.1, read on the forward strand.
GTGACCGGCACCCGCGACGACGTCGTGGTGGTCACCCCGGACCCGGCCAAGTTGGCCGCCGCGAAGATCCAGCCGACGGCGATCGGCGCGGCGCTGAAGACCAACGGTGTGGCGGTTCCGGCCGGCGCGGTGACCGACGGCGCGTTGGCCCTCCCGGTGCAGGTCGGCACGCCGATCTCCACCCTGGAGGAGCTGCGCGGCATCGTGGTCGTCCCGGCCGCGGCACCCGTTCGCCTCGGTGACGTGGCGACGGTCGAGCAGCAGCTCGCCCCGGCCACGGCGATCACCCGGACCAACGGCAAGGACAGCCTCGGTATCGCTGTCACCGCGGCACCGGACGGCAACGCGGTGGAGATCTCGCACGAGATCCGGGACCGGCTCGACGACCTGAAGGACGCCTCCGGCGCGGAGCTGACAGTGGTCTTCGACCAGGCGCCGTTCGTCGAGAAGTCGATCGAGTCGCTGACCACGGAGGGCCTGCTGGGCCTGGTGATGGCGGTCATCGTCATCCTGGTCTTCCTGCTGTCGGTGCGCTCGACGGTGGTCACCGCGGTCTCCATCCCGCTGTCCGTGCTGGTGGCGCTGATCGCCCTGTGGATCGGTGACTACTCGCTCAACCTGCTCACCCTCGGAGCATTGACCATCGCGGTCGGTCGGGTGGTCGACGACTCGATCGTGGTGTTGGAGAACATCAAACGACATCTGGAGTACGGCGAGGAGAAGCGGCACGCCATCATCACCGGCGTCCGGGAGGTGGCCGGCGCGGTGACCGCGTCCACCCTCACCACGGTGGCGGTGTTCGCGCCGATCGCGCTGGTCGGCGGGTTCGTGGGCCAGCTCTTCGCGCCGTTCGCGATCACCGTGACGGTGGCCCTGCTCGCCTCGCTGCTGGTGTCGCTGACCGTGATCCCGGTCCTCGCGTACTGGTTCCTCAAGCCGCGCGGCGGCACAGCGGACGACGAGGCCGTACGGCACGCCGCGGAGGAGAAGGAGCTGCGCAGCCCGTTGCAGCGGGCGTACCTGCCGGTGATCGGGTTCGCCACCCGCAAGCGGTCGACCCGTTGGATCACCGTCGGGCTCGGCCTGCTGGTGCTGTTCGGCACCTTCGGTCTGGCGCAGAAGTTGGAGACCAACTTCCTGGACGACTCCGGCCAGGACACCCTCAACATGAGCCAGGAGCTGCCGGCCGGCAGTGGTCTGGCGGCCACCGACGCGGCGGCCAAGCAGGTCGAGTCGGTGCTGTCCCGCACCGACGGCGTCGAGACGTACCAGGTGACCGCGGGCGGTGGGGACAACCCGTGGGCGGGCGGTGGCGGCAACAACGTCGCCAGCTGGTCGCTGGCGCTCGACGGTGACACCGACGCGAAGCAGATGCGTGAGGTGCTTCGCAAGGAGTTCGACAAGCTCGGCGCCGGTGTGGGTGAGATCAGCTTCGGCGGCGGGCAGGAGGCGTCGACCAGCCAGCTGGAGGTGATCGTCCAGGCCAGCGACCCGGAGGCGCTGACCCGGGCCGCCGAGGAGGCGCGGGCCGCGATGGACGGCGTCCCGGACGTCGAGGACGTCACCACCAGCCTGGCCGCGCGGGTGCCGCGGGTCGACGTGGTGGTCGACCGGGTCGCCGCCGGTCGGGTCGGGCTCACCGAGGCCGCCGTGGGGCAGCTCGTGTCGCAGGCGTTCCGGGGAGCGCCGCTGGGTCAGGTAGCGCTCGACGGCCAGCAGCAGAACGTGGTGCTGCGGTTGGGCACGCAGCCGCCGATGACAGTCGACGAGCTGCGGGCACTGCCGGTTGGTCCGGTCAAGCTGGGCGACATCGCACAGGTCACCCAGGGCGAGGGCCCGCAGCAGGTCACCCGGATCGACGGTGAGCGCAGCGTGTCGGTAACCGGCGCGGCGACCGGCTCGAACCTGGGCGCGACCAGCCAGGAGTTGCAGAAGCGGCTGGACGGCATCAACGTGCCGGGTGCGAGCTTCACCATCGGTGGCGTCAGCGCGGATCAGGCTGATGCCTTCGCGGACCTGGGCCTGGCGGTGCTGGCCGCGATCGCCATCGTCTTCCTGATCATGGTGGCCACGTTCCGCAGCCTCACCCAGGCGCTGATCCTGCTGATCTCCATCCCGTTCGCGGCGACCGGCGCGATCGGTCTGCTGTTGATCACCGGGACGCCGCTCGGTGTGCCGGCGCTGATCGGTGTGCTGATGCTGGTCGGCATCGTGGTGACCAACGCGATCGTGTTGCTCGACCTGATCAACCAGTACCGGGCGCAGGGCATGGGGGTCCGGGAGGCGGTGGTCGAAGGTGGCCGTCGCCGGCTGCGCCCGATCCTGATGACGGCGGTGGCGACCATCTTCGCGCTGCTGCCGATGGCGTTCGGCTTGACCGGTGAGGGCGGCTTCATCTCGCAGCCGCTGGCGGTCGTGGTGATCGGTGGTCTGCTCAGCTCGACGCTGCTCACGCTGATCCTGGTGCCGACGCTCTACACGATGGTGGAGCACACCAAGGAGTCGCTGCGGGGTCGGCGCGCCCGGCGGCGCTCCGGGGGGTCGGCGGTGACCACGACGGAGACCGACGAGGTGCCGGCCCCGAACCAGGTAGCGGTGCCGAGCGGCGCGCCCGCCCCGGCTGTGGCCGAGGGTGCGCAGCCGACCGGGCGACCAGCGCCGTCGGCCGCGTTGGTGGAGGGTACGGACCAGTTCGAGGTGCTGCGGCTGCCGCGTAGCCGTACCTCGCCGCTGCCTCCGTCGGAGCCGACCGAGTAGGTCGCGGCGCAGTTCGGAACGCCCCCGGCGGATTTTCGCCGGGGGCGTTCCGGGTTCATTTCGGCCGAAAACACTCCGACCCGACCGCCCCACACTTTGTGTGACTTCTTGCATACTCCTCGTAGACGGGTGGGGGTGTGGGTGGAGCGGGGCGGGCGGATGGCCGAGGGCGCGCGCGGGTGGGGACGACGCGACCTGCTGCGCCGTGGCCTGCTGGTGGTGGGCGGTGTGGCCATCGGCGCCGGGACGTCCGAAGCGTGGTGGATCACCCACCGTCGAATGCCGATAGCTGGTGGCCCCGCCAGCGCCACCCTCGGTAACGGCCAGCAGGAGATCGGCTCCGGCGCGTTGGAGGTCGTCTGGTCGGGGCGGACCAGCCAGCGCCTGGTGGCCCTCACCTTCGACGACGGCCCCGCACCACAGTGGACTCCGATGGTGCTCGACACTCTGGCCCAGCACCGGGTTCCGGCCACCTTCTTCATGGTCGGGGCGCAGGTCCGCCGGCACGCCGGCGTCGTCCGGGACCGGCTCGCCGGGCACGAGGTGGGCAACCACAGCTGGGGGCACCGGGACCTGGCCGAACTGGACGCCGCCGAGGCGTACGACGACCTGCGCCGCAGCCACGACGCGATCGCCGACCTGACCGGGGTGCCGCCGGTGCTCCTCCGCCCGCCGTACGGCCACCTGGGCGGGGCGGTGCTGCACGCGGCGGCCCGGCTGGACTATCGGCTGGTGCTCTGGTCGTTGCAGATGGTGGAGCGCGAGTTCCCCGACGACCCGGCGGGTCACGCCCAGCGCATCGTCACCGAGGTCCGACCGGGGGCGATAGTGCTCGGCCACGATGTGGGGGCGCACCGGCGGCTGGTCGCACTGCGGGGTCTGACCGACATGATCGACGGACTCCGGTCGCGCGGTTACACCTTCGTCACGGTTTCGGCGCTGCTGGGAGCAGGTGTGGCTCCGACAACGACCAGGTAGGGTCGCGCTCCGTGACGTCCACCCTCTCGGTTCTGACCGGCAATCGGAGCTTCCGCAATCTGTTCCTCGCCGAGTTGGTGGTCTTCGGCGCCGACTGGTTCGTCATGGTGCCGCTGCTGGTGCTGCTGCCGCACCTGACCGGCAGCGGCGTCTGGGGCGCGCTGGTGCTGGCGGTGGACACCGGCATCGTGGCGTTGCTGCTGCCGTACACCGGCACGATCGCCGACCGCTTCGACCGCCGCAAGATCATGATCGTCGCGAACGTGGCCGCGCTGGCGGGCGTGCTGCTGCTGCTCGGCGTGCGGGACGCCGGAACGGCGTGGCTGGCGCTGGTCGCGATCGGCATGGTGGCGGTCGCCAAGGCGTTCTACTCGCCGGCCGCCCAGGCCGCGCTGCCCAACGTGCTGGAGCCGCACGAACTCGCGGCGGGCAACGCCGTCGCCGGCTCGGCCTGGGGCACCATGACCGTGGTCGGCGCCTCGCTCGGCGGCGTGCTGAGCACCGCTGCCGGTCCGTACGTCTGCTTCTGGGTGGCGGCGGCGGGCCTGGCGGTGGCCGCGGGCCTCGCCGCCCGGATCCGCCGGCCGTTGCAGGCACCCCGGGACGCCGACCAACCGCCCCAGCGGACCTGGTCGGCGGTCCGCGAGGCGCTCGGTTACATCGGTCACCGCCCCCGGGTGCTCGCGCTGGTCACTGTCAAGTCGGCGGTAGGCCTGGGCAACGGCGTGCTGACAGTGTTTCCGCTGCTGGCCGGCGTGTACGGTGTCGGCCCGCTCGGCGCCGGCCTGCTCTTCGCGGTTCGTGGCGCGGGAGCGTTGGTCGGGCCGATCCTGATGCGCCGGGTGTTGACCAACCGGGCCTGGCTGCTGCCCGGGCTCGCGCTGTCCATGTCGCTCTACGGCCTGTCCTACCTGGGCACCTCGGTGGTGCGATGGTTTCCTCTGGTGCTGCTGCTGGTCTTCGTGGCGCACTTCGCGGGTGGCAGCAACTGGGTGATGTCGAACTTCGCCCTCCAGGGTGAAGTCCCGGACCGGTTGCGGGGCCGCGTCTTCGCCACCGACATGATGCTGGCGACGCTGGCGATCTCGGTGAGCCAACTGGCGGTGGCCCTGGTGGTGGACTCGGTCGACGAACGGGTGGTGCTCGCCGGCTGCGGTCTGATCACCCTCGTGTACGCGGTCGGCTGGCGGATCGCCACCCGCCGGCTGTCGCTCACCGATCCGGCCGCCGAGCCGGTCCCGAACCCCGCCGGCTGAACTCGGCGGTCCCAGGCAGCGGGCGCGGGGCCGGTTCGTCGGTCCCGAGCCCTAGCATGAGCGCGTGCCGACGAACTTCACCCCCGAGCCGGTCCGGGTCCGGGTCCCCGCGACCAGCGCCAACCTGGGCCCAGGCTTCGACGCGCTGGGCCTCGCCCTCGGGCTCTACGACGACGTGGCCGCCGAGGTCGCCTCGGGTGGTGTCCGGGTGGCAGTGACCGGGCAGGGCACCGGTGAGCTGCCCGACGACGACCGGCACCTGGTGGTGCGGGCCATGCGTGTCGTGTTCGACGTGCTCGGAGCCCACCCCGCAGGGCTGAGCGTGGAGTGCGTCAACCGGATCCCCCAGGCACGTGGGCTGGGCTCCTCGTCCGCCGCGATCGTCGCCGGGGTGCTGCTGGCCCGTGCCCTGGTCGTCGACGGGGAGCACCGACTCGACGACGCCGGGGCGCTGCGGCTGGCGGCCGAGATCGAGGGTCACCCCGACAATGTGGCGCCGTGCCTGCTCGGCGGTTTCACGGTGGCCTGGTCCGAGCCGGGCGGCGCCCGGGCGGTCTCCCTGCCGGTCGCCGCCGCGGTGCGGCCCACCGTTTTCGTTCCGGCGGAACGCGGTTTGACCGCGACCGCGCGGGCGGCTCTGCCGGCAACAGTGCCGCACGGTGACGCCGCGTTGACTGCCGGGCGGGCAGCGCTGCTGGTGCACGCGCTGACCACGGACCCGACCCTGCTGCTGCCGGCCACCGTCGACCGGCTCCACCAGGATTACCGCGCAGCCGGGATGCAGGGCACATCTGCCCTGGTCAGCGCGTTGCGAGCGGCCGATGTGGCAGCTGTGGTCAGTGGGGCAGGGCCGACTGTGCTCGCGCTCAGCGAGCCTCCAGCCGGCTTCCCGGTGGGAACAGACTGGGAGATCTGGCAGTTACCGATAGACGTCAGCGGCGCGCGGGTTGCGCGGGGTAGACTTGGACACGCCGAGCGGGACCCTGTTGCCGCAGGTCGGAAGAGTTGATTACGCTCTAGACCTAGCACAGCCGCGAAGCACGCGATCTCCTGCGGGGCGGCGCACCCCCGAAGCTCTCGGCGGTCAGCCCGTCTACCCCTGCCAAAGGCCCACGCCGCACCGCAGTTTCCACAGGTCGCCGCAGACGGCGAGACCTGCTCACCGACGTTGGTGAGTCGGGATACCGACCGGCTGCTGTGTCACAGACTCCCGCGACGCGTCCTTGCGAGGCGGGTGCACCGAGGCCGCCCGGCCACCTGAGCTCCGACTCCGGGCAGTCCCGGCCTTATCGAGGGAAGGAATCCATTGAGCGACACCACCGACGTGACGTCGGATGTTTCCAACGTCGCTGGCGATGCCACCGCCGCCGCTCCCGCCCGTCGTCGGCGTAGCGGCACCGGTCTGTCGGCGATGCTGCTGCCAGAGCTGCAAAGCCTGGCCGCGTCGCTCGGCATCTCCGGCACGGCTCGCATGCGCAAGGGCGAGCTGATCGCCGCGATTTCCGAGCGGCAGGGCGGCAACGCCGCCGGGACCCCTCGACCACGGGCCGAGGTCGCGGCCGCGGCCGCCCCGACCCGTGAGGGAGTGCGCGCCGAGGTGCGGGAGACCGCCGACCGGCCGGCAGCCGAAGGACGCGGTGCCGAGCCGGCGCCGGCCGAGCCGGCCGCCGAGACCGAGGGCCGTAGCCGCACCCGGCGGAGCCGGACCGCAACGGCGGAGGCCCGTGCCGCCGAGGCCCGCCCCGCTGAGGCGCGTGCGACCGAGGGGCGTGCGACCGAGGGGCGTGCGACCGAGGCGCGTGCGACCGAGGCGCGTGCGACCGAGGCGCGTACCGACGAGGCGGAAGCCGGCGAGCGGGCCGACCGTGGCGAGAACCGCCGCGAGCGGACCGAGCGTCCGGAGCGCGCCGAGCGGACCGAGCGTGCCGACAGGGGCGAGCGTGCCGATCGTGGCGAGCGGACCGAGCGGACCGAGCGTGCCGATCGTGGCGAGCGGACCGAGCGTGCCGATCGTGGCGAGCGGACCGAGCGTGCCGACAGGGGCGAGCGGACCGAGCGTGGCGAGCGCAACGACCGGGGCGAGCGGACCGAGCGTGGCGAGCGCAACGACCGGGGCGAGCGTTCCGACCGGGGTGAGCGTGCCGAGCGCAACGACCGACCCGACCGCGGTGACCGCAACGACCGCAACGACCGTGGTCAGCGTGCCGAGCGGGACAGCGACGACGACGACGAGGGCGGCGGTCGGCGCGGCCGGCGCAGCCGTTTCCGGGACCGTCGCCGTGGGCGCGGCGAGCGCACCGAGACCGGCGCCGACACCGGCGGGCGTGAGCCGCAGGTCAACGAGGACGACGTGCTCGTCCCGGTGGCCGGCATCATCGACGTGCTCGACAACTACGCCTTCGTGCGGACGACCGGTTACCTGGCCGGCCCGAACGACGTGTACGTCTCGATGTCCCAGATCAAGAAGTACGGCCTGCGCCGCGGTGACGCGATCACCGGTGCGGTGCGGGCGGCCCGCGAGGGCGGCAACAGCGGCGACCAGCGGCGCGACAAGTACAACCCGCTGATGCGGCTGGACACGATCAACGGGATGGAGCCGGAGGAGGCGCGGCGTCGTCCGGAGTTCTACAAGCTCACTCCGCTCTACCCGCAGGAGCGCCTGCGGCTGGAGACCGAGCCGCACATCCTGACCACCCGGGTCATCGACCTGGTCATGCCGATCGGCAAGGGCCAGCGGGCACTCATCCAGTCTCCGCCCAAGGCGGGTAAGACGATGGTGCTGCAGGCGATCGCGAACGCGATCACCCGCAACAACCCGGAGTGCCACCTGATGGTGGTGCTGGTGGACGAGCGGCCTGAAGAGGTCACCGACATGCAGCGGTCGATCAAGGGCGAGGTCATCGCGGCCACGTTCGACCGTCCGCCGCAGGACCACACCACGGTGGCGGAGTTGGCCATCGAGCGGGCCAAGCGCCTCGTCGAGCTTGGGCACGACGTCGTCGTGCTGCTCGACTCGGTGACCCGGCTCGGTCGGTCGTACAACCTGGCGGCGCCGGCCAGCGGCCGGATCATGTCGGGTGGTATCGACTCCACAGCGCTCTACCCGCCGAAGCGCTTCCTCGGCGCGGCCCGCAACATCGAGAACGGCGGGTCGCTGACCATCATCGCCACGGCGCTGGTGGAGACCGGGTCCATGGCGGACACGGTCATCTTCGAGGAGTTCAAGGGCACCGGCAACGCGGAGTTGAAGCTGGACCGGAAGATCGCCGACAAGCGGACCTTCCCGGCCATCGACATCAACCCGTCCGGTACGCGTAAGGAAGAGGTCCTGCTCGCACCGGAGGAGCTGGCCATCATCCACAAGCTCCGGAAGGTGCTGCACTCGCTCGACTCGCAGGCCGCGATGGATCTCCTGCTGGACCGCCTCAAGCAGTCCCGCACGAACATCGAGTTCCTGATGCAGATCGCGAAGTCGACGCCGGGGGAGTAACCCTTCCCGGGTGACGAGCGAAGGGGCACGGCCATCGCGGCCGTGCCCCTTCGTCATGTCCCCGGGCCCGACACCCGTGCCGTGAGTTGATGGAATTTTCCTTCGGTTCAGTCGACAGGTATTGAAACTTCTATTCATTGCCGGGTTGACTGTCGTCCATGCGTACCCGCAGACGATCCGCCCGCCGCACCGGCGTCCTGCTGCTGACGCCGCTGCTCGCCCTGGCCCTGTCACCGCCGGCCACTGCCGCACCCACCGTCGCCCCGCCCACAGTGGCCTCGTCGTCCGTGGCCTCACCCACCATCGCGGAGGACGCGCCGCCAGCGTCCTCCCGCCGGGCCGGCTCGGTCAGCCTGGCCGCCGCCCCGACGGTCGCGACCGCCCCGACCGCCGGAGTTGGTGGTCTGGAGCCGGCCGGTGGGCTGGAGACCACGAAGGCCACCCGGCCGGTCACACCCGGCGTGCAGTTGACGTCCTTCGACCGGTACGACGCCGAGGGCTGGCTGCGCGCCGACGCCCTCACCACCGACCTGGCCGGCGGCTCCACCGTCGACTACGTCAACTCCGGCGCGGTCAGCCGGGCCGAGCCGCTGCGAAAGGCAGTGGACCAGTCGCACGCGGTCGCAGCGGTCAACGGCGACTTTTTCGACATCAACAACTCCGGCGCCGCCCAGGGCGTCGGCGTCCGTGACGGCGAGCTGATCCAGTCGGGGGTCAGCGGTCACCGCAACGCGGCGGCGGTCACCACGACCGGGCTCGGGCGGGTGATCGAGGTGAACTTCGACGGCAGCGCCGCCCTGCCCACCGGGCCGGTCCCGCTGACCCAGTTCAACAACATGGTGCAGGCCGATGGCATCGGCGCCTTCACCGAACTGTGGGGGACCTACACCCGGCAGCGTGCAGTGGAGGGCGCGGCCCGGGTGGTCGAGGTCACAGTGACCAACGGTCGGGTGGCAGCGGTGGGGAGCGTGGCAGGTGGCGGCCCGATCGTCGCGGGCAGCACCGTGCTGCTCGGCCGTGACCTCGGTGCGGACGCGCTGGCCGGCCTGCGCCCCGGTGACCCGGTGACGGTGGCCTGGCGACCGAAGCCCTCCGACGACAGCACGCTCCACGCGGCGGTCGGGGGCGGCAACGTCCTGGTCCGTGACGGCGTCGTGCAGAGCATCGCCGACCCGACCCTCGCCCCCCGCACCGCCGTCGGGTTCAGTGCCGACGGTCGAAAGATGATCATGCTGACGGTGGACGGCCGTCAGGTCGACAGCCGCGGCGTGACGCAGACCGAGATGGGCCGGATGATGGCCGAGCTGGGCGCCCACCACGCGCTCAACCTCGATGGTGGCGGATCGTCCACGCTGCTGGCCCGGGAGCCGGGCGCGCCCGCCGTGCAGCTGGAGAACGGCCCCTCCGACGGCAGCGAGCGGGCCGTGCCCAACGGCCTGGCCATCTATGCGCCGAAGGGCAGCGGGCGACTCACCGGCTACTGGGTTGAGACGGCCAGCGACCCCACCGCCGCCCCGGGCGTCTCACCGGTGCGAGGTGGACGGCCCGACCGGGTCTTCCCGGGGCTGACCCGCACCCTCACCGCATCCGGCTACGACGAGACGTACGGGCCGGCGGCCGGCGCCCCGACCTGGCGGGCGACCCCGGCGGTACGCGGCCGGGTCGACAGTGACGGCGTGTTCCACGCCGGCGCGCCGGGGGCCGGCACGGTCACCGCCGCACGGGGACGGGTCACCGGCTCGCTGAACCTCACAGTGCTCGGCCCGCTGGCCCGGATCGGCACCACCGCGCCGCGGGTCGGACTGACCGGCCGGGACGGTGACGCCCTGGTGGGAGTGGTCGGGTACGACGCCGAAGGCAACACCGCGCCGATCGAGCCGGCCGACCTCACCCTCGACTACGACCGGGATCTGCTGCGGATCACTCCCACCGGGGACGGCAACCTGTCCGTCGCCGCGTTGCGGGACACCGGCTCGGGCCTGGTGACCGTTCACGTGGGACGCACGAGCGCCGTCCTGCCGGTCACCGTCGGGCTGACCGACGTGCCGGTCGCCGGTTTCGACGACGCCGCGTCCTGGCGGTTCAGCCAGGCCCGCGCCAGCGGATCGGTCGCGCCGGCGCCAGGGCACACCGGCACCGGTCTGCGCATGTCGTACGACTTCAGCCAGTCCACCGGCACGCGGGCCGCGTACGCCGACCCGGCCGCCTGGATCGAGGTCCCCGGTCAGCCGCAGGCCTTCGGGATGTGGATCCACGGCAACGGCACCGGGGAGTGGCCCAGCCTGCACCTGCACGACGCCCAGGACACTCAGCACGTGCTGCGTGGCCCACTGATCACCTGGACCGGCTGGCGGTACGTGGAGTTCGCGGTGCCGGCCGGGGTGCAGTACCCGGTGCGGGTACGCCGCTTCTACGTGGCCGAGACGAACGCCGCGGCGCAGTACACCAGCGAGGTGATCATCGACGACCTGGTGGCGAAGGTGCCCCCGACGGTCGACGTGCCGGAGGTGGCACCGCGTACCGATCGGGTGGTGATTCGCGACGGCAATGTGGACGGCGCGCCGTGGCGGTTCGCGGTGCTCTCCGACGCCCAGTTCGTCGCCGCCGACCCGGACAGCGACCTGGTCGCCCAGGCCCGACGGACGCTGCGCGAGGTGCGGGCGGCCCGGCCAGACTTTCTCCTGATCAACGGCGATTTCGTGGACACCGCCTACCCGGCCGACTTCGCGCTGGCCCGGCGGATCCTCGACGAGGAGTTGGGCGACGTGCTGCCCTGGTACTACGTGCCCGGCAACCACGAGATCATGGGCGCCCCGATCAGCAACTTCGCGGCCGCGTTCGGTGCCACCTCCCGGGTGTTCGACCACAATGGCACTCGGTTCGTCACGCTCAACTCGTCCACCGGCACGCTGCGCGGCGGAGGCTTCGACCAGGTGCGGATGCTCCGCGAGACGCTGGACGCGGCCGCCACCGACCGGCGCGTGGGTTCGGTGGTCGTCCTGCACCACCACCCGCCGCGCGACCCCAGCCCGGCGCAGGCCAGCCAGCTCGGCGACCGCAAGGAGGCGGCGCTGCTGGAGCAGTGGCTGGCCGACTTCCAGCACCACACCGGCAAGGGCGCGCTGTTCGTGGGTGGGCACGTCGGCACCTTCCACGCCGACCGGGTGGACGGGGTGCCGTACGTGATCAACGGCAATGCGGGCAAGGCGCCGTCCACCCCTGCCGACCAGGGCGGCTTCACCGGCTGGACGGAGTTCGGCGTGGACCCGGTGACCCCGGGCGAGGCCGACCGGGCCCGCCGTGACCCGCTCGCCGAGGGCCCGCGCTGGGTGGACGCGGAGTTCCACGCGCACGCCGACCGCCTCACGGTGGCCGCCCCGGCCAGCGTCGTGGTCGGCACCCCCGCGGCGGTCACCGCCACGCTGACCCAGCCCGGCGGGCGTACGGTCCCGGTGGTCGCGCCGGTCAGCGCCGACTGGTCGGCCTCGCCGGGAGTGCACGTCGGCTCGGCAGCCGGGGTGCGCCCCTGGCACACCGCCCGGTTCGACCCGGCCACCGGCACTCTGACGGCACTGCGGCCCGGTGCGCCGATACGCCTGACGGTCGAGGTCAACGGCGCCCGTGCCGAGGCCACCATCAGCGTCACCGGGTGAACTGTCCGGACGGGCCCCCACACGCGGGGCCCGTCCGGACACCTCAGAAGTCGCCGTTGGCCACCTGGAAGACGGTCAGGCCGAGGGATCGCCACATCTGGACCACCTGGACGCGGTCGTCGAATACGCCGGCCACCCGGTAACGGTCCCGGATCTCCCGGTCGTAGATCTCCCGCTTGACGATCGAGTCCTTCCGGGAGTCGCCGACGGCGCGCAGGTGCAGGCCCAGGTAGGGCACTCGTACGTGCCGGGCCAGCCATGCCTCGGTGGCCGCGCGGGCGGAGGCGTCCCGCCCCGAGCAGAAGACCACCCCGTAGCCGGCGGCGTGCATCGCCCGGACCGCCGCGATCACCGCGGTGTTCGGCTGGTCCTGGCCCACCCGGGTCATGTCGTACGGGCTGCGGGAGACGGCCAGCGCGACGGTCCCGTCGATGTCCACCAGGACGATCTCCGGTGGCTCGGCCGACGGCGCGTGCACCACGGCGGGGCGTCCGGTGCGGGCCTGCGGCACCGGCAGCGGCAGTTCCCGACCCCGAAGGTACCGCTCGTGCAGCCGGCGGATCGCGTCCGCGCCGACCTGGTCGGCGGCCGGCCGGGCGGCGTCGCGGCGCAGGCACTCGTCCAGCGGCACGTCGGTGAAGTCGTGCACCTCGAAGTCCGCGCCGTGGCGGGCGGCCAGCTCGGCCCAGCCTCGCAGGGTCCGCGCGCGCAGGTTGGTGTCGTCGACGCAGACGTCCGCTCGGGCCCGCAGCAGCGCCTCGACCTGAGCCTGCTGTACGGCGGTCACCTGCGCCTCGGCCCACTGGGTGAACAACCGTTCGCCGTGCAGCATCCGGCGCAGATCGTCCCGGTTGACCCGCGACACGGACGGCTGAAGCGTGCGGGCGAACGTCGTCTTGCCCGAGGCGGGCAGTCCCCGGGTGGCGATCAGGCGGGTCATCGACCCATCTCCGGCTCGACGGGCGTACCCCGGCCGGGGTACCTGGCGGCGGTCCGCCGGGTGCGCGAATGCCACGCCGGGCGGCGGGAATGCGGACGGGTAGGCACGTGTTGACGATGCCGGACGAGGTGTGCGGCCCGACTACCGGGTCGGCTCAGGCCCATGGCACACTGGTCAATCGGCCACCGGTTCCGGTTCACGCCCGAGCCCGTCGCGTACGGCGCGACGAGTGATGACGGCGACCCGGCGACCACCAACGAGAGGACCGAGGCGATGAAGGCAAACATCCACCCGGAGTACGTGACCACCGAGGTCAGCTGCTCCTGTGGCAACACGTTCACGACCCGCAGCACCGCCAAGGGCGGGGCGATCCACGCCGAGACCTGCAGCGCCTGCCACCCGTTCTACACCGGTAAGCAGCGCGTTCTCGACACCGCCGGCCGGGTCGCGAAGTTCCAGCAGAAGTACGCCAAGGTTCAGGCCAAGAAGGCCAAGTAACTCCTCGTTCGGCGCCCGCGTCCGGTTTTTCACCGGACGCGGGCGCCGTCCGCATTTTCCTCCACTTCCGCCCGGCCGCTGGCCTCCCGGCCCCGGCCCGGTCGTCGCGCACCGTCGAAGGAGCATCCGCAGCATGAGCAGCGAGCGTCTGGCCGGCCTTCTCGACGAGTACGCGCAGCTGGAGAAGCGGTTGGCCGATCCGGCCATCCACGCCGACCAGGCCACCGCGCGCAGGGTCGGCCGCCGGTACGCCGAGCTGGTGCCGCTGCACAAGGCCGCCGACGAGTTGGAGCAGGCCCGCGCCGATCTGGCCGCGGCTCGCGAGTTGGCCGCCGAGGACCCGTCCTTCGCGGCTGAGGCGGACGCCATCGCCGGGTCCCTCCCGGTGCTGGAGGAGCGGCTCGCCGAGCTGCTCATTCCGCGCGACCCGCACGACGCCAAGGACGTGATCGTCGAGATCAAGGCCGGTGAGGGCGGCGAGGAGTCGGCGCTGTTCGCCGGTGACCTGCTGCGGATGTACACCCGGTACGCCGAGCGGCACGGCTGGGTCACCGAGGTGATCGACGCACAGGACTCCGACCTCGGCGGGGTCAAGGACGTCTCCCTGGCGATCAAGACCAAGGGTGTGCCGGACGGCGGCAACGGCGTCTGGTCGCGGCTCAAGTGGGAGGGCGGCGTGCACCGGGTGCAGCGTGTCCCGGTGACCGAGTCGCAGGGCCGGATCCACACCAGCGCCGCAGGGGTGCTGGTGCTTCCGGAGGCCGAGGACGTCGACGTCACGCTCGATCAGAACGAGCTGCGCATCGACGTGTTCCGCTCGTCCGGCCCGGGTGGCCAGTCGGTGAACACCACCGACTCGGCGGTGCGGATCACCCACCTGCCGACCGGCATCGTCGTCTCCTGCCAGAACGAGAAGTCCCAGTTGCAGAACCGGGAGCAGGCGATGCGGATCCTGCGGGCCCGGCTGCTCGCCGCCGCCCAGGAGCAGGCCGACGCCGCCGCCTCGGACGCGCGTAAGGCGCAGGTGCGCACAGTGGACCGCTCGGAGCGGATCCGCACCTACAACTTCCCGCAGAACCGGATCACCGATCACCGGATCGGCTACACCGCGTACAACCTTGATCTGGCGCTCGGCGGCGAGCTGGACGGGGTGCTGGACGCCCTCACCGAGGCCGACCGGGCCGCCCGGCTCGCCGGCGACACCGAGCTGACCCGCCGCTGACCGCGACACCGCGCGCGTCCGACCCCGTCGATCATGGGGTTGTGGTGGGCGGTTTGTCGCGTCGTGGGCCGTTGGTGAGGCACCACAACTCCTTGATCGACGCCAGCTCTGGCGGTCAGCTTGCGCGGGGGCGGGTCTTGGCGCGGAGCATCTCGCGGTCGGCCTGCTCGAACGCGACGCTGAGCGCGTCACGCAGCCCGCTGCCACCGGAGACCTCGGCGAAGCCGATGCTCACCCCGACCGGGGTGCCGGGCACCAACGATTCCCAGTCCTCCAGGCGGACCGCGGCCTCGATCCGGCGGGCCACCTCGGCTGCCTCGGTCATGCCGGTGTCCGGCAGCACCACCACGAATTCGTCACCGCCGTAGCGGGCCACGAAGTCGCCCCGGCGCATCACCCGGTTGATCACGCCGGCGATGCGCTGCAGCACCAGGTCGCCGGAGTGGTGCCCGTGCCGGGTGTTCACCGCCTTGAAGCCGTCCAGGTCGCAGACGCCGATCACTACCCGTTCGCCACGGGTGACAACGGCGGTGATGTAGCGCTCCAGTCGGCGGCGGTTGGGCAGCCCGGTGAGCGGGTCGGTCAACGCCTCACCCTCGAAGCGCGCCGCCTCGCGGCGCATCTCCTCGTGGTCGATGCGGGCGGCGATGCCGTCGATGTAGACGTCGCGCAGCCGGTCGTTGCGCTGCGCGGCGAGCCGGAACGCCAGCCGGTCGGCCCGGTGCGCCGCCAGGTGGTCCCCGGCGCGGGTCAGCGCGATGCTGCGCAGCCGGGCCGGCTCGGCCGCCCCGAGCGTCTCGTTGGAGACCTGGACGGTGTCCAGTCGGGCGACCGCCTCGATCGGCCGACCGTCGGCGACGGCGAGGCACACCTGCCCGAGCTGACGCAGATCGCGGGCGCGGGCGCTGTCGCCGCCATGGGTGATCAACCGCGCCGGCTCGGGCCCCTCGGTGGCCACCTGGTCGCCGAGCGCGGCCTGTCGGGCCGCCGCGTAGCCGTACGCGGCGAGGCTGCTCGGGCGTAGTTGGCCGGCCCGCCCGGCGCGGACGAAGCGGGTCAGGTCGGCGGCCACGTCCCGGAGCACCCGCAGACAACCGTCGCTGTCGCCGTTGTGGTCCAGGGCCACGGCGTTGCGCAGCCGGATGCCCGGCGCGGCGAACGTCTCCTCCGGGATCCCTGCGGTCAGCCCGAGCTGCCGGGCCCGCTCGATGGCGCCCAGGGCGTACCCGTGGAAGCTGAGGTAGCTGTAGGCCATGGCCAGGTCGTGCCAGCCCCAGGCGGTGTCCCGGTCCGGGTCGGCGACGGCACCCAGGGCCCGGGCCGCCCGGACGAGGTGCATGACGCAGCGGTCCAGTGCGCCCTGGTGGTGCGCGGCGAGCGCAGCGAGGGCGTTGAGGTGACCGTGCAGATAGGGCTCGGCGAGGTCACGGACCGCCGCCGACGCCTCTTCGATGGCCCGGGTGAACTCCGCGGTCCGACCGAGATTGATCAGCGCGGAGAGGCGCTGCACCATGGCGTCCGCTCGCGCCGCCGGGTCATTGGTGGTGCGGATCACACGCTCCAGCAGGACGTACGCCTCCGCGGAGCGGCTGGCCTCCTGCAACGCCCGGGCGTGCGTGAGGGCATCAACCTGGTCATCGACCCGGTCGAGCCAGCCCACCCGCCAACCTCCTGTCGTGCGCGCCTGCGCGCACCTGTTCGTCACGTCGCCCGCGACGCTTCATGATTATGTCGTGAGTACTTTGCCGCAACACCCCCCCGAAGGGACAGGCCCCATCCGGCCGTCCGCCGCGGTGGCCCGAGCGGCCCGCGCGCTCGCCGCCGCAGGGGTCGGCTCGGCCCGGGTGGAGGCCGAGTTGCTGGCGGCGTACGTGCTGGGGGTTCCCCGGGGTCGGCTGGCTCTCGCCGACGACCTGAGCGACGACCAACTGGTGCGGCTCGACGAGTTGACGCGCCGTCGTGCCGCGCGTGAGCCGTTGCAGCACCTGACCGGTCGGGCCGGGTTCCGGCACCTGGAGCTGTCGGTCGGCCCGGGTGTCTTCGTGCCCCGGCCGGAGACCGAGCTGTTGGCCGGCTGGGGTGTCGAGCAGGCCCAGGGCCGACCCGACCCGGTGGTGGTGGACCTGTGCAGCGGCTCCGGCGCGATCGCCCTGGCGGTGGCCCAGGAGCTGCCGGGAGCGCGGGTGATCGCTGTGGAGCGGTCCCCGGCGGCGCTGGCCTGGCTGCGGCGCAACGCGGCGGAGCGCGCCGCGGCGGGGGACCGCCCGATCGAGGTGGTCGAGGCCGATGTGACAGCGCCGGACCTGCTGGCCGAGCTGGTGGGCCGGGTGGACGTGCTGCTGTGCAACCCGCCGTACGTGCCGGACGACGTGGTGGTCCCGCCGGAGGTGGCCGGGCACGATCCGGCGGAGGCGGTCTTCGGCGGCGCGGACGGTCTGGTGGTGATCCGGCCGGTCGTCGCCCGGGCGGCGGTGCTGTTGCGCCCGGGGGGCGTGCTCGGCGTCGAGCACGACGACACCCACGGCGCGGCGGTGCCCGAGCTGCTCGCCGAGGACGGCGGTTTCACCGCTGTCGTCGAGCATCTGGACCTCACCGGGCGTCCCCGCTACGCCACAGCGTCCCGACGGGCGGACGGCCAGCACGCCCCGATCGGGGCGGCGTGGCAGACTGACTCCTCGTGATGCTCTACGACTGCCGGTCGCCCGCCGATCGGGACCGCGGCATCGCTGCGGCGATCGAGGCGGTCAAGAACGGCGAGCTGGTCGTTCTCCCGACGGACACCGTGTATGGGATCGGCGCGGACGCGTTCACCCCGTACGCGGTCAAGGCGCTGCTCGACGCCAAGGGCCGGGGTCGGCAGATGCCGCCGCCGGTGCTGATCGGCTCGCGGCACACCCTCGACGGGTTGGTCTTCTCCCTGCCCACCGCCGCACGGGACCTCGTGGAGGCGTTCTGGCCGGGTGCGCTGACGATCGTGGTCGAGCACTCGCCGAGCCTGCAATGGGACCTGGGCGACAAGACCGGCACTGTGGCGGTGCGGATGCCGCTGCACCCGGTGGCGTTGGAGGTGCTGCGGGAGACCGGCCCGATGGCTGTCTCGTCGGCCAACAAGACCGGGCAGCCGGCAGCGGTCACCGCCGACGAGGCGCGTGACCAGCTCAGCTACTCGGTGCGGGCCTATCTGGAGGCCGGCCCCTGCCCGGACCCGGTGCCCAGCACGATCGTGGATCTGACCGGTGAGGTGCCGCAGTTGTTGCGGGCCGGGGCGATCCCGCTGGAGAAGCTGCGCGACGTGGTTCCGGATCTCGTCGACGGTCGGGCGGTCTGAGTGCCCCCGTTCACGGTTCTGCACGTCTGCATGGGCAACATCTGCCGCTCGCCGATGGCGGAGCGGCTGCTGGCCCTGGCGGTGCGGGAGCGGCTTGCCCGGCGTTCGCAGGACCCGGCCCAGGCCGAGGAGCTGGTGCACAGCCACAGCGCCGGCACTGGTGGCTGGCACGCGGGCGAGGAGATGAACCCGCCGGCGGCACGGCAGGTCACCGGCCGTGGTGGGGACGTGGCGGGGTTCGCCGCGCGCAAGCTGCGCTCGGACCACATCGACGCCGCCGACCTGGTCCTGACCGCCACCGCCGACCAGTTTGAGTACGTGGTGGCGCTTCGTCCGGACGCGGCGGCCCGCACGTTCGTGCTGGGGGAGTTCGGCCGGCTGCTGGCCGCGGTGGACGCCGCCGCGCTGCCGCCGGGTGACGCCACCCCGGAGGCTGTGTACGCCCGTGGGGTCGCCCTGGTGGCGGCGGCTCACGACGCGCGGCTGGGCGCCGCGGCGCTGACCACCGATGATCTGGACGACCCGTGGGGTCGTGGAGACCAATGCTTCAGCCGGGTCGCCGACGAGATCGAGGAGACGGTCCACCCGCTGGCCGGCGCGCTGCTCCCCTGAGCGTGGTGCGAGTTTCCTCCGGGTTTGGGGAAAACCCAGGGCTAAAGGGGCGTTCCGGGTCATTCTGAACGGGTCCTAGCGTGACCGGCTCCTGCGGGGAGAGCTGATGATCCGGGCCCAACTCAACAAACTGCTGACCGTGGTGATCGCCGGAGTGCTGGCCGGGTTGGTGCTGGCCGCCGCCGCACTGCCAGCGGCCCTGGTCTTCGGGATCGGCTTCAGCGCCCTGTCGACGCCGTACTCGGAGCTGCCGAACACACTCCGCACGCCGCCCACCGCGCAACGCTCCAACCTCTACGCCAACGACGGCACCACCCTGATCACCTCCTTCTACCAGGAGGACCGGGTGGACGTGCCGCTGCACGAGGTGGCTCCGGTGATGCGCCGGGCGATCGTGGCCGCCGAGGACGTCCGGTTCTACCAGCACAGCGGGGTCGACCTGCGGGGCGTGGTGCGGGCGTTCACAGTCAACAAGCGCGACGGCCGGACCCGGCAGGGCGCCTCCACGCTGACAATGCAGTACGTCCGCAACGTGCTCAGCAACGATCCCCGACTGACCGAGGCGCAGCGCGACGCCGCCACCGAGCTCACCACCGTCCGCAAGCTCCAGGAGATGCGGTACGCGCTCGCGTTGGAGCGGGAACTCGACAAGGACGAGATCCTGACCCGCTACCTCAACATCGCCTACTTCGGCGCCGGGGCGTACGGCATCGCGGCGGCCAGCAAGCGGTACTTCTCCCGTTCCCCGGCCGAGTTGACCCTGGCCCAGGCGGCCCTGCTCGCCGGTCTGGTGCGTTCGCCGGACAGCGACGATCCGATCAACGGCGATGCCGACAGCGCGGTGGCCCGGCGGTCGTACGTGTTGGAGCGGCTAATGGAGTCGGGGCAGGTGCCGGCGGACGCGGCGGCGGCGGCACGCGCGGAACCGCTGCAACTGCGGCCCAGCGAGACCCCGAACGACTGCACGGGTGTGCCCGACGCGCACAACGACTGGGGCTTCTTCTGCGACTGGTTCACCCGCTGGTGGAGCAGCCAGTCCGCGTTCGGGGCGACCGCCGACGAGCGGCAGCGCGCGCTGCGCCGGGGCGGCTTCTCCATCGTGTCGTCGCTGGACCCGGGGGTGCAGCGGGCCACCACCGAGCAGGTGCTGAAGATCTATCCGACGACCAGGGCCGAGGCGGTGCCCACCGCCGTGGTGCAACCGGGCACCGGGCGGGTGCTGGCGATGTCGGTCAACCGCGCCTACAGCGTCGCGGACAACCCGGTCGGGCAGAAGAACCGCCCGAACACCGTCAACCAGTTGATCGCCGGCGGCGGCGCGATCGAGGGGTACCAGGGCGGCTCCACGTTCAAGCTCTTCACCCTGCTGGCCGCGCTGGAGTCCGGCCTGCCGCTGTCGACCGACTTCGTGGCGCCGACCCAGTTGCTCACCCGCTTCCCGGTGACCGGTGAGGCGAGCTGCGACGGACGGTGGTGCCCGGCGAACGCCAGCCCGTCGTCGATGGACGGCCCCCGCACCATGTGGAGCGCGTTCGGCCGCTCGGTGAACACGTACTTCGCCTGGCTAACCGAGAAGGTCGGCGCCGACCGGGTGGTGGAGATGGCCGAGCGGCTGGGCATCGTGCTGCGGGCCGAGTCCGACGCCAAGCTGGCCCGCTACGGCGCGAAGGACTGGGGTCCGTTCACCCTGGGCGTGGCCGCGACGACCCCGTTGGACCTGGCCAGCGCGTACGCCACTGTGGCGGCCGAGGGGACCTGGTGCGCGCCGCTGCCGGTGGTCTCGATCACCGACTCGGGCGGCCGACCTGTCGACGCGGCCAAGCCGGACTGCCGACAGGTGCTCGACGCCGACGTGGCGCGGGCGGCCACCGACGCGGCCCGCTGCCCGGTCGGCGACCAGTCGATGTACGGGCGCTGCGACGGCGCCACCGCACCCGGGCTGCGGGCGAAGCTCGGCCGTCCGGTGGCTGGCAAGACCGGCAGTTCGGAACGGTACGAGACGGAGACGGTGGTGGCGTTCACGCCGCAGCTCGCCGTCGCCTCGATGGCCGCGAACCCGGACGATCCCAGGGACGCGGTCGGTCAGGCGGTGCAGGCCCAGATGGTGAACGCGGTCGGCGAGGTGCTCGCTTTCGCCCTGCGTGACCAACCGGTCCGCGACTTCGTCCCGCCGAGCGAACGAACCGCCCTCCAAGCTCAACCCCAAGCCGGCAACTAACCCCCGCCCTCCGCCGCGTCCCGTCCGCCTCCCGCCCCGGCCCCGCCCTGCGTCGATCATGGACTTGTGGTGGGCGTTGAATCCATGAACACCCCTTTTGCGGGGCACACCACAACTCCATGATCGACGCGGGGCGGGGCGGGGCGGGGCGGGGCGGGGCGGGGCGGTTAGGGGGTCTGTTCGGCGTTGCGGGCTATGTTGCGGGCCATTCCGCCGAAGACCACAGCGTGGAACGGCGCCACCGACTTCCAGTAGGCGTGCCCCGGCAGGCCGCGCGGCAGGAAGACGGCGCGTTGCTGGTAGCGGCTGCGGCCGTCGTCGGCAGGTATCACCCGCATCTCCAGCCAGGCCCGGCCGGGCAGCCGCATCTCGGCGCGCAGTCGCAGCAGTTCGCCCGGGACGATCTCCTCGACCCGCCAGAAGTCCAGCGCCTCGCCGACCTGGAGGCGGTGCGGGTCGCGTCGACCCCGGCGCAGCCCGACCCCGCCGACCAGCCGGTCCATCCAGCCCCGGATCGACCAGGCGAGGGGGAACGAGTACCAGCCGTGTTCGCCACCGACGCCCTCGACGACCCGCCAGAGCGCCGCTGGTGGTGCGTCCACAGTCCGCTCCCGGACGTCGGTGTAGGCGGTGCCACCGGACCACACCGGGTCGGTGGGCAGTGGCTCGGCGGGCGCGTCCGGGCCACTCGCGTTCGACCAGCGGGTCTCCACCTCAGCGTCGCGGACCTTGGCCAGCGCCAGCGCCACCGCGTCGTCGAAGCCGGTCAGCCCGCCCGGCGGGTCGGGTACGTAGCGGGCGATGTCGTGTTCGTCCGCGACCGCCTCCTGGATCAGGCTCTCCACCAGCGGGCGGGCGATCGCGTTCGGCACCGGGGTGATGAGGCCGACCCAGTGCGAGGAGAGCGACGGGGTGAGCGCCCGGACCGGCACGATGATCCGCGGGCGCAGCCCGGCCACCCGGGCGTAGCGCTGCATCATCTCGCGGAAGGTGAGCACGTCCGGCCCGCCGATGTCGAAGCCCCGGTTGACCTCCTCCGGCAGGGCGGTGCAGCCGACCAGGTAGCTCAGCACGTCGCGGACGGCGATCGGCTGGATCCGGTTGCGCACCCAACGCGGCGTGATCATGGCGGGCAGTCGCTCGGTCAGGTACCGCAGCATCTCGAACGACGCCGAACCGGAGCCGATGATCACCGCGGCCCGGAGCACAGCTGTGGGCACCCCGCTTTCCAGCAGGATCCGGCCCACCTCGGCCCGGGAGCGCAGGTGTGGCGAGGGGACCGCGTCGGTCGCTGGCAGTGGGCCGCCCAGGTAGACGATCCGCCGTACGCCGGCCGCGCGCGCCGCCGCCGCGAAGTTGGTCGCCGCCGCCCGGTCGGCCGCCTCGAAGTCGGACCGGCCCAGCGAGTGCACCAGGAAGTACGCGACGTCCACGTCGGCGAACGCGGCGGCCAGCGTCTCCGGTCGACTCAGGTCTCCTTCGACGATGTCGGCCGCCGAGGCCCAGGGCACGTCGCGCAGCCGCACCGCCTTGCGGGCGAGGCAGCGCACTGTGTGTCCGTCGGCGAGCAGCAGCGGCGTCAGCCGCCCGCCGATGTAGCCGGTCGCTCCGGTGACGAGGCATCTCACAGGTCCCAGTCTGCGGCCCCCTAGACTCGTTCGCTGTGGAGACCGAGACGAGCACCTTCTGGGGGCCGGATTTCGCGCAGCTCAGGGCCACCGACCCGGAGATCGCCGGGGTGGTCCTCGGCGAGTTGGACCGGTTGCGGGGCGGCCTTCAGCTCATCGCCAGCGAAAATCTGACCTCGCCGGCGGTGCTGGCCGCGCTCGGTTCGACGCTGACCAACAAGTACGCCGAGGGTTACCCGGGCCGGCGCTACTACGGCGGCTGCGCCGAGGTGGACCGGGCCGAGGAGATCGGCATCGCCCGGGCCAAGGAGCTCTTCGGGGCCGAGCACGCCAACCTCCAGCCGCACTCCGGGGCGAGCGCCAACCTGGCCGCGTACGCCGCGCTGGTGCAGCCGGGGGACACTGTGCTGGCGATGGACCTGCCGCACGGCGGGCACCTCACCCACGGCAGCCGGGTGAACTTCTCCGGCAAGTGGTTCCACCCGGTCGGCTACCCGGTCCGGCCGGACACCGAGCAGATCGACTACGACGAGGTACGGGACCTGGCGCGGGCGCACCGACCCAAGCTGATCATCTGTGGGGCCACCGCGTACCCGCGCCTGATCGACTTCGCGCGGTTCCGGGAGATCGCCGACGAGGTCGGGGCGTACCTGATGGTGGACGCGGCGCACTTCATCGGCCTGGTGGCCGGTCGGGCGATCCCGTCCCCGGTGCCGTACGCCGACGTCGTCTGCGCCACCACGCACAAGGTGCTGCGCGGGCCGCGCGGCGGCATGATCCTGTGCCGCGAGTCGCTGGCCCAGCGGATCGACAAGGCGGTCTTCCCGTTCACCCAGGGCGGCCCGCTGATGCACGCGGTCGCGGCGAAGGCTGTCGCGCTGCGCGAGGCCGCCCAGCCGGATTTCCAGACGTACGCCCGGCAGGTGGTCAGCAACGCGCAGGCGCTCGCCGCCGGGCTGGCCGACGAGGGGATGCGCCCGGTGTCCGGTGGCACCGACACCCACCTCGCCCTGATCGACCTGCGGGAGCTGGGGGTGACCGGCACCGAGGCCGAGCGACGCTGCGACGCCGCGTCGATCACCCTGAACAAGAACGCCATCCCGTACGACCCGCAGCCGCCGATGGTGGCCTCCGGCATCCGGGTGGGCACGCCGAGCGTCACCACGCAGGGGATGCGCGAGGGGGAGCTGCGCCAGGTGGCGACCTTGATCGCCCGTGCGGTGCGCACCGATCCCGGGGCTCCGGGTGGTGCCGACGAGCTGATCCGGCTCGGTGCCGAGGTGTCCGAGCTGGTCGCGGCGTTCCCGGCGTACCCCCGTGGCTGAGCCCGGGGTGGTCGAGCCGGACACCGACCGGCGGTGGCGGCTGCGGCACCTGCCGGTGCTGTTGGGCGCGTCGGCGGCGCTCGCCGCGGTCGCCGCGGTGGTGGGCGGGGTGACCGGCGGCGTGACGGCCGCGCTCGGCGCGGCGGCCGGTGTGGGCGTCACGGTGCTCAGCTACACCCTCACCACTGTGGTGCTGGCGCGGGCCGACCAGGTCAACCCGCAGTTGCTGCTGCCGCTCGGGGTGGGGCTGTACGTACTGAAGATCAGCCTGCTGGGTGCGGTGCTGGTGGCGGTGGCGTCGACCGGTTGGCCCGGTTTGATCCCTCTTTGCCTTGGCATCGTCGCCGGGGTGGCAGTGTGGACAGCGGTGCACCTCTGGTGGCTGACCACGGTGCACGCTCGCCGACCGCGCGGCTGACCTGGCGGTCGTCCCAACCAGCGGACGCGCCGCAATGTGTCGGCCTCCGGTCATTTTCCGACGGGCGGAAGGGGAGTAGCGTGCCCACAGACGACGGCGCCCACGAGAAGCCCACACAACGACGGTTGTGCGGGGGGTGAGGCACAGCCTCGTCTCCCCGGCTGATATCGTTCGCCCCGTCATGGCTGGTGACCAAACCCCCCGTCCCGCCGGTGATCCGGACGATTATCCGTCCGGCGCCGGTCAGGGTTGGACCGCGCTCAGCTACCTCATCGGAGGAATGCTCGTGTGGGGTTTCATCGGCTGGCTGGTCGACCAGTGGCTCGATACCGGTGGCGTCGCCACCGGCATCGGCGTCGTGCTCGGCGTGACCGGGGGGATCATCCTCGTCGTCCGCCGGCTCGGCACGCCTACTTAGGAAGGGACACGGTGTTCGGACAGGCGAACGTTCTGGCAGCGGGCCAGGCGGCATTCCCACCCAGTGTGGACGACTTCTACCTGCCCGCGATCGCGCCCTGGGGTGTGGAGAACGCCCCGTGGTTCACCAAGTTCACGCTGATGATCTGGGTCGCGGTCGGCGTTCTGATCATCTTCTTCCTGGCGACCTATCGGAACCCGAAGTTGGTGCCGACCAAGAAGCAGTGGTTCGCCGAGTCGATCTACGGCTTCGTCCGGAACAACATCTCGGTCGACATGATCGGTCACCAGGGCGTGCGGTTCGCTCCCTACTTCACGACGCTGTTCTGCTTCGTGTTGGTGACGAACGCGTTCGCGATCATTCCGCTCTTCCAGATCTCGCCGAACTCGCACATCGCCTTCCCGGCGATCCTCGCGGTGATCAGCTACGTGCTGTTCAACTACATCGGCATCCGGCACCACGGCTTCGGCAAATACTTCAAGCACGCCCTGATCCCCCCGGCACCGTGGTACATCCTGCCGCTGCTGATCCCGATCGAGGCGTTCTCGACCTTCATCATCCGGCCGTTCTCGCTGGCCGTCCGTCTCTTCGCGAACATGTTCGCCGGCCACATGCTCCTGCTGGTCTTCACGCTCGGCGGCTTCGCGATGCTCAACGCCAACGCCTGGCTGGCGCCGATCTCGGTGGTCTCCTGGGTGATGACCGTGGCGCTGACCCTCCTCGAGGCGCTGGTGATCGTTCTGCAGGCCTACGTCTTCACCGTGCTGAGCGCCAGCTACATCCAGGGCGCGCTCGCCGAAGAGCACTGATCCACGCACCAACCGTTGTCGTCCCGCGTGAGAGTCACGCGTGATAACCAGGAGGAACCACACCAATGGACGTTAGCGTTCTCGCCGAGGTCAACGGCAGCACCGCCGCCATCGGCTACGGTCTCGCGGCCATCGGCCCGGGCATCGGCGTCGGCCTGGTCTTCGCCGCCTACATCCAGTCGACCGCCCGGCAGCCCGAGTCGTCGCGCATGACCCTGCCGTACGTCTGGATCGGCTTCGCCGTCATCGAGGCGCTCGCGCTGTTCGGCATCGCCTTCGGCTTCATCTGGGCCAAGTAGTACCCGCCCCTTCCGACCGGGAGGTCACCCATGTTGTTCCTCCTCGCCGCCGAGGGTGGTGAGTCAGACCACAACCCGATCATTCCGATCTGGCAGGAGATCGTGGTCGGCACGGTCGCCTTCGCCGTGCTCTGCTTCGTCCTGATGAAGTTCGTCTTCCCACGCATGGAGCAGACGTTCCAGGCTCGGGTCGACGCCATCGAGGGCGGCATCAAGCGCGCCGAGGCCGCCCAGGCCGAGGCGAACCAGCTGCTCGAGCAGTACCGTGCCCAGCTCGCTGAGGCCCGGACCGACGCCGCCAAGATCCGTGACGACGCGCGGGCCGACGCCGAGGGCATCCGCCAGGACATCCTCGTCAAGGCGCGGGAAGAGTCCGACCGGGTCATCCAGGCGGGCAAGGACGCGCTCGCCGCCGAGCGGGCCACCATCGTGCGCGAGCTGCGCGCGGAGGTCGGCACGATCGCGGTGGACCTGGCCAGCAAGATCGTTGGTGAGTCGCTGACCGACGAGGCACGGCGGAAGGGCACCGTCGACCGGTTCCTGAGCGGTCTCGAGAGCACGGGGGCCC
Organism: Micromonospora sp. 050-3; assembly: GCF_046549335.1. Classification (NCBI taxonomy): domain Bacteria; kingdom Bacillati; phylum Actinomycetota; class Actinomycetes; order Micromonosporales; family Micromonosporaceae; genus Micromonospora; species Micromonospora sp. 050-3. The sequence continues at coordinate 660,981 of NZ_JAJPVX010000003.1, forward strand.
GCTGATGCAGGCCGCCAGCCGGGAGTCGTACAAGGCTGCGGCGGAGCACCTGGAGACGTACGTCCGCGGAGCGGAGCCGTTGGCGGTGGCCAACGCCGCCGCCGGCATCCTCTCCGTCGCCACCCTGCTGCGGCGCGAGCCGCGGCTGCGGCGGGCGCTGTCCGAGCCGGCCCGGTCCGGCGAGGATCGTGCCGGCCTGCTCGGCGAGATGCTGCGCGGCAAGATCGACGCGGGGGCGCTGGACCTGCTCTCGACGCTGGTCGCCGGCCGGTGGTCGGCACCGTCGGAGCTGCTCGACGGCGCCGAGCGGCTCGGCGTGGAGGCGCTGCTCGCCAGCGCCGACTCCGCCGGCGGCCTCGGGGAGGTCGAGGACGAGTTGTTCCGCTTCGGTCAGGTGGTCGCCGGTCAGTCGGCGCTGGGCAACACACTGGGCGATCCGGCGGCTCCGATTGAGCGGCGGGCCGCCCTGGTTCGCGAACTGCTCGCCGACAAGGCCCACCCGATCACCGTCCGGCTCGTCGAGGCGGCGCTGGGCGGGTTCGGTGGACGCTCCTTCACCGGTTCGCTCACCCGGCTGGTGGAACTCGCCGCCGAGCGACGTGACCGGCAGGTGGCGTACGTGACCGTCGCGGCCCCGTTGAGTGACGAGGACGAGCGTCGGCTGGGTGCGAGCCTGACCGCGATATACGGTCGAGAGGTCTCCATCAAGCAGACGGTCGACCCCGCCGTCCTGGGTGGCGTGAGCGTCCGGGTCGGCTCCGACCTGTACGACGGCACCATCCTGCGCCGCCTCAACGAGACCCGCAACACGCTCGCGAAGCGCTGAACGGCTCGCCGCTCCAGCGGCTGAGCGGCCTCGCCGCCCAGCATCGGGGCGGCGGCTCCGCCGCTCAGCGCCCGGATTGACAGACGCCATTCGGACCGGTTGGTACTAGGTATCCCGGGCCCCTGAATTTTAAGGAAGCAGAGGATGGCCGAGCTGACCATCTCGACGGAGGAGATCCGCGGCGCCCTGGAGCGCTACGTCTCCTCCTACTCGTCCGACGTCTCCCGCGAGGAGGTCGGCACCGTCGCCGACACCGGCGACGGCATCGCCCACGTCGAGGGCCTGCCCTCGACCAAGACCAACGAGCTCCTGGAGTTCGAGGACGGCACGCTGGGCGTGGCGCTGAACCTCGACGTCCGGGAGATCGGCGTCGTCGTTCTCGGTGACTCCGCCAAGCTGGCGGAGGGACAGCGCGTCAAGCGCACCGACCGGGTGCTCTCCGTACCGGTCGGCGACGCCTTCCTCGGCCGCGTGGTCGACGCGCTCGGCCAGCCGATCGACGGGCTCGGTGACATCGCCAACGAGGGCTTCCGCGAGTTGGAGCTGCAGGCTCCGAACGTGATGGCCCGGCAGTCGGTGTTCGAGCCGCTGCAGACCGGTATCAAGGCCATCGACGCGATGACCCCGATCGGTCGGGGTCAGCGGCAGCTGATCATCGGCGACCGGAAGACCGGCAAGACCACTGTCGCCCTGGACGCCATCCTCAACCAGCGGGACAACTGGCGCTCCGGCGACCCGAAGAAGCAGGTCCGCTGCATCTACGTCGCCATCGGCCAGAAGGGCTCCACGATCGCCTCGATCAAGGGCCAGCTGGAAGAGGCGGGCGCGATGGAATACACCACCATCGTCGCCTCCCCGGCGTCGGACCCGGCCGGCTTCAAGTACATCGCCCCGTACACCGGCTCGTCCATCGGGCAGCACTGGATGTACGGCGGCAAGCACGTCCTGATCGTCTTCGACGACCTGAGCAAGCAGGCCGAGGCGTATCGGGCCGTGTCGCTGCTGCTGCGTCGTCCGCCGGGCCGTGAGGCGTACCCGGGTGACGTCTTCTACCTGCACTCCCGCCTGCTGGAGCGCTGCGCGAAGCTCTCCGACGAGCTGGGCGGCGGCTCGATGACCGGTCTGCCGATCATCGAGACGAAGGCCAACGACATCTCGGCCTTCATCCCGACCAACGTCATCTCGATCACCGACGGGCAGATCTTCCTGGAGACGGACCTGTTCAACCAGGGCGTCCGGCCGGCGATCAACGTCGGCACCTCGGTCTCCCGGGTCGGTGGCGCCGCACAGGTCAAGCCGATGAAGAAGGTCTCCGGTTCGCTGCGGCTGAACCTGGCCCAGTACCGCGAGCTGGAGGCGTTCGCCGCCTTCGCCTCCGACCTGGACCGAGCCTCCCAGAACCAGCTGAACCGTGGGTCCCGCCTCGTCGAGCTGCTCAAGCAGCCCAACTACTCGCCGTACCCGGTGCAGGAGCAGGTCGTCTCGGTCTGGTCCGGCGTCGAGGGCAAGCTGGACGACATCCCGGTCGGCGAGGTGCGGCGCTTCGAGTCGGAGTTCCTCCAGTACCTGCGGCACAAGCACGAGGGTGTGCTGGCCGGCATCGCCGACAACCAGTGGAACGATGACATCATCGGCTCCCTGGACAGCGCGATCGCCGAGTTCAAGCAGGTCTTCCTCAACAAGGAGGACGAGCGTCGGGTCAACGACGCTCCGGCCGCACCGCTTGAGGGCGACGAGAACCGCGAGACGGTGACCCGCTTCCGCGACGGCGCGACCGACCGCCCGGCCGAGAGCTGATCCCGTGGCGGCCCAGGTACGCGTTCTTCGTCAACGGATCCGCTCGGCGAAGTCGATGAAGAAGATCACCAAGGCGATGGAGCTCGTGGCGACGAGCCGGATCGCCAAGGCCCAGGCCCGGGTGCAGGCGTCCCTGCCGTACGCCCAGGCCATCACCGGTGTGCTCACGGCGCTGGCGTCCAACGCACGGATCGACCACCCGCTGCTCACCCCGCGCGAGCGGGTGCGGCGGGCTGGCGTCCTGTTGGTCACCAGCGACCGTGGCCTGGCCGGCGGTTACAGCTCCAACGCGATCAGGATGGCCGAGTCGCTGATCGCGCGACTCAAGGCGGACGGCAAGGAGCCGGTGCTCTACGTCATCGGACGTAAGGGCGTCGGTTTCTACCGGTTCCGCGGCCGGCCGATCGAGGCGAACTGGACCGGGTTCAGCGAGCAGCCGTCGTTCGAGGACGCCCGCGCCGTCGGTGAGACGCTGATCAAGGCGTTCACGGCCGGTGCGGACGATGCCGACGGCAGCGCCGGGGCGGACGGGGTGCTCGGCGTCGACGAGTTGCACATCGTCTACACCGAGTTCCACTCGCTGATGACGCAGAGCCCGGTCACCAAGGTCATCGGTCCGATGCAGGTGGAGGACCGGCCGCGCTCCGAGGGGCTGCTGCCGGCGTACGAGTTCGAGCCGGAGGCGGAGGCGCTGCTCGACGCGCTCCTGCCGCGCTACATCAACACGCGGATCTACGCGGCGTTGATCGAGTCGGCGGCGAGCGAGTCGGCGGCACGGCGACGGGCCATGAAGTCCGCCACCGACAACGCCGAAGACATGATCGAGAAGTACACGCGAGAAATGAACTCGGCCCGGCAGGCCGGTATCACCCAGGAGATCAGCGAGATCGTCGGCGGCGCCAACGCGCTGGCCGCGTCGGGAAGTGAAGTGTGATGACTGCACCAGTAGAGACCAAGAAGACCACCGGTCGCGTGGTCCGGGTCATCGGCCCGGTCGTCGACGCCGAGTTCCCGCGCGACGCCATGCCGGCCCTGTTCAACGCCCTGCACGTCACCGTGATCCTGTCCGGCGGTGAGAAGACGCTGACCCTGGAGGTTGCCCAGCACCTGGGTGACAACCTGGTCCGCGCCATCTCGATGCAGCCGACCGACGGCCTGGTCCGCGGCGCGGAGGTGCGTGACCTCGGCGAGCCGATCACGGTGCCGGTGGGCGACGCGGTCAAGGGTCACGTGTTCAACGCGATCGGCGAGGTGCTCAACCTCAAGGAGGGCGAGACCTTCGAGGCCGACGACCGGTGGGGTATCCACCGCAAGGCCCCGGCGTTCGCCGACCTGGAGCCGAAGACGGAGATGCTGGAGACCGGCATCAAGGTCATCGACCTGCTCGCCCCGTACGTCAAGGGCGGCAAGATCGGCCTGTTCGGCGGCGCGGGTGTGGGCAAGACGGTGCTCATCCAGGAGATGATCACCCGGGTTGCCCGCAACTTCGGTGGTACCTCGGTCTTCGCCGGCGTGGGTGAGCGCACCCGTGAGGGCAACGACCTCATCGCCGAGATGACCGAGTCCGGCGTTATCGACAAGACCGCGCTGGTCTACGGCCAGATGGACGAGCCGCCGGGCACCCGGCTGCGGGTGGCCCTCTCCGCGCTGACCATGGCGGAGTACTTCCGGGACGTGAAGAAGCAGGAGGTGCTGCTCTTCATCGACAACATCTTCCGCTTCACCCAGGCCGGATCGGAGGTGTCCACCCTGCTCGGCCGTATGCCGAGCGCCGTGGGTTACCAGCCGACCCTGGCCGACGAGATGGGCGAGCTCCAGGAGCGGATCACCTCCGTCCGGGGCCAGGCCATCACGTCGATGCAGGCGATCTACGTGCCGGCGGACGACTACACCGACCCCGCTCCGGCCACCACGTTCGCCCACCTGGACGCGACCACCAACCTGGAGCGGTCGATCTCCGACAAGGGCATCTACCCGGCCGTGGACCCGCTGGCGTCCTCGTCCCGGATCCTCGCCCCGGAGTTCGTCGGCCCGGAGCACTTCCAGGTCGCCACCGAGGTCAAGCGGATCCTGCAGCGCTACAAGGACCTGCAGGACATCATCGCCATCCTCGGCATCGAGGAGCTCTCCGAGGAAGACAAGATCACCGTTGCTCGGGCCCGGCGGATCGAGCGCTTCCTCTCGCAGAACACCTATGCGGCGGAGCAGTTCACCGGCGTGCCGGGCTCGACGGTCCCGATCAAGGAGACCATCGAGGCGTTCCGGAAGATCAGCGAGGGTGAGTACGACCACTTCCCCGAGCAGGCGTTCTTCATGTGCGGCGGTCTCGAGGACCTCGAAGCCAAGGCTGAGGAGCTGATGAAGGGCTGACCAGCCCCCATCCGATCCGTAGCAAAAGACTGCCCCGGCAATGCCGGGGCAGTCTTTTGTTCATCTTCGCGTCCTACCATCGTCGCGGTCCGTTACTCGTGGTCGTCACTCCGGAGGCTCCCGAGCTACGGTTCGATCCGCGCGCTCACCCGAACGAGCGTTGATCTTTGGAACCTTTCGACGACGTGCGCCCGTCTTCCTCGTCGTGGGCGTAACGAACGGAGATGCTCGTGGGTAAGGCCGGCAAGAGTGGCCGCAAGTCGTCCATCTGGCGAGGTGTGCCGCGGTGGGCCAGGATCTGCACGGTGTTCGGCACCGTGCTGACCGTGCTCAGCGGCGCCGTGCTGGTCGGCACCGAGGTCCTCATGGCCCGCTACGAGGGCGCTGTCGGCAAGGCCGACCTCTTCGGCGACCAGGCGGCGGGCGCCCAGGCGAAGAAGAGCGAGATCAAGGGTCCGCTCAACATCCTTCTCGTCGGCATCGACCCGCGTACACCGACGGCCGCGCCACTGGCCGACTCGATCATGGTGCTGCACGTGCCGGCCTCGATGGACCGGGCCTACCTGTTCTCGCTGCCACGTGACCTCTACGTGCACATCCCGTCGTTCAAGAAGGCCGAGTTCCCGGGCGAGACCACGAAGATCAACGCCGCGATGTCGTACGGCAGCAAGGTGCCGGGGGGCAACCCCGACGCGGCCCGGGGCTTCGAACTGCTGGCCACCACAGTGCAGAACGTGACCGGCATCAAGCGCTTCGACGCTGGCGCGATCATCAACTTCACCGGCTTTCAGAAGATCGTCGACGCCATGGGCGGTGTCGACATGTACATCGAGCGCGATGTGAAGTCCGAGCACAAGCAGCCGGACGGCAAGCCGCGGCCGGGCAACACCCGTGGTGAGGGCTACGTCGGCCCGCAGGCGCTCTACAAGAAGGGCAACCGGCACCTGAGTGGGTGGCAGGCGCTGGACTACGTCCGGCAGCGCTACCCAAAGAACGGCGTTCCGGATTCCGACTACGGCCGGCAGCGCCACCAGCAGCAGTTCGTCAAGGCCATGGTCGGCCAGGCGTTCAGCGCAGACGTGGTGTCCAACCCGATCAAGCTGGACAAGGTGCTCCGTGCCGCCGGCCAGTCGTTGATCTTCAACGGTCGAGGCAACAGCGTGGTCGACTTCGGGCTCGCCCTGAAGGACATCCGCCCGAACACCATCGAGATGATCAAGCTGCCCGGTGGTGGCGTCTTCGACGGTAAGAAGTACCTGGGCGAGCAGTTCCAGGGCGGGGTTCCGGACTTCTTCACCGCTCTGCACAACGAGCAACTCGACCCGTTCCTGCTGGAGCACCCGGAATTCGTCAACAAGGCCAAGTAGTCAGGTCGGCGTTGTCCCCACCCGCGTTGGGCGCGCCGCGTCGTCAGGCTAGACTTTCGGCAATCCGTAGCCGCAGCAAGGAGACAGCGTGGCACAGCAGCTTCACGTCGAGCTCGTCGCCGTCGAGGAGAAGGTCTGGTCCGGTGACGCCGAGATGGTCGTCGCCCGGACGACCGAAGGCGAGCTCGGTGTCCTGCCGGGGCACGCGCCGCTGCTCGGCCAGCTCGCCGAGCCCGGCCAGGTACGCATCAAGCTCGCCGGCGGCGAGCAGGTCGCCTACGAGGTGGCCGGCGGCTTCCTCTCGGTGAGCGCCGACGGTGTCACCGTGCTGGCCGAGAGCGCAACCCCGGTCTCCGCGCAGAGCCGCTGAGCCACACCGGGGATGGAGATCGTCGAAGGATTCGGAATCGGCGTTGTCGTCATCCTCGGCGCGCTTCTGATCCTCTTCGTCCGGCGAGCTCTCGTCACCCGCAGCGGTGGCATCATCCGGCTCAGCGTCCGGGTCTCCACCATGCTCGACGGCCGCGGCTGGTCACCCGGCTTCGGCCGGTTCGCCGGTGACGAGCTGCGGTGGTACCGGATGTTCAGCTTCGCGATCCGGCCCAAGCGGGTGCTCTCCCGCAAGGGGCTGGCCGTGGAGCGCCGCCGGTTGCCCGAAGGTCAGGAACGGTTCTCCATGCCGGCCGACTGGGTGATCCTCCGCTGTACCAGTCACCACGCACCGGTGGAGATCGCCATGGCGCGATCGACAGTCACCGGTTTTCTCTCCTGGCTCGAGGCCGCCCCTCCGGGGGCGGTCTCGCCGCGTATGGCCTCCCAGGACTGGCCGGCTGCCTGATCTGCTCGCCTTTGTTTGCTCTTCTGGGTTTCTGGGGGAGCCCGCCCGGCTCCGGGCGGTCAGGGCTTGATTCCTGCGCCGGGCGGGCTCCCCCGGAAACCCGTCGTTGCCACTGCGCGTCGGTCCGGCGCGGTTCCCATCACCTGCCGTTACCGATGCGGCTGAGTCCCGCCTCCTCAGCGAGCCGGGCGGGTCAGGGGCTGGTCGGCATGGCTTGGCGAGGAGTCAGCCTTGGCTACGCGTGGTGGCGGGCATTGTGGGAACCCACACCTCGACGTGGTGCGGAGCGCCGACGTTCAGCGCTTGCCGCCCGGCACCCATAGCACGTCTCCTGCCGGATTTGCCGTTCTTGACAGGATAAAGAGCAGATCGGAGAGCCGGTTGAGATACTTTGCCGGGAGCGTGCTGGTTCGTTCCGGATCGTGGCTGACCAGCGCCCACGCTGCCCGTTCGGCACGCCGGGCGACGGTCCGTGCCACGTGCAGCAGCGCCGCACCTGCGGTGCCGCCGGGGAGGATGAAGGAGTCGAGCTTGCTCAGGCGTGCGTTGTACTCGTCGCACCAGCCCTCCAGGCGCTCGACGTACTCCTCGGTCACGCGCAGCGGCGGGTACTTCGGCTCCGGCTCGACCGGGGTGGACAGGTCGGCGCCGACGTCGAACAGGTCGTTCTGCACTGAGCCCAGCACGCCGCGAAGCTCCTCGTCGAGGTTTCCCAGCGCGAGTGCGACGCCGATCGCCGCGTTGCACTCGTCGACATCCGCGTACGCGGCGATCCGTGGATCGGTCTTCGGCACCTGCTCGTTGTTGCTCAGCCTGGTCATGCCGGCGTCGCCGGCCTTGGTGTAGATGCGCGTGAGGTGGACGGCCATGACGCACAGCCTACGGATTCCCGACCTGACGATCCCGGCCCGGCCGGACAGTACCGCCGGCTGGCCGGTGGTGGTGGGCCCCGGCGACGCCGGCGATCCGGCGGTCAACGATGTCGACGTCATCCGGGTACGCGGTGACGCCCGGCTGGCCGGCACCGTGCACGTGGTCGGTGCCAAGAACTCGGCGTTGAAGCTGATGGCCGCCGCGCTGCTCGCGCCGGGCCGCAGTGTGATCACCAACGTCCCCCGGATCACCGACATCGCGATCATGGGGGAGGTGCTGCGCCGGCTGGGCTGCGACGTCCAGTTCGAGGCGGACGATCCGGTCGACCCGATGGTCGTCCGTGGCGGCGTGGCGCGGTCCCGGTCCGTGACGATCGACGTACCCGAGCAGCCGGGCGCGGAGGCCGACTACGACCTGGTTCGACGGTTGCGCGCGTCGATCTGCGTGCTCGGTCCGTTGCTGGCCCGTCGGGGGTACGTGCGGGTGGCCCATCCCGGCGGCGACGCGATCGGGTCGCGAGGGTTGGACATGCACATCTCCGGGCTGACCCGGATGGGCGCGGAGATCTCCGGTGAGCACGGGTTCGTCATCGCGTCCGCCCCGCACGGGCTGCGTGGCGCGGACATCGTGCTGGATTTCCCCAGCGTCGGCGCGACCGAGAACCTGGTGATGGCGGCGGTGCTGGCCCAGGGCACCACGATGATCGACAACGCGGCCCGGGAGCCGGAGATCGTCGACATCTGCACGATGCTCAACCAGATGGGCGCGCGCATCGTCGGCGCTGGCACGTCGACGTTGCGGATCACCGGTGTGCCCGGTCTTCGGCCGGTGCGCCACGCCACGGTGGGGGACCGGATCGTCGCCGGCACCTGGGCGTTCGGCGCGGCGATGACCCGGGGCGACGTGACGGTGACCGGGCTGGACCCGGCCTTCCTGGAGATCGCCCTGGACAAGGTGGTGGCCGCCGGGGGGCTGGTGGAGACCCGGGGGGACGGCTTCCGCGTACGGATGGACGAGCGGCCCCGGGCGGTGGACGTGGTGACGCTGCCGTACCCCGGCTTCGCCACCGACCTGCTGCCGATGGCGATCGGGCTGGCGGCCGTCAGCGACGGCGCCTCCCTGATCACCGAGAACATCTTCGACGGCCGGTTCATGTTCGCCAACGAGATGATGCGGCTCGGCGCGGACATCAAGACCGACGGGCATCACGCTGTGGTCCGGGGCCGGGGTCGGCTCTCCGGTGCCCCGGTGCGGGCGACCGACATCCGGGCCGGAGCAGGGTTGATCATCGCCGGGCTCTGCGCGGAGGGGGTCACCGAGGTCTCCCACGTGCACCACGTCGACCGGGGCTACCCGGACTTCGTGGCGGACCTGCGTGCGCTCGGGGTGGCGGTCGAGCGGGGCACCACCCCGGAGGAGCCGGCACTGGAGATCTGAGGCCCCACGACCCGGGCCCCGACCGCCACTTAGCCATCGTTCAGGCTCGCCGACTAGGGTGCAGGCAGGCACTCAATCGCAGCGAGGGAGAAGCAGATGGCGGGTCGACTCGCGGTCGTCGGGGCCGGGCTGATGGGCTCCGGCATCGCCCAGGTGGCGGCGCAGGCGGGCTGGCAGGTGACGCTGCGCGACCTGGACGACGCGGCCACCACCCGGGGTCTCGGCGGTATTCGGAAGTCACTGGAGAAGTTCGCCGAGAAGGGCAAGATCGAGGCGTCCGAGGTCGAGGCGACGCTGGCTCGGATCACCCCGACCACCGACCTGGAGGCGGCGGCGGACGCGGACATCGTGGTCGAGGCGGTCTTCGAGCGGCTGGAGATCAAGCACGAGGTGTTCCGCGCCCTGGACAAGATCTGCAAGGCCGACGCGGTGCTCGCCACCAACACCTCGGCCATCCCGGTCACCCAGATCGCCGCGGTGACCGAGCGGCCCGAGGCGGTCGTCGGCACCCACTTCTTCTCCCCCGTGCCGATGATGCAGCTCTGCGAGCTGGTGCGCGGTTACAAGACCAGCGACGCCACGCTGGACATCGCGCGGGCCTTCGCCGAGGAGATCGGCAAGACGGTCGTCGTTGTCAACCGGGACATCGCCGGCTTCGTCACCACGCGACTGATCTCCGCCCTGGTGATGGAGGCGGTCAAGCTGGTCGAGTCCGGGGTGGTGTCCGCGGAGGACCTGGATACCGCCTGCCGGCTGGGCTTCGGGCACGCGATGGGCCCGCTCGCCACCACCGACCTGACCGGCGTGGACGTGCTGCTGCACGCCTCGAAGAACATCTACACCGACACCGCCGACGAGAAGTTCTTCCCGCCGGAGCTGCTCCAGCGGATGGTCACCGCCGGCGATCTGGGCCGCAAGACCGGCAAGGGCTTTTACACCTACTGAGACCGGCAGCCGCGGGGGTCCGTTCGCGGCCCCCGCGGTCAGCTCAGGTCGGGCCGGGCGGCGCGGCCAGCGCCGCCGCGACGAAGTCGAGAGCGCCGGGTATGACCGAGCCCCAGTATCGGAAGTCGTGCCGGCCGTCGGCGTACTCGGCTCGGGCGGCGGGCTCGGGAAGGGCCCGCTCCAGCGCCTGCACGTCGGCGAGGAGGTCGTCCTGGCGACCGCACCAGAGGCCCAGCGGAGTGCCGTGCAGCCGGTCGACACCGGCGAAGACGGCATCACCGGGCGCCACGGCGGGGGAGAAGGCCGCCACCGCCCGCAGCAGCCCCGGCCAGGTGGCGGCGAGCAACAGCGAGCCGAAGCCCCCCATGGACCAGCCCCAGGCCGCCAGCCGGTTGGCGTCGAAGCCCCGCTCGGCGCACCAGGCCGGCAACTCCTCACGGACCATCCGCTGCGGATCGTCCCGGCCGGCGGGGCGCCAGGAGAGGCGGTCGCCGGTCGCTCCGGCGAGCACGAACGGCGGCGCGCCCCGACGTACCGCGTCGGTCAGGAAGCGCCCCAGGCCGAGCCCGGGAAAGTCCCGTGCGGTGGTGGACGCACCGTGCAGCACCAGGCAGACCGGCAAACCCTGACCGTCGCCGTGCCCGTCCGGGACGGCCGTGTAGAAGTCGACCGAGCGGCCACGTGCGGCGGACGGGTGGCTGACCAGTCGTTCGTCGCCGGCCGGCGCATCCGGGGGGACAGGTCGTGTCGGTGACGGCCGGATCAGGTCGCGGGCCGTCCAGCCAACCCCGACCGCCAGCGCCGTTGCCCCTGCCCCCGCGAGCAGGAGCCCGCGCCGGGTCGGTCGAGCGGCCATGGTCAGAGTCTGGCAGCCCCGGGGCGGATCGGGGGCCCCGGAAAAGGGGTCAGCCGTCGCGCTTGGTGGTCCAGCGGAAGGTGGTCAGGCAGAGCACCACACCGATCACGCACCACAGGACCAGCACCACCGCCACCCGGCCCAGCTCGAACGAGCCGCCCGGCTCCTGGGCGCCGAAGCTCTCCGGCAGGAACACCGACCGCAGCCCCTGGCACATCCACTTGAGCGGGAACAGCGCGGCCACCTGCTGCATCCAGGTGGGCAGGTCGGTGAAGACGAAGAACACCCCGGAGATGAACTGGAGCACCAGGGCCACCGGGGTGACCACCGCCGAGCCGCTGCGGGCGGTGCGGGCCAGCGACGAGATCGCGATGCCGCACAGGGTGCACGCTGTCACCCCGAGCACGGCGACCCAGCCGAAGGTGAACCACTTCGCGGCGGTGCCCGGCAGGTCGAGGTCGAACAGCGCCACCGCGACGGCCAGCAGCAGGACCGTCTCGGCGATGCCGATCGCCACGACCATGATCACTTTGCCGGCGAACCAGACCCACTTCGGCATCGGCGTGCCCCGGTAGCGCTTGAGCACGCCCCGGTCCCGTTCGATCGGGATCCAGATGCCGAGGTTCTGGAAGCTCACAGTCATCAGGCCGGTCGCGATCATGCCGGTGATGAAGTACTGGGTGAACTTGACCCCGCCGCCGATCGTGCCGTCGAAGATCGACGCGAAGATCAGGATCATGATGATGGGGAAGCCCATCGTGAAGACCACCGACTCCCGGCTGCGCAGGAACTGGGTGATCTCCAGTCGGCCCTGGCGCAGGGCGAGCGCGCCGGCACCCGGCCGTCGGCCGCGGGTAGCGGTGACCGGCGTCGCCGGCTTCGTCGTGGTCGTCATCGCGCGTGTCCGATCATGGTGAGGTAGACGTCCTCCAGGGTCGGCCGGGTTACCGTGAGCCCGGGGACCTCGCCGCCGTAGCGCGCGGCGAGGTCGGCCACGAAGGCTGTCGGCGTCGCGGTTTGCGCAAGCTCCAGCGTCCCTTCCGGGGTACGCCAGGAGACCGTCGCGAGGGCCTCCTGCCGATTGCCCAGCCGGTTGGGAGCGGCGACCTCGACCAGCCGGCCGCCGGCGATCACGCCGACCCGGTCGGCGAGGGCCTCGGCCTCGTCCAGGTAGTGGGTTGTCAGCACGATTGTGGTGCCGGCCGCGGCAAGGTCGCGGATCAGCTCCCAGAACTCGCGGCGGGCCTCCGGGTCGAAACCGGTGGTCGGCTCGTCGAGGAAGAGCAGCTCGGGGCGGCCGATGATGCCCAGGGCCACGTCCAGGCGGCGCTTCTGCCCACCGGAGAGGGTGTGCGTCCGGGCCTTTGTCTTGTCGGCCAGCCCGACCCGGTCGATCACCTTGTCCGGGTCGTCCGCGTCGGGGTAGAAGCCGGAGAAGTGCCGGATCACCTCGCCGACGGTCAGCTCGTCGAACTCGCCGGTGCCCTGGAGCACGATGCCGACCCGGGTACGCCAGTCGGCATCCGGTTGGGCCGGGTCGACGCCGAGGACGGTGACCTCGCCGGCGTCCCGGCGGCGGTAGCCCTCCAGGATCTCCACGGTGGTGGTCTTGCCGGCGCCGTTCGGGCCGAGCAACGCGAACACCTCGCCGCGGTGGACGTCCAGATCCACGCCCGCCACCGCCACGTTGTCGCCGTACGCCTTGCGCAGCCCTCGGACGGAGATGGCCAGCTCGTCATCCATGCCGTCCAGTGTGCGTCCTGGCCTGGGCCGGGTGGTGCCCGGGGTGTGGCGGTCCGCGCCACTGCGGGCGCTTGTCACCGGGACGTCCCCGACATGGACCTGTGTGGTTTTCCACAGCTCCTTTTACTGAACGGTAACTTAGACTCCGGCCATGGATGAGACGGCATTCCCGGGGCGACTGCCCGAGCGGGACCGCCCGTGGGTGATGCGTACCTACGCCGGCCACTCGTCGGCCGCGGCGACCAACGCCCTCTTCCGCCGCAACCTGGCGAAGGGGCAGACCGGCCTGTCGGTCGCCTTCGACCTGCCCACCCAGACCGGGTACGACCCGGACCACGAACTCGCCGCCGGCGAGGTCGGACGGGTCGGCGTGCCGGTGGCCCACCTCGGCGACATGCGGGCGCTCTTCGACGATCTCCCGCTCGCCGACACGAACACCTCGATGACCATCAACGCCCCGGCGATGTGGCTGCTCGCCCTGTACGGCACCGTCGGGCTGGAGCAGGGCGCCGACCTGGCCCGCTGCGCCGGCACCACCCAGAACGACATCATCAAGGAGTACCTGTCCCGGGGCACCTACATCTTTCCGCCGGCGGCTTCACTGCGGCTCACCGCCGACGTGGTGGCGTACACGCTGCGCGAGATGCCCCGGTGGAACCCGGTCAACATCTGCTCGTACCACCTCCAGGAGGCCGGCGCCACGCCCGTGCAGGAGGTCGGCTTCGCGTTGGCCACCGCGGTCGCCGTGCTCGACGCGGTCCGTGACTCCGGCCAGGTGCCGGCCGAGCGGATGGGCGACGTGGTCCAGCGGATCTCGTTCTTCGTCAACGCCGGCGTGCGCTTCGTCGAGGAGATCGCCAAGATGCGCGCGTTCGGCGTGCTCTGGGACGAGATCACCCGGGACCGGTACGGGGTCACCGACGCCAGACAACGGCGGTTCCGCTACGGCGTGCAGGTCAACTCGCTCGGCCTCACCGAGGCGCAGCCGGAGAACAACATCCAGCGCATCGTGCTGGAGATGCTCGGCGTGACGATGTCCCGCGACGCCCGGGCCCGCGCGGTCCAACTGCCCGCCTGGAACGAGGCGCTCGGCCTGCCCCGCCCGTGGGACCAGCAGTGGTCGCTGCGGATGCAGCAGGTCCTGGCGTACGAGTCGGATCTGCTCGAATATCCCGACCTCTTCGCCGGCTCGCACGTGATGACCGCGCTGGTCGACGAGGTCGTCACCGGGGCGCGGGTCGAGCTGGACAAGGTGCTGGAGCTGGGCGGCGTCGTCGCCGCCGTGGAGACCGGCTACCTCAAGAGCGCGCTGGTCGCGTCGCTGGCCGAGCGCCGTCGGCGGATGGAGTCCGGTGCCGACGTGGTGGTCGGGGTCAACCGGTACACCGAGACCGAATCCTCCCCGCTGACCGCCGCCGGCGCTGGCGCCGTCGAACAGGTCGATCCCGCGGTCGAGGCGGCCGCCGTGGACGGCGTACGCCGGTGGCGGGCCGACCGGGACGCGAGCGTCGTCGACGCGGCGCTGGCCCGACTCCGCGCGGACGCCGCGACCACCACCAACCTGATGCCGGCCACCCTGGAGTGCGTGCGGGCCGGGGTGACCACCGGCGAGTGGGCCGGCGCGCTGCGCCAGGTCTTCGGCGAGTACCGGGCGCCGACCGGCCTGGCCGGCGCCACCGGCGGCGGCGGTGAGCCGGGCCTCGTGGCGGTCCGCGAAAGGGTCGCCGCCACCGCCCGGGAGTTGGGCAGCGGTCGGCTGCGGCTGCTGGTCGGCAAACCCGGCCTGGACGGGCACTCCAACGGCGCGGAGCAGATCGCGGTACGCGCCCGCGACGCCGGCTTCGAGGTCGTCTACCAGGGCATCCGGCTGACCGCGGGGCAGATCGTCGCGGCCGCCGTGGAGGAGGACGTCGACCTGGTCGGGCTCTCCGTGCTCTCCGGATCGCACCTGGCCGCCGTACCCGCGGTGCTCGACGGGCTGCGCGCCGCCGGCCGGGCGGACCTGCCGGTGGTGGTGGGCGGCATCATCCCGGCCAGTGACGCGGACACCCTGCGGGCGGCCGGGGTCGCCCGGGTCTTCACGCCGAAGGACTTCGCCCTCACCGGCATCATCGACGACCTAGTCACTGTCATCCGTCGCGCCAACGACCTGCCCTGATCGAACGCTGTCCCGGCAGGTCGTCGGCCGACGTGGTCAGCGGCCGGCGTAGGTCATGCAGTCGGCCATGTCGTTGTCCGGGCCGACCCTGATCGACGCCGCGTGGCACTCCAGCTGCTCGTTGTGCCGGCAGTCGGCGCGCTGGCAGGCGCCCACCTGCGCGATCAGGCTCTCCACGCCGCCCCGGACTGGCGACTCGACGAAGGTGTGGCAGTGGGCGTGATCCACGCTGCCGATGGTGATCGCGAAGGCGTGGCAGTCACCCGACTGGTTGTACGCGCACGCGGCGACCACACATTCCTGGACTCGGGGCATCTCCAACGCTGCGGTCATGCCGACCTCCTCTAGGCTCTTGCCCCGATCCTAGGCTTTTGTCGACCCCCGAAACCCCGGTATGGCGAGCCCCGCCCGCCCCTCAGACGCGGAAGCCGGCGGCGCGGGCGGCCTCTCGTTCGCGGCGTCGATCGGTTCGACGGCGCACGAACCAGAAGGTGAAGAACGCCAGGCCGACCAGGAAGACGAGCACCAGCACCGGCAGGATGATCGCCACCAGGGAGACCACCACGCTGGTGGCGTCCTCGGCGGTGCTGGCGACCGGGGCGCCGATCCCGGCGGTCGTCGCGTTGATCACCGGGCGGGCCGCGGACTTGAGCAGGTGCACGCCCAGCGCCAGCAGTACGCCGGTGACGACCGGCACCCACTGGTGGGACGAGAAGAAGCTCCCCGGGTCGCTGACAGTCACCGTCTCCGACGAGGAGCCGGCGCCGAAGGCCAGGCCACCGGCGGTGGGTCGGACCACTGTCTGCACCACGTCGTTGATGTGGTCGACCACTGGCACCTTGTCCGCCACCATCTCCACGGCGAGCAGCACGGCCATGATGGCGATGACCCAGCCGTTGCCGAGCCAGGCCCAGCCGCTGGGCAGGTCGATCAGGTCGGTGTAACGGCCGAGCAGGCCGAGGATGAGCAGGGGTATGTAGGCGTTCAGGCCCGCCGAGGCGGCGAGACCGGTGCCGGTGAGGACTTCGAACACGGTCTCAGCATCGCATCGACGCGCCAGTGCCGCTCGCTGGCGACCGGTGGGTGCTCGGCTACCCTCGTCGGGTGCGGTTGGTCATTGCGAAGTGCTCGGTGGACTATGTCGGACGGCTCTCGGCTCATCTGCCGCTGGCCACCCGGTTGCTGATGGTGAAGGCGGACGGGTCGGTGTCTATTCACGCCGACGACCGGGCGTACAAGCCGTTGAACTGGATGAGCCCGCCGTGTCGGCTGGAGGAGGCCCCCGGTGTGTGGCGGGTCGTCAACAAGGCTGGCGAGGAGCTGCGGATCACCCTGGAGGAGATCTTCCAGGACACCTCGTACGAGTTGGGTGTGGATCCGGGCCTGCGCAAGGACGGGGTGGAGGCGCACCTTCAGGAGTTGCTGGCCGCCAACCCCGGTGCCCTGGGCGAGGGGTTCACGCTGGTCCGCCGCGAGTACATGACGGCGATCGGCCCGGTCGACCTGCTGTGCCGGGATGCCAACTCGGGCTCGGTCGCCGTCGAGGTCAAGCGGCGTGGCGACATCGACGGCGTGGAGCAGTTGACCCGCTATCTCGAGCTGATGAACCGTGACCCCCTGCTCAGCCCGGTCGTCGGAGTCTTCGCCGCCCAGGAGATCAAGCCGCAGGCCCGGGTCCTCGCCACCGACCGGGGCATCCGGTGTGTGGTAGTTGACTACGACAAGCTGCGCGGCATCGTGAAGGACGAGCTGACCCTCTTCTGACCGGCGCCCTACCCGGTGCGCACCGCGATCAGTGACTTCGGCAGGCCGAACACCCGCTCCACCAGCATTGTCGAGTCGGGGAAGTAGTGACGCATCTGCGAGCGGTCCAACAACTCGGTCCAGAGCACCTGGTGGATCGCGGCGTCGTGGCTGCGGGTCGGCTTGTGCCCCAACGGCCACCGCCGGGCGAACGCGGTGCGCAGTCGTACCGGCAGGAACTGCATGCCCGGCGCGATCCAGTGTGGCTCGATGGGGAAGTAGCGGTAGGGCGTCTGCACCCAGTGCCGGTCGGCCAGTGAGCGGGTGGCGGCGGCGAAGCGAATCCGGCGTTCGTGCCCGCCCACATGCTCCAGCACCGAGTTCGAGAAGACCAGGTCGTAGCTGCCCTTGGTGAGATGCGCGGGCAGGTCGCAGGCGTCGGCCTGCTCGACGTGGGCCCATTCCGGAACGATGGCGGGCGGCTGCTCCAGGTTGACGACCGTCACCCGGGCAGGTCGCACGGTGGAGCGGTGCCAGGTGCCGAGCCGACCGCCGAGGTCGACCACGTGCATGTCGCCGATGTCGGGGAAGGTGCGCGCCAGCCAGTCCGAGCGGTGCCGACGCCGTCGGGCGCTCCACGACTGGTCACTGTCGACAAGGCGGTAACGCAATCGATTGGGGCCCATTTAACGCAATGTACCGCCGTGACCACGGCGTATAAACATGTGGATACAACGATCCTTGTTGATGATCGGTTATCCGACACTTACCTCCCGTACATGACCTTGATGGCTTTGACGAGTCGTGCCACGTCGGCGGGGGTGCGTTCGAAGGTCATCGACGGCAGCAGTGACCTGGCACGACGTCGGGTGATCGCCTTGGACCGACCGAACTCACGCAGGCCGTCCTCCCCGTGGATCCGCCCGAAGCCGGAGTCGCCGACACCGCCGAACGGCAGGGTGGACATGCCGGCGAAGGTCAGCGTGGAGTTGATCGAGGCCATCCCGGAGCGCAGCCGCCGGGCGATGGCCACCGCGCGCCGCCTGCCGAAGACCGAACCCCCGAGGCCGTACGACAGGGCGTTGGCCCGGGCGACGGCCTCGTCGGCGTCGCGGACCCGGCTGATGGTCAGCGTGGGGCCGAAGGTCTCCTCGCGGACGGCGGCCGAGTCCTCCGGGACGTCCACCAGCACTGTGGGGTGGACGTACGGCGGTTGCACGGCGCTCGGGCCGCCGAGCACGGCACGCCCGCCGGACGTGATCGCGGCGTCGATGTGCCGGCGGATCACGTCGATCTGCTTGGGCATGGTGATCGGGCCGATGTCGGTGCCCTCCGGCCCGACCGTCAGCCGACCGGCGCGGGTCACCACCTTGTCGACGAAGGCGTCGAAGACGGCGTCGACCGCGTACACCCGCTCGATGCCGATGCAGGTCTGACCGGCGTTTGTCATGCCGCCCCAGACGCACGCCTCGGCGGCCGCGTCCAGGTTGGCGTCGCTGTCCACGATCATGGCGTCCTTGCCGCCGCCCTCGATGAGCACCGGGGTCAGCGTCTCGGCGCAGGCGGTCATCACCTTGCGGGCGGTGGCGGTGGAGCCGGTGAAGGCCAGCTTGTTGACGCCGGAGCGGCACAGCGCCGCGCCCACGTCGCCCAGCCCGTGCACGGCGGTGAACACCGGCTGCTCGGGCACCACCTCGGCGAAGCTGTCCACCAGCCACTGGCCGACGGCGGGCGTGTACTCGCTCGGCTTGAGCACCACGGCGTTTCCGGCCGCGAGGGCGTACGCGGCGGAGCCGATCGGCGTGAAGACCGGATAGTTCCACGGCCCGATCACGCCGACCACCCCGTACGGCTGGTATTCGAGGTGCCCGGAGAACTCGGCGAGGATGAGCCGGGACCGCACCCGGCGTGGACCGAGCACGCGGCCGGCGTTGCGGGCGGCCCAGTCGATGTGCTCGATCGCGGTGACGATCTCGACGATGGCGTCCGCGATCGGCTTGCCGCCCTCGACGTGCACCAACTCGGCCAACTGCTCGATGCGCTTGGCGAGCAGGGCACGCCAGCGCAGCATCCGCTGGCGGCGGCCGGTGAAGCCGAGACCGGCCCACCACTCGCCGGCGGCGCGGGCGCTGTCGACGGCCTGCCGCACGTCGGCGTCGGTGGCGACCGGGAGGCGACCGGCCTCAGCGCCGGTCGCCGGGCTGGTGGAGACCAACTGGCCCGCGTCGATGACCGGAACGCCCGGGATATGCACTGCCGTCATGGCGGAAGTCTAGACCCGAGGATTACTCACCGGTAGGGTCCCCGATTCCGGGCCGGGGGACCGGCGTCGCACCAACCCGGCCGATCGTTGATCAGTGCAGGTCAGGGCGTTGGTGACGGATGCGGCCCGCCCGAATCGTCGAACGGCAGATGGCCGGGAGGTGACGAGAGGCTGACCGGCCGGTCGGTATTGACGACTACCGTCTGATGGCAAGCTGACGCGCGGAGTGACGGTGTGGGGTGGAGGGCTGACTGTCCATGGAGGAACATCCGGAACTGATGCCGCTGTTGACGGTCGCGGGTGGACCGATGCGCGGAGCGAGCTTTCGCATGCGAGCCGAGATACAGGTGATCGGCCGTGCGCCGACCGGTCAGGTGGTCATCAACGACCCACACCTGAGCCGTCGCCACGCCGAGGTGTGGCTGGCGCCGGAGGGCCCGTCCCTGCGGGACCTGGGCTCGACCAACGGCACCTGGCTCAACGACCGGCGGATCACCGAGGTGGAACGACTCTCCGACGGCGACGTGATCCGGCTGGGCCGTACCGAACTGCGCCTGTTCGACCCCGGGGTGGCGCTCACCGACCCGGTGGGGCTGAGCTTCGGCCCGTCCCGGCGCGACGTCCGACCGACGTTGCCGCTGCCGCTGGCCGCGCCACCGCGGTCGCGTCGCTGATTTCCTGGCGGCCGGCCACACCGGCCAGCTCCGTTGGGTGGCGGTCCGACACCTGGACCGGCGGGGACACCCGTGGCAGCATGCCGCGGATGGAGACCGAGCAGCGGACCGTGACGGCGAACGGCATCACCCAGGCGGTACGGGTGGCCGGCCCGCCGGACGGCACTCCGGTGCTGCTGATCCACGGCAACTGCTCGTCCGCGCTGTTCTGGGAGCCGCTGGTCCGCCGTCTGCCGCCGACTCTGCGGGTGGTCGCCCCCGACCTGCGGGGGTACGGCGACACCGCTACCGCCCCGGTGGACGCCACCCGAGGGCTGCGGGACTTCGCCGACGACGTGGCCGCCCTGCTGGACGACCCGACGCTCTTCGGCGCCGACGCGCGCCCGGTGGTGGTCGGGCACTCCCTCGGCGGCGGGGTGGCGATGCGCCTGCTGGTCGACCATCCGCACCGGGTGGGGGCGTTGCTGCTCGCCGCGCCGGTCTCCCCGTACGGCTTCGGCGGCACCCGCGACCTGACCGGCACGCCGACCACCCCCGACTTCGCCGGCACCGGCGCCGGCACGGCGAACCCGGACTTCGTCGCCCGCCTCGCAGCCGGCGACCGGAGCCCGGACGCGCCGGCCAGCCCGCGCGCCGTGCTGCGAGCCACCTATGTGGCCGATCCCGCCTCGCTGGGCACCGACGAGGAACTGCTGCTGGACACCGTGCTCTCCACCGCGACCGGGGACGACAACTACCCGGGCACGGCGGTGCCGTCGGAGAACTGGCCGGGTACCGCGCCGGGGGAGCGCGGGGTGCTCAACGCGCTCGCGCCGACCTGGTTCCGGCTCGCCGACGAGCTGGTGGCCGTCGCCGAGAAACCGCCGGTCACCTGGGTACGCGGAGACGTCGACGTCATCGTCTCGGACACCTCGCTCTTCGACCTGGCGTACCTGGGCTCGCTGGATCTCGTGCCCGGCTGGCCCGGCGCGGACGCCTGCCCACCGCAGCCGATGGTCGGCCAGACTCGGGCGGTGCTCGACCGGTACGCGGCGGCCGGCGGCGCGTACCACGAGGTGGTGCTGCCCGGCTGCGGGCACAGCCCGCACCTGGAGCGCCCGGCGGAGTTCGTCGCGGAGTTGCTGGCCCTGACCAGCCTGTCGGCCGCGTAGCGGCGCTGCTGCGCCGTGGGTGAAATATGCCACGGCGTCTCGACAACTCACCGTCACGTGGCAGACTCGCGCGCATAACCTTAGCGGCCGTTCAGTGGCCGTGCGGAGTCTCTGGGGAGGCCGGTCGTGGCGCGCGAGTTCAGCACCGTTGGTGTGGTGGGGCTGGGCACCATGGGTGCCGGCATCGTCGAGGTCTTCGCCCGCAACGGCATCGACGTGGTGGCCGTGGAGATCTCCGCGCCGGCGCTGGAGCGCGGCCGGGCCACCCTGAAAGGCTCCACCGACCGGGCGGTCGCCAAGGGCAAGCTCGCCGAGGCGGACCGCGACGCCCTGCACGAGCGGGTGCACTTCGCGGTCGGGCTGGACGCGCTGCACTCCGTCGACCTGGTCATCGAGGCGGTGCCCGAGCACCTGGACCTCAAGCAGCGGATCTTCGCGGAGCTGGACCGGGTCTGCGGACCGGAGACGATCCTCGCTACCAACACCTCGTCGTTGAGCGTCACCGAGATCTCGGTCGCCACCAGCCGACCCAACCAGGTGATCGGCATCCACTTCTTCAACCCGGCCCCGGTGATGAAGCTGGTCGAGGTGGTCCGCACCGTCGTCACCGCGCCCGAGGTGGTCGCCGACGTGGAGGCGCTCTGCGCCCGGCTCGGCAAGGTCGACGTCACCATCAACGACCGGGCCGGCTTCATCGCCAACGCGCTGCTCTTCGGCTACCTCAACCACGCGGTCGGCATGTTCGAGGCGCACTACGCGACCCGGGAGGACATCGACGCCGCCATGAAGCTCGGCTGCGGCCTGCCGATGGGCCCGCTGGCGTTGATGGACCTGATCGGCCTGGACACCGCGTACGAGATCCTGGACACCATGTACCGGCGCGGCGGGCGGGACCGCCGGCACGCCCCGGTGCCGCTGCTCAAGCAGATGGTGACGGCGGGGCTGCTCGGCCGGAAGTCGGGCCGGGGCTTCTACACCTACGAGCGGCCCGGCTCCCCGGTGGTCGTACCGGACGAGGCGACGCCGCTGGCCACGGACGGCGCGCTCGCCGACGGCGCGCGCGCCATCGCGAAGGTCGGCGTGGTCGGCTCCGGAACGATGGCCACCGGGATCATCGAGGTCTTCGCGAAGGCCGGCTACGAGGTCGTCTCGGTGACCCGTGGCATGGAGAAGTCCGCGAAGGTCTGCGAGGCGGTGAAGACCTCGCTGAACAAGGGCGTGGTGCGCGGCAAGCTCGCCGAGGCCGACCGGGACGCCGCCCTGGGCCGGATCAGCTGGTCCGCCACGCTCGACCATCTCGCCGACGTCGACCTGGTGGTCGAGGCGGTCGTCGAGGAGCTGAGCGTCAAGAAGGCCCTCTTCGCCAGCCTCGACGAGATCTGCAAGCCGGGCGTGGTGCTGGCCACCACCACCTCGTCCCTGCCGGTGATCGACGTGGCGATGGCCACCCAGCGCCCGGCCGACGTGGTGGGGCTGCACTTCTTCAACCCGGCGCCGGTCATGCCGCTGGTCGAGGTCGTCCGCACCATCCGCACCTCCCCGGAGGCCACCGCCACCGCCCGCGCCGTCTGCGCCGCGCTCGGCAAGACCGGTGTGGTGTGCGGCGACCGGTCCGGCTTCATCGTCAACGCTCTGCTCTTCCCGTACCTGAACGACGCGGTGAAGATGCTGGAGGCCAGCTACTCGACGGCCGACGACATCGACCACGCCATGAAGTTGGGCTGCGGCTACCCGATGGGCCCGTTCGAGCTGCTCGACGTGGTCGGGCTGGACGTCTCCCTGGCCATCCAGCGCGAGCTGTACCTGGAACTGCGCGAGCCGGGCTTCGCGCCCGCGCCGCTGCTGGAGCACCTGGTCACCGCCGGCTACCTGGGCCGCAAGACCCGCCGCGGCTTCCGCGACCACTCGCACCGCTGACGGGTCAACGCCTGCGGGTGTTGAACGCGTCTGCAGAGTGTGACCTTCGAGGAGTACGTCAGCAGCCGGGGTCCGGCGCTGGTCCGGCTCGCCCGGCTGCTGACCGGTGACGAGCACCGGGCCGAGGACCTCACTCAGGACGTGCTGTCGCAGGCGTACGTCCAGTGGCGCAGGATCGCCCGCGCGGACCGGCCCGACGTGTACGTGCGCCGGATGCTTGTCAACGCCAACATCTCCTGGTGGCGTCGTCGGTCCAACCGCGAGCTGGCGGTCGACACCTTCGCCGAGCGGGCGCACCGAGGCGACCTCGGCGGCGAGGCGGCCGACCGGGACGAGATGTGGCGGCTGATCCTCGGCCTGCCCGACCGCCAGCGGGCGGTCCTGGTGCTGCGCTACTACGAAGACCTGGACGACGCGACAATCGCGCAGATCCTGGACTGCTCGCCGGTCACCGTCCGCACCCACGCGATGCGGGCGCTCGCCAACCTCCGGGAGCGCTGCGGTGCCCCGGCCACCAACGGGAGCCGACAGTGACTGACCTCGACCAACGGATCGATCAGACGCTGCGCGAACGCGCCGAGGGCGGCGTCGACACCGACCGGCTGCTGGCCGCTGCGGTGACCCGAGGCCGTGCCCGGGTACGCCGTCGGCGCACCGCCGCCGGCACCGCGCTCGGTGCGGTGGCCGTACTCGGCCTGGGCGTGGCCATCGGTCCGGTGCAGCTGCCCGGCTCCGGCCCGGACGTCGTGATGCCGGGGCCGGGTCTGCCGGCAAATGCCCCGGTGGCCGTGGTGCCGCCCCGGGCCGACGGCGTGCCGGGTGCTGCCGCCCGCCCGGACCTGATCGGCGCTGATCCGCGGGTGCTGCACTTCGGGTTCGCCCCGGACCGGCTTCGGTACCTCTCCTGGTCGGCGCAGGGCGGCGTGGAGATGGCACAGCTCGACGTGGACGGCCACACGGTCACCCTGGAGCTGTCCGCATCCACCGAGGTACTGCCCCGGCGCGCGCAGGGCCTGCCAGCGGAGCTGGTGCCGGACCTGGTCACCAACGGCGTCTTCGACGGGTCGGTAACCCACGCCAAAGGTCCCTACGGCGTCACGGTCTGGCTGCGGCACTGGCAACCCGCCCCCGGGGTGTACGCCCGGGCCAGCGTCGTCGCCGACGACGAGCGGGACCTGTTCGATGTGGCCGCGGCGCTGCGGCTCGACCAGGCGCACGCCTGCACCGGTCCGCTGCGGCTCACCGACCTGCCGGCCGGTGCGCAGCTCCGAAGCTGTTGGATGGTCGTCGGCACCTTCCCGGCGGCGTACGCGGTGATGCTGCAGGTTACGGACGACGAGCGCGGCGCGGGAGTAACCGTCGAGTTGCAGTATGCGGGGACCACCGTGATGGACAAGGCGGCGGCGAACCGGACGATCGGCGGCAGGCCCGCACACCTCGACCCCAGCGGTGCACGGCTGGAGCTCCTGGACATCCCTCGGGCCCAACTGTTCGCCGGCTTCAACCATGAGCAGTCCTTCAACGAGGCGGAGGCGGCGACCGTGCTGCTCGGTGCGCGGGTCGCCGAGCACCTGGACCGGCCCGCGACCTGGTGACCGCCCCGGGCGGCCGCACCCGCCGGACGTACGCTTGGTGACTGTGAGCCCCCGTCGCAATCGCCCTCGCCGGGACGAGAACGCCAACCTGGACGCCGATCGGGTCCGGCAGGGCGTCGCCTCGGTGCAGCAGTGGACCGACGGTGCCTGGCAGGTACGGGGCATCGGCGCGGGGGCGTCGGTCAAGACGTACCGCTGCCCCGGCTGTAACCAGGAGATCCGGCCCGGGGTGGCGCACCTGGTGGCCTGGCCGGCGGACGGCCTGGGTGACCTGACCGACCGGCGGCACTGGCACAGCGGCTGCTGGCGGGCCCGGGACCGGCGCGGCCCGGCGGTGCAGCGCGGCCGGGGCGCCCCGCGCTACTGAGCGACCCCACGTGACGCCCCGCGCTCCCGGCCTGAGCGACCTGGGTCACCCTGTTCGTGCCTGGGCGGGCGGCGGCGGCGACTTCGCGACAGACTTGGGCGGTGAGCACAGCGATCCGCGCGTCGTCGATCCTGCCCGGCCGCCGGGAGGACATCGAGCTGCACACCGCCGACGGTCTGCGGCTGGTCGGTGAGCTGGCCCTGCCGGCCGACCGGCCGCCGGTGGCCACCCTGGTCTGCCTGCACCCGCTGCCCACCCACGGCGGAATGATGGACAGCCACGTGTTCCGCAAGGCGGCCTGGCGGCTGCCCGCGCTGGCCGACCTGGCCGTGCTGCGGTTCAACACCCGGGGCACCAGCAGCGTGCGCGGCACCAGCGAGGGGGCCTTCGACGGCGCTGTGGGCGAGCGGTACGACGTGGCAGCCGCCATCGAGTACGCGGAGTTCGCCGAGCTGCCCAACATCTGGCTCGTCGGCTGGTCGTTCGGCACCGACCTGGCACTGAAGTACGGCTGCGACCCGACGATCGCCGGGGCGATCCTGCTCTCCCCGCCGCTGCGCTACTCCGCCCCCGAGGACCTGGCCACCTGGGCCAACTCGGGTCGCCCGCTGGTGGCGCTGGTGCCCGAGTTCGACGACTACCTGCGCCCCACCGAGGCGCGGGAGCGGTTCGCCGCCGTGCCGCAGGCCGAGGTGGTCGGGGTGCCGGGCGCCAAGCACCTCTGGGTGGGCGACGCGGAGACGGTGCTCGACGAGATCGTCCGGCGCGTCAACCCGGCCGTCGAGGTGCCGCTGCCGACGACCTGGGACGGCCCGATGGAGGCCGGCGACGTCAGCGCGTACGCCGACCGGACGGTGGCCGCCTTCGCCGACACCCCCGTCCCCGGCCCGGCCGCCACCAAGGCGGACTGACCCGGCCTGACCGCCGGTCCGGCCGGCTGACGCTCAGCGGCGTTCCTGGCGGGGCAGCACCACCTCGCGCAGGATCAGTTGCAGCGCGGCCACCGTGGGGATGGCGATCAGCGCGCCCACCACGCCCAGCAGAGCCACCCCGAGCAGCGCGGCCAGCAGGGCGGCCACCTCGTTGACCTCCACCGAACGCCGCATCACCTTCGGGTAGATGAGGTAGTTCTCCACCTGCTGGTAGATCAGGAAGAAGACCGCGCAGGCGATGCCGGTGGGCAGGTCGGCGGCGAAGCCGACCAGGCTCACGATCACCGCGCCCAGGGTGGCGCCGATCTGCGGGATCAGGTCGGTCACCGCGACCACCACTGCCAGCGCGAACGGGTACGGCAGGTCGACGATCAGCGCGAAGACAAAGGTGGTCGCGCCGGCCAGCACCGCGATGCTCAGCGCGCCGACCATGTAGGCGCCAACCTTTGCCAATATTTCGTCACCGATCAACTGCACCCGCTGCCGGCGCGACCGGGGCACCAACGAGTAGCCCAACGAGCGCAGCTTGTCGAAGTAGGCCAGGAAGTAGATGGTCAGCACCAGCACGGTCAGCGTCCGAAACACCGTGCCGAAGATCAGTTGTGCGCCGCCCAGCACCCCGCCGAGCGCCCGTCCGACAGTCTCCGCGTTGGCCGCGCCCTGCACCCGCTCCACCACGTCGTACCGCTCCACCAGGTCATTGACCGTCGGGTTGCGGCGCAACTCGTCGAGCAGGCTCGGGATCTGGTCGAGGAACTGCCCCGACTGGGTGACGATCGGTGGGACCAGCGCCACGATGCCGCCGCAGAGCAGCAGCACCACAGTGAGGGCGACCGCCGTCACCGCAAGGCCGTGCGGCACACCCCAGCGGCCCAGTCGGACCACCGCCGGGTTGAGGCCGACAGCGAGGAAGAGCGCGATCACCACCAGCACGAGGATGCCGCCGGCATTGCGAATCCCCAGATAGAGGGTGTACGCCAGCAGCACGCCCAGCGCACCGGTGAAGCCGATCAGGAAGCTGCTGCGGCGCAGTGGCCGCCCCGGTGTGCCGAACTTTCCGGACGGGACCGCCGGAGGCTCGTCCGGGTCGATCCCCGGGGCGGGGACCGGTACCGGCGGTGGGGTCTCTGCCGGCTGTGACGTCTCCGCCGGCTGCGGGTTCTCGGCTGGCGGGGGACCGGGGGTCACGTTCGGCTCGTCGCCGGACGGGTCGTGCTGTGGCACCAGGGACCTCCCGGCTCAGGCCGTCGGCTGACGGGCGACGGCCACGAACGCCCGCCATGCGGCAGGCGCGAACACCAGCACCGGACCGGTCGGGTCCTTGCTGTCCCGCACCCCCACGGCCCCAGGCAGATTGTCCGCCACCTCGACGCACTCTCCGTTGCCGCTACGGCTGGACGTGCGCCAGAGCGCCCCGGTCAGGTCCATGAGGTCACAACTTCCTTCATCAGCTCGATCGACTGGCGGCGGGGCAACGCTCTGTTTCTGATCATCTCCCAGCGCGCCAGCAGCGTAGCCACCTCATGGTCGCCATCGACCACGAGACCGTCAATCTGATGCTCCATGTGCCCCACCCAACCACCGTCGGCACCGCGAGCCAGATTGAACGGTCCGGAGAGGCCGACGTGCAGCCCGGCCTCGGCCGGAACGACATGCAGGCTGACGTGCGGTCGCTCCAGGCTGGCGACGAGGTGGGTGATCTGCTCGACCATCAACCCGCGGACCTCCTCGCCGGCACGCCGCAGCACCAACTCGTCGACGACCGCGACGAACTGCGGCGGCTCCGGCTGCACCAGCAGCGACTGACGGTCCAGGCGGGCGTGGACTCGGCGTTCCACCTCGTCGTCGCTGAGCAGGTCGTCGCAGCGGATCACCGCGCGGGCGTAGTTTTCGGTCTGGAGCAGCCCGGGGATCAGCGAAGGCTGAAAGCAGCGCAGTTGGCGGGCGGTGCGCTCGGCGTCCAGCCAGGGCCGGAACCAGCTCGGCTGGCCGTCCCGCTCGGCGAGCTTCAGCAGGTAGACGAGCAGACCGCCGGTGGTCAGCACCTCGTCGGCGCGGGCCAGGAAGAGCCGGTCCAGTGGGCGTTGGCCCAGCTCCAGCGCGGAGACCATCGAGCCGGAGTAGTGCACCAGCCGGCCGAAGTCCTCCTGGCTCATCCCGGCGGCGATCCTTAGCCGGCGCAGTTGCGCGCGGATCATGTCGGCCGTCGGCGCGGCGTCGCCTTCCACAGTGCCTCCGCAGGTCGGGGGTCGTCTCCACCAGAGGCCCCGGCGGATCGCGCCGTCGACGCAGTCCCGCCGCCAGGCACCGTGACGCCTTCCGACCGTAACGGTGTTCTCAGCAGACTGTCACGTACCGGATGGGTACGGCTGCGCGTCACCTGTGGCCAGCCCGCTTCCGGCCCATCGCGCGGGCCGTCGTTGGACGGCGGCGCGTCCGCGCCACAGTCGAGGAGATGACCCCATGCCCACGTCTCGCCCCGTCGGCCGATCGCTGTCCGCCACCGTCACCTTGGCGTCGCGGTCGTCGGCCGGCTGCACCCCGCCGGGCTCCGGCTCAGGCGGGAGGGCAGGTACCCCGACGTCGGGGCTGCCGCAGCCACGGCTCGGGCCGTACCCAGTGTTTCCCCGACCTTGCGGCGCGCGGACGCCGCACACACCGCTGCGGCCCATGTGGTGCTGCCGGGCCGACGGCCAGCCGTGGCCCTGCGCGGACGCCCGGCTGCTGCTCAAGGCGGAGTTCGACGAGGACCCGGCCGCGCTGACGATCTACCTCGCCGGGCTCTACCACGAGGCGGCGCACGACCTGTACCAGCTCAATCCCTACGACGGCCCGGCGCCCAGGGAGTTGTTCGAACGCTTCGTGGCGTGGGGCCCGTTCCGTCGCCCGATGATCGATCCACCCCCGGACGTCGCCTAGACCTGCCCGCAGATCTTGGACAGATTCCGTTAGGCCGTAACGGAAACTGTCCAAGATCTGGTGGCGAGGCGGCGCGCAACGGCGAAAGCTGTTCGGATGCTGCCCGCCGATGACGCCGACGCACTCGACTGGCTCGCCTTCGAGCAGGCGGGCGTGCTGACGACCGCGCAGGTCGCCGGGTTGCTCAGCGAGGGGGTGGTGCGGGGCCGGATTCGCTCCGGTCGGTGGCGGTCGATCTGCCGCGGGATCCTGCTGGCCGGCAACGGTCGACTCACCCGCGATCAACAGTTCTGGGCGGCGGTGCTGGC
This sequence comes from Micromonospora sp. 050-3, assembly GCF_046549335.1. Lineage (NCBI taxonomy): Bacteria > Bacillati > Actinomycetota > Actinomycetes > Micromonosporales > Micromonosporaceae > Micromonospora > Micromonospora sp. 050-3. Next base: position 690,060 of record NZ_JAJPVX010000003.1, read on the forward strand.
GGCCGGGCCGGGGGCGGTGCTGGCCGGGGTGTCCGCCGCCGCCGAAGCCGGGGTACGGGGACTGCGACGCGAGCCGCTGCACGTGCTGGTGCCGGCAGCCCGCCGTGCCGCGCGGACCACCCTGCGTCGACTTCCGATCGACATGCCCGCCGTCCTGGTCCACCGCGCGACGGCCCTCCCAGAGGCCCATCTTCAACGTGCCCGCCCACCGCGTACCACGACGGCGCGTGCCCTGGTGGACGCGGCGGGCTGGGCGGCCGGCGTGGACGAGGCGCAGTCGGTGCTGGCCGCCGGTTGCCAGCAACGCCGGGTGCTGCCCGAGGAGTTGCAGGCGGTGCTCGACGTTCTCCCTCGGGCTCCCCGTCGGCGGCTGATCGGGCAGACCATCAGCGACATCGCTGGGGGTGCGCAGGCGCTCTCCGAGATCGACTTCCTGCGGCTGTGCCGCCGACACCGGCTGCCGCCCCCGACCTTCAGGAACACCGGGTCGACGCGGCCGGCAGAAACCGGTGGCTGGACGCGTACTGGCGGGAGTGGCGGGTGCAGGTCGAGGTCGCCGAGACCGTCCGCCGTGCCCTCATCGCAGCCGGCTGGACCCCCACCCCGCCTCTGCGCCGTCCGGCAAAAAAATTAATCTTGGACACTTTCCGTCAGCCGCTGACGGAAAGTGTCCAAGATTTCGAAGCTACGACGGGCGGGTGCCCGTCACTCCTTCTCGATGGTGACCTTGCTGGGCTTGGCGCTGCGCTCGTCGGTGGTCGGCTTGGTGGGTCGCTTGCCGTTCTCACCGGTGCTAGTGATCTTGGTGGGCTTGGCGCCCCGGCCACCCTCGCCCGGAACGGCGGCCACTGTCGGCTCCCCGTCCACGCCGGCGCTCGCCGTGCCACCGTCCACAGTGGTCACCGGCTCGGCCACCGGCCGCGTCGTGGACTGCCCGGACTCCTCCGCGCCCGCGTTCACCGGCTGCCTGGTGTCGGTGGGCTCGGTCTTCAGCCCGGTGCCCGCACCCGACCCGGCGGCAACGCTCACCCCGTCGTCCCCACCTGTGGGCACGCCTCCGCTCGCCCCGTCCTCGCCGGCCGGCGCGGTCGGGCCGTCGATCGGGCCCGCGACACTCTGCAACCGCAGCTCGGACATCTGACGCTGAAGCTCGTCGGACTCCTGCCGGGCCTTCCAGGTCTCCTGCCGCAGATCCGCTAGCTGCTGCTGGGCCTGGGCGATCTCCAACATCACCTGGGCCAACTGCTGCCGGCCCGCCGCCGACTCCTGCTGGGTCGCCGCCAGGTGCTGCTGGGTGGTGGCCAGGTGCTGCTGCGTGGTGGCCGCGTACTCCTCGAACTGCCGTCGGGACGCCGCGACGTGCTCGTCGGCCTTGCGGCGCTTGTCGCCGGCCTCGGTCTCGGCCCGGCTCAACAGCTCGGCGGCCTCCGCCTCGGACCGCTGACGTAGCGCCGCCGCGTCCTGCTCGGCCGCCTGGAGCACGCCGGCCGCGCCCTGCTCGATCTCGTTCTTACGAGCGGTGTACGTGGTCTCCAGCTCGTCCTTGCGCGTCGTGTATTCGGTCTCCAGCTCGTCCCGGCGAGTGGTGAACCCGCTGTCCAGCTCCTGCTGACGGCTGGCGAACCCGGCCTCCAGCTCCTGCTGGCGTGCCGCGTGCTGCTTGTCCAGCTCGTCGCGGCGCTTGGCGAACTCCTGCTCGGCCGCGGACCGTCGCTGCGCCAACTCCCGGTCGGCCGCCTCCCGACGGGAGTTGACCTCCTGCTCCACCCCGGCCCGCCACGCGCCCAGCTCCTGCTGGGTCTGCGCCCGAGTGTGCTGCACGTACGCCTCGGTCTCGGTGCGCATCCGCTGCACGTACGCCTCGGTCTCGGCCCGGCTGCGCTTCGCCGACTCGGTGGCCTGCGTCGTCAGCCGCTCGGCCTCCTGCTGCGCCTTGGCACGGGTGGCCCGACCGGCCATCGACGCATCGTCGATGATCTGCTTGGCCTCCTGCTGCACCTTGGCGTGGGTGGCCCGACCGGCCTCGGTCGCCGTGTCGGTGAGCCGCTTGGCCTCCTGGAGCGCCTTGGCGTGCACCTCCTTGGCGGCGTCGCGCAGATCACTGGCCTCCTGCCGGGCGTTAACCAGCGTCTCGCGGGCCGTCTCGCGCAGCTTGGTGGCCTCCTGCTGGGCCCGGGTGTGGATCTCCTTGGCGGAATCCCGCAGCTGGGTGGCCTCCTGCTGGGCCTTCGCCAGCGCGTCCTGCGCGGCCTTGCGCAACTGCGCCGACTCGTCCTTGGCCGACCGCAGGGTCGCGTCCGCCTCGGCACGCTGGGCGGCGCTGTGCCGCTCCTCCTCCGCACGTCGGGCGGCGAGGGCGATCTCGAAGTCCTTCAGAGCCCGCGCGGCCTGCTCGCGGGCCTCCTCGATGATGTGCTCGGCCGCAGCACGACGGGCCTCGATCTCCCCGTTCGCATCGGTGAGAATCTGCTCGGCCTGCTCCTCGGCGAGCGTGAGGATCGACTCGACCCGCGGGCCGAGGTGCCGGAACGACGCCCGGTCGACCACGTTCATCTGCTTGCGCACCTGGGTCAGGTCGCGCTGGAGAACCTCGACCTGGCCGGCGAGCTTGTGGATCTGTGTGTACGCCTGTTCCCGTTCGGAAGCGAGGGTCGCGATCTCGTGCTCAGCACGTGCGACATAACGGTCGACCTGCTTCTTCTCGTACCCCCGCAGAGCGGACTCGAAGCTGGGCTCCGTCGTCACGTCCCCGCCGAGCGCGAACAGTTCCTCGCCGTGCGACATGCCCCCATCCTCACACGCATCGGGCCCTGCTGGGGCGATACGGACGGCCCTTGTGGGAGCTACTTCACTCCGTTGCGGTCAGCGAATACCAGGGGTTAGGAAACGCATACGGCGCGAGGTGGCACCGGTTACCCGGTGTCACCTCGCGCCGTCGATGCCCCGACCTGACGCCTCGCGTCAGCCGGCGGTCTCCGCGGGCACCCGCTCCTGACCGCCCTCGTTCTTCTTGGCTTCCGGCTTGGCAGCCGGAGCGGCCTGCGCCGGCATTCCCGGAACGATGCCGGCGAGCCCGGAGAGCATCTGACCCAGCTGCGAGGTGACAGCGTCCTTCTGCCGGGTGAGGTCCTCGACCTCGCGGCGGGCGGCCTGCGTGGTCAGCTCCGCCTCGGTGCGAGCCTCGGTGAGCAGACGCTGCGACTCGGCCTTCGCCTCGTTGAGGGTCTTCTCCGAATGCGCCTTGGCCTTGTCGACCGTCTCGGCGGCGTTGCGCTCCGACTCGACCCGCCGCGCCTCGGCGCGCTGCTCAATCTCCTTGGCCCGCTCCTGCGCGGCCCGGGCACGCTGCTCGGCCTCGCTGACCATCTTCTGGGTCTGCGCGACCTGGGCGGAGTGCCGCTCGGACTCCTCGCGCTCGGCCTTCTCTCGACGCTCGGCCAGCTGGAGCTCCAGGGCCTGCAGGTCCTTGTCGCGCTTGTCCCGCGCGTCGGTGAGCAGCTTGGTCGCCTCGGCGCGCTTCTCCTCAGCCTCGCGGGCGGCCTTCGCCCGTTGCTGGGTGATCTCGCGCTCGGCGGTGGCCCGCAGGGTGGCGACCTCCCGCTCGACTGTCGACTTCAGCTCGGCCACCTCGTGCGCGGTGACCGTACGCAGCTGCTTGGTCTCCCGGTCGGCGTCGGCGCGCAGCGTGTCGGCCTCGCGGCGGGCCTGCACCCGGGCCTCGGCGGCCTCGCGCTCGGCGACCGTGCGCAGGTTGCCCGCGTCGCGCTCGGCGCTCGCCTTCATGGCGGCGGCCTCGGCACGGGCCTTGTCGGTGATCTCGCGGGCCTCGAGGCGGGCGGCGGAGAGGATGCCCTCCGACTCGCGCTTGGCCTCGTTGCGGTGGTCGTTGGCCTGCTCCTCGGCGAGCCGGAGGATCTGCTCGACGCGCGTGCCGAGCCCGGAGAGGGTGGGCCGGCTGTTCTCTTCGAGCTGCTTGTTCGTGTCGGTGAGCTTCTGCTCCAGCGCACTCATGCGCTGCTCGGCCTGGCGGAGCCGACGCTGGGCGTCGTTCATCCGCTGCTCGGCCTCGGCACGGGCCTGCTCGGACTGGGTCAGCGCGGCGGTCATCCGGCCGAGGAAGTCGTCGACCTGATGGGTGTTGTAGCCGCGCAGGCCAACGGTGAAATCTGGCTGCGAGTTCGCGTTATCGAAGAACGCGAGAGGGGAGGACTGCTGCTGGGGCATTGGGACATACTGGCAGACGCCCCAGGGTGCTTCGCAAGAGCGGTGCGAAGCTTTCGTGCCCTCATTACATGGTCAACTCCCACGATCGGCGAGGTCGGACCAATCGGCGATCTTGGCAGGTCCCGGCGGGTCGGACGCCACGCAGCGTGACGCGGAAAAGGGCCCCGGGGTTACCCCGAGGCCCTTTGTTCGATCCGGGTGGCTTATCCGCTAATGGGGGCGGAAGAACAATGAGCGATCAGCGCAATGGTCAACCGGCGTTCCACCGTCCGGTCGGGACCCGGCAACCGGCGGTGCCGGTCAGTGACCCCGGAACCGGTTGATCGCGTCCTCGTGCCGGGCCCGCAACTCTCCGTCGCGTACGCCCAGCCCGTCGGTGGGTGCGAGGCAGCGCACGCCGACCTTGCCCTGGTGGGCGTTGCGGTGCACCTCGTACGCGGCCTGGCCGGTCTGCTCCAGCGGGTAGGTGCGGGACACCGTCGGGTGCACCTTGCCGAGCGCGACGAGGCGGTTGGCCTGCCACGCCTCGTGGTAGTTGGCGAAGTGGCTGCCGACGATCCGCTTGAGGTGCATCCACAGGTAGCGGTTGTCGTACTGGTGCAGGAAGCCGCTCGTGGAGGCGCAGGTGACGATGGTCCCACCGCGCCGGGCCACGTAGACGCTGGCGCCGAACGTCTCCCGACCCGGGTGCTCGAACACGATGTCCGGGTCCTCGCCACTGGTCAGCTCGCGGATCCGTTCGCCGAAGCGCCGCCACTCGTCCGGGTCCTGGGTCTCCTCGTCCTTCCAGAAGCGGAAGCCCTCAGCGGCCCGGTCGATGACCAGATCCGCGCCCATCCGGCGGCACAGCTCGGCCTTCTCCGGTGAGGACACCACGCAGACCGGGATCGCGCCGCCGTTGAGTGCCATCTGGGTGGCGTATCCGCCGAGGCCGCCGGACGCGCCCCAGATCAGCACCACGTCGCCCTGCTTCATGTTGGCGCCGTGGTGGGAGACGAGCTGTCGGTACGCGGTGGAGTTGACCAGCCCGGGGCTGGCCGCCTCCTCCCAGCTCAGGTGCCGCGGCTTGGGCATCAGCTGGTTGGCCTTGACCACCGCCAGCTCGGCCAGCCCGCCGAAGTTGGTCTCGAAGCCCCAGATCCGCTGCTGCGGGTCGAGCATGGTGTCGTCGTGCCCGGCCGCGTCCTCCAACTCGACGGAGAGGCAGTGCGCGACCACCTCGTCGCCGGGGGCCCAGCGGGTCACCCCCGGGCCGGTGCGCAGCACCACGCCCGCCGCGTCCGAGCCGACCACGTGGTAGGGCAGGTCGTGCCGGCGGGTCAGCTCGGAGACCCGGCCGTAGCGCTGGAGGAACTTGAAGGTGGACACCGGCTCGAAGATGCTGGTCCACACGGTGTTGTAGTTGATCGCGCTGGCCATCACCGCGATCAGAGCCTCGCCCGGCGCCAGCTCCGGCGTCGGCACCTCCTGCACGTGCAGCGCCTTGCGCGGGTCCTTGTCCCGGGTGGCCATGCCGTCGAACATCCGGGCTTCCTCGGCGCGGACCACCACGCCCCGGTAGCTCTTTGGTACGGGCAGCCCGGCGAGGCCGGCGAGTTCGCGGTCCGGATCGTTCGATTCCTCCGCCGCCATGATCGCTTCGAGGATGTCCTGCACGGTGACCTCCGGTTCATCCGCACCCGCACGGGCCCGGGTGCTGCCATCGTCGGCGCCGGTGGGCACGACCGCCATGTCGGCATTCGACACATCCGGCACCGGTCGCGCTCCTGTGGGGCCGGACGTTACTGAACGGTAGCTAGGCCGGGAAGTCCTCTGTGAAAAACTGCATCCGCCGATGCGTGAAGGTGTCCAACCACCCCGCCAACCGCGCACTGACGTGCGCGCACCCCGACCCTGACGGCCGCCACCCCTGTTGATCAAGAGCTTTCGGTCACCCGCGAGGCGCAGGCTGACGCAAACCTCTTGATCAACCCGGGAGGTGGGGGCAGGGGGCGGGCGGGGGGTTAGTGGGGGGTGGGGGCGGGTTGGACCAGTTCGACGAGGACGCCGCCGGCGTCCTTGGGGTGGACGAAGTTGATCCGGCTGTCCGCGGTGCCACGCCTCGGAGCGTCGTAGAGGAGGCGCATGCCGCGCTCGCGCAGCGCCGCGCAGGCCGCGTCGATGTCCACCACGGTGTACGCGACCTGCTGCACGCCCGGCCCGTTGCGGTCCAGGAACTTCGCGATCGTCGACTCCGGGGTGAGTGGGGCGAGCAGCTGCAGGCAGCCACCCTCGGTGGTCGGCCCGACGGCCAGCATCGCTTCTCGAACGCCCTGCTCGGTGTTGGTCTCCACGTGTACGCAGCGCATCCCGAACGTCCGCTGGTAAAAGTCGATAGCGGCGTCCAGGTCGGCCACGGCGATCCCGACGTGGTCAATCTTGCGAAGTCCGATGTCTGTGACGTAGTCCGCACCGGGCTCGACGGGGGAGTTCTCTGCCATGGCGCTAGTCTGACCGAACAATCGTTAAGGCGTACAGCTCGGCACCCCCTCGGAGGCAGGCATGGCTTCGGTGATCGTCAGCGGCGCGCGGACCCCGATGGGCCGGCTGCTGGGCAACCTCAAGGACCTCCCGGCCACGAAGCTCGGCGGGATCGCCATCAAGGCGGCGCTGGAGCGTGCCGGCGTCAGCCCGGACCAGGTCCAGTACGTGATCATGGGGCAGGTGTTGCAGGCCGGCACCGGTCAGATCCCGGCTCGGCAGGCGGCGGTCGAGGCCGGCGTGCCGATGTCAGTGCCGGCGCTGACCATCAACAAGGTCTGCCTCTCCGGCCTGGACGCGATCGCCCTGGCCGACCAGCTGATCCGCGCCGGCGAGTTCGACATCGTGGTGGCCGGCGGCATGGAGTCGATGACCAACGCCCCGCACCTGCTGATGGGTCAGCGCACCGGCTACAAGTACGGCGACGTGGTGGTCAAGGACCACATGGCGCACGACGGGCTCAGTGACGCCTGGGACTGCTGCTCGATGGGTGAGTCGACCGAGCGGCTCGGTGCCAAGCACGGCATCTCCCGCACGGAGCAGGACGCCTTCGCCGCCGCCAGCCACCAGCGGGCCGCCGCCGCGCAGAAGAACGGCCACTTCGCCGACGAGATCGCCCCGGTGGTCATCCCGCAGCGCAAGGGTGACCCGCTGGTGATCACCGAGGACGAGGGCATCCGCCCGGACACCACTGTCGAGTCGCTGGCCAAGCTGCGCCCCGCCTTCGCCAAGGACGGCACCATCACCGCCGGCAGCTCGTCGCCGATCTCCGACGGCGCCGCCGCGGTGCTCGTGATGAGCAAGGCCAAGGCGAAGGAGCTGGGCCTGACCTGGCTGGCCGAGATCGGTGCGCACGGCAACGTGGCCGGCCCGGACAACTCCCTGCACTCGCAGCCGTCCAACGCGATCAACCACGCCCTGAAGAAGGGCGGCCTGAGCGTCGCGGACCTGGACCTCATCGAGATCAACGAGGCGTTCGCGCAGGTCGGTGTCCAGTCCACCCGGGACCTCGGGATCAGCCCGGACAAGGTCAACGTCAACGGCGGCGCGATCGCGCTGGGTCACCCGATCGGCATGTCCGGCGCGCGCCTCGTACTCACCCTCGCCCTGGAGCTGAAGCGGCGCGGCGGTGGCACCGGCGCGGCCGCGCTCTGTGGCGGCGGTGGCCAGGGCGACGCGCTGATCATCCACGTGCCGGGCAAGGCCGCGGCCAGCCAGTGAGCGAGGCTGAGCACGTCCCGGCAGCGGGCACCACGTCGGTGCGCCGCAGCCGGGACGTACCGCTGCTGGTCGAGCGGGCCCGCACGGGCGACCCCCGCGCGGTGGCCCGGCTGATCACGTTGGTGGAGAACGGTGACGCGCTGTTGCCGGCGATCGCCGCGGCGCTGGCGCCGTACGCGGGGCAGGCCCAGGTGGTCGGGCTGACCGGTTCACCCGGGGTGGGCAAGTCGACCACCACGAACGAGCTCGTCCGCGCGCTGCGGGCGCGCGGGCACCGGGTGGGCGTGTTGGCGGTCGACCCGTCCAGCCCGTTCACCGGCGGAGCGATCCTCGGTGACCGGGTGCGGATGCAGGACCACGCCACCGATCCGGGCGTCTACATCCGGTCGATGTCCAGCCGGGGGCACCTCGGCGGGCTGGCCGCGGCGACGCCGCAGGCGGTCCGGGTGCTGGAGGGCGCCGGCTGCGACGTGGTGCTGGTGGAGACGGTCGGCGTCGGGCAGGCCGAGGTGGAGGTCGCCTCGCTCGCCGACACGACGCTGGTGCTGCTCGCGCCCGGGATGGGCGACGCGATCCAGGCGGTCAAGGCCGGCATCCTGGAGATCGCCGACGTGTTCGTGGTCAACAAGGCGGACCGCGACGGCGTCGACGCCACAGTCCGTGACATCCAGGGCATGATCGCGCTCGGTGAGCGCGGGCCGGGGCAGTGGCGGCCCCAGGTGGTCCGGTCGGTCGCCGCGCGCGGCGAGGGCATCGACGACATCGCCGCCGCCATCGACAAGCACCGGGGCTGGCTGGTCGAGCACGGCGAGCTGCGCCGCCGCCAGGAGGCGCGGGCCGCCGCCGAGATCGAGGCGATCGCGCTCGGCATCCTCCGTGCCCGGATCGGCTCACTGCGCGACGGTACGGAGTTGGCCACGCTCGCCACCACGGTTGCCGAGGGCGCCACCGACCCGTACACGGCGGCTGACGAGTTGCTCGCCCAGCTCGCGCGCTGACCCGGCGTTCCGCCGACCGGCGCATCGACCTGGACGAGCCGGGCCGGGACTGTCCGGTACGGACGGACGTCGTCGCTGGTGCGGCCGGCGCAGCGCGCCTTACGCCCGCAAGCGAAGGTCGCTCTGGTTTTAGTAGGCTCGCCGCGCGTGGCCGCACGTGAGGCTTCCGCGAAGCGGGCTGACGAGCCGGTCGGTCCACAGTGCACCGGGACCAGGGGAGATGTGATCATGACGGACGCGGTGGAGAACGCCGGCGCAGTGCAGCCCGCCACGGGCGCGGCCCGGGGTGTCACGTCGGTTTCCGACGAGGTCGTGGAGAAGATCGCCGGTGCGGCCGCTCGCGCGGTGCCCGGTGTCGCCGATCTCGGCGGTGACGTGGCCCGGTTCTTCAACAGCGTGCTGGACAAGGTCGGCCTGGACACTGTTGGCGATGCTCGCCGGGGCGTCTCGGCCGACGTGAAGGGCAGCGCGGCCGTCATCAACGTGGTCCTGGTGATCGACGCCGGGCACGTGGTGGCCGACGTGACCGAGGCGGTGCGGGCCGGGGTGATCGAGGCGGTGGAAAATTACGGCCTGACGGTCACCCAGGTCAACGTCACGGTGGACGACATCGAGCTGAACCAGCCGGGCGCGGCAGCGGTCTGAGGGGTCGACGCCGGTCAGCTCACGTTACCCGTGGGTACGGGCTGACTTAGCGATCGTTCAGGTAGGGGCCTTACACTCGACGTGCAGTCGAGGACCCGAGGAGGAGCCCTGCTCATGGACGCCGACGAGATCGACGCCGGACGGGCGCGCTGGCAGGCCCGGTACGACGCCGCGCGCAAGCGGGACGCGGACTTCACCACACTCTCCGGTATGACGGTGGAGCCGGTGTACGGGCCGCCGGAAGGCGCCACCTATCCGGGCTTCGAACGGATTGGTTGGCCGGGCGAGTATCCGTACACCCGCGGTTTGTATCCGACCGGCTACCGCGGGCGGACCTGGACGATCCGGCAGTTCGCCGGCTTCGGCAACGCCCAGCAGACCAACGAGCGTTACAAGATGATCCTCGGCGCCGGCGGCGGCGGGCTCTCGGTGGCGTTCGACATGCCGACACTGATGGGTCGCGACTCGGACGACCCGCAGGCGCTCGGCGAGGTCGGCCACTGCGGCGTGGCCATCGACACCGCCACCGACATGCAGGCGCTCTTCGACGGCATCGACCTGGCCGGCGTCACCACCTCGATGACCATCTCCGGCCCGGCCGTGCCCGTGTTCTGCATGTACCTGGTCGCCGCCGAGCGGCAGGGCGCCGACCTGTCCAAGCTGGACGGCACCCTGCAGACGGACATCTTCAAGGAGTACATCGCGCAGAAGGAGTGGCTCTTCGACCCGGAGCCGCACCTGCGCCTGATCGGCGACCTGATGGAGTACTGCGCCCGGGAGATCCCGCGCTACAAGCCGCTGTCGGTCTCCGGCTACCACATCCGTGAGGCCGGCTCGACCGCTGCGCAGGAGCTGGCGTACACCCTGGCGGACGGCTTCGGCTACGTCGAGCTGGGTCTCTCGCGTGGGCTGGACGTGAACGTCTTCGCGCCGGGCTTGAGCTTCTTCTTCGACTCGCACCTCGACTTCTTCGAGGAGATCGCCAAGTTCCGTGCCGCCCGCCGGATCTGGGCCCGCTGGCTGCGCGACGTCTACGGCGCCACCAGCGAGAAGGCCCTGTGGCTGCGGTTCCACACGCAGACCGCCGGGGTGTCGCTGACCGCGCAGCAGCCGGTCAACAACGTCGTACGGACCGCCGTCGAGGCTCTCGCGGCGGTGCTCGGCGGCACCAACTCGCTGCACACCAACGCGCTGGACGAGACCCTGGCGCTGCCCACCGACGAGTCTGCCGAGATCGCCCTGCGTACCCAGCAGGTGTTGATGGAGGAGACCGGTGTGGTCAACGTGGCCGACCCGCTCGGCGGCTCCTGGTACGTCGAGGCGCTGACCGACAAGATCGAGGCCGAGGCGGAGGAGATCTTCACCCGGATCCGGCAGCTCGGTGGGGACGGGCCACACCAGATCGGCCCGATGACCTCGGGCATCCTGCGCGGTATCGAGGACGGCTGGTTCACCGGGCACATCGCCGAGTCGGCCTTCGTCTACCAGCAGGCCCTCGAGAAGGGCGACAAGAAGATCGTCGGGGTCAACTGCCACACCGGCACGGTCGCCAAGGAGCTGGAGATCCTGCGCATCTCGCACGAGGTGGAGCTGGAGCAGCGCCGGGTGCTCGCCGAGCGCAAGGGCGCGCGGGACGAGTCGGCGGTCCGCGCGGCGGTGACCCGGATGATCGAGGCGAGCCACACCGACGAGAACATGATCCCCGCCATGCTCGACGCGGTCCGCGCCGAAGCGACCCTGGGCGAGATCTGCGACGCCCTGCGCGCCGAGTGGGGCACCTACCGGGAGCCAGCCCGCTTCTAACCGCCACCCCCACCCCCGTCGATCTTGCGGTCTCTGCGCCGACATAAGGCATGAATGCGGCGTACCGGCGACAGGATGTGCAAGATCGCGGGGGGGGTGTGGGCGGGGCGTGAGAGTTGCAACGTCGGGGTTGCGGGTGAGCTGAGATCGGGGGCTCACGTGCGAGACTAGGTAACCATGAGCGACCCACGGATCACCTCGTCGATCTTCACCCGCGGCGCGGTCGACCTCAGCACGCTGCGTGGCCCCGCACCAGCAAGTACCCGCCCCGGCACGCCCCCGCAGGGCGGCCCGTCCAACGGCGCACCCGGCGCGCCCACCGCCGACGGTGACACCGCCATCGTGGATGTCACCGAGGCGACCATCCAGTCCGACGTGCTCGAACGCTCGATGGTCACGCCCGTCGTCGTGTTCTTCGGCGCGGCCGGCTTCCCGGAGAGCGACGAGTTCGCCCCGGTCCTGGAGCGGCTGAACGCCGAGGGCGGCGGCACCTGGGTGCTGGCCCGGGTCGACGTGCAGGAAAATCCCCGAATCGCCCAGATGTTCCGGGTGCAGGGCATCCCCATGGTCTACGCGGTCGTCGGCGGCCAGCCGGTCGACGCCTTCTCCGGAGTGGTGCCCGAGGCGCAGCTGCGGCAGTGGATCCAGGCCGTGCTCAAGGCCGGCGGCGTGTCTGTCGCCGAGCCGGAGGACCCCCGCCTCGACGAGGCGGACGACGCGCTGATGAGCGGCGATCTGGACGCCGCCGAGCAGGCGTACCGGAAAATCCTCGCCGACGCCCCGGCGGACGCCGCGGCCACGGCGGGGCTGGCCCAGGTCGGGGTGGCCCGCCGGGTGGCCGGCGCCGACCCGTCCACCGCGCTGGCCGCCGCCGAGAGCGCCCCCGACGATGTCGCCGCCCAGCTGCTGGCCGCCGACATCGAGGTGCTCAGCGGCCTGGCCGAGCAGGCGTACGCGCGGCTCGTCGGTCTGGTCCGTCGCACCGCCGGTGAGGACCGTGAGACGGTTCGCCAGCACCTGGTCTCGCTCTTCTCCATTGCCGGCCCGGACGATCCGGCGGTCGCCTCGGCGCGTCGGGCTCTGGCCAGCGCCCTGTTCTGAGTTCGTAGCACGCCAGCGCGGGCCGGCGTTCCGGCCGGCCCGCCCGACCACCGAGGACGGGAGCTCACGATGCGCCGGATCGCCGTCCTCGACGCGCCGACAAATCTCGGTCTACGGCCGCCGACGCCAACGTCGGTCCCGGGTTGCGCCAAGGCGCCCGGGGCGCTGCGCGACCACGACCTGCTGGCCCGGCTCCGCGCCCGCGACGCCGGTTGCGTCACCCCCGCCCGGTACGACCCGGGGGACTGGCGGCCCGGGGACGGGGTGTGCCACGCCCGGGAGATCGCCGACTACTCGTTGGCCCTCGCCGAACGCATCGGCTCGATCATCGACCGGGGCGAGTTCCCGGTAGTGCTGGGCGGCGACTGCTCAGTGCTCCTCGGCTCGGCCCTGGCCATGCACCGCCTCGGCGAGGCCGTCGGCGGGCGGATCGGGCTGGTCTTCGTCGACGGGCACTCCGACTTCCGGCACCCCGGCAACGCCTCCTACGTCGGCGCGGCCGCCGGTGAGGACCTGGCCCTGGTCACCGGGCGAGGGCAGGCCGACCTGGCCGCGCTGGAGGGCCGCCGGCCCTACTTCCGCGACATCGACGTGGTGGTGCTCGGCATCCGCGCTCAGGACGAATACCGGCTCGACCTCCAGGCCGCGGGGATCACCACCCGACCGGTGCCGGCGCTGCGTGCCGAAGGTGCCGCCCGGACGGCCCAGTGGGCGCACGAGCAACTCGCCGACTGCGCGGGCTACTGGGTGCACATCGACGTGGACGTGCTCGACCCGGCGGTGATGCCCGCCGTGGACGCCCCCGACCCGGGCGGAATCGCCTTCGCCGAGCTGGAGATCCTGCTCGCCGGTCTGGTCGACACCCCGCACTGCCTCGGTGTGGAGCTGACCGTCTTCGACCCCGACTACGACCCGGACGGCTCGTACGCGGCCGAGATCGTCAACACAGTGGTCGCCGGTCTGGCACCGGTGACCGCCCCGGAAGCCGTGCCGCCCCGACTGCTGTCGGCCCGGCCGACGCCCTCCCCGCGGCGCGGCAACGGCCGGGCCGCGACCGCCACCGAGCGGCTCGACCGTGCCGAGCGCCCCGCCCGTGCAGAGCGGCTCGACGGGCTGGGTGAGCTTGACGGGCTCGACCGTGCTGAGCGGGTTGCGCGGCTTGAATTCCCCGCTGGCACCGGTCCCGCTGGCACCGATCCCGCTGACACCGACCCCGCCGATGTCGGGCCTGCTGGGCTCGGGTCTGCCGATGTCGGGTCTGCCGGCGGCGGTGTCCCCGGCGGCGGTTCGTCGGTGAGCGAGGTGCCGCACGACGTACCGGCCGAGGCGGAGTCAGCCGGCACTGGCGGACGGGCCCACTCCGAGCCATCGGGCGTCGCGGCCAGCATCGCGTCCCTGGTCGAGCGCGAACCGGTCGGCCCGCCGGCATCGGCCGGCCCAGGTCTCCTCCGACGCACCGCCCCGTCGACCCAGAACCCGCCCGAAAGGCACGAAGCCGACACCGCCTGACTCGGCTCTCGGCCCCCCGGCCCTCGGCCCCCTTGCCTTGATCGACTCGGTTTCAGTGAATCCGGGGTGTCCGAGTGGCTCGGACACCGCGGTTTCAGCGAAACCGAGTCGATCAAGACTGGGCGCCGGGAGGGCGTGGGGTCAGGGGGTTGGGAGGGCGCGGAGGAAGCGCTCGGCCATCGGGACGGCCGAGGCGGTGCTGGCCCCGCCCTTCTCCACGAAGACGGCGAACGCCACGTCGCCCCGCCAACCGACGAACCAGGCGTGGGTGTGCGCCGGGTTGTCGTCGTACTCGGCGGTGCCGGTCTTGCCGTACACCTCTCCCGGCACGTCCTTGAGCGCGCTGCCGGTGCCGGCGGTGACCACCTCGCGCATCATCGTGCGCAGCGCCGCGACGGATTCCGGCTTGAGCTGCTCGCCTGCCGGGGCCGGCTTGGCCGGCGCCGGATCGATCAGCAGCTTCGGCTGCTCGAAGCGGCCGCGGGCGACGGCGGCGGTGGCGCCGGCCATGGCGAGCGGGCTGACCAGCGTGGTGCCCTGCCCGAACGACGCGGCGGCCTGCTCGGCCAGGCTGCCGCCCGTGGAGACCTTGCCGGTGAAGGCGTCAGTGCCGAGGTCCCACTGACCCTCCAGGCCCAGCGAGCGGCCGGCGGCGGCCAGCCCGTCGCCGCCGAGCTTCGGGGCCAGCGCGGCGAACGCCGTGTTGCAGGACTTGGCGAAGTCGGTGCGGAACGGCACCGAACCGAGCTCGAAGTTGTCCGAGTTCTTGAAGGAACGGCCGTCCACGGTGAAGGTCTTCTTGCAGTCCACCGGGCCGTCCAGCGTGACCGCGCCCCGGTCCAGCAGGCCCAGCGTGCTGACCATCTTGAACGTGGAGCCCGGAGGCACCTGGGCGTCGAAGGCCAGATTCTCCCCGGCCGGGCCGGGGCCGTTCGCGGCGGCGAGCACGGCGCCGTCGCTGATCCGGATCGCAACCAGGGCGGACCGGCGCGACTCGGCGCGCAGCGCCCCGTCGGCCGCGTTCTGGACGGCGACGTCCAGCGTGGTCTTCAGCGCCTGCCCGGGCTGCGGCTCCCGACGGAACAGCTCGGCGCCGGTGGGTTCGAGTTTGCCGCCCTCGGTCGGACGTTCGACCACCACGGTCAGCCCGGGGCCGCCGCGCAGTCGTTCGTCGTAGCGGCCCTGAAGCCCGCCGTGCCCGACCAGATCGCCGACGACGTACCGGTCGGGGTGTGCGGCGAGGTCGTCGGCCTGCGCCGGGTCGACCGAGCCGAGCAACGCACGGGCGAACTCGCGGGTGGGCGCCAGGTCGATCTTGTCGGAGACGAACTTGGTGCCGGGCAGGTCGTAGATCCGGGGCTTGATCTGCCGGTACGCCTCCTCGCGGAGCGACACCACCTCGACGAAGGCACCCGGCTCGGCCTTGGCCACCCGGTCGGGCAGGTCGGCCAGGTCGACGCCGGGGACCAGCGCCGGGCGGATCGCCTTGAACGCCGCGTCGAGGTCCTTGACGAGCTTCTTGAGGTCGGTGACCCCGTTGGGCTGCACACCCACCCGGACCACCGGGCGCGGGGTCACCAGCGGCTTCCCGGCGTTGTCCAGCAGCGCGGCGCGGGCACTGGCGTCGCGACGCAGCGCCAACCGGTCGCCCTTGGTGATCTGTTCGTGCAGCACCTTCGGCTCCCAGATCACCTGCCACTGGTCGTCGTCGCCCTGGGCGAGCCGCACCTCCCGGTCGTACGCCCAGCGGGTCTGACCGGGCAGGGCCCACTCCACCTGGACGGTCGTGGTCGCGATGTCCTTCGTGATCTTCGGCTCGCCGCGACGCGTCAGCGTGGGCGGAGTCGCCGCCAGCTCACCGGAGAGGTCCTTGATCTCGCGCGCCACGTCGGCCGACGGCAGTTTCGAGCCGAGCGGGTCGATCAGACCGACCGCCTGGAGGTCACCGCTGCGCCAGCCCGCGAGGAAGGCGTCGACGGTGCGCTGCGGCCCGTCGTCACCCGAACAACCGACCAGGACACCCGCCGCGAGCAGGGCCGTGGTGACGGCGGCGGCCAGCCGGCGGGCGGGGTTCGGCCGGTGGGGCCGGGGGTACGACAAAGGCATGAAGCTGGTCCTTCCGATCTCGGACTGCCCTCGCACGGTAGTACGCGAACGCCGTCCCCAACGTCCCCCAGGTGCTCGGCCGCGCTCAAAGACGGGCCCCGCCCGTGTGATGAACATCGCGTGGCGGGGTATCCCGCAGCCAGCCAACCTCGGACCCGCAACGGGTGAAAGGACAAAGTCCCGATCCGGACGTCTGGTCAGTGGTCCGCCGACGAAGGCGCACAACGGCAGGGCCTAGGCTGGGCGGCAGAGTGACCCACAACGCGGTGGGTCGAGGGGAGTGGCACCGATGGACCGGCGTCCGGCGATCAAACCGGAACCCGACCTCCGGCAGGATGACTCCGGCCGGGACGATGACAGCTTCGATTCGGCGACCGACGGGGACGGCTACGGCCGACTCGACACGGGAGTCACCGGGCTGACCGGGTCGAGCATCGACACCATCTACGATCTGGGTCTGCCAGCCGAGGCGCTGGCCGACGACGTGGAGGACGCCGAGCTCGACGAACCCGTCCCCAACGCGGAGCGCCTGGTGGCCCAGGCCGTCGCGCTCGCGGGGGACGACCACGACGCGGCGACACTTGTCGGCCGTTTCTGGCGGTTCGCCCCGGACGAGGAGCTGGTCGGCTTCACGGCGGAAGAGATGCTCGACGCGGCCCGGGCACACCGGGATCTCGCTCAGCAGCGGGTGCCGGGCGAGTTGAAGCTGCGGATCCACGAACCGCACGCGGACCAGCACCACACTGTCGTCGAGATCGTCACGGACGACATGCCGTTCCTGGTCGACTCGGTGACGGCGCTGCTCAACTCGTACCACCTCGACGTGCACCTGCTGGTGCACCCGCTGGTGGTGGTGCGGCGGGAGCCGCTGGGCCGGCTCACCGAGGTCTCCGCGGATGTGGAGCCGGACGACGCGATCTCCGGCGACATCATCGAGAGCTGGATGCGGATCGAGATCGACCCGGTCCGGGACGCTGCCGAACGGGACCGGTTGCGCCGCGAGTTGCAGCGGGTGCTCACCGACGTGCGGGAGGCGGTGGAAGACTGGCCGAAGATGCGTCAGCGTGCCCTTGCACTCGCCGACGAGCTGGCCTCGGCCCGGACCTCCGACAGCCGCCCTCCGGTGCCGGAGAAGGACATCACCGACTCGGTGGAGCTGCTGCGCTGGCTCGCCCAGGACCACTTCACCTTCCTCGGTTACCGCGAGTACCGACTTGTGGACGCCGACGGCGGCGACGCCGCGGACCCGGTCGACGGCAAGGCGTTGGAGGCGGTGCTCGGCACCGGTCTGGGCATCCTGCGCTCCGATTCGCCGGACGCGCGGTCGCTGTCGTCGATGACGCCCGAGGCGCACGAGAAGGTGCTGGAGAAGCGCCTGCTCATCATCACCAAGGCCAACTCCCGTGCCACAGTGCACCGCTCGGCGTACCTGGACTACATCGGCTTCAAGATCTTCAACTCCGCCGGTGACGTGATCGGTGAGCGGCGCTTCCTGGGCCTGTTCTCGACGGCTGCCTACCGGACCAGCGTCCGCGAGCTGCCGGTGGTACGCCGCAAGGTGGCCGAGGTGCTGGACCGCTCCGGCCTGAGCCAGCGCAGCCACTCGGGCAAGGATCTGATCCAGATCCTGGAGACCTACCCACGCGACGAGCTGTTCCAGATCAAGACCGACGACCTCTACCACGCGGTGGTCGGCGTGCTGCGGATGGCCGGCCGCCGGCAGCTGCGCGTCTTCCTGCGTCGGGACGCGTACGGGAGGTTCATCTCCTGCCTGATCTATCTGCCCCGGGACCGGTTCACCACCCAGAACCGGCTGCGCATGCAGGACATCCTGCTGCGTGAGCTGAATGGCGTCGGGGTGGACTACACCACCCGGGTCACCGAGTCGATGCTGGCTCGGGTGCACTTCATCGTCCGTACCGACCCGACGCGGCCGCCCGGCGACATCGACGCCGACCTGCTGGCCGAGGAGTTGGCCGACGCCACCCGGCTCTGGGACGACGACTACCGGTTGGTGCTGGAGCGCAAGCTCGGCGACGAGCAGGCCAAGCACCTGTTCACCCGGTACGCCGACGCGTTCCCGGAGGGCTACAAGGACGGGCACACGCCGTACGAGGCGATGAAGGACCTGGCGAAGCTGGAGCTGCTCGAGGAGCCCGGCCAGCTCGAGATGCACCTGTTCCGCAAGCAGTTGGCGCCCCGGCCGGGCACCCGGGTGCCGGGCGCCGACCTGGCCGAGGCCATGGACGTGCGGTTCAAGGTCTACCGGTACGGCGAGCCGATGATGCTCTCCGCCGTGCTGCCGGTGCTGCACTCGCTCGGCGTACGGGTTGTCGACGAGCACCCGTACGAGGTGGACCGGATCGACGGTCGGGTCTACCTGTACGACTTCGGCCTCATGCTGCCCGAAGGGCATCACGAGCTGGCCGAGGTGCGCCCGCACGTGGAGAACGCCTTCGCGGCCGCCTGGCGCGGCGAGGCCGAGGTCGACCGGTTCAACGAGCTGGTGCTGCGCGGCGGGCTGACCTGGCGGCAGGTGGTGGTGCTGCGGGCGTACGCGAAGTACCTGCGGCAGGCCGGCACGGTCTTCTCGCAGGACTACATGGAGCAGACCTTCATCGCGTACCCGAAGCTCGCCGCGTTGCTGGTGGAGCTCTTCGAGACCCGGTTCGCGCCGGGCGAGTTGAGCACCGAGCAGCGGCAGCAGCGCAGCGGCGAGCTGGTGGAGACGATCCGGGGCGCGCTGGACGACGTGGCGAGCCTCGACCAGGATCGGATCCTGCGCTCGTACCTGACGCTGATTGAGGCGACCCTGCGGACCAGCTTCTACCAGAAGCGCGCCGACGGGCGGCCGAAGGCGTACGTGGCGTTCAAGCTCGACCCGCAGGCCATTCCGGACCTGCCCGCGCCGCGACCGAAGTTCGAGATCTTCGTCTACTCGCCTCGCTTCGAGGGTGTGCACCTGCGGTTCGGGCCGGTGGCCCGGGGCGGGTTGCGCTGGTCCGACCGTCGGGAGGACTTCCGTACCGAGGTGCTGGGCCTGGTCAAGGCGCAGATGGTGAAGAACACAGTGATCGTGCCGGTCGGCGCCAAGGGCGGCTTCGTGTTGAAGCAGAAGCCGGGTGACCGGGACGAGGCCGTCGCCTGCTACCAGGAGTTCGTCGGCGCGATGCTGGACGTCACCGACAACATCGTCAGCGGGCAGATCGTGCCGCCCGAGGACGTGGTCCGGCACGACGGCGACGACCCGTACCTGGTCGTGGCGGCCGACAAGGGCACCGCGACGTTCTCCGACATCGCCAACGAGATCTCCAAGACCCACAACTTCTGGATGGGCGACGCGTTCGCGTCCGGCGGATCCGCCGGCTACGACCACAAGAAGATGGGCATCACCGCCCGGGGCGCCTGGGAGTCGGTCAAGCGGCACTTCCGGGAGCTGGGCCTGGACACCCAGACCCAGGACTTCACTGTGGTCGGTGTCGGCGACATGTCCGGCGACGTCTTCGGCAACGGGATGCTGCTCTCCGAGCACATCCGGCTGGTGGCCGCCTTCGACCACCGGCACATCTTCCTCGACCCGGAGCCGGACGCCGCCACCTCGTACGCGGAGCGTCGACGGCTGTTCGACCTGCCCCGTTCCTCCTGGGAGGACTACAACCCGGAGCTGATCTCGGCAGGTGGCGGCATCTTCCCGCGTACCGCGAAGTCCATTCCGATCACGCCGCAGGTCCGGGCGGCGATCGGCCTGGACGACGATGTCACGCAGTTGTCGCCGCAGGATCTGATGAAGGCGATCGTGACCGCCCCGGTTGACCTGTTCTGGAACGGCGGCATCGGCACCTACGTCAAGGCCTCCACCCAGACCAACGCGGAGGTGGGCGACAAGTCCAACGACGCGATCCGGGTGGACGGGCGCAGCCTGCGCTGCCGGGTGGCGGGCGAGGGCGGCAACCTGGGCTGGACCCAGCTCGGCCGGATCGAGTACGCGTTGACCGGCGGCCGGATCTACACGGACTTCATCGACAACGCGGCCGGGGTGGACACCTCCGACCACGAGGTGAACATCAAGATCCTGCTCAACACGGCGGTGGCCGATGGTGAGCTGACCATGGCCGACCGGGACGAGCTGCTGGCCGGGATGACCGACGAGGTCGCGGAGCTGGTGCTGCGGGACAACTACGACCAGGCTCGGGCGATCAACAACGCCCAGGCCCAGGCCGCCTCGCTGCTCCCGGTCCACCGCCGGATGATCAACGAGCTGGAGCGTTCGGGCGGGTTGGACCGCGCGTTGGAGGCGCTGCCGCCGGACGAGGAGCTGGCGGTCCGCAGCGAATCCGGCCTGACCGCGCCGGAGTTCGCGGTGCTGCTCGCGTACGTGAAGATCGTCCTGGAGCGGGAGATCCTCACCGAGGGGCTGGCCGACGAGGAGTGGACGACCGACGTCCTGGTCAACTACTTCCCGACGCCGATGCGCGAGCGGTTCGCCGACCGGATGGGCCGGCACCGGCTGCGCCGGGACATCGTCACCACAGTGCTGGTCAACGAGGCGATCAACCGGGGTGGCATCTCGTTCATCTTCCGGGTGGTCGAGGAGACGGCGGCCAGCGCGGCCGACGTGATCCGGGCGTACGTGGTGATCAGCGAGGTGTTCGGCCTGCGCGACCTGTGGGACGCGGTCGAGGCGCTGGACAACAAGGTGGCGCCGGAGCTCCAGACAAGCGTCTACCTGGACACCCGTCGGCTGCTCGACCGGGCCGTGCGGTGGCTGGTCTCCAACCGGCGTTCGCCGATCGACGTTCCGGCCGAGATCGCCCGGCTGCGCGACGGGGTCACCCGGCTGCTGCCGGGGCTGGAAGAGCTGTTCTACGGCAACGAGCGCCAGGGCATCGCCGCGCACATGGACTCGATGACCGAACGTGGGCTGCCCCGCGAGCTGGCGGAGCGGGCGACCCGGCTGATGTACAGCTTCGGCCTGATGGACGTGGTGGAGACCGCGAACGCCAGCGGGCGGGACGTCAGCGAGGTCGCCTCGGTCTACTTCGTGCTGTCCGACCTGTTCCGGGTGGACTCGCTGCTGTCGAAGATCTCCCTGCTGCCGCGGGAGGACCGCTGGCAGACGCTGGCCCGGATGGCGCTGCGGTACGACCTGTACGCCGCGCTGGCTGCGCTCACCGCGGAGGTACTCGACTCCACCCCGGGCGACCTGCCGCCGCACGAGCGGGTACAGCAGTGGGAGCAGTCGAACGCCACCTCGATCCACCGGGCCCGGCGGGCGATGGGTGAGTTCGACGAGTCGAGGGCGGATCTCGCCGCCCTGTCGGTGCTGCTGCGTCAGATCCGCACCCTGGTGCGGACCTCCGCGGCCGCCTGAGTCAGGTACGCCGGACGCGGTCCGGCCGGTCGGGGTGACCCGACCGGCCGGACCGCGTTTCGTTTAGCCGCCGGTCAGGCCGCCAGTGTGGCGAAGACGACGATGTTGTCCGGGTAACTCTTCGCGGCCTGGTCGAACTGACCGCCGCAGGTGACCACCCGCAGGCTGGGCCGGTCGGCCGGTCCGTACACCAACTCGGTGGGGAAGGCCGTCTTCGGGTACGACTTCACCGAGTCGACAGTGAACGTGGCCGGCACTCCGTCGGCGCGGCGCACGGTGACGGTGTCGCCGGGGGTGAGAGCGCCGAGGTCGAAGAAGACGGCCGGGCCGAGCACCGCCGAGTCCACGTGCCCGACGATGACCGCGTTGCCCGTCTCGCCGGGGCTCGCTCCGGGCTCGTACCACCCGGCCTGGTCGGCCTTGTCCAGCGGAGGGACCTGGACGGTGCCGTCCGGGTTGGTGCCCAACGACATGATCGTCGCGTCGACACCGATCCGGGGGATCTCGATGCTGGTCGGTGCCGAACGGGCCAACCCGGCCGCGGCCTGACCGACCGGCTGCCCGTCGACCGGCGGGGCATCGTCGGCGGTGCTCGCCGGCGCGGTGGCCTCGGGGCCCGCCTGGGCCAGCGGCTGCGGCGGTCGGGGAGTGGGCGTGGTCTTCAGGGAGGCGCCGATCATGCCGGCGCCGATCATGGCCATGGTGACGACGACGGCCGTGCCGGCGGCACGCCACGGTCTCCCGTGGCGGCCGCCGGCCGGTGTCGCCGTCACGTCAGACGAGCGAACCATCGGTCCGCCGACGACGCATCAGCACGATCCCGCCCAGCGCGGCAGCGCCGAGCAGGCCCGCCCCGCCGGTGGCCAGACCCCGGTCGGTACCGGTGCTGACGCCACCGTCACCACCGTCGACACCGCCGTGCGGCAGCACGACGAGCTCGCCCTCGCCGCAGGAGCCCTTGAGCTCGTAGCGACCCGGCTTGGCGTCCTTGTCGACCTTGGCCTCGCCGTAGTAGACGAACTCGCGCTCCTCGTCCCAGTCACGCTCGTCCGAGCCGCGCTCGTCCTTGCCGTAACCGCCACGCTCGTCGGAGCCGTGCTCGTCCTTGTTCTCCCAGCCCTTGTCCGAGCCGTTGTCGGAGCCGTACTCGGAGCCGTGCTCGTCCTTGTTCTCCCAGCCCTTGTCCGAGCCGTTGTCGGAGCCGTACTCGGAGCCGTGCTCGTCCTTGTTCTCCCAGCCCTTGTCCGAGCCGTTGTCCGAGCCGTACTCGGAGCCGTGCTCGTCCTTGTTCTCCCAGCCCTTGTCCGAGCCGTTGTCCGAGCCGTAGTCCGAGCCGTGCTCGTCCTTGGACTCCCAGTCCTTCTTGTCTTCGTCCTTGGAGTCCCAGTCCTTCTTGTCACGGCCTTCTTCGGCGTCCTGGCCGTGCTCCTCGCCCTTCCAGTCCTTGCTGCCCTCGTCGCCGTAGGCGTCGGCGGCAGCGCCGCCACCCTGGCCGCCCTTGCCGTTCTCGTCCTTGTGCTCGTCCTTGCCCTTGTCGTCCTTGCCCTTGTCGTCCTTGCCGTTCTCGTCCTTGCCGTTCTCGTCCTTGCCTTCGTGGTCCTTGCCCTTGTCGTCCTTGCCGTGCTCGTCCTTGCCCTTGTCGTCCTTGCCCTCGTGGTCCTTGCCGTTCTCGTCCTTGCCGTTGTCGTGGTCGGAGGAGTTCTCCTCCTTGCTCCACTCGCGGTCCTCACCCCGGTCTTCGTGCGCCGGCTTGAGCTTGACCTTGCCGGTGACCTTGGACCACACGTACGCGTGCTCCTGCCGATCCGGGCAGATCTCGAGGAGCTTGACCTCGTCGCCAGCCTTGACGACGTGCGGCTTGGCGTAGACCTTGCCGTCGTCGTGGCCGTCGGCGAACGCGATCCCCGGTGCGAACACCAGGAGCGACGCGCCGCCGAGCGCGGCGCCCGCAACGACCTTCCCGAGCATCTTCTTAGCCATGACCTGCGTCACTCCATCCCTGTTGTCCTGAGCTCGGCGACAACCGAGCTAAGACCGACGTTAGACCGTTTCATGACTTATGAAGTGAAAGATTCGCGTTTTACCTTTGATCCAAGTAAGAGATGAAGGAGTGGTACGTGGCTTTCGCCGCGCTGAGCGTCGTGTCAGGTGTCGCGGGACCTTGTGGGTGCGCCACGGTGTTCCGCGCTCGCCGTGCCCGACCTGCCCCGGTCATCCCCTAGCGGCGGGTCCGAGCGACGCGTGCCGGTCGGGCGCACTCGGAGGTATCGTCCGAAACGGCTCGGGCAACGCATCGAGCCATTGCCATGGAAGCGCTCCCATGCAAGAATCGGCGAACGCGGTTCAGAGAGCCACACCGTGCAGGCAGGGGAGTCGAGGGCACCCGATTTCATCGGGCGACGCACCCGCCGCCGATCGACCGGCCGACGCGTCGGCCGGGCACCACCACCACCACCATCGCCCGTCCGGGTCGGGCGCCCCCCAAAGAATCCCGTGGCGCCGACGGCCGTCCGAGCAGGACGCCCATCGGGCCGTCCCGCCGGGCCGTACGTGGGCCCGGTCTCGCCCAAGGAGATCAGTGGCATGAATGTGTGGAGAAGGCTAACCGGCCCACGCCGGGCCCTCGCGCTCGCCGGCGCGGGTGCCCTGGTCGCCGGTGGGCTCGTAACGATTCCGGTTACCGCGGCGCAGGCCGCGACGCAGTGCGACATCGCGTACACGAGCAACGACTGGCCCGGCGGTTTCACCGCGAGCGTCACCATCAAGAACGTCGGCGACCCGCTGAACGGCTGGACGTTGGGCTGGACCTTCGCCAACTCCAGCCAGCGGGTGCAGCAGGGCTGGTCGGCCACGTTCACCCAGTCCGGCAGCCAGGTCACCGCCCGGAGCCTGTCCTACAACGGCACCCTGGCCACCGGCGCGTCGACGAGCATCGGCTTCAACGGCGCGTGGAGCGGCAGCAACCCGAAGCCGACCTCGTTCACGCTGAACGGCGTGGTCTGCAACGGTGGCACCACGCCGCCGACCGACCCGCCCACTGACCCGCCGACCGACCCGCCGACCGACCCGCCGACGGATCCGCCGACCAACCCGCCGGGCACCAAGGTCGACAACCCGTACGTCGGGGTGCGCGGCTACGTGAACCCGGAGTGGAAGGCCAAGGCGGACGCCGAGACCGGCGGAAGCCGCGTCTCCAACAACCCCACCGCCGTCTGGCTGGACCGGATCGCCGCGATCAACGGCACGCCGGACAGCAGCTCCAACGGCGCCTTCGGCGTGAAGGAGCACCTGGACGAGGCGCTGCGCCAAGGTGCCGGCTACATCCAGTTCGTGATCTACAACCTGCCCGGCCGGGACTGCTCGGCGCTCGCCTCCAACGGTGAGCTGGGCCCGGACGAGCTGCCGAAGTACAAGGCCCAGTACATCGACCCGATCGCCGCCATCCAGGGTCAGTCGAAGTACAGCAGCCTGCGGATCATCAACATCATCGAGATCGACTCGCTGCCGAACCTCGTCACCAACACGTCCGGTCAGCCCGGCGGCACGGCCATGTGCGACACGGTCAAGGCCAACGGCGCGTACGTCAACGGTGTCGGCTACGCCCTCGCCAAGCTGGGCTCGCTCGGCAACGTGTACAACTACATCGACGCCGGCCACCACGGCTGGCTCGGCTGGGACTCCAACTTCGTCCCGACCGCCAACATCCTGAAGACCGCCGCTGTCGCCTCCGGCAGCACTGTCAACAACGTGCACGGGTTCATCACCAACACCGCGAACTACTCGGCGCTGACTGAGCCGTACTTCAAGGTCACCGACAACGTGAACGGCACGTCGGTGCGGCAGTCCAAGTGGGTCGACTGGAACTTCTACGTCGACGAGCTGTCGTTCGCCCAGGCGTTCCGCAACCAGCTGGTCTCGGTCGGCTTCAACTCCAACATCGGCATGCTTATCGACACCTCCCGTAACGGCTGGGGCGGCTCCGCCCGGCCCACCGGTCCGGGCGCGACGACGAGCGTCGACACGTACGTCAACGGGGGTCGCATCGACCGTCGGGCCCACCTCGGCAACTGGTGCAACCAGTCTGGTGCCGGTCTCGGTGAACGGCCCCGGGCCACCCCGGCGACGGGCATCGACGCCTACGTCTGGGTGAAGCCGCCGGGTGAGTCGGACGGCTCCAGCAAGGAGATCCCGAACAACGAGGGCAAGGGCTTCGACCGGATGTGCGACCCGACGTACGGCGGCAACGCCCGCAACGGCAACAACCCGTCCGGGGCGCTTGCCAACGCACCGATCTCCGGTGCCTGGTTCTCCGCCCAGTTCCAGGAGCTCATGCGCAACGCCTACCCGGCGCTCTGATCGGGTAGCTCACGCACCAACCCGCTGCCAGTGGTTGGTGAGGCACTGTTGGCAGCAGGTTCCCCCCGGGTCCCCGGCTCGACCGTCACAGGTCGGGCCGGGGACCCCCCCTTGGGCGTGAGTCGATCAGGGCACTGTGCGTTCGATCGCCGCCCGGCCCTGCTCGGCCAGGTCCCGGCGGGCCTTCTCCAGGTTCTCCGGGGTCAGGTCCTGCCCGCGGGCCATCACCAGGTCCTCCGGCTCCCAGGGCTGCTCGCCCCCGGTGCGGATGTTGTCCCCGCCAGCGCCGGTGCCCGTCCCGGTCGCACCGGTGCCGGCAGCGTACGGGTCGCCGATCAGCTCGTCGGTGTCCGGCGCCAGGTCGTCCGGTCGGCTGCGGGGCTCGGCGAAGCCCGGCGTGTCCCGGTCCGGGCCACCTCCTTTCCGCAACTGCGGCACGGTGGCGTCATCGTCCACCGCCGAGGCGACCTCGGGGCTGTCCTCCAGCGGCGGTTGGCGATCGCGATCGGTCATGGTGCTGCCTCCTGTGTCCGACACGGTGCCTGATTTCCCCCGCGTACCCCTTCGTGCCGCGCTCATGCCGCACGGCCCGGCGGTCGGGCCGGGCCGTGCTCATGCCGTGCGGTCAGGCGGGTCAGGCGTCGGGCTGATGCTCGTTCGGGGCCGGCGCTTCCGCTGGACGCAGCCACTGCCAGAGCAGCATGAGCAGACCGAACACGAGCATCGCCAGCCCGGCCCACAGGTTGATCCGTACGCCCTCGGCCTTGTCGATCTCGGCCCGGCTGTCGAAGATGCCGATCAGCGTCACGATGACCCCGTACGCGACGAAGAGGCCACCGATCACCCGGCGGATGTCGAACAGTCTGGCCGCGGCGGAGCGCCGCTGCTCCGCCTGCGCCTCGTCGATCAGCGGGTCCTGTGCCGGCTGGCCATCGTTGCTCATCTGCCGACCCCTTTCCTTAGAAGACCGGGATGTAGAAGAGGGCGGCCAGCGCGACCGCGATCAGACCGAGCAGCACCGGGGAGCGGTACCAAACGGCGTCCCCGGCGAGCACGTCGCCCTTCAGGTCGACGCCGCCCATGCCGTACACCAACCCGCGCAGCTCCTCGTCCCGCTTGGGTGCGGTGAGCGGGGTGACGATCGCGGCGACCACCACCGCCGTGACGAACGCCAGACCGGCGCCCCAGAAGCTCTCCTCCAGGTCGGAGTTGAAATCGACCACACCGCCCTTGTAGAGCAGGTAGAGGCTCAGCGACACCAGGGTGCCCAGCAGCAGCGACCAGAAGCCTGCCAGAGCGCTCATCCGCTTCCAGAACATGCCGATGATGAAGGTGGCGAACAGCGGCGCGTTGAAGACGGAGAAGAGCGCCTGGATGTAGTTCATGATGTTGCTGAACCCGGCCGCGATGAACGCGGTGCCGATCCCGATCACCACGGCGGCGACCGTCGCCCACCGGCCGACCCGCAGGTAGTGCTCGTCCGACCGGTCACGGCGGATGTACGCCTGCCAGATGTCGTAGGTGAAGACTGTGTTGAAGCCGCTCACGTTGGCCGCCATGCCGGCCATGAACGAGGCCAGCAGGCCGGTGACCGCCACCCCCAGCACGCCGTTGGGGAGCAGGTCGCGCATCAGCAGCGGGATGGCGTTGTTGTACTGGAGGTCGCCGCTCTCCGCGCCCAGGCCCTTCACGGTGACCAGGGCGACCAGGCCGGGGATCACAGTGACCAGGGGGATGAACAGCTTCGGGTACGCGGCGATGATCGGCGTACGCCGGGCGGCGCTCATGTTCTTCGCAGAGAGGGCCCGCTGCACCTCGGCGAAGTTCGTCGTCCAGTAGCCGAACGACAACACGAAACCGAGGCCGAAGACGATGCCGAGCCACTGCGCGCCCAGCGGGTTGGCAGTGCTGCCGGTGTCCTGCCAGGCGTGCAGGCCGGCCTCGCCGAGTTTGGTGTCGCCGACCGCGTCCATCAGGCCGTTCCACCCACCGACCTTGACCAGGCCGATCACGGTGACCGGGATGAGGCCGGCCAGGATGACGAAGAACTGGAGCACCTCGTTGTAGATCGCCCCGGACAATCCACCGATGGTGATGTATGCCAGCACGATCGCCGCGCCGACCACGATCGCCGTCCAGAGCGGCCAGCCGAGCAGCGCCTGCATGACGAGGGCCAGCGCGTACAGGTTCACGCCGGCGATCAGCACCTGGGCGACGGCGAAACTGATCGCGTTGAGCAGGTGGGTGGGGCGGTTGAACCGCAGCCGCAGGTACTCCGGCACGCTGCGGACCTTGGAGCCGTAGTAGAAGGGCATCATCACGATGCCCAGGAAGACCATCGCCGGGACCGCGCCGATCCAGTAGTAGTGGACCGTCATCACGCCGTACTGGGCCCCGTTGGCGGCCATTCCGATGATCTCCAGCGCGCCCAGGTTCGCCGAGACGAAGGCGAGACCGGTCACCCAGGCCGGCAGGGAGCGGCCGGAGAGGAAGAAGTCGACGCTGGTCCGGATGGCCCGGCGCGCGGCGAAGCCGACCCCGAGGACGGTGACGAAGTACAGCGCCAGGATCAGGTAGTCCAGGCCGTTCATGTTGAGCCGGAGACCGTCGCCGTCCATCCCGTCACCCCTCGTCCCGACGTCCCGCGCGGGTTGGTGCGCGCGCGCCCTATTACCCCGTCCGCGCGGTTTCACTCCCGGAGGTCGAGACCGCTGTGTTCGGATCCCGTTGGGCGGTCTGGCCGGCTTGGCGACTGACGGCACGCAAGAGGGCGCCCCGGCCGTCGCGGCCGGGGCGCCAGTTGGTTTTCGGGTGACTCAGCGACCGAGTACGCGGTCCAGGAAGTCCCGGTAGTTGCGGACCGCCATCCGCAGTTGCTCCGTGTCGGCCGAGCCGGCGTCCTGCCACCCGCCCAGCGTGCTCTTCTGGGCGGCCAGCGCCGAGGAGAGTGCCTGGATGGCCTCCTCCACCAGTGACTGCGCCTCGCCGGCAGCCGCCTGCGGGTCGTCGACGAAACGCAGCTGCACGTCCCGCCAGCGGTCCCGGAAGCCCTGAGCGGTGTCAGTGTCGAGGAGCGTGGCCGGCTCGGCCGCGACTGTCGACCCGGCGGATCGGGACGTTCCGGCGGACTCCAGCGTGGCGCTGGTGTCGTCGTCGGGGACCGGTTCGCCGTCCGCGTCGGGG
This sequence comes from Micromonospora sp. 050-3, assembly GCF_046549335.1. Taxonomy (NCBI): domain Bacteria; kingdom Bacillati; phylum Actinomycetota; class Actinomycetes; order Micromonosporales; family Micromonosporaceae; genus Micromonospora; species Micromonospora sp. 050-3. The sequence continues at coordinate 719,097 of NZ_JAJPVX010000003.1, forward strand.
TCGACCATCTCCGGTGTCGCGCTGCCGTAGCCGGCCGCGCCCGCCGCGGCGGCATCCCGGTCGCCGGTCAAATCGCCGCGCCGCTCGGGGTCGCCGTCCGTACTCCCTGGCGGGACGACGGTGCGCGCGGACGTGTCCGCGTCGTCCCGGTCGGCGCTGTCGTCGAGGTCGGCGCTGTCGTCGACGTCCGTGTCACGGCGGTGCAGCTCGGCGGTGGGGTCGGCGCGCAGACCTTCCCGCTCGCCGTCCTCGGCGCCGTCGCCCGGCTGGGCGGTCCGCTCGGCCCGGGGGTCCGGCTGATCCTGCGGGTGCGGGCTGGCCAGCGCGGAGGCGGCCACCGCGTCGGCCACAGTGGTGGCGCCGAACGTCGTCGGCAGCGGCCCCGGCTCGTGGAAACCGCCCTCGTCGGTGGACCGGTCGTCGCGTCGGTGGCGCGGGTCGGAGTCGTCGGTCAGGTCGTCGTCGGCCGGGTCGTACGCGGCGTCCCGGTCGGTGTCGTCGGCCCGCTCGTGGGCGGCGGTCTGGTCGTCGAAGGTGCCCCGGTCGTCGAGGGCGTCCTCCGGGACGTCGGAACGGCCGGCCCGGTCGCCGGCCGGGGGTACCGGCACTGGCGCGGACCGGACGGCCTCGGGGTGGTCGTTGCTCACCTGCTGCTCTTCCTGGCGCATCGGTGGCCTCCTCAGCGGCTCGTGGCGTCGTGGTCCGGGTGGTGGCGCTGTTCGGGCGTGTGGTGGCCGACCGGCTCCTCGCCCAGTAGGTCGGCGAAGAGTGCGCGGTAGTGCACGACCGCCTGGCGCAGCTCCTCGGTGTTGGCCTCGCCCCGGGAGTTGCGCAGGTGGATCTCGTGCGCGTCCCGGTAGTTGGTCAGCGTGCGGGCGTGCTCGACGGAGAGCTGGGCGATCTGGTCGGAGAAGTCACCGGTCGGGTAGCCCTGCTCCTCGATGAGCCGGGTGACCAGTTCGTCCGCGTCGCCCACGGTCTCGCCGGGGGAGTCGATGAATCGGACCTGGAGTTCCTCCCAGGCGGCGGCGTACCGGGCCCGGGACTCCGGGCTGAGTGGGGTGAGCGTGAGCTCGGCATGCCGGCGTTCCCGGTCGCGCAGTTCGCGCTCGGCGGCGGACCGGCTGTCCTGTTCCGCCACCACCCGGTCGTACTCCGGCCCGAACCGGTTGCGCAGGGCCCGGCGGTTGTTGAGCGAGCGGGCGGCCACGGCCAGCACCGCGACGATCACCAGCACGACGAGCACGATGACGACTATCTGCGTGGGCGACATGGGCTCCTCCTTCGTCATCTGCTATTCCCTCCGCGCAGTGATCGCCAATCCCGATCCGAGACACTTTCCTGACGAGGGCCGCAACTACTCACCGGCCAAGACCTGATTCATCCCAGAAGAGCCGCTTGGGTGGGTGGCGACACGGGCGGTAGTGAAACAGCCTCCGATTACGTATCCTGCCCAAGGCGCCCGCGCCGGTGCCTGGCGACGCGGCCGGGCGCGCAGCCGGCAGGCGCGGTGCCCGGCGGTGCCGGCACCACTCCTGCCACCCTGCACGGGCGAGGTCTGATGAAAACCCGCGACTGGCCGATCCGCTCGAAGCTGACCGCGTTGGTCGTGGCGCCGGTGACCGCGCTGCTGGCGCTGTGGATCTTCGCGACCACGCTGACCTTCGGTCCCGCCCTGAACCTGCTCTCCGCCCGCACCCTGTTGTACGACCTGGGTCGCCCCGGCGAGACAGTGGTCACCGAGCTGCAACGGGAACGCCGACTCTCGGTGGTGCAGCTCGCCGGCAACACCGAGCTGCCCGCCCTCGCCGAGCAGCGCGGGCGCACCGACCGGGCGGTCGCCGAGCTGCGCCGCCGGGTGGACGGGGAGCCGCTGCGCGACGCCGCTGACGACCTGCTGGAAACCCGGGTCGACCAGCTGGTCAACGCCCTGGCGGCGCTACCCAGCGGGCGGAAGTTCATCGACGACCGCAAGGTGGACCGGGCCGGCGCGATCGGCCTGTACAGCGGAATGGTCGCCGCGGCCTTTCAGGCGTTCGCCGGCATGGCGACCCTGACCGACCCGGACATCAACCGGCAGGCACTGGCGCTCACCGCGCTGGGTCGCTCCCGGGAACTGCTCGGCCAGAGCGACGCGCTGCTGGCCGGCGCGCTGACCGCCGGACGGTTCGCCGAGGGGGAGCACACCCAGCTCGTACAGGCCATCGGCAACCAACGGTGGCTCACCGAGAGCGCCGTGGCCGACCTGCCCGAGAGCAGCAGGGTCGCGTACCAACGGTTGACCGAGGGCGAGGCGTTCACCCGGCTGCGCAGCATGCAGGACGCGCTGGTCGTACCCAACCGGTCCGGCCGGCCGACTGTCGACGCGGCGTCCTGGCAGGCCAGCCAGGACGCGGTGCAGCAGCAGTTGCGGGACTTCGAACTGTCCGAGGCCGACGCGCTCACCGACCGTTCGGTGCCGATGGCGGTCCGCATCCTGGTGCGGCTGGCGGCCGCCGGCGTGCTCGGGCTCGTCGCAGTGGTGGTCTCGGTGCTGGTGGCGCTGCGGGTCGGCCGCACCCTGGTCCGGCGGCTCAGCGGCGTCCGCACCGCCGCGCTGGAGCTGGCCGAGCACCGGCTGCCCGACGTGGTCGCCCGGCTGCGCCGTGGCGAGCAGGTCGACGTCGCCCGGGAGGCACCGCCGCTGGAGTACGGCCACGACGAGATCGGCGAGGTCGGGCGCGCCTTCACCGAGGTGCAGCGCACCGCCGTCCAAGCCGCTGTGGACGAGGTCACCCTGCGTCGCGGGCTCAACGAGGTCTTCCTCAACATCGCTCGGCGGAGCCAGAGCCTGGTGCACCGTCAGCTGCACCTGCTGGATCGGATGGAGCGGCGTAGCGAGGACCCGGACGAGCTGGCCGAACTGTTCCAGGTCGACCACCTGGCCACCCGGCTGCGTCGGCACGCCGAGGATCTGGTCATCCTCGCCGGCTCCGCGCCCGGCCGGGGTTGGCGGAACCCGGTCGCGATGGTCGACCTCATCCGCGGCGCGATCTCCGAGGTCGAGGCGTACGAACGGGTGGACGTCAAGGCCATGCAGCCGGCCGGCGTGCTGGGGCGGGCGGTCGGCGACGTCATCCACCTGCTCGCCGAGCTGGTCGAGAACGCCACAGCCTTCTCCCCGCCGGACACCCGGGTCACCGTCACCGGGACGCAGGTGGCCAACGGGTACGCCCTGGAGATCACCGATCAGGGGCTGGGCATGTCCGACGCGGCGCTGGAGACCGCCAACACCCGGCTGGCCAGCTCGCCCGAGTTCGACCCGGCGCAGAGTGCCCGACTCGGCCTGTTCGTGGTGGCCCGGCTGGCGGCCCGGCACGGCGTACGGGTGCGGTTGCGCCCCTCCGGGGAGGGTGGCGTGACCGCCGTGGTGCTGGTCCCCGGCGACCTGGTCACCACCGAGCCGCCGGCCGGCCCCGACCCCGCCACGATCGGTACCGCGTCGGCCGACCCGAGCCGTCGGCCGGCTCGGACGGCGCGCCGGGGCACGGTGACCCGCCCTCGTACCCGCCCGCCGACGGCGCCGTCCGCCAGCACAGCCCCACCCGCCCCACCCACCGGAGCGCCGAACTCGGCCATCCCGTCCGACAACGGGCGCGACGAGGGGGCGGCAACCCCCGACGAGCCGGACGACGAGCTGGATGGCCTGCCCCGCCGGGTGCGTCGTCGTACCCCCGCCGCCCAGCCCCGGTCGACAGTCACCGACACGCCGTCGCCCCGCTCGCCGGAGGAGGTCCGCCAGGTGATGGCGGCGCTCCAGGCCGGCACGGCGCGCGGACGCGCCACAGCCATCACCCCGACGGCGCCAACCGGCCCGACGGCCCCCACCGACCCGCCGACGACCCCCGAACCCCCGACCGCGACTGAGAGGGACGCCTAGTGCGGCATTCGACGAAGCAGAGCGCCGGCCTCGACTGGTTGCTCGACGAGCTGGTGCAACGGGTACCAGCCGCCCGCGAGGCTGTGGTGCTCTCCGCCGACGGCCTGCTGCTCGGCTGTTCGGCCGAACTGGAGCGCTCCGACGCCGAGCACCTCTGTGCTCTCGCCGCCGGCTTCTCCAGCCTGGCCCGAGGCACCAGCCGACACGTGGACGGCGGCCCGGTCCGACAGACAGTTGTGGAGATGGAGGCGGCGTACCTCTTCGTCACCACCGCCGGGCAGGGCGCCTGCCTGGCCGTGGTGAGCGACGCCGACGCGGACATCGGGCTGGTCGCGTACGAGATGGCGATGCTGGTGATCCGGGTGGGGGAGAGCCTGGCCGCGCCGGCCCGATCGGCAGCGGGTGCCGGAGATGCGGACTGAGCCGCCCGGGCCGCAGCACGAGTGGCTGGATGGTGAAGCCGGCCCGGTGATGCGCCCGTACACGCTCACCGGAGGCCGGGTACGCTCCGCCGTCGACAATTTCAACCTGGTCGCGTTCGTGTTGGCCGGTTCGGATGTCGATGCGACAAGCCACTCGCATCTGCTGCCGGAGCATCGACGGCTGGTCGCGTTTGCCCACCGGCCGGTGTCGGTGGCCGAACTGGCAGCCGAGCTGGACCTCGCGGTCGGCGTGGTCCGGGTACTGCTCGGTGATCTCCTCGCCGAGGGCCTGGTAGCGGTGCACGAGCCGCCGGCCGCCGGCATCCTTCCCGACGACGACATCCTCAAGGCGGTGGTCAGTGGACTCCGTGCGCTATGACCAGGTGGGCACCAGCACCACCATCCCGCTGGCACTGAAGATCCTCATCGCGGGAGGCTTCGGGGCTGGCAAGACGACCTTGGTGAGCGCCCTGAGCGAGGTCCGTCCGTTGCAGACCGAGGAGGTGCTCACCGGCGCCGGGATCGGCACCGACGACCTCTCCGGCGTGGAGGGCAAGTCCACCACCACTGTGGCGATGGACTTCGGCCGGATCACCATCAACGACGACCTTCAGGTCTACCTGTTCGGCACGCCGGGCCAGGACCGGTTCTGGTTCCTCTGGGACGAGCTGGCCTTCGGCGCGCTCGGCGCCGTGGTGCTCGCCGACACCCGGCGGTTGGCCGACTGCTTCCCCTCCATCGACTACTTCGAGCAGCGTGGCATCCCGTTCGTGGTGGGCGTGAACTGTTTCGACGACTCCCGCCGGTTCAACCTGGAGACCGTACGCCGAGCCCTCGACCTGGACCCGGACGTGCCGATGGTGCTCTGCGACGCCCGGGACCGGCAGTCCGGGAAGATGGTGTTGATCTCTCTGGTGGAGCACGTCGCCCGACAGCGCGGCGAGCCGGTGCCGGCGGCCTGAGAACCCGGCCGGAAAGCCGGTTAACGGGCGGGCAACGCGGGCAGCCTCTGGTTGGATCAACGAAGGATGCCGGCGGAGGAGTTGGGCGTGAGCGGTCAGGGTGAGGTCGTCCACATCGGGGGTTACACCGCGCAGAGTGGCGGGCGGGGCAGCGGCATCGTCGCCGCGCGTCGCGACCCGACGACCGGGGCGCTGACCCCGCTCGGCACTGTGGCGGTCACCCCGTCCCCCTCGTTCCTGGCGCGGCACCCCACCCAGCCGGTGCTCTACGCGGTCAACGAGCTGACCGACGGCGAAATCAGCGCCTGGCAGGTCGGGGCGGACGGCGCGCTGGACCCGCTCGGCAGTCGGTCGACCGGCGGCGCCGAGCCCTGCCACCTGGCGGTGCTGCCCGGCGGCGGGCACCTGCTGGCGGCCAACTACGGCAGTGGCAGCATCGCGGTCTTTCCGCTCGACCCGCAGGGCGTGCCCGGCGAGCGCACCGACCTGGTGGTGCACGAGGGGCACGGCCCCGACCCGGAGCGCCAGGACCACGCCCACGCCCACATGGTCTCGCCGGGGGCGGGCCGGGGGCCGATCTTCGGCGTGGATCTCGGCACCGACTCGGTCTACCGGTACGACCTGGACGAGGCGACCGGACGACTGGTGCCGCGTGCGCCCCGGATGCGTACCAAGCCCGGCACCGGACCCCGGCATCTCGCCCGGCACCCGGACGGACGGCGCTGCTACCTCGTCGGTGAGCTGGACGCCTCGGTCACCGCCTACGAGCTGACCGACGACGGCGCGTTGCACCAGCGCGGGCGGGTCGAGGCCAGCGGGCGGGCCGGTCACGTTCAGCCGTCGGAGGTCACTGTCACCCCGGACGGCCGGTTCCTCTACGTCGCCAACCGTGGGGTGGGGACCGTGGCGGTCTTCACACTGGCCGGGGAGTTGCCCGAGCTGGTGGCCGAAGTGGACACCGGCGGCGGGTGGCCTCGCCACTTCGCCCTCATCGGTGAGCACCTCTATGTCGCCGACGAGCGGGCGGACATGGTGCGGGTGTTCCGGCGCGACGCCGACACCGGTGTCCCGGAGGCGGTCGGCGAGCCGGTGCCGGTGCCGAGCCCGACGTGCGTGCTGGCCTGAACGATGATTTAAGAGACGTGAGTGCTGCACTGATTCGGCAACGCCACGGGGCTGCTGCGTCACTCTGTGTTGCGAAATGGTGGTCAACTGTTTCTCCTCCGTAACTTTAGTCCGAACGGATGTGGCAGAGACGGCACCTAGTACGCAAGATGGTCACCGTGTCAGCAGGCCGCCATCGCATGCGTTCGAAACTCCACCTAGCCGCCGCCGCCGCAACGGCGGGGGTGCTCGTCGTGACGACGGGCGCGTGGTTCGGCTACCAGGAGTTGGTCCAGCCCAGCTGCTCGGGGGAGATCCGACTCGCCGTGGCGGTCGCTTCCGAACTCGCGCCGGCGGTGGACGCCGCCGCGTCCCAGTGGGTCAAGGATGGCGCCGCGGTAGGCCCGACCTGCATCCGCGTCGACGTGTCCGCGTCCGACCCGGTCGACGTGGCGGCCGTGGTGGCGGCCAAGCATGGCGCTGTGCTGGCCGGCGTGGGGCAGGCCAGTGGCACCGCCGTCAGCCCCGACGTCTGGGTGCCCGACTCCTCGACCTGGCTGCTGCGGTTGAAGAAGGACGCGACAGCGTTCGCGCCGACCAACGGCCAGTCCATCGCGCGCAGCCCGATCGTCGTCGCGATGCCCGAGCCGATCGCCACGCGGCTGGGCTGGCCGGACAAGAAGTTCAACTGGACCGACCTGCTCAAGCAGGTCAACAACACCAGCGCGCCGCTGCGGACCGGGATCGTCGAGCCGACCCGCGACGCGGCGGGCCTGTCCGGTCTGCTCTCGCTGACCGCGGCCGCCAACGGCGCCGGCGGTGACGCCCAGCGCAACACCGTCGGCGCGCTCCGCGCACTGGCCACCGGGCGCTCCTCGCTCCGCAACGACCTGCTGGCCCGTTTCCCCACGGCCAACGACTCGACGTCCATCGCCAGTGGTCTCGGCGCGGCGGCCCTGTCCGAAGAGGACGTGATCGCGTACAACAGCAAGAAGCCGCCGGTGCCGCTGGCCGCGCTCTACATGGAGCCGGCGCCGATGCCGCTGGACTACCCGTACGCGGTGCTGCCCGGCATCGAGCCGAGCAAGGCGTCGGCCGCCAAGGTGCTGTTCGAGCTGCTCACCAGCCCGACCTTCCGTAACCGGCTCGCCGCGCAGTCGCTGCGCGCCCCGGACGGCAACTGGGGCGAGGGCTTCAAGGCGCCGCAGGGTGCTCCGAGTCCGTCCGGCGGCGCGCCCACCGCACCCGCTAACGGCGGCACCGCGGCGGGCGGTCTCGACCCGGCCGCCATCCAGCGGGTCGTCTCCAGCTGGTCGATCGCCACCCAGTCCGGTCGGATGCTGGCCGTCATCGACGTCTCCGGCTCGATGAAGGACCCGGTGCCCAGCGCCAACAACCGCAGCCGAGAAGAGGTCACAGTGGACGCGGCCCGTCGCGGCCTCGGCCTCTTCGACGATTCCTGGTCGATCGGTCTGTGGACCTTCTCCACCAGGCTCGTCGGCAACCGGGACTACCGGGAGCTGGTCCCCATCGGGCCGCTCTCCGGCCAGCGGGCCCAGTTGGAGGGCGCGCTCGCCACCGTCAAGCCTTCCAGCGGGGACACCGGCCTCTACGACACCATGCTGGCCGCGTACCAGGCCGTGCAGGAGAACTGGCAGCCCGGCCGGGTCAACTCGATCGTGCTGTTCACCGACGGCAAGAACGAGGACGACAACGGTCTCAACCAGCAGCAGTTGCTCGCCAAGCTCAAGCAGATCGCCGACCCGGAGCGGCCGGTCCAGGTCATCATGATCGGTATCGGCGAGGGCGTCAGCAAGGCAGAGCTGGAATCGATCACCAAGGTGACCGGTGGCGACGTCTTCGTCACCAAGGACCCGAGCGAGATCGGCAGCATCTTCCTCAGCGCCATCGCGCGGCGTCCGCCAGCACCACGCTGATCCGACGCTCAGACGTCCAGGGGCCTGCCGTACCGTTCGATTCGGTGTGGCAGGCCCCTTTTCGGCCACCAGGTTGTTGAAGAAAAGTGACGGCAATACGTCGGAAGCAATCGGCAGTCATAGTTGTCAAGGCAGGATGTCGACTGTTCCGGCATAGTCGGTCCGCCTCCGGTCCGACCCGTCGGCCGGGGCCATCCTGTACAGAGTGGGAGGGCCGGTGAGCGTGGCGACACTGTTGACCCCCGCCACGTCGGCGGAGCCGGGCGGTCGACGCGCCGGGTTGGTGGCGCGCGCCGACGAACGGTCCTACGTCCGGGTTCTGGTGGTGCTGGACACCACCATCCTCATCATCGCGCTGTTGATCGGGTACGTCGCCCGTTTCGGTGACGACGAGCCGACCGGCTCGGAGATCCCGTACGTGCTGGTCGCCCCCGGGTTGGTGCTGGCCTGGCTGATCTCGCTCAAGGCGCTCGGCTGCTACGACGACCGGGTGATCGGCTACGGGGCGGACGAGTACCGGCGGGTCAGTTCCGCCAGCCTGCGCCTGGCCGGGGCGATCGCGATCATCGGATACATCGCCGACGTCGGCGTCTCCCGGGGCTTCCTGGGAATCTCCTTCGCGGTGGGCACCGTCGGGCTGGAGGTGGCGCGGTTCGCCGCCCGCAAGCGGCTGCACCGGGCCCGCTCGTTGGGCGCCGGCTGGTCCCGCAAGGTGCTGGTGGTCGGTGACACCGCCCACGTGTTGGAGTTGGTCCACACGCTGCGCCGCGAGCCGTACGCCGGCTACCAGGTGGTGGGCGCCTGCATCCCGGACGCGCTGCTCGCGCCGGTGGCGCAGCGGCTGGGTGACGTGCCGGTGGTGGGGTCGTTCCGGGGCATCCCGGAGGCCGCCACCGCGATCGGCGCGGACACCGTCGCGGTGACCGCCTCCGGTGAGCTGACCGCGACCCGGCTGCGCCGCCTCGGCTGGCAGCTGGAGGGGACCGGCATCGACCTGGTCGTGGCGCCCGCGCTGACCGACGTCGCCGGCCCGCGCATCCACACCCGCCCGGTCGCCGGCCTGCCGCTGATCCACGTCGAGGCGCCCGAGTTCCGCGGGGTCCGCAAGCTGGTGAAGGGTCTCGTCGACAGGTCCGCCTCGTCGCTGGCGCTGGCGGTGCTGCTGCCGCTGATCGCGTTCATCGCGCTGGCCATCAAACTGGACAGCCGGGGCCCGGTGCTGTTCCGACAGGTCCGGGTCGGGCGGGGTGGGCAGGAGTTCGGGGTGTTCAAGTTCCGCACCATGGTGGTGAACGCTGACGCGCTCCTCGCCGAGCTGACCGCCCGCAACGAGACCGACGGCCTCATGTTCAAGATGCGCCACGACCCCCGGGTGACCCGCGTCGGCCGGCTGCTGCGCAAATGGTCACTGGACGAGCTGCCGCAGCTGGTCAACGTGCTGCTGGGCCAGATGAGCCTGGTCGGGCCCCGCCCGCCGCTGCCCTCGGAGGTGGCCCGCTACGACGGCGACGTGGCCCGACGGCTGCTCGTCAAGCCCGGCATGACCGGCCTGTGGCAGGTCAGTGGCCGCTCCGACCTGAGCTGGGAGGACGGCATCCGGCTCGACCTCTACTACGTGGAGAACTGGTCCCTGGCCGCCGACCTCACCATTCTCTGGAAGACCTTCGGCGCGGTGCTCAACGGCCGCGGCGCTTACTGACCACCGCTCACGCCTGCGGGCCGGTCCAGTCCAGGCAGACGACCACCGCGTCGTCGACCAGGTCACCGGCCACGAACGCGCGCAGGTCACCGATCAGCGACCGGACGGCGTCCAGGGGTGCCATCGGCCCGGTCCGCCGCAGGAACCGGTCCAGTGCCGTCTCGCCGTAGCGCACGTGTTGACCGGTGGCCTCCACCACCCCGTCGCTGACCACGAAGACCCGGTCGCCGCGTTGCAGCGGGAACTTCTGCTCGTGGTAGTCGGTCGCCTCGAACATGCCCAGCGGGAACTGCGCCTCCAGCGGCTGCTCGGCGACGTCCCCGTCGCGGAGCAGGACCAGTCGGGGCGACCCGGCGTCCACCACTGTCATCATCCCGGAGCGCAGATCCAACTCCATCAGCAACGCGGAGAGGTGCTGCTCGCCCCGGTACAGGTCGTAGATGGCCTGATCGGCGAGGGCGGCCTGGTCGGCCAGGCCCAGCCCGGCCCGACGCGCGTTGCGCAGCGCGTGGGTGGCCAGGGAGGTGAGCAGGGAGGCGGCTACCCCCTCACCGGTGCCGTTGATCGTGGACAACCAGACCCGTTCCCCGTCGTCGGACCAGTCGAAGCTGTCGCCGCGCACCGCGTACGCCGGCTCCAACTGCCCGGCCAGGCTGAACGAGGGACGGATCCGGCTGCGGCCGGGGAGCAGGTCCCACTGCATCTCGGCGGCCAGGGTGAGGCGTTGGGTGCGCCGGGCCGCCAGATAGACGTCGGTGCCGGCGGAGACCGCCGCCACCTCGTGGGCGAGCGCGGTGGCGATCTCGGCCAGCGCGGCGACGACGTCCTGGTCGTCCGGAACGGGTGACAGGTGCAGCACCCCTCGACGCTCGCCACGCATGGTGACCGGGAACCAGGCGGTGCCGTCGGTCAGTATCGGCGACTGGTGGTCGAAGGCGCGCCAGGCCGGGTGCCCGGGGCTCGTGATCGAGTCACTGTCGGTGAGTGGCAGTAGCTCCGCGAGTCGGTAGTCGACCTGGTAGAGCTCGACGTCGGTGATCCCGTACGACTGGGCGAGTACGTCTTCGATACCACCGACGAGCCGGTCAGCTGGTGTCTCGTTCAGGGCACGTCGTGCCTGATTGACCGGTTCGCTCATCGTCACTCCCTCGCTGAAAGCTCGACTACCAGTGGGTTCGGAGTATTCTCGGGCCACCATGGCCGAACTGAACCGTCCGACGGACCCTGAGACGAGTATGGCCGCCGCACTGGACGCGGCGGCCGCTGCCCTGTTGGGCATCTGGGAGTCCGCCCGGGAGGGGACCGCGAGCCGTCTGTCTGGTGCCCAGTTACGGGCGGTGATGGTGGTGGAGCAGTTCGACGGCATCAACCTGCGTCGGCTCGCCACCCGACTCGACATGCTGCTCAGCTCCGCCAGCCGCCTGTGCGACCGGCTTGTCGCCGCCGGCATGTTGGAGCGCGAGCCCGGCCGCTTCGACCGGCGGGAGATCTCGCTCCACCTCACCCCGGAGGCCCGTCGGCTCGTCGCCGAGCTGCGGGCCGATCGCCGGGCCCAACTCGCCGCCGTGTTGGCCGGGATGAGCCGGGAGGGCCGCGACGCGTTGCTGCGCGGGATGCGGGAGTTCGACGAGACCGCCCGCCGCCAGCAGGCGCAGAACGCGCCGACGTCGGGTGAGTCGACGGGCCAGGAGAACTGGCCGGACGACCCGGACGGGCCCGGTGGTCGGTCGGGGGACTGGTCGGTCGATTCGGGTCGGCAGACCCGAGCGGGGTGGGCGGGTTCGTCGGGCGGCCCGGAACGATCGGTCGGCACCACCCGGGAGCGGCCGGCCGGCGACCCGCCGGTCGCGCGTACCGCCTGATCAAGCCGGTCGGGCCGGCACCCGTCGTCATGCCGACGCCGAGGCGCTCACGGCCAGCATCGCGATGTCGTCGTGGGACTGCCCGCCCAGCCAGTCGTCGACCGCGCGAAGCACCCGGTCGATCAACACCGCCGGCGGTTGCCCGGCCGCCGACGCGAGCGCGGCCCGCAGCCGGACCTCGCCGAACATGGCCGCGTCGCGCGGACCGCGCGCCTCGGTCACCCCATCGGTGTACGCGAGCAGCAGATCGCCCGGATCGATGTGGACCCGGGTCTCGGCGAACCGTGCGGCCGTCAGCGCCCCCACCGGCATGCCACCGACCGGGACCGGGGTGACAGTGCCGTCGGCGGTGACCAGCAGTGGCGCCGGGTGCCCCCCGCCGGCGATCCGGACGTCCAGCCCGGCTGGCCCCCGATCCAGGGAACCGAGCAGCAGAGTGGTGAACTGGTTGCGCCGTGCCGCGTCCGGCGCGTCGAACAGTGCCTGGTTGAGCAGGTGGATCAGCTCCAGCGGGCGTTGCTCGACGAGCCGCAGGGTCTGCAACGACTGGCGGACCCGGCCGGTCAGCACCGCCGCGCCCACGCCCTTGCCGCACACGTCGCCGAGCGCGAACAGGGCGCCGCGCGGGTGCGGGAACACCTCGTAGAAGTCGCCGCCGATGCGCAGGGTGTCACCGGCTGCCCGATAGCCGCCCGCCATGGTCACGCCGGGCACGACGGGCAGCTCGGGCGGGAGCAGGCTGGTTTGCAGCACCCGGGCCAGGTGCGCCTGCTCACCGTGCAGGTCGGCGGTGGCCAGTGCGGCACCCGCGCGGGCGGCGAACTCCCGGGCCAGCTCCACGTCGCGCGGGTCGAAGCCGGCCCGCCCGGGCCGACGGATGAGCAGCAGCGCACCGGCTGACCCGCTGGCGCTGAGCAGTGGGCTGACCAGCACCATGCCCGGAGGGCCGAACTCGGACGGCAGCAGGTCGGCCAGGTCGGTGAGCGGGGCGTCCGGCCAGGGGCCCGGCTCGGCCCGGTCGCCGGCCAGTGCTTCGGCCAGCCCGGGCACGGAGTTGGTCAGCGTGGGACTGGCCAGCCCGGCGACCGGGGCGGGCTCGCCGTCGGCGTACCGGATCCAGCGGGGTTGCGGCTCGGCCGGCGCGGTCGGTCGGGGCAGTGCCACGGCGACGTCGGCCAGGTAGGGAACGGCGAGCGTGGTGGTGGCCAGGAGGACCTGGTCGCGGTGCAGGGCCAGCGCCAGCCGACTGCCGGCCTGGGCGAGGAACGCGGTGCGGGAGCGTTCGGCGAGCAGGGCGTCGGCGCGAGCGTGCTCCTCGGTCATGTCGCGGACATACCACGCCCACCGGGAGCCGGCGAGTTGCCGCCGGACGCCGCGCAGTCGCCGGCCGTGGTGGTCGGCGTCGAACTGGTCAGCGCCGCCGGCGACCGCCCGGGCCAGGGCTGCCACCGAGCAACCGGCCAGGTCGGTGCCGGCGTCGATCTCCGGGATCAGCTCGGCCGCCATGGCGTTGACCAGGGTGACCCGACCGGTCCCGTCCGTTGTCAGCACGGCCTCGGCGAGCCCGTCGAGCAGCTCGCGGGCCAACCGTTCGTCGGCCGGCAACGGGGTGCCGCCGGGTTGCTGCGTCGTGGTCACCGCCGGACGCCGGCGCGCGTCTGACGACGTGTGCGCATGCTGCTTCTCGACTCCTCACCGGGGATCGTTGCCTGGGGGCAAGGGTACCGATTCCCCCCCCGACAGCGGCGCACGGTGCGGGGTGGCGATCAGCCGGAGCGGGCCAGCCAACCGGCGGGCTGAGCGACGATCCGACGGGCCACCGAGCCGGCAGCGCCTACCGCGGCGGCCTCCGCGCCGAGCGTCGACGGCCGGACCGTGACCGGCGACCAGGCAGCGGTGAGCACCCGGGCGCCGATCTCGGCGAGGACCGGGGGGCACAGCCAGGGTGCGAGCGCCGCGTAACCGCCACCGAGCACCACGGTGTCCAGGTCGAGCAGGTTGACGACGCTGGCCACCGCGACACCGAGCGCCGTTCCGGCGTCGTGCAGCGCCCGCAGCGCGTCGGCGTCGCCGGCCTCGGCCAGCTCGGCCAACCGGGCCGTCGCGGTGTCCGCGGGAAGCTCCGCCCGGGCCAGCCCGGCGGCGGCCACGATCGCCTCCTGGCCGGCGTACTGCTCCAGGCAACCCTGGCCGCCGCAGCGGCACGGACGGCCCTCGGGATGCACCGGAAGGTGCCCGATCTCGCCGCTCCAACCGCGTACGCCGCGAAACAGCGCGCCGTCCAGCACGATGCCGGCGCCGATGCCCACCTCGCCGGAGATGTGCAGGAAGCTGGACGGGCCGGGTGGCTGAGAGTGCAGCTCGCCGAGCGCGGCGAGGTTGGCCTCGTTGTCCACCACCAGTGCGGGGACGCCGGGCACCTGCTCGATCAGCGGAGGGTGCTCGGCGAGCAGCGCGGGCACCGGCACGTCCCGCCAGCCGAGGTTCGGCGCGAGCCGGACCAGCCCGGCGTCGTCCACCAGGCCGGGCACCGCGAGCGCGGCCCCGACCAGGGTGAGGCCGTGCCGGGCAGCGTCCTCGCGGGCTGCCCCGGCCATCTCGACCAGGAGGGCCAGGGCGTCGGCGGGGGCCACCGGGCGCAGGTCGGCCCGGTGCACAGTGCGGTGCCGGACCTGGCCGGCGAGGTCCACCACGCAGACCGCCAGGTAGTCGACGTTGACCTCCAGGCCGAGCCCGGCCGGCCCCTGATTGGCCAGGACCAGTCCGCGTGCCGGGCGGCCGGCGCCCGAGCGGGGCGCGGGGTCGGACTCACTGACCAGCCGGCCGGCGAGCAGGTCCTCGACCACCGCTGACACTGTGGCTCTGGTCAGGCCGGTAGCGGTCGCCAGGTCGGCCCGCGAGGGAGGTCGGTCGGCCGTGGCGATCCGGCCGAGGACCAGGGCGAGGTTGAGCTCGCGCAGGCTGCCCTGACGGACTGCGCCGGCCGGGGCGTGGGTGAGGCTCACCCCTTGACAGTGCCATAGGGTGGGCAAATAATTCAATCGCTGAACAAATAGCGGACAACACCACCCCGGAGGTTGCTCATGGCACCCCGTCCCACCCCCGCCGACAAGTTCTCCTTCGGGCTCTGGACCGTGGGCTGGCAGGCCCGCGACCCGTTCGGTGACGCCACCCGTCCCGAGCTCGACGCTGTCGAGGCGGTGCACCGGCTCGCCGAGCTGGGCGCGTACGGCATCACCTTCCACGACGACGACCTGATCCCGTTCGGCGTCGACGCGGCCACCCGTGACCAGCACATCGCCCGGTTCCGCAAGGCCCTCGACGAGACCGGCCTGGTGGTGCCCATGGTGACCACCAACCTCTTCACCCACCCGATCTTCAAGGACGGCGGCTTCACCAGCAACGACCGCGAGGTCCGTCGCTACGCGCTGCGCAAGGTGCTGCGCCAGGTCGACCTTGCCGCCGAGTTGGGCGCCAGCACCTTCGTCATGTGGGGTGGCCGCGAGGGCTCCGAGTACGACCTCGCCAAGGACGTCCGCGCCGCCCTGGACCGCTACCGCGAGGCGGTGGACCTGCTCACCCAGTACTCCATCGACAAGGGCTACAACCTGCGGTTCGCCCTGGAGCCCAAGCCCAACGAGCCGCGTGGCGACATCCTGCTGCCCACCATCGGGCACGCGCTCGGCTTCATTTCCCAGCTGGCCCACCCGGAGCTGGTCGGCCTCAACCCGGAGGTCGGCCACGAGCAGATGGCCGGGCTCAACTACGCCCACGGCATCGCCCAGGCGCTCTGGCAGGGCAAGCTGTTCCACCTGGACCTCAACGGCCAGCGCGGCATCAAGTACGACCAGGACCTGGTCTTCGGTCACGGTGACCTGATGAACGCGTTCGCCCTGGTGGACCTCCTGGAGAACGGCGGCCCCAACGGCGGGCCCGCCTACGACGGGCCGCGGCACTTCGACTACAAGCCCTCCCGCACCGAGGACATGGACGGCGTGTGGGCCTCCGCGGCGGCCAACATGACCACCTACCTGCTGCTCAAGGAGCGCGCTGCGGCGTTCCGCGCCGACCCCGAGGTGATCGAGGCGCTCGCCGCCAGCAAGGTCGGCGAGCTGAGCACGCCGACGCTCAACGACGGCGAGGGCTACGAGGAGTTCCTGGCTGACCGGTCCGCGTTCGAGGAGGTCGACGTCGACGCGGTGGCCGCCCGGGGCTTCGCCTTCGTCCGGCTCAACCAGCTCGCCGTCGAGCACCTGCTCGGCGCCCGCTGAGGCCCCGCCATGCCGTTGGTCGCAGGCGTTGACTCGTCCACCCAGTCCTGCAAGGTGGTGATCCGGGACGCGGAGACCGGCGCCCTGCTCCGGCAGGGCCGGGCACCGCACCCGGACGGCACGGAGGTCGACCCGGAAGCCTGGTGGCAGGCGCTACGTAGCGCAGCCGACCAGGCCGGCGGGTTGGCCGACGTGGCGGCGATCTCCGTCGCCGGCCAGCAGCACGGCATGGTGTGTCTCGACGAGGACGGCCGGGTGGTCCGCCCGGCGCTGCTGTGGAACGACACCCGATCCGCCGACGCCGCCGCCGACCTCATCGAGGAGGCCGGCGGCGGCTCGGCCGGGAGCCGGTTCTGGGCCGAGGCCACCGGCAGCGTCCCGGTGGCCAGCTTCACCATCACCAAGCTGCGGTGGCTGGCCAGGCACGAACCGGAGCTGGCGGCCCGGGTGGCCGCCGTCTGCCTGCCCCACGACTGGCTGACCTGGCGGTTGGCCGGCGCACCGGGGTTGGGCGCGCTGCGCACCGACCGGGGTGACGCCAGCGGCACCGGCTACTGGTCGCCGGCGACCGGTGACTACCGACTGGACCTGCTGGAGCGGGGCTTCGGTCGGCGGTTGGTGGTGCCCGAGGTGCTCGGCCCGGCCGAGTCGGCGGGGAAGCTCGCCGACGAGCTGGGCGGGCCGGGCGGTGCGCTGCTCGGCGCGGGCACCGGGGACAACGCCGCCGCCGCGCTGGGTGTCGGTGCCGGTCCGGGTGACGTGGTCGTCTCGATCGGCACCTCCGGCACCGTGTTCAGCGTCGCCGACGTGCCGGCCGCCGACGAGAGCGGCGCCGTCGCGGGCTTCGCCGACGCGTCCGGCCGTTTCCTGCCCCTGGTCTGCACGCTCAACGCGGCCCGGGTGCTGGACGCCGCCGCCGCGATGCTCGGTGTCAACCTGGACGAGCTGGCCGAGCTGGCGCTCTCCGCGCCAGCCGGGGCGGACGGGCTGGTCATGGTGCCCTACCTGGAGGGTGAGCGGACGCCGAACCGGCCGCTCGCCACCGGCGCTGTGCACGGCCTGACCCTGCGCACGTCGACCCCCGCGCACCTGGCGCGGGCCGCCGTGGAGGGCATGCTCTGCGCGCTCGCCGACGGGCTGGACGCGTTGACCGCGCAGGGCGCCACCGCCCGCCGGGTCATCCTGGTCGGCGGCGGGGCCCGGTCGGCCGCGGTGCGTCAGATCGCCCCGCAGGTCTTCGGCTGCCCGGTCGTCGTCCCGCCGGCCGGGGAGTACGTCGCCGACGGCGCCGCCCGGCAGGCCGCCTGGGTCGCCCTGGGTGGGGCCGCGCCGCCGGTCTGGACTGTCGAGGGCACCGAGGAGTACGCGGCGGCGGCCGTCCCCGCCGTCCGCGACCAGTACGCCGCGGCTCGCGGGTTGGTGCTCGACCGGCGCTGAGCGTCGGGATCGACGCGGGTGGGTGCCGGTCGACGGTGACCGGCACCCACCCGCGTGACGACCGCCTCCACGCAGTCTGGTTGGCTGCCGGTCATGACGGTGACCAGTGGCGGGCCCGGCCTACGCCCGCACGGTCGGGGCGGTGGGCCGGCGCACCGGTTGTACAGCGTCGTGGTGTTCGTGCTGCTCGCCTCCCTGGACAACGTGGCGATCGGGCTGGTCCCCCCGCTGTACGGCCCGATCTCCGACGCGTTCGACGTGTCCGGGCGGATGCTCGGCGTGGTCACCGCGGTCAGCTTCCTGGTCAGCGCGGTCGCGGCGGTCGGCTGGGCGTACGTCGGGGACCGCACCAACCGCAAGCCGCTGCTCATGGTGGGCACACTGCTCTGGGCGGCCGGCACCGGTGGTAGCGCGCTCGCCGGCGGCTACCTGACGTTCCTGGCCGCGCAGCTCGTCGCGGCGGTCGGCCTCGGCGCGGTCGGCTCGGTGGGCTTCTCAGTGGTCACCGACCTGATCTCACCGACCCGGCGCGGGCTGGTGATGAGTTTCTGGGGGCTGTCCCAGGGGGTCGGCACCCTCGCGGGCACGCTCGTCGGCGGGCTGCTCGGGGCGGCCGACTGGCGGCGGCCGTTCCTGCTGTTGACCGGCGTCGGCCTGGTCGCCACAGTGGCCTACCTGTTCACATACGACGTCCGGCGTGGCCAGAGCGAGCCAGAACTGGCCGGCAGGCTCGACGCCGGCGCCGAGTACGACTACCGGATCAGCCGCGCCGACCTGCCGCGCATCCTGGCCCGGCGGACCAACCGGTGGCTGATCCTGCAGGGTCTGACCGCGCAGGCCGCGTTCGGCTCGCTGGTCTGGCTGCCGGTGCTCTTCGCCGAACGGGCCGAGGCCCAGGGCTACTCCACGTCGACAGCTGTGGTGGTGGGCAGCGTCTTCGCCACCCTGTTCCAGCTCGGTGGGGTGCTGTCCATCGTGGGCGGGCTGATCGGTGACGCCGTGCAACGGCGTACCCCGCGAGGGCGGGCACTCGTCGCCTCGATCGGCATCCTCGCCGCGCTGCCGTTCTACCTGGTGTTGTTCTTCGTGCCGGTGACCATCGACGTGCCGGACGGCGCGAGTGGTGGCGCGGTGGTCGGCGCGGTACTGGCCAGTGTGTTCACCGAGCCGTCGGTCGGGCTGAGCCTGCTCACCGCCATCGTTGCGCTCGCGTTGACCTCGGCCAACTCGCCGAACTGGTTCGCGTTGATCGCCGACGTGAACCCGCCGGAGCACCGGGGCACTGTCTACAGCCTGGGCAACCTGGTCAACGGGGTCGGTCGCGCGGCCGGCAACGGGCTGGTCGGGGTGGCCTTTCAGGCACTGCGAGTGGCATTTCCGCCGCCGCTGAACTTCGCCGTCGGGCTGGCCGCGTTCCAGCTCTTCTTCATCCCGACCGGTGTCATGTACTGGCTCGCCTCGCGAACCTCACCGGCGGACATCGACAACGTCCACGACCTGCTACACACCCGAGCCGACCACCTCTGACCCCGTCGCCCCGCGCCGCCCCGGACCACCCCCGCCCCCGCCCCGCGCCCCACCCTCGCCCCGTCGATCATGGAGTTGTGGTGGGTGACAAATGACCCGTAAGGCACCAAGCCAGGCACCATAACTCCATGATCGACGGGCCGACCGCCCCCCCGCCCCGCGATCTTGCGATTACTGCCTCGACAAAGGCGGGCATTGAACCCATGCCGACGACCAAAACTGCAAGATCGGCGCGGCGGTGGCGTCGGGGGCGCGTTCGGTGTGGGGTTCCGAGGGCTCAGGCGTCCCCGCACGTCCCGCGCCACTCAAGATCGCGTTACTTCTTGGTTCTGCTTGCCTCTCGGCGGGCCGAGGCCACTGCATCCTGGAAGTAGTGCGATCTTGAGTGGCGCGGGGGGCGGGGCGCGGGCGGGCGCGCGGGCGGGCGCGCGGGCCTGAATCGTTTACGACATCAGCTCCATAGCGAGCCGGTCCACGCCGATCGGCCCGCCCGCGAGTACCGCGGAACGGGCCGGTCAGCGTTCGGTCAGCCGCGCAGCCAGACGGTCACGTCGGCCGGGACCGCGCCGTCGTCATCCAGGGGCGCGCTGGCGGCGAGCACCTCGGCGCCGGCCGGCACCGGCACCGGAGCGGCACCGAAGTTGGTCAGCACTGTCAGCTCACCGTTGCGGAAGCTCAGCACCTCGTCGCCGGAGGACAACCACTCCAGGGTGCCGCGACCCAGCCCGTGGGCGCGGCGCAACCGCAGTGCCGTGCGGTACAGCTCGTACGTCGAACCGGGCACGTCGCGCTGGCGGTCCAGCGCGTACTCCGCCCAGAGCGCGGGCTGCGGCAGCCAGCTCGCGTCGGTCGGTCCGAAGCCGTAGGACGGGGTGTCGGCCTCCCACGGGATCGGCACCCGGCAGCCGTCCCGGCCGCGCTGGGTGTGCCCGCTACGTGCCCAGGTCGGGTCCTGCCGGGCCTCGTCGGGCAGGGTGGTGTGCTCGGGCAGCCCCAGCTCCTCGCCCTGGTAGAGGTACGCCGAGCCGGGCAGGGCCAGCATCAGCAGTGTGGCCGCCCGGGCCCGGCGCAGACCGAGTGCGGCGTCCGGCTGCGGGTCGCCGATGCCGATGCCGTTGGGGCGTACGGTGCCGACCGGCAGGCCGAGCCGGGAGGCGTGCCGCACCACGTCGTGGTTGGACAGCACCCAGGTGGTCGGCGCGCCGACCGAGTCGGTCGCCTCCAACGAGCGGGTGATCACCGCGTACTGGGCCGGTGCGGTCCACGCGGCGAGCAGGTACTCGAAGTTAAACGCCTGGTGCATCTCGTCCGGGCGGACGTAGCGGGCCAGCCGCTCGGCCGGCTCCACCCAGGCCTCGGCGACCAGCACCCGCTCACCGGGATAGCTGTCCAGGACCTGCCGCCACTGCCGGTAGATCTCGTGTACGCCCTCCTGGTCCCACATCGGCGGGCGGGGCTTGTCGATCTCGTTCCCGGAGAGGATCTCCTGCGGCTCCTGCCAGTCGGCCAGGTCGGCCTGCTTGATGAGGCCGTGCGCCACGTCGACCCGGAAGCCGTCCACGCCGCGGTCCAACCAGAAGCGCAGCACGTCCAGGAACTCGGCGTGCACCTCCGGGTTGTCCCAGTTGAGGTCGGGCTGCCCGGTGTCGAACAGGTGCAGGTACCACTGGCCGGGCTGCCCGTCTGCGTCGACCGTCCGGGTCCAGGCCGGGCCACCGAAGACGCTCTGCCAGTCGTTCGGCGGCTGGTCGCCGGCCGGACCGCGGCCGTCGCGGAAGATGTAGCGCGACCGTTCCGGGCTGCCGGGCGCGGCGGGCAGGGCGGCCTGGAACCAGCGGTGCGCCGAGGAGGTGTGGTTCGGGACCAGGTCGACGATCACCCGCAGATTGCGGGTGCGGGCCTCGGCGATCAGCTTGTCCGCGTCGGCGAGGGTGCCGAACAGCGGGTCGATGTCGCGGTAGTCGGCCACGTCGTAGCCGGCGTCGGCCTGCGGCGAGGGGTAGAAGGGGGAGAGCCACACCGCGTCCACGCCCAGCTCGACCAGGTGGTCGAGGCGGGCGGTGATGCCGGGCAGGTCACCGATTCCGTCCCCGTCCGAGTCGGCGAACGAGCGGGGGTAGATCTGGTAGATGGAGGCCTCGGTCCACCAGCCGGTGGCCGGGTGACCGGAGGGGGTCTGCTGCGTCGGGTCGGTGTTCAGGGTCGTCTCCCGTGTTGCGGTGTGTGGATTTCAGTGTGCCCGGGGCGGTGCGGTCGAGTCCCGGACCACCAACCGAGTGGGCAGGACCACCGGAGTGTCGCAACCGGCGCCCCGTTGACTGACGATGGGGCCCGGCGGTCGGGCACCGAGCGGGTCGAGCAGCATCTGGGCGGCCAGCCGGCCCTGCTCGGCGGCGGGCTGGGCGACGGTGCTGAGCCCGAGCACACCGGCCAGGTCGTGGTCGTCGATGCCGACCACGCTGACGTCCTGCGGCACCCGCAGTCCGACGTCGCGCAGGGCGGTCATCGCGCCCATCGCCATCTCGTCGCAGGCGGCGACGATCGCGGTCGGTGGCTCGCCGCGGGCCAGCAGTTCGGCGGTGGCCCGGTTGCCGCCGTCGATGGTGAAGGTGGACTCGATGTCCAGGGTGGGGTCGGGTCGCAGGCCGGCGGAGCGCAGCGCCGCCTGGTAACCCCGGCGTCGGTCGAGGTGGGTGGTGAAGGCCAACTCGTCGTCCGGGTCGCCGGAGATGTGGGCGATCCGATGATGGCCGAGGTCGATCAGATGCTTGGTCGCGACCCGCGCGGCCGCCACGTCGTCGATCCGTACGCACGGCCAGTTGGGCACTCTGCTGCCCGAGCTGATGGTGACGCCGGGCAGTTCCAGCGTGGCAAGCGCGGTCAGGTCGGCCGGACGCAGGGGCGTGGCGACCAGCATCATGGCGTCCACTCGCTTGTGCAGGTTGGCCGTACGCAGGACCCGCTGGCGGACCTGCTCCCGGCCGCCCAGGTTGTAGAGCAGCAGGTCGTAGCCGGACTGGTGGAGGTACTCCTCGACCGCCTCGACGACGGTGCTGAAGAACCAGCGGGTGATCCGGGGGACCACCACCGCTACCGTGCCGGTTCGACCGCCGGCGAGCCGGGACGCGCTCGGTGAGACTTCGTAGTCGAGTTGCTCGGCGGCGGCGAGAACCCGGCGTCGGGTGGCGGCCGAGACCGTCGGTAGTCCGCGTAGCGCCCGCGAGACGGTGGCAGTGGACACTCCGGCCAGCCGGGCCACATCATCGATCCTCGTCACGGTTTCCCCCGCTCGGTGCCCGGAGCGTCCGCCGCCGCCCGAGGGGCCAGGCGGCGGCGGACGCGCGGTCAGCCCTTGACGCTGCCGGCGAGCAGACCTCGCACGAAGAAACGCTGCAGGGACAGGAACACGATGAGCGGTACGACGATGCTGACGAACGCGCCGGCAGTCAGGCGCTGCCACTCGTTGCCCCGGGTGCCGGCCATCTCGGCGAGCCGGACGGTGAGCGGAGCGGTCTCGTCGCCGCCGCCCGCGAAGATCAGCGCCACCAGCAGGTCGTTCCAGACCCAGAGGAACTGGAAGATGCCGAACGCCGCCAGCGCCGGGGTGATCAGCGGCAGCACGATGGTGCGGAAGATCTTCGGGTGGGTTGCCCCGTCGACCCGGGCCGCCTCCATCAGGTCACCCGGCAGTTGCGAGATGAAGTTGTGCAGCAGGAAGACGGCGAACGGAAGCGCGAAGCAGGTGTGCGCGAACCACACCTGGGCGAACTTCTGCTCGTCGACCAGGTCCCAGGCCGGCATCAGGGTGACGCCGCCGAGGCTGACCCCGGTGGAGAAGAACCTCAGCAGCGGCACCAGGGCCATCTGCAGCGGCACGATCTGCAACGCGAAGATCGCGATGTAGAGCCAGTCCCGGCCACGGAACTTGATCCACGCGAGCGCGTACGCGGCGAGGGACGCGAAGGCGAGCGGGAAGAGCACCGACGGGATGGTGATCGCCAGCGAGTTGATGAAGGAACCGGCGAGCTGCCCGGAGGACGCCGAACGCCCGAACAGGACCTGCTCGTAGTTCTCGAAGGTGAACTGCGGGTTGGTGAAGGCCGTCCACCAGCCGGTGGTCTTGATCTCGTCCTCCGGGCGGAGGGAGGAGACGAGTAGGCCGAAGGTCGGGATGGTCCAGACCACCGCGATGACGATTGAGACCAGCGTCGCGGTGCGGCTGTTCAACCGCTTGCGGACCCGGCCGGCCTTGGTGGTCGGGGTGCCGTCGGTCTTCTGGGTGCCGGCGGCGACGGTGGGCGTTGCGGTGGTCATCTCAGCCCTCCCGCTGTTGACGGAGGTTACGGATCTGGTAGATCACGACCGGGATGACCAGGATGAAGAGGAAGACCGCGAGCGCGGAACCCCGCCCGTTCTCGCTGTACCGGAACGCCTGGTTGTACATCTCGTTGGCGATCACGCTGGTGTCGTAGTTGCCGTTCGTCGAGGTCCGGACGATGTCGAAGACCTTGAGCGTGGCGATGGTGAGGGTCACCATCACGACGATCAGCGCCGGTCGGATGCTCGGCATGGTGATCTGCCAGAACATCTGCCACGGGCTGACCCCGTCGAGCCGGGCGGCTTCGACGATGTCGCCGGGAATCGCCTTGATCGCGGCGGAGAGCACCACCATGGCGAAACCGGCCTGGATCCAGATCATGATGACGATGAGCAGCAGCGTGTTCAGTGGCGATTCGAGCAGCCACTGCTTGGGCTCACCGCCCAGGCTGACCACGATCTGGTTGAGCAGACCGATCTGGTCGCCCTCACCTCGGTAGGCGTAGACGAACTTCCAGATGATGCTGGCGCCGACGAAGGAGATGGCCATCGGCAGGAAGATCAGCGACTTGGCCACGGCCTCCAACCGGGCCTTGTCCACCAGTACGGCGTAGATCAGGCCGAACCCGGTCGCCACCAGCGGGACCAGGAGCACCCAGATCAGGGTGTTGATCAGGACCCGGACGATCGCGTCGTCGGAGAACATCCAGCCGAAGTTGTCCAACCCCACCCACTCGGTGCTGTCCCTGTTCATCAGGGAGAGCAGCACGGTGCGGATGGCCGGCACGACCAGTCCGATGGTGAGCAGCAGCAGCGTCGGCAGCAGGAAGAAGATCGCGAAGATCCCCTCCCGCTGCTTGAGTCGCCGGGGAAGTGGAGCACCACTCGCCGAAGCGGCGACGAGCTGCGCCTCCCGCCGACGGGCGAACCAGGCCGGCACCACGTCGAGCAGCAGCAGCAGACCGCCCACCACCAACACGAAGGCAACCAGCCCGTACATCAGCATCAGGAACTTCGGCTGCTGATCGGCGAAGTCGAACTTCATCAACCCTCCCTTCCGGGTCCACCTCGGCCGGTGGCCCGGCCCGCGAACGCGGACCGGGCCACCGCCGGGATCACTTAGGCCAGCTGCTCTCGATGCCCTGGAGCACCGGGGCGGTCGCCTTGCCGTTCAGCCACTCGACCATGCCCTTCCAGAACGTTCCCGCGCCGACGGCGGCCGGCATCAGGTCGGATCCGTCGAAGCGGAAGGTGCCCGTCTTGTCCTGGAGGATCTGGACGGAGAGCTTGTCGATCGGGCTGGCGACGTTGGCGATGTCCAGCTTGTTGTTCGCCGTGACCCAGTTGCCGAGCTTCGCGCGGCTGTTCACGTACTCAGCCGAGACGAGGTAGGTCTGCACGGCCTGGACCTCGGGACGGTCGGCGTAGCCGACGACGAACTCGCCCGCGCCCAGCACCGGCTTGCCCTTGGCCGGGTCGATGGCCGGGAAATAGAAGGCGAACGCGTCGCCGTCCTCGGCCACCTTGGTGCCCTCGGGGAACTGGTTGGCGTAGAACGACGCCTGTCGGTGCATCGCGCACTTGCCGGTGGTCACCGGCAGGCCCGCCTCCTGGAAGGCGGTGGTGGTGATGCTCTTGACGCCGCCGAAGCCGCCGTTGACGTACTTGTCGTTCTTGAGGATGCTGCCGGCGCGGTCGACCGCGTCGACGATCTTCGGGTCGTTGAACGGGATGGCGTGGGTGGTCCACTGGTCGTAGACCTCGGGACCCTGCGTACGCAGGACCACGTCCTCGATCCAGTCGGTGGCCGGCCAGCCGGTGGCGTCACCGGACTCGACGCCCGCGCACCACGGCTTGGTGCCGCTGGCGGCGATCTTGTCGCTCAGGGCGATGAGCTGGTCCCAGGTGGTCGGAACCTCCCAGCCCTTCTCCTTGAACGTCTTCGGCGAGTACCAGACGAAGGACTTCACGTTGGCGCCGAGCGGCACGCCGTAGAGCGTCCCGTTCACGGTGCCGTACTTCAGCCAGTCGGCCGGCATGTTCTGCTCGGCGAGGGCCTTGGTGTCGGCGCCGAGGGACTTCAGCTTGCCGGCGTCCGCGAAACGCTTCACCAGGCCCGGCTGCGGCACGAAGGCGATGTCGGGGGCGTTGCCACCGTCGACCCGGACGGGGAGCTGCGCCTCGAACTCGCCGCTGCCCTCGTAGTCGATCTCGATGCCGGTGCACTCGGTGAACTGCGACCAGGACCGCTCGAGCAGGTCGGCCTCGGCGTCACGGATGGACGCGTAGATGGAGACCTTCTTGCCGTCGTGGCCCTCGTACTTGTCGTATGCGGCGCACTCCGCGGAGCCCGCATTGCTGCTCTTCTTGTCGTCGCCGGTACCGCAGGCGGTGGCGCTGAGCGCCAGCCCGAGTACACCGGCGATCACGAAGGCCTGGCGTGGTCTGGTAAAGACCGCCATGCCGTCCTCCTTCCTAGCCGGCGCGGTCGTGCTGGTGACCTGTCGCCGGTCCGATTGGGCGTGCACACATGTAAGCGCTTGCATCCGGCCCGGTCCACCCCCTGTCAGACACGAGCGAGTAACAATCCGGAAACCTGCGGGCTGCCTGGTGGGCACGCTCCCGGGACAAGCTGGGGACTCTTTCGAAGATTGACGATATCTGTCAGGCTAGGCACACCGGATCGAAGGTTTTCGACATAGGAGGAGCTGTATGCGAAAGCGGTGGATCAGCCTGCTGGTGACGGGTCTCTTCGTCGGGGGAGCGCTGGTGCCGGCGACTCCGGCCCTGGCCGCGCCGACCTTCAAGGTGCCGTTCCCGTGCGGCCAGTCCTGGTCCGGGCAGACCCGGTCGGACCACAGCCCGGCGTACGCCGTCGACTTCAACCGCACCGACGACAACGGCGACCCGGTGGTCGCCAGCGCCCCCGGCACTGTCGACCGGGTGACCGACCTCGGTGGCACCAGCTACGGCAAATACGTCCGGATCAACCACGGCGGCGGTTACAGCACCTACTACGCGCACCTCAACGGCTTCAACGTCTCGGTCGGGCAGACGGTCGGGTACGGCAAGGTGCTCGGCTGGGTCGGCAGCACCGGAGGCTCGACCGGCCCACACCTGCACTACGAGCAGCGCCTCAACGGCGCCGACATCCAGGTCCGCTTCAACGGCACCCTGGGGCTGTACTGGGGCACCAAGAGCTACACCAGTGACAACGGGTGCTCCTCGGGCAGCGGCAACGGCACTGTCGACACCAGCGGCACGCCGCTGACCGTCCGCTCCGGCCCCGGCACCGGTTACGCCTCGGTGGGCACCGTCGCCGACGGCACCCGGGTGACCATCGCCTGCCAGACCAGCGGCACCACTGTCACCGGCACCTACGGCACCAGCTCGATCTGGGACCGGATCGGCTCCGGCCGCTACATCGCCGACGCGTACGTGTACACCGGGCACGACGGCTACATCCCCGGCGTGCCCCGCTGCTGACCCGGCTCCGGCCACGGTCCCCGGCGGCCACCGCCGCCGGGGACCGGTCGGTCAGTTGTTCAGCTGCCAGATCGACAGGTTCAGCGCGGCGGCGAAGGTGACCCAGGCCCAGTACGGCAGCATCAGTGCCGCCGCCACCCGGGACACCCGGGCGAACAGCACCACGGTCAGGCCGATGGCCAGCCACATCAGCACGATCTCGGCGAACGCCAGCCCGTACTGCCCCGCGCCGAAGAACAGCGGGGTCCAGATCGCGTTGAGCACCAGTTGGGCGGTCCACGCCCAGAGGGCGGGGGAGAAGCCGACCCGGCGCCACACCAGCCAGCCGGCCACCGCGATCAGCGCGTAGAGCAGCGACCAGACCGGGCCGAACAGCCACGAGGGCGGGGCCCAGCCGGGCTGTCGCAGGTTCGCGTACTCCTCGGTGGTGCCCTGCACGCCCAGCCCGCCGATCGCGGCGGCGACGAAGACCGCCGCCGCGAACCCGGCGAGGCCCCACCACGCTCGTCGCCCGGAGGTCGCCGGCGCGTCCTGAGATATCTCCATGGTCAAGATATTTCCTCTGTGGGTCGGCTCAAACCGCCGAGCGGGGGGGCGGTCCATGGGCCGGCCACCCACGAAAAAGCGCCGGGATCGCCACGGCCGGTGCTCCTGTCGGGAGGACGAAGCTCCGGTCGCGGCGACCCCGGCGGGTCCCGGTGTTAAGGAATACGAGCGCTAATTGAAGATGCTGACACCACCCGGGCCGACCAACAGCCCGACGACGATGAGGACGATGCCCCACAGGATCTGCCGGCGGAACAGCGCGAGGATGCCGGCGACCACGAGTACGACTGCGAGAATCCAGAGAATCAGCTCCATGACCTCTGACTACCCGACTGGCCGATTGGGGAAACCTGGTCGGTGTCGAGTTGATCGCCAACGTGAAAGACGCTGTACGCCTGCTTGATCACCGGGTGCGCGACGTTGCGGACGCGTACCCCACCGGGGGTCGTGCCGCGCTCGGTGCCGGCGTGCGCGTGGCCGTGCACGGCCAGCGCCGTGGGCGCCGAGTCGATCGCCTGCCCCAACTGGTACGACCCCAGGAAGGGGTAGATCTCCAACGGCTCGCCGGCCAGTGTGTCCGGCACCGGCGAGTAGTGGGTGAGCGCGACAAGCATGTCGCAGTCCAGCGAGCGCAGCGCCGCACCGAGACGGTCCGCGCTGTCGGTGGTGGTCCGCACGAAGGCCTTCATCTCCGGCTCGCCGAAGTCACTGGCGCACCGCCCGGCGAACCCGCCGCCGAAGCCCTTGACGCCGGCGATGCCGAGGCGGCCACCCGCGCAGTCCAGTACGACGCCGTTGCCCTCCAGCACTGTGATGCCCGCGTCCTCCAGCACCTTGACCACCTGTGGCACCTGGTCACACTGATGGTCGTGGTTGCCCAGCACCGTCACCACCGGTACGGCCAACCCACCGAACTCCTCTGCCACGCAGCGCGCCTCGGCCTCGGTGCCGTGCCGGGTCAGGTCCCCGGCCAGCAGCAGCACGTCGGCGCACTCCGGCAGCTCCTCCAACGCCGGTCGGAACCGGCCGACCACGTCCTCGTCCAGATGCACGTCGCCCACAGCGGCAATCCGGATCACCATGGAACCTCCCTCAGGGCAGTTGCTCGATCTCCGTGGGCGCCTGCGTGCGGATCACCCCGATGTCGCTGGTGACCGGCACGTCCGGGAAGCGCTCGGACACCAGACGCAGGATCTCCTCCCGCCGGTGCGGACTCTCCACCTCGCCGTAGAGCACCAGGGCACGTTCCCGTCGAACCACTGTGATCCCCTGTTCGGCGACGGCGGGGTCCTCGACGAGTAGCCGTTGGATCTCCGCCTCGACGTACTCGTCCGGTGGCCCGGCGCCGATGTCGCGATGGTGGGTCACGATGTCCCCTCTCCTGGCTGGGTGCCGGCGGCCGGCACCACCTCCAGCCGGTCCAGCAGCATCAGGAACGCCTCGGCGTACGGCGAGTGCTGCGTCTCCTTGCGTACCCGTTCCCAGTCAATCTGCTCCCGCAGCGAGCGGGCCAGCGGCAGACCGCGGGCGAAGTCGCAGTAGTGCTGGGAGAAGCTGAGCAGTTTGTGCACCATCAGTTGGCTGGCGGACAGCACCGGCATCTGAATCGCGTCCACCGGCCGGATGACAGTGTCGGCGAACGTCTCCTCGGTGACCGGCGTCTCGATCGGGCGGTGGATCAGGTCCACCATCCGGCCGTCGTCGAAGACCTTGACCAGCCAGTCCTCCGGTGGGCGCTCGGCGACGAAGCCGGCGGCCACCAGGGCCTCCAGTGCCTCCTCCACGTCGGCCTCCCGGATCAGGAAGTCGACGTCGTGATCGCTGGAGTGGCCCCCGTGGGCATAGACCGCGAAGCTGCCGCCCAGGGCGAACGGAATCTCGGACTGCTTGAGCACGGCGGCGACCTTCTTGAGGGTGTGCACCAGACTCTCGTCCCCGCGCTCAGCCATCTGGATTCCTCCGTCGTCGTGTTGGTGGACCGGCGGTTGGATTTCAAACTCCGGTACCCGGCATTCCGGTCGTCCACACCTGCTGGTGTCGCGGTCGGGCGTCATCAGGGACGAAGCACCACAAACCTCGCGGAGCAGGTGCGTGGGTCGGATAACCTGTGGAGAGTGGCCAGATCATCGGGGATGCGACGACGCAAGGCCCGATTGCGCACCGTCGCCCTGATCGGGATCGACGGTTCGGGCAAGACCACGCAGGCACACCGGTTGGCCGACGCGCTGACCGCCGCCGGACGCCCCGCCACCTACCGCCGCAACGCCAGTGGTCGCCGCTGGCTCGGCCGGCTCGCCCACCGTCTCGGCCGGCCGGACGCGCAACGGCTCGTCGGTCGCGACGGCGTGCTGGCCGTGGAGTCGGTGCTGCGCTGGCTGGCCATCGCCATCGCCTTGATCAGCTGTCTGCTCACCGGCCGGACGGCGGTGATGGACCGCTACTCGGCCTGCCAGTACGCGAGCATCCGGGCGCACGGCGGGCAGCGCTGGGAGCGGCTCGCCCGGGCCGGCTACCGGCTGTTCCCGACGCCGCAGGTGACCTTCCTGCTCGCCCTTGACCCGGCGGAGGCGTACCGGCGCATCGAGGAACGCGGCACCGACCACGAGACGATGGGGTGGCTGACCGCCGCCGACACCGCCTACCGGACACTGCCCGAGTACCCCAGCTTCGTGCTGGTGGACGCGGGCCGCCCGGCCGAGGAGGTGACCGAGCAGATTCAGGCGCACCTGGAGACCTGGCTACCGCCGTCCGCCTCGGGCGAAGAGGACCTCGGCCCGGTGGTGGCTCAGGCCCGCCCGTAGACCGGCACTGTGGCGCCACTGGTCGGGGCTGACTCGGCCGACGCGAGGAACCGGATCACCGGCGCGATCTCGTCCGGGCTCACCCAGCGGGAATGGTCGGCGTCCGGCTGGGCCGCCCGGTTCGTCGGGGTGTCGATGACGCTGGGCAGAACCGTGTTGCAGCGCACGTTCTGCGACCGGTACTCCACAGCTACCGCGTTGGCGAACGCCAGCACCGCCGCCTTTGCCGTCGAGTAGCCGGCCGCGCCACGGAAGGGGGCGACCGCCGCGCGGGCCGAGACGCAGACCACCGCGCCGCCGCCGGACGCCACCAGGTGCGGGAGCGCGGCCTGGGTGACCAGGTAGGTCGGCCGCAGGTTGACGGTGAGCATCCGCTCGAACTCCTCGACCGGGGTCTCGTGCACCAACCCGCCGCTGGCGTACCCCCCGACGAGGTTGACCACCGCGCGCAGCGGCGCCGCCGGTTCGCCGGCCGCAGCCTCGACCGCCTGCGCCGCGCCCGCCGGCTCGCCCAGGTCCGCGACCACCCGGACCAGTCCGTCCGCCGCCGGCTCCGACCCGGGCCGGGCTTTCCGCTCCGGTACGACCACCCGCCAGCCCGCCTCGACGAACGCGGTGACGACAGCCCCGCCGAGCCCACCGGAACCCCCGGTAACCAAAACGCTGCGCTCTCCCATGAGCCCACGCTAGTGCCCCCCGCGCTCCTGCGTCGATCATGAAGTTGTTGCCGTGACACGCCGATCGGAGTGGCGACAACTTCATGATCGCGGTCTGCCGTGGGCAGATTGGTTGGGTTGTTCGGGCCTTGGGGGCGCAGGATCGGCGGATGCGGATCCTCATTCTCGGTGGCACCCAGTTCCTCGGGCGGGCGACGGCCCGGCTCGCCGTCGAGCAGGGTCACGACGTGACCTGCGCGGCCCGGGGGGTGTCCGGCACCGTGCCCGCCGGGGTGCGCTTCGTGGTGGCCGACCGCGATGACCCGGACTCGCTCGTTCCGCTCGCCGACGCGGGCTTCGACGCCGTGGTCGACGTGACCCGCCAGATCAGCCACGCCCGGCACGCGCTGGCCGCGCTCGCCGACCACGTCGGCCACTGGTCGTTCGTGTCGACGATCTCGGTGTACGCGGACCACACCACGCCGGGCCAGACCGCTGCGGACGCGCCGATCCTGGCGCCGGCCCCGCCGGACGTGGACGGTCCGATCGGCCCGGATCACCGCTGGTACGGCGAGTGCAAGGTGAGCATCGAGGAGTTGGTCCGGGAGCGGGTGGGCGTGGACCGTTCGTTCATCTGCCGGGCGGGCCTGATCGTCGGCGCGGAGGATCCGAGCGACCGTTTCCCGTACTGGGTGCGGCGGCTGTCGGCCGGTGGCGAGGTGCTGGCCCCCGGGCACCCGACCGATCGGGTGCAGTTCGTGGACGTCGCCGATCTGGCCCGTTGGTTGCTGCACGCCGCCGGCACCCGCCTCCAAGGCACGTACGACGGCACCGGTCCGGCGATGTCCCGGGCCGACCTGTTGGCCGGTGTGGCCGCCGGGCTGGGTGTCGCCGATGCGGCCCTCACCTGGGTCGACCAGGAGTTCCTGCTCTCCCACGACGTACGCGAGTGGTCGGGGGAGCGGGCGCTGCCGCTCTGGGTGCGACTGCCGGAGACCGCTGGCCTGATGGACCGGGACGTCCGACCGGCCCTGGACGCCGGTCTGACGGTCCGTCCGCTGGCCGACACCGTTCGGGCGACCGCGTCCTGGATGGCCGCACACCCGGCGACCGTCCGGCATGGTGGACTCGACCCGGCGGATGAGGCGGCGATCCTGGGGAAGTGGCAGGCTGTGCGGGACCGGTGATCCCGGCGATCAAACTTTCCCCCACCTCGGACAGTCATAGTTGACGCTCACGCCTGGTGAAAGTAAGTTTCATCCGTGGCGAAGAGTGCGAAGATTTCTGCGAGTCACGAGCCCGGTGGGCTGATCGTCCACATCAGCGGGCTGTTGCCATCGCTGTCGCCCGCCGAGCAGCGGGTCGCCCGGCTGGTCGTCTCCGACCCGGCGGCCGCCGCCCGGAGGACAATCACCGACCTCGCCACCGCAGCCGAGACATCCGAGGCGACAGTCATCCGGTTCTGCCGTTCGGTGGGCATGGACGGTTACCCCCAGCTGCGCATCCGCCTCGCCGCCGAGGCCGCCCGCCGGATCGAGCCGCCGGACGCCCGAGTGGTCGGCGGTGACATCCCGCCCGGCGCCGATCTCGCGCAGATCATCGCCACCATCGCGTTCAACGACGCCCGCGCCGTCGAGGAGACCGCCGAGCAACTCGACCCCGCCGTCTGCGAGCAGGTGGTCGAGGCGATCAGCGGTGCCGCCCGGATCGACATCTACGGCGCCGGCGCCAGCGGGTTCGTCGCCTCGGACTTCCAGCAGAAGCTGCACCGCATCGGCCGGATCGCCTTCTATTTCCCGGACGTGCACACCGCGCTGACCTCGGCCGCCCTCCTGGGCCGGGGAGACGTGGCGATCGGCATCTCGCACACCGGCACCACCTCCGACGTGATCGAGGTGCTGGAGCAGGCCCGTACCCGCGGTGCCGCGACAGTGGCACTGACCAACTTCCCGCGCTCGCCGATCACCGACGTGGCGGACTTCGTGTTGACCACGGCGGCCCGGGAGACCACCTACCGCTCCGGCGCGACGGCCAGCCGGCTGGCCCAGCTCACAGTTGTCGACTGCCTCTTCGTCGGGGTGGCCGCCCGCAACCGGGCCCGGGCCCGCAAGGCCCTGGAGGCGACCGCCGAGGCGGTCCAGTCGCACCGGGTGGGTGCCAACCGGAGGCGGGCATGACGGCCGGTGCGGAGATGCCCGCACGGCCCGCTCGCCCCACGGTCCGGGTGGGCGCCCCCACCGAACGGCGTAACCCGCTCAGCGTCGACCTCGACCTGATGTCGACCCGGGACGTGCTCACCGTGATCAACGAGGCGGACCGGCGGGTGCCCGCGGCGGTCGCCGCGGTGCTCGACGAGATCGCCACCACCGTCGACCTGGCGGTCGCGGCGCTTCGCGGCGGTCACCGGGTGCACTACTTCGGGGCCGGCACCTCCGGCCGGCTGGGCGTGCTCGACGCGGCCGAACTGGCCCCCACCTTCAACTCGCCGCGACACTGGTTCTGCGCGCACCTCGCGGGCGGCCCGGACGCCATGTGGCGGGCCGTCGAGGATGCTGAGGACGACGATCGGGGCGGCGCGGTCGAAGCCGCCAGTTGTGTACGGGCCGGGGACCTGGTGGTTGGTCTGGCGGCCAGCGGTCGCACCCCGTACGTCCTCGGGGCGCTTGCCTCGGCCCGCGCCAAGGGCGCCTCGACGGTGCTGCTCTGCGCCAATCCGGAGGCAGAGGCCGCCCGGTCGGTTGACGTGTTCATCGGGGTGGACACCGGACCCGAGGTGGTCACCGGGTCGACCCGGATGAAGGCGGGCACAGCACAGAAGTTGGTGCTCAACACGTTCTCGACCGCCGTCATGGTGCGCCTGGGGCGGGTCTACTCGAACCTCATGATCGATATGGTGGCCACCAACGCGAAACTCCGCGGACGAATGATCTCGATTCTGGTCGAGGCCACCGGTTGCTCGGAGGAGCTCTCCCGGCAGGCTCTCACCGAGGCTGACGGGGACCTGAAGACGGCGCTCGTCGCCCTCGTCTCGGGCGCTGAGATCGACGCTGCCCGGGCCGCGCTGGCGCGCTCGGCCGATCAGGTGCGCGGCGCCCTCGCCCTGCTCGCCTCCTAGCGCCCCCCGGCCCCGGGAAGCGAATGGACCCTCGGATTGTTCATCTGGCCGGGGGGTAATAACACCCCCGTGAATGAACCGAGCGGCTCACCGGTGCGTATCTGGCAGTGACCAGGATCGCATCGCAGTGGTGACCCGGGTCGCTGTGCCCCCACGGCGGGCGGTGTTGCCATGGTGCGTAACCCGTTCGTGGTGCCCAGTGGCGAGCCACCCGATGGGGTGCTGACAGCAAACATGGACCGTGCTCTCAGGTACTACTCAGGCATTCGTGACACTTTCGACTCACGACGAGGAATCCCCGACACGTCTCATCTGTTGTGTAGGTGTCAGCACCGATGGGCACAGCAGAAGTTACCAGGGGCTGACAGGTGTGGGGAATGGCAAGGAACCGGGCAACCGGCGCGAGCGAGGGGACCGTGGGCAACGTGGACAAGAACATCGGCATGCGAACCGACGAGGTTGCCGAGGAGCGCGACCTGGTCGGCGTCTACCTGCACGAGATCTCCCGGACGCCACTGCTGGACGCCGCCAAGGAGGTCGATCTCTCCAAGGCGATCGAGGCCGGCCTCTACGCCGAGCACCTGCTCGGTGAGGAAGCCGTTCCCGCCGGTGTCGACCGGGCCGACCTGGAATGGCTGGTCGTCGAGGGGGAGCGGGCGAAGGACCTCTTCATCCGCGCCAACCTCCGACTGGTCGTGTCGATCGCTCGGCGCTACGTGCGCTCGGGGATG
The DNA here is from genome assembly GCF_046549335.1 of Micromonospora sp. 050-3. Taxonomy (NCBI): domain Bacteria; kingdom Bacillati; phylum Actinomycetota; class Actinomycetes; order Micromonosporales; family Micromonosporaceae; genus Micromonospora; species Micromonospora sp. 050-3. The sequence continues at coordinate 753,889 of NZ_JAJPVX010000003.1, forward strand.
CCCATGCTGGACCTGATCCAGGAGGGCAACACCGGCCTCGTCCGGGCGGTCGAGAAGTTCGACTACGAGCGTGGCTACAAGTTCTCCACCTACGCCACCTGGTGGATCCGGCAGGCGATCAGCCGGGCGATCGCCCAGCAGGAGCGCACCGTCCGTCTTCCGGTGCACCTGGTGGAGGACGTCAACCGGATGCGCAACGTGGCCCGGCAGTTGACCCGCGAGCTGGGCGCCGACCCGGAGCCTGAGCAGATCGCGGCATCCCTCGGCGTCACCGTCGAGCGGGTGAATGAGCTGCGCCGCTGGTCGCAGGACACGGTCTCGCTGGACACCCCGGTGGGCGACGACGGCGACACGAACCTCGGTGACCTGGTCGCCGACAGTGACGCGCCGTCGCCGGAGGACATCGTCCTCAGCGGCCTGGAGCGGCAGCGCATCGAGGGGCTGCTCAACCACCTCGACGACCGGTCCGCCGGCATCATGCGCGCCCGCTACGGGCTGGAGGACGGCCGGGAGCACTCGCTCACCGAGGTCGCGTCCCGGTTCTCGCTGTCCCGCGAGCGGATCCGGCAGCTGGAGATCCAGGCCCTCGGCCGGCTCCGTGAGCTGGCCCGGGCCGAGGGGCTGCAAGCGGCCTGAGCTGGTAGTAATAACGGCGAACGGCCGGCGTCCGATAGGGGGACGCCGGCCGTTCGCCGTTACCGATCGTGGTTAGCGGACCCGGCCGTAACCCTGGATCGACATCATGTTCATGCCACGCTTGAGCACGTTGCGACCGGCGCTGGGAGCGTCGATCACCTGACCGTCGCCCACGTAGAGGGCGACGTGCCCGAGCCCGCTGTAGAAGACCAGGTCGCCGGGGCGTAGCTCGCCCCGCCCGATGTGGGCGACAGCGCTCCACTGCATCCTGGTGTTGTGCGGCAGGGACTTCCCGGCCGCCCGCCAGGCCGCCGAGGTCAGACCGGAACAGTCGTAGCCGTTCGGCCCGTCGGCCGCCCAGATGTACGGCTTGCCGATCGCGCCGAACGCGTAACGCACAGCTGTGCCGGCAGCACCGGACACGGCGGGCACGTTCTTGGCCTCGGTCGTCGCCGCCTTGGGCTCGGGTTGCTCGGTGGCGGCCCCGTACGCCTGCCGGCGCAGCTCGTAGAGCTTGGCCAGGTCCTGCTCGATCTGCTTCTTACCGGCGGCGAGCTGACGAGCCTGTGCGGCCTGCCGGGTCAATGTCGCGCTTAGGCGGGCCTTCTCGTCCAGCAGTCGCTGCTGGTCGGCCGTGAAGCCGGAGATGCGCTCCTGCCGCTGGCGGGCCAACTGCTCGATGGCGCCGAGTCGGTCCAGCAGTGCGGCCGAGCCGCCGGGACGCAGTAGGGCGTCCGCGGTGCGCAGGCCGCCACTCTTGTACGCGGTGGAGGCAAGCTCCGCCACGTCGGCCCGGCTCTGCTCGACCTGCTGTTCGAGCGGGCCGATGCGGGTCTGTAATCGGGCCACGGCGGCCTCGTTTGCCTTGATCTCCTCACGCAGCTTGTTGTAGGACTCGACGACCCGCTCCAACTCTGCCGAGGACGTCTCGATCCGGCGGGTCAGGTCGGCGGGGGACGGCTCGGCCTGGGCCACCGCCGTCGGAGCGATCAGCGCGGCCGACATGCCGACCAGCGCCACGGTGCGCAGCAGATTTCTCAGGGATGACAAGAGCGGAAGGCCCCTCTCCCACGGCCGCCGGGGCTGCTGACGCCCTCGACGACACCGGCCGGGGCCATCCGGGCGGACGGCACTGAGCCGGACCGGCTAGCCCAACCTAACCCGGGACGGATGTCGCTCGCAGTTGAAGCAGGGGTCAAAGTTGGGAGAGTTGCGCATCGGGCACCTGGGCTGGGTGGCGCCATCGTGGCTGATGACGCCTGCGAACGAGGGAACATCGCCCTTTTCGCGGCCTACTGGCGGATATACGACTTTCGTCGTTCCGGGCGTATGCCGCCGGATTCCTGGCCGCGATAACCGATAAAAGCTGAAATGGATGCTGTTTCTCGGCGATGTCACCCGGCCGTGGCGAGCTGTCGGGACCCGGTAAATGCCCAGGTCGACTGGCGGTGCCGCAACACAATGAAGTCCGGAGCCGGGAATCCCGTCGACAGGCAGCGATGAATCGCCTTCGGGTCCACTCGGCCAACCGTCCCCTTCGGGAGGAACCGTGAATCGTGAAGGCGCACAGACGCGACCGCCGCGAACGGTGCCGGGCGCTCGGTCGACCCTGCTGTACGCGCGGCCCGGCATCATCGTGACCGTCGACCGGTTCACCGCCGGTCGGAACAGTTACCGGGTCGCCGACCTGACCCATCTGCGTACCACCCGGGGTCCGCACGACCGGATCGCCGTCCGGGCCGTCGTCATCACCGCCAGCATGCTCGGCGGCGTGGGGGTGCTCCTCGGCTTCACCGGCGGTCTGCAACGCCTCACGGCCGAGGCGTACCTGATCCTCGGCGCGGTGTTCCTGCTCCCGGCCGCTCTGGCCCTGGTCGGCGATCGCTGGCGCCCACCGCCGCACGAACTCTGGGGGTGGTACCAGGGATCGGAGGTGCTGCTGTTCAGCGCCGACGACGAACGGCAGTTCGGCCAGGTCACCCGGTCGCTGCTGCGGGCCCGGGAGGTCAACCGCTACGGCAGTTGGGTCGACCCGCTCGCCTCAGCGGACCCGTGGCGGCCCAACCGCTGACCCGGTGGCGGTGGGCCGGATGCGTGCCGGCCCACCGGCCGTCGGGCAAGCTCAGCGTGCGACCGGCTCCGGAGCCCGTTCCGGCTGCGGCGCGGCCACCCAGGCGCTGACCCGGCGCTCGGCGTAGAACGAGACGAACGGCACGGTGCCGGCCAGCATCACCAGCAGCATCCGCTTCAGCGGCCAGTCGGCTCGGCGGCTCAGGTCGAACGCGGCCACCAGGTAGATCATGTAGAGGAAGCCGTGCGCCGGCCCGATCGTCTCCACGACGACCGGGTTGTCGAACGCGTACTTCAGTGGCATGCCGATCACGACCAGCAGGATCAGCACCACGCCCACGATCCAGGCGATCACGCGGTACCGGGTAAGGGCAGCGCCCACCTTCGTCCGTCCTTCCGAGCCCGGCTCAGCCGGGATAGTCACCGGGCCGGGCGCCCGGATTGGCGTTCAACCATGACAGGTAGTGGTTGTAGGCGGCCAGGTCGGTGTCCTCGACGACGTCGCCGGTGGCCGGCACCCGGGACACCCGCACCGGTCGGCGTACCGCCGGTCGGGACCCGTCGGTGACCGCCGGTGCCGGCTCGACGGCCGGATCTTCTGGCGGCGCGTCGGCCTCCGTCGCCCTGCGGCGGGCCAGCTTCACCTCACGCCACCAGACGTAGACCACGAAGCCGGCGAAGATCGGCCACTCGACCGCGTACCCCCAGCTCAGGCTGTTGCCGGCGGTGGCCCGGCTGATCTGCCACCAGCCCAGCCCGAGGAAGCTCACGACCAGCACGACCATGGCCACGTGGCGCGCGATCCACGCCGGGGTCCAGAGCCGCCTCATGACATTCAGGGTACCGGGGGCGTCACCGGTCTCCGACACCGTGTCGTAGTCGTCGCTTCGCCGGCTTGGTTTGGCATCACCACGCCTGGGCAATCGTCTAGACGCCAGCCCAAACGAGATCAAGGGGGGCGATCATGACCGGATCGGTACGTGAGGACGGCTTTGCGTCCAGCGGCAGTGCGGAGATGAGCCCGGAGCAGCGGGTGCCCGAGTGGGGCGGCGACCAGCTCGCCGACCCGGCCGGCGCTCCCGGCCTCGACGGCGACCTGCTCGGCATCGACCCGACGGAGCTGACCGACGAGGACCTGATCCGCGAGATGCACAGCCTGCACCGCACCCGCCTGGACACCCTGCGGCACGCGGCGGACTCGGCACTCGCGAACCACCTGCGGCGCACGGCGGAGCTGGAGACCGAGTACCTGGCCCGCCACCCGGGCCGCGAGGTCGATCCCAGCCGCCTGCGGGACGCGTGATGCCGGCGCGCGCCGTGCGCGGCATGTCCGCGCCACCCGAGGTGGTCTTCAGCACCGCCACCGACCCCGACCGGGCCTCGGCCTGGCTGCCGGAGCCGCTGCGCGGAGACGGCAGCCCCGCCGCGGAGATCAGCGGCGAGGAGCTGCGCGCCCGCTGGGGTGACGGCGACGCCGACGACTGGTCCGCCGAGATCCGGGTGGAGCCGGCGGATTCCGGCGGCGCCCGGATCCAGCTCGACCTGGCCGACGGGTCCGGGGGGCCCGGTCCGGATCAGCTGGCCGACGAGGCGCTCACCAACCTGGCACGCGAGGTCGCCGACAACCTCCAGGCCGGCTGAGCCGACCACGCGGGACGCCGTTCCCACACCACCACGACATGTGAGGAGATCGGGTGAGCGACACTGGCCTGCGACAGAAGGCGGCCCGGCTGCGCCGGGCGTACGCGCCGCACGAGCACCGGCCGCTCGGCGGCTACCTGGTGGCGATGGGCGCCTACGCCGGGGTGACAGGGGCTCTCGCCGGCCTGGTCAAGGCGACCGGCCGGCCGGTGCCGGAACGTCCCGCGCCGTCCGACGTGGTGCTGCTCTCCATCGCCACGCACAAGCTGAGCCGGTTGCTGTCCAAGGACGCGGTGACCAGCCCGCTGCGGGCGCCGTTCACCCGCTACGACCGACCGATCGGCAGCGGCGAGGTGATGGAGCAGGTCCGCGACTCGGGCAGCCCGACCCGGCACGCCATCGGCGAGCTGCTGAGCTGCCCGTTCTGCCTGGCGGTCTGGGTGGCAACCGGGCTGACCGGTGGCCTGGTGCTCGCGCCCCGGCTCACCCGCCTGGTGGCCACGGCGCTGACGGCGGTCGCCGCGTCCGACTTCCTCCAGATGGCGTACGCGACGGCGCAGCAGGCCGCCGAGGGTGGGCACCACGACGACGACTGACGAGCAGGACACGAAAAGGGGGGCCGGCAGACGCCGGCCCCCCTCTCTCGTACGCCTCAACGTTGCATGCCGGACCAGCCGTGCGGCGACTCCGGCTCCCGTTCGTCCTCGTCCGCCCCGGTGATGATGTCCCGATCCACCGCCGTGCGGTCGTGCTCGTTGGCGAAGTCCGGCTCGGGCGTGGTGTCCCTGCCCTTCGGGGGCTGACCCAGCGCCGGCACCTTCTCGTCGTGGTCCTCGTGGTTTGTCATGTCGGTGTCCCTTCTGCCTCACTCATCCGAGGGAGCCGCCCAGCAGGTCGCTGGCCTCGTCCACCGAGTACTCACCCTCGGGGAGCGCGTCGATGCGGGCGAGCAGGTCCGGCGGCAGTTCGGCGGCCACCGCCCGGCGGTAGATCTCCCCCTGTTCGACCCGCTCCTGCGCCCGGAAGACGTCGTCGAGGAGGTCGTCGAGGGCCTGGGTGCCCGGCTCGCCGGCCACGGATGCGTCGTCGGTCACGTCGATCAGCTACCCGGGGCGGAATCGGTCAAACGTCACGCCGACGGCCGACGTACGGGGCCTCACCAGGGCAGTGCCCCTGCTTCGTCCTGGAAGGTCCCCGTCGGCCCGGTCGGCTCAAGGGTCGCCAGGCGTACGACCTGTCGGGCGCTCTCCTCGGCCGGTCGACCGATCCCGAAGGGCGCGGTCATGTCGGTGGCGGTGGTGCCCGGTTCGAGGGCATTGAACTTGATGCCCGGCTGCGACTTGGCGTACTGGACGGTCAGCATGGTGGCCGCGGTCTTGGAGGCCGAGTACAACGCGAGCGACATGCCGAACTCCGGTCGCTCAGGATTGTTCACCGCCCAGAACGATCCGGCGCTGCTGGAGATGGTGACGACGTTGGGATTCGAGGACTTGCGCAGCAGGGGCAGCGCCGCCTCCGTGACGCGCACGATTCCCACAGCGTTGGTGTCGAAGGATCGCAGCGCGGCGGGGCCGTCGAGCCCGGTCTCCAGAATGCCCGCGTTGTGTACCAGGACGTCGAGTCGGCCCTCGGCCGCGTCGATCGTGGCCAGTGCGGTGCGCACGGACACGTCGTCGGTGACGTCGAGCTGGACGAATCGCGCTCCGAGCGCCGCGGCGGCCTGCTCGCCCCGCTCGACGTCACGCGCGCCGATGTAGACGACATGCCCCAGTTCCAGAAGCTGCCTGGCGGTCTCGAAGCCGATGCCCTTGTTGGCCCCGGTGATCAATGTGACGGTCATGTCGCGAACGCTAGCCAGCGAGGGTCGACGTACCCGGAGCCCTCTTGAGACCGGGGTCTGACAGGACCCCCTCTGATCGCTCGAAACTGCCACCGGCAGATTTCAGGTCCTGGCGTGCTCGACCGCCTGTGGCTCGCGGATCGCGGGTAGGCCCGCGGAGGCGAGGAGGGTCAGCTTCTCCGCGTCGCTCGACCCGGCGTCGGGGTGGTAGACGACGAGCATCAGGCCATCCGCTCCGGCGATGCTCAGCCGTTCCCGATTGAGGGTCAGCTCCCCGACCTGCGGGTGATTGAGCCGAATCGGCGTTCCGCGCTGTCCACGTACTTCGTGACGCGCCCAGAGCTGACGAAATCGGGCGCTCGCCAACGAGAGCTCTCCGGTGAGTTCGATGAAGCGGGTGTCGTCTATGTCGGTGCCCACGGCCTGTCGCAGGTTCGCGACGAAGCACTCCGTCATGTTTTCCCAATCCGGGTGCATTGCCTGCTCGGCGGGGTTCAGGAACAGATCCCTGAGCTGATTCCCCCCTTCGGCGAGCCGTGGGGAGAGGGCTCTGGCGAGGCTGTTCGAGGCGAGGATGTCGAAATACCGTCCCTCGACGAAGGCGGGCTGGACGAGGGAGCCCAGGAGTTTGAGCGCACCGATTGGCACGGTTTCCTTGCGCTGTCGACGTCTGCGCTTTCGGGGAGTGTCAGCAACCAGCTTCAGCAGGTACGCCAGGTGCTCGTCGTCGAGTTGGAGGACGCGTGCGATGGACTCGAGCACCTGCACGGACGGGTTGCGGTCGCGGCCCCGCTCCAAGCGCAGGTAGTAGTCAGCGCTGACGCCGGCGAGCATGGCGACCTCCTCGCGGCGCAGGCCCGGAACACGGCGCACACCCCCCTCGGGGATGCCGGCCTGCTGCGGTGTCACCAGCGCCCTTCGAGCACTCAGAAACGCGCCAAGGTCGTTCGACATCTCGCTCACCAATCAATCGTATGACCGGGAAAGACGGGTGACGGGGGCCCTGTCGCACCCCCGGCTTGCGCCCCGGCCCACGTACAGACAGCGCCGCCCCCGGCCCTGTGGGCCGGGGGCGGCGCTGGTGTCGGTGTGCAGGTCGCCTCTCGGCGAGTGGCACTACGCGGCTCCAGCCGGACGGTATTCCGCGAAGGCTATTTAGGTGAGGCCCGGGGACACTGGACACACCGACACCCCTGACAACGAGCCGACCCCCGCTCGTGTTCCGTACGCAGTGGTGTCGGCGGTCACACAGTCGTCGGCAGCGTGGCCCGGCGGGCCCGCACCGCAGAGGCGAGGTGGTCGAGCACCTCGGCGGTGTCGTCCCAGCCCAGGCAGGCGTCGGTGACCGACCGGCCGTACTCCAGTTCCCGGGTCGGGTCGAGCTCCTGCCGGCCGGGCAGCAGGAAGGACTCCAGCATCACGCCGGTGATCCCACGCTGGCCGGCGGCCAGTTGGGCGGCCACGTCCGCGGCGACCAGCGGCTGGTTGCGGTGGTCCTTGCCGCTGTTGGCGTGACTGGCGTCGATTACCAACCGCTCCGGCAGGTCGGCGGCACGGAGCAGGTCGAGCGCCCCGGCGACCGACTCGGCGTCGTAGTTGGGTCGGCCACCCCCGCCGCGCAACACCAGGTGCCCGTCGGTGTTGCCCCGGGTGTGCATGATCGCCGGGGTGCCGGAGAAGTCGATGCCGGGGAAGACGTGCGGCACGCCGGCGGCGCGGATCGCGTCCACGGCCGTGCCGATGCTGCCGTCCGGGCGGTTCTTCATGCCGATCGGCATGGACAGGCCGGAGGCGAGCTGGCGGTGCACCTGGCTCTCCACGGTGCGGGCGCCGATCGCGCCCCAGGCCACCGTGTCCGCGATGTACTGCGGGGTGATCGGGTCGAGGAACTCGCAACCCACCGGCAGACCGAGGCGGAGCACGTCGAGCAGCAGCGCCCGAGCCAGCCGCAGACCGGTGTTGACGTCCCCGCTGCCGTCCAGGCCCGGGTCGTTGATCAGGCCCTTCCAACCGACGGTGGAGCGCGGCTTCTCGAAGTAGACCCGCATGACGATCAGCAGGTCGTCGGCGAGCCGGTCGGCTGCCGTCCGCAGACGCTGCGCGTAGTCGAGGGCGGCGGCCGGGTCATGCACCGAGCAGGGGCCGACCACCACCAGCAGGCGGTCGTCCTCGCGGTCCAGCACGCGACCGACCGCGCGGCGGCCGGTCAACACGGCCGACGCGAGCGGGGCGTCCAGGGGCAACTCGTGGTGCAGCAGGGCGGGCGTGGTCAGCGGCACGACGCGGTCGATCCGCTGATCGCTGACCCGATCGGTCTCCGGGGTCGTCACGGTGGGCATCCTTCCGCCGACCGTGCCCGGGGCCGGTGCCCGGGACGAGCCGGCTGCTCGTACGCAAAAGGGCAGGAACGACAGCTCCTGCCCAGCCGGCTCGGTCCGTGGTGACGTCAGTTCATGGTGAAGTCACCGGCGTGCGAGCCGGCTGCCTAAACCATCGATAGGAACGCGTCACCGGGCCAGCGTACCCGACCGGAGGCGGTCGCCCGTCCTGTCGTCCCAAGATGCGGGGCGAAGATCGCGTGCCGGGGGGGCGGTCGGGGTAACAGGGGTGCCATGACACACGAGCAGAGCGATCAGGACCGGGTGGAGTCCCGGGCGCACCACCTCCTGCCCGAGGAGAAGGCGGTGGGCAGCGACGACCCGGAGGCGCAGGCGGAGGCCATCCTCGCCGACTCCGACCTCCGCGCGGCGGACCAGAACGCCGCCCCGGACACGGTGCTGGAACGTCGTACCTCGGATCAGACAGTGGCGGCGGTCGAACCTCCGGACTGAGCGGTCACCCCACGGGCCCGCCGCGACCCCCGGTAGGTCTGGTCGCGCAGCCAGGCCAGCGGACCTGCCACCCGCAGCTCGGGTGGCAGGTTGCGCACCGGGTCGAACGCGAGCGCCGCGTCCTCCTCGGCGCTGAGCTGGGCACCGAGGCTGACCTGCCCGACCAGCCGCCAGGACCCCACCGCCGACGCGACCGCGAGCACCAGGCGCGGAGTGTCCGTCCGGGTCGCGGCGACCGCCGTGGCCAGGCTGCGACCGAGGTCGGCCGAGTCGGGGTCGGCCAGCGCGGCCAGCCAGAGGCGGCGTCGACCAGCGCGGTAGCACGTGATCGTGCTGTAGGTGCCGGTGAAGCGACGTCGGGGCAGCGGCAGGTTTCGCAGCACCGGGGCCGCGCCACTGGAGCTGACCAGCAGGTCGAACGGCCGGCCACCGTCGCCGTGCAGGCGCAGCGCGAGGCCCAGGACATCAGGCCAACTGCCGGGCGTGGGCGTTCCCTTGGAGAGCCGGACGGTGGTCCGGTACCGGCCGGGTTCGTCCAGCAGGGGGACCCCGGTGGGCGGTCCGGGCGTACCCCAGATCACCGTCTCGCCGACGAACGAGCGACCGGCCGGATGCAGCAGCCGGCCACGGCGCAGCCGGCCGAGTGCGATGCTGGCGCGTTCGACGGCGCTGGCGGCCCGGGACGGAGGTGGTGTGACGGTCATTGCTCTCCGGTACCCCGCACGACGGCTCCGATGCCGCCCGGGTCGGCTCGCCGACCGACCGCACGTCACCTTTCCGCCCCCGAGATCGGATAGCGTCGGGGCATGCCCGACAGCGGTTACCCCTGGCCCATTCAGACGTCCCGACTGGACAACGGCCTGCGCGTGGTGGTGAGTGAGGATCGCACCGCGCCTGCCGTGGCCGTCAACCTCTGGTACGACGTCGGCTCCCGGCACGAGCCGGCCGGGCAGACCGGCTTCGCCCACCTCTTCGAGCACCTGATGTTCGAGGGCTCGGTGAACGTGGCGAAGACCGAGCACATGAAGCTGATCCAGGGCTCCGGCGGCTCGCTCAACGCCACCACGAACCCGGACCGGACCAACTACTTCGAGACGGTCCCGGCCGAGCACCTGGAGTTGGCGCTCTGGTTGGAGGCCGACCGGATGGGCGGCCTGGTCCCCGCCCTCACCCAGGAGACGCTGGACAACCAGCGGGACGTGGTCAAGAACGAGCGCCGGCAGCGCTACGAGAACGTGCCGTACGGCGATGCCTGGCTGCGGTTACTGCCGCTGCTCTACCCGCCGGGGCACCCCTACCACCACGCGACGATCGGCTCGATGGCCGACCTGAACGCCGCCGACCTGGCCACCTTCCAGGCGTTCCACCAGACCTACTACGCGCCGAACAACGCGGTGCTCACAGTGGTCGGCGACGCCACCGCCTCCGACGTGTTCGCGCTCGCCGACAAGTACTTCGGCGCGCTGCCCGCCCGCGACGACATCCCGCCGGCACCGGACGGCCGCAATGTCCCAGCGACCGGGCAGACGGCCGTCGAGTCGGTGAGCGCCGACGTGCCGGCGCCACGGGTCTACATCGCCCACCGCAGCTACCCGTTCGGCAGCCCGGGATACAACGTGATCACCGTGCTCGCCACCATCCTGGGCAGCGGCCGGGGCAGCCGGCTCTACCAGCGCCTCGCCGACGGCGAGCGGATCGCACAGCCGGATCTGGTCGGGGCGTACGGGGTGGACCTCGCACACGCCCCGGCACCGCTGATCGCCACCGCCACCGCCCGCCCCGGAGTGAGCGCCGAGCGGCTGGCCGAAGGGCTTGCCGACGTCGTCGACGAGCTGGCCACAGTGCCGGTCACCGCCGCCGAGCTGGATCGGGCCAAGGCGTTGCTCAGCACCGGGTGGTGGCGTCAGCTGTCGACAGTCGACGGCCGCGCGGACCTGCTCGGCCGGTACACCACGCAGTTCGGTGACCCGGCCCGCATCGCCGAGCAGTTGCCGGCCCTGCTCGCTGTCACCGCCGAGCAGATCGCTGAGGCCGCCGCCGACGTGCTCGCCACCGACCGGGTGACCCTGACCTACCTGCCCGAGGAGACCTCATGACGCTGATCGCCGACCGTCCCGGCCCGGGCGCCGCCCGCCCGTACCGGTTCCCGCCGGTGGTCCGCCGCGCCGCGGCCGGTGGTCAGGTCGTCGCCGCGCACCTGCCGGGGCAGAACCTCGCCGTGGCCCTGCTGCTGCTCGACGTGGGCGCGGGCCAGGAGCCGGTGGGCAAGGAGGGCCTGTCCGGTGTGCTGGCCAAGGCGCTGGAGGAGGGGACCGCGCAGCGGGACGCCGCCGCGTACGCGCTCGCCGTCGAAGGGCTCGGCACCGCGCTGTCGACCGGTCTGGACTGGGACTCGTTCCAGGCCAGCGTGGTGATCCCGGTGGACCGGCTGAGTGCGGCAGTGGAACTGCTCGCCGAGGCGGTCCGGACGCCCAAACTCGACCCCGCCGACGTACGCCGGGTCCGCGACGACGAGGCGACCGCGCTCCGGATGGACTGGGCCAACCCCGGCCCGCGCGCCGACGCCGCGCTGCGCGCCGACCTGTTCGGCGCGCAGAACCGCTGGGGACGGCCGATGCACGGCGACCCGGAGTCGGTCGCCGGGTTGGACGTGGAGGACGTCACGGTCTTCCACTCCGAGTGGTTCCTGCGCCCCGGCACCCTGATCGTCGCCGGTGACCTGGACCGGATCGACCTGGACGCGCTGGCCGCCGCGGCGTTCGCCGGCACCGGTGGTGGCCCCGCCGTGCGGGGCGGCCCCATCGAGGTGCCGCTGCACAGCGAACGGCGGATCATCCTGGTGGACCGGCCCGGCTCGGTGCAGTCCACGCTGCGGCTGGGCCACCCGTCACCACACCGGGCGCACCCCGACCACGTACCGATGACGCTCGCCGGCACTGTGCTCGGCGGGGCGTTCACCTCCCGACTCAACCACCTGCTGCGCGAGGTGCACGGCTACACCTACGGCATCCGGGGCGACTTCGCGGCATCGCGGCGGTTCGGTCGGTTCGCGGTCAGCTCCGGTGTGCAGACGGCCGTCACCGCGCCGGCCCTGGTCGAGGCGGTGGGCGAGATCACCCGTACCCAGGCCACCGGGGTGACCGAGGACGAGCTGGAGGTGGCCCGCTCCTGGCGCGCCGGGCAGCTCTCGGTCGAGTTGCAGAGCCCCCGGGCGATCGCCTCCGCGCTGACCACCCTGGTGGTGCACGACCTGCCGGACGACTACCACGCGCGGCTGCGCGAGTCGCTGCTCTCCGCCGACGTGGACCAGGTCTCCGCGGCGGCAGCCACCCACCTGCACCCGGAGGCCCTCACCCTGGTCATCGAGGGCGACGCCGCAGTGATCCGCGCCGACCTGGAGTCCACCGCCCTGGGAACACTCATCCCGTGACCCCCGCCGGACAACGCCGTTGATCAAGAGGTTTGCGTCATCCGGAGCACGGTCCCTGACGCAAACCTCTTGATCGACAGTTGTGGGGCGGGGTGTGAGGTGGGACCCGGGGGGTGGGAAAGGGGTCCCGGTTTCGGGGGTGGGGTCGGTAGCCTCGCGGACATGAGGATCGGCATTGTGGGGGCCACCGGCCAGGTCGGTGGCGTGATGCGGCAGGTGCTGGCGAAGCGGGAGTTCCCAGCGGAGCAGGTGCGGTTGTTCGCCTCGGCGCGGTCCGCCGGGCGGGCGCTGCCGTGGCGCGACGGCGAGGTGATCGTCGAGGACGCCGCGACCGCTGACTATTCCGAGCTGGACATCGTGCTCTTCTCGGCCGGTAAGGGCACCGCTCGGGAGTTGGCGCCCCGCGTCGCCGCGGCCGGCGCCGTGGTGATCGACAACTCGTCGGCGTTCCGGATGGACCCGCAGGTGCCACTGGTGGTCGCCGAGGTCAACCCGCACGCCGCCCTGGACCGCCCCAAGGGCATCATCGCCAACCCCAACTGCACCACGATGGCCGCGATGCCGGTGCTGCGTCCTCTGCACGCCGAGGCTGGCCTGGTCGGCCTGGTCGTCTCCACCTACCAGGCGGTCTCCGGCGCCGGGCTGGCCGGCGTCGCCGAACTGGACGAGCAGGTCCGCAAGGTGGCCGAGCATGCCGCCGGGCTGGCCTTCGACGGGTCGGCCGTGGAGTTCCCCGCGCCGCGCTCCTTCGCCCAGCCGATCGCCTTCAACGTCCTCCCGCTGGCCGGTTCGATCGTCGACGACGGCTCGTTCGAGACCGACGAGGAGCAGAAGCTCCGCAACGAGAGCCGCAAGATCCTGGAGATCCCTGACCTGTTGGTCTCCGGCACCTGCGTCCGGGTGCCGGTGTTCACCGGGCACTCGCTCCAGATCAACGCCCGGTTCGCCCGGCCGCTCACCCCGCAGCGCGCCCACGAACTGCTGGCCGCCGCGCCCGGGGTGGCACTGACCGACGTCCCGACGCCGTTGCAGGCCGCCGGCCAGGACCCGACCTACGTGGGCCGGATCCGCGCCGACGAGACCGTCGAGTACGGGCTGGCCCTGTTCTGCTCCAACGACAACCTGCGCAAGGGCGCCGCGCTGAACGCTGTGCAACTCGCCGAGCTGGTCGCCGCGGAGCGCCGCTGACCGGCACGATCGCCGAAACGCCGAGCCCTCGCCGTACGTCGGCGGGGGCTCGGTGCCGTTCCGGGTGGTCGCCCTGCCGTTCCGGGGTGGTCGCCCGCGGCGGCCGGCCGGTCGTGCTTGGATGGGTCGGAGACGATCGTCCAACCTGGAGGACACGATGCCGGATGACAGCACCCAGCAGGCGTTGACCGATCTGGTGGCCGGGCGCTCGATGGGCGTGCTCGCCACCATCAAGCGGGACGGGCGTCCGCAACTGTCCACGGTGCTCTACTCCTTCGACCGGGACGGTGGCCTGATCCGGGTCTCGGTCACCGACGGCCGCGCCAAGACCGCCAACCTGCGTCGCGACCCGCGTGCCAGCCTCCACGTCAGCAGCGAGGACGGCTGGGCGTACGCGGTGGTCGAGGGTCGCGCCGAAATGACCCCGCCGGCCACCGAGCTCGGCGACGACACGGTCGAGGAGTTGGTGGCGCTCTACCGGGGGCTGAGCGGCGAACACCCCGACTGGGACGAGTACCGCCAGGCCATGGTCGACGAGGGACGGATCGTGCTACGCCTGCACGTCGAGCGGCTCTACGGCATGCCGCCCCGAGGCTGACCCGCCCACAGCCGATCAGCCCGGCTCGATCACTGTCACGCCGGGCCAGCGCTGCGCCGGCCGGTGCCGGGCCAACCGCTGCCGCGACCGGGCCACGTCCACCCGGGCCGGGTTGTGCCGCCACACCCCGCCCAGTAGATCCGTCAGGCCGTACGGGGCGCAGACCTTGAGCCGGTCGACCGGGTCCAGGCGGACGGCCACCGCTGTCGCGTACTCCGGCCAGGTGGCGACCGCCTCGGCCACGCTGCGGTACGGCTCGATCGGGTCGCCGCCGAACTTGGCCGCGTACCAGGTGTGCACCGCCGCCTGGTTGCGCGCCTGCCACGGCGGCTGCGGCCACATCCCCGCCAGCCGGGCGGTGGCCCGGTCGTCGTCGACGCGGGTCAGTCTCGCCGGGTCGAAGAAGACCACGTCCACGTCGCGGACCCGCGCCGGGTCGAACCCGTCGCCGTACCGTTCGCCCCAGACCAGGTCGCGCAGGGCGCCCGCGCCGATCCAGGCGTCCGGCAGCCCGGAGTCACGCACCACTGTCAGCGCCCGGGTCAGCCAACCGCTGCCGGCGACCAGGTCCCGCAGTTTCTCCTCGCCCGTCATCATCCGCCCACCGTAGGCAGCGGAGACCAAGCGCGGGTGCGCCGCCCGTCGACGGGTATACCGACCTGCTTTGCCGTTGTGGGACGTCGGGGAGGGGGTGGGCGATGGGCGCCGGCACGAGCAGCGACGAGACCGGCCCTGCGGGCCCGACCCTGCGGCGGGAGACCTCCCGGCTGCTGTCGTTCAGCGACGGGGTCTTCGCCATCATCATCACGCTGCTGGTGCTCGACCTCCAGCCGCCTCGGGTCGGCCGCGGTCAGTTGCTGCACGCGCTGGTCGAGCAGTGGCCGGCGTACCTCGCCTATGTCACGTCGTACGTGTACGTGGCGGTGGGCTGGCTGAACCACCGAGCCGCCTTCAACCGGGTGGTGAACAGCGGAAAGGCCCTCCAGTGGTACAACCTCGGGGTGCTGTTCAGCACCGCGCTGCTGCCGTTCGCCACCTCGGTCGTCTCGCGGGCGATGCGCGACGGCGACCAGGCGGACCAACGGACCGGCGTGGTCGTCTACGGTCTGGTCGGCGTGCTGGTCTCGGTGAGCTGGCTGGGGCTGTACCACTACCTCGCCCGGCATCACGATCTGCTGGACCAGACGGTGCCGTTCGGGTTCTTTCCGGCCGAACGGGCCCGGGCCGCGGTCGGCCTCCTGGGGTACGCGCTGGCGATCCTGGTCGGATTCCTGGCCAGCCCGCTGTTCGCGCTGGTGATCTTCCTGCTGCTGCCCGCGTTCTACAGCCTGACCAGCAGCGGCCTCTACGAACTGCGACGCCTGCGGCACCCGCGTCGATAGGCCGGGGCCGTCGGCGTTACCCCCTCCCGCGCGACGGGTAGACGGCCGTGCCGACACCGAGAGAGGAGCACCATGACAACGGTCGGAGAGTTCATGACGACCCGGTTGGTGACGATGGACGGCAACGACACGCTCATCGCCGCCGCGCAGGAGATGCGTGACAGCGCGATTGGCGATGTGGTGGTGACCGACGGTGACAGCGTGGTCGGCATCGTCACGGACCGGGACATCACGGTTCGAGGTGTCGCGGAGAACATGGACCCGGGCTCGACCCGGTTGAGCCAGATCACCACTCGCGACGTGATCACGGTGAGTCAGTACGACGATGCCGTGGCCGCCGCGGACCTGATGCGGACGTACGCCGTACGCCGACTTCCGGTGATCGACGACGGGCGCCTGATCGGCCTGGTGTCGATGGGTGACCTCGCGGTCGAGCGCGAACCGCAGTCGGTCCTGGCCGACATCAGCGCCGACGACCCGAACAACTGACCCGTCCGCCGCGGCGCGCGCCGGCTCTCCCTTTCCGGGAGGGCCGGCGCTGTGGCGTCCCCACCGGGGCGGGGCGGTGGCTCACCCGAATGGGGCGAGGTTGATCGGGGGCGCGGCGGGGACCCGTGCGGGGACGTGCAACGCCGGCCGTCCGTGCGACGCGAGCGCGGTGGGTGGGATCCCCGGCCCGGCAACTGGGAGGAGTGGACCCGATGGTGGACGCGACCACGAGGTTCTTCGAGGACCTGGACCGGCGGGGGTACGAACCTCTGCTGGCCAAGACCTCCGGGACGCTGCGGATCGACCTGCACGAGGGGGCGCAGACCTGGCACTGGCTGCTGAGGATCGACCACGGCCGGCTGAACGTCAGTCAGGAGGACCAGGAGGCCGACACGGTGATCGGCGCGAGCCCGGTCCTCTTCGACGACATCGCCTCGGGGCGCGAGCACGGCCTGGCCGCGCTGTTGCGGGGGGACATGACGGTGTCGGGCGACGCTCGTCTCGTCGTACAGGTGGAGCGGATCTTCCCGGGTTCCCCGGACGCCCGTGGGCCGCGTCGGCGATTCGCCGGGGAGGTGCACTGATGGGGCAGAGCAACACGATCCGGATCCTGGACGGCAACACGTTCGTCGTCTGCGAGGACACCGGTGACATCGAGGCGACGCCGAGCGAGCCCACCGGGCTCTTCTCCATCGACACCCGGTTCCTGTCGACCTGGGTGCTGACCGTGAACGGTGAGCGACTCAACTCGCTCTCCTACGACGACCTCCAGTACTTCGAGTCGCGATTCTTCCTGGTCCCGGGGATGGCCACGCACTACGTGGACGCGAAGCTGTCGATCATCCGGGAGCGCACCGTGGGCGGCAGCTTCTGTGAGCAGCTGACCATCCTCAACCACGACGAGAAGCCGGTCGACCTGGAAGTCCGGATGGACGCGGCGTCGGACTTCGCCGACCTGTTCCAGGTCAAGGACGAGATCCTGAACAAGAAGGGCGAGATCTACACCGAGGTGGAGTCGGACCGGCTGCGGCTGGGGTACCGGCGGGGGAACTTCCGGCGGGAGACTGTCATCTCGTCGTCGATGTCCGCCCGGTACGACAGCAAGGGCTTCGCGTACACGGTCCACCTGGAGCCCAACGAGCAGTGGGATGCCTCGATCGACGTCCAGACCCACGCGGTCGGGCCCGGCGGCCGGGACCTGCGGTTCGGGCTCCGCAAACACGGCACCGAGCGGCTCGCTCTCCAGCACGACCTGGAGAAGTGGATCGCCGACGCACCGACTGTCAACAGTGAGCACGGCCGGGTGGCCAGCACGTACCGGCGCAGTCTGATCGACCTGGCAGCGCTGCGCTTCTCGCCGTTGTCGCTGGGCGGCGCCACCCTGCCCGCCGCTGGTCTGCCCTGGTTCATGACCATGTTCGGCCGGGACAGCATCCTCACCTGCCTGCAGACGCTGCCGTTCACCCCGCAGCTGTCGAAGACGACGCTGCGCATCCTGGCGTCGCTTCAGGGCAGCCGGTTCGACGACTTCCGGGACGAGGACCCGGGGCGCATCCTGCACGAGATGCGCTACGGCGAGACCGCGGCCTTCGAGGAACAGCCACACTCGCCGTACTACGGCTCGGTCGACGCGACGCCGCTGTTCATCGTGCTGCTCGACGAGTACGAGCGGTGGAGCGGGGACGTCGCGCTGGTGAAGGAGTTGGAGCAGGAGTCACGGGCGGCGCTGAGGTGGATCGACAACTACGCCGACCTGGTCGGCACCGGCTACATCTGGTACGAGCGACGCAACACCGACACCGGCCTGGAGAACCAGTGCTGGAAGGACTCCTGGGACTCGATCTCCTACTCCGACGGCACGCTCCCGCCGTTTCCACGGGCCACCTGCGAGGTGCAGGGGTACGCGTACGACGCGAAGGTCCGCGCGGCCCGGTTGGCGCGCGAGTTCTGGGGTGACCCGGAGTTCGCCGACCAGTTGGAGCGGGAGGCGGCAGAGCTGAAGGAGCGGTTCAACCGGGACTGGTGGGTGGACGACGGCGAGTATTTCGCCCTGGCCCTGGACCCGGACGGCCGGCAGTGCGACATCCTCAGCTCCAACATAGGCCACCTGCTGTGGAGCGGGATCGTCGAACCCGAGCGGGCGGAGAAGCTCGCCGCGCACCTGGTCGGGCCGCGGCTCTTCTCCGGCTGGGGGGTGCGCACCCTCGCCGAGGGGGAGGCCCGCTACAACCCCATCGGCTACCACAACGGCACGATCTGGCCGTTCGACAACTCGTTCATCGCCTGGGGTCTGCGCCGCTACGGCTTCGCCGAGGAGGCCGCGACAATCGCCAACGGCATCCTGGACGCGGCCACGTACTTCGACGGCCGGTTGCCGGAGGCGTTCGGCGGCTACCCGCGGGAGCTGACCAAGTTCCCGGTGGAGTACCCGACGGCGTGCAGCCCGCAGGCATGGTCGACAGGTACGCCGCTGTTGCTGCTGCGCACCATGCTCGGTCTGGAGCCGCACGAGGGTCACCTGGCGGTCGAGCCACGGCTGCCGGTGGGGATGGGTCGCATCGAGGTGCTGGACATCCCCGGTCGTTGGGGCCGGGTGGACGCGTTCGCGCGGGGTCGACTGGACCTGGACAACCTGGGCGACTGACCGACTGGACCGCCGAACCGGCGGTGGCGCGCCACCCGCGTCGCCGCCGGTTCTCCGCCCAGCCGATCCCCAGCCGGTCAGTGTAGATTCTGCGAATGCCGGAGCTCGTGTACCCGCCCGTTATCGCCGCCGCCAAGACGCTGTTCCGGGTCCTCGACCTGAAGATCACCATCGAGGGCGCCCACCACGTACCCCGCACGGGCGGGGCGGTGCTGGCCAGCAACCACGTCAGCTACCTCGACTTCATCTTCGCCGGTCTGGGCGCGAACGCGTCGGGCCGGCTGGTCCGCTTCATGGCCAAGGATTCGGTCTTCACGCACAAGATCTCCGGCCCGCTGATGCGTGGGATGCGGCACATTCCGGTGGACCGGCAGGCCGGCGCGGCCTCGTTCCGCGCCGCAGTGGGCGCGCTCAAGCAGGGCGAGGTCGTCGGCGTCTTCCCCGAGGCCACGATCAGCCGGTCGTTCACAGTCAAGGAGCTCAAGAGCGGCACGGTCCGGATGGCCCGCTCGGCGAAGGTGCCGGTGCTGCCTGTCGCGTTGTGGGGCACCCAGCGCCTCTGGACCAAGGGCCGCCCACGCACCCTGACCCGCCGGCACACGCCGATCACCATCCTGATCGGCGAGCCGATCAACCCGGCGGACTTCCCGGACCCGAACGTGCTGGCCGCCGAGCTGACCACACGGCTCAGCGCCCTCGTCGACCGGGCGCAGCGGGACTATCCGGACACCCCGGCCGGCCCGGACGACACCTGGTGGCAGCCCGCGCACCTGGGCGGCAGCGCGCCCTCACCGGAGGAGGCCGCCGCTCTGGACGCCGCCGCCGAACACCGCGCCCCCAGCGCCTGACGTCCAGTTGGCCGGATCGTTCCGCACCCGGGCAGAATGGTGTCTGCCGGCGCGAACGCCGTCCGACCAGGATCGACGTCATGAGCAGAGCAGCACTCGTCGTGATCGACGTGCAAGAGTCCTTCCGTCAGCGCCCGATCTGGGCGTACGGCTCCAACCCGGACATGATCCGCCAGGTCGACCGGCTGGTGGCTGCCGCCCGGCAGCGCGGCGACCTGGTGGTCTGGGTCCTGCACTCGGAGCCCGGCACTGGCGGGTTGTTCGACCCCGCCCTCGGGTACGTCCGGCTGATCGACGGGCTGGTCCCCGCCGAGGGTGAGCCGACGCTGGTCAAGACCGCGCACAACGCGTTCACCACCACGAACCTCCAGCAACTGCTCACCCACGCGGGCATCACCGACATCACCGCCTGCGGCATCCGTACCGAGCAGTGCGTGGAGACCACCACCCGGGTCGGCGCGGACCTCGGCTACCGGATGACCTTCGTCACCGACGCCACGCTGACCTTCCCCATCCCACACCGGGACCTGCCGGAGACCGCCACGGTCGCGGAGATCCTCGCCGACCCGCGCACCCTGACGAACGAGGAGATCGTGACCCGCACCGAGTACGCGCTGGCCGGTCGCTTCGCGACCATCCGCACAGTGGACGAGGTCACCGGCGCGACCCTCGCCGGCCACCGGGGCTGACGTCGTGACCCGGGTCGTCTTCCTGCTGGTCCCGCAGCTGCACCTGCTGGACCTCGCCGGGCCGGCCCAGGTCTTCTCCAGCGCCGCCGACCTCGGGTACGACTATCAGCTGCACTACGTCGCCGAGCGCGAGCAGGTGCCGACCGTGCAGGGCGTACCCCTGGTCGCCGACACCCGGTGGCCCGAGCTGGCCCGGGACGACCTGGTGATCGTGCCCGGTTGGCGGCCGGCGGCGCACGGGCCGCAGGGGCCGGTGTCGCCCGGCGACCTGCTGCGGCTCGCCGAGCACCACGCGGCCGGCGGCACGGTGGCCAGTGTCTGCGCCGGGGCGTACGCGCTCGGGCGGGCCGGGCTGCTCGACGGCCGACGCTGCACCACCCACCACGAGGTGCAGGACGACCTGGCCCGCCGGCACCCGGCGGCCCAGGTCGTCCGCGATGTGCTGTACGTGGTGGACGACCGGGTGGTCACCTCTGCGGGCATCGCCAGCGGCATCGACGTGGCGCTGCACCTGGTGGCGACCCGACACGGCCCGGCGACCGCCGCGAAGATCGCCCGCACGCTGGTCGTCTACGCCCGCCGCAACGGGCACGAGCCGCAGGCCAGCGCGCTGATGCGGCACCGCTCACACCTGTCCGACTCGGTGCATCGGGTGCAGGATCTGATCGACAGCCGGTACGCCGAGCCCCTGCCCCTGGCCGAGCTGGCCGCCGCCGGCAGAGTGGCCGAACGAACCCTGACCCGGCTGTTCCGGGCGAGCACCGGCCTCACCCCGCTCGGCTACCAGCAGCTGCTCCGCGTGGAACGGGCCGAGCACCTGATCGGGCACGGCACCACAGTGGAAGCCGCCGCGCGGGCGGTCGGCTTCACCGATGCCCGGATGCTGCGCCGCCTGCGAGCCCGCCCCACGCTGTCGGATCAGGTCTTGAACGGTAGTAGTCGTCCCGGGAGTGGAACTCCACAGGCAACGAGCCGGGCAGCGTGATCCGAGTGTCGCCGGCGAGCAGAGCGGGGCCGGCCCGCAGCAGCAGCACGTCGCGCTCCTGGGCCGAGAGGTCGACAAGTTGTGGACGGTTGAGCCGGAACATGGCCACCGCCCGGCGGACCTGCCGAGCCAGCGCCACGACCTCGGCGGCCGCTCCGCTGAGGGCCAACGCCGGCTGCTGAATGGTGCGCAGCGCGTCGCAGACGATCAGCAGCTGCGCCGGGGCGCCCGGCTCGGTCGCCGGCAGCTCCAACCGGGACGGCCACTGCCAGCGGATCTGACCGCTCATCAGGCCGTTCAGTCGAGCGGGTGGTCGGGCCCGGTGCGTGCCGTCGGCGACCAGCGACAGCTGCGAGCCACTGCCCACCCAGCAGATCCGCTGGTCGGTGACGGTCACCGCGACCGGTTCGGGCAGCTGCCAACGGCGTCGCACCTCGCTCGGCCCGAGCAGGTAGCCCGCGACCACCAGCGGGTATCGCCCGAGCACCCGCTCACCGGGCCTCGGTCGCAGGTTGTAGCGGCGGTCCAAGGTCGGGCCCACGTCGTCGTCGGGGGCGTCGAACCGGTGGGGACCGATGAAGAAGGGGGACGCGTCGGAGTGCATCGTCACGACCTTCCGGTCAGCTGGCTGTGTACTGAAGCCTGGCGGACCAGAGGGCTCCTGTCATGACGCCTGTTAGGGGGTCGGCCGGTCGTGCGTCGCCTGTGACCGGTAGATGCCGATCTCCTCCGGGCGGACGAGACCGTCCTCGATCGCACGGGCGAGCAGTGCCGCTTTTGTGGCAGCTGGTCGCCCCGCCCGGGTGTACTTGATCCGCGCCCGGTCGACGTACTGCTTAACGGTGTGCTCGCTGATCTGCATCCGCCGGGCCACCGACGCCTTGGACATCGACTGGAACCAGAGCAGCAGCGCCTCACGCTCCTTGTCGGACAGCATCGGCCGGTCCGGCCGCGGGTCGCCGACCATCGCACCGGCCAGCGCCGGCGGCACGTACGGGCGGTCGCTCGCGGCGGCCAGCACCGTCTCCACGCAGTGTTCCCGGCCCTCGTGCTTGGCCAGGAACGCGACCGCCCCGGCGTCCAACGCGGCGAGCATCGTCTGCGGGTCGGTGTGCTCCGAATAGACCACCACCCGCCGGCCGGCGGCGCTCAGCTCGGCCAACTTGTCCAACGCCATCCGCCCGTGCAGGCGCAGGTCGAGCAGGACGACGTCGGCGTCGGGCGCCGCCCGCAGCACCGCGTCCGGGTCGTCGCCGGTGGCGAGCACCGTGAGGCGCGGCTCGGTGGCGAGCCAGGCGCGGACCCCCTCGACCACCACCGGGTGGTCGTCGACGATCGCCACCCCGACCGGCCGGTCGCCGGTCACCGCCGCCACCGGGTCTGCGCCCATCTGATGTTCCCGTCCCGTTCGTAGAGGTACTGCACCGGCCCGTCGTCGTGCTCCCCGGGGGGTGGGCCGGTCGACTCCGGCCCCTCCCGGTCCGGCGTGACCAGGCTGACCACCACCTCGTCCGCTCCGGAGACCACTGTCAGACGCGCCCATCCCCGGGCGTCGGCGAGGGTGCCGGTGAGCGGGTCGGCCAGTCGGCGGCGGACCTCCACCGGCAGCGGCGGCGGCGTGCCGATGGTGACCAGGTCGATCGGTAGGCCGTTGCGCTCCGCCAGGTCGGCGGCGGCTCGCAACTCGTGCAACAGCGGGTCGGGCACATCGTCGGACTCGGCGATCAGCCGGCGCAGCCGGGCGGCGGCCAGCATGCACCGGCGCTGCACCTCCGGGTCGTCCGGGTCGACCTGGCCGGCGGCCAGGTCCCCGAGGACCCGACCGGCCGCCGAACTGACCAGAGCGAGGCGGTCCCGGCGGTCCCGAAGGCCCCGCTCGGCGGCATCCCGCTCGGCGGCCATCGCGTGACCGGCGGCCGAGACGGCGGCTCGTTCCCGGGCCAGGCCGACGATGACGGTGCTGCCCACGAAGACCGCCACCGGCAGCGAGAACGTGCCGTAGACGTACATCACGTAGCGGGCCACGTCGGCCGGGTCGGGGCCGTGCCCGAGCACGGCGACCAGGGCGATCGACGCGTGCGTGCCGAGGAGCGCGATCAGCCCCACGACGCGCCGTCCCCACACGGCCAGCACGAAGAACCAGCCGAGCGTGCCCCACACCCAGTTGGCGGCGGTGAACAACTGCCGCTCACCGGCCGCGGCGAAGACGGCCGCGTCGACGACCAGCAGCAGTCCGGCCAGCGGCCACGGCGGCAGCGGCGAGCCTTGCAGCAGTCGTACCCCGGCCACCGCGCCGGTCACGGCGACCAGGATCCAGGCGCCGAGCACCACAGTTGGCGCGGCGAACTCCGCGCGGGCGGACAGCACCGCCGGCAGCGCGATCGCGACGTGCCAGACCAACGCGATGGCGACGGCGGCGATCCGGGCACCCCGGTCCGACGCGTGCGCCACGGCGGCCGGCGCGGCGAGCGCCGCGGGGGAGTCCGGCTCACGGGGGGTCGGAACGCTGGTGCGGTGCGGTGCCTCCGGCGCGTCGGTGGGGTGCGCCGAGGCGTTCAGGTCAGCCGACACCGGGCCACTCCAGTCGAATCCGGGTGCCTGCGCCGACGGCCGAGTGCACGACGGCCCGCCCACCGACCGTCGCCATCCGGCCGCGGATCGACTCGCGCAGTCCGTACCGGTGCGGCGGGACGGTGGCCAGGTCGAAGCCGGGGCCGTCGTCGGCGACCTCGACCACGACGCCGATCGCGTCGCGGCTCAGCCGCAGCGTGGCCCCGGCGCCCGACGCGTGGCGGACCACGTTGGACAGTGCCGCGTAGGCGCTCTCGCTGATCGCGTCGGCCACCCCGACGGGGACGGTGCAGGACGCCAGATCCAGTCGTACCGCAAGCTCGGGCAGCCGACCGACCACCAACCGCAACCGCCCGTCGAGCGGCACCGGGCCGTCGCCGGCCACCGGGCCGACGTCGGTGAGCGAGACGAGGGTACGCAGGTCGGCCGCGCACCGGTCCCGGAAGACAGTTGAGGGCCCAGCCACCGCGCCCAGCCCCACCATGGTCAGCGTCCCGAGCACTGTGTCGTGCAGGTCGCGATTCTGTTGGCGTTCGGCCTCGCGGGCGGCACGCGCCACCAACGCCTCCCGGGTCAGCCGCTGGTGTTCGACGAAGGCGCGGTCCGCCCGGCCGATGCGTCTGCGCATGACCGCCGCCATCATCGCCGTGCAGAGGGTCTGTGCCAGCAGCGTGGCCGCGTGCGCCCTGGCTTCGGTGGGATTGCCGGCGGCCTGCGCACCGGTCACGTAGGTGGCTATCACGAGTAGCCCGGCCGGGATCGACCAGCGTGCCGAGGTGGTGGCCTGTGCGTTGATCACCGTGGTGCTGGCCAGCACGGCGATCCAACTGCCCTCGCCGGGCAGCACCTCGGGTGCCACCAGCACCGGGATGAGGAAGCAGGCCAGGGCGGTGACCGCCACGTCACCGGCGACGAGGGCGGGGCCGATGCCGTGGCGCAACGCGCGGTGCGCGTACCAGAGGGACCAGCCGGTCAGCACGGCCACCGCGGGCAGCAACACCGCCTGCTCCACCGGCGGGGTCTGCACCGACACGGCCACCGCCGCGCCGATCAGCCCGCAGCTCAGCCGCAGCAGCGCTGGCAACGTGGTGAAGATGAGGCCCAGGGCCCCGCCGGCCGGATTGTCCAACGTGGGCGGCGGCACGGTGGGGGTGGCAACGGCCGGCATCGGGAAGTGTCCTTCCGACAACGACCCGGTCCGGGTCCACGCGGCGTAGATCGACATCGGACAATAGCATGGCGGACGGTGACGGGATGACCCTTTGTTGCGGAGTGTCGCTAATGTGTCACTCTGTGCTGCGGGGCTGGAGGAGGTCCCAGCGGTTGCCGTAGATATCGACGAACACCGCTACCGAACCGTACGCCTCGTGCCGCGGTTCCTCCAGAAAACGCACCCCGGCCGACACCATCCGAGCATGGTCGCGGGCGAAATCCTCCGTGTACAGGAACAGCCCGACCCGACCGCCGGTCTGGTCGCCGATCCGAGCTTGCTGCTCGGCGCTGCTCGGCCGTGCCAGCAGCAGGGCCGTCTCCCGGGCCCCCGCCGGGCGGACCACCACCCACCGTGAACCGTCCGGTCGGGCGGTGTCCTCCACCAGCTCGAAACCGAGGTTGCCGACGTAGAAGTCGATCGCCTCGTCGTACTCCCTGACCAGCAGCGCGACAAGTCCCAGATGTGCCATCCGGCCATTCTGCCGGCGGGCACCCCGGGCCCAGCCGGCGACGTCCCCGCCGGTCACCCTCGTCACGTCGCCGGCCGGATGCTCGGCGCGTGATCGACTCGCGTTCACGGAAGTCGGGGCATCCGGGGCCGCCGGACACCCCGACATCAAGAAAACCGAGTCGATCACGCAGGTGAGGTGCGGCGACCGGCCGGCCGGAACCAGCCGCGTCTGTCGTCCGTCTCATCCCCGGGTGGAAGGGTGGTGAGCCGGATGCGCTTGTCCCGGACGGTACTGGCGGTGGCACTGCTCGGCATGGCGCTGGGTGGCTGCGGTGGCACGGACATCGTGCCGGGCGGGGCCGACGAGCCCGGTCCGGCCCAGATCGTCGATGGGTGGACCTCCTGTGCCAAGGCGGCACCCCGGGCCGGCGAGATGATCACGGTGCCGACCACGGAGACGTCAGCGCCGGCAGTGGAAGAGCCGACGATCGGTCGCATCGACAGGGCGTTCACACCGGTCGCGGCCGTGATCTGCGGGCGCGAGATTCGGCCGGGCCCCAACGGCGGCCAGGAGCAGGTCGCCACCGAGCGACGCGCCGAGCAGATCGCGCCGCTGCTCACCGCGCTGCGCCTACCCAGCGAGCAGACCGGCGGGGAGGTCGCCTGCACCCTCGAGATGGTCGTCCCGCCGTGGATGGCGCTGGTGGACGACCGGGGGCGCTGGCTGCGGCCGCACATCCCGACGGACTCCTGCGGCAAGCCTCGCGCCGAGGTGATCGCCGCGTCGGCCGGACCGCAGTGGAGCACTGTGGACATCCGTACCATCCGGCAGATCGAATCCGCGGCGGCCGAGGCCGCCGGATGCGCCCAGCAGTGGACGGACCTGGTGTGGGTGGAAACCCGGAACGGTAGCCCCGGGCCGGCCGGGCCCGGGCTACGGCCGGCCGCCGGGCCGCTGCGCCTCTGCGTCTACCAGGTGCCCGCGTCACTTCAGGAAGGCGAAAAGCCGGCGGGCGACTTCGTGTACGGCGGGCCGCTGCCACCCGAGCGCCAGGCGGGCGTGTTCCGGGCGCTGTCCAACCGTCGGGCCGTGGTCGACTGCGACATCCCGGCGACCCGCTTCGCGGTGCTACGCCCGCTCGACGGCGCGGGCCCCGACCGGTACGTGGAACTCGACGGCTGCCGCCGGTTCCTGGTCGCGCCAGCGACGGGCGCTGCGCAGCTCGGCCAGGGCGACGACGCGCTGGTCGCCCTGCTCGGGCCCGTCTGAGCCGACGGATCCGCGACACCCGGCGTCACCAGGTGTCGGGGCGGTCGAGATCGCGGGCCGGCCGGTACCCGCCGAGGATCGCCAAGCCCTCCGCCTCGGTGTAGCCGTTCCCCCAACCCCTGCGGAACGCCTCGACGACGCACGGCTCGACTGTCATCTCCAGCACGTCGCTGCCTTGCCGGCGAGCCCGGTACGGGCCGGCGACGAGATCCCCGGGGCGAGCGTCGTCGCCGGCCGGGGCGGGTTGCGCCCGAACAGTCAGCCAACGGCCGGAGGCGTCACCGACCACCAGAGTGCCCTCGACGAAGGAGTCCCGCGCCGACCGGCCGAGCGTGACCGAGCACTCCAGCAGCCGTCCGTCGGGCGGCAGCGACTCCAGGCGGAACGGCACGATGCAGCGGTGGGCACCGTCGAACCGGACCCGGCTCGCCGTGCCGACCGCCTCGTCGCTGGTGGTCGCGTACACGTCCACCTGGGCCCAGAGCCCGTCAGCGGGTTGCCAGCGGACGAACCACAGCTTCCGGTCACCGGACGGATCGAACCAGGCGACCCCCGAGCGGTCGCCGACCCGCACCTCGGTCCGTCCCTGCGGTCGCCCCTGCGAGGACAACGTCTGCTGGAGCCCATCCAGCAACACCTCGGTGCGCGCCAACACGAAACGGGCCTGACCGCTCGGGCCCCGGAACTCGACGCTCTCGATGCCGCGCCCGGTGCGCCACGACGCGACATCGGCATCGCTGACCAGAGCGTCGGTCGAGAAGTGCAGTGTCGCGGGATCGGCACCGACCGCGTCGGGCCGTACGGTCCCAACGCTCTGTGCCTGCGGCAGCATCAGCGCCGCGGCCGGCATGATCGGGTCATCGGTGCTCCGAACGCCCGGGATCGCCAGCACCACCGAGGTGAGAGCGACGCCACCACGAGTTGTGGGTGTTGACGAGCATGCGCCGGACGTAGGCGTCCGGCCGGTCCGTCCGCGAGATGCGCCCCCACCGGGCGTACGCCCGGGCGAGGACCTCCTGAACCAGGTCCTCGGCTCGATGCTCGTCACCGGTCAGCAGCCCGGGCGAGCCGCACCAGCGCCGAAGTGCGAGCGAACGCGTACTCCTCGAACGTCACGCCCTATTAACGCCGTAGGTCGGCCAACCCGTAGACACCTGCCGGGCACTTCTTGGCGGCAGGAGATCTCCGCGCCGACCCAGCCACGACGGTCTTGGCTGCACGGATGGCTGCGCCGGCGGGCTATCCCCGTACTCGGAGAAAATCTATGTGCGAAGCGCTAGACATTCGCGCCGGCACCGGCTAACGTTCCTCGTGTCGAAAACAGAGCAAACAAAGACGCTGACGTTGCCGCCCCGCACGAGGGCGAAGGAGTGGGGCCAGGGATCTTGCAAGCCCTGCTCGGCTCGGCGGCAGACATTTGCCGCAGTTAGGTAGTACGCGTGACAGCGGGTGGGGCCGACGCTTGTTCAGGGCTTCACCCGAGGTAAGGAGAGTTCGTCGTACGTGTTGGGGCCATGAAGTCGCGTGGGGCTCGGACACCGACGGACAGCACGGAGTACAGCAGAGGAAATCAGAGGCAAGGGAGGGCTTTACACCGTTGGATCGCCCGCTGCCAGTCGCGTTCGTGGGCTGGGTGCGGACACCGCAGTTTCCCTCTAAGGAGAGGTGGTCTCCGGTCACGCTTATGCGATCCTCGCACCCGAAGCCGTCCCTGACGGCTGGTGCGGACAAGACAAGCCGACGTTCTGTCGGTAGATGGTGTTCCTGACCCACAACCCTTGGGCCCCGGTGCTTCCGAGCACCGGGGCCCTCGTGATGGAGGTTCCATGGCTCAACCCGACGACATGCTCGACGATGAGGACTACCCCGCCTACACGATGGGCCGTGCCGCAGAGATCCTCGGCTGCTCGCAGGACTTTCTACGCCGGCTCGGCGAAGCGAAACTGATCGACCCGCAGCGCTCCAGTGGAGGGCACCGCCGCTACTCCCGCTACCAACTGCGCCTCGCCGCGAGAGCCCGGGAGATGTGCGACCAGGGCACCGACATGGCCTCGGCCTGCCGGATCATCATTCTTGAGGACCAACTCGAAGAGGCCCTTCGGCGCAATGAGCGCCACCAGTAGGGCTGAGCACACGCTCCGCGCGGGCCTTGCCGCAAGGTGAAGCCGAGCGCCACACGGTCCCTCCCGTCAGGGCAGGGGCCGTCTGTCGTCTGGGGAAGGTCTCGGTCGTATGGAGGGCGGGCTGGCGGCAGCGCTCGATTGTGGTCCCGTGCCTGCCAACCTCCGGATTACCAACTTCGGAGCGGAAGCTGCACGTCAGCGGTGGTGCGCCCGGCAGGATTCGAACCTGCGGCCTTGGGATTAGAAGTGGTGTTCGCGTTCTAACCCCAGGTTTCCCTGGTCTTCCGTAGCTGCTTACTGGCTTGCTCTGGTTGCCGCAGCTGCTCCCCCATACTGCAGTTCGCACCACGACTAGCTCCACGGCCGACCGATGCAGGTTCAGGTAGTCGGGGCAGGCTGGCTTATCGGTGGCGACCGAGGGTAGGTAGTCCGCCCCGCACGGTGCGAAGCGAGACGCCTCGGTCGCGGATGCGGTCTCGCCGGTCGGCTGCTTCCGAGCGCGCTACTTCTGCTGTGCTCGGCAATCTGACCTCGGCTCGCTCAGGAAAATACCGCTCAAGCTGGGCGCGTAGTTTGCGGCGTTCCTTGAGCGCTTTTTCCCTCTCCCGCTTGGCGGCCGCGAGGCGCGCGCACTCCGTGCACGGCGTTGTGCCGCGAACGAGATTGCCCGCATGTTCCTCGGCTGCGCTCAGATCTGCGCCGCACAGGCCTATTGCTGCGGCTGACTCTGCTGCGGCGCGAGGGCGGTGTGCCATTCGGGTGTGTCGGGGGAGTGTGCCGGGAGGTAGATCCACAATGGCCCACGTGGGGCGACGTCTGCCCATAGCGAGACAGTAGAAGCTCTTGCGATCACTTACAGCTGGCCAGTTGGGTACTCTCTGCTGCCTTGCTCGGGCGTGGCTGCCCTCTGTCGCGGGACCTGGCAGCCGGCGTAAGGGTGTCCGTCGGCCAGCTCGGCAGATGCGATGCTTGTGCCGTGCTCGATGATGCCGCTGTCGCAGACAGCCAACCGCCCTTCGCGCAGCCGATTCAGCTCGTCGGCGGAGTCAACTTCACGACGTGGCCCGATCTCAAATGGAGCCGAGGGAACTCGCACACCGGTGCCCTGCAGTCGAAGTTCGGTGAGTGGCACGCCAGCGCGCCTGTGTCCGTGGACGCAGTGTTGCGTGAGGACCGTCAAGGGTTTGATCTAGTATCCCGAGTTCCGCGCGGGATTCCCAAGCACGAGTGGGCGCTCGACCTCGGCGATGCCCTGCACAATCTCCGAAGCGCCTTGGATGCCGTGGCGTGGGGCATGGCGCACTTCAACGACGCACAACCGACCCGTCCCAAACGCGTCACCTTCCCGATCTGCGATGACGAGCGGCAATGGGACGAGGCCGTCAGGGCTTGGGTCGGTGAGATCCAGCCGGAGTTCCAGGAACGGCTCCGGATCATGCAACCGTTCACCTACATGCCAGCCGGCGGCCTCTCGATGCTGTCGATGCTCCACGATCTCGATATTCAGGACAAGCACCGCGACATATTGACAGTCTCGGCCGACCTGCACGAAATCAACCTCGGCGGATCGTTCGAGTACGAGGACCACGGCACCGAAGCCAGGCCACGGGTCGACATGCGCTCGGACGTCAAGTTTGGAGATGGCGTGGTGCTCGGGACGATCCACGCCGGAGCGCCGATCAGGATGGTTGGACGGATGATCCTCCGCCCAGGCATGAAGGTGCAACTCACGTACCGCGACCAGACGCACGACGTGATGCCGATGCTCCAGCAGTTCGTCGTGGAGACTCGGCGTCACCTGGACATCCTGATGCATGGGCTGGCTGCACCCGATGAAACCGACGAGGCGGCGTGGTCGCCGATGGACGTAGGCCCGGGTCCCGCGTAATGAGCGGCCCGCTATGAGGTCCGTAGGGCCAGGATCTCGGGCGGGCCGGTGGGGTGGCGCATGGGCCGGTTCGCCTGAAGGGCTCTCAGCGGGCCGATTGCGTGGGCCAGTTGCGGTGGTCGGCGCTCGTTGTGGGAGGGGCTGAACCATCTCCGCATCTCCGCATCTCCGCAAACATGGCTGTGAGCTGGGCAAATGCTGGCGGAGATGGTCGGAGGTGGTGAGGGGTCATCTCCGCAAAGAGGTGGGATCTCCGCAGTTGGTTGCGGAGATGCGGAGATCGATGATCCTCTTGGTTTTGATCTCCGCAGAGTGTTTTCCCTGGTGGTAGGGGGTCGGTGCGGCGTTGCGGAGATGCGGAGATGGTTCAGCGGGTTTCACCCCTCGTGGCGTTCGACCCAGAACACGGACCGGTCTCCCCGGTCGTTGCGGCCGGCACGGATGACGTGCTCGCCGCGCCACCGCCCGGCCTGACCTGTGAGCAGTCGGCCGAGTTGCAGGGGGTTGGGTAGGCGGCCGTTGTGGGTGGTGATGAACTGCCCGTCCCACGGGTCGTGGGCGTCGCTGCCGAGGTGCATCGGTTCGCCGTCTTGGCGGAGTTCGGCGGCGGTCATCGCACGGCCGCCGTGGCGGTCGTGCCAGCAGGTGAGGAACGCGCGCCAGCGCGTTTCGTCTTCATCGATCTCACGAATGTCGGCGGCGTTGGTGAGGAACCCGTCGATGCCGTGATGGGCGAGAAACCCGCCGAGGGCTTGTGCCCACGGGGTGAACTGCCGCATCGACAACCCCGACACCCGAGGTGCTCCCCGGCGCGTCCAGTCGAGCACCAGCACCAGCAGGTGCCACAACACGGTCAGTTGGTTCGCCGGGTCGGTGATCCACTGGTCAAGGTGCGGGATGCCGAACCCGCGTTGGTCGCGCAATTCGGGGCGGGGCATGTCCGGGTCGAGGCGCACCCGCACGGTGCGGGAGGCCATGTCCCCGCCGACCTGGAGGTTGTTGCCGGTGGCCATCCAGAGCCGGTCGTTGACGGTGGCGACGTTGCGCGACGCGCCGAGCTGCCGGTCGGACCAGACACCGGAGGTGACGAGTTGCGCGAGCACGGCGGAGTCGATGACGGTTCCCTCGGCCAGGTTGTCCCAGATCACCACGCCGACCTGCTCGGCCAGCACCGCCGTGATGGACTTGCGCAACTCTTCATCGGAGTATGCCCAGGTCATGACCCGCTGGCCGTAGAGCATCCCCGGCCCGGCCGTGAGGATCGTCTTACCCGATGAGGGCATGGTGGCGTCGATGAGCGCGAACGGCGTCAGGGAGCGGGTGAAGTGTCGCAGGATCGGCGTGGCCAGCAGTGCCACGTAGTTCGCCCGGTCAGCCGCGGAGGCCCATGGGAAGTCCCGCAGGAAGCGGCCGAGGAGGAACGTGCGCGCCTCGTGGACCTGCTCCGGCGTCGGTTCGTCCGGAACGGGCGGCAGGGCGACTTTGGATGCCAGGTAGAGGCCGGTGGCCGGGTCGTAGCCGGGTTGCTGGAGCAGGGTGCCGTCTCGGCGCAGCACGGGGGCGCCGATGATTCCGCGCAGCGGCGGTACGCCCGGCCAGGTTTTGCCGGCCAGCACGGACGACAGGATGTCGCGAGGTGGGGTCACCTCGTCTTCGTACATTTCGGGGTCGCCGGTGTCGCTCTTGCGGGTCTTGAGCCGGTACACGTAGGCGTGCTCGGCGAGCAGTCCGGCTAGCCCGGCGGGGTTGACCATGCTCGCGGATACCGGCAGCGGGGAGTCTTCGTCGGCGGCGGTGGCTAGCCCGCCGGAGACGGCTTCCATGTGCACGAGGGAACCGGCGGACACGTAGGTGTCGGGTAGCAGCCCGTCGACCAGCGCGGCTTTGAGCACGCGGATGGTTTCGGGGCCGGAGCCGATCTGCAACCGGGTGCTCATGCGGCGAGTCCTTCCGTGTGTCGTTCGGTGACAACTGCGGTTGTCGGTGTGCGCGCCAGCTCGGCGAGCACGGCCAACTGTTCGGGCATCCCGCGTGTGCCGTCGAGCGGTCGGCGGGCGTGGGGCCATACCGCTGTGACGGGGTCGGCGTAGTCGCGGCCGGCGAGCACGGTCACGGTGTCGGCCACGTCGATGCCCAGCCGGCGTGCTTGCGCGCGGATGGTCGGCACGCCTACCGCGCCGGGTTGGCCCATGCGCAGCTCGTACGGCTCGATCACGGTGTCCGGTGTGAGGAGCCCGTAGCGGGCGGACAGGATGAGCAGCCGTCCGCCGATTCGGTCCGCTGCGCGCCTGCATGCGCGGTGGTAGCTGCCGGTGTATATGCGCCCGGCGGGCGCGGGTCGGTCGAGCTTGGCCATGCCGCACGGCACGATTACGACCGCGTCGTCTCGGCCCATCACGGTGCGCCGCATTCGAGTGTTGACGGCGTCGGCGTATGCCTTGCTGGCTGCCTGCCGGGTGGTGCCCATCGCCCGGCCCACGTCGGCATACGACCAACCGTCGATGAGCACCGAGTCGACCGCGATCCACTCCCGGGCCTCTCGGCAGGCGGCTTCCAGCGCTGTCAGCGCGGCGAGGGCATCCGAGGGGGTTTGCGCGGTGGCTAGCGCGGCGGCGTGCTCGGCGACATGGCCCGTCGCCGCGTGGAGCTGGGGCGCGCGGCGACAACTCTGGTTGTCGCCGATCCCGCTCATGCCGCCCGCCCCACGCTGCCCAGGCGGCGCGGGTTCCGCGCCCCGGTCCGTAGCCCCGACGCGATCGTGCGAGCGACTTCCCCGGCGGGCAGGCCGAGCGACAGCGCGGCGGGTTGCAGCACGGCGGTCACGTCGGTGTCGGTGAGCGCGCCCCCGGCGGCGAGCTGGCCGAGCGCTACTGCTGAGGTGAACAGGGCGTGGTTGCGCTGGCCCTCCGGGGCGGCGGTGAGGTGGGCGAGTTGCCGGCGGATCGCCGCTGCTAGGTACGCGCCGCGCCGGTCGGCCGGCAGCGCCACCGGTGCGGGCCGGTGCGCGGGTCGCGGGGCGGGGGCGAGCAGCCCGGCCACCCATTCGGGCAGCGGCGCCGGGTCGCAGTTCAACGCCACCTCGTACGGGTGGCCAGCGGCGGTGCTGCCGGCGGCGACGACGTAGCCACCGTGCGCGCGGGTGTCGACCTTCCACCCCAGCCCGCCCCGGTCGCCGGTGGTGTTGCGCAGCTGCGGCCCGCCGGTGGGGTGGCGGTAGTAGAGGTGACTGCCGCCGCTGGCCGTGGTCACGGTGTACGTGGCGTCGATGCCGCCGTGCCGGTTGGCGAGGGTGGCGAACACGTCCAGGCCGTCGCACGCCCCGACCCACCGTGGGGGCGGGGTGTCGTCGGCGTGCTTGGGCACGTCGAGGTCGACCACGACCAGCCCGGACGGGCCACACGCGATCCCAATGCCGTAGGGGCGGGTCGACCATGCCCGGCGGATGCGCTGCGGGTCGGTGGTGGCGCGTTCCTCCCAGCCGACGTGCCGGCCGGCGGCGCGGCAGCGCGGGTCGGTGCGGGGGCAGTGCTCGGCGGTGCAGCGGGCGGGGAATGCGGGCCGCTTGGCGTGGTTCGGGTCGTCGGGTGGGTCGTCGGGACGCAGGGGGAAGACGTGCCAGCCGCGCGCAGCGTGCGCGAGCGCGGCCGTCAGAAGGTCAGGCATGGGGCATCTCCCAAGGCTCGGGGGGATGGGGGTCAGGCCGGGCGGCGGGCGGCGCGGGCGGCCGTGAGGTCGATCAGCGCGCCGCCGGAGGCTTCCGGGGTGCCGGTGGGCCGCTGCCGCCCGGCGGTGACGCTGAGGCGTAGATAGAGCCGGTAGCGGCCGGCGTCGGCACCGGTCAGCGGCCGGCGGGTGCCGTGCTGCGTGAGGTGCCCGACGTCGACCAGCGCGGCAGTGACGGCGTTCAGCTCGGCGGGAGTGCCGGTGAGCCACACCTCCAACCCGGACAGCCGGGCGTCACGCGGCGACGGCCCATCACGGCGCGCGGCGGACATCAGGCGGCCCGCCTGGGTCGGGGGCGACCTGCGATGGCGGCGCGGGTCACGGTTTCCCGCAGGTCACCGAGCAGCCCCACCAACTGCCGCCGCGCTGCCAGTTCGCCCGGTGCGAGTGCGACCCTGACGCGCACCTCGGCGTGCTCGCGGCCGGCGGCGGTGCGCACCCGCACGAGCACGGCCCGGGAACGGCCGGCAACGTCGACCACGATTTCGTCGGATCGGTGCTCGCCGAGGTTGCAGCGGTGGTCCTTGCCGCACCACTCGGTGTGTCCGTCCCGGCCGGCGCGGCGGTTCATCGCTTGGCCGCCTGGTACTCGTCTTTGATGTGGTTGATGGCGTGCCGGCCGACGCGTAGCCGCAGCCCGGTGCCGGCGCAGCGGCGGCACTCCCGCCGCAGACGGCCGAGCGGGGACCGCTTGCGGCCGGTGCCCCTGCAGGTGCGGCAGCGTCCGAAGGGCGCAGCCACGCACAGGGCGAGGTAACTGAGCGTGAGTGCGGTGAGGATGAGGCAGGGTGCGGTGGCTAGCAGGTCGCGGGGGTCCATGACAGCCTCCAGGGCCGGTTTTCGGGTGTGGTTGGGGGAGGCCGCTAGATTCCTAGCGTCCTGATCACGGTTGGGATGGCGTCCTAGGGGAGGTCCTAGGTCTAGGAGGTGGCTGCTCCTAGACCTAGGACCGATCGGCGGTTAGCTTGCGTCGCGCTTCCGGTTACGCTCCGCGATCGCGGCGATGATGGCGGCGCGTTCGAAGCCGCCCCGGTTGGCTCCCTTGCCGGTGTCCGGGTCGGTGCCCCACGTCTGGCCGACCTTCACTCCGAACGGCTTCAAGGCGACGGTTACCTGCTCGCCGTCCCACCCGGCGTATACGTCGGGTCGCAGCTCGGCCAGCCGGGCGGCGACGGTGCGGCACCACACCTTGGCTTCACTGGCGGGCACCACGGCGGTGATGTCGTCGAGAAGGTTGTAGGACAGCGTCTGCACCTTGGCGGGCTGCTCGCCGAGGGCGTGCCCGGTCAGCCGTCCGGCGGCTTCGCGGGCGATGCGTGCACGGGCGGCGATCTTCTCGGCTAGCGGGCCGTCGATGTTGACGGTGGTGGTGATCCTCGCGTCGGCTCCCTCACCGACGAAGTAGCCGGTGCCCTTGTCGGTCCAGGCGAACATGGTCGCTCTGATGCCCTGCTTGTACTGCGAGGTACCGAGCACCATGTCGTTCTCGGTCTGCCCCATCACCTTGAGACAGAACCGGGTCGACGCGTTGGCCGAGATACCCGTGGGCAGGCTCTTGGCGTCCGGCCGCTGGGTAGCGAACACCGGGATGATCCCGAGCGCCGGCCCGCGCTTGACGAGGTCGGTGGAGATGGCCTCCAACTCTTTGCCGTATTCGGGGTGCTCGAACCACTTCTGGCACTCATCAACCCCGATCACCAGCGGGTGCAGACCCAAGCTCTTCTTGGACGCCAGCTCGGGGGTGACCTTGTTCTCAGGGCAGAGGTCGCGGGGCAGGTCGCGGATCACCTTCGCGCGGCGGCGCAGTTCCTCGCGCAACTCCCGCATGCCAGCTACCGCGTACTCGATGTCCTCGTCCTCTTCCCCGGCGCGGTAGCGGTGCGCGACCTGCTCTAACGCCGACAGGTCGCCGGTGCCCTTGAGGTCGTAGGCGTGGATCTCGGCACGTGGGTCGAGTGCGGCGATGAGCAGGACTTCCCGCAGGGTGAAGGTCTTGCCCATGCGGGGGATGGAGCCGATGACCATGGCCATGAACATCAGCGTGAGGTCGACCCAGCGGCCGCGCGGGTCGGTGCCGAACGGCTGCGGCCGGAACAGGTCCACGCTGCCGGCCTTGAGTAGCGGCCACACCGGCTTACGGGCCTTGGACATGTCCTGATCCCCGACCCAGAGCACGAGCCGGCCGGGGTGCACCTCCGGCTGTCCCTCGGGCCACACACATCCGAGGGGGCGGGACAGGCCGGCGGCGAGCTTTTCCCGCTTCTCGATGACCTCGGTGGCGGTGACCCCGTTCGGCAGCTCCACGTCGGCGCGCCAGCCGGGGCCGTCGCGGGTGATCGGTGCGGGGAACCAGTCCTTGCCCCGGTCGCCCTTGGACAGCGCCTGGTTGATGCCGGTGATGCCGAGGTTGCCCAGCGCCCGCACCACCACATCGGAGGTGAGTTTCTGTACGCGGGGCACGACCACGGCGGTGTCGAGCAGCGGCTTATCCGCCGGACGGCCCAGCGCACCGAGCGCGGCCAGCAGCGTGGCCAGGGTGGCATAGCGGGCCTCGGCCGGGGCGAGGGCGTATGCGATCCCAAGGGCGGGCAGCACGCCCAGGACGACGGCGGCGGTGATGAACCCGCGCCACCGGACCCGCTGGTCCCGCAGCCGCGACACCTTGAGGTACATCTCCGCGTCGCCCTTGTCCGCCGTCAACTGGCGCACGTGCTCGCCTTGCAGGTCGAACAACCACCGGCCCCACCCGGCCAGCAGTCGGCCCGCGCCGCGCGGGGCACGCCATGCGAGCTTGCCGGCGTACTTCGGGGTGCGGGTCAGGTGAAACGCTCCGGCGTGGAACAGGTGCCCGATCGTCCACCGGGCGGCGTCGCGCAGCTCGGCGCGCGAGCGCAGCCAAGCCGGAACGATCGGACGACGCTTCGCGTCCTGCAACCCCGCCACACTGAACCGCGGCGACCGCTGCGCGGCCGGCGAATCCACCAGACGAGGGCCGGTGTCGCCCGGGTCGCTGTCGTCAGTAGGCGGGGTGGGTGCCTGCCGGCGGGACCGGGCGGCGTCGAGGTCGACCACTTCGGCATCCGGGCCGGTGGTGGGCTTGGTCAGGTCATTCTCGGCGGCCTGCCAGTCGAATCGGTCATCATCTCGGGGGGACGTCATGATGGGTGTTCCTCCATCTGATCCGTGAGGGTCGGGGGTTGAGGGCCGGCGGCACGGCACAGGTTGCGAGCCAGGGGCCGTGCCGCCGGGCGGAACTAGTCGTGGGTGCGGACGAGGTGCGCGAGTGCGGCGCCCATGCCGAGCACCGCGACCGGGAGGCAAGCCACGGCGGTGGTGATCCACCACGGGGCCGAGGTGACTCCGGCGGCTTCCAACAGGTGGTAGGCGACCTGCCCGAGTGCGCCGATGGCGAGGGAGCCGAGGGCGGACCACTTGGCGAACCGGCGTGCCCGCTCGGGCACCCGCCCGGACAGCCACACGTACAGGGCGTACGCGCCGTACGTCTCCACCCCGATCGGGAGAGTGATCGCGCTGTTGATGGAGAAGCTGTCCCAGATGCCCGGGAGCGGGTGCACGATGCCGAACCCGGTGAGTCCGCCGAGGCCGACCCAGCCGGACCAGATCGCGACGAACGCGGGCAGGGCCAGCAGCACCACCGGCCAGGCGACCGCCCGTCGGTTGTCCGTGGAGTCGGTCTGGTCGGCCTCGATGGCGACCTTGGTGCCCAGGTCTGCGACGGGTACTGCCTGCTCCGACACGACCGGCGAGCCGTGGTCGGCGGCCGGCGGGACGTCCGGTGCCGGTGGCAGATCGGCGATCGGGTCCGGGGTGGTGTCGGCCGGGTCCGTAGTGGCTTCGGTGTCGGCCGGCGGGGTGTCGGTGCGGGCCAGAGCGGCGAGGATTGCGTCTGCCTTCGGACCGCCGACCCGCAGTTCCTTCTTGATGCGGTTGCGCGACGGGATCTCGCCGAGCTGGGTGGCCAGGTCTCGGGCGGCGGGGATCAGGTCTTCGACCGGCCGAGGAAAGGCCGACAGCGTGGGGGCGGTCATGACAGGTGTCCCTCCGATGCGTCCGTGCCGTAGATGAGCGAGAACAAGGCTTCTTGCAGGGCCATCGGGTCCACGCCGCGCCTGGCCTCGCCAGCGGGGCGGGGGATCGGGGATCGACGGCTCACGGTGGCCGGTGCCTACGCGGCCTGGCTGGCGGCCGAGCGAACGGCGAGCAGGGCACGCGCTTCGCGCAGCACCCGACGCTGCGCCCGACGAAGCCGCTGCCAGTCCAACTCGGTCGGACCGGCATCACTGGCCAGCGCAACAATCTGTGCGTCGAGCAGCAGAACCTCAGCCTCAATCAGCGGCAACTCCTGCTCGATCTCGGCGAGGTCAGCCCCGCTCGGCTCGATCTCCAGGGAGTGGTTCGACTCGGTCACTTCGTGTCCCTTCTAACTGATCTGGCGCCCTAGATGCGCGCCTCTGTTGCGCAACAAGGTAGCGATACGCGGCTCTGTTGCGCAAGGGGGTAGCGGTATGTTGGTTCGATGAGTGATGCGCGAGATGAGCTGTCAGCAGCTACGAAGCGGTACCGGCGTACTGAAGCTGCTCATGAAGCCGCACGCGAGGCGGTGGTTGCGGCGGTGGTCGCGGCGCTGCGTGATGGCATTGGCCCCGCTGAGGTCGAGCGGCTATCGCCGTTCAGCGGTGCCTATGTCCGGAAGCTCGCTCGGGAGCACAGCGTCCCGCCTGCTCCGCCGGGGCCGAAGCGGGTCGCCCGATAACAGTCATCCAGCGGCCCGCAACGTGTGGTTGCTGGCGTCCACCAGGCCGTACGTCAGTGCGGACGCCTCCATGTCGTCGATGGCGCGCGCCGGGATTACGAAGCGGCCCCGAACCTTGATGGCGGGGAACTGGCCGGCGTGGATCGCCCGGTAGAGGGTCACCTCCGACATGCCGAGGATCGCTGCGGTGTCCGCAACCGACCGGAACCGGGGGCGATCGTTCTTGAAGGCGAGGGGTTCAGTCACGGGAGTCTCCTCAGTAGTCTGTGGTTGGTGGCTCGTTCGGCTTGCTGAAACCCAGTGAAGTCGAAACCGAGCGGAGCGCCCATGCAAACCCAGTGCAATGCGCGGCAATCCGATGCAACTTGCAAGCTCGGGAGACCACGGTGGCGACGGTAGATCGGTGGACAGGAAACCTCGCCTGCTCGCTTCAAGCTGCCGCCGGAATGACGAACGAGGGATTCGCGGCGTGGCTCGGGATCGCGACAAGAACAATCGCTTACTGGCATAGCCGACCCGACACTGTTCCTGGAAACGCGAATCAAGACGTGCTGAACGCGGCCCTGGGTCGTGTGTCGGATTCGGTTCGATCTCGGTTCTTCGAAACCCTCTGCCCAGTGCAGCCAAAGGGAATTGCTGGCAGTGACGGCGTTGTTCTGGATGGTGTGAGCGCTGCTGCCGACTCGGTCGCCAACGATTCCTTGCTGATGAGTCTTGCTCTGCCGCACGACTCTATCGAGTCCTTGCAGGAAGACGTGACGCTGCTTGCTCGGTCGGGCGGCATGACAGCCTTCGACGTGTTCCGCGGCGCCCGTCGGTTGCGTGACGAGGCAAGGGCTTTAGTCGAGCGCACCCGTCGGCCCGGTGAGCTGGCGGATCTGTACGTAACTATCGGCCAGAGCGCATCCCTGATGGCTTCCACCGCCTTCGATCTCGGGCACTGGAACGAGTCGGCGGCACTGGCCAGAGCATCGACGCAGTACGCCGATCTGGCCGGACACGCATCATTGAAGGCATGGACCTACGGCCTGCAAATGACACTTGCCAACTGGCGCAACGAGCCTGATTCCGCACTGAGCTACTTCGCTCGTGCCATGCGAGCAGCCCCGGAGGGGGAGCCGAGGCTGAGGCTCCGCTATATCGCTTCCCGCTCTCATGCCTTGCTCGCGGATTCCGATTCAGTCGCTGCCGTCTTGGAAGCAGCCCAGCGAGACAGAGAATCGGCAGCGGAACGACCTGACGAACTCGCCACCTCCACCGGCGGGGAGTTCGCCTTCGGCGAAGCGCGGGCGGCGGCATGTGCGGCGGCGGCATGGCTTGACCTCCGAAACGGCGAGCAGGCCGCGAGGTACGCCCGAGAGGCGTTGCAGGTGTACGAGGCGTTGCCCTCGCCCAGGCGGCCGTACTCGCAGATCAACGGGACGCAGATCGATGTAGCCGCTGCTCACCTCCACATGCGAGACAAGGACGGTGCGGCCGAAGCGCTGCGTACCGTCTTGGACCTGCCGCCGCAAAAGCGCAACGTTTCGCTGACAGGCCGGCTGTCGCGGATCGAGCGCCTGCTGAGCGAATCGCCGTGGGACCGCGACGCGGACGCGCGCCAGCTCGCCGAGTGCGTCGCGGCGTGGTTGTTGGAAACGTCAGCCCGTCCGCTCACCTGACCGGTGCCAGGCGGCCAGCACCTGCTCTTCCTTCTCCCGGCTGATGCCGATCTCCGCAGCCCGATCGTGGTTGCTGACCTCGCCGTTCTCCACCATCCATCGCCAGGTGTCGCGGACGGTCAGCGAGAGCGGTCGGCAGCGCAGGCCGGCTGTCTGCGCCCTGGCCGTGTCGACGCGCCACACACCGTCGAACGTTCGCCAGAGGGGCAGCTCGGACCACTGCCGGACGCCGTGGCTGAGCAGCACCTCGTCGGGCATCCAATCGAATGAGGCGTCACCTCGGGTCGCTTGGGCGCAGTCCGCCAGTAGTCCGCCGAAGGTCGCGCCGTCCACTGGGGCGCAGACGTTGAACGCGCCCGAGGAACCTTCGGTGATGGTGTGGAGTGCGAATGCGGCCAGGTCACGCACGTCGATCGGCTGAATGCTGCGGTCAGGGGAACCTGGGGCTAGGACTCGCCCACCAGTAGCCACGCGGCGCAGCCACCACGGCAGGCGGCCGACGTACTCACGCGGGCCGAGCACAACACCGGGGCGCAGGAGCGTCGTCCGGTCTATTCCGAACGCGGCGACCGCTGCGGCCTCGCATCCGGATTTCTGGTAGCCGTACCGCGTCGGTCCGTTTTCGGTGTCGGTGCCGTAGTCCGGGCCGGCGTCCGGCGGGCAGTAGAGCACTTCGGAGCGTTCGGTGAGCGGCTTCAATGGCCAGTCTCGGTAGACGCTGACCGTGGACATGAAGACGTAGCGGCCGACGACGGGAGCAAGCGCGCGAGCCACGTCGAGGACGTTCCTCGGCACGTAGCCCGAGGTGTCGACCACAGCATCCCAAGGCCCAGCGGCGGCGAGGGCGGTGACGTCCTCCGGGCGGGTTCGATCACCCCGGATGGGCCGTACAGCCTCTAGGAAGGGGTCGGAGGTGCCGCGGTTGAACGTGGTGACCTTCCAGCCGGCGTCAATGGCGGCGGTGACGATCGCGTGGCCTACGAACCAGGTTCCGCCAAGCACTAGCAGATGCATGCATACATCATGCCGAGCAGAGGCGACAGCCGGTCGCTAGAGGGTGCTGGCAGTCAGTTGCCGAGTTGCTCACGGAGATCGAGTCAAGGCCGGCCGACAAGCGCCCGCGCTTGTGCCTGTCAACGGGTCGTTGACATCTCGCGCTAGAAGTCTCGGCCAGCACCGCAGGTCAGCGGCACATCTAGCCTGTCGCGAGAAGCCTGCTGGTACCGGATAACAAATTTTGGTTCAGAGGGGCACCCGCAGGCGCATTCAATAATTAGGGGGTCCGCCGAGCCCCGTAGGGAGACAAGTCGCAATGAGGCCGCGCGTTAGGCTCTTATCTGCAATTAATCAGCGAAAGCGATTCAAGAGAACGTGCGGAGTTGCTCTACTTGCCGTCTTCTTATTCATGGCAATCGCGACCCTTAAGCCGGACCGCGCAATGGCTGCGGCAGCTCTAATTGGCTCTCTGGCGAGCCTGTTGTCCGCTCTCAATCAATCGTCAACCAGATCGCTTCCATCTGGATCGGCCATTGAGAGCCATACGCCAACCCACTCAGACGGGCTGGTACGGCGCGGGCGCGAGAACCCAAATCGCTGAAGGTATCTCGTCTCAAGATGCCTCTGCTGCTCATAAGTGTCGGCAGCTTCAAGTCGCAGAGTGCGCTGCTCGGCGGCCTGACGAGACTTAAGGCCCAACGCGTGAGCGATCTCTTCATACGTAAGCCCTCGCTTGCGGGCGTACCTAAGTAAATCCCCTTCCCGTTCGTCGATCATCAGCCGTAAGCCTGCTAGCAAAGATAGCGCATTGGCAACGTCGTCCTTCGTTAGACGTGTCCCGCGTGGACGCCTTGCCACGAAGTCAAGGGCGGCTGCCGCCTGCACGAACACTGAAACGTCGCGGTTGAATATGGCTTCTCCGTGACGCCGCAGCCCACGGAGGGCAGTTGCCAGATCTTGGAGT
Organism: Micromonospora sp. 050-3; assembly: GCF_046549335.1. NCBI lineage: Bacteria > Bacillati > Actinomycetota > Actinomycetes > Micromonosporales > Micromonosporaceae > Micromonospora > Micromonospora sp. 050-3. Next base: position 796,793 of record NZ_JAJPVX010000003.1, read on the forward strand.
ACTACGTAGGGCAAACGGTGCCGGTTTGACATCAAGCAAGTTTAACGAGTAGGCGCAACGAGCCGAGCTGCCGAATCTGGCTCTATCAGATCAAGGCGGCCCGCAGGCGGGCCGCGCCGGACGCGCTCGGCCTGCTGATGGTACAAGCGCCGGCATCGGCCGGCGCGCCGGCCGATTAAGGGCGTGCCTCCGGCGGGGGCAGACGACTCCGAGATGAAGTTGCCGAACGGTTCCGGCTAGTGGGTGGGAGATGCCATCCCGCCAGCCGCCGAACCAGGCGAACCGAGCAGACCAGGGCCAGGGTGGCAAGGTGGAGAGCGCTACCGGGCGAACGACCTTTCACCCTGACCCTGGCGCACTCCAGGGCGCCTGGTCGGCGGCAGGCGGGATGGCATTGGGCCATATCGCTAGGATCGTGCCGTGTCCGTGTAAGGACGTCGATCGCTGAGGGGCCGACTGAACCGTGAGTACCGTAAGGCGCAGCTTCCGCAAACGCCATCAATGGCACGCGTGGTCTGGTGAGATGACCGATCTTGAACGCCTCGGCAAGATTGTCGAGGAATTGCATTCAGCGCGGCTGCGAGAGCTTGAAACTGAGAAGCAGCAGCGGAGCGCGGCCTTCGAGGTGGCCGAGCACATCAACATTGTCGGAGACTCCAACAGCGTATACATCACACCGGGTGACGGCGAGGTTTATCCGTTCGTTGGACTTGTCGTGGAGGATGAGGATGAGGTGGCAGGATCCATATCGGAGGTACTGCCGGAGATTGATCGAAGAAGTGTCGTGAGCCTAAAATTTGTGGCCGCGCTTTGGTCGTCTGAGCGGCTTAGCGTGACTTTCTCGCGAAATGCAAGCGAGGCAGTTGTTATCGATGTGGTATCCCAGCGGACCGGATGGGCGAAGCAGGCGTACGCCAGGCTCGCGGACGAGATCGAAAAGGGGGTGCCTCGTTGGTCCTCGTTGCGCTCATATAATTTCAGATTCGGTCTCGCTGTGTCTGTAGCAGCAGTCCTCGGTGGTTTCGTTGGGCTTGTGTTGGCAAAGTCGGCTGGGTGGGATGTCCGCCTCGTGGTCGGGACCCTGGTGTTTATGGTGACCTGGCCGATTTTCTTAATGCAGCGACTGCACAATTGGATGTTTCCTGCTTTTGAATTGCAAGGAGAGGGGGGACAATCGTCTGGCACCCGCCGTTTGGTAACGCTACTTCTGTTGGGCGCTTCGATCCCGATCGGCGTCCTGGTTAATGCTATTTCATGAGCAGAGCGAGCGTGGAGGCAAGCGCCGATGCCCGCAGTCGGGGACGGCCGACGGTCGACGGGCGGCGGGGGAGGTGGCAGAGATGTCGAGAGGTGTATCCGCTGGTAAAAGGCCACTTGCCCAGTCGCCGGATCGCCCATCCTGATCTCGTAACGCGTGGTTACCGTTACGTTTGAGGGGACCGTTGTGGAATGGTCGGAATGTCGGCGGCACCCGGAACTAACTTGGCTCCAAGGCCACTTGGCGAGTGCTCGCCGCGAGGATCTGCAACGGTTGCCCTTCGACCCCGGACAACGTTCACCAAACCCTCGGTGGCCAGCAGAGCCACGGCCCGATGCGCGGTTCCGACTGAGACGCCATGCGCCGCAGCCAGCTCGGCAACCGCCGGGAGTTGGGTGCCGGGCCGCAACCGACCGGCCGCGACTTGCTCGCGCAGCTCCGAGGCGATCCTTCGATACGGACTGATTGCAACTGTGGGCTGCGTCGGCGCGACTGGGCGCGGTGGCATCCGAGCGGCCAGCGTCCCGGCAGCACGTTGGTCCGACTCCGACAGCCAGGCCGCGTACACCCTGAGGGTGGTTGTTCCGCCGCCGCCATGACCAAGCCGGCCCGCGACGGTCCGCACGTCAACACCCGCATTGATCAGTTCGGTAGCCGAGTAGTGGCGCAGCGCGTGAATGTGACTGTCGATGCCGAGCCGGGTAGCGAGTCGGCCGTACCGCTGGGTGACGGTGTCGGGCCGGTAGCCGCGGCTGTTGTCGGGCTCGGGCGAAAAGACGTAGTCGGCTGGCGCAGCATCCGCATCGAGCTGGGCCAAGCGGTCGAGGTACCGGCCGTACAGCTCGCCGATCACGTCAATCGTCTCCGGGTCGATCGCCACCCGCCGCTGCTGGTGCGTCTTCGTGTCCTTTTCCCGCAGCTCGCCGTGTTCGTCCAGGTAGGCGCTGCGTCTCAGCGTCAGCACGCCAGCGACCAGGTCGAGATGCTGCCAACGCAGCGCGCACAGCTCGCCGCGCCGGGCGCCCGTCGTCATGGCCAGCCAGACCAGTGCGCCCCAGTCCGGATCGCGCCACGCCTCATTGATGATGCGGGCCGCCTCGGCAGGATTCGGCGGCTGCGGGTCGGGGTGCGGCGGCGCAGGTGGCTCGGCCTGCCCGGCGGGGTTGACGGCGATCCAGCGCCATCGAACGGCGCGACTGAGAGCACCACTGAGGATCCAGTGGATTTGCCGCACCGACGAGGCGCTGAGCGGCTTGCAGACGTGCGGCCGGCACTTCGCGGTACAGGTGTGCTCACCCTCTACGCGGTGCTTCACGTACGCCTTGCCGCCGCACCAGTCGCGGCAGCGGCGCAGGCTCGCGTAGAACGACTCCAACGTCTCGGCATCGAGTCGGCCGACCGGCAGCTTGCCGAGCACCGGCCGTACGTGCTTGTTGAGCTTGTTCACGTAGCCCATCCGGGTGGTGGCTTCGATGTCGGCCACCTCAAGCCACCGGTCTAGGAGTTGGTCGAGCGTGGCGCGGGTGCGCGGGTTGCGCCGCTCGTCCACCTGGGCCAGCAGACGGGTACGCGCCTTCTCGGCGTCCTTGGCGGCAGTGCGACCCGCGGGGATGACCTCGGTGAGGTAGTGCCGCTTCCCGCTGATCGGGTCGACGCCGGCATAGACCTTCACACGGAGTGACCCGCTGGGCAGGGTTTCGATCTCGCCGCGCTGGCGCTTGCTGCGTCCGTTCGAGGCTGCCACGGGGCCACCGTAGCGCGCTCGCACCACGAATAGCCCCACGTGAGCCGGTCAGATTGAGGAAGTACCTGTGCGCCCGGCAGGATTCGAACCTGCGGCCTTGGGATTAGAAGTCCCCTGCTCTATCCGCTGAGCTACGGGCGCCTGTGGCGTGGATGTCGCGCCCAGAGGGTACCGCCGTCCCACTGCCCGACGGCAAAAAGGGTGCCCGCGTCCACGTTGCCGAGCAGAGTCTCACGTCCGCCTCGTAGCGGGCATCCGGGTTACCGCGGACCGGCCTGGCCGTGGACCGTACCTTTGGCTGGTGTTGCTGGATTCCGACGCCGAGAGCGACGTCGCCTACGAGCTGTGCCAGGTCGTCGGTCGCGCCATCCTGCCGTACCGGTCCTCGGGCGACTTCGGTACCGCGTTCTTCTTCCAGGGCGGTGACGACCCGGTGGGGGAGTCGCTGCTGACGGCGTCCGAACTGGTGGGCGGTTCGGGTGGTGAGTTGGGCCTGCGGGCGAGCGTCACCGAGCCGGCGGGGGTGGCCCCGGCCGTCATTTCCGAGGCCGAGATCGTGCCCGGTTGGGCCCGCTTCGCGGGCGACGGGGTCGCGGTGTTGCCGACCGCCGGTCTGCACCGGTATGCCGGAGACGGCGGCTGGCGGTGGCGCGTCCAGCCGGTGCCGGCGGGGATCGCCGCCGGGCCCGAGGTGATCGCCCGCCTCACCGCCGACGCCAGTTCCGCTTTCGTGCTGGCCCATGGGGTACGCGAAGACGGGTCACGCCCGCTGGAGGTCGCGATCGAGCGGGTGGTCCGCGACGGGGACGCCGTGCTGATCACCACGGAGCTGCCGCCGGGGTACGTCGGGGCGCCGGTCTTCATCGTTCAGGCCGAACCCACCGGTGAGGTCTCCCCGTACTGCCTGGGCCTGGTCCTGCCCGGCGACGGCGCGCACCCGGTGGCGACCTTCGACCGGATCCGTGCCGTCCTCCCGGCGACGCCCGGCGACATCTGAACCGGCGTTCCGTTCGGCCTGGTCAGCCGCCGGGCGTTGCCGCCCCCGCCGCGTTGGCCGGCTGCGCGTCGGCCGGCGCTGCGTCAGCGCGGTCGGCGTCACGAGGCGCGGCGTCAGCTGGGGCCGCCTCTGATCGTGCGGCGTCGGTCGGCGCGGCGTCGGCCGGGGCGGTGGGTCCGGCGGCGAGGAACGCCTCGGCCCAGCGGCCGACTTCGTCGAAGACCTTCTTCCGTACGACGGGACCGGAGAGCGTGAGGTCGTGCAGCCCGCCGTCGAAGCGGGCCAGTGTGACGTGGCGGCCGAGGCGGGGCGCGTAGCGGACCATGTGCTCCACGTCCAGTACGGCGTCGGCCAGTGTCGCGTTGTCGTGCCACTTGGTGCCCCGGAAGGACCGGGTCGAGCAGGCCAGTAGCACCGGCACCTGGATGTCCAGCCCGGCGCGGAGCCGGCGTTGCCCGGCGCGGATCGCGTTCAGCCAGCCGGCCCGGACCGGGAACCCGGCCAGCGGCTTCCACGCCAGGTCGTAGGTCCACTCGCCGCGGTGGTCGGTGTGGATGCTCTCGCCGTACACAGTGCCGAGCCCGAACGGGAGGATGCGGTGCGGCGCCCTGCGGCCCAGTCGCGACGCGGCGGCCGCGAGGGGTCGACGGACCGCCCAGGGGGCGTTCAGGTCGAAGAAGGGGCTGTTGAGCACCAGACCGTCGATGGTGCCGGTGTCGCGGCGGGCGTCCGCCCAGAGCGAGATGATCAGACCACCGGTGGAGTGGCCCATCGCCAGCAGCGTGTCGTGCCCGTCGTCCTTTCGGATTATCTCGGCGGCGGCGTCCAGCTCGGAGAAGTAGTCGCTGATGTCGCGGCAGAAGTTCGGGGTCTGGGCCGGGAGCAGACTGCGACCGTATTTGCGCAGGTCGAGCGCGTAGAAATCCCAGCCTCGCTCGGCGAAGAAGTCCGCCAGGTGCGTCTGGAAGAAGTAGTCGACGAAGCCGTGTACGTAGAGCACGGCCCGCCCGGTGGGGCGCTCGGCCCGCCGCCGAACCAGAGTCGCGACAACGGGGCCTTCGTCGTCGGTGCCCAGGTCGATAGTCTGCCGCTCGTACGGCGGCCCCAACACGTCCGGTTCCACGAACGCGACGCTACGCCGCCAACCTACCCAGCGGTAGCCCGCGCCCGCCCACCCCGCTCGCCGCGTCGATCATGGAGTTGTGGTGTCTCGCAAAAGGGGTGGTCGCGGATCAAGCGACCACCACGACTCCATGATCGACTGAGCGGCGGTGGGGCGGGCCGGGGTGTGGCGTGGGTCAGGCCGTTTCCGCGTCGGCGCGGGGGGCCGGGTCGTCGGACTCGACGGCCTCGACCTGCGGCGGGGGGACTTCGCGCAGGTGCTTGTTGTGCCGGGGCTCCTGGCGGGTCTTGGCGTCGTTGAGCCGGCGGCGCAGGTCGTCACGGACGTCATTCAGGGCGGCGTGCAGGTCCTCCTCCGCGGAGGTGGTGACGATCTTCTGCCGGCCGGCGATCCAGCACTCCAGGGTGACCTTCTGGCCACGCGCCTCCCGGTCCTTTACCGACACCTCGAGCTCGGTGGCGTCAGCGTGGAAGCTGGCAAGCCGGGCGTCGAGGGTGGCGAACTGCTCGGCGATCCAGTTGCGGTCGCCCTGGGAGAACCCGGCGCCCACCCGCAGGCACTCAGCCACGGTGGCCGGGTTCGCCACGGCGCTCATCGCTGCGCCTCGGAAGCGTTCGCGGAGTCGATGGTAGTGATCGTCATGGCGCTGACCTCTCGTCGACGTGGAGCTGTCGGTGGTGCGTTGATCAAGTCCTTACCCATTTCGGGCGGCCTGGGAAACCGTGGACGGCGGGTCGGGCGGGTCGGGCGTACCACATCCGGGGGTGATCAGGGCGTTTTCCACAGGTGGGTTCGTCATCCACAGGTCGGGGATCGGCGCTCGCGATGGGTGGTCTCAGTGTCGATGCTCGGTGTCGAGTCGACTCGCGCTGGCAGGCCCCGATCCCCCTGGAGGGACGATGTTCGACACTTACGTGACAATCGTCGGCAATGTGCTGACTACGCCCGAGTGGCGGCGAACGACCCAGAGCAACACTCTGGTGGCCAACTTCAAGGTCGCCTCCACCGCCCGCCGACTCGACCGGGACAGCGGCCGATGGGTTGACGGCAATTCGCTCCGCGTCCGCGTCAACTGCTGGCGCAAGCTCGCCGAGGGGGTGGCGGCCTCCGTCATGGTCGGCGATCCGGTGGTGGTCTGCGGGCGGCTCTACACCCGCGACTGGACCGACGACGCCGGCAACCACCGCACGCTCTACGAGCTGGAGGCGGTCGCCGTCGGCCACGATCTGTCCCGGGGCCGGGCCCGGTTCCTGCGCAACCGGCCGAGCATGACGACCAGCACCGTGGAGGACGCGGACGCCGAGAGCCGGGTGCACGGCGAGCCCACCGAGCCGGTGCCGGCCGGGCAGGCGCCCGTGCTGCCCGACGACCGCCCTCTGGACGACGACTTCGAGCTGCCCGACTACGCCGAGCTGCGAACCAGCCCGTTCGGCAACGCCCCGGAGGACGACGACAGCTCCCCGAGCGGCGGGGTCTCCGCGAACGACGGAATCTCCTCGGGCGGTGGGGTCTTCGGTGACGGCGGACCGCTGCCGAGCGGCGGGCAGGTCGGGCAGACCACCGTCCCGGCGGGCCTCGACGACGAGTTGGCCCCTCCGCCCGAGGCGGACGACGACAACGCCGACGGTGACCTGGACATCGAGTTGGGGCCGGTGCCCGACGAGGGGCAGCCGGAGCCGGCGCAGCCCGGCCGAGGGCGGCGTGGTCGGGGCCGGATCCCGCAGCCAGCCTGACCGATCGGCTCGACCGTCGCGGGTTGGGCGGCGGTCGAGCTGGGCTGACGTTCCGCATCGGTCGCGGCATGCAGGCGCGGCGCGGTGCGGCACGACGGGGGCGGGGTGGCGACGCGACCAGCGTCGTCACCCCGCGTGACGGGCGTCGGCGGCTGGCCGGCCGGTCCGCTCCACGGGTTCTCGTTGCCGGTGCCCGACCGTGGGTTGGGCTGATTCACGGGGTGCTCGTCTAGGCTGGCCGGCCGGAGGTGGTGCGGGTGCGACGGACAGCGCCGATGGCGAACGCGGTGGGGCTGCTGGCCGGTTACGCGCTGGACAGGGTGCTCGGCGACCCCCGCCGATGGCACCCGGTGGCCGGCTTCGGGCAGGCCGCGGGCGCGCTGGAGCGCCACCTCTACCGCCCGGACCGAACGGCGGGTACGGCATTCACCGCGCTGGCCGTCGGCGGCCCGGTGTTGCTCGGGGCGGTCGCCGCGGCGGCTACCCGGCACCGGCCGGTGACCCGGGCGGTGCTGGTGGCGGCCGGCACGTGGACCGTGCTGGGCGGCCGCACGCTTCGGCGCGAGGCGACCGTGATGGGTCGGACGCTGCGTCACGGTGACCTGCCCGCCGCCCGGCGACGCCTCGGGCACCTCTGCGGGCGGGACCCGTCGACGCTGGGCGAGTCGGAGCTGGCCCGTGCCACCGTCGAGTCGGTCGCGGAGAACACCTCCGACGCTGTGGTCGCTCCGCTGCTCTGGGGAGCGGTCGCCGGTCTGCCCGGGCTGCTGGGCTACCGCGCGGCGAACACCCTCGATGCGATGGTCGGGCACCGGTCGACGCGCTACGCGCGGTTCGGCACGCCGGCCGCTCGGCTGGACGACGCGCTCAACCTCGTGCCGTCCCGGCTGACCGGGCTGCTCACCATCGCCGTCGCGCCGGTCGCGCACGGGGACCGGCAGCGCGCCTGGCAGGTGTGGCGGCGGGACCGCAACGACCACCCGAGCCCCAACGCCGGTCAGTGCGAGGCGGCGATGGCCGGTGCGCTCGGGGTCCGCCTCGGTGGCCGTAACGTCTACTTCGGGCGCTCCGAGGTGCGGCCGTTCCTCGGCGACGGTCCCCGTCCGGAGGCGCGGCACCTGAAGCGGGCCGCCCGGATCTCCGGCGCGGTGGGGCTGGCCGCCGTCGGGCTGGCCGCCGCGTACCCGGTGACGCTTGGCCGGCTGGTTGGCGCGGTGAGCAGGCGCGCACTGATCGGCGCCGTGGGCCGGCGAGGGCTGGTTGCTACGGCCGGAGGGCGCGCGCTGGCCGGGGGCGTCGGGGTGCGGCGGGGGAGTGGGCGGTGAGCGGCGGGCTGCTGGTCGCCGGCACGACGTCCGATGCCGGCAAGAGCGTGCTCACCGCCGGCATCTGCCGCTGGCTGCACCGGCAGGGCGTAAAGGTGGCGCCGTACAAGGCGCAGAACATGTCGAACAACTCTGCGGTGGTCGTCGGGCCGGACGGGCGCGGCGGCGAGATCGGGCGCGCCCAGGCCATGCAGGCCGCGGCGTGCGGGCTCGCACCCGACCTGCGGTTCAACCCCGTGTTGCTCAAGCCGGGCAGCGACCTGGCCAGTCAGGTGGTGCTGTTGGGCGAGGCTGTCGACACGATCACCGCCGGCACCTTCCGGCAGCTGCGTCCCCGGCTCGCCGAGACCGCGTACGCCGCACTGGCCGAGCTGCGCGAGACGTACGACGTGGTGATCTGCGAGGGCGCCGGCAGCCCCGCGGAGATCAACCTGCGCGCCGGTGACTACGTCAACATGGGGCTGGCCCGGCACGCCAACCTGCCCACCATCGTCGTCGGCGACATCGACCGGGGTGGTGTCTTCGCCTCGATGTTCGGCACAGTGGCCCTGCTCGACCCGGCCGACCAGGCGCTGATCGCCGGCTTCGTGATCAACAAGTTCCGGGGCGACCTCGGGCTGCTCCAGCCGGGCCTGGGCATGCTGCGTCAGGTCACCGGCCGCCCCACGTACGGGGTGCTGCCCTGGGCACTGGACCTGTGGCTCGACGCTGAGGACTCACTTGCCTACGGCCGGGTGCTCGGCCGACCCGCCGCCCCGCACGGCAGCGAGTGGCTGGACGTGGCCGTCGTCCGCCTACCCCGGATCAGCAACGCCACCGACGTGGAGGCGCTCGCTACCGAGCCGGGCGTCCGCGTACGCCTCACCATTGAACCGGCCGAGCTGGCCGCCGCCGACCTGGTCGTCCTGCCCGGCTCCAAGTCCACCGTCGCCGACCTCGCGTGGCTGCGCGAAACCGGCCTCGCCGACGCGGTGGCCACCCATGTGGCGGCCGGCAAGCCCCTGCTCGGCCTCTGCGGCGGTTTCCAGATGCTCGGCCGCGCCATCCACGACCCGGTGGAGAGCCGGCAGGGCAGCGTGCCGGGGCTCGGTCTGCTGCCCATCGACATCACCTTCGATCCGCGCAAGACCGTCCGGCAGTCGGTGGGCACCGGCCACGGTGGCCTTCCGGTGCGGGGCTACGAGATCCACCACGGGTACGTGTCACACGCCGACCCCGGCCTGACCCCGCTGCTGACCGGCGACGACGGTGTCGGGGAGGGTGCCGTGCTCGGCGCGGTGCACGGTACGCACTGGCACGGGGCGTTCGAGTCCGACGAGTTCCGTAGGTGGTTCCTCACCGAGGCGGCTCGCCTGGCCGGTCGCGGCGGGTTCCGGGTCGCACCGGCCACCAGCTTCGCCGCCGCCCGGGAACGCTCACTCGACCTGCTCGGCGACATGGTCGAGGAACACCTGGACACCGATGCCCTCTGGCGACTCATCGAAGCCGGCCCACCCGCCGACCTCCCCTTCATCCCACCCGGCGCCCCGTCCTGACCGGCACACCGTCCACTGAGGAAAGTGAGATCGTGCTCGATCCTTGTTAGAGGGGCCTCGTCCGCGTGGAGAGAAGCCTTTTTCCTGGATCGAGCGCGGTCTTGCGCCGACCGCCCGCCCGAGATGGGCTCAAGGGCAGGGCCGGGCATGTCAGGGGCGGATGTCGGCGGGCCGGTCGGTGGTGGGGAGGCCGGCGGCGAGCCAGGCGTCCACGCCGCCGATCATGTCGGTGGCCCGGCGCAGCCCGAGGGTCTGGAGGCTGGCGGCGGCCAGGCTGGAGCTGTAGCCCTGCCGGCACACCAGCACGATCTCCCGGTCGTACCCGGTGGCCTCCGGGATCCGCCAGGCGCTGGCCGGATCGAGGCGCCACTCCAGTACGGTCCGGTCGATGACGACAGCGCCCGGCAGGTCGCCCTGTTCGCGGCGCTGAAGTTCGGTACGGGTGTCGACCAGCAACGCACCGCCGCGGACCGCCTCGACGGTCTGCTGCGGAGTCAGTCGGTGCAGCCCAGCGCGGGCCTGTTCGAGTAGGGCGTCTATACCGGGGCTCATTACGTCTCGGAGCACCACCCGATCATGCCGATTCGGTGGCACCCCGGGCGGCGAACGGGCCGCCCGTCACCCGTCGCCGCCCCAATTCCCCCGGACGTGACGGTGGCCGGCCAGGGCGGTCAGCCGGACGTGTCAACGTGGCCCACCTTGGCCCCTCAATCGGCGTGACCGTCCGCCGACACGGACGTCGATGAACCGGAGTCGATCACCCCGCCAGCAGCGGTGGCGGCATACTTCGGTGATGCACCACGGGAGGCTGCGCTGAACCCGGGAACTGGCCGGCCGACCGTGGCGGTTGTCGAGGCGTACGCCGAATTGGCTCGTCGGGTGCTCGCGGGCCCGGCGCGGTTGGGGCGGACCCGGCTGGTCGCTGTCGACGGGCCGAGCGGCGCGGGTAAGAGCCGGTTCACCGCGCAGCTCGCGGATGCCCTGGCGGGGCCGCTCGGCGGCCGACCGCCGGTGGTGCACACCGACGACCTGCTCGACGGTTGGGACGACCAGGTCACCTTCTGGCCCCGGCTCGACGAGTGGGTGCTCGCCCCGCTGCGCGACGGCGAGCCGGGCGGCTACCGGCGGTACAGCTGGGTCCGGCAGTGCTTCCTGCCCCGGCCGGTTCCGGTCCCGGTGGCTCCGGTGCTGCTGGTCGAGGGGGTCAGCGCGGCCCGGGCGGTAGTCCGGCCGGAGCTGACGTTGGCAGTGTTCGTCACCGCGCCCGCGTCGCTGCGGCTGGCTCGCGCGGTCGCCAGGGACGGGCCGGAGATCCTGCCCGAGCTGCGCCGCTGGCACGAGGGGGAGCGGGCGCACTTCGCCGTCGACGAGACCGCGACCCACGCCGACCTGTTGGTGGATGGCGCGCCGACACTGCCGCACGACGCGGACCGGTACTACGTGCGGCTCCGCTGAGCGGGGGCATGGACGTCGGCCACCGACTGCGGCACGATGCGGAGAGCTACGGCGAACGGGGAGCCACAATGACGGCAGCGGACGCGCCAGCGCGGCGTCGGATCACCCTCACCGGCATCAGCTCACGGGCTTGGGAGCATCCGGCCGATCGGGGTGCCCTGGTCGCGCTGCGGGAGCTGCGCGGTTTCGACGACGTGGTGCGGGCGTTCTTCGGAATGTGGAACGAGCGGGGTTTCCGGCTGTCCGTGCTGGCCTCCGGTATCCGGGTCGACCACCGGCAGTACCCGGCGGTGTGGCAGCGCTACACCGAGGCCGCGGCGGCGCTGGACGTGGCCGAGCTGCCCGAGCTGTACGTGACCCAGTCGCCCTGGTTGGGCGCGGAGGCGGTCGGGCTGGAGCGGCCGTTCATCGTGCTGAACTCCGCGTGCGTGCAGCAGCTCGACGAGGACGAGCTGCGCTGCCTGCTCGGCCACGAGTTGGGGCACGTGGGCAGCGGGCACGCCGTCTACAAGACCATGCTCATGATCCTCACCCGATGGGCGGCCAACCTGAGTTGGTTGCCGGTCGGCGCGATCGCGCTGCGCGCCATCATCGCGGCGATGCTGGAGTGGTGGCGCAAGGCGGAGCTTTCCGCCGACCGGGCCGGCCTGCTCGCCGGGCAGGACCCGGCCGCCGCGCTGCGCCTGCTGATGAAGCTTGCCGGCGGCGGTGACCTGTCCCAGGTCGACACCACCGCCTTCCTGGAGCAGGCCGCCGAGTACGCCGGCGGCGGCGACCTGCGCGACAGCCTGCACAAGATCCGGATGACCGCGTGGAGCACCCACCCGACGCCGGTGGCGCGGGCGGCGCAGCTGCGTCAGTGGATCGACTCCGGGGCGTACGGGCGGGTGCTGGCCGGGGACTATCCGCGCCGCGAGGACGACAGCTCGACAAGCGTCTCGGAGGAGATCAAGGCGGCTGCCGAGTCGTACCGGGAGGAGTTCAGCCGCTCCACCGACCCGCTGGTCGGGTTGCTGCGCCGGCTGGGCGACGGTGCGAGCGACGTCGGCGAGTGGGTGGGCGGCACCGCCGGTCGGGCCCGTTCCTGGATGGACGCCGCCAGCGAGGCGGCGGGCCGCGCACACCGTGCCGGGCGGGCCGCCCCGGGCGCGCGGGCCGGCGCCGGCCCCGCGGACAGCGGTGACGGTACGGGCTCCGCCGGCACGCCTGGGTAAGGCCGGCATACGATGCCGGTCATGACCTCTCCGATCATGTCCGAGTCCGAGGTGCGGGCCGCCGTCGAGCGGGAGATGCCCGGCGTCCGGGCCGACCTGGAGCGCCTCGTCCGCATCCCCGGCATCGCCTTCGAGGGCTTCGACCACTCGCACGTGGAGCGCTCCGCCGAGGCGGTCGCCGAGCTGCTGCGCGGCTGTGGCCTGGACGTCGACATCGTGCGTTCCGGCGGTCAGCCGGCGGTGATCGGCCGTCGGGCCGCCCCGCCCGGCGCGCCCACAGTGCTGCTCTACGCCCACCACGACGTCCAGCCGGTCGGCGACCGGTCGCTGTGGGAGTCCGACCCGTTCGAGCCGGTGGAACGCGACGGCCGGCTCTACGCCCGGGGCGCGGCCGACGACAAGGCCGGCGTCATGGCGCACGTCGCGGCACTGCGCGCGTACGGTGACGCGCTGCCGGTCGGCGTGGTCCTCTTCATCGAGGGCGAGGAGGAGTACGGCTCCGACTCGCTGGAGCAACTGCTGGCCGAGCACCGCGACGAGATCGCCTCGGACGTCATCGTGATCGCCGACTCCGGTAACTGGGACATCGGCGTACCAGCGTTGACCACCTCGCTGCGGGGCATCGTCAACTGCTTCGTCGAGGTGCGCACGCTGGACCACGCAGTGCACAGCGGCATGTTCGGCGGTGCCGTGCCGGACGCGCTCACCGCGCTGGTCCGGCTGTTGGCGACGCTGCACGACGACGCCGGCGACGTGGCAGTGGACGGCCTGGTCGGCCGGGAGGGCGCGACCGTCGACTACCCGGAGGACCGGGTCCGGGCCGAGGCCGGGCTCGCCGAGGGCGTGCAGTTCATCGGCACCGGCCGGATCACCGACCGACTCTGGACCAAGCCGGCGCTGGCCATTCTCGGTGTCGACGCGCCGTCCACCGGCGAGGCGCCGAACGCCCTGGTGCCGGCCGCGAAGGCGAAGCTCAGCATCCGCCTCGCCCCGGGCGACGACCCCAAGCGGGCGTACGCGGCGGTGCGCGCGCACCTGGAGCAGCACGCGCCGTGGGGTGCGCAGGTGACCGTCACCTTCGAACACGACGGTGACCCGTGCGTGATCGACGCGTCCGGGCCGATGTTCGACGCCGCGCGTTCGGCCTTCCGGACCGCCTGGGACGGCACCGACCCGGTGGACATCGGCGTCGGCGGCTCGATTCCGTTCATCGCCACCTTCCAGGAGATGTTCCCGAAGGCAGCGATCCTGGTGACCGGTGTGGAGGACCCGCACGCCCGTGCGCACGGCCCGAACGAGAGTCTGCACCTGGGGGAGTTCGCCCGGGTCTGCCTCGCCGAGGCGCTGCTTCTGCGCAACGTGGCGGCGGTGAGCAGTTAGGTGTCAGAACGGCAACTTTGGGCCTGATCTGGGAGTTTACGGCGTGTCGGATGGTCAGCTGTTATAGCCTTTCGTACATGAGTACGAACGAGGTGATGGCCCGGTTGGGGGCCGCTGTCAGCGCGCTGGGAGATGTCGATGTCTCCGCGTGGTCCGAGGACACGCTCAACGAACAGCTCGGTGAGCTCTCCGCCGCGCTGGTCGCCCTCGACTCGGTGCTCTCTCGGGTCGCCGGCGAGGTCCGCGCCCGAGGGTTGCGCATCGAGGAGCCCATCTCCGCCTAGGGCCTGTCGTCCGCGTGAGTGGGCGGCACCCTGCCGACACCGCCCGGGCACGGCAATGCCCGGGCGGTGTCGGAGGTGACTGGCAGGATGAGCTGCGTGCGGTTCCTCGATCTGGCAGCCACCTCCGCCGCCGTCGGCGCCACCAGCGGCCGACGGGCCAAGGTGGAGCTGCTCGCTGACGCGCTGCGCCGGCTCGACCCCGGCGAGGTCGAGCCCGGCGCCGGCTACCTCGCCGGTGAGCTGCGCCAACGGCAGACCGGGGTCGGCTACGCGAGCCTGCGTGACCTGCCACCACCGGCCGCCGAGCCGACGTTGACGGTGGCCGCCGTGGACGCGGCAATCGCGCAGATCGCCGCGGTGCACGGCTCGGGCTCACAGGCTCGGCGTCGGGCGCTGCTCGGTGCCCTCTACGCGGCGGCGACGGCCGACGAGCAGCGGCTGCTCACCGGCCTGTTCGGTGGCGAGCTGCGGCAGGGCGCCCAGGCCGGGCTCCTCGCGGACGCGGTGGCCCGGGCCGCCGAGGTGCCGGTGGCGGCGGTCCGCCGGGCGCTGCTGCTCGCCGGTGATCTCAGGGCGGTGGCGGTGGCCGCGCTGGCCGGCGGAGCGGCTGAGTTGGCCGGCTTCGGTCTGCAGGTCGGCCGCCCGCTGGCGCCGATGCTCGCGCAGAGCGCCCCCTCGGTCGACGAGGCGCTCGCCGCGACCGGCACGCCGGCGGTGGTCGACGTGAAGCTCGACGGCATCCGCATCCAGGTGCACCGCTCCGGCACCGACATCGCCGTGTTCACCCGCAGCCTCGACGAGATCACCACCCGGGTGCCCGAGGTGGTCGCCGCGGTCCGTGCCCTGCCGGGCCGGGAGTTGGTCCTCGACGGCGAGGCGATCGGCCTGGACGAGACCGGCCGCCCACTGCCGTTCCAGCAGACGTCGAGCCGGGCGGCCCGACGCACCACCCCCAGCACCACCGGGCGCACACCGGTCGCCCCGGCGGTGCTCGCGGCGGCCGCCAGCACGGGCGCGACGGTGCTCACCCCGTACTTCTTCGACCTGCTGCACCTCGACGGCCAGGATCTGATCGACCTACCCGGCCGGGAGCGGTGGGCCGCCCTCGCCGGTTCGGTGGATTCGTCGCTGCTGGTCGGCCGGATGGAGGTCGACGGCCCGGAGCAGGCCGCCGCGGCGTTCGCCGCCGCGCTCGACGCCGGGCAGGAGGGCGTGGTTATCAAGGCGCCGGACGCCCCCTACGACGCCGGCCGGCGCGGTGCCGCCTGGGTCAAGGTGAAGCCGCGGCACACCCTCGACCTGGTGGTGCTCGCCGTCGAGTGGGGCAGCGGCCGACGCAAGGGCTGGCTGTCCAACCTGCATCTGGGTGCGCGTGACGCGCAAACCGGTGACTTCGTGATGCTCGGCAAGACGTTCAAGGGGCTCACCGACGAGCTGCTGCGGTGGCAGACCGAGCGGTTTCTCGACCTTGCCGTGGAACGCGGCGACTGGGTGGTCCGGGTCCGGCCCGAGCAGGTGGTGGAGATCGCCTTCGACGGGGTGCAGACGAGTTCGCGCTATCCCGGTGGGATGGCGCTGCGGTTCGCCCGGGTGGTGCGCTATCGCGACGACAAGTCCGCCGCCGAGGCGGACACCGTCGACGCTGTCCGCGCCATCCACGCCGGCCGCGTGAGCGGCTGACGGGGCGAGGTCAGGCGGTCGGCGTCGGCTCGGCGGCCCGGTCCAGCGGAGCCGGTGTGGTGCCGATGCCGGCGGCCCGGCGGGCCTCCCGACGGGCCACCCAGCCGTAGCCGAAGATGGCCATCACCGCGAAGAGCCACCACTGCACGACGTAGCCGAAGTTCTGCCAGTTGTTGGCGTGCCCTACCGGCACCGCCTTGAACACCGGATCGGCTGCCGGGGTCTGCTCGTCGAGCAGCAGGTACGCACCGTAGACCGGGTAGGGAAGCTCGCCGGCCAGCCGCGGCACACCGATCCGCCGGATCTCCAGCAGCCCGTCGCGCCGGGCCACCGCGCCGGCGCCGCTCTCGGTCTCGTGCACCCGGCCGACCACCGTCACGTCGCCGGTCGGCGCGGCCGGCACCGACGGCTGGGCGGTCGCCCCACCGGGCGCCGGCGGGATCCAGCCCCGGTCCACCAGCAGCGCCGTGCCGTCGGCGAGCACCAGAGGGGTGAGCACCTCGAAACCGACCCGGCTGTCCACCGTCCGGCCACGGACCAGCACTGTGTTCGTGGGGTCGTACCGGCCGGTGACGGTGACCCGGGTCCAGACCTTGTCCTCGGCGGGGGCCGGACCGGCCGTCCCCGCGCCGCCGGTGGGAGCGCGCAGCGCGTTGACGAGGGGCACGGGGGCCATCCGCTGGCCCGCGTCGATCCGCTCGTTGACCTCGGTGCGCCCCCGGTAGCGGTCCAGCTGCCAGTTGCCGAGGAACACCATGACGGCGGCCGCGACAAGGGTCAGCGCGAGAGCGCCCAGCCAGCGTGGGCTCAGCAGGAACCGGTACACGGCACCGAGGCTACTCGTATGACCGGCGCCACTGACCTGGACCGGGCCGGACCGGGCCGGGACCGACGCCCGGGGGCCCTGCCAGGGCCGGACCGGCTGCCCCGGTTGGCGGTGCTCGCGCCTTCGGCCGGGCGGGTATCGTCACGCCGACGGATCGGCCTCGGTCGTCCCGTCGCGTACCCGCCGCCGCTCGCGAGGAGTCGATGATGACCGTCGTGCCGCGCCTGGTGCTCAGCGCGCCGTCCTCCGGGCACGGTAAGAACGCGCTGGCGATCGGGCTGCTCGCCGCCCTGGCCGAGCGAGGGGTCGACGTTGCCGGGTTCAAGCTCGGGCCGGACCACGTCGACGCCGCGTACCTCGGCCTCGCCTCCGGTCGGCCGGGTCGGGTGATCGACCCCCGACTGGTCGGCCTCGACCGGATCGCCCCGCTGGTGGCGCACGGTGCCGCCGGTGCCGGGCTGGCCGTGGTGCAGGGCAGCATGGGGCTGTACGACTCGGTCGGTGGCCGTCCCGAGCAGGAGTCCACGGCCGCCGCGGCCGCCGCGCTGCGCAGCCCGGTGGTGCTCGTCGTCGACGTGGCCGCGATGGGTCAGTCGGTGGCGGCCCTGGTGCACGGTTTCCGCTCGTACGACGAGCAGCTGTGGCTCGGCGGGGTGATCCTCAACCGGGTGGCGTCGTCGCGGCACGAGGGGATGCTGCGCGAGGCGTTGGACGACGTGGGGGTGCCGGTCTACGGCGCGCTGCGTCGCCAGGACCTGCCGGCGGTGTTGCCGTCGCGGCGGCACGGTGTGGCACCGGTGGTCGACGACTCGGCCGACGCCGCCCGTGCGGTCCGCCGCCTGGGTGAGGCCGTCGCCGCCACTGTCGACCTGGAACGGCTGCTCGGGCTGGCCCGCTCCGCCCCGCCGCTGCTGGCGCCGGCTTGGTCTCCCGAGGAGGCCCTGGGCACGTTCACACCCCCGGCGAACCGCCCACTGGTGGCGGTGGCCGGTGGGCCGGGCGGCAGCTTCAGCCACCCGGAGACCACGGAGTTGCTCAGGGCGGCCGGCGCCGAGGTCGTCGTCGTCGACCCGCTGCGCGACGAGGCCCTGCCGGTCGGCACCCGCGCGCTGGTCGTCGGCGGCGCGCTGCCCGAGGCGTACGCCGAGCAGTTGTCGGCCAACCGCCGGCTCTGCATCGCGGTGGCCGAGTTGGCGCGGACCGGGCGTCCGGTGATCGCCGAGGGCGCCGGGCTGCTCTGGCTGGCCCGGGAGTTGGACGGGCTGCCGATGTGCGGTGTCCTGGACGCGGTCGGTATCAGCCGCGACGGGGCGGTGGCCGGCTACCGGGAGGCGACCGCCCAGACCGACAGCGTGGTGGCCGCCACCGGCACGGTGCTGGTCGGGCACAAGGCACACCGTGCGGTGCTCACCCCCCGCGCTGGTCAACGCCCGGCCTGGAGCTGGGACGGCGGCGCGCCGGAGGGCTTCGTCTGGCGCAACGTGCACGCCTCGCAGCTCACCCTGCACTGGGCGAGTCATCCGGCGACGGCGGCCCGGTTGGTCGCCGCGGCGGCGGCCGACCCGACGAGCGAGGTGGTACCCGCGCAGCCGGGCGAGGTGTCGGTGTGATCGGTCAGGTGGCGGTGCGCCGATTCCCGACGTTGACCGTTTCCACCCCGCGTACCGAGGTGCGTCAGCTCACGGCGGCCGACGCGGCGGCGGCCGGGGAGATCTTCGCCGACAAGCTGACCCGGCGTTGGCTGCCGCTGCCCGACGACTCCGGCCCGATCGACGGGCTGGCCTGGTGCACCGATCTGGCCCGGCAGCGGCGCGACAGCGGGGAGGGCGACCACTACGCGGTGCTCCGGCGGGAGGACGACCAGGTGGTGGGCTCGCTGTGGACGCGGCGCACCGACTGGGGCGCCCGCCTCACCGAGATCTCCTACGCGATGGCGGCGCACGCGCGTGGCTTCGGCTTCGCCGCCGAGGCGGTCGACGCGGTGGCCATCGCGCTGATCCTGGAGCACGGCTTCCAGCGGGTCGAGCTGCGGGTGGCCCCCGGCAACCTGGCCTCGCGCCGGGTCGCCGAGAAGGGCGGTTTCAGCTACGAGGGTCTGCTGCGCAACGCCGGGTTCGTCAGCGGCGGCCGGGTGGATCTGGAGCTGTGGTCGTTCGTCGCCGCCGACCTGCGTTGAGCCGCGCGCACCGACCTGCGACCCGTCAACCGACGATGGCGTCCGATGGTGGGGTGAACTGGCGGGTCGGGGTGCCCTTCAGGCCGTCGCGCAGGGTCTCCGAGACCGCCTTGATCGGGATCTGGGACTGCCCGTCACCGACCGCGTTGAACGGGTTGTCCGGGTCGGAGATGAAGCTGGCCGCGGCCAACTCCGGGGTGTAGCCCACGAACCAGGCCGATCGGGTGCTGTCTGTCGTACCGGTCTTGCCGGCCACCGGGCGTCCGACGGTGCCCCGCACGCTGTCGGCGGTGGACCAGCCGCCGCAGCTGCCGCGCGCCGGGGTGTCTCCGGTCGGGCAGCGGGCCGCGTCGGTGGCCGCCCGGGCGGCGTCCGCGCTCACCACCTGCCGGCAGCGCGGCTTGGCCACCTCACGGTGCAGACCGCCCGGGGTGGTGTACGTGGCGGGCGTACCGTCCCGGTTCATGATCGCTTGCACCGGGATGGCCTCGCAGTAGCGGCCGTCGGCCGCGATGGCGGCGTACGCGTTCGCCATCTCCAGCGGTGTGGCGTCGGAGACGCCCAGGGTGAACGCACCCCACTTCTTGGCCTTGTCCGGGGACGCGTGGTCCCGGTCGACGTCGGTGCGCCACCGCAGCCCGAGCTGTTCGGCCAACCGGACCGCCCGGTCCGCGCCGACCTTCTCCTCCAGCCACACGAAGTACGTGTTCACCGACTTGCCGAAGCCGGACCACATGGTCTGCTGACCGGACATGGCGCCGCTGGCGTTGGAGGGCGCCCAGCCGTCGTAGACCTCGGAGCGGTAGCGGTGTGGGGCGTTGAACGAGGTGGAGAGGGGCATCCCCGCGTCGAGCGCGGCCAGCATCGGGAACATCTTGAACGTCGAGCCGGCCTGGTAGCCGGCCAGGTCACCGCCGCCGAGCAGCGGTGCCACGGTGTTCGGGTAGTTGGCCTTCACCTTCGGCCCGGCCTCGGGGTTGGAGCTCTGCGGGTTCTCGGCCAGGTCCAGCGAGTACGTCCGGTTCACCGCCATGGCCTTCACCCGCCCGGTGCCCGGCTCGGAGACCACGATGCCGTTGGCGAACGGGCTGCCGGTGGCCTCCTTGGAGCCGACGTTCTTCTCGGCGGCCTCCTGGACCTTCGGGTCGAGACTGAGCACGATGCGGTAGCCGCCCCGGCGCAGGTTGTCCATCCGTTCCAGCCGGTTCGCCCCGAACGCGGGCTGCGCGCTCCACCAGTTCTTCAGGTAGTCGCAGGCGAAGCCCCAGCTGTTGTACTTCTCCGCCACCGCGGCGCAGTCGTGCGGTGGGGTGGTCAGCTTGAGTCGGATCGGCTCGGACTTGGCGGCGGCGGCCGAGTCGGGGGAGAGGTAGCCGAGTTGGCTCATCCGGTCCAGCACGTAGTTGCGCCGTCCGGTGGCCTCCTTCTGGTCGGAGTCGGCCGGGTCGTACTCGGAGGGGGACTTGACCAGTCCGGCGAGGGTGGCGGCCTCGACCGGGGTGAGGTCCTTCGGGGTCTTGGAGAAGAAGATCTCGCTGGCCGCGTAGATGCCGTACGCCCGGTGCCCGAAGTACGCCGAGTTCAGGTAACGCTCCATGATCTGTTCCTTGCTGATCTCCTTTTCCAGGTCCAGCGCCATCCGCATCTCCTTGACCTTGCGCAGGCTGGTCTGCTGGGTGGCTTCCTGGACCTCCTTGGGCGTGGTCGCGCTGTCCCGCAGGGCCATCCGGACGTACTGCATGGTCAGCGTCGAGGCGCCCTGGGAGCCGCCGGAGCGGGCGTTGGAGACGAAGGCCCGGGCCACGCCCTTCGGGTCGACGCCGTGGTGCTGGTAGAAGCGGGAATCCTCGGCGGCGACGATCGCCTGCTGGATGTTCGGCGACATGTCCGACAGCTTGGTGTACTGCCGGTACTCCTCGTAGAACATGGTCAGCACGGTCTTGCCGTCCGGGCCGTAGACGTACGAGGTCTCGGCGGGCAGGGCGGTCTTCAGCACCCGGGTCTTCTGGTCCACGGCGTGCGCGGTGGCCTTCGCGCCGAGCCCGGTGAGGGCGACCAGCGGGTAGGCGGCGGCGGCGATCACGATTCCGGCGATCAGTCCGGCGCGGAGGAGAGGGACGAGTCGACCAGCGGCAGCAAGGGGTCGGTTGCTCACCAGGTCAAGTTATGACATTTCCGATTCGTACATGAGAAGAACTCTTAAACCGGCGAGTGGTGACGCGGCTTACGCCGAGATCGACTGTCCCGCGGGCCACCTTCCCGGCAGGATCGCGGACATGTCTGATCAGCCGAGCACGGTCGCCCCACCCACCGGGGTCGAGCCGGACCTCGCCCACCACGGCGACGCGGAGGCGACCGCCGGCCTGATCGACCTCGCCGTCAATGTCCGTCGGGCGCGCCCGCCCGCCTGGCTGGCCGACCCGATCGCCGCGACCCTGACCGACCTGGCCCGCTATCCGGACCCGACGTCGGCCCGGGCGGCGGTCGCCGCCCGGCACCGCCGTCACCCGAACGAGGTGCTGCTCACCGCCGGCGCCGCCGAGGGCTTCGTGCTGATCGCCCAGGCGCTGCGCGGCGTTCGCCGCCCCGTGGTGGTGCACCCCCAGTTCACCGAGCCGGAGGCGGCGCTGCGGGCCGCCGGGCACCCGGTCGAGCGGGTGCTGCTCGACGCCGCCGACGACTTCCGGCTCGACCCGTCCCGGGTGCCCGCCGACGCCGACCTCGTGATGATCGGCAACCCGACGAACCCGACCTCGGTGCTGCACCCCGCCCAGACGGTGGCCGCGCTGGCCCGCCCCGGCCGGGTACTGGTGGTCGACGAGGCGTTCGCCGACACCACCATCGCTCCCGGGCACCCGGGCGAACCGGAGTCGCTGGCCGAACGCCGCGACTTGCCCGGGCTGCTCGTGGTGCGCAGCCTCACCAAGACGTGGGGCCTGGCCGGCCTGCGGATCGGCTACCTGCTCGGCGCCGCGGAACTGCTGTCCCGACTGGCCGCCGTCCAACCGCTCTGGGCCGTCTCCACGCCCGCGCTGGCGGCCGCGTCGGCCTGCGCCAGCACCGTCGCGGTCCAGGCCGAACGCGCGATCGCCGCCGATCTCGCCGCCGACCGCGACCACCTGGTCGCGCGCCTCACCGACCTGCCCGGTGTACGCGTCGTCGGCCGTCCCGCCAGCGCGTTCGTCCTGCTGCACCTGCCGGGCGCGACAGCGATCCGGGCCGCCCTGCGCGAGCGCGGCTGGGCGGTGCGCCGAGGCGACACGTTCCCCGGGCTCGGCCCGGACTGGCTGCGGGTGGCCGTACGCGACCGAAACACCACCGACGCGTTCATCGACGTGTTGCGCGAGATCATGGAGGCATGATGCTGGAGACCACGATCGCGGCGATCCGCCCGGCGGACGACGCGGCCATGGCAGCCGCCCGGGAGCTGCACGGCCGGCTGACCAAGCCGGCGGGCTCGCTGGGCGCGCTGGAGGAGCTTTCGGTACGCCTCGCCGGCCTGGCCGGAGCCTGCCCACCACCGCTGCCCGAGCCGGCCGCGGTGGCGATCTTCGCCGGCGACCACGGGGTGCACGCCCAGCGGGTGAGCCCCTGGCCGCAGGAGGTCACCGCGCAGATGATCGGCAATTTCCTGGCCGGTGGAGCGGTGGTCAACGCGTTCGCCCGGCAGGCGGGCGCCTCGGTCACAGTGGTCGACGTCGGAGTGGCCACCCCGCTGCCCACCGAACCGGCTGTGCTCGACTCGGCGGTGCTCGACCCGGCCGTGCCTCGGCTGGTTGTCGCGTCCGTCCGCCGGGGCACCCGCGACCTCACGGTGACCGCCGCGCTGACCCGGGACGAGGCGCTGGCGGCGGTGCAGACCGGCATCCGGATCGCCGACGAGCTGATCGACGCCGGCGCCGGCATCCTGCTCACCGGGGACATGGGCATCGGCAACACCACCCCGGCCGCCGTGCTGATCGCCGCGTTCACCGGCGCCGACCCGCTCGACACCACAGGTCGGGGCACCGGGGTCGACGACCCGACGTACGCGCGCAAGGTGGCGGTGGTGCGGGCCGCGCTGGCCCGGCACACCCCCGACCCGGCCGATCCGCTGGGGGTGCTGGCCGCCGTCGGTGGCCTGGAGCACGCCGCCCTGGCCGGGCTGATCCTGGGGGCCGCAGCGCGTCGCACGCCGGTGCTGCTGGACGGCGTGATCGCGGTCTCGGCCGCGCTCGCCGCCGCCGCGTTCGCCCCGGACGCGGTCTGCGCCATGGTCGCCGGTCACCGCTCGGCCGAGCCCGGTGCCACTGTCGCGTTGCGCCACCTCGGCCTCGACCCGCTGATCGACCTGGGGCTGCGCCTCGGCGAGGGCACCGGCGCGCTGCTGGCGTTGCCAGTGGTCACCGGCGCGGTCCGGGTGCTGCACGAGGTGGCCACCTTCGACTCCGCCGGGGTGGCCGAGAAGTGAGCCCGCGCAGCGAACGAGCCGTCCGCCCCGGTGGTGCGGCGTGACCTCCAATCCGTACCCCCTGGGTTTGCGGCTGCACGGGCGGCGGGTGGTCGTGGTGGGTGGCGGCGCGGTCGCCACCCGGCGGGTACCCGCGCTGCTGGACGCCGGTGCGGACGTCCTGCTGGTGGCCCCGGAGCTGACCCCGGCGCTGCGTGCCCGGGTCGACGCGGGTCGGCTGCACTGGGTGTCGCGCCGGTTCGTACCGGAGGACCTGGACGGCGCCTGGCTGGTCCAGGTCGCTGTCGACGACCCGATGGCTGCGGCTTCGGTGAGCGCCGTCGCCGCCGAACGGCGGATCTTCTGCGTCCGGGCCGACGACCGGACGGCCGCCACCGCCTGGACCCCGGCGGTGACCCGGCACGGCCCGGTCACAGTGGCGGTGCTCGGCGGCGGCGACCCCCGCCGGGCGATGACCGTCCGCGACGCCATTCGCGACCTGCTCGCCGTGCGCCTGGCGCCGGACGGGAACGCTCCGACGCCGAGCCGAGCCGACGCCTCGACCGGGACGACCGCTGGGCCGCGGGCCGGGCGGGTGGCGCTGGTCGGGGCGGGGCCGGGGGACCCGGAGCTGATCACAGTGAAGGGTTGGCGCCTGCTCACCGAGGCCGACGTGGTGGTCGCCGACCGCCTGGTACCCGGGCTGCTCCTGGACGAGCTGCGCCCCGACGTCGAGCTGGTGGACGCCTCGAAGATCCCCTACGGCCCGTCCCGGGCTCAGGAGGAGATCAACCAGATCCTGGTCGACCGGGCCCTGGCCGGCGCCTTCGTGGTGCGGCTCAAGGGCGGTGACCCGTACGTCTTCGGGCGCGGCGGCGAGGAGTTGTTGGCCTGCGCGGCGGCCGGCGTGCCGGTGACAGTGGTGCCCGGGGTGACCAGCTCCATCGCCGCGCCGGCCGCGGCCGGTATCCCGGTCACCCACCGGGGGGTGGCGCACGAGTTCACTGTGGTCTCCGGGCACCTGGCACCCGACGCGCCGGCCTCGCTGGTGCGCTGGGACGCCCTCGCCGGTCTGCACGGCACCCTGGTGATCCTGATGGGGCTGAAGAACCTCGCCGCCATCACGGCCACCCTGATCGCCCACGGACGATCGCCGCAGACGCCGGCCGCCGTCGTCCAGGAAGCCACGACGGGCACCCAGCGGGTCCTGCGGTCGACGCTGGGCGAGGTGGCCGCCGACCTGCTCGCCGCCGACCTCCGCCCGCCGGCCGTCGTCGTGGTGGGCGACGTGGTGGACGCGCTCGACAGCTGACAGGCGACCGAACGCGGCGGTAGATCTTGGACAGTCTCCGTTAGCTCGGCGGGCCCTCGTAACGGAAACCGTCCAAGATTGCCAGCTGCGGCGGTTGTCGGTGGCTGTCGACACAATGTCGACCATGCTCACCGTGAAGGATCCTCACGAGACGTGGCGAACGGAACTGCTCACACCGGTCGCGCTGCGGTGCGAACGCCCCGGCCTGACCACCACCTTCGAGGACCTCCCCTCGCGGTGGCGCAGTGCTCCGGTCCGGACTCTGAGGTGCACGGACGTGGACGGCTCCTGGGCCGTCCTGGTCACCGTGGTCCGTGGCTATCGCCAACAGGCAGGCGACTCGCTCGTCGGCAACGAGTTCGGCCGTGACCCGCACACCGCCTACGACCTGGACTCGCCCGGCGAGCTGGTGTACGAGGTGCAGGTGACCGAGGACGACGGGTCCGACGAGCCCGAGTTGCTGGAGTTCCGGCTCTTCGGCGACCCGCAGACGGCCGGGGCGGAGGTGCTGCGGTGGGCCGGGAAGAAGGCGGCGCACTCGGTCAGCCCGTTCGTGGAGCGGGCCGAGACACGGCAGCGCCGGGACCGTCGACAGTTCGACCATCGTCAGGCCAGTGCGGCATCGCCGCCGGTCCGGATCGGCGTGGTGCCGGACGAGGCCGCCGCCGACCTCGACGCCCTCGACAGGTCCGCGTTGTGCTGGCACTTCCCGCGCGGGAACACCGGCGCCTACCTGCGGTCCGCGGTGGTCGCACTGGCCGGCTACGGCGAGCAGCGGCCGCACCTGCGGGGCCGGTGGCTCACCGCACGGGTCGAGGGCGAGGAGTTGGTCATCGGCATCGACGACCTGATCCCGGCCAACCAGCGGCACCGCTGGGACAACGCCCGCTGGCTGTGGGACCGCCGCCAGGCGAACACCCCGGCAGGGCTTCGCTGGCAGGTCGATCGGGTCGAGCAGGCCGCCCCCGCGGTCACGGCCGTCCGCCGTGGCGCGTTGTCCGAGGCGCTGACCAACGCCGGGGTGGAGACGGATCCGGAGCTCGACGCGTTGCTGACCGGGGTGCCGTCCCGGCTCTCCGACGCCGAACTCACCCCGACCTGGGTGGCGAACCTGTACCGCGGTCTCGCCGACCTCGCGCCCTGGCGGCTGGACGCGGCGTACCGAGGTTGGCGTGACGCCCGGCGAGCGCAGGGGCTTCCCGTCCGGGACCCGGTGGTCCTGTTCGGCCTCGGCGGCGTCGGCGCGGCCCGTAAACCGAAGCTCGCGCTCGACCACACCGGCGGCGCCCCACTGCTGTGCGTGATCCACACCGGCAGCAGCGCGGTGCTGCCGTACGTGCACTGGACGGTGCCCACCGACCTCGGTGCTCACCTGAACGGGTGGCAACCGAGCCTGCCGTACCCGCAGTGACTGACGGGGCCGGAGCGTGTGCTCCGGCCCCGTCACACGAGCTGTCGAACTACTGCTTGAGCATGTTGTCCAGCAGCAGGGCGCAGCGGATCAGACCGAGGTGGCTGTACGCCTGCGGGTGGTTGCCCAGGCCGCGCTCGGCGAGCGGGTCGTACTGCTCGGGGAGCAGGCCGGTCGGGCCGGCGGTCAGCACCATCTGCGCGAACAGTTCCTCGGCGTCGGTGCGGCGGCCGGTGCGCAGGTACGCCTCGATCAGCCACGCCGTGCAAATGTGGAAACCGCCCTCACGGCCGGGCAGGCCGTCGTCCCAGTGGTAGCGGTAGACGACCGGGCCGCTGCGCAGGTCCGCCTCGATCCTTAGGACTGTGGACAGGAAGCGCGGGTCGTCACCCGGGAGCAGGCCGGAGAGCCCGATCCAGAGCGACGAGGCGTCCATGTCCTCGTCCCCGTACGCGACGCTGTACGCCTCGACGTCGGAGTGCCAACCGTGCTCCAGCACGTTGGCGCCGATCCGGTCGCGCAGGTCCTTCCACTCGGGCCGGTCCTCGCCGCCGTGCTCGCGCATGACGTGCAGCGCGCGGTCGACTGTCATCCAGCACATCACCTTGGAGAAGACGTGGTGCCGGGGTGGCAGCCGGGCCTCCCAGATGCCGTGATCGGGCTCGTGCCAGCGGCGGCGGACCGCCTCGACCATGTTCTCCAGGACCCGCCACTCGTCGTCGCGGACCGAACCGCGAGCGTCGGCGACGGCAGCGATCAGGTCGGCGATCGGGCCGAAGACGTCCAGCTGCAACTGGTGGTTGGCGAGGTTGCCGACCCGGACCGGCCGGGAGCCGGCGTACCCGGGCAGTGTGTCGATGACCGCTTCGGCGCCCAGTTCGTAGCCGTCGATGGTGTAGAGCGGGTGCAGCCGCTCCGGGTGCCCGCCGGTGCGTTCGATGCAGCCGTCCACCCAGCGCAGCAGCGCCTCGGCCTCCCCGACGGAGCCCAGGTCGACAAGTGCGCGGGCGGTCAGCGCGGCGTCGCGCAGCCAGCAGTAGCGGTAGTCCCAGTTGCGGACGCCGCCCAGCTCCTCGGGGAGCGAGGTGGTCGCCGCGGCCAGGATCGAGCCGGTGGCCTCGTGGCAGAGCCCCCGCAGGGTGAGGGCGCTGCGCGCGACCAGGTCACGGGCGGTGGACGGCAGCCGCAGCGAGGCCACCCAGTCCTTCCACGGCTGCTCGGCGGCGGCCTGCCGCTCGTGGACCGGCACCCGGTGGTGCTCCAGGCTGTGCGTGCCGAAGCGCAGCTCCAACACGACCTGGCCACCGGCGGCGGAGAGGTCGACGATCGCCTTGGCGGTCTCGTACCCGCCGTCGTTGCCGACCTCCCACTCCACACCGGGGGCGTAGAGCGCGACCGGCTCGTTGGAGCCGAGCACCAGCAGGCCGTCGCCGATCGGCTGCAACTGCACGGCGACCTGACCGAACTCGGGCCTCGGCGCGAACTCCACCTTGGCCTTGCCGCCGCCGGTCAGCACCCGGACCAGTGTCGAGTCACCGGTGATGACCGCCGGGCTGTCGTCCGGAGTGGTCTCGCGGCTCGGCTTGTCCAGCCAGTCGGTGACGGTGAGCCCGGACCACCGGGTCTCCACGGTCATCGTGCCGGAGCGGTAGCGCTGGCCCAGCGGGATGCCGCCACGTTCCGGGGCGATGCTGAAGTGGCCGGCCGGGCTGCCGCCGACCAGGTCGGCGAAGATCGCGGCCGAGTCCGGCTTGGGGTGGCAGAGCCAGCTCACCTTGGCCTCGGGGGTGAGCAGAGCGACGGTACGACCGTTGGCCAGCATGGAGTGCCGTTCGATCGGCACCGCCCGCTCACCGAAGAGCCAGTGCCGCCGGGTCTCCAGCAGCAGCGCCAGCGCGCGGGCGGCCTCCAGCGGGTCGGCGACCCGATAGCTGGCCTTGGTGTCCCCCGGGCCGATCTTGATGCCGAGGTCGGGTCCGTGCAGGTGACCGAACGCGTTCTCGTCGGTGATGTCGTCGCCGATGAACAGCACAGCGCTGGAGGCGAGCTGGGTCCGCAGCTGGTCGAGTGCGGTGCCCTTGTGGGTGGCCACCACGGAGAGCTCGATGACCTCCTTGCCCTGGGTCACCGTGACGCCGTCGAAGGTGGCCGGACCGTTGCGGACCGCCTCGATGGCGGCGGCGGCGATCTGCGGGTCGACCCCTCGGGTGTGCACGGCGACGCTGGCCGGCTTGCGTTCCAGCCGGATGCCCGGGTGCGCGGCGGCGATGTCGCGCAGCGCGTTGCGCACCTGCTGGCGCACCGCGACCAGCTCGGGGGAGAGCCGCTCGACGAAGCCGATGTCGAATTCGGAGCCGTGGCTGCCGACGAGGTGCACCTCGCTGGGCAGCCGCGAGAGGGCGGCCAGGTCGCGCAGCGCCCGACCGGAGACCACCGCCACTGTGGTCTGCGGCAGCGCGGCGAGCGCGCGGACCGCGGCTACCGACTCGGGCAGCGGGACGGCCGTGCTTGGGTCCTCCACGATCGGCGCCAGCGTGCCGTCATAGTCGCAGGCGACCAGGAGCTGGGGGACCCGGGCGATCCGGCCGATGGCGGAACGCAACTCAGGGTCCATGACCCCGGTGGCGGTTGCCGCCCCATCGTTGACGGACGTGTTCACTCGGCCTCCGCCTCGGGAACTCCGAGCTCCGAGAGGAAAGACTTGGCCCAGTGGCCCACGTCGTGGGTACGCAGGTGACGTTGCATTGTCCGCATCCGGCGGCGTGCCTCGGTTTTCTCCACGTGCACTGCCCGGAGGAGGGCGTCCTTGACCGCGTCCGGGTCGTGCGGGTTACACAAAAATGCCTGGCGAAGCTCGGTGGCGGCACCGGCGAACTCACTGAGTACGAGCGCGCCACCCTGGTCGCCACGTGATGCTACGTATTCCTTCGCCACGAGGTTCATTCCGTCTCGAAGCGGGGTCACCATCATCACGTCGGCAGCAACGTACATCGCCGCCAGCTCACTGCGACTGTACGACTGATGGAGGTAATGGACCGCCGGCACGCCGACCCTGCCGAACTCGCCGTTGATCCGACCGACCTCGCGCTCCACCTTCACCCGTAGTGCCTGGTAGTGCTCCACGCGCTCGCGGCTGGGCGTGGCGACCTGAACCATGACCGCGTCGGGAACTGTCAACTTTCCGTCAGCCAGCAGCTCCCGGAAGGCCTTGAGGCGCAACTCGATGCCCTTGGTGTAATCCAGCCGGTCCACGCCCAGAATTATCGTCTTCGGGTCGCCCAGCTCGGCGCGAATCTGCTTGGCCCGGGCCTGGATCGCCGGATCGGCGGCCATCCGTTCCATCTCCCGGGTGTCGATCGAGATGGGGAAGGCACCGGCCTTCACCTGCCGACCGTCGACCTGGATCATCTGCCCCTCGTAGCGCAGCCCGAGCAGGTGCCGGGCCAGCCGGACGAAGTTCTGCGCGGCCAGCCGCTGCTGGAAACCGACCAGGTCGGCGCCGAGCAGACCGCGCAGGATCTCGGTGCGGAACGGCATCTGCATGAACAGCTCGATGGGCGGGAACGGGATGTGCAGGAAGAACCCGATCCGCAGGTCCGGGCGGAGCTCACGGAGCATCGCCGGCACCAACTGGAGCTGGTAGTCCTGCACCCAGACCGTCGCGCCCTCGGCCGCCACGTCGGCTGCGGCCTCCGCGAACCGGGCGTTGACCAGGCGGTACGCCTCTCGCCACCGGCGCTTGTAGGCCGGCGTCTCCACAGCGTCGTGGTAGAGCGGCCAGATCGTCGCGTTTGACTGGCCCTCGTAGTAGCGCTCCAGCTCCTCGGCGCTGAGCGGGACCGGGTGCAGCCGGATCCCCTCCAGGTCGAACGGCTCGGGGGCCGCGCCGGTGCCACCGGCCCAGCCGACCCAGGTGCCCTTGTGTTCGGCGAGTACGGGATGCAGCGCGGTGACCAGCCCGCCAGGGCTGCGTCGCCACTGCCGGCCCTCGGGTGTGCTCACCTCGTCGACCGGCAGACGGTTCGCCACTACGACAAAGGAGCTACGGACGGTCACGATCGGCCACCTCCGGGTACTGACGGGTCCACCGCGATGAGCGTACTGAGCGTAGCTGCGGCGTCTTGTGCCCCGTGCCGGAGTCTCCTACCCGCCTCGGACGTGCCGAAATCCCGAGGGTGATCTTGTCGACACCCGGCCGGTCAGAGGTCGATGATCGGCCATTCCTTCGGCAGCACCTCGCCGAGCAACTCCCGCCGATCCGTCATGATCGGCACGAGGGGGTGGGCGGCGACGTCCATTGCCAACTGGGCCAGGTCCGTGTGCCCGGCCATGCGGCGTGACCATCCGCCGAGGAAGGAGCACATGTTCGGCTCGACCGGGGTTACCCGGATGTGCGGCAACGCGGCGAGCACTTCGAGCATCTCCCACTGACCGGGAGTGGCCTCCTGGTGCGCTCGGACGAGGCAGAGTGCCGGCACCAGCACGTTCACTCCATAGTCAGCGGCCTCCGCGATGCGGTGACCGACATCCCGTTCCGACGACGAATAGGCCAGCAGGGCAGTCGCATCCAGCGCCAGGCCGTAGGCCGTCACCGGCTGGCTCGCGCGCGGGCCGCCAAGACCTCCGCCTGGAGCTGGGCCGCCTGTTCGCGCAGTTCGGGGGTGATGCTCGCCCGCAACTGCTCCATCTCGGCGTGGACCCGCGCCACACCCTCGTCGGTGATTTCGAAACCAACACGACGGAGGATCTCCCGGGTCTTCTCCCCGGCCACCCGCCGTCGCAGAGACTCCGCGACGTAGGCGGAGGCATTCGGCTCCTCGGCCAGCCTGTCGGCGAGCTCGTCGGGCAGGCTGATGGTGATCTTTTTGGTCATACCTAAACCGTAATTTGCCTTACCGGGTTGGGCAAGGAGGCGCGCCCCGCGTACTCCTGGGGCGGGGTGATGTGGGCGAAGCGCGTCGTACCTGTCAGGATTGACGATGGCGTGCGCGCGGCCGGCTTCCCGGCCGGCGGCGGCGGGCGGTCCTCGCAGCCCGCGCCGCGCCGCCGATCAGCGACAGCAACCGACGGAGGTAGCCCGCACCGTGGCCCAGTACATCTACGTCCTGGAAAAGGCGCGCAAGGCGCACGGCGACAAGGTCGTGCTCGACAACGTCACGTTGAGCTTCCTGCCGGGGGCCAAGATCGGTGTGCTCGGTCCGAACGGCGCCGGTAAGTCCAGCCTCCTCAAGATCATGGCAGGGCTGGACAAGCCGAGCAACGGCGAGGCCCGACTCATGCCCGGCTACACCGTCGGCATGCTCGCCCAGGAGCCCCCGCTCAACGAGGCCAAGACCGTGCTCGGCAACGTCGAGGAGGCGGTCGCCGAGACCAAGGCCAAGCTGGAGCGGTTCAACAAGATCGCCGAGCAGATGGCCACCGACTACTCCGACGAGCTGATGGAGGAGATGGGCAAGCTCCAGGAGGAGCTCGACCACCTCGACGCCTGGGACGTCGACTCCAAGCTCGAACTGGCGATGGACGCGCTGCGCTGCCCGCCGCCGGACGCCGACGTGACCCAGCTCTCCGGTGGTGAGCGTCGCCGGGTCGCGCTCTGCAAGCTGCTGCTGGAGGCGCCCGACCTGCTGCTGCTCGACGAGCCCACCAACCACCTGGACGCGGAGAGCGTCTCCTGGCTGGAGCAGCACCTGGCGAAGTACGCCGGCACCGTCATGGCGATCACGCACGACCGGTACTTCCTGGACAAGGTGGCCGGCTGGATCCTGGAGCTGGACCGGGGCCGGGCCATCGGCTACGAGGGCAACTACTCCACCTACCTGGAGAAGAAGGCCGCCCGGCTCGCCGTCGAGGGTCGCCGCGACGCCAAGATGAAGAAGCGCCTCACCGAGGAGCTGGAGTGGGTCCGCTCCAACGCCAAGGCCCGCCAGACCAAGTCCAAGGCCCGCCTGGACCGGTACGACGAGATGGCCAACGAGGCCGAGAAGACCCGCAAACTGGACTTCGAAGAAATCCAGATCCCGCCGGGCCCGCGACTGGGCAGCACTGTCATCGAGGCGGAACACCTCACCAAGGGCTTCGGCGACCGGGTTCTCATCGACGACCTGTCGTTCTCGCTGCCGCGTAACGGCATCGTCGGCATCATCGGCCCCAACGGTGTCGGCAAGACCACCCTCTTCAAGACCATCGTCGGGCTGGAGCAGCCGACCGACGGCAAGGTGCGGGTCGGCGAGACGGTCTCGCTGTCGTACGTCGACCAGAACCGTGAGGGCCTCAACGGCGACAAGACCGTCTGGGAGGTCGTCTCCGACGGGCTGGACTACCTGATGGTGGGCAAGGTCGAGATGCCGTCACGGGCGTATATCGCCGCGTTCGGCTTCAAGGGCCCGGACCAGCAGAAGCCGACCAAGGTGCTCTCCGGTGGTGAGCGCAACCGGCTCAACCTGGCGTTGACCCTGAAGATCGGCGGCAACGTCATCCTGCTCGACGAGCCGACGAACGACCTGGACGTGGAGACGCTGTCCAGCCTGGAGAACGCGCTGCTGGAGTTCCCCGGCTGCGCCGTGGTCATCTCGCACGACCGGATGTTCCTGGACCGGGTCGCCACGCACATCCTGGCCTGGGAGGGCGACGACCAGGACCCGGCCAAGTGGTTCTGGTTCGAGGGCAACTTCGAGGCGTACGAAAAGAACAAGATCGACCGCCTCGGCGCGGAGGCCGCCCGGCCGCACCGGGTGACCTACCGCAAGCTGACCCGCGACTGACCGGCCGAGAAGGTGTCTGACCGCTTCGTCTACCACTGCACCCTGCGCTGGTCCGATCTGGACGCGTACGGCCACGTCAACAACTCGCGCTTCCTCACCCTGTACGAGGAGGCGCGGGTGGCGTTGATGTTCGCCGGCGGCCGGGCCTGGGGCGTCGGCTCGTTCGCCGACGGCGTGGTGATCCGCCGGCACGAGGTCGACTACCTGCGCCCGGTCGACTACGCGCTCGGTCGGGCCACCGCGGAGGCGGCACCCACAGTGCGGATCGAGCTGTGGGTGGAGGAGATCCGGGCCTCCCGGTTCACCGTCGCCTACGAGCTGTACGACGGCGAGGTGCTGGCAAGCCGGGCCCGTTCGGTGCTGGTGCCGTTCGACCTGACCCGCCAGGTGCCCCGGCGGATCACCACCGAGGAACGGGACTTCCTGCTCACGTACGCGCCGCAGGGCGGTGTGGCGTGACCCGGCCGGGCACCGCCGAGCCTGGCCGGGCGGCGGTGTCCACCCACGGTATTGCCGGGGTGGCGGACGCGGGCGCCTTCCTGGCCCGGCTGGTCCGGTTGGATCCGGTCGCGCCGGTCCGGCTGCGGCCGGCCGGCGCACCGGGCCGGGTCGCCCTGTGGGCCCGGCTGCCGTGGCAGGTCCTGGTGGTCCGCACTGTTGCCGGTGGGCCGCCGGACGGCGACGCCGAGGACGTCACTGTGGCAGCCGGGGAGCTGCTCGCCGAGCTGGAGCGGGGCGGCGCGACCCTGCCGACCCGCCGGGACGCCCAGTGGCGGTGGCCGCTGCCGCCGACGCGGAGCCGCCAGGTGGAGGCGCTGCCCGTTGCCGAGTTGCGACGGATCGCGGACGCGGCGGCGGGCACCCTGCGGACGGCGAGCGAGCAGGGTGTGGCCGGCCGCGCCGTGGGTCAGCGGGCCCTGCGTGACGCGTTGCTCGACCACGTGGCGGTGCTGATCACAGCGGACGGGGCGCCTGCCGCGCCGGTCGAGGTGTCGCAGCGGCTGGTGCAGGGGGTGGTCCGGATGGGCTTCCTCGGCGCCCCCGGCGACTCTGCGGATGACGAGGGCGGGAACGCCGTTCAGGTGCGGGTGGCCGGTCGTTGGGTCGGCCTGGTGGGACCGCACGGAGCGGCTTGGTTGCAGAAGGCCACGGATCTTGCCGTGACACCGCTGAGCGCTCGTCCGAACGGATGACCCCGGGTCATTCTTCTGGTCAGGGGCGGTCGTTGGGGGGGTGCTTCAACCCGGCTGTCCGGGTACCGTCCATCCTCGGATCCAACGCACCGTAGGCGACTGGATCCGCTGGGGAGTGAGGTGCGCGAGCGATGCCGTGGTGGTCATGGCGCCCCGGTCCCGCCGACGGCGGCGATCCGGAAACCGGAAGCGGGATCACAGTCGACAACGCGGTCCGGATCGGGCCGCCCAGCCCTCGCCAGCCGGGGGACGACTGCCCGTCAAACGAGCGGCCCGTGCTGACCGAGATGCCCGCCACCGTCGAGCCGGTGAGTCTGCGCCGGGTCTGTGACGCGCTCGATCTGCTCGACGTGCGTTACCTCGCCGATGGCGACGGCAACCTGCTGGCCATGTGGGAGCGGCACGCCGTGCTGGTCACCCTGGAAGGCCCGGAGGACGAGATCCTGGTCATGCGGGCACGTCCGCACGCCACGGTCCCGCCGGACTGGGCCGATCGGGCGTACCGGGTGGTCAACGAGTGGAACCACACCCGTCGGTTCTGCAAGGCGTACATCGGCGACCCGACCGAGCGCGGTCAGCTGCCGATCTACGCCGAGCTTCAGGTGCCGCTGGGTGCCGGCACCCACGACGCGCTCCTGGTCGAGATGCTCGATTGCGGCGCGGCGGTCGCCACCAGCTTCGTGGACTGGCTGCACGACGAGGGTGCGCTGCTCTGAGGGCACGCCTGGTCGGGCGGGTCAGCCGCCGTTGGCCGGGTCGTCCTCGACGTTGACCATGAAGTACGCGGCCCGCTCCAGGTAGTCCCAGAGGGTGCTGGCGATCTCCGGCTCAAGGTCGAGCCGGTCCACGGCGCGGCGCATGTTCCGCAGCCAGGCGTCCCGTTCGGCCGCGCCGATCCGGAACGGCGCGTGGCGCATCCGCAGCCGCGGGTGCCCGCGCTGGGCGGAGTACGTGTTCGGCCCGCCCCAGTACTGCATCAGGAACAGGGTCATCCGGTCCGCGGCCGGGCCCAGGTCCTCTTCCGGGTACATGGGGCGCAGCAGGGGGTCGGTGGCGACGCCGGCGTAGAACTCGTCGACCAGCTTGCGGAAGGTGGGTTCGCCGCCGACCGCTTCGAAGAGGGTCATCGACGCACCGGGACGGTCGGATTCACCTGCGGAAGTCACAGTTCCATCCTGCCAGGTGCGTCCGGTGCCGACCCGACCCGCACGGCGTGCGTCGGATCACGCCGGGTCGACAACCCCGAATGTCGGTCACCCGGCCTGCTCGGGCGGAGGCCCGGTTCGACGGGTCAGGTGACCGCGTGCCGGCGGTGGCCGTCCCCGGCATGCGGGTCTGACGTGCCTCCCACCGGGCCGTCGCTGGCCGGGTCGTCGAGCCCGGGGGGCGGCGGATCGGCGTTGGCCAGCGAGGCGGCAGTGATCGCGTCGTCCACCGTCTGCTGGTCCGGCCAGCGCAGGGCGGCCACCGCCATCAGCACCACCCCGGCCGCGCTCCACACCCCGACCACTACCGGAATGGGGAACCGTTCGGCGAGCATCCCGGTGACCAGCACCGCGAGACCCTGGATGACCTGTATGCCGGTGGCCATCACCCCGAAGGCGCGGGCCCGGAACCCGTTGGGCAGCGCCTGGACGAACAACCCGTTGGCCATCGGGATCATGCCGGCGACCGCGAACCCGCAGAGCGCGGCGAGCAGCGCGACCACCAGCGGCGGGGGGTCGAGTAGCACCGGTACGAGCATCAGCGGGGCGAGCACCGCGAGCGGCCGCATCAACTTCAGCCGGCGAGCCGGCCCGAACAGGCGACTCACCAGCAACCCGCCGAGGATGAAACCGACCGGGTTGGCCACCATGATCGCCGCTTGTGCGGTGCCCGCGCTCACCGCGCCGCGGCTCTCTTCGTTGGCCCAGGCCGCGGCCAGACCCTCAGGAACGATCGAGAAGAGCATCGCGCTGAACACCAGCACCGCGATGGCCCGCAGCACCGGCGTGCGGAACACGATGTCGAACCCCTGGCGAGTCTCCCGCAGCAAATGACTGCGGTGGGCCGGGTTCATCAACGCCGGTCGCTGGCGTACCCCGAGGCGAACCAGCAGCGCCGAGAGACCGAACGTGGCCGCGTTGAACAGCAGCGCCGCCTCCGGGTCGATCGCTGCGACGCCGGCGCCGAAGACGTACCCCACGACCTGGGCGGCCTGCCCGACGCTGCTGTTCAGCGACAGCCCCAGCACCAGTCGGTCCCCGGTGAGCAACTGCGGGATCAGCGCGGATTTCGCCGCCTGGCTCGGCGGATTGGCCAGGGTGGCGGCGAAGATGAGCACCAGCACCGCCTGGTACGGCAGGCCCGGAATGGCGATGAGCAGCATCAGCGCCATTCGGATGAGGTCGCACGACACCATCACCCGTCGGTACGGGTATCGCTCCGCGAGTGCGGCGAGCACGGGACCGCCGAGCAGCCAGGGCAGGAAGCTGACCGCGAAGGCGGTCGCGGAGAGCGCGACGGACCGGGTCTGCTGATAGACGAGCAGGGTGACGGCGGCCTTTGCGACGTAGTCGCCGACCCAGGAGAGGGTGCCAGCCACGAACACGGCCCGGAACTCGTGCTGGGCGAAAACTTCGCGGAATGTGGCGGGGCCTTCCGCAGAAGGTCGCTCGTCAGGCACCGTCGCCTCCATCGGCCCCGGCTCGGCCGCTCGTGGCAGCCCGGCCGGAAGCGCTCGTCAGATCTACGGATCAGCGAGGATGTGATCACGCCTTGGTGGGAACGCGTGCTCCGGATTCTGCCCGATCGTCTGACAACTAGCTAGGTCGAACGGGTCGTTCGTCGCCTCCCCGACTGAACGAACGGACGATACCCGAGGGGCCGGCCGGCTCGCGACCCCCGAATTGCCGGACAATGTCGGCGGTTTCAGGTAGCGCCGCCCTGACCAGTCTCA
Source organism: Micromonospora sp. 050-3 (assembly GCF_046549335.1). Lineage (NCBI taxonomy): Bacteria > Bacillati > Actinomycetota > Actinomycetes > Micromonosporales > Micromonosporaceae > Micromonospora > Micromonospora sp. 050-3. The sequence goes on from NZ_JAJPVX010000003.1 coordinate 833,567, forward strand.
CCCTCGGGCAACGGCCGGGTCGAGAGACCGGGATAGATGCGGGCGGCCGCGATCTGCGCGGTGATTCCCGAATTCTCCAGCGCCTCGGCGAGACGCCGACGCAGTTCCCGGCCCACCGCGAACTGCCCGTCGGCAGTCGTCTTCACCACGGTGCGGATGACCGCGCCGTCCACAGTGACCTGCTCCACACCCAGCACCTCGGGCGCCTCCACGATCTCCGGCGACAACTCCGGGTCCATCGCTACCGAGGCGGCCGCGGTCCGTAGCACCGCCGTCGCCTCCTCGGTGCTGTTGAAACCGATCGGGAGGTCCACCACCACGAGGGCCCAACCCTGGCTCTTGTTGCCCACCCGGATGATCTCGCCGTTGCGGATGTACCAGAGCACGCCGCGGCCGTCGCGCACCGTGGTGACCCGCAGGCCGACCGACTCGACCACGCCCATCGCCTCGCCCAGGTCGACGTTGTCGCCCACGCCGTACTGGTCCTCGATCAGCATGAAGAGGCCGGCGATCAGGTCCTTCACCAGGCTCTGCGCACCGAAGCCCAGCGCGACGCCGGCGATCCCCGCGCTGGCCAGCAGCGGAGCCAGGTCGAAGCTGAACTCCCTCAGGATCATCAACAGCGCGATGCCGAAGACGAACGCGGTGGTCAGGCTGCGCAGCACCGACCCGATCGCCTCGGCCCGCTGCCGTCGTCGCTCGGGTACGAACTCGGCCGGGTCGACCGCGGCGGTGGGTACCCGCTCGCGCAGTGGCCGCAGCATCGTCGGCACCGCACCGTCGGTGGTCGTCCGCACCAACCGGCTGATCGTCCGGTGCAGCGCCCAGCGGGCCACCATCGCCAGTGCCAGGATCAGCAGCACCCGAAGCGGTTTGAGCAGGATCCAGTAGCTTCCCTCGGCGAACCAGGCCGACCTGGTGATGTCGTAGATCCACTCGCAGGAGGTGCTGCCCTGGCAGCTCACCGAGACGGCGTCGGACAGGGCTAGGGGCGTCACACTGGCGGCACTCACCCTGTCTTCGTACCGCAAGGGGCCCGAGCACCCACCGCCGACCCACCGGCGGGGTGACCTACCGGCGCGGGAGGATGCCGCCGCCGGTTGTTGCCCACTCTCTCCCGGGCAACGCGGCGCGGAGCCGTTCGTACTCGGCCTGGCTACCGATCGCCGCCCGGTGTTCGGGGTGCGCGACGTAGTGTCCGATGACCGCGGCGAGGAATCCCGCGTCGACGATGTCCGTCCGCAACGCCCCCCGGCTCCGCGGAATGCCGCGCCGCCGAACCAGCCGGGGTTCGGTGATCCTCATCGGGAGCCACGGACGGCGATCGGCAGGCGGGGGGATCTGCGGGGCCAACAGGGCCTCCCACGGCACGGTGAGCGAGCCCAGCGGCCAGGTCTGCCGTACCCCGGACGGATGCAGTCGTACCCCGTGACCCCGCCACGCCCACGCCACCACCAGCGCGGTCAGGCCGACCCAGAGAACATCGAGAACCACGTCGAACGTCGACGGCGTGCCCTGTCTGGCCGAGCGCGCCAGTGCGTCGACACGCGTGGACGCGGGACCGAGGTAGCCCAGGGCGAAGAGCACCGTCCAGGCGGGCCCGGGTGTGGCGAAGGCCGGAACCTGCGGCCGTACCACGAGGTAGGCCGGACGGGCCCCCATGATGACGATCGCCAGGATCAGTGCCGCCAGCGAGATGAGGATCAACAGGCGCTGCCCCACGATGGACGCGGACCCCGGGGTTGCGGCGTTCACGCCGACCAGGAGAAGCCCAAGTGCCAGGACGACGTGCCGGTGGCGCACTGTGGCGGCGGACAGCTTGTCGATCATGCCCGTGACCATAGGAGCCGACGGCTGCTGAACCGGCTGGCCGATCGGTCGAGGCTGAGCACCGAAGCGTCGTAAATCGAGGTGCCTGGCTCGACGTGGGTGATCCGCTTACCAGAAGAGAGATTAGTACGTGCAATCCGGGGTCCGATCAGGGACTATTGGCGCAACGGACGTCGGTGATCGGCCCGGCGTCGACCGTGTGGGCCGTTGTGCCCGGCCCCGGTCGACGACGGTCCCCAGCAGCCGCTGAACCGGGAGGGTGAGCGCGATGCCTGACATACGACCCACTGTGGGCTCCGGCGCGTTGGTCCTCAACGCCACCTACGAGCCGCTGTGTGTCGTGTCGGTGCGTCGAGCCGCGATCCTCGTCCTCTCCGCCAAGGCGGTCTGCGTCGCCGATGGTGACGGCATCCTGCACAGCGCCCGGGACGCGCTTCCGGTGCCATCAGTGGTCCGGTTGACGCGCTTCGTCCGGGTGCCGTACCGAACGCATGTCGGGCTGTCCCGGCGGGCGATCTTCGCCCGGGACGGGTGGCGGTGCGCCTACTGCCGGGGCCCGGCCGAGACCATCGACCACGTCTTCCCGCGTAGCCGGGGTGGCCGGCATGCCTGGGAGAACGTGGTCGCCGCGTGCGCCCGGTGCAACCACACCAAGGGCGACAAGACCCCGGCCGAGATGGGGTGGCGGTTACACGCGTTGCCGGCCGCCCCGAAGGGCAACGCCTGGCGGGTGCTGGGCCACCGCGCCCCCGACCCTCGCTGGGCCGACTGGCTGGACCTGCGGGAGCCCGAGGCAGCCGCCTGACTCTGCGGGGCGTGGTCAGGCTCCGCGTTGCGGATTCTCCGCCCGGCGCGCTGCGCGTTCGTCGCGCTCGACAGCTCGGCGGTACGCGATCGCGATGAGCCGGTCGATCTCGGGCAGCAGGTGCGGGCCGGGCATGACGATGCTGGCGAAACCGTACTGTGCATAGCCCGGGTGCGGCGCGAGGGTGTCCAGTCGGGCGAAGTCGAACTCGTTCCGGTGCTCCTCGAATGCCTTGGGCGGGAAGCCGAACAGCCGCTCGAACTCGGCCCGGCCCAGGTCCAGGTTGAGGCGGAAGACGCCGGGGCGGTCAAGCTCTGCGGCCTCGTCGAAGCCGGGCACGTCGCGCTCGACGATCGTGGCGAACGGCTGGCGGCGGTCCGGGCCGACGAAAAAAAACCTGTCACCCCACGCCGCCTCGGGTGATCCGTTCTCCTCGCTCGCCACGACCTGCTCGGCGCCGGGCAGCGCGACGATCCGATCGGCGAGCACTGCCGCGTCGACACCTGTCGGGACGTGCAGGACCGCGTCGGCGTGTTCGATGGTGGCCCGGTCCAACGGGAAGTAGCGGTAGTCGTGCGTCCGCTGCTCGGCCGCCCCGACCTCGGACGTCGGCAGGTACCGGGGGAGGCTGGTTTCCTGCTGGAGTCCGCCCTCGTAGGTGGCGGGGGCGGGCGGCCCGATGCCGAGTGCCGGGCTCGCGCCGAGGCTGCCGGCGATCACCGCGTAACGGTCGCCCAGCAACGACGCGACGATCGCGCCGGCGCCGGCCCAGGTCACCTGCGTGTCGGCCAGCGTCATAGTGCTCAGGTGACGCTGAAGGTGCGTGTTGTGCGCGAAGACCAGTGTGGGCCCGCGGTGTGCCTCGGCCGATCGGATCGCGAGCAGGTTCTCGGCCATCAGCGCGTCCCGTACCCCGGCCAGGCGGGCGAAGCGCTCCTGCTGGGCCAGTGGTGCGGCGGCGGCGGCGTGGTAACGCAGCAGCGCGACAGCGGCCGTGGCGTGCACGAACGCCGCCGGCCAGCCCGCTGACTTCCACGGCGCCCGCAGGTACAACTCGGTCAGCAGGTCGTCGGCGAGCACCCGCAGTCGCTGGGCGTCGGTCGAGCGCCCGACCGATCGGCCGGGCTCCCAGATCGCGGCCGGGTCACTCCATCGCGCGTCGTCCCCGACCAGGTAGTCGATCTCGGCAGACCGGTCCAGGTCGAGAAAGTGGCAGACCTGGTTGAGGTGCCGGCGCGGGCTCGGCGCGCTTTCCAGCTCCACCGGGGCGTCGAAGCCGTGGAACGTCAGGCGCTCGGCGAGCGGCCGTCCAGCGTTCCACTCCCGCATCCGCAGCAGGAGGTCGCGGTTGGCAGGGGCCGCTCCGAATCCGTGGCTGAACCCTTCGGTGAGCGCCCGGTCGAGCGTCACGGCGGCGACGCCCTGCACGAACTCGTCGGCGATCAGTCCGGCGGCCCGGTCGCTCTCCACGGCGATCGAGCGGTAACCGTGCTCCGCCAGCGACAGGAAGGCCTCGTTGCGGAGCTGGAGGAAGGCGGACTCACCATGCGTCGGTTCGCCGAACGCGAGCAGGTCCGGGGATACCGCCAGCAGGTCGAGAAAAGATGGCATTCCATGAACCGTATCGTTGAACCAGCGGTTGAAACTCACGAGCGGTGGAGCGCGGTGACAGGCACAAAACCTTCAAACCCACTGGTACGGAGGCCGGTAGATCTCGCGCGCGTCCACGGCCTCTCCGCACAGGCGGTGCGCAACTACGAGCGAGACGGCGTCCTGCCTCCGGCCCAGCGCACCCCGAACGGCTACCGTCGCTTCACCGAGCTGCACGTCAAGGCGTTGGGTGCCTACCTCGCCTTGATCGCGGGCCACGGCTATGCGGCCAGCGGCGAGATCATGCGCGCCGTCAACCGGGGCGAGATCGACGCGGCGTTGCGCACCATCGACCACTGCCATGCCCTCCTCCAGCGCGATCGGGAAACCCTGGACGCGGTCGAGGTGGCGGTGGCGACGCTCACCGGAACGAGACCGCAACCGCAGAGCCAGAAGGCCGTGCCGATCAGCGCGCTGGCCCACCGGCTCGGTGTCCAGCCGGCCACGCTGCGCAAATGGGAGCGGGCCGGGGTGCTGCGGCCGGCACGTGATCCGGTGACCCACTACCGGCTCTACCTCCCCGACGACGTCAGGGACGCCGAACTCGCCCACCTGTTGCGCCGCGGCGGGTACCGGCTCGACCACATCGCCGGCGTGCTGCGTCGAGTGCGCGACGCCGGCGGTGCCGAACCGCTCGCCGCGTCGTTGCGTCAGTGGCGGCAACGGCTCACCGAGCGAGGCCGGGCCATGCTCACCGGGGCCGCCCGGCTCGCGGATTACATGGACGCCGGTCAGCCGCCTGAACGCTCCTTGACCAGCGAGGCGAAGACCACGACGTTGTCCGCGTAGCCGGTCTCGCCGCCGACCCACTGACCGCCGCAGGTGATCAGTCGGAGGCTCGGACGGCTGAAGTCGCCGTACACCTCGTCCACCGGCAGCCGGCCCTTGTCGAACTTCTCCACCGAGTTGACCTCGAAGACCGCCACGCGCTGGTCGGTGCGGGTGACCTCGATCTCGTCACCGGAGCGCAGCTCCCGGAGTTTGTGGAAGACCGCCGGCCCGCTGGTGGTGTCGACGTGCCCGACGATCACGGCTGGGCCGTACTGGCCCGGGGTGGGCCCCTGGTCGTACCAGCCGGCCTCCTGGGCGCGGGCCGCGTCCGGCACGGCGATAGTGCCGTCCGGGGCGATGCCCACGTCGTGCACGGGCGCCCGCACGTCGATCTTCTCGATGGCGAGGCTGGTCGGACGGCTGGCCGGCAGCACCGGGAACTTCTTCGGCGGCGGTCGCAGGCCGGCGCTGAGTCGGTCCGGCAGCAGGCTCATCCCGGTCACCTGCTCGACGCCGAGCATCGCCACGATCACCACCATCAGCGCGGCGATGGCCAGCACCGGCAACCCGGGGCTCGTACCGAAGCGGTGTCGGGCCGACGGCGGCCCGGTCGGGCGCCTCGGCGGCAGCGGGCGGGTAGCCGGATCGGTGGTGGTGACGCTGGCCGACACGGCCTGCCCGGCGACCCGGCGCAGCCGTCCGGAGACGCGGGCCACCAGCCGGCCGGACGCGCGCAGCGCCGGGCCGGCCCGGAGGCGGGCGCGGCGATCCGGCCGCGCACGCGCGGATCTGCGGGTCATGGGTGATCCGGCTCAGGAGCCGGCTCCCCGTCGACGTCGGCCGCCGGCCATCCCGAGCACGATCGCGGTGGCCACCAACGCCACGCCACCGAGCACCAGCAGCGAGCCGGTGCCGCGGCCGCCGGCCATCCCACCGCCGCCGGTTGCCGGCCCCTTGCTGGGTGAGGCCATGTTCAGCACTGTCAACGTGGTCGACGACGTCTGGCCGTTCTCGCAGCGCAGGTCGACCGGGTAGTCACCGGCCGGCTTGTCCCTCGCGATGGTGACCTGCCCGGTCAGGAAACCCTTGTCTGGTTTGAGCATCACGTGCCCGAACGCGTCGGAGTGCACGCTGGACTGCCGGTTGTTGTTGTCGTTGTCGCAGCTCGCCTTGATGCTGACCCGGCTACCGGCCTGGGCGCTGTTCGGTGTCACCTCGACGAAGACGTTGTCGCCGGCTCGCGCCGGCGCGACCGACAACAGGACGAACGCCCCGATCAGCCCGACCAGTGTCAGTGCGGACGAGAGCGCGCGGTTGATCGTGCGGATTGCCTGCATGATTTCCCCCCAACCGGCGACGACCGCCGGAACCCTCCCCTGGGCACGCGCTGCTTTCCCGCTGGCCCAAAGCCAAACCCGCCCCCACCCACGCCCGCGATCTTGCACTTTCTGCGGCGACGAATCGGTTCTTAACCCGCATTTCACCAACAGAAACTGCAAGATCGCGGGGGTCAGCGCGGGTGTGGGGCGGGGGTGGGGGGGAGGGGGGTGACGGGGTGCCAGTTCAGCGGGGAGGAGAGGACCATCGTGCTCGACGGTTGGCCGTACGGGGCGAGACGGTCGATGACGCCCTCGAACGCGCCGATCGACCCGGCCGCCACCTTCAGCACGCTGCACGCGTCCCCGGTGATCCGGTGGATCTCCAGGATCTCCGGCCAGTCGGCCACCGCCGGGTCGTGCAGGATGCACCGCGCGCCGTAGCAGGACATCCGGATCAGCGCGACGACGGTACGGCCGGCGCGGCTCAGGTCGACGTGGGCGTGGTAGCCGGTGATGATCCCGGCCTCCTCCAGCCGGCGGACCCGCTCCGCGACGGACGGTGGCGACAGGTGCACCCGCCGGGACAACTCGCTGAAGGAGAGCCGCGCGTCGGCCTGCAACTCGCGCAGCAGCGCCCAGTCCATGTCGTCCACGCTCAGACCTTACTTTCGTGAACCGACTTCGCCTAGTTGCCTTCGGTTTGCCAGGAGAAGCCGGCGAGAGCCGTTGATTTGGCATTCCGCAGGCCGATCCGACCGCGAGATCATGACGTCGGCTAGTCCGGGGGAGGGAGACGAGATGGTGGATCAGACGGAGCGGCGGGCGCCGAACCGCCGTGCCACGGTGCAACCGGTGACACCCGGGCAGCGCGTCGCGCAGGCGGAGCGCACCGGTGGCGAGCCGACCCTGGAGTTCGCCGACATGGTGCCGTACGACGCGTACGTGCAGGCCAGCGCACTGCACAAGATGCAGCACCCGCTCAGCAGCGACCCGGGCGAGATGTCCTTCCTGATGGTCAGCCAGATCATGGAGCTGTACTTCGGGCTGACCTGCCACGAGCTGCGGGAGGCCCAGCGGCTGATCCGCGCCGACCAGATCTGGGAGGCGCTGGCCCCGCTGCGCCGGGCCAAGCTGCACCTGGAGGGGCTCAACGCCGCCTGGCAGGGCCTGCGCTGGATGAGCCCGGCCGACTTCAACAGGTTCCGCAATCTGCTCGGCGAGGCCTCCGGCTTCCAGTCCGCGATGTACCGGCAGTTGGAGTTCCTGCTCGGGCTGCGCGACCCGACGCTGATCCGCCCGTTCCGCCGGCAGGCCGAGGTGCACGCCGAGTTGAGCGCCGCCTTGGCCACCCCGAGCCTCTGGGACGACGTGCTCGCGCTGCTCGACCGACACGGCTTCGACCTCCCTGCCGACCTGCTCGGCCGAGACGTTGCCGTCGAGCACGACCCGCACCCGTCGGTCGAGGCGGCCTGGGTACGGATCTACGACGACGCCAGCCCGGACAATCACCTGCGGCTGCTCGGCGAGGCGCTCAGCGCTGTCGCCGAGGAGTTCAGCGACTGGCGCTGGAACCACGTCAAGGCGGTGCAGCGGACGATGGGCGCCAAGGTCGGCAGCGGAGGCTCTGCCGGTCTGGCGTGGTTGCAGCGCAGCATGGCCCGGGTGGTCTTCCCGGAGCTGTGGTCGGCCCGCACGGCGATGTGACCGGAGAGCGAGACATGCACACCCCAGAACACGAGGCGCACCGCCTCGCCGGAGGCGAGGCCGAAGCGCACCGCCTCGACGAGGCCGACCCCGGCCACCGGCACCTGTTCCACGTGCCGCCGGCAGACGGCGGCGACCACCCCGAGTCGGCGTACCTGGCCGGCAACTCGCTCGGCCTGCAACCTCGGGCCACCCGCGACGAACTCCTGGCCGACCTGGACGCGTGGGGGCGGCTCGGCGTGGAGGGGCACCTGGAGGCGGAGCGCCCCTGGCTGCCGTACCACGAGTTGTTGACCGGGCCGGCCGCGCGACTGGTCGGCGCCCGGCCCGCGGAGGCCGTGGTGATGAACTCGCTCACTGTCAACCTGCACCTGCTGATGGTGAGTTTCTACCGACCGGCCGGCGCGCGCACCCGCATCGTCATCGAGGACGCCGCGTTCCCCTCGGACAGCTACGCCGTGCGCAGTCAGGCCCGGTTCCACGGCCTGGACCCGGACGACACAGTGGTCCGGTTGCGTCCGCGCCCGGGTGAGGACGCCCTGCGCACCGAGGACGTGACCGACTACCTGGCCGCCGAGGGCGACCGGGTGGCGCTGCTGCTGCTCGGCGGGGTCAACTATCTCACCGGTGAGCTGCTGGACATCCCGGCGATCACGGCCGCCGGTCGGGCCGCCGGCGCGGTGGTCGGTTGGGACCTGGCCCACGCGGTCGGCAACGTGCCGCTGGCTCTGCACGACTGGGACGTCGACTTCGCCGCGTGGTGCTCCTACAAGTACCTGAACTCCGGCCCGGGCGCGCTGGCGGGTGTCTTCGTGCACGAGCGGCACCTCGGCGACGAGAACCTGCCCCGGTTCGAGGGGTGGTGGAGCACCGCGGCGGCCACCCGGTTCGAGATGACGCCGGTGTCCCGGCCACCGGCCACTGTGGAGGCCTGGCAGATCTCCAACCCGCCGATCTTCGCGATGGGCCCGGTGCGTACCTCGCTGGAGCTGTTCGACGCGGTGGGGATGACCGCGCTGCGCGCGCGCAGCCAGCGCCTCACCGCCTGGCTGGAGTCGCTGTTCGACGAGGTGACAGTCGGCCGGCCGCTGCGGGTGGTCACCCCGCGCGACCCGGCCCGCCGGGGCTGCCAGCTTTCCGTGCGTATCGGTTCCGGCAGCGCCGCCGAGCTGACCAAACGCCTACGGTACGAACACGGGGTCATCGCCGACGCCCGCGAACCGGATGTCGTGCGGTTCGCCCCGGTGCCGTTGTACTCCACGTACCTCGACTGCTGGCGGGCCGCGGCCGCGCTCGCCGCCACTGTCGGACAGGTGGCCTCTGTGAGCGCGAGGAGTGAGCCGGGGTTGGGAGCCCCGCAGTCGCGAACGAAAGGCGGCTCAGCATGACCGCGCGGCGTGACGAGATCGCGATCATCGGGGCCGGGCTGGCCGGTTGTCTGGCGGCCTGCTTCCTGGCCCGGCGTGGCTACCCGGTGGCGCTCTACGAGCGCCGCTCCGACCCGCGCGCCGGCACCGCCGAACGCGGTCGCTCGATCAACCTGGCGCTCTCCGAGCGCGGCCTTGACGCGTTGCGCCGGATCGGGCTGGCCGAGCAGGTGATGACCGACGCGCTGCCGATGCGCGGCCGGATGATCCACCCGGTCGAGGGCGAGCAGCAGTTCCAGTCGTACAGCGCGGCCGGCGACCGGGCGATCAACTCGATCAGCCGAGGTGCGCTGAACAACGCCCTGCTGGACGAGGCCGCCGCGCTGCCCGGGGTGCGGGTCGTCTTCGACCACCGGCTGGTCGGGCTCGACCCGACCGACGGGGCCCTGAGCTTCGAGACCCCGCAGGGCACTGTCGCGGCGAAGGCGTCGGTCGTGCTGGGTGCCGACGGCGCCGGCTCCGCGGTGCGTGGGCAACTGCTGGCGTACGGGCTGCTGGACGAGAGCGTGGACTTCCTCGACTACGGCTACAAGGAGCTGACGATTCCGCCGCTGGGCGGGGACTTCGCCCTGGACCCGGACGCGCTGCACATCTGGCCGCGCGGCACCTCGATGATGATCGCGCTGCCGAACCCGGACCGCTCCTTCACCTGCACGCTGTTCTGGCCCAACGACGGTGCCGGCAGCTTCGCCTCGCTGACCAGCCCGGCGGAGATCGAACGGCACTTCACCGAGCAGTACCCGGACGTAGTCCCGCTGGCCCCGAACCTGGTCGACGACTACCAGCACAACCCGGTGGGCGTGCTCGGCACTGTGCGCTGCACGCCGTGGCAGGTCAACGGGAAGGTCGGCCTGCTCGGCGACGCGGCGCACGCCATCGTGCCGTTCTACGGCCAGGGCGCCAACTGCGCCTTCGAGGACGTGGTAGAGCTGGACCGCTGCCTGGACGAGTGCGCCGACGACTGGTTGGCGGCGCTGCCGCTGTTCCAGCGGCGCCGACAGGAGAACGCCGAGGCCATCGCGACGATGGCGCTGACCAATTTCGTGGAGATGCGGGACAAGGTCGCGTCCCCGGTCTTCCAGACGCGACGGCGGGTGGAGCACGCACTGGAACGGGCCTTGCCCGGCCGGTACGTTTCCCAGTACGAGCTGGTGTCGTTCTCCACCACCCCGTACGCGGAGGTGCGCCGCCGGGTGCGCCGACAGCACCGGGTGCTCGGGGCCGTCGTCGGCGGGTCCGCCCTGCTGCTGATCGGCGCGATCGGCGCGGCACTGAGCCGAGGGAGGCGGGCATGACCGGCAACTGGGATCCGCGGCTGATGGCCGGCCACGCACCGAGCGGCTCGAGGCGGTTGCGCAACTTCGTCGCCGGCGAGTTCGTCGACGGCGCAACGACGTTCACCAAGGCCAGCCCGGTCACCGGGGAGCAGGTCTTCGAGGTCGACGAGGCGTCGCGATCCACAGTGGACGACGCGGTGGCCGCCGCCCGGGCGGCACTGCGGGGGCCGTGGGGCCGTATGGGGGAGCGCGAGCGCGCCGAGGTGCTGCGCCGCGTCGCCGACGAGCTGGAGCGCCGCTTCGACGACCTGGTCACCGCCGAGGTCGCCGACACCGGCAAGTCCATCGCCCAGGCCCGCACCCTGGACATTCCGCGTGGCGCGGCGAACTTCCGGGCGTTCGCGGAGATCGTGGCGACCGCCCCCACCGAGTCGTTCACGACTGTCACACCGACCGGCGGCCGGGCACTCAACTACGCGCTGCGCAAGCCGGTCGGCGTGGTCGCGGTCATCGTGCCGTGGAACCTGCCGCTGCTGCTGCTCACCTGGAAGGTGGCCCCGGCGCTGGCCTGCGGCAACGCCGTCGTGGTCAAGCCCAGCGAGGAGACTCCCGCCTCGGCGACGGTGCTCGCCGAGGTGATGGCCGCCGCTGGCGTACCGGCCGGGGTGTTCAACCTGGTGCACGGCTTCGGGCCGGACTCGGCGGGCGAATTCCTCACCCGCCACCCGGGCGTCGACGCGATCACCTTCACCGGCGAGTCGGCCACCGGCGGCGCGATCATGCGGGCCGCCGCCGACGGGGTGAAGGCGGTGAGCTTCGAACTCGGCGGCAAGAACGCCGGCCTGGTCTTCGCAGACGCCGACCTGGACGCCGCGGTGGCCGGCTCGGTGCGGTCCAGCTTCACCAACGGCGGGCAGGTGTGCCTCTGCACCGAGCGCATCTACGTGCAGCGCCCGGTCTTCGAGGAGTTCACCGCCCGGCTGGCGAAGCGGGCCGGCGAGCTGGCGTACGGCTGGCCGACCGACGAGGCCACCGCCACCATGCCGCTGATCTCCCACCAGCACCGCAGGAAGGTGCTCGGCGCGTACGAGCTGGCCCGCTCCGAGGGCGCCGAGGTGCTCACCGGTGGCGGCGCGCCCACCTTCGGCGACACCCGCGACGGCGGGTCGTACGTGCAGCCGACGGTGCTCACCGGGCTCGGCCCGGACGCCCGCACCAACCGGGAGGAGATCTTCGGCCCGGTGGTGCACGTCGCGCCGTTCGACACCGAGGACGAGGCGTACGCCCTCGCCAACGGCACCGAGTACGGCCTGGCCGCGACCGTGTGGACCCGGGACGTCGGCGTCGCGCACCGGGCCGGCGCCCGGCTCGACGCTGGCATCGTCTGGGTCAACACGTGGTTCCTGCGTGACCTGCGTACCCCGTTCGGCGGGGTGAAGGCGTCCGGGATCGGTCGCGAGGGCGGCGTGCACTCGCTGAACTTTTACTCCGAACTCACGAACGTCTGCGTGGACCTGTCGTGAGCCGTAGCGAGGGAGCGGGCATGGAAGCTGACATCGAGGCCGCCAACCGGGAGTTGGCCGACGCCCGCAGCACCGGCAAGCCGTGCGCACCGCTCCGGGGCCGGCTGCTGCCGGAGGGCGACGTCGAGGCCGCGTACCGGGTGCAGCAACTCCAGGCGCGGGCCTGGCAGGGTCGTGGCGAACGCCGGGTCGGCGCGAAGATCGGCTTGACCTCCCGGGCCGTGCAGGAGACCTTCGGGGTGTTCCAACCGGACTTCGGCATGCTGACCGACGCCATGGCGGTCGGCGACGGGGTCGAGGTGCCCATCGACCGGCTGCTCCAGCCCCGGGTGGAGGCGGAGATCGCGTTCGTGCTCGACAAGGATCTCCCGAACCCGCAGCTCACCACCGTCGACCTGATCCGCGCGGTCGACCACGTGCTGCCGGCGATCGAGATCGTCGACTCCCGGATCGCCGCCTGGGACATCTCCATCGTGGACACCGTCGCCGACAACGCCTCCAGCGGGCTCTTCGTGCTCGGCACCACGCCGCGCCGGCTCGCCGACGTGGACCTGCGACTGTGCGGAATGGTGCTGGAGCACGCCGGCGAGCCGGTCTCGGTGGGCGCGGGCGCCGCCTGCCTGGGCAACCCGCTGCACGCCCTGCAGTGGTTGGCCGGCACCCTGGCCCGCGCCGGCGACCCGCTGCGCGCCGGGGACGTGGTGCTCTCCGGGGCGCTCGGTCCGATGGTGCCGGTCACCCCGGGTGCCGCGTACGAGGCCCGGATCTCCGGGCTCGGCTCGGTACGCACGAGTTTCAGCAAGGGAGGCAACCAGTGACCGGAGTGGCGGTCGTCGGTGTGGCGGTGCTCGGTTCCGGAAACATCGGCACCGACCTGATGATCAAGGTGCTGCGGCTCAGTGACAGCCTGCGCATGGTGGCGATGGCCGGCATCGACCCGGCCTCCGACGGCTTGGCGCGCGCTCGCCGCCTCGGCGTCGCCACCACGGCCGACGGCGTGGACGGGCTCGTCGCGCTGCCCGAGTTCGCCGATGTCGAGCTGGTGTTCGACGCCACCTCGGCCGGCGCGCACCGACGCCACGACGAGGTGCTGCGTGCCCACGGCCGCACTGTGGTCGACCTGACCCCGGCCGCGCTCGGCCCGTACGTGGTGCCGCCGGTCAACCTCGACGAGCACCTGCACCAGCCCAACGTCAACATGGTGACCTGCGGCGGGCAGGCAACAGTGCCGATCGTCGCAGCGGTACGCCGGGTCACCCCGGTGGCGTACGGGGAGATCGTCGCGTCGATCGCTTCGAAGTCCGCCGGGCCGGGCACCCGGGCCAACATCGACGAGTTCACCGAGACCACGGCCCGGGCCATCGAGGTGGTGGGTGGGGCCGAGCGGGGCAAGGCGATCATCGTGCTGAACCCGGCGGACCCGCCGCTGCTGATGCGGGACACCGTCTACTGCCTCTGCCCGGACGCCGACGCCGACACCGACGCCATCGCCGCCTCGGTGGCCGAGATGGTGGCGGCCGTGCAGGAGTACGTCCCCGGCTACCGGCTCAAGCAGGACGTGCAGTTTGACCGGGTCGAGGCGTACCTGCCGACGCTCGGGCGGCGGCTCACCGCCCTCCAGGTGTCGGTCTTCCTGGAGGTCTCCGGCGCCGGGCACTACCTGCCCGCGTACGCCGGCAACCTGGACATCATGACCTCGGCCGCGCTGCGCACCGCGGAACGGCTGGTCGCCCTGCGTTCTTCGGAGGTGGCCGCGCCATGACCGAGCTGTACATCCAGGACGTGACGCTGCGCGACGGCATGCACGCCATCGCCCACCAGTACACAGTCGACCACGTACGCACCATCGCCGCCGCCTTGGACGCCGCCGGGGTGGCCGCCATCGAGGTGGCGCACGGCGACGGCCTCGCCGGCTCCAGCGTCAACTACGGCCACGGTGCCGCCAGCGACGCGGAGTGGATCTCGGCGGCTGCCGAGGTGCTGACCACTGCGAAACTGACCACCCTGCTGTTGCCGGGCATCGGCACGATCGCCGACCTGAAGGCCGCGAAGGCGCTCGGGGTGACCAGCGTCCGGATCGCGACCCACTGCACGGAGGCGGACATCTCCGCCCAGCACATCTCCTGGGCCCGGGAAAACGGCATGGACGTGGCCGGGTTCCTGATGATGTCGCACATGAACGATGCGGCCGGGCTCGCCGGGCAGGCCAAGCTCATGGAGTCGTACGGGGCGCACTGCGTCTACGTCACCGACTCCGGCGGCCGGCTGCTGATGTCCGATGTGGCGCAGCGGGTCGACGCGTACCGGCAGGTCCTCGCCCCGGAGACGCAGATCGGCATCCACGCCCACCACAACCTGTCGCTCGGGGTGGCCAACAGCGTGCTCGCCGTCGAGCACGGGCGGGTCACCGGGTCCGCGCCGGTCGGCCCCGACGCGGTGCACGGCCGGACGGTCCGCGTCGACGCCTCCCTCGCGGGCATGGGCGCGGGCGCCGGAAACGCCCCGCTGGAGGTCTTCGTCGCGGTCGCCGAGTTGCACGGCTGGAAGCACGGCTGCGACGTGTTCGCGCTGATGGACGCCGCCGACGACATCGTCCGCCCGCTGCAGGACCGGCCGGTCCAGGTGGACCGGGAGACGCTTTCCCTGGGGTACGCCGGGGTCTACTCCAGCTTCCTGCGGCACGCCGAGCGGGCCTCCACGAAGTACGGCGTCGACGTCCGGTCGATCCTGGTCGAGCTGGGCCGCCGCCGGATGGTGGGCGGCCAGGAGGACATGATCGTGGACGTGGCACTCGACCTGGCCGAGAAGGAGCAGCACTCATGATCGGCGTAGACATCGTCGGGATCGCCGACAAGCTGGGCGCGGCGGCCGACACCGCCACAGCGATCCCGCAGCTCGCCGCCGAGAGCGGCCTCGACGTGGACACCGCGTACGCCGTGCAGGCCGCGCTGCTGCAACGCCGGCTGAACGCCGGTGAGCGGTTGGTCGGGTTGAAGATGGGGCTGACCAGCAGGGCGAAGATGGCCCAGGTCGGCGTGGACGAGGTGATCTGGGGGCGGCTCACCAACGCGATGCGGGTGCCCGACGGCGGTGCCGTGGACCCGGCCGCGTACATCCATCCCCGGGTCGAGCCGGAGGTGGCGTTCCTGCTGGACCGGCTGCCCGAGCCGGGCGAGCCGGTCGGCGACTTCGCCACGGCGGTCCGCGCGGTCGCCCCGGCCATCGAGTTGATCGACTCCCGGTACGCGGACTTCCGTTTCTCGCTGCCGGACGTGATCGCGGACAACACCTCGGCCGCCGCCTTCGTGATCGGGCCGTGGTCGCCGGTGCCGGTGGGGCTGGACAACCTGGGTGTGCTGCTGGAGGTCGACGGGCGGGTGGCGCAGGTCGGCTCGACGGCCGCGATCCTCGGTGATCCGCGCCGGGCGCTCGACGAGGGCATCCGGCTGGCGGGCCGGCACGGGGTGCGGCTGGAGTCCGGCTGGGTCTTCCTGGCCGGTGCCGCCACCGCCGCTGTGCCGCTGCGCCCCGGCGCCCACGTCCGTGCCGTCGTCGAGAAGCTCGGCACGGCCTCGCTGCGGGCGTCGTCGTGACAGCCCGGGTGGTCTCCGGGAAGGCCGTCCCGCGGGGGGCCTTCCCGCACGTCAAGGTCGCCGGTGGGTTCGTCTTCGTCTCCGGTACGTCGTCACGGCGCGCGGACAACACGTTCGCCGGTGTCGAGGTGGACGGGTTCGGCACCACAAACCTCGACATCCGGGTGCAGACGCGGGCCGTCATCGAGAACGTGCGGGACCTGCTGCGTTCGGTCGGCGCGGACCTCGCCGACCTGGTCCAGGTAACGACGTACCTGGTCAACATGAACGACTTCGGTGGGTACAACGAGGTGTGGGCCGAGTTCTTCGACGCCTCCGGGCCGACCCGTACGACGGTGGCGGTGCACCAGTTGCCGCACCCGCACCTGCTGATCGAAATCCAGGCCGTGGCCCTTCTTCCCTCGGGAGGTCAGTCGTGAGTGAGATCGCCGAGCCGTTCAGCTTTCCGGGCTGGATCGCTGACAACCAGCATCTGTTGAAGCCCCCGGTGGGCAACAAGGAGATGTTCCCCGGCGGGGACGACTTCATCGTGATGGTGGTGGGCGGGCCCAACCAGCGCACCGACTTCCACGTGGACCCGTACGAGGAGTTCTTCTACCAGGTCAAGGGCAACATGCACATCAACCTGGTCACCCCGGAGGGGCCGCGCACTGTGCACGTGCGCGAGGGTCAGATGTGGATGCTGCCGCGCAACACCCCGCACTCGCCGCAGCGGCCGGAGGCCGGCTCGATCGGCATGGTCGTCGAACGGGTCCGCGAGGAGGGCACGCTGGAGACGTTCCAGTGGTACTGCCCGGAGTGCGGCAGCAAGGTGCACGAGGTCGAGTTGCAGGTCCGCGACATCGCCGCCGATCTGCCCCCGGTGTTCCAGGCGTTCTACGCCGACGAGCAGGCGCGCACCTGCGCCAACTGTGGCACCCTGCACCCGGGCAAGGGCTGATGCCAGCAGGCGTGGTCGACGTGCACACGCACGTCGTTCCGAAGGGTTGGCCGGACCTCGGCGCGGCGTGCGGCGGGTCCGGCTGGCCGTGGTTGCGGGTCGACTCCGAGCGCGCCGCCATGATCATGGTGGGGGAGACGGAGTTCCGCCCGGTCGGGGCCGAGTGCTGGGACGCGTCGCGCCGACTGGCCGACATGGACGCCGACGGCGTGGCCGTGCAGGTGGTCTCGCCCACCCCGGTCTTCTTCAGCTATGACCGTCCTGCCGACCAGGCGGTGAAGGTCGCCCGGATCTTCAACGACCTGACCCTGGAGGTCACTGCGGCCGGGGGCGACCGACTGGTGCCGTTCTGCCAGGTGCCTCTTCAGGACCCGGACGCCGCCTGTGCCGAGTTGGACCGCAGCCTCGCCGCCGGGCACGTGGGAGTGGAGATTGGCAACCACGTCGGCGACCGGGACCTGGACGACGCCGGCGTGGTGACCTTCCTCCAGCACTGCGCCGAGGTGGGCGCACCTGTTTTCGTCCACCCGTGGGACATGCCCGGCGGGCCGCGACTGGACCGCTGGATGGCCCGTTGGCTCACCGGGATGCCCGCCGAGACGCACCTGTCGGTGCTGGCGATGATCCTCGGCGGGGTTTTCGACCGGGTGCCCGAGACACTGCGGATCTGCTTCGCGCACGGCGGCGGCAGCTTCCCGTTCTGGCTCGGCCGCGCCGACAACGCCTGGCACCGCCGTGGCGACCTGGTCCGGGGCGCGTCCGCCGGCCCGCCCAGCAGCTACCTCGACCGGTTCAGCGTGGACTCGGTGGTCTTCGCGCCGCCCGCCCTGCGGCTGTTGGTCGACACGCTCGGGGAGGATCGGGTGCTGGTCGGCAGCGACTACCCGTACCCGCTGGGCGAACGGCCGGCCGGCGCGGTGGTCCACGCGGCCGACTTCCTCACCGACGACCAACGCGACAAGCTCCTGTCCGCCAACGCCCTGCGCTTCCTGCACGGCTGACGTCGCGGGTCCGCCCGCACCGTGGCCGCTCGGCGTCGTGCCCTCCGGCGTCCGCCGACGCTCGCGCGGCCGGTAGCCCATGCCTGGTTCACCGCCTTTGCTCTGCTTCACTCCACGCAACAGCGAGTGTCCGATAGTCGGACGTCCGCCGTTGCGTGGGTTGAAGCAGAGCAAAGGGCGCGTGTACGGGTACCGGGGTCGGGCTGACCGATGCTGCGCGAGCACCGCGGCAGGCGACGCGGCGGACAGCGCGGCGGACAGCGCCGTTCGGGCCGCGCGTGTCGGCTGCGCGAACGACCGACTGCCGGCAGGATGACGGCATGGCCGAGCCGCACGACCTGACCGCGCTGGAGCAGGCCGCCGCGATGACCCGCGGCGAGCTGTCCAGCGTCGAGGCGGTCGAGCACTCCCTGCGCCGGGTCGCGGCGCTCGGCGACACAGTGGGCGCGTTCGTCACCGTCACACCGGACCTCGCCCGGCAGGCCGCGCGCGCCGCCGACGCGGTGCCGAACGAGGCGCGCGGCCCCCTGCACGGGGTGCCGACCGCGATCAAGGACCTGACGCTCACCGCCGGGGTCCGCACCACCTTCGGTTCGGCCGCTTTCTCCGACTTCGTCCCGCCTGTCGACGCCGACGTGGTCCGGTTCATCAAGGCCGCCGGTCTGGTCAGCCTGGGCAAGACGACCACCTCCGAGCTGGGCTGTTCGCTCTACTCGGAGGGCCGGGTCGCGCCGCCGGCCCGCAACCCGTGGCAGTTGGCGTACACAGCTGGTGGGTCCAGCGGCGGCGCGGCGGCGGCGGTAGCTGCCGGGTTGGTCCCGGTCGCCCAGGGGTCCGACGGCGGTGGATCGCTGCGCATCCCGGCGTCGCTCTGCGGCCTGGTCGGCTACAAGCCCAGTCGGGGCCTCGTCTCCGGCGGGCCGATCGGCTCCGGCGCGTTCGGCCTGCCCACCAGCGGCCCGCTCGGGCGGACGGTCACCGACGTCGCCGCGCTGCTGGACGTCATGGCCGTCCCGGTCCCCGGTGAGCCCTACCTGCCGCCGCCCGCGCCGCTTGGCGGCTACCTGGCCGTCGCACGCCGGGCCGAGCCCGGCTCGCTACGGATCGGCCGGTTCACCACGCCGATGCTCGCCGACGAACCGGTGCATCCCGACTGCGTGGCCGCCGTGGACCGGGCCGCCGCGCTGCTCACGGCGGCCGGCCACGAGGTGGTCGAGGTGCCGCCGCCGCTCGGGCCCGCGGCGTGGCCGCTGTTCGAGATCCTCTGGTACGTGCTGGCGCTCTCCCCGGTGCCGCCGCAGCGGGAGGCGGAGTTGCTGCCGTTGACCCGGCTGCTCCGGGCCCGGGGCGCCGAACTCTCCGCCGGCACCCTGGCCGCCACCCTCGGGGAGTTGCAGGCGCAGGTCCGCCTCGGCGCCCGCCGCACCGCCGGCTGCGACCTGCTCCTCTGTCCCACCCTGGCCACTCCGCAGGCGCCCGTCGGCTGGTTCACCGCCGACGCGGACCCGGCCGCCGACTTCGACCGGCAACGCCGGTTCTCGCCCTACTGCGCCATCTTCAACGTCACCGGCGATCCCTCCGTCTCCCTGCCACTGGGCACCACCACCGACGGACTGCCCGTCGGGGTGCTGCTCACCGGCCGCTACGGCGACGACGCGCGGCTTGTAGCTACCGCTGCGCAACTGGAGAACTCGAGTGACGGATGGGATCGGCACCCCGCAATCTGGCGGGCCGTCGACTCCGCTAACGTGAATGGCGACGGAGTCGGGCGGTCGGCAGAGTGATCGTCCATCCGACCCGGTTGTTCAAGGTCGTCCTTCTTCCGCCTGGGGGCGTTGGGATTGTCTGTTACCGAGACGTTGCTGGTCTTCGTCGGCATCCCGTTGGCCGCGGTGCTGGTCATCGCCGGCCTGTCGTACGCCGGTAGCCGCGGGGGTGCCACCGGCGGTGGCGGTGGCGCCAAGCGCTACCGTCCGGGCCGGCCCTTCGACTTCACTCCGGTCTGGTTCCTGGGCCGTCCGGAGCAGCTGGCCGACTCGGCCGGCACCGCGCTGACGGCGGGGGCGCAGGCGCCCGCGCTGACCAGCCACAAGCTTGAGCAGGCCAGCGTCGAGGCGCCGGCCGGTGGAACCGGAGGCGCAAGTGACCGTTGGTGAGAAGCAGGCCGGGTCGGAAAATCCGCCCGAGGTGCTCGACGGGCCGTTCTCGACCCGCCAGCTGCTGCGCATCGACGAGGCCCTGCGCCTGGCAGACAAGGGCACCGGCCTGGTCTTCTCGGTCTTCGTCGGCGGTCTCGACGAGCCGATCCGCGAGCACGCTCAGCGGCTGCACCGTCAGCTCGCCGAGCCCGACAAGTCGGTGCTGATCGCCGTGTCGCCCAACCAGCGGCAGCTGGAGATCATCACCGGGCGGTACGCCCGCAAGCGCATCCCCGACACGTACGCCAAGCTGGCCGCGCTCTCCATGGTCGGCGCGTTCAGCGGCGGTGACCTGGCCGGCGGCATCATCAACGGCCTAGACCAGCTCGCCAGCCACGCCGGCAAGGGCTGATCGACCCGTACGACGAACCCCGGCCCGCTGATCGCGGACCGGGGTTCGTCGCGTGCTGCCTACCGCCTCGTCAGCGCTGGCCGCTGCGGGACCGGAGTCGGGTGAGCGCGAGGGCGAGCGGAACGGTCACCACAGCGCTGACGGCGACCCAGCTGACCAGCGCGACCCAGATCGGGCTGTCGTTGAGCACTGCCAGCAGGATGCTCACCGGCAGCAGCGCCAACACCGCCGCGAACACCGGTCGTCGTGACATTTTCATCTGCGTGTCCCCCTTCGTCACTGTGTCGACAACTACCCGTGGCGTCGCGTCGTCAGTCCTCGTCGGCCTCGTCGGTCAGGTACTTGGTGACGATGCCGCCGGCGCAGCCTCCCACTGCACCGAGGGCGCCACCGGCCAGGACGCCGGCGACTCCGCCGGCCGCCCCACCGATCGCACCGGTGACGAGGCCGCCGGCGGCACCGATCGCGCAGGACTCGCCGTAGTCGACTTCCAGGCCGGTGGGGTCGAGGTAGTTCACCGGGTTCGCTGCGGCGTATGCGTACCGGTTGCCGGTGGCCGGGTCGCCGATAAAGGCGAGGCTGTCCTGCTGGGTGAAGCGACCCGTCGCCGGGTCGTACCAGCGACGGCCGAACTTGGTGAGATCGTCGTTGCGCAGACCAGCGGCGAACCCGAGCGCGTTCTCCTCGGTCTCGTCGCCGTTGTCGACGGTCTTGACCACCTTGCCGTACGGGTCGTAGGTGTAGGAGGCCGCCAGTGAACCGTCGTGCTTGACCAGGGCCACCACCGACCCGAGTCCGTCGAGGACGTAGAAGTAGTGGTGGAAGACCCCGTTCGTCTTCGCCCGGAAGCCCAGCGGAGTGCCGAGTTGGTCCCGCTCGACGTAGTGCCTGCTGTACGAGCTGGGCACCGTGTAGCTCTGCAGCATCGGCTGGCCGTTCTGATCGTTCAGCCCGTAGAGGTACCGGTGCTCGAACGACGGGGTGGTCTTCCAACCGAGCTCGACCTGGTTGGGTCCGCTGTACTCCCAGGTCACCGACGCGTTCGTCGAGTCCTTGCCGCTGGTGAGCTGTCCCGCGGCGTTGTAGACGAAGGAGCGGGCGGCAGACCCGCTCTTCTGGTTGCCGGCCCCGTCGTAGCTGTAGCCGGAGCTGGTGATCTGGTTGCCGGCGTTGTACGTCAGTGTCTGCGTGGTGGTGCCGTCAACCTTGACCGAGGTGCGGTTGCCGTTGTTGTCGTAGGCGTAGTCGTAGGTCCTACCGTCGATGCTGGTGGCCTTGGTGAGCCGGTTGCCCTGGTCGTAGGTGTACAGGCTGACTGCGCCGCTGCGGTGGTGGTCGGTCTGCCACTGCCGCAGGCCGGTGTCGTCGGTCTTGGCGGTGGAACAGGCGGCGGTGCCGACCCGCTTGGCGTAGCAGTAGGACACGTCGAAGACGGTGCTGGCCGTGCCGGACTGCCAGCGCCTACTGGTGGTACGGGTGATCCGTCCGGACTGGTCGTACGCGGCGACCGTCTCGGCCACTGTCGCCGAGGAGACGGCGAGCCTGGTGGCGGTCCGCCGCCCGTCGTCGTCGTACTCGAAGGTGTAGGTGCCGTTGGCGGCGACCAGCTTGGTGAGCAGGTTGCGCGCGTTGTACGTGTAGAACGAGCTGCCCCGCTGGTCGCGCAACTCGACGAGGTTGCCGACCGGGTCGTAGACGTACTGGTGGGTGGCCTGACGGCCGACCAGCCGGTTGAGCCGATCGTGCGCGAAGTTCTGGTAGCCGTTGCCGTCCTCTCGGGCGTAGACGTTGCCGGCGGCATCGTAGGTGTACGAGACGTCGGGCGTCGCGTCCGAGTAACTGATCTTCGTGACCCGGTCGTTCTTGTCGTAGTCGAAGTGAGTGGTGCGCCCGGCGCCGTCGGTCGCCTCGTGCACCCGGCCGAACTCGTCGTAGTTGATCGTGCGGACGCCCAGCGAGGTGCCACTCGGGGGATTCACGGAGATCAGCTGCTTGTTGGAGTCGTACTGGTACGTGGTCCTGTTCGTGCCGTTGCCCGGATCGGTCGAGGACTTGACAGTGCCGTCGCCGTTGTACTCGATCTTCGCCTCGGCAGCCTGGGCGTCCTTCGAGGACAACCGGTTGCCCGCTCCGTTGTACGTGTAGGTGTTGGTGTTGCTCTGCGCGTCCGAGCTGGACGACGGTTGGAAGTTCGCCGTCGGATTGGTGGGGGTGGCGGAGTTCGCGTACGAGTAGGCGATGTCCGCGCCGGTCGGTGCGGCAGAGGCGGTCAGCGACTGCCCGCCGTTGGCTGCGTACCCGTTGCTGGTGACGCCGCCCGTGCCGTTGGTTGAGGTCAGCACGTCGTTGTACGGCGTGTAGGAGTTCTCCCGCGTCTTGCCCTCCGGGTCGACGGCCTTGGTCACCCGCTTGTCGGAGTTGATCGTGTAGGTGGTGCGCGGCACGGAGGTGACCGGCTGCGACTGGTTGGTGTTGGCGTCGGCGATCAGCGTCTGCGTGGCGGACGGGTACGCCCAGCGCGTGACGGCTGTTGCTCCCGGCGCCTCCTCCTCGTCGATGACCCGCTGGATCGAGGTGACCCGGTGCGCGGAGTCATAGGTGAGGGTGGCGACGGAACCCACGTCCGAACCCCTGATCCCACTGGAGATCTTCGTGATCCGGTGTGACGAGTCGTAGGCGAAGCGGACGTCGTCCTCGGTCAGCGAGCAGATCTCGGTGAGATCGCCGTTGGCGTTGTACGCATACTCGACGCGCCGGTACAGGCCGCCGTCGCCGTGCTGCTCGATCTTCGAGATGTAGCCGTGGCTGCCGTAGACCACAGTCGCCGTGCGCACGGCCTGGGTGCCCCGGTCGGAGATGACAGTGGTCAGTCGACCGTTGCCGTCATAGGCGTAGTCGGTGACGTTGTCGTTGCGGTCCAGGCTGCGGTCCAGCAGCCCGGCAGAGGTGAAGTAGAGCCGCCGCCCGCTCTCGTGTTCGGTCAGTTTCCAGCCCGAGCCGTCGGTGGCGAGGGTCGCCTTGAACTCGTTCGGCGTGGTGTAGCCGGACCCGTTGGGCGTGAACCGTCCGACCACGCCGTCCGAGGCGACGTAGGTGACGGAGTTGTCGTCGGCCTTGAACAGCTTCACGTCCACGCCGGTGCGGGTCCGCCAGCCGTGACCGAGCGATCCGGTCGACAGTCCGCTGCTGGTGAACAGGCTGTTGTACGCAGAGCCGAGAACGAGGTCGCGGGCGATGCCGGGCAGTACCAGGTCGTTGCTGCGGATGAGCAGGTTGCCCGAGCCGGTGTTGACCTCGGCGGTCACCCGGTCGGTCAACGCGAAGCTGGTGAACGAGCCGTTGCGGACCGGGCCGGTGCCGACCGGCACCGAGATCGGGCCGGCGAGCATGCTGACCGGCGCGCTCGACGGGCCCAGCGCGATTGCGGCGGACGAGCCGGGTGAGCCCGGTTGTGCCGGCGCCGAGATGCGTTCGGTGGCGGACTCCGGGCGACTGAGTGCGGCGGTGGCGGGCGCCGTCGGTACCGTAAGGACCGATGCGGTGACGATCAGTAGTGTCCAGAACGCGCGATGGCGTAAGGCCACGGTTCCTCCCCGTGCGTTGGTGGCGACAACGCACGAGATCGTCACACGTCGATTACTTGATGTGCGGCAACCATTCGGATCTTTTGTCAGGGACCCAGAAAGTTCCGTCGATGCGTACCAATGCGAATGACTACGTGTTATTGGCCGGTCACAGAAGCGACCAAAGCCGGATCTTCGGACGGGGCCGAGAAACGACCCGGGGCCGGCGCGGGCTCCACACCCACGCCGGCCCCGGGCCGGACAACGCTGCTCAGGCGCTCTGGGCGTCCTTCGCGCGGGCCTTCAACGCCCGCACCACACCGTCGCGACCCTCGGCCACCAGCCGACGCAGCGGGGCGGGGAGCCCGTCACCGGCCAGCCACGCGTCGGTGGCCGCCACCGTGTCGTCCTCCACCAGGTAGGTCGGGTACGCCAGCTGGGCGAACTCCTGCGCCGGCTCGCTGTCCCGGGTGGCCCACACCTGCCCGACCGCCGCGAAGTAGCGCTCCCGGTACGGGGCGACCAGATCCACCTGCGCCGGGTGGGCGAAGCCCTGCAACAGCGCCCGGTGCCGCCAGTTGGGCAGCGCGTCCGGGCCGGTGAGCAGGGCCCACACGGCGGCCTTGTTCTCGGCCGTCGGCATCAACGCGTGTGCGTACGCGGCCTCCCGCTCGCCGCTGGCCGTGCGGTCGCTGCTCAGCTCGGCCTCGATCTCGGCGGCGCCGGCGGCACCGTTGGCCACCAGCGCGGCGAGGACCGACCAACGCAGCTCGGTGTCGACGGTCAGCCCGGCCGGCATGCCGGTGCCGTCCATCCAACCGCGCAGCGTCGCGAGGTCTTCCTCGGAGCGGACCGCCGAGGTGAACGCCCGGGCCCAGGCCAACTGGAACCCGCTGCCAGGCTCGGCGGCGGCGAGTGCGTCGCGGGCGGTACGAGCCAGGTCGGCCCAGCCGGTCGGTGCCCAGGCCGGGTCGGCGTACAGGGTGAGCGCTGTGGTCGCCTGCCGCAGGGTGGCGGTGACCAGGTTGATGTCGGTCTCCGCGGGCAGCCCGCTCAGCGTCAGCGCCACGTAGTCGCGGGCGGACAGCTCGGCGTCGCGGATCATGTCCCAGGCGGCGGTCCAGCAGAGCGCGCGAGCCAGCGACGAGTCGAAGCCACCGATGTGCTGCACCACTGTCGCCATCGAGCGCTCGTCGAGGCGCAGCTTGGTGTAGCTGAGGTCGTCGTCGTTGAGCAGCAACACGTCGGCCGCCCGGACGCCACGCAGCGGGGCGAGATCGGTGTGCTCGCCGGTCACGTCCACCTCGTACCGCTCCCGACGGACCAGTCGCCCGTCGGTCAGGTCGTACAGGCCCACGCCGATCCGGTGGGTGCGCAGCGTCGGGTACGCCGCCGGCGCCTCCTGCCGCACCAGCACCTGCTCGTACGTGCCGTCGGCCCCGATGGTCACCTCCGGCCGCAGCGTGTTGACCTGCGCGGTCTCCAACCACTGCGCGGCGAACTTGCGCAGCTCCCGCCCGGACGCGGCCTCCAGCTCGGTGAGCAGGTCGTCGAAGGTGGCGTTGCCCCAGGCGTGCTTGCCGAAGTAGGCCCGCAGCCCGGCCACGAACGGCTCCTCACCCACGTACGCGACGAGCTGCTTGAGCACGCTCGCGCCCTTGGCGTAGGTGATGCCGTCGAAGTTGACCTCCACGGCCTCCATGTCCGGCATCTCGGTGTAGACCGGGTGGGTGGAGGAGAGTTGGTCCTGCCGGTAGCCCCAGTTCTTCCGAATGGACAGGAAGGTCGTCCACGCCTCGGTGAACCGGGTCGCGTTGGTGTTGCACCAGTGGCTGGCCCACTCGGCGAACGACTCGTTCAGCCACAGGTCGTTCCACCAGCGCATGGTGACCAGGTCACCGAACCACATGTGGGCCAGTTCGTGCAGGATCGTGTTGGCCCGCTGCTCGTACTCGAAGTCGGTGACCTGCGAGCGGAACAGGTAGTGCGACTCGGCGTGCGTCACGCAGCCGAAATTCTCCATCGCGCCGGCGTTGAAGTCGGGCACCCAGAGCTGGTCGTACTTCGGCAGCGGGTAGCGCACGCCGAACTTCTCGTGGAAGAAGTCGAAGCCCTGCTTGGTGACAAGGAACAGGTCGTCGGAGTCCAGGTACTGGGCCATCGACGCCCGGCAGAACACCCCCAGCTCGATGCCGTCGTGCGAGTCGCGCACCTCGTGGTACGGCCCGGCGCACATCGCCGTGATGTAGGTGCTCATCCGCGGCGACTCGGTGAAGTGCAGCGTCTTGAGCGCCTCACCCGCCGGCTCCTCCCGCTGCACCGGCATGTTGGAGACCGCCCGCCAGTGCGCCGGCACTGTGACGTGCCAGGTGTAGACGCTCTTCAGGTCGGGCTGGTCGAAGCAGGCGAACACCCGCTGCGCGT
Source organism: Micromonospora sp. 050-3 (assembly GCF_046549335.1). NCBI lineage: Bacteria > Bacillati > Actinomycetota > Actinomycetes > Micromonosporales > Micromonosporaceae > Micromonospora > Micromonospora sp. 050-3. Next base: position 859,944 of record NZ_JAJPVX010000003.1, read on the forward strand.
CGGCCGTCTCGAACTGGCTGTAGAGGTACGTCTCGCCGTCCACCGGGTCGACAGTGCGGTGCAGACCCTGACCGCTGTTGGAGTAACCGAAGTCGGCCTCGACCACCAGGACGTTGTCGCTGTCCAACCCGGACAGGGTCAGGCCCTTCTCGGCGGACCAGTCGGAGAGGTCGACGGGCGTGCCGTTCAGCGTCGCGGACCGCACCGACTCGGCGGCCAGCTCGATGAAGGTGCTCGCGCCCGGTTCGGAGCAGCGGAACCGGACCTCGGTCGTCGACCTGAACGTGCGGCCGTCGGCCGCCAGCACGGCGCTGGACAGGTCCAGACTGATGTCATACCCCGTCACGTTGAGCAGGCGGGCCCGCTCGGTCGCCTCGACCTGCGTCAGGTTGCGCACTCCCGGCACTGTTCGTCTCCATCCCACATGTCGCCGTACGCCCGGCGGCGCCCGTTCGCCTACCGCTCGTGACGGCTGGCCCGATTCGAGTCTTCCATGTACGGGCAGCCCGCGGTGGCCGAGGTCACGCTCTCATTCGGGTGCCGGTCGATGCGCTGCGGGGTGAAGATTCTCCTCAGACGCCGACCTGTCGGCGCCACCCGTCGCGAAGGGATCTCACAGTGACCGAACGTGTCACCGCCGACATGTGGTTCGACCCGGCCTGCCCGTGGGCCTGGATCACCTCTCGCTGGCTGCTTGAGGTCGAGCAGATCCGTGATGTGGACATCCGCTTCCACGTGATGAGCCTGGCCGTGCTCAACGACGGCCGGGACGAGCTGTCCGAGGACTACAAGGAGTTCCTGAAGACCGCCTGGGGCCCGGTGCGGGTCTGCATCGCCGCCGAGCAGCTCCACGGCAACGACGTGCTGCGCCCGCTCTACACCGCGCTCGGCACCCGGATCCACCTGCAGAAGCAGGAGCGGGGTCCGGAGCTGTACGTGGCCGCGCTCACCGAGGCCGGCCTCGACCCGGCGCTGGCCGCGGCCGCCGACAGCACCGACTACGACGAGGCGCTGCGGGCCAGCCACGAGGCGGGCATGCGCCCGGTCGGGCAGGACGTGGGCACTCCGGTCGTGCACGCGCCCGGCCCGGACGGCACCCCGGTCGCGTTCTTCGGCCCGGTGATCACGCCGGCTCCGAAGGGGGAGGCCGCCGGCCGCCTCTGGGACGGCGTGCTGCTGGTCGCCGGCACCCCGGGCTTCTACGAGCTCAAGCGCACCCGCGAGGAGAGCCCGATCTTCGACTGAGCGACGACCACAGCGCCCCCGTCAGTGCTTCGTCAGTCGCGCGGACGGGGGGCGTGTCGCGTCCGACGCGCAGTGCGAGCTCCGGGTTGTCGCACGGTCGTGGCGTCACCGGGAGGCGGGCGGCGTCGTTTCCCTCGGTGTCCGCCGCAGCGACCCGCAGGGCCGCACGCCGCAGTTCGTGGAGGCAAATCCCGATGGCCAAGCACCGTGCGTCCGGTGACGATCAGTTGACCCGGCAGGGGGTGATCGAGACCCCCGGCGCGGATTACTGGTCCGTTGACGACTCCCGCTGGCCGACGGTCCGCCCGGACCTGCCCGCCCACCTGGTGGATCTGCTCGCGCCGCCCATCGTGGTGGGAGTGGCGCGGGTTCCGGTGACCTCCCGGCTCACCCCGCCCGCGTCGACCGACCCACTGGCGTCGCCCGTCGACGCCGTGCCGGTCGACGCACCGGCGCTGGTGCCGTCGGGGGCGGCACCGGCCGAACCGGCTCCTCCGCCGCCGGCGCCGGCTCCTCCGCGCCCGGTGCCGACGCCGCCGCTGAGCCCGCGGCCCGTTCCCACGCCTCCTCCCGACCGTCCCGTGCCGGGGCCGCCCGCGTCGCCCCGCCGCGCCCTGAACACCGGGCCGATCGGGACCGGTCGGCGTGGCAACGGTGGGCCGGCGAGCGCGGGCAGGCACCGCCGGGGCACGTCCGACCGCGCCGGCTGACCACCCGGGCCCCACCCGGCGCTTTCATCTGGTGGACGCCCCGCGGGTCCCCGTCGGCGGCGACACCGTCGCCGGTAGCGTCAGTGGGCATGACGGTCGTGCATCCGATCACCCGGGCCTGGGTCACCACTGGCGGCACCGGCGCGCAAAACTACGACGAGTTCGCCGACGACGCGGAGATCACCGCGATCATCGAGTCGAACCCGCACAGTGCTCTCGGCATCGAGATGCCGCACCGCGCCCCGCAGAGCCTGGGCAAGTCGTTCCTCGACGCGCTGCCGGACGCGGTGGCCCGCCTCGGCGAGGCCAAGGCCGACGGCAGTTACACCCCCGCCGAGCAGGTGGTGGTGCTCTACCGGATCAGCGCGCCCGGCGAGGAACCGGCGTACGGGCTGTTCGCGATGGTGGACACCGACCAGATCTCCACCCGGGCAGACGAGCCGGGCCTGGTCATCCGCAACGAGGACGTCTTCATCGCCAAGGTGCGCGAGCGGGTGGCGCTGGCCGACGCGCTGGGCCACCTGCTCTCACCCGTACTCCTGCTTCAGACCGGGCGTGGCGACGAGCTGCACGCCGCGCTCGCGGCGGCGACCGACACGGCCGGCGCGCCCGCAGCGACGGACACCGACCAGGCCGGGCGCACACACGCCATCTGGCTGCTCGGCCCCGGCCCGGAGCAGGCAACGCTGACAGCTCTCGCCGGTGGCGGGGACCTCGTCGTCGCTGACGGCAACCACCGCAGCCTGGCCGCCCAGACCGGCGGGCTGCCGCGCTTCCTGGCCGTGGTCACCACCCCCGCGTCGGTCGCCATCCAGCCGTACAACCGGCTGGTCAGTGAGCTGACCACCACCCCGGCCGAGCTGCTCGACCGGCTGCGGGCCGCGGGCGCCGAGGTCGAGCCGATCGACGGCCCGGTCGAGGTTCCGGCGGCCGGCGGCACCGTGCATCTCCGCCTCGACGGCCAGGGGTACGCGGTGCGCCTGCCCGCCACCGCCAGCGCCAGCCTGGAAAACCTGGACCACGCCCTGGTCGAGCGGCTGGTGCTGCGCGACGCGCTCGGTCTGGACCCGGGTGACAAGCGGATCACCTACGTCGGCGGGGACTACCCGGCGAGTTGGCTCACCGGTGAGGTCGACGCCGGGCGGGCCGAGTTGGCCATCCTGATCGCGCCGGTGACCGTGGCGGATTTCGTCGCTGTCAACCTGGCCAGGGAGAAGATGCCCCGCAAGAGCACCTGGTTCACCCCGAAGGCGCGCGGCGGTCTGGTCGTCGCCGAGCTGCCGCGTTGAGCGCCATCCCCACGGCCGTGTGACGAACTCGGCTCGGGGACGCCGCCCCTGTGACGTCCCCGAGCGCGGCCTGACAGACTGCCCGGTATGCGCGTCTACCTGGGATCCGATCACGCCGGTTTCGAGTTGAAGGTGCACCTGGCCAACCACCTGGCCATGCAGGGCTACGACGTGGTCGACGTCGGCCCGCACAGCTACGACCCGGACGACGACTACCCCACGTTCTGCCTGCACACCGGCGACCAGGTGGTGGCCGACGAGACGGGCCTCGGAGTGGTCATCGGTGGCTCCGGCAACGGTGAGCAGATCGCCGCGAACAAGGTCGCCGGCGTCCGCGCCGCGCTGGCCTGGAGCGTCGAGACCGCCCAGCTGGCCCGCCAGCACAACGACGCGAACGTGGTCGCCATCGGTGCCCGCCAGCACACGCTCGACGAGGCCACCGGCATCGTCGAGGCATTCCTGAACACGCCGTTCTCCGGCAACGAGCGGCACGCTCGTCGGATCACCCAGGTGGCCGAGTACGAGCGGACCCGGAAGCTGCCCGACCTGCCCTGACCGTGCGGCGCTCAGCGCGGCGAGCGGGGCAGTTCCTCGCGGGGCACCCAGTTGCGCCGGACGACCACCACGCGGGCTTCCGCCTCGGCCAGGTCGTCGTCGGTGGGGCGGGCCGCGTCCCGGGCCCGCAGCGCGGCGCTCAGCCCCACCTGGGACGAGCCGGACCCGACCAACCCGCGCAGCCCTCGCTCGCCGTCGCGCTCGTCGCCGCCCGTGTTCCTGCGTCGCGGCGGCGGGTCGTCACCGTCGTGCACGCCCGGCGTGCTGACCGTCGGGCCGTCGGTACCCGGTCTGGCCGTCTCGGTGTCGGCGTGGTGGCGCAGCCGTCGCCGTCGTCGGTCGCTGTCACCCATCAGCCGACCGTACCCCGGCCGGGTCTGATCCGGCAGCGCCGCGGGGCCTCGCGTCCCGGCCGGGGTCGGCGACCGATTTGCCGGCTGGCTACCCTCGAATCCAGGCGGTGCTGTTGCCGTCGGTCAGGGGGAGGACGAGATGGCAGACCAGACGCAGCCGTGGGCGGAGCGGACCGTGGAGGTGCCACCGCAGGCCGGCGTCGGGGTGCCGCCGCAGCGTGACGGGTTCCGCCGGGGGGTCGCTCCGGTGGGTGAGCCGCGCACGCCGCGGACGGAGCCGTTCCCGGTGGTCGAGCAGGAGCCGACAGGCACCGGTTGGCCCGGTGAACCGGCGCCCCGCCGCTCGCTGAGCTCGCGGATGGCACAGCTGCGGCGCGGCGGTGAGTGGAGCGCGGCGGCCGGCCTCTTCGCGTTCGTGTGCTGGGGGATCTGGGCGCTCTCCGGCCAGGGTGATCTGAGCGGCCCGCTGCTGGTGCTGGTGCTCAGCCTGCTGGTGGCGGTCGGCCTGTTCGCCCTGTTCCGGCTGGTCGGCCGGGTGGTGCTGGAGCGGCAGTTGGGCCGGGTCCGGCGCAGCGCCCGAGGCGCGCACCTGGCGACCGCGGTGTTCCTCGCCGGCCTCGGCGTGGCGTGGCTCCAGCAGACCGAGTGGGTCGTCTCGGCCTGGAACTGGATCTCCTCGAACTGACCGGGCGTGCACGGGCGGGCCGGTCCAGGACCGCCCACCCGTGCACCCGGTCGTCTCCCCACCAGGCAAGGTTGCCGCTTACCCGGCCGGCCGCGGTTCATCCGTGGCCGGCCGCTCCGACCGGTACGCGGCACCGCCGAGGATCAGCCGGCGGATTCGGCGGCGGCGTAGTCGCGGGCCACCCGGACCATCTCCACCAGCCCGCCGGCGTACTCCTGGGATTCGCCGTGCGCCTCGTCGAACGGCGGCTGGAAGCCGACGCCCTCCCACTGGTTGGTCGCCGGGTTCCACCGGTCGTTGCCGACCTCGAAGTCCCAGGCGAAGATGCCCAGCTCGTAGTAGAGCTGGTCGGCCGAGTTGCCGGCGGCGGAGTAGAGCACGTCGGCGACCGGTCCGGTCTGCGACGGCCAGGTGACGGTGCCGCGCTCCTGGGCGATGGCGCCGACGATCCGCCGGGCGCTGTTGAGGAACAGCGTCGACTCGTCGATCGACGGTCGCGGCAGGGTGACCCTGCCGTCGGCCCGGTACGCCCCCGGCGGCCACATGAAGTACCCGCCGTAGGAGTGCACGTTCATCGCGAACTTGATGTTCGGGTGGTCCTCGGCGAGCGCGATCACGTTGCGGCTCTCCGCCTCGGACAGCTCCGCGGTGCCGGCGAAGGTGCCGGACAGGCAGTTGGCGCTGGCGCCCACGTAGCCGTCGAAGAACGACCCGACGGTGTAGTTGCGGTTGATGTCGACGCCCCACGAGCTGCGGTTCTTCGGGTCGCGGGCCGCCCCGGTGCAGTGGTTGACAAGGTTCTTGCGCTGGAAGTTGAAGTCGTTGAACGAGTAGTTCGCACCGTCCGGGTTGACCATCGGGATGACGAAGATGTCGACCTGCTCCAGCAGCTCACGGGTGGCCGGGTCGGTCCGGGCGTTGGCCAGCATCCGCTCGGCGAACTCCAGCGTCACCAGCGGCGTGGCCCACTCCCGTGCGTGTTCCTGGGAGTACGCGAGCACCCCGACCCGGGAGCCGTCCCGGTGTACGCCGAGGCGCAGCGCCTGCACCGTCCACGGCCACGCCGGCACCTCGGTGCCCTGGAGGCCGTCGTCGAGTCGGGTGGGGCCGGCGACGGGCATCGGCAGCCCGGCCGAACCGTCCTCCACGGTGGCCCGGAACCGATCCGGTTGACGGGCGTTGATCGCCGCCGCGACCTCGTCGGTGGTGCTCACCGTCTTGCCCGCGGTGTCGGTGGCCAGTGACACGGTGAGGACGCGGTCGCGGTAGCCGACGGTCAGTGGCCGGTTCGCCCGGCCCGGGTCGACCGTCCGCACCTGTACGCCGTTCATGTTCTGGTCGCCGAAGCGGACCGACTCGACCACCAGGGCGGCCACCGCCGGGTCGCCCAGGTAGCCGGCGGCGGTGCGCCGGTAGCCCTGGGTCTTGTTCGGCAGGTCGATCACGTCCACCAGGTCCCGGTACTGGCGGGCCAGCCGCTTGATCCGGGCCTGGATGTCCGTCGGCGTCAGATACGCGTCGATGAAGTCCTTCTGGTAGCCGGCCGGAAGCGGCGGCGGGGAGGCGTTCGGCCAGAGCGTCGGGGTGACCGCCCGGCTGACCCCGCCGAGGCTGGAGGTGGCGCTCAGCTGCACCGGTCGGCTCGGCACCGGCTGGGGGAGCGCGTAGTGGTACTGGTACTCGCCCGAGTCCTCGAACCGGTACAGCGGGAACGAGCCGGTGGCGCCGTCCGCCGTCCGCCAACTGACGGTGATCTCCACGTCCGGGTCGTCGGTGGCGGTGGTGGCCACCTGGGCCTGAAGGAAGGTCTGTCCGGTCGTGGTCCACCAGTACGCCTGCTGCACCTGGAGGGTGTCCACGGCGACGGCGGTGGTGGACCGCTGGCCAGCGGCCGGCGCGCGTAGCCCGGCGGCGGTGCGGGCCTGAGCCGCGCGGACGCTGTCGGCGTAGTGCCGGTTGCCGTCACCGGCGCGCTGCACGATCTGCACGGCCGTCGCGCCCTGCGCGGTCAGGTCGGCGAGCTGCGCGCCGCTGAGCACCACGTCGGCGATGATCCGGCCGTCCCGCGCCCGGGGCCGGTTGGCCACGTCCGCGCCGGTGGCGACGAGCCGGTCCAACTGGGCCTGATCGCGGAGCTGGACTCGGACCAGTGCGGTTTCGGTGGCGCTCAGAGCGATCGGGGCGGCCGGGTCGGCGGGTGCGGCCGCTCCGGAAGCGGGATGGGACAACACTGCGCTGAACAGGATCACTGTGGTGGCGGCAGCTGTCCACCGTCGTCGGACGATCATGTGCCCTCCTGTGACGGACGTCGATGTGCTTGGTCCTTACACCAGTGCACAGATCGACACCTGTCAAGGTGACCAGAGGGTCCTCCGTGCCTTTGCGGCGTTGATCCCCGTGACATCAGCGCGAGTTTCGGAGCAACCCCCGGGGTCAGACCCCGCGTGACTATCTCGAAACGGGGATCGGAGGCCTGAATGAGCGATCGCGACGAGGCGTTCGCCGAGTACTTCGCGGCACGGTCCGGTGCCATGCGCGGCACCGCGTACCTGCTGTGCGGCGACTGGCACCGTGCCGAAGACCTGGTCCAGACCGCGTTCGTCAAGCTCTACGGGGTCTGGAACCGGATCTCCCGGCACGAGGTGCTCGACAGCTACGTGCGCCAGATCCTGATCCGGACCTTCCTCGACGAGCGCCGCCGCGGCTGGTGGCGGCGTGAGCGGGTGGGTGGCGAGGACGCCGAGCAGGTGGCCCCGCCCGACTCGCCGGAGAGCCGACTGGTGCTGCTCCAGGCGCTGGCCCGGGTGGCACCGCGTCAGCGGGCCGTGCTGGTTCTGCGGTACTGGGAGGACCTGTCGATCGAGGACGTCGCGGCGCTGCTGGAGTGTTCTCCAGGGACGGTGAAGAGCCAGGCGGCACGCGGGCTCGACACCTTGCGCGGCCTCCTGACACCCACCTACAGCGGGATCGAGTTGGGGGAGCGATGAACGAGCAGGAGTTGCGCGAGGGGCTGCGCAGCGAGATGGCGGGGACGACCCCGCCACCACCATTGAGTACGACAGCCGCGCTCGGCGCGGCGCGGCGGACGCAATTCCGCCGGCGCGCGCTGTGGGCGTCCCTCGGATCGGCGGCTGTCGTGCTGGCGGTCACCGGCTTCGCGGCCGTCGCGACCCCGGAGGGCGACGTCTACCAACCGGCAGGCCACGGGCCACTGGCCTCCCCGGGCACCAAGGAGCCGTGGCCGACCGGGCCGGACGGGCAACCGCAGGAGGACCGGACCGCGCGGGCCGGTGCCAAGTACGAGCAGGGCATCCACCTGCTCAGGGAGGTTGTCTCGGTGGTACCCGCCGGCTTCACCGCGCCGGAGGACCCGCCGAGCCAGTCCGAAGAGCCGACGCTGCGGACCAAGCAGGCGCAGTTCGAGGCCGAGGTGGACGGCGTCGACGTGTGGAGCTACCTGACCTCGGTCGCCGTGGCGCAGGGCAAGGGCACCGGGCGAGTGATCGTCGAGGTGCACGAAGCCCCCAACCCGCTGCCGGCCGAGCCGTGCGACCTGGCCCAGAAGTTCTGGGGCATGCGGGGCGAGTGCCGGGTCGAGACCGTCGGAGCCGCGCGGGTCGGCGTGGTGGTCCGACCGGGCAGCGACGATCGGCTCGACCAGTGGTCGGCGTACCGGCATCCGGACGGCGTGGTGGTCTTCGTGGCGCAGGGAGTGCGGCTCGACGAGAGCCGGCCGGCGTTGAAGGATCTGCCGTTCTCCGTACCGCAGTTGGCGGCTCTCGCTGTCGACGAACGGTTCCACCTGAAGTGACACGGCGACTCGGCCTCGCCGAGTGGGTCCAGGTGCCGCCACCGTGCGGTCCACCTGGGCCCTGCTGTGCGTCAACGCCCGCCGCCTGCTGACCCGTTGGAGGCGCTGCGCGTCTCTCTCAACGGCGCGCCGTGAGTGGCACCAGGACGAGGGTGGCAATGCCGAGCGCGCTGGCGCCCTCACCACCGGATGACATCGCTACAGTCTCGGCCGCCCGTCATCGTTTTCACAGGAGCCGTATCGGCGAACTCCGAACTTCCGGTGCCCCCACCGGATCTGCGACCGTAACGTCCCGTGCGCCGCCAAGTCCTGTACGCCAAAGCGCCCTCCGACCGGGGCCGGAGGGCGTTGGAGCGGGCGACGAGAATCGAACTCGCGTAGTCAGTTTGGAAGACTGAAGCTCTACCATTGAGCTACGCCCGCGTGCATCCCGCCGAAACAGGACGCGCCCCTAGCGTACCCAATGCCGACGCCCGACGCGTAACCGCGCCACCGCCACCGCGGTGCCGCGTCGTCCGCGACCCGGCGGCGCGGCGACCCAAGATCCGCACGACATCCGGGATGTAGTGGCCTCGCCGTGCGCGGACACCACTACATCCGTGAAGCTGCGCGGATCTTGGGGCCCGCCCTGCGGATCTTGCTGGTACGGGGGAGGGCGGAATGGTAAGTTTCCGGTGATATGTCCGGGTGGGGGATGCCCCGGCACCGACTGAGGCGTGGCGACGGCATAGACTGCACGTCGCCACGGGGTGTGGCGCAGCTTGGTAGCGCACTCGCTTTGGGAGCGAGGGGCCGTGGGTTCAAATCCCGCCACCCCGACTGTCGTCCGCGGCCGGGCCGCCCCGGGTGCCGCACCAGTGCGGTCCCCGGGCGATGCCGGAGCGTCAGGCCGGCTCGCCTACACTCGATGGGCTGAATCACGCCCAGACTCAACTGAGATCCGTCAAGGAGTACGCCTGTGAAGAGCACCGTCGAGACTCTGAGCCCGACGCGCGTGCGGCTCGCCATCGAGGTGCCGTTCGTCGAGCTCGAGCCGAGCCTCAAGAAGGCGTACCGGGAGATCGGTTCGCAGGTCCAGGTTCCGGGCTTCCGCCGGGGCAAGGTGCCGACCGCGGTGATCGACCAGCGGGTGGGCCGGGGCACCGTCCTCAACGAGGCGGTCCAGGAGGCGATCCCGGAGAACATCCTCGCCGCGGTGCGCGAGCACGACCTGAAGACGCTGGGGCGGCCGGAGGTCGAGATCACCGAGTTCAACGATGGTGACTCGCTGAACTTCACGGCCGAGGTCGACGTCCGCCCGGAGATCACCATCCCGGACGCGAGCACCATCGAGGTGACCGTCGACGAGCTGCAGATCGACGAGAGCGAGATCGACGAGCAGGTGAAGAACCTGCGGGAGCGTTTCGCGACCCTCAAGACCGTGGAGCGGGCCGCCGCCGAGGGCGACTACGTCCAGATCGACCTCAACGCCACCGTCGACGGCGAGGACGTGCCGGGCGGCCAGGCGAGCAACATCTCCCACGAGGTGGGCAGCAAGCAGCTCCTGCCGGGCCTGGACGAGGCCGTGGTCGGCCTCGCCGCCGGTGACGACACCACCTTCACCACCCAGCTGGTCGGCGGCGACTTCGCCGGTCGCGACGCCGACGTGGCGGTGACCGTGCGCACGGTCAAGGAGAAGGAGCTGCCGGAGCTCAACGATGAGTTCGCCCAGATGGCGAGCGAGTTCGACACCATCGAGGAGCTGCGCGGCGACCTGCGGTCCCGGGTCACCCAGGGCAAGCAGGTCGAGCAGATCTACGCCGCTCGGGACAAGGCCCTGGCCGAGCTCGTCGAGGCCGCCGACATCCCCGCCCCGGAGGGTGTCGTCCGCGAGGAGGTCGAGAGCCGCAAGCAGGCGATGGTCGACCAGCTGGAGCGGATCGGCGCCTCGATGGAGGAGTACCTCGCGGCCGAGGACAAGACCGAGGAGCAGATCGACGCCGAGCTGACCGAGGCGGCGACCGAGGGCGTTAAGGTCCAGCTCCTGCTGGACACGCTGGCCGACGCGGAGGACGTGCAGGTCTCCGACGACGAGTTCGGGCACGAGATCGTGCACCGGGCGCAGCGTGCCGGGATGGCCCCGCAGCAGTACTACGACCAGCTGGTGCGCTCCGGCGCGGCCGCCGCGGTCTTCGGCGACGTGCGGCGCGGCAAGGCGCTCGCGGCCGTCATGGAGAAGATCACGATCAAGGACTCGGCCGGCAACGGGATCACCCTCGACGCGCTGCGCGCCGCCAACGAGGCGGAGCACAACCACGACCACTGATCGTCGGGTGCGGCCGCCGTCCGCCGCTGAGCGGCGGACGGCGGCCGTTTCCCTTTCCGGGTACGCCCGGGCAGCAAGCACTGCCGGGTACGCCCGGAAGCCCGCGCCGCGGGTACGCCCGACACAGCTGCGCTGAGAGCGAACACTGCCCCGACCGGGACTCTGCCGCCCCGCACAGCGGTTAGTGTCGGGAAAGACGGTACGGAGAGCGAAGGGCTGCCATGACCGACATGCACATCCCCAAGAAGTCGCTCCGGGCGATTGACGCGCGCGGTGGCGACTCCATTGGCAACCTCGACGACTCGGTCTACAACCGGTTGCTCAAGGAACGCATCATCTTCCTGGGCAGTGAGGTGACCGACCAGGTCGCCAACCGCATCTGCGCGCAGCTGCTGCTGCTCGCCGCGGAGGACCCGGACCGCGACATCAACCTGTGGATCAACTCGCCGGGTGGCTCGGTCTACTCCGGCATGGCGATCTACGACACCATGCAGTTCATCGACAACGACGTGTCGACCGTGGCGATGGGCATGGCTGCCTCGATGGGTCAGCTGCTGCTCTGCGCGGGCACCAAGGGCAAGCGGTACGCCCTGCCCCATGCACGGATCATGATGCACCAGCCGTCCGGTGGTCTGGGCGGCACCGCGTCCGACATCGCCATCCAGGCGGAGCAGATGCTCTACACGAAGCGGATGTTCCAGGAGCGGGTCGCGCACCACACCGGCCAGAGCCAGTCGCAGATCGAGGCCGACTCGGACCGGGACCGTTGGTTCACCGCCCAGGAGGCCATGGACTACGGCTTCATCGACAAGGTGATCATCGGGGCCGCACAGGTTCCGGATGGCGCCGGGACCCTGAGCTGAGGAGCTGACGATGACCGATCTGAGCCTGCCGCCCCAGTTCGCGGCCGTGCACAACCGCTACGTGCTGCCGTCGTTCGTCGAGCGCACGTCGTACGGGGTCAAGGAGTCGAACCCGTACAACAAGCTCTTCGAGGACCGGATCATCTTCCTCGGCGTCCAGGTGGACGACGCCTCGGCCAACGACGTGATGGCTCAGCTGCTGACGCTCGAGGGCACCGATCCGGACCGCGACATCATCATGTACATCAACTCGCCGGGTGGGTCGTTCACCGCCATGACGGCGATCTACGACACCATGCAGTACGTCCGTCCGGACATCTCGACGGTCTGCCTCGGGCAGGCGGCGAGCGCGGCGGCGGTGCTGCTCTCGGCGGGCACTCCCGGTAAGCGGATGGCCCTGCCGAACTCGCGGATCATCATCCACCAGCCGGCCACCGAGGGCGGCTACGGGCAGGGCTCGGACATCGAGATCCAGGCCCGGGAGATCCTGCGGATGCGTACGCAGCTGGAGGACATGCTGTCCCGCCACTGCAACCGCCCAATCGAGCAGGTTCGCAAGGACATCGACCGTGACAAGATCATGACGGCCGAGGAGTCCAAGGAATACGGGCTGGTCGACACGATCCTGACCAGTCGCAAGAAGGGTCTGCTGGCGGCCAACGCCGCCCGCTGAGCTTCATCGGGTCAGAGGTTGGCCGGGGCTCCGTTCCCGGCCGACCTCTGACACACCCGTTTTGGGGGTCGGAGAATGCCCCGCCAGCGGGTAACGTCGGGTCCGTACCGCTTCGCCGGTTGAGCCGGCGGCGCGAACTAAGCCGGGCGGCGCGCAACGTCCGCAGGTCAGGGCCGGGTCTCCGGCCGATGAGTGCAGGGAGAACGTAGGTGGCACGGATCGGTGACGGCGGCGACCTACTGAAATGTTCCTTCTGCGGCAAGTCGCAGAAGCAGGTCAAGAAGCTCATCGCGGGCCCAGGGGTCTACATCTGCGACGAGTGCATCGATCTCTGCAACGAGATCATCGAAGAGGAGTTGGCCGAGTCCGGCGAGGTGAAGTGGGAAGAGCTTCCCAAGCCGATGGAGATCTGCCAGTTCCTCGACACCTACGTCGTGGGTCAGGATCAGGCCAAGAAGGCGCTCGCCGTAGCGGTTTACAACCACTACAAGCGGATCCAGGCCGAGGCGGCCGGCGCGCCGGGCTCCGGCAATGACGCCGTCGAGCTGGCCAAGTCCAACATCCTGCTGCTCGGCCCGACCGGGTGCGGCAAGACCCACCTGGCGCAGACCCTCGCCCGGATGTTGAACGTCCCGTTCGCCATCGCCGACGCCACAGCGCTGACCGAGGCGGGCTACGTCGGCGAGGATGTGGAGAACATCCTCCTCAAGCTGATCCAGGCCGCCGACTACGACATCAAGCGCGCCGAGACCGGCATCATCTACATCGACGAGGTCGACAAGATCGCCCGCAAGTCGGAGAACCCGTCGATCACCCGCGACGTCTCCGGTGAGGGTGTGCAGCAGGCCCTGCTCAAGATGCTCGAGGGCACGGTGGCCAACGTGCCGCCGCAGGGTGGCCGTAAGCACCCACACCAGGAGTTCATCCAGATCGACACCACGAACGTGCTGTTCATCTGTGGTGGCGCGTTCGCCGGCCTCGACCAGATCATCGAGTCCCGCACCGGGCAGGGCGGCACCGGCTTCGGCGCCCGGCTCCGGTCGGTCTCCGATCGGTCGACCGACGACATCTTCAGCCAGGTCATGCCGGAAGACATGCTCAAGTTCGGGCTGATCCCCGAGTTCGTCGGCCGGCTCCCGGTGATCACCAACGTTCGCAGCCTGGACCGTAGCGCCCTCGTTCGGATCCTCACCGAGCCGCGCAACGCCCTGGTCCGGCAATACCAGCGCCTATTCGAGCTGGACGGTGTCGAGCTCGAGTTCGACGAGCCGGCGTTGGAAGCCATCGCCGATCAGGCGATGCTGCGGGGCACCGGTGCCCGTGGTCTGCGGGCCATCATCGAGGAGGTTCTGCTCTCCGCGATGTACGAGGTGCCGAGCAACCCCGACGCCGCCCGCGTGCTGATCACCCGCGAGGTTGTCCTGGAGAACGTCAACCCGACGATCGTGCCGCGCGAGTTCACCGGGCGCCGCGCCCGGCGCGACCGCGAAGAAAAGTCCGCCTGACTCGTTCCCGCGTCACGCCGGCCGTTCGATCCTGACGCGGCCGGCGTGTTCGTGTTCGGCGGCCGCTCGCCCGTGACCAACCAGGCGGCTGACCAAATCGTGACGCTGTCCGTAAGCGCTCCAGCCGTACCCTTTGCTCATGCGTGTCGCCGTCTGCCAGCTGAACGCCCGGGACGACCGTAAGGCCAATCTGGCGGCCGCGGAGGCCCTACTGGAGCGCGCCGCCGCCGGCGGCGCGGATCTCGCCGTCCTCCCGGAGTACGTCGACTACCTGGGCCCTGCCGCTGGGCTGCCCGAGCCGGAGCCGGTCGACGGGGAGGTGGGCAGCTTCTTCGCCGCGGTCGCCCGGCGGCTCGGGATCTGGTTGGTGGCCGGCTCGTTCCACGAGGCCGGCCCGGACCCGGAGCACACCTGGAACACGTCGCTGGTCTTCGACCGTTCCGGCAGTCTGGCCGCGAGCTATCGCAAGATCCACCTGTACGACGTGGAGATCCCCGGTCGCGTCTCCTACCGGGAGTCGGCGAGCGTCGCGCCCGGGGTCCAACCGGTGGTGGTCGACGTCGAAGGGCTGCGGGTCGGCCTGTCGATCTGCTACGACCTGCGCTTCCCGGAGCTGTACCGGCTGCTCGCCTCAGACGGCGGCGCGCAGCTGCTGGTGGTTCCGGCCGCGTTCATGATGCACACCGGCCGGGACCACTGGGAGGTCCTGCTGCGGGCCAGGGCGATCGAGAACCAGTGTTACGTGGCGGCGGCCGGTCAGACCGGCGACCACGAGCCGGGTCGTACCTGCTTCGGGCGCAGCATGGTGGTCGACCCGTGGGGGACGGTCATCGGCCAGGTGCCGGACGGCCCGGGGGTCTCCGTCGTCGACCTGGACCTGGACCGGCTCGACACGATCCGCGCCGAGCTGCCCAGCCTGGCCAACCGCCGGCTCTGACCCTCAGCCCTCGAGCAGGACGCCGATCACCGCGAACCCGGCGATGGCCGCTGCGGTGACCAGCAGCGCCGTGGTCATCCGGGACCTGCCCCGTCGGGCCAGTCGTCCCACCGAGAGCACAAGCACGACAAGCACGACCGCACCGATCACCACCTGCCAGAACGGCCCGATGAGGCCGAGCAGCGCCTCCTCGGCGAACACCCTGGCACCGTGCCCGGACTCATCCATGACTGACACTCTGGCACGTCGAGGCGGCCCGCGTCCTCGGCTGAGCCGGGGAGGCGGGGTGCTCGCGTCTGCGGCGGCGGCGGGCGCCGTTGGGCGCTCTTCGTCCAAACCAGTGATGAACCCTGATTTGCCTTCTCCGGGCCGTCCGCGTAACTTTCTCTCTGCACGGGGGAGGCCGGACAAACCGGCCGAGAACGGGCGCCAGGCTCGTGGCGGGAACGCCGAGCGAGACTGAGGATCGGGCGGTGCGGAACACTCCGGAAACGGGGTTGCGAACGCGAAGCCGACCGGGTAGAGTTCTGAAGCCGGCAGGAGCCGGGCGGAGAGCCGCGAAGCGGTGATCGGCCGGTCTGCGGCTTCCCACGACAGAAACGAACGTCGGCAACGACGCGCGTCATCGTGGAGTCGAACGAGTAACAGGATCCGCACGTCGGGTGAAGTACGACGAACCGCGAAATATCGGTTTGACACGGCGGAAGCGAGCGGGTAACGTAGTAAGAGTGCCTGGCGCTGAAAGCGTTAGGGATGCGGTAGGAAATAGCCCCGGGTTGGGGTTCCACTGTGGTGGGGCTTCTGGTCGGTGTGTGGTTGTTCTTTGAGAACTCAACAGGGTGCTTGTAAAGCCAGTGCCAATTATGATTTATACCCCGGACTGGTCAGTTTTTG
>NZ_JAJPVX010000004.1:0-223846 GCF_046549335.1 Micromonospora sp. 050-3
TTGCCGACCCCGCGACCCGTTGCCGACCCCGCGACCCGTTGCCGACCCCGCGACCCGTTGCCGACCCCGCGACCCGTTGCCGACCCCGCGACCCGTTGCCGACCCCGCGACCCGTTGCCGACCCCGCGACCCGTTGCCGACCCCGCCGACCCGTCCCAGGCCCCGCCGGCCCGCGCCCTGCGTCGGCCCGCGCGGCAAGATCGCGCTCGAACATGGATGTAGTGGCATCGGCGCGCGGGGATGCCACTACATCCAGGATTGAGCGCGATCTTGGTCAGCGACAAGATCAATGACGAGGTCGATGAGGAAGATCCGAGCAACTTCCCGGATGTTGCTGTCTCCCGCGCGCCCGAGGCACCACCTTCCGGGAAGTTGCTCGGATCTTGGTGCGGGGTGCGGGGTGCGGGGTGCGGAGGGGGCGATCGAGGTCAGGCGGGGGCGGGCGTGGGGGTGGGGGATGCCGGGGTGGTCGCCGCCAGGCCGTCCTGCTCGGTGGTGAGCAGCCGGCGCAGGGAGAGCGCTACCAGCGAGGCGACCAGGCAGCCGCCGACCACCGTCGCCACCCAGACCATGCCGTTGGCGGCGCCGATGAGCGGGCCGGCGGTCACTGGGCCGATCACGCCGCTGATTCCGAAGATCATCGAACTCATCGCGTTGTACCTGCCGCGCAGCTCGTCGGTGGCCAGGGCGTTGGTCAGTGCGGGCATCACCGGGGACAGCATCGTCTCGCCGAAGCCGAAGATCGCCGAGCAGAGCACCACGCACAGGGCGGCCAGTACGGCGTTCTCACCACTGACAAGGCCGGCTGCGCCGAGGACCAGCCAGGCGGCGGCGAACACCGCTCCCACCACGGCCAACGCCCGGGTGCGGCTGCGTCCCTCGATCCGGCGGATCACCAGCAGTTGCGCGAGCACGATCATGACGGTGTTGGCCGCGAGCGCCCAGGCCACCACCCGGGGGTTCACCTCGGCCACCCGCACCGCGTACGCGGCGAAGCCCACCTCCACCTGCGCGTAGCCGCAGGTGGTGAGGATCAGCCCGAAGATCACCAGCCGCCGGAACGGGCGGTCACGGAGCACCGTCAGGTAGCCGCCGTCCGACGGCTCGTCGACCCCTCGACGTTTGCCGAGTCGGTGGCCCACGCCGGGCAGGGTGAGCAGGATCAGCGCCGGCATCAGGTAGGTCACCGCGTCCAGCAGGTAGATCGCCTGGAAGGTGCCGGGCCGGGCGGTGTCGACGATCGCGCCGGAGGTCATGCCACCGATGCCGATGCCGAGGTTGAGCAGGGCGAAGTTCAACCCGAAGACGCGTTGCCGCTCATCGTCGTCGGTCAACGACGCGAGGATGGTGTTCTGTCCGGACCAGATCGCCGAGCTGCCGATGGCGATCACCGTCATCACCAGCAGGGCCGAGCCGGTCGAGTGGACCAGCGCCAGCGAGCCGGTGCCGATCGCCTCGATCAGCAGGCAGGGCACCACCACGCGGCGGGCGCCGATCCGGTCGATCAGCGTCCCGCCCAGCGGCGACAGGGCCAGGGTGACAACGCCGTACCAGCCGATGACGAGCCCGGCACGGGTGTCGGTGAGCCCGCGTACGTCGGTCAGGTAGATGAACAGGAACGGCAGGGTCAGACCCCGCCCGATCGCCGACAGCAGAGTGCCGAGGAGGATCCGGCGAGCTTCCGAACGGCGGGGCAGGGCGCGACGCAGCATGCCGGCATTCTGTTCGGTGGGTCTGACGCCGCGCGAACCGTTTTGGCCACGCCTCGCGGTCACCGGGACCGGCGGGTGACCAATCCCACGTTGATCCACTCGCCGTGATCGCGGTCGGTTGGTGTCCGCCGGGTCTGCGATGCTGGCTCGATGACCGGCACCTGGCGACATCTGCCCGCTACCGCCCGCGCCATCGCGTGGACAGCAACGACGGCCGTCGCCGCCGCCCAGGCACGCGACGGTCAGGCGTACGACGAGGCGGTCGGCGGTCTCGCCGCGGACGAGCGTTCCGGCCTGGTGCTCGGCGCGGTGGTCCGGTTGCTGCTGGAGGAGAGCCATCCGGACGGGTTGGCCGGCGACGACATCCGCAAGGTGTTGACCCACTGCGTGCAGGAGTCGACGCGGTGGCGAACGGATGTGGACCCGCACGTGGTGCTTGTCCTGCTGGCCGGCGCGTTGGGCGTGTACGACCCCGACGGCGACGAGTCACCGCCGGACGCGACGGCGCTGGCCCGACACGCCCCGCTGCTGGTGGCCGACCTGTTGACGGCGACCAACGTGCCGTTGGACGACTACCTGGCCGCCGCGTTCGCGGAAATCGAGCGCACCGAACGGCAGGACTGACCGGCCCGCGCCACCTCGAACGGGGTGGCGCGGACGGGCGTCAGGCCGGGTCGGGGGTCCGCTTCGCCACGACCTCCAGGTACTCCGCCGGGATGCGCACCGTGGCGTCGGTGGCGCGGTTGTGGGTGCGGGCCAGCTCCACCAGATCGGCGTGCAGGTCCGGGCGTCGCTCCTCGGGCAGTGCCTCGAACGCCTTCAACGTCGGCCCGTAGTTGACCCGGAAGAAGTCGGCGAACTCCTCAGGTGTGCCGAAGCGGAACACGAACTCCCGGCGTACCGCCCGCAGTTCACTCACGGCCGCGCCGAGCAGCTCGCGGATCCGGCCCTCGTCGCCCCACTCCACCGGCGGGCGCAGCCCCGCCGGTGGCGGCACGTGCCGCCCCACAGTGCGGAACAGGTCGCCGATGAAGCCCTGCGGCGTCCAGGACGCCAGCGCCACAGTGCCGCCGGGTCGGCAGACCCGGACCAGCTCGGCCGCCGCCCGCTCCTGGTCGGGCGCGAACATCACCCCGACGACGGAGAGGACCGCGTCGAAGGCCCCGTCGGCGTACGCCAGTCGCTCCGCGTCGCCGGTCACGAAGGTGACCGGGAGTCGTTCCGCAGAGGCGCGGGCCTGGCCGCGTTCCAACAGTTCGGGTACGTAGTCGACGCCGGTCACGACGCAGCCGCAGCGGGCGGCGGCGATGGCGGCGTTGCCGGACCCGGTCGCCACGTCGAGTACGCGGGCGCCGGCCGACAGGTCGGCGGCGGTCACCAGAAGCTCGGAGATCGGGTGGATGAGAGCGGCGACCGCGCCGTAGTCACCGCTGGCCCATGTCACCTGCTGGCGTGCCTTCACTGCGATGAGATCGGGTGCGATGGTCATCGGTGGTCTCCCTCGGACAGTGTGGTGTGCCACTGACGCTAGGGGCGGCACCCCCTCGGGGGATCGGTAGAAACACCTATATCGGCAGCTGAAGGGCTGGCCGGCGGTGTTGGATAGGCGTCACAGTGCCGCTGGCCGTCCCGGACGCGATCACTCCTCGTTCCAGGTGTCGGTCTCGGTTGTCCGCCGGGAGCCCTGCGTGGACACCTGACCGCTGGCGATTGTCCCGCCGGAAGCGTCGAGCGCCTCCACGACGAGGCCCGCGGTGGGGCGGGGCACCTGCATGGCCGTCCCGGAGCCGCTGACGGCGCTCCTCGCCACCTCCTGCCCATCGTGCAGGACGCGCACAGTGGTGGCCGCTTCCGGCGTCACCACGAGCAGGAACTGCTGGCCCTCGCTGCCGCCGGTGTCATCGTCGATGGACACGGCCAGCACGCCGGCGGGATCGGTCGGGTCGGCCGTCGCGGTGAAGGAGGTGCCGGTGCTGAGCACACCGTCGGGCCGTGGCTGATCGGGGGCGATCGACACCTCGCCGACCCAGTCGCCGCCCACCCCGGGAGCAGCCAGGACCGTCACCTGGGCGTCCTCCACCGACGGCTCTCCAGCGGCCGGTGACGTGTCGTCGGCCAGGCCGGTGGGGAGGCCAGCGAGGCGCCCGCCCCACACCACGCTCGGAAGGGCGGTCAGGCGGTAACCCTCCGACTGGGCCCACTGGTACACCAACTCCCGGGCACGTTGCTGCTCGACACTGCCGCGTACGCGGGACATCGCCGTCGCGAGCTGAGCGTCGGTGATCGGCTTGGAAGCCAGCGAACCCGGCCCGGGCGTTATCTGGCGAGTCACCTCGCCGCAGTCGACCCGCCACCACTCGGGCCGCTGAGTGCGTGCCGTACGAACCAGGTAGGACCCGGTCGGCTCCGGGGCCCACCGGAAGGTGTCCCCGTCGGGCAACGGTGAGCTGAGGAAGACGCAGCCGGCCGGAGCGATCGCCACGTGTGCATCCTCCGGGCCGTCCACGGCCAGGCTCTCGTAGGGTTCCAGAGCGTCGCTGACCCCCCGGATAGAGGCGGTGCTGGCCAGTTCCTGGGCGCTGGCACCCTCGTCGGCGACCAGCCACACCGCGGCGCTCGGCCAGCCGGTGACCGGATCGGGCTGGTTACGGACGAAGGCGGCGAGGGCGACCCGGTGGCCGTCCACGTCGTCGGCGAAGAGGACCTTGACCCCGCTCACCGGCACCGTCAAGCGGGAGAATTCTCCCCGGCGTTGGGCGGCCATCAACTGTTCAGAGAGCTGACGCACGTAGCTGCTGTCCCCGGCGACGGCGCCGCGCGGCGGCGACTGGAGGAGTCGGTCCGACCACGCCAGCACGGGTGCGATGGACTCGGACGGGTCGGCCGGAAGTGGCTGCGTGGTCCGGCCCGGGCTGGCGATGGCGAAGGCCGTGCTCCCCACGGAGACCACGAGGGCCAGAACCAGCCCACCGAGGCGTCGCTGCCGGCTCCGTCGGTATCGCGCCCTCGCTCGGCCGTACGGGTCTGGCTGCGGGGTCAGTGTCCTGCTCAACTCGGCGAGGGCCCGGCTCAGCTCATCGTCGACAGTCATGGTGTTACCCCCGTCATCTTCGTCGTCCCGGTCGGTGCTGGATCAGCTGACGTTGGTGTCGGAGTCGGGGACTGTGCCGACGGGGGCGCATCCGGCGCCAGCGCCAGGCGCAGGCGAGCCAATCCTCGTGATGCGCGACTCTTGACCGACCCGACGGAGCAGCCGAGAGCGGCCGCGACCTCCGCCTCCGGCAGATCGACCACGTACCGAAGCACGATCACGGCACGGGTACGAGGTGTCAGCGCGCGCATAGCCTCGTAGAGAGCGCGCCGTTCGGTAACCGTCTCGGTCATGTCGCGGGTGGGCCGCTCGGGGAAGAACGCCGTCACCACCTCGTGCATCCGGTGGCGACGCCAGACGCTGATGTGCTGGTTGATCATGACTCGCCGCAGGTAGGCCATCGGGTCGTCGACCCGCCGCCACCGACGCATCACCTTCACCAGCGCGGCCTGCACCAGATCCTCGGCATCCTGGGTCGAGCCGGTGAGGTGGTACGCCACGCGCAAGAGATCGATGTAGCGCGTCTCGACGAACTCTCGAAAATGCTCGTCGTCAGCTGCCATAAGCCCCCGCCTCGATTGGTTACCTCTCACGACTCCGTCGAGGGTCAAAAGGTTGAAGGCCGGCAGCAGACTGTGAAACTGGGCCGAGGGGCATCATCGAGGCGCTGCCAGGTCGCCCAGCGGGATGCGGTCGCCGCTGGGGACGTGGAGCCGCTGCGGACCGTGGATATGCCGGAGGGCACATCCACGAATCGGATGTGCCCTCTTACCTCTGGTCGGGGTGGCCGGATTCGAACCGACGACCTCTTCGTCCCGAACGAAGCGCGCTACCAAGCTGCGCCACACCCCGAGGCGTGCCGACAAATAGTAGCCCACCCGCCCCGATGGTCAAACTCGGTACCCCTGCCGCCCCGACCCTGCCCGGCGTGGCCGGGCGGGCAGCGAGACGGTCAGCGGGGGATGAGGGTGAGGATGCTGGCCTCCGGTGGGCAGGCGAAGCGGATCGGGGCGGTCGGGTGGGTGCCGAGGCCGGCGGAGACGTGCAGCCAGGAGTCCGAGCCCGGCCACCGGTGCAGACCGCGCGCCATCGAACGGGGCAGGCCGCAGTTGGTCACCAGCGCCCCGTAGCCCGGTACGCAGACCTGACCACCGTGGGTGTGCCCAGCCAGCAGCAGCCCGAAGCCGTCCGCCGCCATCTGGTCGAGCACCCGTGGCTCGGGTGAGTGCGTCAGCGCGATGGAGAGGTCAGCCGAGGACGACACCGCGCCGGCCACTGAGGGGTAGTCGTCCCGGTCGATGTGCGGGTCGTCGACGCCGATCAGGTCGAGCTGTCGGCCGCCAGCCTTCAGCATGGTCCGGGCGTTGTTGAGGTCGGCCCAGCCGGCGCCGGTGAAGACCTGACGCAGCTCCTCGTAGGGCAGCTCGACGCCTTCGGTGTACTCCCGGTCGGGCAGGAAGTAGGTGAAGGGGTTCTTCAACACCGGCCCGGTGTAGTCGTTGGAGCCGAACACGAACGCGCCCGGGTAGTCCAGCAGTGGTTGCAGTGCCCGCAGCACCCCGGGCGCCGCGCCCGGGTGCGCCATGTTGTCGCCGGTCACGACCACCAGGTCGGGGTCGAGCGCGGCCAGCGATGCCACCCAGCGCTGCTTGCGCGCCTGGTCGGGCATCATGTGCAGGTCCGACAGGTGCAGCACGCGCAGCGGCTCCGCGTCGGCCGGGAGCACCGGCACGTCGTACCGCCGCAGGGTGAACATGTTGCGCTCGACGAGCGACGCGTACGCGAGGGTGGCCGCGCCGATCGTGGCGGTTCCGGCGGCGAGCCGGAATAGTGTGCGCTTTCGCATGGCGTTCAGGGTAGTTTGACCGTCCATGAGCACGCTGAAGGACCGCCTCACTGCCGACATGCGTTCCGCGCTCAAGGCGCGCGACGAGCTGACCACCTCCACGCTGCGGATGGCCCTGGCCGCCGTCGGCACCGCCGAGGTCGCTGGCAAGGCCAAGCGCGAGCTCACCGATGACGAGGTGCTCGCGGTGCTGACCAAGGAAGCCAAGAAGCGTCGGGAGGCGGCCACCGCCTTCGCCGACGCCGGGCGCGCCGAGCAGGCCGCGAAGGAGAGCGCCGAGGGTGAGGTGCTGGACCGCTACCTTCCCAAGCAACTCTCGGACGCCGAGCTGACCGAGCTGGTGTCGGGGGCGCTCTCCGCGGGCGGCTTCACCGGCAAGGCCCAGATGGGCCCGGCGATGAAGGCAGCCCAGGCCGCGGTGGCGGGCCAGGCCGAGGGTGGCCGGGTGGCCGCCGAGGTACGCCGTCAGCTCGGTCTCTGACCCAACGGATCAGCGGCACGGCAGAACGTCCTGCCGCCGCTCACCGATCCGGACAGACGAAACGGGCGGGCACCCGCTGAGGGTGCCCGCCCGTTGTGTCCTACTCGTCGGCTCAGCCGTTCGGACGCCCGCCGGGTCTGGCGGGTTGGCCGCCCGGAGTGCCGTTGGTGTTGCCCGGCGTGCCGCCGCCACTGCTCACCTCGATGGTGACCACACCATTCTTGATCGTGCGTCCGTCCGGGCTGGTGCCGGCCGCCTCGCCGGCCTTGCAGGAGGACGGCACCCTCGCGCTGGAGACGGTCGGCTCGAAGCCGGCGCCCTTGAGCCGCGTCTTCGCCTGCTCCACCGAAATGCACTTCACGTCGGGGATGCTGCGCTGGTCACCCTCGGAGATCTTCTGACCCGGCGGCTCGAACTGGATCTTCGGCTTGCCCTTCATCGCGTCCCGCAGCGTCTCCCAGACCGGCGGGTTGATGCCGTCCTTCTCCGCGTGCTTCATCTCTACGTTGGTCTGCGGCCAGTCCGGGTCGGCCATGATGCCGGCCACCGCGTACTGCTTGGTCATCGCAACCAGTGCGGCGGTCTTCTCCGAGTCGGTGGTGCCGGACTTGCCGGCCACCGGGTAACCGACGTCGCCGCGCACGTTTCCGGCGGTCGCCCCCGTGCACCGGGAGGACGACGACCTGTCGCCGACCGGGCAGCGGGCCGCGTCCACGGCGGCGCGGGCCACCTCGGTGCTGAACCGCTTCTCGCAGCGCGGGTTGGCGATGTCCAGCTTGTTGCCCTCCGGGTCGCGGATCTCCTGCACCGGGATCGGTTCGCAGTACTTGCCGTCCGCGGCCAGGGTGGCGTAGGCGTTGGCCAGGTCCAGCGGGGTGGTCTGCGAGACGCCCAGGGTGAAGGCGCCCCACTGGTGCGCGCCCTTCTCCAGGGTCAGATCTTCCTCGGAGCGGAAGTTGATGCCCAGCCGCTTGGCGGCCTTGACCACGTTCTCGGCGCCGACCTGCTGCTGGAGCGGCACGAAGTAGGTGTTCACCGACCGGCCGAACGCGCTCCACATGTTGTGTACGCCGGCCATGCTCTCGGTCGAGTTGGTGGGGCAGTAGAGGTTGGTCCCCGGGCAGGCCGCCGGGCCAGGCCGGATGATGTATTCCGACCGGAACTGCTTCTGAGCGTTGATCGTGTGGCCGAGCGGGATGCCCTTCTCCAGCGCCGCGACGATGGTGAACATCTTGAACGTCGACCCGGCCTGGTAGCCGGTGATGCCGTCGCCGCCGGTGAGCAGCGGGTTGACCGTCGCCGGGTAGTTGCCCCGGATCTTCTTCTTGCTCTTCGCGGGATCGCTGGAGATCTTGTTCTTCGGGTTCTTCGGGTCGTCGAGCTTGAACTGCCGGTTGACCGCGAGCGCCCGCACCCGGCCGGTGCCCGGCTCGATCACCGCGACCATCGCCGCTTCCTTGCTGTTCACGCTCTTGGCCTTACGGACCGCCTTGTCCGCGGCGCGCTGCGCCTGGACGTCGATCGAGGTCACGACGTTGTAGCCGCCGCTCTTCAGCCGGCGCTCCCGGTCGTATTTGGTCGAGCCGAACGTCTCCTGATCCATCCACCAGCGGTAGAAGTAGTCGCAGAAGAAGCCCCACTCGTTGACGTTGGCGGCGACGCAGCCGTTCGGGGTGCGCTTGTCCTTCACCACCAGGTCGACGGCCTTGGCGGCGTCGGCCTCCTGCTGGGTGATGGCCTTGATGTCGACCATGTTCTGGATGACGTAGTCACGTCGCTCCAGTGCGCGCGGGAAGCCGAGCTCGGTGGTCGGGTCGTTCGTCGTCGGTGCCTTGACCATGCCGGCCAGCAGCGCCGCCTCTTCGATCTTGAGCTTGCTCGGCGGCTTGCCGAAGTAGACCTGGCTGGCGGCGTAGATGCCGTACGCGCCGTTGCCGAACGCGGCGAGGTTGAGGTAGCGGGTGAGGATCTCGTCCTTGGAGAACTCCTTGTCGACCTGGAGGGCCAGCCGCATCTCGCGC
Source organism: Micromonospora sp. 050-3 (assembly GCF_046549335.1). Classification (NCBI taxonomy): domain Bacteria; kingdom Bacillati; phylum Actinomycetota; class Actinomycetes; order Micromonosporales; family Micromonosporaceae; genus Micromonospora; species Micromonospora sp. 050-3. The sequence continues at coordinate 9,152 of NZ_JAJPVX010000004.1, forward strand.
AGCTTGCGGGCGCTGGTGTCCTCGGTGGCCGCGACGACGTCCGCCGGGTGGGTGGCCGAGTAGGCGATGGCCAGCCGGACGTACTGCATGGTCAGCGTCGAGGCGCCCTGCCGGCCGGAGCCCTCGCTCTGGTTGTTGACGAACGCGCGGGCGACACCGTTGATGTCGACGCCGTTGTGCTTGTAGAAGTCATGGTCCTCGGCCGCGATGATGGCCTTCTGCATGAACGGCGAGATGTCGGCGAGTTTCACGTCCCGCCGGTTCTCGTCGTACATCGTCGCGAGCGGCGTCTTGGCGTCCGAGGCCAGCAGGTAGCTGATCTGTGGCGCGCGGGCCACCGTCAGCTCCGTGGGCAGGGCACCGAATGTCTCGGCGCCGGCCTTCGCGGCCAGGCCGGACATCGCTACCGCGGGGAAGGCCGCCGCAGCGACCACCACGCCGGCCAGCAGGCCGCACACGAGTAGCGATGCGGCGTTGGTCAGCACATTGTGGTCACGTTTCCGCATCCAGGTCACCTCGGCATGGTACGCGAGTAGGGGACGAGGGGCGCTGGGGCGTTCTTTCCCCATTTCCTGCGCGCGCTGCCCTCGTTGTGCTAAACGCACGACCCCCGGTACTTGGTTGCGTGTGACCCGGCGTGAGTCTCCTCCGATTCGGAGAGGCGGCGCAGCGTTATCGCCGACCTCGGCGGGGTAACCGGCGGTCGAAGGCCCGGGAAGCCGGGAGTGTCCGGAATGATGGATTTCGTCGACAACGTTGCGTAATCAGTCGACTACAGAGCATGATGGGGGCGGCGACAGCGCCACATGTCGTCCGCGCCGCCTTGGGGAAGGCAGGCCGGACGATCGGGGGGAATTGCCGGCTGACGTGCATCGACGAGGTCGGTAGGTACTGCAAGGGGGGACGTGTACACATGGGCATGATCACTGACTGGCCGTCGCTTGCGGCATGTCAGAACGGGGACCCGGACGCGTTGTTCGTACAGGGCGCCGAACAGAACGTGGCGAAGCGGATCTGCCGGAGCTGCCCTGTTCGGTACGAGTGCCTGGCCGACGCGCTGGACAACCGGATCGAGTTCGGTGTGTGGGGCGGCATGACCGAACGCGAACGGCGGGCGCTCCTGCGTCGTCACCCGCAGGTGACGAGCTGGCGCAAGATGTTCGAGGCCGCGATGAAGAAGAACAGCAAGGACAAGGCCGGCAAGGACAAGATTCTCGTCAGCGCGGCCAACTGACGCCGGTCACGGCCGGCTGATCGCCGCGCCGATCGTCCGTAGCCCGTCGACGTCGTGTACGTCGGCGGGCTGCGCCGTGACCGAAACCGCCGGCACGGCCGGGAACGCCTCGGTGAAGCGCGCGGCGACCTGCTGCTCGCGTACCGCCTGGCGAGCCAGAGCCGCGTGCGCCCGCAGCACGTCGGCGGTGGCCTCATGTCCACCCAGCTCGGTCAGCCGCTCCGCGGCGACCCGGCTCTGCTCGGCGTCCAGCTCCGGGACCGCAGGGCGGTGCACCCGGTTGAGCACCAGGCCGGCCAGCGGCATCCGCTCGTCCCGCAGCCGGCCCGCGAAGTAGGCGGCCTCCCGGACCGCGTCCGGCTCCGGCGTCGCGACCAGCAGGAAGGCCGTCTCCCGAGCCTGAAGGATGCGGTACGTCTGCTCGGCGCGCTGCCGGAAACCACCGAACATCGAATCCAGTGCGGCCACGAAGCCGGACAGGTCGGTGAGCAGCTGCGCGCCGAGCACCTTCTGCACCACCTTCGAGAACATTCCGAACGAGGCCGTGACCAGGCTGAACATGCTCCGGCCACCGCTGCGCGCCGGGGCCAGCAGGAGTCGCAGCATCCGGCCGTCGAGGAAACGGGAGAGCCGAGCCGGCGCGTCCAGGAAGTCCAGTGCCGAGCGGGACGGTGGAGTGTCCACCACGATCAAGTCCCACTCGCCCCGGGCGTGCAGCTGACCCAGCTTCTCCATCGCCATGTATTCCTGCGTGCCGGCGAAGGTCGAACTCATCGCCTGGTAGAACGGGTTCGCGAAGATCTCCGCGGCCTTCGTCGGGTCGGTGTGCTGCAACACCACGTCGTCGAAGGTGCGCTTCATGTCCAGCATCATGGCGTGCAACTCGCCGCCGCTGCTCTCGACGTCGATCCCCTTGACCTGGCGAGGGGTGTTGTCCAGCTCGGTCAGGCCGAGCGACTGGGCCAGCCGGCGGGCCGGGTCGATGGTGAGCACCACAGTGCGCCGGCCGTGGTGCTCGGCAGCCCGCAGCGCCAGCGCCGCGGCCGTGGTCGTCTTTCCCACTCCGCCGGCACCGCAGCACACGACGATCCGCACGCCGGGGTCGGCGAGGATCTGGTCGACGTCCAGCTGCGGCGCCGCGTCTTCGGAAGGCACCAATCGAGCGTATCGGGCCGGTGGGTCCGCGCGCCCGTGCTGCGCTCAGGTGTGAGTCATTCGGCGCGGACGAGGGCTTGGGCCAGCGTCGCGAGCCCTGCCCGATCCACCCCGTCGGGCAGCAACGGCAGCTCGATCATCGGCAGCCCCAACTCCACCAGGTCGGCGCGGAGCGAATCCTCCAGTTCGCGCCGGATGAGCTGGTCACGCGCCTCATCGTGCAGTCCGGACACGATGTCCCGATCGGCCGGCAGCCCGGCGGCGACCAGCCCGCGCTTCAACTCCGCAGCGGTGACCGCAGGTCCTGCGGGCAGCGGGGGCCGGACTCCGTTGACGAGCACCTTCCCGACGCCGAAGCCGAGGGCGGTCAGGTCGGCGATCGCGTCGACCGTTTCCTGAATCGGCATCTCCTCCAGCAGCGTGACCACGTGTACCGCTGTCATCGGGGACCGCAGCAACGCGGCGACCCCCTCGCTCTGGGTCTTGATCGGGCCCACCTTGGCCAGCCGGGCGGTCTCCGCCGTCACGTTGAGGAACCGGCCGATCCGCCCGGTCGGCGGGGCGTCCAGCACCACCGCGTCGTACGCGCGCCGCTGCCCGGTGGTGCGGGTGGTGGCCTCCTTCACCTTGCCGGTGAGGAGGACGTCCCGCAGGCCGGGCGCGATGGTGGTGGCGAAGTCGATGGCGCCGAGCTTGCGTAGTGCCCGGCCCGCCGCGCCCAGTTTGTAGAACATGTCCAGGTACTCGAGCAACGCCTCCTCGGCGTCCACAGCGAGCGCGCGCACCTCACCGCCGTCTGGCGCGTCGGCGAGGTGCCGCTCCTCGTAGGGCAGCGGTTCGATGCCGAACAGCTGGGCGATGCCCTGCCGCCCCTCGACCTCGACCAGCAGGGTGCGCCGGCCACCAGCGGCGAGCGCGAGGGCCAGCGCCGCGGCCACGCTGGTCTTACCGGTGCCGCCCTTGCCGGTCACCACATGGAGACGGGCGGGCCATCCGGTACCGGCCGGGTCGATCGGACGCTCAGCTGCACACACCCGTCGAGCCTATCCAGGCTGGGCGGTCAGGCGACCTCGCAGACCCACCAACCCGTCTTCTGCACCACAGTGAAGCGCAACTCCTGGTCGGCGACCTTCTCGTCGGCGGTGGTCATGGTGAGCCGGGTGGAGACGGTGGCCCGTTCCCCGGTCTGGTTGTCCACCTTCGGGGTGGTCCACCGGAAGCGGGGGTTCTGGTAGGTGGAGGCGTACTTCTCCACCTCGGCCACCTTCGCGGCGATCTTGTCGTCGTCGCGGGAGGCGGCGCAGACGCGACTGGCCGCCTTGGTCGCGTCGCGATCCTTGTAGACCGCTGTGAGGAACTCGTCAACGGCGACCGCCGGCTCCTTGGCGCCCTCGCCGCTCTCGGTATCGCGCAGGGTCAGGAAGGCCACCACCCCGCCGCCCACGCAGAGCACCATGATCACGACCAGGGCGATCGCCGCGATCAGCAGACCGCGCTTCTTCTTCGGCTCGGCCGTGCCCTGATACGGCGGGTAGGCCGGTGGGGCCGGGGGGATCGACGAGGGGTTCGGGGCGCCCGGCTGCGTCGGTGCGGCGGCCGAGGTGGGCCCGCCAGGCCCCTCCGGCTGACTGGGGCCGGCGGGCTGGCCGGGGAACACCGGCTGGCTGGAGCCGGTGTGCTGCCCGGGGAAGGCCGGTGAGGTGGGGGCGGCGGAGAGCGCCGGCTGGGCGGGAGAGGCGGGGAGGGCGAGCTGCCCGGGTGGTGGAGCGGGGGTTGGCTGGCTGGGGATGGCCGGCGCGCCGGGCTGACCGGCGGGATCCGGGTGGGCCGGCGGGTGAGCGGGTGTGCCGGCCTGGTCGCCGCTGGGCGGGTGGGTCATGTCGTTCCCCCAGGGGTGCGGCGCCCGCCGCCACCCCTGGCGCCGAGCGTGATCGAGCGGGCGGCCGGGCGCAGCGCGACCGTCCGACCGGAAGGGTAGCGGTCGATGACCCCATCGGTGTCGCCCCTGCCTGTCGGGCGACCCAGCGATCCGGTGAGCGGTACCCGCGTCGGTTTCGGTGTCAGGCCCCCGACCTGCGGTGTGTCGCATATGTGACTGTTGGTGACCTCTTGTGCGCGTCCTGTTGGCGGGACCGTGGCCACAGACCTACCTTCGTCCCGGTGCGGGGGCCGGAACGGACGAATGGGTCCGGGCCGGAAGCATGGTCCGAGAGGTACGACCGGAGGCAGTACATGCGCGACGCGGACAACATCCCTCGCACCCAGTTCCCGACGAACGACCGGCCCCGCCGGGCCGGGTCCGTGGTCGAGGCCGGCGGGCAGGTCACCAACCAGCCGATCAACGAACGGTCGTACCGCCGGATGCCGGAGCAGGCGGAGACGGCCCGGGTGCCGAGCCAGCCCGCCGAGCGGACCCGCGAGGACGACGAGCCGGGCTTCGTCATCCACCTGCCGATCCGGGTGCCGAACCTGGCGGCGGCGACAGTGCTGGCCGGCCGGGTTGCGGTGTCCCTGGGCTTCCTGCCCGAGTTGGACGCCGGCGAGACCACCGTCTCCAACGCCGACGACCAGAACAACAGGCACCGGGTCTTCTGTGACCTGCTGCTGCCCGACCGGTCCCGCTGCCCCCAGGGGTACGAGCACGAAGGGCGCTGCGGGGAGCTGCCGGCCGCGCCGGAGCAGCGTCCCGTACCTCGTCCGGCCAGCGGACCGTAGGCTGTCCCTCGAACAATTCCGCACCGAGAGGGAGCCCTTCAGCGATGCAGAAGTGGGAATACTCCACGGTCCCGCTGCTGGTCCACGCGACCAAGCAGATCCTCGACAACTGGGGCGAGGACGGGTGGGAGCTCGTCGCCGTGGTCCCCGGCCCGAATCCGGACCAGCTGGTCGCCTACCTGAAGCGGCCGAAGGCGTGAGCAACGGTCCGCACGCGAAGCTCGCCGAGCTGGGTCTCGAACTGCCCGAGGTCGTGCCGCCGGTGGCCAGCTACGTCCCGGCCGTGCAGTCCGGGCAGCACGTGTACGTTTCCGGCCAGTTGCCGATGGCCGAGGGCAAGTTGCTGGCGACCGGCAAGGTCGGCGCCGGGATCTCCGCCGAGCAGGCGAAGGACCTGGCCCAGCGGTGTGCGCTGAACGCGCTGGCCGCTGTCGACTCGCTGGTCGGCATGGAGAACGTGGTCAAGGTGGTCAAGGTGACCGGTTTCGTGGCCTCCGCGCCCGGCTTCACCGGTCAGCCCGCCGTGATCAACGGTGCCTCCGACCTCTTCGGCACCGTCTTCGGGGAGGCCGGCCGACACGCGCGCAGCGCGGTGGGCGTGGCCGAGCTGCCCCTGGATGCCCCGGTGGAGATCGAGCTGATCGTCGAGGTCGCCTGACGCGTCCTCACCGCCCCGCGATCTTGCACTTTCTGCTCGGACGAAAGCCCTGAACGGGGATGAATCAGGGGCCGCAAGTGCAAGATCGTGGGGTGTGGCGGGCGGGGTCGTACGATCGCAGCCATGAGCGGGCACGTGACGGGGGCGGTGGCGGCGCTTGCCGACGAGTTACCCCGCTGGGTTTCACTGCTGCGTGCGCCGAACCCGGGGCCGATGACCCTCGACGGCACCAACACCTGGGTGCTGCGCGCCCCGGCGGCCGAGTCCGGCATCGTGGTCGACCCCGGGCCGGCGGACGAGGGGCACCTGACCCGGATCGCCGAGCACGGCCCGGTCGGGCTGATCCTGATCACCCACGGCCACGCCGACCACACCGAGGGTGCAGCCCGGCTGAGTGAGCTGCTCGGCGGCGTGCACGTGCTCGCCGTCGACCCGGCGCACACCATCGGCGGCGAGCCGCTGACCGAGCCGGGCGAGCACTTCGGCGGCTTCGGTCTGACGGTCCGTCTGCTGGAGACTCCGGGGCACACCGCCGACTCGGTCTGCTTCCTGGTCGAACACGACGACGAGCGGGTGGTGCTCACCGGTGACACCATCCTCGGCCGGGGCACCACCGTGGTCGCCCACCCGGACGGGCACCTCGGTGACTACCTGAGCAGCCTGGAGTTGCTGTCCGCGTACCGGGGGATCCCGGCGCTGCCCGGACACGGCCCGGCGCTGGCCGACTGCGCCGCCGCTGCCGACTTCTACCTCGCCCACCGCCAGGCCCGGCTCGATCAGGTCCGGGCGGCGGTCGCCGCCGGTGCCCACACCCCTGCGGACGTGGTGGCGGCGGTCTACGCGGACGTGGACCGCTCGCTCTGGTGGGCGGCCGAATGGTCGGTCCGGGCCCAGTTGGAGTATCTGGGCGTCGACACCGGGGAATCCGCGCCCGGGGTCAGTGGGTTGGAGCACATGTGACCTGCCCCGTGTGTGGAACCGTTGCCGTTCCCGGCGCGCGGTTCTGCCACAACTGTGGCGCCGCGCTGCCGGCCGCCGCCACGTTGCCGGCGGCCGAGCGCCGGGTGGTCACCGTGCTCTTCGGTGACCTCTCCGAGTTCACCTCCTGGTCGGAGGACCTCGACCCGGAACGCGTCGGCGCGGTCACCGACCGGGTGCTCGCCGCCCTCGCCGGTGCGGTGAAGACGTTCGGCGGGCACGTCGACAAGCTGACCGGTGACGGCATCATGGCGGTCTTCGGCGCCCCGGTGGCGCACGAGGACGACGCCGAACGCGCCGTCCGGGCCGCCCTGTCCATGCAACGGGCCGTCCGCCGGGTGCTCGACGACGAGCGGGGCGGCGGCGCCCCGCTCGGGCTGCGGGTCGGGCTGAACACCGGCGACGTCATCGCGGGCATCCAGGCCGCCATCGAATACACGGTCATCGGCGACACTGTGAACACCGCGGCCCGGCTCGCCGACGCCGCGGCTGTGGGAGCCGTCTACGCCGGTGGACGCACCGCCGCGGCCACCAGGCACGTCGCCTCCTGGCGGGCGCTGCGCCCGCTGCGGCTCAAGGGCAAGCGTGAGCCGGTCGAGGCGTACGAGCTGCTGGGTCTGCTGGACGCGCCGGGCACCCGCTCGGGGCTCGGCGACGAGGCGCCGTACGTCGGCCGGGAGACGGAGATCGGTCGGGTCGCCGGCCGGCTCGCCGAGGTGATCGACCAGGGCGACCCACGGGTGCTGCTGATGACCGCCGAGGCGGGCATCGGCAAGTCCCGGTTCGCCGCCGAGGTGGAGCGCCTCGCCGCCGGGTACGACGTCGGTGCTGGCCGGTACGCGGCGCACACCGGGGCCCGGGTGCTCTCGGTGCGCTGTGCCGCGTTCGGAGAGCGGCGACGGCTCGCGCCCCTGGCCGACCTGGTGCGGGCCGCCGTCGGCCTGCCCAGCGACGCGTCCACAGCGCTGACCCGCCCGGCGGTCGAGGAGCGGCTGCGCCGGCTCGGGCAGCGGCTCGCCCGCTCCGGTGCGGAGACACCGCCGATCGCCACGGAGCAGCTGCTCGCCCTGCTCGGCTACGCCGAACTCCCAGCGCACGGAGGCACCGACAGCGGCGAGTGGGGCGGATCGGGCACTCCGGCCGCGGACGCCGAGGTGGTGCCGAACGCTGTCGCCGACCTGCTCAGCGGTCTCGCCTCGGAGGCGCCGCTGGTGATCGTGGTGGACGACCTGCACGACGCCACCGCCGAGACGATCAGTGCCCTCGGTTTGACCCTGTCCAGGCTCACCGGCCCCGTGCTGGTGCTGCTGCTCGGCCGCCCCGAGTTGGTGCGTACCGCTGGCGCGCTGACCCGGGTCGCGGACGCCGAGGTGCACTCGCTGCCGCCGCTGCGCGGTGCCGACGCGGCCCGGCTGCTCACGACCTACCTCGGTGGCGGCAAGTTGCCGCAGGCCGACACCGACAGGTTGCTCGCCACCGCGCAGGGCAATCCGTTCTACCTGGCCGAGCTGGTCACCCTGCTGATCGAGCGGGGAGCGCTCACCACCGAATCGGTGCGCGGCGCCGCCTCGGCGCGGGGTGCCGCCGCGGAGCGGCCGGGCTCCGGCGAACGGGAGCAGAGCGGGTCGACCGGCTGGCGGTTGGTGCCCGGTTCGTTGGGCAGCCGGCTGCTCTCCCGGGACCTCGCCGCCGTGCTGGCGGCCCGGATCGACGCGTTGCCGCCGGACGCCCGGTCGGTGTTGCGCGACGCCGCGGTCACCGGTGACACGGTGCCGACCGGCGCGTTGGAGGCGATGCGGGAACAGCGCGGCGGTCGCGACGGCCGGCCGTCGGCAGTGGTCGCTGTCGAGCTCGACCGGGCGGTCGAGGAGTTGCTGCAACGCCGCATGCTGCACCGCTCGCGTGCCGGTTACTCGTTCGCCACCCCGCTCATGCGGGAGGCCGCGTACGCCGGGGTGAGCAAGGCCGAGTTGGCCGAGCGGCACGCCGCGCTGGCCCGCTGGGCGGCACCGGCGGACGAGACCACGCCCAGCGCTGTGGGCGGGTTCACCGACGAGGCCCGGGACGACTTCGTGGCGATGCACGTCGAGCGGGCCGCCACGCTTGCCGACGCGGTGAAGCTGCGCCCGGACGCGCCGGCCCGGGCTGTCGTTCCGCTCGGCGTCGCCGCGCTCGGTCGGGCCGCCCGCCGGTTGCTCTCCGCCGGTGAGCCGGCAATGGCCGTCGAGTACGCCGAGCGCGCCACCGAACTGGCCCGCGACGGAGTGCCGGCAGTCGATCGGGTGGTGCACGCGCGGGCGTTGCTCCAGGTCGGCCGAGTCTCCGACGCGTTGGCGTACGCCGAGAAGATCGCCGCGAACGCGGGGGACGAGGTCACCCGGGTCAGCGCCCTGCTGTTGGCGGGGCAGGCCCAGGAGACCCTCGGCGACCAGGCCCGGGCGGTGACCGCCTGGCAGGAGGCGTTGCAGGTGGCCACCGAGGGTCGGCTGCCCACGCAGCGCGCCACGGCGATGCGCCGGCTCGGCATGGCCGACTTCGTGGCGGGGCGGCTGAGTCAGGCGAGCAGCCGGTTGGCGGCCGCGTACCAGGTCAGCCTCGGCGCGCAGGACCGACGCGGGCAGGCGTGGTCCCTGCAGAACCTGGCCTGGGTGACCACCACCCGGGGTGACTTCGCCGGCACCGACGCGGTGCTCGGCCGGGCCGCCCGGCTCTTCGCCGAGCTGAAGGACCCGTACGGGCGGGCCTGGCTGCGCGGCACCACGGCGTTCGCCCGGCTGCTCGCCGGCCGGCTGCGCGAGGCGTGTCGGATGGCGCAGGTGTTCCTGCCGTTCGGCGAGCGGGTCGGTGAGGCGTGGGCGGTGGGCACGTTGCGCGCGGTGGCGGCGTTCGCCACGGCTGAGCTGGGTGACCTGGCCGAGGCGGACCGGGAGGCCCGGCGGGCGTACCGGGAGTTCGCCGCCGCGTCCGACGACTGGGGGCGTGGGTTCGCCCTGGTGGTCAGGGCGGTGGTGGCACGCGGGTTGGGTGAGCCGGAGCACGCGGCGGACCTGCTCACCGACGCCCTGGCGTACGCGGAGCGCACCTCGCATCCGCTGCTCACCGGGATGGCCGGCACACTGCGTGGCTTCGTCGCGTTGGACATGGGCGACTGCGAGACGGCCGAGCGGGTGGCCCGCGCGGTGCTGACCGCCGTGGAGCCCCACAACCCGCAGGCCCCGGCGCAGGTGGCGCCCCGGGTGTTGCTGGCGACGGCCCGTCTCGCCGCCGGCGACTCGGCTACCGCGGTCGGGCTGCTCGCCCCGGTGGCCACGGCCGCCGCGAACGCACCCTCACTGCTCTTCTCCCGCCGCCAGACGATGGCCCAGTACGCTGCGGCGCTGCTCGCGCACGGTCAGCGGGAGCAGGCGTTGGACTGGGCCCGCCGGGCGGTCACCGCACCGGCCGAGGACGTGCGCAGCCAGGTGATCGCGGCGCGTGTGCTGGCCGAGGCGTTGGCCGCCTGCGGTCGCCCGGCGGAGGCGCTGTCCTGTGCGCAGGAGGCGGTCCGCCTGGCGTACGCCACCGAGCAGCGCAGCGAACGCGCCGCAGCCGACGCCCTCCACACCCGCCTGACCGCCCTGGTCTAGCGCCTTCGCTGCCCCACCCCTCACCCTCCGCTGTTGATCAAGAGGTTTGCGTCAGCAATCGGGTCTTCGATGACCGAAATCTCTTGATCAACGTGAACCAGGGCGGGCAGTTTGCCGGTTCTGGGGATGTGGTGGTCGGGGTGAGCGGCTAGCGTGTCACCACCGCGTACGGGTCCACAGTGGTGACCGTCGCCGTGCCTGGGGAGGCCCTTCATGAAGCTGCCGCGATCCATCGCGGGCTGGACCATCGCGGTCTTCGGCGTGTTGGCGCTGGTGATGGGCGCGGTTGGGCTGCTCTGGCCGGAGGCGCAGCTACGCATGCTCGGCTTCGAGGTGCCGGCGACGCGAGCCGTCGGTGACCACACCGGGACGTTCCTGCTGGCGTCCTCGATGGCGGCGTTCAACATGGGCGTCTACTACCTGCTCGCCACGGTGACCGAGTGGCGGGCGTTCTACCGGTTCACAGTGGTCTTCCGGCTGGTCACGTTCACCGTGTTCACCATCGCGGTGCTGGCCGACATCGCTCCCGACCGGTTCTTCGGGGTGGCGGCGTGGGAAGGCTTGGGAGCCGTGGCCACCGCCATCGGTCTGCGTCTGGACGCCCGCCGGGGCATCCCGGCCGGCGGGGTCGGATCGTCCGAGGGTGTCGGGACGACTGCGGTCGCCGAGGAGGGTACCGGTCCCGCCGGTGCGGCTCCGGCGGACGCGGTGCGCTGAGCCATCGGTCGGGTTGGGTATTTTCGAGCGGTGACCGACACCCCGACCGGCGGCCTGCCAGTGCCGATCGTGCCCGGCCTGACTGATTTGCGGGTCTTTGCCCGGGGCGGGTACGCGACCGTCTACCAGGCCACCCAGATCTCCGTGGGTCGTGAGGTCGCCGTCAAGGTGGAGAACCGGACGCTGGACAGCGAGCGGGATCAGGCCCGGTTCCTGCGCGAGGCGCGGGCGGCTGGCCGGATGTCGTCCCACCCGCACGTGGTGGACCTCTTCGACGTGGGGGTCACCGTCGATCAGCACCCCTACCTGATCATGGAGCTCTGCGACGGCTCGTACGCCGAACGGATGCGCCACTCGCCGCTCGGCCCGGTGGAGGCCCGCGACCTCGGCATCAAGATCGCGGACGCGCTGGCCCACTCGCACGCCGCCGGGGTGCTGCACCGGGACGTGAAACCGGCCAACATCCTCTACTCGCCCTTCAACTCGGCGGTGCTCGCCGACTTCGGGCTCGCCGTCCTCGCCGAGCACCGGGACGCCTCGGTCACCCTGGAGGTGCTCACCCCGGCGTACGCGCCGCCGGAGATGTTCAGCCACAGCCCGCCGTCGCCGGCCGTCGACGTGTACGCGCTCTGCGCCACCCTCTACGCGGTGATGCACGGCCGGCCGCCGCGCTGGCAGTCCGAGCGCAACCCCAGCCTGGTCACCGTGCTGGAGATGTTCAACCAGCCGCTTCCCGCCCTACCCGGGGTTCCGGACGAGCTGATCGACGTGCTGCGCGTGGGCATGGCCAACGATCCGGGCGAGCGCCCGTCGGCCCTGGAGTTGCACGACCTGCTCACCAGCCTGCCCCTCGGCTCGCCGGCGACACCTGTCAGCGGCGCTCCGGTCAGCGGTGCCGCGACGCTCTCCGGCCCGTACGCGGCCAGCCAGCCGGTGCCCCGATCGCCCATCGAGGACACCCAGCGAGCGGTTCCCGCCGGTCGGCGTTGGCGGCGCTGGCTCTTCGGCGGCGCCGGGGTGCTCGCGCTCGCCGCCTCCGCGACCGCCGGGGCCTGGGTCGCCGACCGGGCGCCACCACCCGCCCCGTACCCGTCGGCCACCCAGATCGCCGCACCGGCGACCGGGCCGTTGCCCGGCTGCGCGACCGGCACCGGTGCACCCACCGCCCTGCCCGAGGGTGCCCGGTGTCTGCCCGAGCTGGAGTGCTTCGGTCCGATGCGGATCCGTGGCAGCCGCGCCGAGGCGGCTCGGCTGTCCTGCGCCGGCCGACACACCTGGGAGACGTACGCCGAGGGCATCCTGCCGGTGTCGCTGGTCAGGGCCGACTACGACGAGGTGGCCGCCGCCGAGCCGGTGCGTCAGGTGTGCAGCGCCACGACGTTCCGGTTGACCACCGGGATCGCCGAGGCGACCGGATGGCACCTGGAGGTGCTACCGCCGATCGACGGCAGCATCGACCGGACCTACCGGTGTCTGGCGGGCCGCGGCGTGGACGCGCTATCCGCACCCACGCTCACCGGCCGCTGAGCCCGTTCGACCCGCGTCGGCGGTCACGCACCGCACGCAACGCGTCTCGGGGGTCCAGGGCGTCGAGGGTGTCCGCGTCGATCCCGTACGGCATCAGCTCGGGCGGCCCGAGGGCAGCCGACCGGTCCGCCGGCTCGGGATCGTCGACCTGGCGAGCGGCGGAGACCGCCACCCCGGCAATCATGGTCATTAGCACGCAGAGTAGCGCGAGAACCACGCCGAGGAGGTCCTGTCGGCGCCACACGACCAGCATGACCAGCGGCGCAAGGGCTCCCAACGCCGCGAGCACAGCGACCGTGCGCGCATCGGGTCTGGACAATCGGCTCACCTGTCCAGCATGTCGTGACGAGGCCGACTGTCAACCGCAGAGCCGACCGCCGCGCCGATGGGCGTCGATCCGAGCGGCCCACTCGACATGGATCATCGCATCCACACGGATTCGACAAGAACGGCTACTCTCGGTGTTCCGCAGGCTCTTCCGGCAGCGAGGTCGCCCATGAACTCAGGCAGTTCGCAGTTCCGGCTCCGCTCGATCGCGTCGACGCTGGCGGTCGCTCTCACTCTCGTGCTCGCCGCCGCAGCCGGTTGCGACAGCCGGAGGGAACCGGACCTGCCTTCCGTGCAGGAGAAGATGCGCGAGACGCATATCTACGGTCAGTCGAAACTGCGGGTCGGTGTCGCCACCAACGAGCCGTTGATGAGCGAGCTGCGCAACGGCAAGCCGGTCGGCTTCGACGTCGAGATCGCCCGATACATCGCGGCCTCCCTTGGCTACGAGGGGGATCAGCGGCTGGAGTTCGTACCGGTGGCCACCGAGGAACGGATCCCCGCGCTACAGGGCGGGACTGTCGACCTCGTGGTGTCCAGCTTCTCCATCACCGAGGAGCGCAAGAAGGTGGTGAGCTTCGCGGGGCCGTACTTCGTCACCACGCAGGAGGTGATGGTGCCGGCCCGGCTGAAAGGCAAGATCAGCACGATTGAGGACCTCCGTAACCCGGACTACAAGATCTGCACGAGCGGCGGCTCCACCTCCGAGGCGGAGCTGGGGAGCCACCAGGTCAAGGCGCTGGTCGTGAAGACCGTTGGGGACTGCGTCGCCGGCATCCGAACGGGCCGCTACGACGCGGTCAGCTCCGACGAGACGATCCTCGCCGGTTTCCTGGCGCGCCACCCGAAGGAGTTCGAGATCGTCGACATGCCCTTCGGCACCAGCGAGTTGCTGGGCATCGGCGTGCCGATCGGTGATCCCGCCCTGCGCGACCTGGTCGCGTTCTTCCTGCAGAAGAGCTACCAGCAGGGGCGCGACGATCAGGCGACCCCCTGGCAGACCGCGTACAACCGGACCCTGGGCCCCTGGCTGAAGGCCGAGAAGCGCCAGCCGCAGCCGCTGGAGGTGCCGAAGCTTGTCGACTTCGACGACAAGGCACCCGCGAAGTGAGCGCGGCGCCGACCGCCACCGGCGGCGACGGGCCGGTCCCGCCGCCCCGCACGTCAGTGCCCGGCGGCGCCGCGTCGACAATCGACGGTACGGCCGCAGCGTCGCCGGCCGTCGATCGTCCGCCGGCCGGCGCGGAAGGTGGGGTTGCTTGGCCGGCTGCCGTGCCGGTAGCCGAACCGGCCGAGCCGGTCGTCGCCGCGGTCGAGCCCGGGCGGGTCCGTTGGGATCCGGCGGAGCGCCGCGCCCGCGCCAGCCAGTCGTTCTGGACGGCAGTGGTGGGCGTACCGGCGATCTTCTCGGTGCTCCGCCTCGGTGTGGAGGCCGGCGGGGAGCTCCAAACCACGCTGCTGCTGGTGGCCAACGTCGGGCCGGTCAACCTGCTCGCCGGGTTCCTGACCACTGCGGCCCGGCTGCTCTCCACCGGGCTGGTCGCCGTCTTCGCGCTCGGCGCGGTGCTGGCCGTCAGCGCGGATCGGCTTCCGCCGGGCACCCGTCGCCGCCCACTCTTCGCCCGCTGGGCCGACATCACCCCGGCCTGGGTGGTGCTGGCCAGCTTCCTGCTAGCCCTGATCACCTGGCCGTTGCTCTACCTTCCGCTGCTGTTGCCGGCGTTCGTGGCCGCGTTCCAACTGCGCCCGGGGCGGCTGCACGAGCGGGTGGTGCCTCGGCTGCTGCTGATCGGCGCGCTGCTGGCCGGGTACGGCTGGCTGATGCTGCCCACGATGCGCGACGCGATGCGGCAGGGCGACGAGTGGCTGGTGCTAGTGCTCATCGTGGTGCCTCCGCTGCTGGCCCTGTTCATCGCGGGGCCGCTGCCGGGCATGGTGATCCGACCGCTCGCGTCGGTGACCGAGGTGGCGGTGCTGGCCACCTTGATCTGGGCCGCGGTGCCGGTGATCACCACACCGGTGTTGCCGCTGACAGTCACCACGGTGGGCCCGGAGAGTGGGCCCACCGAGGACGTACGCGGACACGTGGTCACCACCGACGACGTCAACATGGTGATCCTTCAGGAGCGGGGCGGCGTCCGGTACGTTCCGGTCGGTCTGGTCCGCGCCCAGGTGCTCTGCCCGAGCGAGGAGGAGTTGCCCCGCCACCAACTGCGCATTCACGACTTCCACGTCGAGGATTCGCTGTTGGAGGGCATGGGTCGTCGGGTCCGCCCGGTCCACCGCATCGACGCCGCCTGCCGTACCCCGGCCTGACGCCCGTCTGAGGAGGGCAGCGCGTCGCCTACCGTGCCCGGCGGTTGGCCCGCACGAGCGCGACGGTGGCCAGCGGCACGCTGACCGCCGCGAAGGCCGCGACCCCGGCGAGCAGGTAGGCGGTGCTGTGGTTCTGCGGAGCGCGGCGGTCGGCCACCTCCGCCTCCGGGTCCTGCGGGTCGTAGACGATCGGAATCTCGTCGCCCACCGCCGGAGCAGCACCCGGAGGCTCGTCGCCCTGACCGACAAGCGTCTGCGCCCGCCGCCCGTCCGGGGTCTCGAACTCGACGTGGATACGGCCCTTGTTGACCTTGACGACCTGGGCGGTGGCCTGCACTCCCCGATCCTGTAGCGCCTTGTCGTTGCTCCACACCGTCCAGGCGGCGATGGCGAAGCCGATGACGACGACGAGGCCGAGCCCGGCGAACAATGGTGCCGGCGGGCGACGGGTTCGCAGCAGATCCATGCCGCTCTCCATGTCCGGCGGGGCGGGCCGGTAAACACGATAGGAATCGCGGCGAGACCGCTGCCGTATATACAGTCGCACGGTATATGCTGCGGCAATGGCGAAGGCTTCCCTGCACGAGTCCACCTATCTGATCCTTACCGCGCTCGTCGAGGCTCCACGGCACGGTTACGCCGTCCTCGAGGAGGTCCGCCAGATCTCCGATGGGCGGGTCGACCTGCGCGCCGGCACCCTTTATGCGGCCCTCGACCGGCTGCGGACCGAGGGCCTCATCGACATCGAGCGCGAGGAGCAGGTGCAGTCCAGGTTGCGCCGCTACTACCGACTCACGGCGTCGGGGGCGCAACGCCTGGCCGAGGAGTCGGCGCGTCTGCGGAGCAACGCCGACGCGGCGAGCGTGCGACTGCGCCGCGCCGGTCTCATCGTCGACGGGGGTGCGGCATGACGTTGGAACACGGTTACCGGTGGCTGCTGGCCTGTTATCCCCGCGCCTACCGTCGGCAGTACGAGGACGAGCTGATCGGGGTGCTGCTGGACGACGCGTCACCGGGCCAGCGCAGGCCTGTGCCGCGAGACGTGCTCGCCCTGCTCGGCGGGGCGTTGCACGCGCATGTCCGCCAGGCTGGTGCGCGATTCTCGGGCGATGCGTGGCGGGAGGCGGCACAGGCGCTCGGCCTGATCGCGGCGTTGATGTTGTTCGTGCGGGATGCGCGCGTTCCGGTGCTGCACCTCGCCATGTTCGCGGACAGCTATCCCGAGGGGTTAGGAGAACCGTTCGTCCTCTGGCCGGTCGGTTTCGTGGCGCTGCTGTGGCTCACCGTGGCGGTGTCGGCCGTGTTCGGGTGGGGCCGGGCAGCAGCCGCGATCGCCGTCTGTTGCGCGGCGTTCGAGGTGGTGCGGGTCGCCGAGGATTACGGGCAATATTCCACGGTGCGCAATCTCTGGCCCGCCGTGCTCGCCGCGATGGTTCCGCTGGTGCTCGCCGTCCGTGCTCCCCGTTCCGCGACGGCTTTCCTCGCGCGCTGGCGGCTCGGCACGCTGGCGGCGGCGACGCTGGTCAGCGTCGGTGCTCCGAGCATCGCCCAGGTGACTGGTGCTGATGACTCGACGACTCCCGTTTACGGCACGTTGATCTTCACCGCCGCCCCCGGCCGGATCGAGGCAATCCTGCTGACGGCGGGATACCTACTCTTCGCCCTTGCCATCCTGTCGACGCCGGCGGTGTTACGGCGGCGCCTGCTCGCGCTTGTGGTTCCGGTGGCTGCCACGCTGCTGCTCACTCGGGTGGGGCTCGGCACCACTGGGACGTTCCTGGAGCGCCCCTCCCACGACGGTGTCCTCGCTGCGCTCACCCCGGCGCAGTGGCTGGTGTTGGCGCTGACGCCTGCGCTGTTCTTCGCGGTGGCCGTGGCGGTCCTGCACCACCGGGAGCGGCCGGGCAGCCAAGGAGCGTGAGGCGGCCGCGCCACGCGGGATCGACTCGGTTTTCAGGAAGTTGGGGGGTCCTTGGCCCTCGGACCCCCCGGATTCAAGAAAACCGAGTCGACCTTGCGGCAGCGTCAGTACGACTTGTCCTGGCCGAGGACGTGTTGGGCCACGAAGTTGAGGAGCATCTCGCGGCTGACCGGGGCGATCCGGCCGGCCCGGACCGCGCCGAGCAGGGTCGCCACCCCGTACTCGGTGGTCATGCCGGCGCCACCGAGCACCTGCACGGCGGTGTCCACGGCGAGCGCGGCGGCCTCCCCGGCCGCGTACTTGGCCATGTTGCCAGCGACCCCCGCCTCCAGGTCACGGCCGGCGTCGTACAGGGTGGCCGCCTTCTGGATCATCAGGCGGGCCAGCTCCACCTGCACCGCCGCGTGTGCCAGCGGGTGCGACACCCCCTGGTGCGAGCCGATGCTCCGACCACCCCAGACCTTGCGGGTGGCTGTGTACTCACTGGCCCGCTCGATGGCGTACCGGCCGGTGCCGGCACCCATGGCGGCAACCGTGATCCGCTCCGGGTTGAGCCCGGCGAAGAGGGCCGGCAGCCCGGCGTCCAGCGACTCACCGAGCAGCGCGTCGGCGGGCACCCGCACGTCGTCCAGGTAGAGCAGGAACTGGTTCTCCGGGGACACGATCTCCATGTCCAGCTTGGACCTGGTCAGCCCGGCCGCGTCGGTCGGCACCAGGAACAGCGCCGGCTTGAGCTTCTGCGGAGACGCATCCGCTGAACCGGCTGGGCCGTCATCGACGGCGACACGGGCCACCACCAGCACGTGACCGGCCTCGTCGACGCCGGAGATGTAGCACTTGCGGCCGTTCAGCAGCCAGCCGTCGCCGTCGCGGCGAGCCACGGTGCCGAGCCGGTGGAAGTTGGAACCGGCCTCCGGCTCGGTGATCGCGAAGACGATCTTCTGGGAGCCGTCGGCGAGGCCCGGCAGGTGCCGCTTGCGCTGCTCCTCGGTGCCGTGCCGACTGAGCACTGTCGCCGCGATGGCGGGGGAGACCACCAGCAGCAGCAGCGGGCAACCCGCCGCCGCCAACTCCTCGCAGACGATGGCCAGCTCGGTGATGCCGCCGCCCCCGCCGCCGTACTCGGTGGGGATGTTCACCCCGAGGTAGCCGAGCCGTCCGGCCTCCGCCCACAGTTCGGTGGTGTGTTCGCCGGCCCTCGCCTTCTCGACGAAGTAGGAGTGGCCGTACCGGCGGCCCAACGCCCGCACGGCGTCGCGCAGCTGGTCCTGCTCGGGGGTGAGGTCGAAGGTCATCGGGAGTCCTTTTCGTCGACAACGGCCAACACGGCGCCCGTCTGCACCTGACCGCCGGTCGGCACCGGCAGCTCGGCGACCACACCGTCGATCGGGGCGAGCACGGGATGTTCCAGCTTCATCGCTTCCAGCGTGAGCAGCGGATCGCCGGCCGCGACCCGCTGGCCGACCTCGACGTGCACCCGGGTCACCACGCCGGGCAGCGGCGCGAGCAGTGACCCGGCCGCCACCGCCGCTGTGGGCAGCGGGAGACGCGGCAGCTCGGCCAGGCTCGCCGCCCCGTCCGGGCCGTCCACGAAGACAACCGACCCCACCCGGTGTACGCGGTACGCGCGTCGAACCCCGTCGACGTCGAGCACCACCCGGTCCGGGGTGGCCTCGACCAGCGCCACGGTGGGCGCTGCCGGCCGCTCGGCGCCGGGGTCCTTCGTCGGCGTGCTGGACCAGTCGGCGAGCCGGCCGGTCCGGTCCAGCCGGTAGCGGATCTCAATCTCGTCGCCGTCCGGCCCGACGAAGCGGCTGACCTGGGGGACGGCGGGCACGTTGCGCCAACCGGAGGGGAGCCCGGAGAGCACCGGCGCGGTCGCCCGGCGCTGGGCGGCGCCCGCCAGTGAGGCCGCGAGGGCGGTGAGTGGGACCTGGTCGGCGGGGAGCAGCGGGGCGAAGACCTCCGGGTGCCGGTCCAGGAAACCCGTGTCGATCTCCACGGCGGCGAACGCGGGGCTGCGCAGCACCCGGACCAGCAGGTCCCGGTTGGTGGTCACCCCGTGCAGCTCGGCCCGGGTCAGCGCGCCGGCCAGCAGACGGGTCGCCTCTGCGCGGGTACGACCCCAGGCGATCACCTTCGCGAGCATCGAGTCGTAGTGCACCCCGACCACCGACCCGGCCAGCACACCCGAGTCGAGTCGCAGGCCCGGCCCGGCCAGCCCACCGAACTCGGTCGCCACCGCGCCGACGCTGAATCGGTGCAGGGTCCCGGTGGCCGGCCGCCAACCCGCCGCCGCGTCCTCGGCGCAGAGACGTACCTCGATCGCGTGCCCGGTGCTCGCCGGCAGGGCCGCCGGCAACGGCTCACCCTCGGCGACGAGCAGTTGCAACCCCACCAGGTCCAGCCCGGTGCACAACTCGGTGACCGGGTGCTCGACCTGAAGTCGGGTGTTCATCTCCAGGAAGAAGAACTCACCACCCGGGGCGAGCAGGAACTCCACGGTGCCCGCGCCCAGGTAGTCGACAGCGCGTCCGGCGGCCACCGCCGCCTCGTGCAACGCCGTTCGCACCCGGTCCGGTACGACAGCCGGCGCCTCCTCGACGATCTTCTGGTGCCGCCGCTGGATCGAGCACTCCCGGTCGCCGAGAGCCACCACTCGACCGTGGGCGTCACCGAAGATCTGCACCTCGACGTGCCGCCCTCGCTCGACGTACCGCTCGATGAAGACAGTGCCGTCGCCGAACGCGGCAGCCGCCTCGCGGCGCGCGGAGGCCACGGCCTCGGCCAGTTCGTCGGCGGTCCGGACGATCCGCATGCCTCGGCCACCACCGCCGGCGGACGCCTTCACCAGCACCGGGAAGTCCGCGATCCCGTCGGTGTCGGTCCAACTCGGCAGCATCGGCACGCCCGCCTCGGCGAGCAGCGCCTTCGCCGCCAGCTTGTCGCCCATCGCGGCGATCACCTTGGCCGGCGGGCCGACCCAGGTCAGACCAGCGTCGGCCACCGCCGCCGCGAACTCGGCGTTCTCGGCGAGGAACCCGTAGCCGGGGTGGACGGCGTCCGCGCCGCTGCGCCGGGCCGCGTCCAGGATCAGGTCGACCCGCAGGTACGTCTCGGCCGGCGAACTCCCCGGCAGGCGTACGGCCTGGTCGGCCTCGGCCACGAACGGCGCGTCGGCGTCCGCGTCCGAGTGCACGGCGACGGTCTGCACGCCGAGCGCTCGGCAGGTGGCGAAGACCCGACGGGCGATCTCGCCCCGGTTGGCAACGAGCAGTCTGTTGATCATGGTGCTCTGAGCCTGCCTTTCGTTCGCGACTGCGGGACTTCGCTTCGCTGCGTTCCTCGCGCTCACGGTGCCTGCCTTTTGTTCGCGACTGCGGGACTTCGCTTCGCTGCGTTCCTCGCGCTCACGGTCTACATCCGGAAGACGCCGAAACCGTCGGCGCCCTTCACCGGCCCGTTGTGGATCGTCGAGAGGCAGAGCCCGAGGACGGTCCTGGTGTCCCGGGGGTCGATCACCCCGTCGTCGTAGAGCCGGCCGGAGAGGAAGAGCGCTCCGGACTGCGACTCGATCTGCTGCTCGACCATCATTCGCATCGCCGCGTCGGAGTCCTCGTCGTAGTCGCGCCCCCGTGCGGCAGCCGCCTGTCGGGCCACGATCGACAGGACCCCCGCGAGCTGCGCCGGGCCCATCACCGCCGACTTCGCGTTCGGCCAGGTGAACAGGAACCTCGGCTCGTACGCCCGGCCGCACATGCCGTAGTTGCCGGCCCCGTAGGAGGCGCCCAGGTTCACCGTCAGGTGTGGCACCGTCGAGTTCGACACCGCGTTGATCATCAGGGCGCCGTGCTTGATGATGCCGCGCTGCTCGTACTCGGTGCCGACCATGTAGCCGGTGGTGTTCTGCAAGAAGATCAACGGGGTATCCGAGGCGTTCGCGAGCTGGATGAACTGGGCCGCCTTCTGCGCCTCCGCGCTGAACAGCACCCCCCGGGCGTTCGCCAGCACCCCCACCGGGTAACCGTGCAGCTCGCCCCAACCGGTGACCAGCGCGTCCCCGTACGCCGGCTTGAACTCGTCGAAGTCGCTCCCGTCGAGTATTCGGGCCAGCACCTCCCGGGGGTCGAACGGCACCTTCAGGTCGGCGCTGGTGATGCCGAGCAACTCCTCCGGGTCGTACTTCGGCGGCTGCGGCACCGCCGTCCGCGGCGACGGGCCCTGCTTGCGCCAGTTCAGCCGGCGGACGCACTGCCGGGCCAGCCGGATGCCGTCCCGCTCGTCGGCGGCCAGGTAGTCGGCGAGCCCGGACGTGCCGGCGTGCATCGCCGCGCCGCCCAGCGACTCGTCGTCGGTGACCTCGCCGGTCGCCATCTTCACCAGCGGCGGACCTGCCAGATAGACCTGTGACCGGTCCCGAATCATGATCACGTGGTCGGACATCCCCGGCACGTACGCGCCGCCGGCAGTGGCGTTTCCGAAGACCACGCTGACAGTGGGGATGCCGGCCGCCGAGAGCCGGGTGAGGTCACGGAACACCCGACCACCGGGGATGAAGATCTCCGCCTGGGTGGGCAGGTCCGCCCCGGCCGACTCCACCAGGTTGACCATGGGCAACCGGTTGGCCAGGGCGATCTCGCCGGCCCGTCGGGTCTTCGCGAGGGACCACGGGTTGACCGCGCCGCCGCGTACCGTCGGGTCGTTGGCGACGATCAGGCACTCCACGCCCTCGACCACCCCGATGCCGGTGACCACGCTGGCCCCGACCGGGAAGTCCGAGCCGTACGCGGCGACCGGCGACAGCTCCAGGAAAGGGCTGTCGGCGTCCACCAGCAGCTCGATCCGCTCCCGGGGGAGCAGCTTGCCGCGGGCGTGGTGCCGGGTCACGTACTTCTCGCCACCACCCGCCCGTGCCTGGTCCAGCGCGGCGTCCAACTCGGTCAATCGCTCCAGCAACGCCACCCGGTTCGCCAGGTACGAGGACGCGGACGGATCGACAGCGCTGTCCAAGGTGGTCATAGGCCCATGCCCTTCGCGATGATCTCGTTCATGATCTCGGTGGTGCCGCCGCCGATGCCGAGGATCCGCGCGTCGCGGTAGTGCCGCTCCACCTCGGCTTCGCGCAGGTAGCCGAAGCCGCCGTGCAACTGCAACGCTTGGTCGACGACGTGGTCGCAGGCGGCCACCGCCACGTTCTTCGCCATCGCCACCTCGGTCACCACCGGCTCGCCGGCCGCTACCCGAGCCGCGACCACGTGCACGTAGGACCGGGCCGCCTCGGCCCGGGTGTGCATCTCGGCCAACCGGTGCCGGATCAACTGCCGGCTGGCCAGCGGACGCCCGAAGGTCTCCCGGTCCCGGCACCAGCGCACCGCCAACTCGACGCAGCGCTGCGCTGTCGCGTACGCCTGGGTCGCCAGCGACAGCCGCTCCGCCGCGAAGTGCTGCATGATCGCCAAGAAGCCGGTGTTCTCCGCGCCGATCCGGTTGGCGACCGGCACCCGCACGTCCGCGAAGGACAGCTCGGCGGTGTCCGAGCAGTGCCAGCCCAGCTTCTCCAACCGGCGTCCCACTGTGAACCCGGGCGACCCCTTGTCGATGACCAGCAGGGTGAGTTCGCCGCTGCCGGGGAAGTCGGTACACACCGCGGTGGTCACGAAGTCGGCCCGGTGCCCGCTGGTGATGTACGTCTTCGACCCGTTCACCACGTAGTGGTCGCCGTCGCGGCGGGCGGTCGTGCGGATGCCGGCCACGTCCGAACCGCCGTCCGGCTCGGTGATGGCCAGCGCGCCGATCATGGTCCCGGACAGCGTGGGCCGCACGTACCGCTCGATCAGGCCGTCGTCGCCGGGGGACGAGACACCGCCGAGCCGACCGCCCAGCGAGCCACCGGTGCGGGCACCGGCCGCAGCTACCATGTGCGGCAACGCGATTCCGTGCGTGAACAGGGCCGCCACCAGCCCGGACGAGCCACCGGATCGGATCAGCTCCTCGGTCACGATGATCGAGTCGAGCAGGTCACCGCCGCTGCCACCGACCGACTCCGGGAAGCCGATGCCGAGCAGGCCGAGCTTCGCGGCTGTCGCGTGCAGAGCCCGGGGCACCTCGCCGGCTCGCTCCCAGTCGTCCAGGTGCGGCAACACCTCCCGGGTCACGAACGCCCGGGTCAGCTCGCGCAGTTGCCGGCGCTCCGGCGTGTCCACGATGCTCACCGGGCCTCCGCCGGAGGGTCGGTCGGTAGGTCGACGATCCGGGCGCGCAGCAGCTCGCCGAGCGCCTTGGCCTGCGGGTCGAACCGGGTGGACGCGGCCACCCCCGCGCCGAGCAGGCCCTCGATCACGAAGTTGACAGCGCGCAGGTTCGACAACTCGTAGCGCCGCACCGACAGCGGCGCGGTCTCCGGCACCAGCTCGGCCAGCCGATCGACCGTCAACCAGGTCCGCAGCCACGCGTACCCGGCGTCGGAACGCGCCCAGACACCGAGGTTGGCGTCCCCACCCTTGTCCCCGGAGCGTGCGCCGACCACCTCACCGAGCGCCCCGCGCCGGGTCGGGCCCTCGACCGCCGCGTCGTCACCCGCTGTCGAGTCGTCCCGTGTGGCGGGGGCGGTGCGGATCGGCGGGGCGATCGGCACCCGCTCGCCGCCGGGCAGCACCGCGACGTGCGCCACCGCATCCTGCGGCACCGCGTCGGCGGTGAAGACGCCGTACGGTGTCGCGTCACCGGGCAGCGTGGTCAGCGTGCAGCCCGGGTACGAGGCCAGAGCCAGCTCCACCGCGGCGGCCGAGAACGCGCGCCCGGCCCGCGCCTTGTCGCCGTCGCGCAGGTGTACGTGCAGCAGGGCGCTGGCGGCCTCGGTGTCGGCGGCGTCCGGATGGTCGGTCCGGGCCAGCGTGAACTCCAGCCCGTCCTTGCCCACCGCCTCCTCGACCTGCCCACGGACCAGGGCCGCCTTGGCCTCGATCTGCAGACCGCAGAGGACGAACGTCATCGAGTTGCGGAAGCCGCCGAGGTTGTTGACGCCCACCTTGAGCGTGGGTGGCGGCGGCGTGCCCCGTACGCCGGAGACCCGGACCCGGTCCGGACCGTCGGGGTGCAGCGTCACGGTGTCCAGTCGGGTCACCACGTCCGGCCCCAGGTACGACGGCCCGCCGATCTCGTAGAGCAGTTGGGCCGTGACCGTCTCCACTGTGACAGCGCCGCCGGTGCCCGGATGCTTGGTGACCAGCGACGAGCCGTCGCTGTGCACCTCGACGATCGGGAACCCGGGCCGGTGCCCGCCGTCGGGCAGTTCGGTGAAGAAGCTGTAGTTGCCGCCGGTGACCTGCGCGCCGCACTCGACGAGGTGCCCCGCGACGGTGGCCCCGGCCAGTTCGTCGAGGTCGTCGCGCCCCCACCCGTACCGGGCGATGGCCGGGCCGACCACCAGCGACGCGTCGGTGACCCGGCCGGTGACCACCACGTCCGCACCGGCGTCCAGGCAGGCGGCGATCCCGAACGCGCCGAGGTAGGCGTTGGCGCTCAACGCGTCCGGTCGCTGGATCGTGTCGCCCTCGACGTACCCGACCTGGGCCGGCAGGCCGAGCCGGTGGGCGAGCTTCTCGATGGCGGCGGCCAGGCCGGCTGGGTTCAGCCCGCCGGCGTTTGTCACGATCCGCACCCCGCTGTCGAGGGCGGTGCCGAGGCAGGTCTCCAGTTGCCGCAGGAACGTCTTCGCGTAGCCCAGGTCGCTGTCGCGCAGGCGGTCCCGGGCGAGGATCAGCATGGTCAACTCGGCCAGGTAGTCGCCGGTCAGCACGTCCAACTCACCGCCGTCGAGCATCTCCCGCCAGGCGGTGAACCGGTCGCCGTAGAAGCCGGAGGCGTTGCCGATGCGGATCATGCCCGTACGCCGCTGCGGCCGGCCGGCTGCCGGCCGTCACCCGGCGGCCCGGCGAAGGCCTGTGCCACGTCGAGCCACTCGTCAGCGACCGGCCCGGTGGCGACCAGAGCGAGGTCCGCGCGGTGTCGGCGCTGGGTGACCAGCAGGCAGAAGTCCCGAGCCGGGCCGGTGACCCGGTCGGCGGCGTCCGTCGGACCCCAGCTCCACGTCTGCCCGTCGGGCCCGACCAGCTCGACCCGGACCGGCGCCGTCGGTGCCTCCCGGCCGTGCGCGGCGAAGCCGTGCCCGAGGGTACGCACGCCCAGGTGCGCCACGTGCCGAAGCCGGTCGCTGTCGGGGCGGACCACGTCGAGGGCGTCGGCCACGTCCGCGCCGTGCGCCCAGGTTTCCATGATCCGGGCGGTGGCCATCGAGGTGGCCGACATCCGGGTGCCGTACCAGGGCAGCTTGCCGCCGGCCGGAACGGCGGCCAGTGCGTCGACGAGCGCTGTGCGCCCGGCCCGCCAGCGGGCGAGCAGCTCGGCCGGCGGGGCGAGGAATTCCTCGGCGCCGACGTCGACGAGTCGGGTCACGTCCGGTGCGGCGGTGACAGTCGCGTAGAACGCCTCGGGGTCGGTCGCGGCCAACAGCGCGACGTGGTCGGTCCAGGCGAGGTGGGAGATCTGGTGCCCGATGCTCCAGCCCGGCGCGGGGGTCGGTCTCGCCCAGTCGGCTATGGGCAGTGGCGCCACCAGGGCGTCCAGCTGGGCGGACTCGTCGGCCAGGTCCGTGAGCAGGTCGCTGAGGTCGACCATTGTGCCTCCGGTCGGTGGTGGCCGGTGCGGCCGGCGGTCAGGGCGTGAGCAGGGTGGCGAGCTGGCGCTTCCAGGTGGTCAACAGGGCGGTCCGCCGGGCGGAATCGTCGCTGAGCAGGTTGGCCACCCCGAGCCCACGGAGCAGATCGAGCGTGGCCTGCACCGCTTCGCGGACACCGGGTCGACGCTCGTCGACTCCGAGCAGGGCGACGGTGAGGCGGTGCATCTCCCGTCCGACCGTCGCCTCCAGCGGCACCAGGGCGTCCCGCAGCTCCCGATCGGTGCGGGCGGCGACCCAGAGCTCCAGCGCGGCCACGAACAGCGGCCCGGTGAACGCCACGGCGAGCAGGTCGACGACCCGGTCCAACCGTTGCGGGCCGGTCGGCAGCGCCTCGGCCTCGGTGCGCAACTCGTCGGCCCGGCGCTCGGCCAGATGGGCCACGGCGGCCGTCACCAGCGCCGCCTTGGTGGGGTAGTGGTGCAGCTGCGCCCCACGCGACACACCGGCCCGCGCGGCGACGACTGTGGTCGTGGTGCCGGACCAGCCGTGCTCGATCAGGCAGTCGACTGTCGCCTCCAGCAGCCGGGCCTGGGTGGCGCGGCTGCGTTCCTGCTGAGGGACACGTGTCGATGCGGGGGGCACGGGGACAGCCTGCGGCCTACGAAACAAACAGTCAAGACTGACTTTTTCTGAGCCCGCGACGCTCGGATGGAGACTGGTGGGCTTCCGACTGCTCGCTCAGCGGCCGTCGCGGGGGCCGAAGACGGTCAGCGCGTCGGCGTCGCTGTGCTGAGAGCGCAGGTACTCGTCGGCCCAGGCGGCAGCGTCGGGGAACGTCGACTCGGCCGCCACCCGGGCGCAGGCCGCGTCCACGTCGAAGGCGGTGCGGCGCAGTTGCACGCCCGGCCCGAGCAGCGCCCACCACGCGCCCGCGCCCCCGTACGGCATGCCGATGCTGCCCGGGTTGACCACCAGACGCCGGTCGACCAGCCGGGTGAAGGGCATGTGCGTGTGGCCGCAGACCACAGTGGTGACCTCGGCGGGGAGACCGTCGAACACCTCCGCCCAGCGCGCCAGCCGGGAGTCGACGAGCACGACCTCCTCGTCATCGCGGGGCGTGGCGTGGCAGAACAGCGTCGGCCCGAGGCCGTCGATCTCCAGCGTCGCCGTCGCCGGCAGCGCGGCGAGTCGGGCCACCTGGTCGTCGCGTAGCTGCCCGGCGGCCCAGTTCGACACCTCGATCGACGCCGGGCGGCCGGCCCGGGCCTCGACCAGCTCGCGGTCGGCATTGCCGCCGACCCAGCACACCCGGTCACCCAGGTCGGCGAGCACGTCCAGCACCTCGACCGGTTGCGGGCCGGCGGCGATGTCGCCGGTGAGCACGATCAGATCGGCAGCGGTGACGTCCGGCTCGGCCAGTACGGCCTCCAGCGCCGGCAGGACACCGTGGATGTCGGAGAGCACCGCAACTCGGTTCACCATTGCCCCACCCTCACCGCTGGCCCCGGCCCGGGGCCAGCGATTCTGCGCCAGGCAGATGGCAAACGTCCCCGCCTACCGTCGGTGACGACAGGCGGGGACGTCGGGTGCTGCTCAGACGCGGGCGCGACGGGCCAGGCGCTCCGGGTCCAAAATGATGATGCTCTTGCCGTCCAACCGCAGCCAGCCGCGCGAGGCGAAGTCGGCCAGCGCCTTGTTGACGGTCTCCCGGGAGGCGCCGACCAGTTGGGCGATCTCCTCCTGGGTGAGGTCGTGGGTGACCCGCAGAACGCCGCCGTCGCGGGTGCCGAAGCGGCCCGCCATCTGGAGCAGGTTCTTGGCGACCCGACCCGGCACGTCCGTGAAGATCAGGTCGGCGAGCGAGTCGTTGGTCCGGCGCAGCCGCCGGGCGAGCACCCGGAGCAACTGCTCGGCGATCTCCGGGCGGTTGTTGAGCCACGGCCGCAGCGCCTGCTTACGCAGCCGCACCAGCCGGGTGTCGGTCACCGCGGTGGCGGTCGCCGTACGCGGACCCGGGTCGAAGAGCGACAGCTCACCGACCATGTCCGACGGCCCCATCACCGCGATCAGGTTCTGTCGGCCGTCCGCTGCGCGGCGACCAACCTTGATCTTCCCGGACAGCAGGATGTAGAGGCTGTCACCGGGCTCGCCCTCATTGAAGACGATCTCGCCCTTGCGGACTTCGATCGTCTCCATCTCCTTGGCAAGCGCCTCGGCAGCTTCCGGGTCAACACCCTGGAAGATCCCGCTGCGGGCCAGTACCTCGTCCATTGCGCACCTCCGGTTGCGCGTGCCGTCCGTCGGCCGGGGCCGCCGTCCGCTGATCCCCTCGCGCGCCGCCAAGTCTAGGCGCACGTGAGCATGAATCAGAGGTCGCCCCTGGAATCTTGATCGGTGGGCGTAACCTGCCCGACGTGCTGAGCGAGCCAACTCTGACCAGCCGCGCCGAGGACGGGCGGCGCGTCCCGCTGCTCGTCTGGCGCGCGGACGTGCCCCTGCGGGCGGTCAGCAGTGCCCCGCTGGGCGGTGGCATCGGGGTCCGGCGGTGGGTGTTGAACGCGACAGTACCGATGTCGTACGACCGGGACGACCCCGCGGCGCACCTGGCCTCGCTCGCCGCCGAACTGGCCCTCGACGGGCCTGGGATCGGCCTGCTGACCGGCGTCGATGTGACCGAGGTGGTGGCGCGAACCGACGCCGGGGTGCGCGCCTGGGCGACGGTCGGGCTCGGTACGCCGGTGCCCGCGGCAGCGCCGACGCCGGCCGCGCTCACCCAACGCGTCGGCACTGTCAACATCGTGGTGTACGTGCCGGCCCGGCTCGCCGACTCGGCGCTGGTCAACGCGGTGGCCACCGCGACCGAGGCGAAGACCCAGGCGATCACCGAGCTGGGGGTGCCGGGGACCGGCACGCCCACCGACGCGGTCACCGTGCTCTGCCCGGTGGACGGGCCGGAGGCCGCGTACGGCGGGCCGCGCTCCACCTGGGGTGCCCCGCTCGCCCGAGCGGTGCACGCGGCGGTGCTCGCCGGTGGTTCCCGGCCGGTCGTGCCGTGGTCCGACCAGCTCAGGGGCGCAAAGTCCAGCCGATCGGCTGTCGTCGGCGCGTTTAACGACCGGTAGGGTCGCGGGCGATGTACGCTCCCGCCCTCCTCGCGTCCCGCCCGCGCCGCCGCGTCGCCCTCGGCCTCGCCGCGCTGCTGGCCGCCCTCCTCGTGGCCGGCTGTGCCGACTCCGGTGGTGAGGCACCCGTCTGGCAGCCCGGCGCGGGAGGTGGTGGCACCGGCGCGCCGGTCTCCACGGCCGGCCCGAAGGCCACCGGGCCGTCGTCGTCCGGTCAGGGTGGCGCGATCTCGCTCTCCGCCACCGGCGACATCATCATGGGCAACGCGCCCAGTCGGCTGCCCGCCGCCGGCGGTAAGGGCTTCTTCGCCTCGGTCACCGAGGCGCTCAAGGCCGACCTGGTGATGGGCAACCTGGAGGAGCCGCTGACCGTCGACACCGGCACCGGTAAGTGCGGGGCGAACTCCACCCGCTGCTTCCAGTTCCGTGCCCCGCCGGAGTACGCCGCCCACCTGCGTGACGCCGGCTTCGACGTGCTCAACCAGGCCAACAACCATGGGTACGACTACGGACCCAAGGGCTACGAGAACACCCAGAAGGCGCTGAAGAAGTACGACCTGGAGCACACCGGCGCACCGAACGAGATCACCGTGGTCGACGTCAAGGGCGTCAAGGTCGCCGTCGCCGGCTTCTCGTCGTACGTCTGGTCCAACAGCCTCGTCGACATCGACAAGGCGAAGGCGGTGGTCGCCAAGGCCGCCACCATGGCCGACCTGGTCGTGGTGCAGGTGCACATGGGTGGCGAGGGCGCCGACAAGACCCGGGTGAAGCCGGGCACCGAGATGTTCCTGGGTGAAAACCGGGGCGACCCGGTGAAGTTCTCGCACGCCATGATCGACGCTGGCGCCGACCTGATCGTCGGGCACGGCCCGCACGTGCTGCGCGGGATGGAGTTCTACCAGGGGCGCCTGATCGCGTACAGCCTGGGCAACTTCGCCGGCGGCGGCAACTCGCTGAGCAACGCCGGCCGCCTCGGCTGGGGCGGGGTGCTGAAGGTGTCGCTCAAGCCGGACGGCAGTTGGGCCGGCGGCTCGTTCGCCTCCACGTACATGAACTCCGCCGGCAAGCCGACGATGGACCCGGACGACCGGGGCCTGGGCCTGGTCACCGAGTTGAGCCGCGCCGACTTCTCGAAGGGCGGCGCTCGCCTCGACGGGCAGGGGAAGATCTCGCCGCCGACCGGCGGCTGACCCGACGAGGAGCGTCCGGGGTGCGACGTAGGCTGACCGTCGTGACCAGTAGCCCTCCCGGTGCCAGCGAGACCGATCTCGGGCGCAAACGCCGTGCGCGCAAGATCGGCCGGGTGCTGGCCGAGACGCATCCCGACGCGCATTGTGAGCTGGACCACTCCAACGCTCTGGAGCTGGCCGTCGCCACGATCCTGTCCGCGCAGTGCACGGACAAGAAGGTCAACGAGGTCACCCCGAAGCTCTTCGCCCGCTACCCGAGCGCTGCCGCGTACGCCGGCGCCGACCGGGGCGAGATGGAGGAGCTGATCCGGCCCACCGGTTTCTACCGCAACAAGACCGACTCACTGCTCAAGCTCGGTCAGGCCCTCCTCGACCGGTACGACGGCGCGGTCCCGGGCCGGCTCGTCGACCTGGTGACGCTCCCCGGCATCGGCCGCAAGACCGCCAACGTGATCCTGGGCAACGCCTTCGACGTCCCGGGCATCACCGTCGACACGCACTTCCAGCGGTTGGTCCACCGGTGGCGCCTGACCACCGAGACCGACCCGGTCAAGATCGAGCACGCGATCGGCGCGCTGTACGACAAGCGCGACTGGACCATGCTCTCGCACCGGATCATCTTCCACGGGCGACGGGTCTGCCACGCCCGCAAGCCGGCCTGCGGCGCCTGCACCCTCGCGAAGCTCTGCCCTTCGTACGGCACCGGCCCCACCGAGCCGGCGGCCGCCGCCAAGCTGCTCAAGGGCCCTCGGGCGCGCGACCTCGCGGTGGCCGCCGGGGTCGACCCGGAGCTGGTGCCGGCGCAGGCGATCACGGCGGAGGTGCCGTGAACCGCCGCCTCGCCCTCGCCGTTCTGCCGCTGCTGCTGGCGGTCACCGGTTGCACCAGCGGCCCGGCCGACGACGAGCCAGCTCCCCGTCCGGCCGCCGCTGAGCGACCGTCCCCGTTCCGGGACTGCGCCACGCTGAGCACGGCGCCCACTGCCACGTCGCCCAGCTCCGGCACGGCGACTCCCACAACGTCTACCCCCGCCTCGCCCGGCACATCTGGCACGACGGCCCCCGCCGCTGGCGGGTCGTCGCTGCCGGAGCTGACGCTCTCCTGCTTCACCGGCGGCGCCCCCGTCGTGCTGCGGGAGGTGGCCGGGCCGGCGGTGATCAACGTGTGGGCTTCCTGGTGCCCGCCGTGCCGCAAGGAGCTGCCCGCCTTCCAGCGCCTCAGCGAGCGGGCCGCCGGTCAGCTCCAGGTGGTCGGGGTCAACAGCCGGGACAGCCGCAGCGGCGCCCAGTCCATCGGTGAGGACTTCGGCGTCCGGTTCCCGATGCTGGTGGACCAGGGCGAGGCGCTGCAGCGCGAGCTGAAGCGCAACGCCATTCCGCTGACCCTCTTCGTCGGCGCCGACGGTCAGGTCCGGCACATCGACGCCAGCGGGGCTCTTGACGACACCAAGCTCGCCAAGCTGGTCCGCCAGCACCTCGGTCTGGCGGTGCCGGCGTGACCCGTCGGCCCCCCGAGTGGATCGAGCCGCTGCTGACCCGGCTGGGCACCGCCCGCGCCGAGGACTTCACCCGGCTGATCACCCCGGCCGAAGGCGGTCGGGAGAGCGCCGTGCTGGTGCTGCTCGGCGAGCAGCCCGGCGCCGGTCCCGACGTGCTGGTCCTGCAACGCGCCGCCACCCTGCGCAACCACGCCGGCCAGCCCGCCTTTCCCGGAGGTGCTGCCGACCCGGAGGACGCCGACGTCCGCGCCACCGCCCTGCGCGAGGCGAACGAGGAGGTGGGCCTCGACCCTTCCAGCGTGACAGTGCTGGCCGAGCTGCCGAAGCTGTGGATCCCGGTCAGCGATTTCGTGGTCACGCCGGTGCTGGCCTGGTGGCACGACCCGCACCCGGTGCACCCACGGGAGCCGGCCGAGGTGGCACACGTCGCCCGCCTGCCGGTCAGCGAGCTGGTCGATCCGGCCAACCGCCTCCGCGTCCGCCACCCGAGCGGCTGGATCGGGCCGGCGTTCTCGGCGCGCGGGATGCTCGTCTGGGGCTTCACCGCCGGCGTGCTCGCCACCCTGCTCGAGATGGGCGGCTGGGCCCGTCCCTGGTCGCGCGGCCGGGTGATGGAGCTTCCGCCGACCGGGGCGACACCAGCGCCGTCCGCCGGCACCGACGACGCTGACGAGAACGCCCTGCGCTGACCCCACGGTCACCATCCGCAAGCGATGGTCATCCGGTGGGCACACTGCCCGTACGCTTGACCCGTGTCCGTCGTGGATCTCGTCCTGCTGCTGCTCATGCTCGTGTTCGCGATCAGCGGATACCGCCAGGGCTTCGTCATCGGCGTCACGTCGTTGTCCGGCTTCTTCCTGGGTCTGCTGCTGGGTCTCCAGCTCGGGCCGCTGTTCGCCAGACAGTTCGTGGACGCCGGCACCCGTGTGCTGATCTCGCTGGTGGCCATCTTCGGGCTGGCCGTGGTCGGGCAGGCGCTCGCCGGTTGGCTCGGCTCGCACCTGCGCAAGACGATCACCAGCGACGTTGGCAAACGGGCCGACGACGTCGGTGGGGCGTTCGTCTCGCTGTTTGCGGTGCTCCTGCTCGCCTGGCTGGTCGCCGTGCCGCTCGGCTCGTCCTCGGTGCCCTGGCTCGCCGCCTCGGTCCGCAACAGCGCGTTGATCACAGTGGTGAACCAGGTCCTGCCGGAGCAGGCCCACCAGCTGTCCACGGCGCTCGAGGACACCGTCGACACCGACGGATTCCCGGACGTCTTCGGTGACCTCGCGCCCACCCGGGCCCGGCAGGTCGACCCGCCGGACCCGGCACTGGCCGGCTCGCAGGTGGTGGTCAGCGGTCAGCAGTCGGTCGTCAAGGTGCTCGGCTCCGCGCCCAGCTGCTCACGCCGGATCGAGGGATCCGGCTTCGTGTACGCGGACGACCGGGTGATGACCAACGCGCACGTGGTGGCCGGCACCCGCTCGGTCGCCGTGGAGTTGGGTGGCGAGCGGTACGACGGCAAGGTGGTGGTCTACGACCCGAACCGGGATCTGGCGGTGCTGCTCGTGCCCGGGCTGCCCGGGCCGTCCCTGCGGTTCGCCGCCGGCAACGCGGGCAGCGGCTCCGACGCGATCGTGCTCGGCTTCCCACTCGACGGCCCGTACAACGCGCAGTCGGCGCGGGTCCGGGACGTCGACCGGATCAAGGGCCCGGACATCTACTCGTCCAGCGAGGTGACCCGGGAGATCTACACGATCCGGGCGCTGGTCCGCAGCGGCAACTCGGGCGGTCCGCTGCTCTCCGCCAACGGCTTGGTGCTCGGCGTGATCTTCGCGGCGGCGTCCGACGACCCGAACACCGGCTTCGCGGTGACGGCGGCCGAAGCCCGTCCGGTGGCGTTGGCCGGGGCCGAACGCAACCGGCAGGTCGCCACCGGCGAGTGCACCTGAGCGTCGCTGCGAGGTCAGCTCAGCTCCGAGCCGGCTGGGCGCGACGCCCGACTGTCGGTCGCTTCGCCCGGCCCCACCGCAGCCCCCGGTCCAGCACGGCACGGGCCATGATCGCGACGCACGTGCCGCCGTTGAGGAAGGACGCCACCACATCGCTCGGGTGGTGCATTCCCCGGTACATCCGGGTCAGCGCCACGCCCAGCGGCACCATCAGCAGCAGCGTCCACCAGGCGACCTTCGCTCCGGTGCTCCGTGCCCGCAGTGCCATCAGCACGGCGATGCCGACGTAGAGCGCCACCGCCGCCGAGGTGTGCCCGGACGGAAAGCTCGACGTGGGTGGCGAGACGTCCATGTGCTCCACCGCCGGCCGCTGTCTGTCGATCGCCAGCGTGGTCAGCAGGAACACCAGCGCCTGGGCGGTCACCGCCGCGCACAGGAACAGCGGCTCGCGCCAGCGCTTCAGCCAGAGCCGCAGCGCCAACGCCACCAGCACGGTGACCACGACGATCATCTGGGTGCTGGCCAGCGTGCTGAACACCAGCGAGACGTTGTTCCAGTCGCCGGTGCGGTCGGCGGCGAGTTCCCGGTTCACCGCGTCTTCCACGGTGAACGGCCAGGTCCGGGCGAACACCCGGGTGACCAGCATCCCGAGCAGCACCATGAGCCCGAGCAGGAGGGACACCGGCAGCAGGACCCGCCGGACGATCTGGACCACGGTCTCGGACATGGGTCGGCCAGTACCCGGCCGGCCTCGTCGTCACTCCTCAGGCCGCTTCCGGGTGCCGCTCGATCTCGGGAGCGACGCCGTCGCGGGTCGGCCGGACCGGCCGAAGACCGGTGTGTGCCCGCCAACTGGTGAACGCGGCGGTGGTGGCCGCGACCACCGCCACGCCGAGTAGCCATCCACCCACCACGTCGCTGGTGAAGTGCACGCCGAGCGCCACCCTGCTCAGCCCGGTCACCACTGTGAGCAGGACCGCCGCCACCCAGAGCGCGGCCCGCGCCGCCCCCCGCCCGGCGTACGGCAGGAGCACCAGCAGCAGCACCCCGGCGGCCAGGGTGGCGTTCAACGCGTGCCCGGAGGGGAACGAGTAACCGGCGGCCCGGGCCACCGGGTCCAGCAACTCCGGCCGGTCCCGGCCGACCAGCAACTTGAGCAGCGGACCGACCAACCCGCCGACGACCATTGTGGTGGCCGCCCAGAGGGCCAGCCGGCGCGCTCCCCGGCGCAGCAGCCAGACCACCAGGAGCAGGGCGACGGCGCGCAGCGGCATCGGTGCGAAGACCTCGGTCCAGACCCGCATCAGCACGACCCAGGCCGGGTGATCCTGGGCGTAGCCGTGCAGCGCGTCGGTGACCGCCGTGTCCAGCCGGTGCAGCGGTGCCCAGGCGCCGAGCACCAGCAGTGTGAGCAGCGCGAACGGCACCAGCACCAGGAACGCCGCTGTCGCGGCGAGAGTGAGCCGCAGACCCAGCGCGTGGTCCCTGTCGAATCGGCGGTGCCGCCAGGACGGCTGGCCGGTGGGGGCGAGGGTGGGCGGCCGGTGCGTACTCATGGGTCCGTTCTACCCGACCGGGCAGCCGGTCAGGCCTGCCGGTCGGCCTCGATCAACGGGTCCGCTGACGCAGCCGGCGCAGCATCAGGGCCACACCGCCGACCAGAGCGACGAGGAGCACGACAGTGGTCCACAGTTGCTTCGGAGCGGAGGTGTCCTGACCGCCCGCCGCCCGAGCCGTCCAGCGGCTCTGCTGACCGGATGCGGCGAGACCGAGTGGATCGGCACCGGCACCGGCCACCGGGTCGTCGTCGACCGAGCCGGGCGCCGGACCGAAACCGGTCACGCCCGGCGACGTCTGGTCGTCCAGCGGGTTGGCGGTCACCGGCGGCACCTGAGCGGTCAACGCCGCCACCGGGTCGACCACCCCGTACCCGAAGCGGTCGTCCCGCCCGGTGGGGCCCAGGTCCCGGGCGGTGGCCAACAACCGGTTGACCACCTCACCCGCTGGCATCTGCGGATAGCGGGACCGGACCAGCGCGGCGGTCGCCGCCACCAGTGGCGCGGCGAAGCTGGTGCCCTGCACCCGCCAGTACCCGCCGGGAGGCTTGGCGCCGACCAGCCCGCTGGCGGGAGCGGTGAGCACCGTCGCCCGGCCGGTGATCGAGCCGGACCACATGTTGTCGCTGCTGCGTTCGAGACCGGACACCGCGATCACACCCGGCTCCCGAGCCGGGTACCAGACCTTGGTGCTGGTGGAGGTGGCCAGGTTGCCGGTGCAGGCGATCACTACCACGTCCCGGACGAACGCGTAGTCCAGGGCGGCGGCCAGGGCCGGGCTGTCGCCGCTGCCGCCCAGCGACAGGTTGATCACGCGGGCGCCGTTGTCGACCGCCCAGCGGACCCCCTGGGCGACGATCAGCGCGTCGTCGTACCGGTTTTCCTCGTCCAGCACACGGACCGGCAGGATCCGGGCGTCCGGCGCCAGGCCGACCACACCCCGCTTGTCGTCGTTGCGCCCGGCGATCAGGCCGGCGACAGTGGTGCCGTGACCCACCGGATCCGGGCCCGGCGCGCCACCGGGGCCGACCAGGTCCTTGCCGGGCAGCACCTGGCCGACCAGGTCGGGGTGGTTGCCGTCCACTCCGGAGTCGACCACCGCCACCGTCACGCCCCGGCCGGTCGAGCTGCGCCACGCCGTCTCGGCCTGCAACTCGTCGAGCTGCCACTGCTCGTCGCGGACCTGGTCGGTGCGGGCCACGGCGTCACCGGGGGCGAACGCCATCGGCGCGCCGGCGAGCTGTCCACCGTTAGTGGGCGCGGCGACGGGCACGGCTGCCGCGGTCGGGGCCACGACGGCAAGCGCCGCGGCCACGCCGAGCAGCGCCCGGCCGGTCGCCCGTCGGGCCGCTGACGGACCGCTGTACCGCACCCCAGTCACATCCCCAGCCATTCATCCCGACGGAACCATGACGATCGGAGATTACCGGTTTCCCCACCCGTCACGGGAAGAACCGGCGAGTCAGGTCATTGCGGCGGCAGTTGCGCCAGCTGAACGAGGCGTACGCCCTCCCGCCGGGTGACCAGCCGACCACGCCCCGGCGGCAGCGGTCCGGGTCGCACCGGCCCGACGAGCGCCCCCTCCTCGGGGCTGCCCGCCATCACCAGGCCTGCGGTGGACAGCTCCCGCAGGCGCTGCACGATCGGCTCGTACTGGGCTCGGCTCGCCCCGCCGGACCGGCGGGCCAACACCAGGTGCAGCCCGATGTCCCGGGCGTGCGGCAGGTGCTCCTCCAGCGCGCGCAACGGGTTCGCCGGCCCCGCCGCCACCAGGTCGTAGTCGTCCACCAGCACGAACAGCTCCGGCCCGGACCACCAGGACCGGTCCCGCAGCTGCTGCGGCGTGACCTCCGGCCCGGGAGCCCGCCGCTCCAGGTAACCGGCGGCCGACTCGACGAGGTCGGCGGTGTGTGCCGCCGCGGTGCCGTACCCGATCAGGTGTGGCGTCTCGATGGCGCCGAGCAGGCTGCGCCGGTAGTCGACGAGGATCACCCGGGCCTGCTCGGGAGTGAACCGGGTGATGATCGACGTGGCCAGCGCGCGCAGGAACGACGATTTGCCGCACTCCGAGTCCCCGAAGACCACGAAGTGTGGCTCGGTGGCGAAGTCGAGCAGCACCGGGCGCAGGTCCGCCTCCGCGATCCCGATCGGCAGCCGCAGCCCGGTCGTTGAGGTGAGGTCGAGATCGGCGTACGGCAGCACCGGCGGGAGCAGCCGCACCCGGGGCGCCGGAGCGCCCGCCCACCCGCCGGCGGCCCTCTTGACCAGGTCGGCGGTGTCGCCGCCGGCAGTACCGAGCTGGGGTAGTGCGGTGAGGAAGTGCAGGCCCTCAGCTGTCACCCCTCGGCCGGCGCGCTCGGGCACGTTGGCGGCCGCGCGCCGGGCCACCAGCGAGTCGGTCGGGTCCCCGAGGCGCAGCTCCAGCCGGGAGCCGAACAGGTCCCGGATCGCCGGGCGGAAATCCAGCCAGCGCAGCCCGGTGGCGATTACGTGCACCCCGTACGACAGACCCCGGGTGGCGAGGTCGGTGACGAGTGGCTCCAGGTCGTCGTACTCCCCGCGGATGGTGCTCCACCCGTCGATCACCAGGAACACGTCGCCGTACGGGTCGGCGCCCGGCTGGCCGGCCGTCCCCGCCGCCGCTCGACGCTGCCGGTACGCGGCCATCGACTCCACGCCCAGCTCCGCGAAGCGGCGTTCCCGGTCGACCAGCAGGGTGGTCATCTCGCCGACGGTGCGTCGTACTGCGGTCGGGTCGGCGCGGCCGGTGACCCCACCGACGTGCGGAAGGTCGCGCAGCGCGGCCAGCCCGCCACCGCCGAAGTCGAGGCAGTAGACCTGCACCTCGGCCGGTGTGTGGGTGAGCGCCAACGCGCAGATCAGCGTGCGCAGGGCTGTGGACTTGCCGCTCTGCGGCGCACCGACCACGGCGACGTGCCCGGCAGCGCCGTCCAGCGCCAGCCAGAGCAGGTCCCGGCGTTGCTCCAACGGCTTGTCCACCACCGCCATCGGCACGCCGAGTGCTCCGTGCAACTCCGGGTTGCCCACTGTCAGCCCGCGTTTCGGGTGCACCTCGACCGGACCGAGCAGCTCGTCCAGGGCCGGCGGCTGGCCGAGCGGCGGGAGCCAGACCTGGTGCGCCGGCGGGCCCTGCCCGACGAGCCGGTCCACCAGCAGGTCGAGCAGCGTCCTGCCGCCCTCCTCCTCCGCCACGACGGGCACGACCGGGGCTGCCGGCTCGGGCACCGGTACGACGTGGGTGGTGAAGGTGAGCAGCCGCGCGCCTCCCTCGGCGGCGACGCCGCCCGGCGCGGCCCGACGGCGGACGGCGCCGGAGACGTACGCGGCCTTGAAGCGGGCCAGCGGGTCGGTGCCGGCACGCAGGTAGCCGTGGCCCGGCGAGCGGGGCAGCTCGTGCGCGTCCGCCACGCCGAGCACCGTCCGGGACTCCAGTGCCGAGAAGGTGCGCAACCCGATCCGGTACGAGAGGTGGGTGTCCAACCCGCGCAGCCGGCCCTCCTCCAGGCGTTGGCTGGCGAGCAGCAGGTGCACGCCGAGCGAGCGGCCCAGCCGGCCGATCTGCACGAACAGGTCGATGAAGTCGGGCTTGGCGGAGAGCAGCTCCGAGAATTCGTCGCAGATCAGCAGCAACGACGGCAGCGGTGCGAGGGGGCTGCCGGCCGCCCGGGCCCGCTCGTAGTCGCGCACGCTGGCGAAGTTGCCGGCGCGCCGGAGCAACTCCTGACGGCGGACCAACTCTCCGTTGATCGCGTCCACCATGCGATCGACAAGGGGCAACGCGTCGGCCAGGTTGGTGATCACGGCTGCGGTGTGCGGCAGCCGGTCGAACGAGGTGAAGGTGGCGCCACCCTTGAAGTCGACGAGCACGAAGTTGAGCTGCTCGGAGCTGTGCGTGGCGGCGAGCCCCAGCACCAGAGTGCGGAGCAGCTCGGACTTGCCGGAGCCGGTCGCCCCGATGAGCAGGCCGTGCGGACCCATGCCGTCCTGGGCGGACTCCTTGAGGTCCAGCTCGATGGCGCCGCCGTCCGCGCCCACCCCGATCGGCACCCGCAGTCGATCCCGTGCCGAGCGCGGCAACCAGCCCTGCTCCGCCGTGAAGCTCTCCGGGTCACCGAGACCGAGCAGCTCGGGGAGGCCCAGGTCGGCTTGAAGTGGAGCGTCCGGTCCGCGGGCCGCGCCGGCGAGCCGCAGCGGCGCCAACCGTCGGGCGACCGCCTCGGCGTCGGCCAGGTCCAACTGGTCGGCGGTGCCCACCTCGGCGTGCCCGTCGGACGACCGCGAGTGCAGCCGCCGGCCGTGCAACTCCAGCAGCAGCGCGTACCGGTCCAGCAGTCGGGGCGGCGGGGTGTCCAGGTCCAGCACTGTCACCGCGTCGATGCCGCCGTCGCCGGTCAGATCACTGGCGCCGGTCAGGTCGCCGCCGTCGAGGACCACCACCACGTGCGGACCGTCGGTGGCCGGGCCGGCCGGGCTGAACCGGGACCGGGTGGCCAGCACGTCGGCCAGCAGCGACTCCAACTCGGCGGCGGAGCTGGTGACCAGGCGTACCGGGCCGAGCGCGTCGGTGCGGCCGGGGTGGTGGGCGTGCGGGAGCCACTTCACCCACTCCCAGCGGGCGCGCCGCTCCGGCCCGGCGCAGACCGCGACGAGCAGCTCGTCGGGGGCGTGGAAGACCGCCAGCTGGGTCAGCACGGCCCGGACCAGCGCCTGCGCCGCCGGGTCGCCGGTGGGTGGCCCGCCGGTGGTCGGGGTGGTCGCCCGGCCCCGGCCGGCGGGGCGTACGTGCACCCGGGCGAAGCTGCGCAGCGACAGCGCCACCGGCAGGTCCGGCACCACGGAGTACGCGTCCAGGAAGCGGCGTAGCGCGCCGGCGGTCATCGGCTCCAGCTCCTCCAGCGGCCGGGTGACCGGTGGGACGAGTGGGGTGGCCAGTGTCTGCGGCCCGACGGCGACCCGCACCACAGCGAAATCCGGGTCGGCGGGGCGCCGCTCCCAGATCCGGT
Source organism: Micromonospora sp. 050-3 (assembly GCF_046549335.1). Taxonomy (NCBI): domain Bacteria; kingdom Bacillati; phylum Actinomycetota; class Actinomycetes; order Micromonosporales; family Micromonosporaceae; genus Micromonospora; species Micromonospora sp. 050-3. The sequence continues at coordinate 49,324 of NZ_JAJPVX010000004.1, forward strand.
GGCTGTCCACCGTCGACCAGAGCCGGCCCGGATCCGGGTGCCGGTAGTAGAGCCCGGCCCGTTGCTGGCCCGCGGTCCGCCGGACCCGCCGCCGCAGTGTGGCCAGGTGGCGCAGGTACTCCCTGCGGGCGGCCATCATCTCGGACTTCTTCGGGGTGCCGGAGGCGCTGCCCCAGGACGTCACCAGCATCGCCAACGAGGAGAGCCCGAACATGCCGCCCACCACGTACGAGTAGGCGCCGCCACCCCGGCCGAACATCATCGCCATCGCCACAGTGCCGCCCAGCATGGGTAGCAGCATGAGCAGCTGCTGCCACCGCCCGCCGGTCACCACGGGGATCTCCGGCGGTGCGTCTACCGACAGCTCACCGGCGGGAATCTCCGGCGCTGGTCGGCGCGGTGGGCGCTTGATGACGACGGTGGACACTCGGCCTCCTGACAGCGCTGGGTAACCCGAGCCTGGCTCATGGTAGGTAAAGTCCTGTCGTCCGCGCAGCCTCCGATCCCCTTCGATATGGAGACCAGTCGATGACTACCGGGCTGGCACGCGTCACCATCAGTGCGCCGCAACGACGGGTGGACGTCGCCCTGCCGGAGCAGGTGCCACTGGCTGAGCTGCTGCCCGACGTGCTCCGGCACGCAGGTGTCGGGCTGGCCGACGACGGCGAGCAGCACGGCGGTTGGGTGCTCCGCCGCACCGACGGGGCGTTGCTGGTGACCGCACAGGCGTTGCTGCCGCAGGGGGTCCGCGACGGTGAGGTGCTGCACCTCGTGCCGGCCCGCGCGCACTGGCCCGAGTTGGAGTACGACGACGTCATCGAGGCGATCGCCGACGGTGCTCGCCGCCGCGGCGGCGCCTGGTCGCCCACCGCCACCCGGGCAGCCGGTCTGGCCGGTGCCGCCGTACCGCTCGCGGTCGGACTGCTCGCGCTGCTCGCCGGCGGCCCGACGCACCGGGCCGGTTGGCTGGCGGCCGTCGCGGTGGCGCTGGTGCTCACAGTGGCCGGCACCGTGGCCTCCCGCGCCAACGGCGACGGCACCGCCGGGGCGACGCTCGGCGGCTACGCGCTGCCCTACGCGTTCACTGCCGGTGCCCTGGCCGTCGGCTCCGGCGACCCGGTCGGGCCGATCGGCCCGGCTCGCTGGGTGGGCGCTCCCGAACTGCTGGCCGGCTCGGTCGCGCTGCTGCTGGTGGCGTTGATCGGTCTCCTCGGGGTGGCCAGTCGACTGCGGGTCTTCGTGGCCGGTGTCACTGTCGGCCTGCTCGGCGCGGGGGCCGCGCTCGGTGGGCTGCTGATGACCACGGCCGGTACGGCGGCGGTGCTGCTCAGCGCACTGGTCTTCGCCGTCGGCGTGATCCCGCTGCTGGCCATCCGGTTGGGCAAGCTGCCGCTGCCGCCGATCACCCTGCCGGCTGCCACCACCGCGGAGGAGCCGGAGCGGGTCCGGGATCTGCCGGACCGGGGCCGGGTGCTCGCCGCGGTGATCCGCACCGAGGAGATGCTCACCGGAATGCTGATCGGCCACGCGCTGCTGGTGGTGGCCACAGCGGTCGTACTCGTGGTCGCCGGTGGCATGGCCGGTCGGGTGCTGGTGGCGGTCACCTCGGCCGTGCTGCTGCTGCGGTCGCGGCTGTTCGTGGCGCTGCGACACCGGGTACCGACGGTGCTCGCCGGGCTGGCCGGCTACGCGGCGCTGGGTGTGGTGCTGGTCGGCCGGGCCGACGAGACCGGGCGGTTGGTGCTGGTCCTGGGCGGGGCGGCACTGGCCCTGGTGGCGGTCGCCAGCGGCACCGGGTACGCCCGCCGGCCGGTCTCGCCGTACCTCGGGAGGATCGCCGACCTCACCGACACGGCCCTGGTGGTCGCCGTGGTGCCGATCGCCTGCGCGGTGCTCGACCTGTACGACCGGGCCCGAGGGTTGCTCGGTTGAGCGACCCTCGGGCCCGGTGCGTCAGCGGTCGTCAGTGGGCGGATTCGCCGCGCGCCTCGGCGTCCCTGGCCCGCTGGTAGGAGTTGTGGATCTCAGCCTCGGCCTCGGTGCGGCCGACCCAGGTCGCGCCCTCCACCGACTTGCCGGGCTCCAGGTCCTTGTACACCTCGAAGAAGTGCTGGATCTCCAGGCGGTCGAACTCGCCCAGGTGATGGATGTCGCGCAGGTGCTCCTGGCGGGGGTCCTCGTAGGGCACGCAGAGGACCTTGTCGTCCCCGCCCTTCTCGTCGGTCATCCGGAACATGCCGATGGTGCGGCAGCGGATCAGGCAACCCGGGAAGGTCGGCTCGGGGACCAGCACGAGGGCGTCCAACGGGTCGCCGTCCTCGCCCAGGGTGCCCTCGATGAACCCATAGTCGGCCGGGTACTGGGTGGAGGTGAAGAGGGTGCGGTCCAACCGGATCCGGCCGGTCTTGTGGTCCACCTCGTACTTGTTCCGGTGACCTTTGGGGATCTCAACCGTCACGTCGAAATCCATCTGCACGCTCCCTCGTCTGCCCACGCTGGCTAACGGAACCACTGGCGGCCCTCCGGACAGGTGAATGCCCACCCGCCGACTCCGGCCGCCGCATAGTCTTCGGACCGAAGTAGTGTCACCCAAGCCGATTTTCGCTGGGGGAGGAGGGGGTCGTGGGGAGGGAAGATTCACACTACCGCCCGGACGGGGGCTCCGCGCACGGTACCGGACGATCCGGCTCCGGCAGTGCCAAGGGGCGAGTCCCGGTGCCGGAGGCGCACCTTCCACGGGCTCCTGAAGCACCGACCCCGGCACCGGAGACGGTTCCCGAGCGGCCCGCGCCGCTGCCCTGGCGCCCGCCGACCGGGTCGGCTTCGCCCGCTCCGAACACCGGTCAGTTCCCGGTGGCCGGCGGTGAGCGGCCGGTGAGCGGCCCGCCGCGCGGCAGTGCCACGGTTCCGGTGAGCCCTGCGCCGCTCAGCCCGTCGTTCAATTCCGGGCCGACCGGCCCCGGCGGGGTCCCCCCGGTGGGCCCGCCGATCTCCGCGTTGCCGGCACCCGCCGATGCCGTACCCGCACCCGCACCCGCACCGCCGCGCCGCCGGAGGCGGCTGCCGGTGGTGCTGGCCGCCGTTCTCCTGCTGGTGCTGGCCGGCGTCGGCGTCGTGATCACCCGTCCCGGCCCGGTCGCCGGGTGGCTGGGCGACGACGCCGGGTCCGGGCCGAACGCTGTCGGCGTGACTCCGGAACCCGCCCCGTCGGACGTGCTGGGCGGCCCGGACTCGAACGCCCCGGTGCCCACCCCGGACGGGGTTCGTGCCGTGCTCGATCCACTGGTCGGCGTCGCCGCCCTGGGCGACCGGGTGAACGTCTCGGTCGCCGACGTGATCACCGGCCAGACGCTGTTCGCCAAGGGGGCGGACGACGGCACCGTGCCCGCTTCGGTGACGAAGCTCGCGACCGCGGTGACCGTGCTGGCGGCCCGGGGGCCCGGCTACCGAATTCCCACTCGTGTGGTGGCCGGCGCGAAGGCCGGCGAGGTGGTGATCGTCGGGGGCGGCGACCCGACCCTTGCGATCAACAAGAAGGGCTACTACCCGGGCGCGGCGCGCCTCGACGACCTGGCCGCCCAGGTGCGTACCGCGCTCGGCGGCACATCCCCAACCAGCATCGTCGTCGACGGCTCGGTCTACTCCGGCCCGGTCTACGGCCCTGGCTGGGACGACGACATCCCCACCGGCGGCTCGGGCGGCGCGGTGACCGCGTTGATGATCGACGGCGCGCGTACCGACCCGGGCGTCGAGCACGGGTCCGCCCCGCGGTTCGCCGAGCCGGACCTGGCCGCCGGCAAGGCGTTCGCCAGGTTGCTCGGGGTGCCGACCGAAGCCGTGAAGCGTGGCACCGCCCCGCCTCAGGCGGCGGCCGGTGCCAGCCCGGCGCCGGGTACCGAGCTGGGCGTGGTGCAGTCTCCGCCGCTGATCCGGCTGGTCGATGTCATGATCAGTGAGAGCGACAACCTGGTGGCCGAGGCGCTCGCCCGGCAGGTCGCGTTGGCCAGTGGTCAGCCCGCCTCCTTCGACGGCGGGGCTGCCGCCATGGACGCCGAGGTGGCGGAGCTGGGCCTGCCCGCCGAGGAGATCAGCGTCTCCGACGGCAGCGGCCTGTCCCGTCTCAACCGGATCAGCCCGTCGCTGCTGACCGATCTGGTCCGGTTGGCCGCCAGCCCGGACCACCCGGAGTTGGCCGGCGTCTTCGGTGGCCTGCCGGTGGGCGGTTGGTCCGGGACCCTGAACGAGCGCTACCGCACCGCCGCCGGCACCGCAGCGGGCGCGGGCAGCGTCCGGGCCAAGACCGGCACCCTGACCGGCGTGCACTCCATCGCGGGCCTGGTCACCACCGCCGATGGTCGGCTGTTGACCTTCGCGGTGCTCACCGACAAGGTGCCGGGTGACCGGGACACCGCCCAGCCGGCACTGGACCGGATCGCCGCCGCGCTGGCCGGTTGCGGCTGCGGCTGACCGTCGCCGGTTCGAGGTGACGCCGTCGCCATCGGTGTCGATCGAGGGCGCGAGCCCGGGCCGGGGTGTCGCGGCGCGGGTACGGTGGGTCCATGGCGCAGTTCGTGGACTGGGATCTGGCCGCCGCCACGGCGGGGGCGTTGAGCAAGTCTGGCCCTCGCGTGTCGTACGCCGAAGCCACCGACGTGGTCGGCGACCTGCGTCGGCTGACCGACGAGGCGGCCGGGCACGTGGCCGACTACACGGGGTTGCGGGCGCAGGTGTCGCATCCGCCGGTGCGGGTGGTCGATCGCCGTGACTGGGCCGCTACCAACATCGCCGGTCTCCGCGAGGTGATCACTCCGCTGGTGAGTCGGCTCTCCGGCGACAAGCAGCCGGGCGCGTTGACCGAGGCGATCGGGTCCCGGCTGACCGGGGTGCAGGCCGGGACGGTTCTGGCCTACCTCTCCGGCCGGGTGCTCGGCCAGTACGAGGTCTTCTCGGCTGACCCGGGCCAGCTGCTGCTTGTCGCACCGAACATCGTCGAGGTGGAGCGCAAGCTCGGCGCCGACCCTCGCGATTTCCGGCTCTGGGTCTGTCTGCACGAGGTCACCCACCGCACCCAGTTCACGGCCGTGCCGTGGATGCGGGCCTATTTCCTCAGCGAGGTGCAGGCGTTCGTCGACGCCTCGTCCAGCGGAAGTGAGCACCTGGTCGAGCGGTTGCGGCGCGGGGTGGCCACGTTGTCCGAGGCGGTCCGTGACCCGGAGAGCCGCACCAGCATGCTGGACATCGTGCAGACCCCGGCACAGCGGGCCGTACTGGACCGGCTCACCGCGTTGATGACCCTGCTGGAGGGGCACGCCGAGTTCGTGATGGACGGCGTCGGCCCGCAGGTGATCCCGAGCGTGGACCGGATCCGGGCGTCGTTCAACCGACGCAGGGAGGCGGGCAACCCGCTGGAGAAGGCGATCCGCCGGCTGCTCGGGGTGGACGTCAAGATGCGCCAGTACGCCGAGGGGCGCAAGTTCGTGCATGGGGTTGTGGAACGCGTCGGCATGGACGGGTTCAACTCGATCTTCAATTCGCCGCTGACCCTGCCGCGACTGTCGGAGCTGGGTGACCCGGACGCCTGGGTCGCCCGGGTGCACGGCCCGGCCGGCACCATCCCGGCCGCTGGCTGATCACCCGCCGGTGGCCGCGCTCGCTCCGCCGGTGGCAGCGATCCGGGTGGCGGTCCGCCGCGCCCTGACCGGTCTGCCCCCGTCCGGCGGTCCGGTGCTGGTGGCCTGCTCCGGTGGCGCCGACTCACTCGCGCTCGCGGCGGCCACCGTCTTCGTGGCGCCTCGGCTGGGCCGCGCCGCGGCCCTCGTCACCGTCGACCACGGCTTGCAAAACGGCTCCGCGGAGCGCGCCGAGGCAGTGGCCGCCTGGGGGCGGGGGGTCGGCTTCGGGTCGGCGACGGTGGTCCGGGTGGAGGTGGCCGGGCGTCCCGGCGGGCCGGAAGCGGCCGCCCGCGAGGCCCGGTACCAGGCGCTGACCGAGGCGGCCCGGCAGCAGAACGCCGTCGCGGTGCTCACCGGGCACACCCGTGACGACCAGGCGGAGACGGTGCTGCTGGCGCTCGCCCGGGGCGCCGGCCCACGAGGGCTGGCCGGGATGCCCGCCCGGCGTGATCTGGGCGGGGTCCCGCTGCTGCGCCCGCTGTTGGAGATCGGCCGGGAGCAGACGCGCGCCGCCTGCGCGGTGCTCGGGCTGAGCCCGTGGCAGGACCCGCACAACACCGACCCGTCGTACGCCCGGTCGCGAGTGCGGGCCGACCTGCTGCCGGCGCTGGTGCGGGCGCTCGGGCCGGGCGTGGTGGACAACCTCGCGCGTACCGCCCGGCTGGTGGCCGCCGACAACGCCGCGCTCGACGAGTTGGCGGGGACGGCGCTGGCGGCGGCCCGATGCCCCGACGGCGGGCTGTCCGTGCCGGCGCTGCTCGGCCTGGTCCCCGCCGTACGCGGCCGGGTGCTGCACTCCTGGGCCCGCGAGCTGGGCGCGCTGCCCGGTGCCCTGTCGCATCGGCACGTCGCCGCCCTGGACGCCCTGGTCACCGATTGGCACGGTCAGGGCCCGGCCGACCTGCCCGGCGGTGTTCGGGTGCTCCGCCGCGACGGCCGGCTGGCCTCGGTGCGCCCCGCCTGACCTGACCGGCCGTTTTCAGCTGCTGTGCGCCCGGTCCCGAAAGGTGGTCCGGTAGCTGTGCGGGGTGGCGCCGACCCGACGGCTGAAGTGGTGGCGCAGCGCGGCCGCGTCGCTGAAGCCGGACTGGTCGGCGACCGCCTCCACGCTCAACGGGGTCTCCTCCAGCAGTCGCCGGGCGAGCAGCACCCGCTGGTTGGTGAGCCAGTCGTGCGGGGTGGTGCCGGTCTCGGCGCGGAACCGACGGGCGAACGTGCGGGGCGCCATGCCGGCGCGGGCGGCCAACTCCTCCACTGTGATCGTCCGGTCCAGGTGACCCATCAGCCACTCCAGCACCGGTTCCAGGGTGGGTGCCTCGGGGGCCTTCGGGATGGGCGCCTCGACGTACTGGGACTGACCGCCGTCGCGGTGCGGCGGGACCACCATCCGCCGGGCCAGCCGGGTCGCGGTGGCCGAGCCGTGCTCCTGGCGGATCAGGTGCAGGCAGGCGTCGATGCCGGCCGCCGTGCCGGCGCTGGTGAGCAGCCGACCGTCCTGGACGTAGAGCGAGTTGCAGCGAACCCGGGCGCGCGGGTGCCGGCGTTGCAGCTCGTCCACGTACCGCCAGTGGGTCGTGCACTCGCGGTCGTCGAGCAGCCCGGCCTCGCCGAGCAGGAAGGCTCCGGAGCAGACGCTGAACAGGTGGGCGCCGCGGGCGTCGGCCCGGCGTAGCGCGTCGAGCACCGGACCGGGGACGCTGGTGCCCTGGCTGTGCGCGGGGATGGCCACCAGGTCCGCCTCGTCGACCGGGCCGAGGTCGGCGTGTGGGGTGAGGTGGAAGCCGGACGAGGTACGCACTGGCGCGCCGTCCGGGCTGCACACCTGGAAGCGGTAGGCGGGAAAACCGTCGGCTGTCCGGTCGGTGCCGAACACCTCGGCGAGTACGCCGAGCTCGAAGGGAGCGACCTGGTCGAGGGCGAGGACGGCAACGGACCGCAGCATGTGACGAGGGTAACCCGACAGGTGGCAGTAAATCGATGACCAATGGCATTCCTGCCACTGTCCGGTCGCTTCATCAGGTCGCAGACTGGTCTCAGTCCGGTGCGCACCGGCGGCGAAACCCACAGCAATCATGCGAAAGCGAGCGCCGCCATGGAGTTCCTGCTCTTCCTCCTGTTCCTCGTCCTGCTCGTCGCCGCCTCGGCGGCCGGCCTCACCGTCGACAGCCACGATTCGGCCGACTGGAAGCCCAGCGACGATGGCCGTCGCTGGCGGTCACGCACCAACTGATGTGATTAGCGTTGTTTGCGCAGAAAATCCTTGGCGGGACCGCGCTAAAAGGTGCGGCCCCGCCGACGGAGGCCATCCGACGTACGGCAGGCTAGGAGTCATGGCTGACGGCTCCTGGTACGACGCCGACATCGACCACGTGATCATCTCCGAGGCGCAGATCCGCGAGAAGACGGCGGAGCTGGCCAAGCAGGTCTCCGCCGACTACGCCCACGTGGGCGACGGACTGCTGCTGGTGTGCGTACTCAAGGGCGCGGTGATGTTCATGGCGGACTTCGCCCGGGCGCTGGGCCGCAACGGCCCGCCGGCGGAGCTCGACTTCATGGCCATCTCGTCCTACGGCCAGGGCACCACCTCCTCCGGGGTGGTCCGCATCCTCAAGGACCTGGATCGGGACATCGCCGGTCGGCACGTGATCGTCGTCGAGGACATCGTCGACTCCGGGCTGACGCTCTCCTGGCTGCTGCGTTACCTCGAGTCGCGCTCGGCGGCGAGCGTCGAGGTGGTCGCCCTGTTCCGCAAGCCGGACGCGGTGAAGGTGCCGGTCGGAGTGAAGTACGTCGGCTTCGACATCCCCACCGAGTTCGTGGTCGGGTACGGCCTCGACTTCGCTGAGCGCTACCGGGAACTGCCGTACGTCGGGGTGCTCAAGCCCGAGGTCTACGCCCGCTCCTGACGCCGGCCCGACCCGTCGGAGCGGCCCGCCGGTCGACATGAGCCCGACTTGTATCGGCATCCATCAAGCCGACGTTCAGCGCGCTCTCAGCTGATGCGGTTACCGTGTAGCACGGTGGCCCGGAGGTTTCTCCGCGCTCGACCCTCTCGATCGCGTGACCGGGCGCTCGGGTGGCCGAGCCGGACTCCCCGCCACGCCGGCTTCCACCCGGACTCGCCGTACGTTGGCTGCGGGGCTGGTGGGCCTGCCCACGGTGCGTGTCGTCGATGTCGAGGGCGCGCAGAGTGCGGGGGGCTCGCAGGTTCGCTGCTGGCGTACATGGTCTTTTGATGGTGCACGACTGCGGGGCTCGCAAGCTCACTCCTCGCGTACACGGTGTACCGTCGAATGACCGCGGCGCGGTAGTTTTCGCGCCTCGGGGTCGAGGCCGGCCCGCACGGCGGCTCCGGCCGCCGCTCAACGCGGCGACACCATCAGACGGTCAGGACGTCGATCAGGAGGATGCGGGCGCCCCGGCGCTCGACAACAGTATGGAACGTACGCGTTTCTTCCGCCGACCGGTGGTCTGGATCATCCTGGTCATCCTCGGCGCCGTTGTGCTCAGTCAGCTGTTCACCAGTGGTCCCAGCTACCACCGCGTGGACACTTCCGTTGCGCTCGATCAACTGCACACCGCCAAGATCAACAAGGTGGTCTTCCAGGACAAGGAGCAGACGCTCCAGCTGGACCTGGCCCAGAAGACCAAGTTCGGTAAGACCGAGACCAACAAGATCGAGGCCCAGTTCCCGTACCAGGCTGGCGACCAGATCTGGAACGAGGTGCTGGACGCCAAGGCGAACAACCGGGTCACCGGCCCGGCCGACGCCAAGGTTTCCTCGGACAGCATCTGGGTGAGCCTGCTGGTCAACCTGCTGCCGATCGCGCTGCTCGTGCTCCTGCTGCTGTTCTTCATGTCGCAGATGCAGGGCGGCGGCTCCCGGGTGCTCAACTTCGGCAAGTCCAAAGCCAAGATGATCACCAAGGACACTCCGAAGACGACCTTCGCGGACGTCGCGGGTGCCGAGGAGGCCGTCGAAGAGCTGTACGAGATCAAGGACTTCCTGCAGAACCCGGCCAAGTACCAGGCCCTGGGCGCCAAGATCCCGAAGGGCGTGCTGCTGTTCGGCCCGCCCGGCACCGGCAAGACGCTGCTGGCCCGCGCGGTCGCCGGCGAGGCCGGCGTGCCCTTCTACTCCATCTCCGGCTCCGACTTCGTGGAGATGTTCGTCGGCGTCGGCGCCAGCCGGGTCCGTGACCTGTTCGAGCAGGCCAAGACGAACGCCCCGGCGATCGTCTTCGTCGACGAGATCGACGCCGTCGGCCGGCACCGTGGCGCCGGCATGGGCGGCGGCCACGACGAGCGGGAGCAGACGCTCAACCAGCTGCTCGTCGAGATGGACGGCTTCGACACCAAGGGCGGGGTCATCCTGATCGCGGCCACCAACCGGCCGGACATCCTCGACCCGGCGCTGCTGCGCCCGGGCCGGTTCGACAGGCAGATCCCGGTGGACGCCCCCGACATGGAGGGCCGCAAGGCCATCCTGCGGGTGCACGCCAAGGGCAAGCCGTTCACGCCCGACGTCGACCTCGACGCGGTGGCCCGTCGCACGCCAGGCTTCAGCGGCGCCGACCTCGCCAATGTGATCAACGAGTCGGCCCTGCTCACCGCTCGTAAGGAGCAGCGGGCGATCTCCAACGACTCGCTCGAAGAGTCGATCGACCGGGTGGTCGCCGGTCCGCAGCGGCGGACCCGGGTGATGAGCGACAACGAAAAGAAGATCACCGCGTACCACGAGGGTGGCCACGCGCTGGTCGCCTGGGCGCTGCCGCACGCCGCACCGGTGCACAAGGTGACGATCCTGTCCCGTGGTCGCTCGCTGGGCCACACCCTGGTGCTCCCGACCGAAGACAAGTACACCCAGACCCGCGCCGAAATGATCGACACCCTGGCGTACGCGCTGGGCGGTCGCGCCGCAGAGGAACTTGTCTTCCACGAGCCGACCACCGGTGCCGGCAACGACATCGAGAAGGCCACTCAACTGGCCCGCGCGATGATCACCCAATACGGCATGAGCTCCAAGCTCGGGGCGATCAAGTACGGCACCAGCGGGGACGAGCCGTTCCTCGGCCGCAACATGGGCCACGAGCGGGACTACTCGGACTCGGTGGCCGCCGAGATCGACGGCGAGATGCGGGCACTGGTCGAGCTGGCGCACGACGAGGCCTGGGAGATCCTGGTGGAATACCGGGACGTCCTGGACAACATCGTGCTCGAGCTGATGGAGAAGGAAACCCTCTCCACGGCCGACATGGCGCGGATCTGCTCCCGGGTGGTCAAGCGCCCGCCGCTGGCGCCGTACAACGGCTTCGGCAAGCGTCAGCCCTCCACCGAGCCGCCAGTGCTCACCCCTGCGGAGAAGGACAAGCTCAAGGCGCAGGCCCAGGCTGACGGCGCGCAGGCGTCGGTCGGCGGCGTGGCGCCGTCCAACAACTCGGACGGCACGCACTGAGCAACGACCCGACGGCCAGCTCCCCACACCGGGAGCTGGCCGTCTCCGCGACCGAGCCCGACGGCGACGACGAGCTGGACTACGTGGCCGCGCGCCTGATCAGCGGCAGGCTGACCGGCCGCCCCGTCGAGGACGCTGTCGACCTTGGCCGGATCGAGAAGGCCGTCCGCGAGATCCTGATCGCGGTCGGCGAGAACCCGGACCGCGACGGACTCCAGCAGACCCCGGCCCGGGTCGCCCGGGCGTATGCCGAACTCTTCGCCGGCCTGCGGGTCGACCCGGCCCAGGTGCTCAGCACCACCTTCGAGGCCAACCACGAAGAACTGGTCATCGTCCGGGACATCGACGTGATGAGCCTCTGCGAGCACCACCTGCTGCCCTTCCGGGGCAGCGCGCACATCGGCTACATCCCGGGCCCCGATGGGCGGATCACCGGCCTGTCCAAGCTGGCCCGACTCGTCGAGGTCTTCGCCCGTCGGCCGCAGGTGCAGGAACGGCTCACCTCGCAGGTCGCCGACCTGCTGATGAGCAAACTCGCACCACGCGGCGTCGTCGTCGTGCTCGAATGCGAGCACATGTGCATGGCGATGCGAGGCATCCAGAAATCTGGTGCCAAGACCATCACGTCGGCCGTACGCGGCATCCTGCAGACGGACTCCAAGTCGCGGGCCGAGGCGATGGCGTTGATCATCCCCCGCTGACACCCCGACGCACCACGGCCGGCCGACACCCACCTGGGACGGCCGGCCGTCGCGTTTCCGCTGTTGTTCCGGCCGGGCGGCTTCTCGGCCCGGCGGGTCAGCCGGCGAGCAGGGCCAGCAGCAGGCCAGCCGTGGCCAGCACCGCCGGCACCAGGCACACCAACGCGCCGAAACGCACAGTACGGTCCAGCCGCTCGGTGGGACTGACCCGGAACAACCGCCCAATGCCGATCCACCCGGCGACGAATGCGACCGCCGGCATCGGCAGCCCGCAGATCAACGCCGCCACGGTGGCCGGTCCGACCCCCGTCGCCGCCAGAACCACAACCTGGATCAGCGGCACCAGCAGCGCAAACGGCCCGTACACCAGGAGGTTGCGCGCCCGCGCGGGCCAGGACCCCGGCCGGAACCGGCGGCGCGGGGTCAGCGCCGCGTCCGCCGCCTCGGCCCGACCACGCGCGGTCCGCAGCGCCGCCAACACGGCCGCCGGACCACCCGCCATCGACCGGGCCGCCTCGGTCAGCTCCGGCGGCGACGGCACCAGGGAGATCGCCGGTACGCCCAACTCGCGCAGCCGTTCCTGCTGAGTCGCCAGCCCGGTACGGACCACCGTCAACTCCTCCCGGGCGGCCTCCGCCGACCGGGCCTGCTCACCGGCGGCGGCAGCCGCGCTCCGGCGTACCCCGTCCAGCTGGCGGGCGGCAGCAAGATACTCCGTCCAGGCCGTGCTGGGCTCGACGGCCCGCGGTGTGGCGTCCCCGGTCGCCGCGACGGCCCGCTGCCGCCCCGGCCCGGTCACCGTCGCGTTCGGATCCACCTCGACACCCTCCATGCGCGCCACCCGATCAGCCGGCCTCGTCGGCGAACGGCACCAGGACGGTGCCCCGCTCGTCCGGGCCGTCCCAGAGCACCGCGCGGTCGGGGCGCACCTGCCACTCGACCGGCCGACCGAAGACCGCTGTGAGCTGCGGGACCGGCACGTCCAGCACGGCCACCGCCGCAAGCTTGTCGACCTCGCCCGCCGGCTCGAACAACGCGGCGAACGGCGGCACCGCACGCCACCAGCCCAGCAGATGCCGCCCCGCCGGCGGCCCATCCCGCAGGAGAGAGCGCAGCCGGTCCACCGGCAGCTCCCGAGGACCCGGCCGGTCCAGACCGAAGACCACCAGATACGTCGGCAGGTCGTCGGCCGCGTCAGCGAGCAGCGTCGGCAGATCCACCAACTCGGCCGAATGCCGGGTCGCCAAATCGGCCGTCAGGGCCTCGGCCATTGCCCGGGCGCCCGGATCCGGTGCCGCCACCAGGAAGCGGGCACCGCCCGGTGCGTGGTGAGCAGACGTGCTCCGCGCCGCCGTCGCCAGCAGCCCACCCGCCGCGGTGCCCGAGCCCAGCACCGCGAGGTTGCGCCCGGCTGCCGGCCCCAGCGGCACGGCGACCGTCGAGCGGGCCACGTCAACCGCCCGACCCAGCAGGGCGGCCGGGCCGTGCGCCTGCCCCGCCAGGGCCGCCCGGTGACGCGGATCGTTGGCCAGCAGCGGCCGGGCATAACCCGCGAAGACGACCGGCGGCACCGACCCGGCCGGACGGGCCGCCCACAACTCGTGCCGCAGCTTCTCCACGACCTCCGGATGATCCTGCGGGTCCGGGTGGCGGATCAGCCGTTCGTGACCCCGGATCGCACCCCGTGGGCCACCGAGGCCGCCGGCCGTGTTCACCACAGCGCTGCCCACCGGCAGACCGGCCGCCGAGTCGTTCGTCGGCTCCAACACCGGACTGCCACCCGGCAGCGCAACCCGCACCGGGAACTGCCCGAGCACCGAATCCCGGTGACCAGCATCCGGGCGCGGACTCAACCCCAACTCGCCCGCGCCCGCCAAGACCAGGTGCACGCCGTACGCCCGACCCGCCCGGGCCAGCCCGTCCAACTGGGCGGCCACCTCTGCGGCCAGCCGGTCCCGCTCGGCGAAGAGCAGCGGCACATTCTCCACCACACAGACGATCCGCGGCAGCGGCTGGTGCTGACGCAACTCCGCGAAGCGTTGCCCCCCGGCCCGGGCACCCGCCTCCGTGCGGCGCTGGACCTCGACCGTCAACTCGTCCAACAGATCCCGGACGTACTCCCGGTCGGCGGCCATCGCGGCCGCGCGCACCTGCGGCACCCACGACCGGTCCCGCTCGGTCTGCAGAAACTCCACGAAGGACTCGCCGTCACCGAGATCCGCCAGGTAGAACGCAAGGTCGTCCGGGCCGTACCGGGCGGCCAAGCCGAGCAGCGCGGTGGTCAGGAACGCCGCCCGGCCCGCAGCGGACCGGCCACTCACCAGCCAGTGTGGGGTCAACTCGGTGAAGCCCAGCGGCACCGACCGGCCCCCGGCGTCGCCGACGGTAGTGGTCAGCCCGTCGGCCGAGTCCGACTCCCACAGTCGCTCACCCGTGGGCGGCAGCAGAGCGCCCAACGCCAACCGGGAACCCGCCTCCACCTGCTCGGCGAGCCGCCGACAGACCGCGTCGACCAGCTCGGCCGGCGGGTCCGCCTCGACGAAGACCGGCGAGTTCAAACCGCCCGGCGGATCGGCGCCCGGCCCGGCGAACGACGCCCCCGGCGGATCGCCCAGCAGCGCGTACGCATTACGCAGCGCCAGCGAAGTGGTGTGCGGCAGCGGTGCCCGGGCCGAGTACGGGCCGGCGGGCGGCCAACCCGCCACCACCAGATGCAGCCCGGCAGCCGGCCCCTGCTCGGCCAACGTCTCGATGCGCGCCAGATCGGTCGGGCCGGTCGACTCCGGCAGCGCGGCCACCACCAGCAACAACGTCCGATCGTGACGACGCCGCCCACTCGCCCCCGGCGTCACCCACTGCTCCGCCTCGGTCAGCACCACGCGCAACCCCGCCACGTCCACCGCCGGCGGCGGCAACAGGCCAGCATCCGCGAGCGCCCCGAAAGGCGTCAGCACAGCACCGGTGGCATCCACCGCACGAATCAGCAGGGCACCCGCCGGTGCCGCACCCAACAACCGCAGAAGTACGGCCCGGAGCAACCCCGCCACCCGCGGCTCCCGCGCATCAGCGTCCACGCTGAGGTGACCGGTGCCGACAAGCGGCACCAACGCGGGGAAACGAGCGTCGTCCAACGGCGCCGCAGTACCGACCCGAACGAACGGCGGCGGGCCATCACCCGCCGGCGAGTCCACTGTGAGCGAGTCCAGCGCCGCGCCCGACCAGCCCGGAGCCAGCAAGGCCGCAGCCGTGCGTAGCCGGTCGGCCACCTCGTACTGACGGCGCTGATCGGCCGGAGCCGGCCGCGTCTCGTCGAGGATCCCAGCAGCTGCGGTCGCGACGGCTGCTGCCCGACGGTGCAGGGCTGCGGCGCGGTTCGTGCGAGCCTTCGGACCGGCCACCGCGTCCACCCCCTCTACCCGAGGTTGGCAACCCCTCCCCAAGCAGAGACGGTATCCCAGCCGACGGCCCTCCTCCGGGAGGTGCCTCGGCGCTGCGCCGGTGTTGTCGTGGATCTCACCGGTGGGGAGGGGTCCGTCACGATCCGCTGGATCTGAGGCATTGGCTCCGGAGCGTCCAGCCGATAACTTCAGGAGGTGGAATCAGTGCAGCCCCCCGCCGGTTCCCAGGTCTCCCGCGTACCGGCCCAGCGGACACCGTCCGAGCAGCTGCCGCCTGCCCCGGCAACGGCGGCACCGCAGCCGCCACGCCGCCGGATGCGGACAGCGCTCACGGTCGTCGCCGGCGTGCTCGCCCTGCTCTGTCTCGGCGGGGTCGCCACGGCCTACGTTTGGTACACCCGCGCCTCAACCCCGGACCGCAGCACACCCGACGTGGTCGTGGACAACTATCTGCGCGCGTTCCTCGTGGATCGCAACGACGCAAGAGCTGACCTCTTCACCTGTGAGAGCGGGTCGCAGTTGGAGGCAATACGCTCTCTGCGGACCGATCTACTCGCGCGGGAGCAGCAACTCGGCGTCACAATTCTCGTTAGCTGGGGCAGCCTTGACGTTGACTCCGATGGTGATACCGCTTCCGTTGTGACGGTAATTCGGCGCAGCGCCACCGTGGATGGGGTGCCACAAAGCCTGACGGACAATTGGCGGTTCGACGTCGTTAAGCAGGAGAGCTGGCGCGTTTGTGGCGGCCTAAAGTTAGGTTGATCCTTACTCAATCCACAGAAGGTGAACCGGAACCTCCAGCGTGGTGGGTGATTGACCGCGCCAGGCCCAGCGGTACCAATCGACCTCAGGTGTGATGCGCACGCAGATGTCCCCCTCGGCACCCGAGTAGGTTTCGGTGACCGCTCGAAGGTCACGGTGCTCCAGTCCACCCTCGACGTGCACCACCCGTCGACCGGTGACCGCGTCCGCTTCGAAGACCGGTGTGGGGGTCCGGTGTGCCGGGCCGTCCAGCGAGACCAACCGGATGCCCGTGTCCCGGGCGTCGTCCACCCCCGCTCGGCTGCCGACGGTCTCCACCCAGACCCGCTCCACCGGCACCAGCGGCGCGAAAACCTCGACCTGGTCGGCTTCGGCCCGGTACCACTCGTGCTCGGGGATCACCGGCACGTAGGTTCGGGCGCTCTGCACCACCCGGTCGTCCGCGCGCAGGTCCCCGCGCCAACCCATCCCGGGCAGCCCGACCAGCACCCGTTGCCCCCGTAGCTCGACCCGCTCGGTCGCGGGGACGATGGCCATGGGTCTAGGCGGCTGTGGTGCCCAGTCGGGCTGGTCGGCGAACGGATCGGGCAGTGGTCCGGTCATGACCGCAACGGCCTCACTCAGCGGCGCGGAGTGGGGCGCCCCGCTCGCGCATGAACGGAACCGGATTCACCGCGCCGGACGCGCTGCGGTTGTTGCGCAGGTGCACCTCGAAATGCAGGTGCGGGCCGGAGGAGTTGCCACTGCTGCCGACCTTACCGATCACCTGACCGGCTGTGACGGTCTGATCTTTCATGACGAAGGGCTGGACCACCATGTGGCAGTACCGGGTGATGTAGCCACCGGCGTGCAGCAGGTCGACGAACCAGCCGCAGCCCCCCTTGCCGGGGAATCCGTCCACGTTGCAGTCCTGGCGGCCGCGTTGGTCCTCGTCGCAGGTCGAGACCAGCACCCGACCGGTCGCTGCCGCGCGGATCTCGGTGCCCTTGGCCGCGCCGATATCGACTCCGTTGTGGCTGGGTCGGCTGGTGGTGCGGAAACCGGAGCCGACTCCGCCGGGGATCGGCGCGGTCCAGCCGGAGGCAGCGATCTGACCGCGTTCGGCAGCGTTGCACACCGCCTTGCCGTTGATCTCGACGGTGCGGGCTGCGCCGCCGGCCAGCGCGTCCACGATCCGGCTGGCTACCTCCTCGTGTTTGGCGTACGCGTCCGGATATGCGCTGACCTGCACCCGCTGCGCGACCACGGTCAGTGGTCGGCGTTGCCAGCTCTCCACCGTGACGAGCTTTTCGTAGAACTTGCGGGCCGCGTACGCGGGGTTCAACCGCTCGGCGACGCTGCCCCACCCCGGCCGCTGCTGGAACAGGCCCAGCGAGTCGTGGTCCGCGCCAACTCCCTCGTGCGGCAGAGCCAGGGACGCGGGTACGCCGCTGTTCGCCAGGTTGCGTAGGGCCGACTCCTGCATCGCGGTGGCGAGGGCGACCACCCAGCCTCGGGAGGGTACGCCCATGTCCTGGCCGACCTTGATGATGATCGCGGCATTGCGGACTTGGGTGTCGCCGTACTGGGCGAATCGCGGCAGCTTGCCCGTGATGTTGACCGCTCGGACCGGTCCGCACTCCATGCCAGCCATGGTGTCGCCGTTCTCGGCGTCGTCACCACCGAGCCCGGTGAGGAAGAACGCCGCGGTGCCGCCGGTGCAGCAGAGTAGGAGCAGCATCCCGGTGAGCACCGCGGCGACCACACCGAGCCGGAGGGGCCCGCGGCGGTTTTTGGCGCTACCAACGTCGCTCACGGCCGCTCCCAGTCCAGAACGTCGACCAGCCAACCGCCGTCCGAGGTGACCAGCTCCAGCCGGAGCCCACCGGCATCAAGGGGGAGTAGCAACTCGACGAAGGTCTCGGTTCGCTCTCGCATGGTCGGAGGACCCGTGATCTTCTCGGCGGGCACGCTCTCGGGCTCGGCGCCGGTCAACTTTTCCCTCAGCGCCGGCGTGGAGAGTGGCCGTAGGCCAGCCTGCCACTCTTCGGTGGTCATCCCGGGACGGCCCAGCCAGGCCTTGGCGAAGCGGTCGGCGGTCTGTTCCGGCGTGCGGGCGCCGGGCGACGTCACGGGTGACGGCGGGGCCGCGCTGTTGAGCAAACCGTCGTCCCCGGCCGTCGGGTCCACGGTGATGATCGGCCCATTCGGACGGCTGCTCAACCCATCGGTTGAGTCGCCCGGGTTGGAGATCAGCCGGGTCGCCCCGAGCACGCCGACGACCACCACCCCGATGAGCAGCGCAACGCCCAGCCGGGACCGCAGCGCCCGAGTGAAGAGGAATTCCAACGCCCGTCGCATGGCCGTCACCTCGCCTCTGAGCGCACCCGGGGTCCGGTGCGATCCGGTGCTCGCTCGGTGGAGCCCGGACGATAGACCACGAAGGACGGGTTTTCAGCCGGCACATCCGGCTCGGTCCAGGTCGCCGGCTGTCGGCGCCGAGGCTGCGGGGCGGTTGGCCGGCTCCGACCTCTGCCCTCCTCCGCCGGGGCCTCTTCGGGCCGCTCTCGACCGTCGGGGCGCATCGCGTCTGCGCGTCGGCCCTCGGCCGTGGCGGTCGGCACCGGGTCCTCCCGCCGCGCCTCCGGACGTAGCCGGGTCTGCGTTGCGTCGGGCGACCGTCGACGTCCGCCCACCGGCTCGGCGGTGCCGCCCGGCTCGGCCACGTCCAGCCGAGCGGCGGTCCGCATGTCGCGGAAGAACCGGCGGTGCCAGGACCCGGCCGAGCTGACCGCTTCGCTGCTGTCCTTACCACCGAGTTGGGTGATCCGCCGGTACGGCCGCAGCAGCAGCCATCCGACCACTCCACAGAGCCAGACCAGCACCACCTGGAGCCAACCCGGCATGGTGGGGGTACTCATGATCAGGTCGACGGCGAACAGGTAG
This sequence comes from Micromonospora sp. 050-3, assembly GCF_046549335.1. Taxonomy (NCBI): domain Bacteria; kingdom Bacillati; phylum Actinomycetota; class Actinomycetes; order Micromonosporales; family Micromonosporaceae; genus Micromonospora; species Micromonospora sp. 050-3. The sequence continues at coordinate 68,237 of NZ_JAJPVX010000004.1, forward strand.
ATGGCTGCCCCGGTGCCGAAGATGGCGATGTTGAACAGTGCGGCGACCACGGCGTTCGCCAACCGCCGCAGGCCGGCGCTGGCCGGCCGCAATAGCCCGATGGTGCCCAGGATGGGTGCCGCGATCACCGCCCACCGGAAGATCAGGAAACCTAGCAGGACCAGTAGCGACGCGGTGAGGTCGAACATTGCAAAGAGTACGGCCGCGAGCACGGCGATGAACCCTGCGCCGACACGATCCATATCGCGTACACCCTGGAGGTACTCGTACGCCTCTGGATCCTCGGTCTTGATTTGCTGCGCCACCCGCGCCCACTGCTGCTGCTTTGCCTTGATCGTCGCTGGCCGAGTGGCCGGGTTGGCGCGTAGCTTCTCGGCCTCCTCCCAGGAAAGGGCCTTCGCGTCGTATAGTGCCGGACCGTACTTACGAGCGGTCTCACTGTCGGCCGAGCCAAGCACTCCGCGGAGCCAGTTCCGGTACAGCATTGTCTCGGTAGCGGTGTCGCTGGCTCGGACGGCAGGGGTTCGGAGGTCTTTGCAGCGGTCGGGATCGATGCACCGTCCTGGATCCGGTTCCTTCGCCTGCGGCCCAACGGCGTCATGTACCACTCCGAGGCTGGTGACAAGCGCACCGTCGGCGATGTTCGCTGACTTGACTGGCCAAGCGGCCAGCGCCGTGACCGCGACCATCACCAGAAGTGCCCACCCTGCGGTGGTCATCGCGTTGCTCATGTCTGACTGGCGGGACCGCCAGAGTAGGTAGAGTCCCACCACGCACAGGGTGACGATGCCGAAGACGCTGAACACCTTCTGGTACACGGCCTTGGTCGCCTGTTCGACAAGCGGGTCAGCCCATCCCCACATCGAGCCCGGGTCCCAGGCGCGCTCTCTGAGCGCGTTTGACGCGCCGATGATTGCCGTGGCGGCCATAAACTCGCCATTGGCGATCGTCGTGGTGAACTTGTAGTCCGGATGAAGCACGCTTGAGGCGCAGCCACCGTCGATGTCATAGGTGTTATAGCTGTAGCCACCATAGCCATAGAGGCTGTACCGACCAGCTACCCCATTTGCGGCGTCCGTTGGTGGCGCGGCGGCGAACCAGCCGGCAAGACCGGAATCCGGTGTACCCGGGGTCGGTGCGTTGCGGCAAGTGACCTGGTCTTCGCTGACCGCTTGTAGCTTTGCCACGCAGGCGCGGAAGTCGGCTTGCCATTCGGCGGTCGTGCAAAGGTCGGCGCGGGCCTGGGCGGCGGGCGGTGCGGCGGCTGCGGCCTCCGCGCCGATCAGCGGCCAGGTGAGGGTGGCCCCGGCCAGTACGCCAAGGGCGAGCAGGAACGACGCAGTCCTTGCCCAGGCCCTAGCCATGTCACGCCTCCAGATCCGGCAGGGGGATGCTCGGCAGGACTCCGGCCGCTGCGGCGATCGCGGCGGGCGTCGTGTCGAGGTGGTCCAGCAGCCCTTCGACGTACGAGACGTCGACTCGGACCTTCTGCACCCGGCCGTCGACGTCGCGCATCACGAACTCGCGGAAGCCGAGCCGGCTGGACGAGCTGGTGTCGGCGGCGGACAGTGAGGCCAGGGTGGCCTCGTACCCGTCGTTGACCGGCACCCGCAGCAGCCGCAGCGCTTCGGAGGCGATCTCGGCGTCCTCGGCGATGCGGCCGACGAAGACTGTGGAGACGAGGTTCTGCACGTCGAGGCCGAGGATGTCTTTGGGGTTCTGGGAGGCGACCAGCGCGGCCAGGTTCCACTTGCGGGAGTCGCGGGCGAGCCGGACCAGGAAGGAGCGCCCGGACCGCCAGCCTTCCATGAAGTGCGCTTCGTCCAGGCCGACGAGTTTGCGGGACGACATCGAGCCGCCGTAGCAGCGCCGGACGGCGAGCCGGTGCGCGGTGTGCAGCATCGGCAGGGCCAGTGCTTCCTCGGCTGACCAGTACTCGCGTTCGATCTTGAGGTCGGGCAACCGTAGCCCGGCCATGGTGATCACGGTGAGTGCCGCGTCGGCACCGAGCAGCCCTTCCGGCGGCCGGCCGAAGAAGAGCATGGCCAGTGGCATCTCGGCGGTGTCCAGCAGGAGGTTGGCCAGTTCCTTGCCGGCGTCGTCGTCGAGCCGCCCGAGGCAGCTCACCACGTCGTCCAGGGTGGAGGTCTCCTCGGCGGGGACCTGGCGGACGGCGTGCCGGAAGAGGGTGGCGGTCGACGCCTCCCTGGCCACCTGCGGCGGGACGAGCATCATGCAGATGTCCTGGACCAGCATCCGCCGCTCGGCACGGGCGTTGGAGACCGCGATCTCGAACTCCCGGTCACCGGGTGCCCCAGTGCCGAACTCGGAGCGCAGCGGCGTCGGGATGAGCGAGTAGGGCGCCAGGGTGCCGTGCTCCGAGCCGGTCAGGTTCAACACCCGGGAGTACGGCCGCAGCTCGGGCATCGCGCAGAGGCGAGCCAGCGGGCCGGACGGGTCGAGCAGGGTCACCTGGACACCTCGGCGGGCGGCCAGGTAGCCCAGGGCGCCGAGCAGTGTCGACTTGCCACCACCCGGTTCGGCGACGAAGACCGCGAGCCCGGAGCGTTCCCGGACCTCCATGGGGAAGTGCAGGTCGAGGAAGACCGGGCGGCGGCAGGTGCCGGCGGTACGGCCGATCAGGTCGCCCCGCCGGTCGCCCACGTTGGAGGCGGCCTGGGGGAGCGCGGCGGCGAGCAGCGGCACCGGCATGCGACGCACGTAGCCGGTGTTGGCGATCGGCTCGCCGGGGATGAACTCGCGGGCCAGCCAGTCCTGGTTCTTCGGGTGCTGCAGCGAGATGCGTAGCTCCCGGGAGTAGAGCTGGATGAGCCGACGGGCCCGCTCCAGGCATTCCTCCCTGGTCCGGCCGCCGACAGCGATCCGGTGCCAGCCGTGCGCACGGGCCGAGTCGACCGGCAGGCCGGTGGTCATCTCGTCGCCGATCACCAGGGCGCGCTTGGCCAGTCGTTCCAGCTCGGGGGGCGCGTCGATGCCGTGTTCGGCGTAGTCGAGCTGTTGCGAGCGGATCATCCGCAGCCGGTGTTCGAGATTGCGGAAGGAGTCGCCGGAGCCGAGGATGTCGACGCGGGTGGAGATCTCCATCGGCCAGGGCAGCCGCTCGTGGAAGTGCAGCCAGGGCTCGTGTCGTTCCGGGATCTCCAGCGGCTCCATCCGGCCGACAGCGAGCACTGCCACGTGCCGCTCTTCGCCGGTCATCCGGTTGACCAGCTTGACCGTCGAGCCGTACGGGGTGCGGTAGCGCTCCACCTGCTCGGTCATGGCGAGCAGGTCGCCGCGCTCCCAGCGCCCGTCGGTGACGGGGGAGAGGGTGCTCGGAGGTGACATGCACAGCGCCACCGAGCGGTAGAGCAGCCACTCCAGCTCCTGGGCGGTGACCCGCCGGCCGCGCATGCCGAACGCGCCGAGCACCTCGTCGAACTGTTCCACGGTGCGGCCCAGCTTGCGGCGTTCCCCATCGGCGGTGCCCCGGCCGAAGGTGCGCAGCAGCCGCTCGGTGAGTGAGTCGCCGAGGGACCGTCGGGCGAAGGTGACGCCCAGGTAGGTCTGGCCCTCGGCGTGGTTGACCGACATCAGGTGGCGTTGGGCGGCGACCAGGTGGTCGGCCCAGCCGGTGGTGCCGGGTACGTCGGGCAGCGGCGCCGAGGTGTGCGTGTCGATCGTGCGCGCCCACTCGTCGGCGGGGAACGGCCGGGTGGTGCGGCGCAGGTGCAGTCGGAAGCCGGCCAGGCCGGCGTACTGCTCGGAGATCGCCGACAACAGCGCCTCGCGTTCGGCGTCCGGCCGGAACGCCCAGCGGACCTCGGGCAGCCAGTACCAGGCGGTGACGGTGTTCGGCGTGAAGGTCAGGTGGCCGGCGATCTCGGTGATGGCCAGCTCGACGGACGGATCCCGGTCCCCGAATTTGATCTTCGGAGCGCGAACCCGGGCCGGCTTGATTGGTCGGTCCGGTCGGCTCGCCGTGCGCTGTCGGGGCGCGGCGACCTCCTTGCCGGTGGCCGCGGTGCCGGTGCTCCTGGGTCGATCCGTGTCGGTGGCCCGGCGCGCCGTGCGTTCGAGAGCTGGGCGATCCGCAGATGTGATCATGGCCGGCTGCTCCGGCGGAGCCGTGGACCGGCCGGCTGCGGCCGTCGGCTGGGGTGCTTGGACCGCCGGTCGGGCCGTCGCTGCGGGGCGGGCGCCCGGCGCGGTGCTGGCGGGTCGGCGGACGGGGCCGGTGGTAGCCGACGGCGACCCTTCGCCGGTGGACGGGTCGGGCTCGTCCGGAGGACGCAGCATCGGCCGTCGGTCGCCGGCCTGGTGCGGCACCCGGGACTCGCTGGCCGGGTGGCCGCCTCCGTGCCGTGGCTCGGCGGGTCGGCCGCCGTTGCCGGGCGGCTCGGCGGGCGTCCACGGTGGCTCCAGCTCGGGAACCACGCGGGCAGGTGCCGGGCTGGCGGTGGGTGGCGGCTGATGCGGGATCGTCGGCTGCTCGCGGGTGCTCGGGCCGGCGGTGACGGCTCGTGGCGAGCCGGGTCGCCCTCCACCGCCGAAGAGGTCCAGGAAGGGAGAGTCGATGTCGGCGTTCTCGCCGGCCGACACGGCGCTGGGCTCGGCCGGTGGCGTCCGGCGGGGAACCGGCCGGGGCGCCTGGAACACGCCGACGGCGCCGTGGCCGGGCGACGTCACCAGCGCGGGGTCGAGGGCAACCTCGTCCTCGTCCTCGGTGTAGTCGAACGAGTGCGCACGGTGACCGGCCGGTACGCCCGGGCGACCGGCCGGGGAGCCCGGCGTGGAGGAGCGGCTCATGCGATCGCCTCGGCGACTGTCGGCAGACCCCTGCCCGCGTCCTGCGACGGACCGTTCGACGTACGTCCGGTCATGCCAGCTCCTCCCGAATCCTGATCCGGCTGCCGACCAGGCGCGGATCGCGCTGCTCGACCGCCGGCTCCCGGGTGCGTCGCCAGTCGGTCAGCGCGGTGCGGATGACCACCCGCGCCGGCCGATCGGGGTCGACGTGCCGGAAGATGAACGACGTGGTCACGATGGCGAGCGCGATCTCCCAGGCGGGGAAAAGCTCGACCGTCAGCGTGAACAGCCAGTGGATGAACATGTAGAGGGGGACCAGCAGCATGAAGAGCCCGTACTGGGCGTAGGGCAGGTGGACCGGAAGGGTGTAACCGGGCGGCCCGAGGTAGACCAGGCGTGCCCGGTAGATGTCGTCGTCGGTGCGCAGCCGCATGTGGTGAACGCGCCTATTCGAAGATCAGGTCGATCAGGTAATCGCCGACGAAGAAGAGTGTTGCCGCGCCCGCGATGAAGGCGAGCCCGACGATGGCGATCGCGGAGCTGGTCAGCACCTTGGAGATCTCGCCTCGGCTGGCACGGCCGATGAAGATGACGCCCAGGACGGCGAGCAGGATCGGCGCGATCTTGCTGGCGAAGAAGGTGACGACACTGTTGGTGTCGATCCCCTTCGGTGCCGGCTCCGCGAGTGGAGCCGACGCCAGGGTGGAGAGCGCGTGGGCGACGCCGGACGACGCCGTCTCCATGAGCTCGAAGGCGATCACTGGAACCTCCCCATAGCGCGGCCGGCGGTGCCGCGGCGGTGCAATAGGCAAGCCTGGCAGGAAAAGCGCTCCACAGGGCATGGCGTTCTTGACCCTGTGTTCGTTACTCACCACGGAGGGTGGCGAGGTTTGGGCGGATTTTCCCCGCTTCGGCCCTCCCTCCAAGCTTCGCCATCTCGATGCTGGCCAATTCCAAAGCGTACGGGCCGCCCCGGATTGCGACAAGCCGCGAAGGGGCTGCCCGATACTGCCCGGATGACCGATCGTACACCTGTTCTAATCGGCACGTCAGGGGCAGTGGTGCGGGGCCGACCCGGGTCGCTGGGCGCCGCTGCCGCGACCGGTACCGTCTAGTCGTGACCGATCTGGTGCGGGCTTCGGGCCCGGTGGTGATGGGCGTCCTCAACGTCACACCGGACTCCTTCTCCGACGGCGGACGGTACGCCGACCTGGACGCTGCCGTCGGACACGGCGTCCGTCTGCGCGACGCCGGTGCGCACGTGGTCGACATCGGTGGCGAGTCGACCCGTCCGGGCGCCGAGCGGATCGACGCCGCGACCGAGGCCGAGCGGGTGTTGCCGGTCATCCGCGAGCTGACCGCCGCCGGTGTGACGGTCAGCGTCGACACCAGTCGTGCGCGGGTCGCGGAGGCCGCCCTGGCCGCCGGCGCGGCGGTGGTCAACGACGTCTCCGGTGGCCTGGCCGACCCGGACATGGCCCGGGTGGTCCGCGACGCGCACTGCCCATGGGTGCTGATGCACTGGCGCGGGCACTCCCGGGCGATGCGCGAGCTGGCCACCTACACCGACGTGGTGACCGACGTCCGGGCCGAGTTGGCCCAACGGATCGACACGGCGCTGGCCGCCGGAGTGGCCGCCGACCGCCTCATCGTCGACCCCGGGCTCGGCTTCGCCAAGACGGCCTCGCACAACTGGGAACTCAGCGCCCGACTGCCGGAGCTGCTGGATCTCGGCTACCCGCTGCTCTTCGGGGCGAGCCGCAAGTCTTACCTCGGTGGGTTGCTCGCCGCCGCGGACGGCACGCCGCGACCGACCGCCCAGCGGGAGGCCGCCACCGTGGCCACCAGCGTGCTGGCGGTCGCCGCGGGCGCCTGGGGCGTACGCGTGCACGACGTCCAGGCCACCGCCGACGCACTCGCCGTCTGGGCGGCGACCGGTAGCCCCCGGCTGGCCGTGTCGCCGCATGACCAGAAGCGAACGCAACACGATCACGAGCATGGGGTACGGCGATGACGACGGACCGGATCCACCTGACCGGCCTGCGGGCGCGCGGCCGGCACGGGGTGTACGACTTCGAACGCGAACAGGGGCAGGACTTCGTGGTCGACGCCGTCCTGGAGCTGGACCTCGGCCCGGCCGCCGCCAGCGACGACGTCACCGCCACAGTGCACTACGGCGAGCTGGCCGAACGCCTGGTCGCGGTGGTGACCGGCGAGCCGGTCAACCTGATCGAGACCCTGGCGGACCGACTCCTCACTGTCTGCCTCGCAGACGTTCGGGTCGACGCCGCGACGATCACAGTGCACAAGCCGGAGGCCCCGGTGCCGCACACATTCACCGACGTGGCCGTCACCATGACCCGGGCGCGTACCCGGTGACCCGGGCGGTCCTCTCGCTCGGCAGCAACCTCGGCGACCGCCTGGAGCACCTGCGCACGGCCGTCGCCACCCTCGGCGACGCGGTGCTCGTGCTCTCCGGGGTGTACGAGACTCCACCGTGGGGCGACACCGACCAGCCCGCGTACCTCAACGCGGTGGTGCTCGTGCAGGACGAGAGCGCGACCCCGCGCGACTGGCTGGAGCGGGCCCGGGACGCGGAGCGCGCGGCCGGCCGGGTCCGTGACCCGCAGCGGCGGTTCGGGCCGCGCACCCTCGACGTGGACGTGATCGCGGTCTGGGGCGACGACGACGAGCCGGTGCTCAGCGACGAGGAGGAGCTGACCCTGCCGCACCCCCGGGCGCACCTGCGCGCCTTCGTGCTGCGTCCGTGGATCGACATCCAGCCGTACGGTCGGCTGCCCGGTCACGGGTGGCTGACCGACCTGCTGACCACCGGCCCGGCGGCGGACGAGGCGTTGGAGCTGCGTCCCCGGCCGGAGTTGGCGTTAGAGTCGACGGCATGACCGAGCGGAACCGGCCGGCATGACGCAGGCGAAGCCCCCACCCGGCGGGTCGGGCCCGGACGGGTCGCGGATGGGCCCCACCCGGATCTCGACCCTGGTCGTGGCCGGCCTGGCTGCGGCGGCAGTGGCCTGGCTGCTGATCAGCACCCTCTACTACAGCGGAATTCCCCGGCTTCCCTGGCTGCCGGTGGTGACGCTGGCCGGGCTCGCCGTGCTGGAGGCGTACGCCGCGATCAACACCAAGGGCCGGATCGAGCGCAAGCCGGGTCGGGACCCGGTCAATCCACTGTTGGTCGCCCGCTTCGTGGTGCTGGCCAAGGCGTCGGCACTGGCCGCGGCGATCTTCGCGGGCTTCTACGCGGGGCTCAGCGGCTGGCTCTTCGTGGAAACCACCCGCGCCGCCCTGGACGATCGACCGGCCGCCGGCGGGGGCCTGCTCGCCTCGCTGGCACTGGTCGGCGCCGCGCTCTGGTTGGAGCGCTCCTGCCGCGTGCCGGAACGCCCGGACGACGAGCGCGAGCAGGACCCTCGGGAGAGCCGCCCCGGCCAGCGCTGAGCAGGGGGTTACGCCCGGCTGCGGGCGCGGGTACGGTGCCTGCGATCGGAGAGCAAGGGCCGCCCAGGGTCCGTCCGTGCGCCGGACTGGGGACGGTCGGCCACTGGGGAGGCGGCGTCATGGGGTACGAAGAAGCGGGCCGGGACCGGTCGGCCGAACCCTCGTCGGGGGTGCCGGCCGCCGTTCTGGACAACGTCTTCGACGACCCCACCCACGGTGAGCCCGGCCGGGATCGGATCGGCGTCCACCTGGGCTGGGAGCTGCTGCTGCTGGCCGGGCTGGCCGCCGTGAGCTGGCTGCTCTGGCGGGAGGATCCGACAGCGGTGCGCGACGGTAACCTGCGCACGCTGCTGATCGACGCGGTCGGGCTGGGGTTGCTCGCCCTGGCCGCCGGGCTGAGCCTGCGTACGGCCGCGCCTAACCTGGCCGTCGGCCCGATCGCGGTAGCGGCCGCACTGCACTACGCCGAGCAGGGTGACCGGGGCCTGCCGGCGTCGCTCGGCCCGGCCGTGGCGGTCGCCGCGGTGGGCGGGCTGGCGCTGGCGCTGGTCGTTGTGGTGCTGCACGTGCCGGGCTGGGCCGCCAGCCTGGCCGGCGCCGCCGCCGTGGTGGTGTACATCGAGCGCCGTTCGGCGCCCGTGCTGGTGCAGGGTGACTACGACCCGACAAGCAGCGCCGGTTACCTCTTCGCCGGCTTCGCCGCGGTGGCCGTGCTCGGCGGGCTGTTCGGCGCGATCCGGGCGATCCGCCGGCTCGTCGGGCGGTACCGACCGATTGCCGACCCGGCCCGTCGGCGGGGCGCTGTGGCCGCCGTGGTGACCGCCGTCGCTCTGGCCGTCTCCACGGTGCTGGCCGCTCTGGCCGGCGTGCTGCTCGCCGCCAACGATCCCGGTCCGGTGGCGCCCACCTCGGGGCTGGACTGGACGGTGCTGGCCATCGGGGTGGCCCTGCTCGCCGGCACCAGCGCGTACGGCCGCCGGGGCGGTGTGTTCGGCACGCTGCTGGCGGTCGGCCTGGTCACCGTCTTCCAGGTGTACGCGTCGGAGCGCGGCTGGACGCTGAGCAACTGGGTGGTCGGCGGGGCCGCGCTCGGCGTCGGGCTGCTGGCCACCCGGCTGGTCGAGACGCTCGGGCGGCCCCGAACCGGCAGCCCGGAACGGCCCGAGCCGGTCAGCGACGGCACGATCAGCTCGGGCTGGACCACACCGCAGCCGCAGTCCGTCGACAACTGGCCTCCCACGCTGCCGACTCAGGCGGCGCCGCAAACGGTCGACCCGTGGCGGGATCCGCGGTGGGAGGACGGCCCGCGGCGGTGGGACACCGACGAGCGGTGAGCCCCGTCGCGTCCGCCGAGCCGGAGCTGATCTCGACCGTTAGGCTCGGCGACATGACCGACACACCTGCCGCCACCCCGGGCGGAACCTCGTTCGCCGAGCTTGACGCGCTGTCCACCGAGGAGTTGCGGGAGCGGGCGTTCGCCCTCGCCCGGGAGCGTCGGGACGTGAAGTTCTACTGGTCGGTGCTGCGCCACCTGCCGAACGCTGACGAGGCCACGGTGCTCGACGGCGCTCCGAACTCGATCGGCCCGACGATCGACGAGGCCAACGCGCTGTGGCGGGAGCTGACCGGTCACGGCTACGAGGAGTCGGCGCCGCTGCTGCGGGCCGCCTTCATCGACTACCTGATGAAGCACTGAGCCGCTCGGGGCAGCCCAGGTCCGCCCGAGCCATCGGTTCGGGGTCTGGGCGGATCGCGTCGTTCATCCACCGTTCCGGCCCGGTCAGCCGCTACGGCACGGCCGCCGGCACCGGCGCGCTCGCCGTGTTGCTGCTGGTCGGCATCTGCGGCAGTCCGGCGTACACCGGTTGGGCCGTCACCCTGACCGACCCGGAGTCGGCCGGCGCGTTCTACGCGCGCCTGCTCGCCTGGCCGGCCTGGCGGCTCGACGCGGACGGGCAGGCCGGCGGGTTGTTCGCCGCCGACGCGCGAGCCGTGCTGCTGGTGGTCCTCGCGGTGGCGCTGCTCTACCTGTTGCCGGCCGCCCAGGTCGCCCGGGTGCCCGGCCCGGTCAGCCAGTTCTTCTCCGGCTGGGCCGCGTACGTGCTGGCTGGTGGGCTGGCCGCCGTGCTGGCGGCGCTGCTCGGCCCGGCACCGTCACTGCTGGGGGCCCTGCAGGACGCCAGCACCGGTGCCGGTTACGGCTTCCTCACCGGGTGGATCATCGGCATCGCCAGCCTCGGTGGTCGCGCCTGACCCGCGGAGGCGGGCCAGGCGCGGCGGGTCGTACGTGCGCCCTGACCGGGGTGGTTCAGCTGGTCGGGCGGCCGAGGTCGAGGAGGCGCTGTCGGCTGAGCGCGCCCACCGGCCGGCCGGCGTCGGTCACGAGGAGCCGGTCCCGGCCCGAGGTGAGCAGGACCGCCAACGCGTCGTACGCCGAGCCGTCCACCTCGACGGTGGGCAGGTCCGGTGAGGCGTCCTCGGGCACCGGATCCAGCGCCTCCCGGTCGAGTGGGGTGACCGCCAGCCGGCGGATGCCCCGGTCGGCGCCGACGAACTCGCGTACGAACGGGGTGGCGGGTGCGCCGAGCAGCGCGGCCGGCGTGTCGTACTGCTCCAGGTGCCCGCCCTCGGAGAGGACCGCGATCCGGTCACCGAGTCGGACGGCCTCGTCGAGGTCGTGGGTGACCAGCACGATCGTCTTGCGCACCTCGGCCTGGAGGCGCAGGAACTCCTCCTGGAGGCGGGCCCGGACGATCGGGTCGACGGCCGAGAACGGCTCGTCCATCAACAGCACCACCGGGTCGGCGGCGAGCGCGCGGGCCACCCCGACCCGCTGCCGCTGGCCACCCGACAGCTCGTGCGGGTAGCGACCGCCGAACTCCGCCGGGTCAAGCCCGACAAGGTCGAGCAGCTCGTCGACCCGGGCCCGGGTCTGGCTCTTGGGCCAGCGGAGCAGGCCCGGCACTGTGGCCACGTTGGCCCGTACCGTCTGGTGTGGAAAGAGGCCGACGTTCTGGATCACATAACCGATGCGACGGCGTAGTCGTACCGGGTCGACGTCGGTAACGTCCTCGTCGCCGAGCGTGATGCGACCGGCGGTCGGTTCGATCAGGCGATTGATCATTCGCAGCACTGTCGACTTGCCGCAGCCGGACGGGCCGATCAGCACCACCAGCTCGCCGGCCCGGACCTCCAGGCTGAGGTCCCGGACAGCCTCGGTGCCGTTCGGGTAGCGCTTCTGGATGCCCTCCAGGGAGATCGACGCCGCGCGAGGGGATTGGGCCACGCTGGCAGCCTCCGGGGTAACGTCCACGTATGTCCTTCCGCCTGAGCTACCGGGCCGACCCGGGTAACCCCTGGTTCTCCTGGCAGTACGTGCGGGACAACTCTGACACGATCCTCGCCGCGGTGCGCGAACACGCCTCCCTCACCGGGCGAGCGGTGTTGATCGCGGTGCTGATCGCGCTGCCGTTGTCCGTGCTGGCGTACTGGGTCCGTCCGCTCGCCGGCCCGATCCTCGCCGTCAGCGGGGTGGTCTACACCATCCCGTCGTTGGCGCTCTTCGCGTTCATCGCCCCCTACCTGGGCACCGGGGCGACCACGGTGCTGGTCGGGTTGGTCCTCTACGCGCTGCTGCTGATCGTGCGCAACGTGGTGGCCGGTCTCAACCAGGTGCCCCCGGAGGTTCGCGAGGCCGCCGAGGGCATGGGTTACGGGCGGTGGAGACGCCTCTTCCGGATCGACCTGCCGCTGGCGCTGCCGGGCATCGTGACCGGCGTACGGCTGGCGACCGTCTCGACAGTGGCGTTGGTCACGGTCGGGGTGCTGGTCGGGCACGGCGGGCTCGGGCAGTTGATTTTCGCGGGCTTCCAGAACAACCTCTACAAGGCCGAGATCATGACCGCCGCGCTGCTCTGCGTGGCGCTCGCTGTTGTGCTCGACCTGCTGCTCATCCTGGTCGCCCGACTGGTGACCCCCTGGTCCGCCCGGAGGGCACGGTGACCGTCGCGGCGAACCCGATCGGGCAGGCGATCACCTGGATCAACGACCCACTGAACTGGACCAACCCCGGCGGCATGCTGGACCGGCTCGGCGAGCACCTGACGATCTCCGCCCTGGCGGTGGCGCTCGGCTGCCTGGTGGCCTGGCCGCTCGGGCTCTGGCTGGGGCACCTCGGCCGAGGTGGCGGCCTCGTGGTGCTGATCTCCAACGCCACCCTGGCCATCCCGACTCTGGCGCTGCTGACCATCCTGCCGATCGCCTTCTCCAGCGGCTTCGGGAAGACACCGGTAGTGGTGGCACTTGCCGTCTTCGCCGTGCCGCCGCTGCTGGCCAACGCGTTCACCGGGGTGCGGCAGGTGGACCCGGAGGCCCGCGACGCGGCCCGGGGAATGGGCCTGTCCAGCGCACAGCTGCTGCGCCGGGTCGAGTTGCCGCTCGCGGTGCCCTACCTGGCGGCCGGCTTCCGGACCGCGGCGGTCCAGGTGATCGCGACAGCGGCGCTGGCGTCCTTCGTCAACGGCGGCGGCCTGGGCCAGATCATCCGGACCGGCTTCGGCATCGGTATCGCGGCCGGTGGCGGGCAGATCGTCGCCGGCGGTGTGCTGGTGGCCGGGCTCGCGCTGGTGGCCGAGGTGGTCTTCGGCGGCGTCGAACGGCTGGTCACCCCCAAACCACTGCGGCGCGGGCGGCAGCGTCTCGGACGGCCCCGGGCCGCCGACGCCACCGGGAGCGCCTGACCCGTCCGGGTGAGCCCGCGTCGAGCCGGCGACCCAGGCCCGTCCGATCGGTGACGATGAGGTGACGAAGTCCATCCCAAGTTGTCGGTCGGTTGCGGAGCATGTTGGGTGGACATTCGCGGGCGACCGACAGTCAGGATCGCCCGTCGGACACGCGGCCGGCCCGGGACGGGCCGCGCCGGGACACGGAAGGCGGGCACATGCGCGCACGTACACGTCTGGCGATTGGGGCTGTCAGCGCCGTCGCCGGGGCAGCGCTCCTCACCGGATGCGGGGACGCCGGCTCGTCCGGCACCGACGCACCCCAGACGAGCGCCTCCGGCGCCGGGTGCGCCCCGGTCGCCGGTCAGCAGCTCATCGCTCTGCAGGACGACAAGAAGCTCCAGAACTCCGACAACGTCATTCCCGCTGTCAACAGCAAGGCGGCCAACCCGCAGCTGATCGCCGCACTGGACAAGGTCTCCGCCGCGCTGGACACCCCGAAGCTGATCCAGCTCAACAAGGCGGTGAACGACGACCGCAAGACCGCCAAGGTGGCGGCCGAGGAGTTCGCCAGCGCGAACAACCTCACCGCGGGCATCGCCAAGGGCCCGGGCGGCGACATCACTGTGGGCGCCGGCAACTTCGCCGAGAGCCAGATCCTGGGCGAGCTGTACCGGGTCGCGCTCACCGCCGCCGGCTACCAGGTCAAGGTGCAGCAGATCGGCAACCGGGAGCTGTACGCGCCGGCTCTGGAGAAGGGCGAGATCCAGGTCGTCCCGGAGTACGCGGCGACAATGGCCGAGTTCCTCAACACCAAGGCCAACGGCCAGAACGCCCAGCCGATCTCCTCGCCGGACATCAACACGACGGTGACCGCGCTCAAGGCCGAGGGCGACAAGGCCGGCCTCACCTTCGGCACGCCGGCCGCCGCACAGGACCAGAACGCCTTCGCGGTGACCCAGGCCTTCGCCGACAAGTACGGCGTGCGGACCCTCTCCGAGCTGGCGGCGAAGTGCTCCGGCAGCGCGACAGTGCTGGGTGGCCCGCCGGAGTGCGAGCAGCGTCCGTTCTGCAAGCCGGGCCTGGAGAAGACGTACGGGCTGTCGGTCGGCAAGTTCTCCTCGCTGGACCAGGGCGGCCCGCTGACCAAGAGCGGGCTGCGCGACGGTTCGATCAGCGTGGGCTTGATCTTCTCCTCGGATGGCGCCTTCGCCACCAGCTGAGCCCTCCCCGTACGTGCTGAGGACGCCCCCGCCCCCGACCGGGCGGGGGCGTCCGCGCGTCCCGGGGACCCCGTTCCCTCCGATGGATATCGTGGGTAGGCTGCACATCCATGCCAGCCCCGGCCACCTCCGACGCCCGGCGTCGACCACCGCTGCTGACCATGCTCTTCTGGGCGGGCGTCGCTCTCGCGCCGGTGGCGGCACTGATCCTGCTGGTGGCCGACGGCAACGGCCCGCTGCGCTTCGCCGCGGTGCTCGCCATCCTCGCGGTGGTGCTGATCGGCCTCTCCATCGCGCTGCGGTCCGACGGCGAGGGCGACTCGGCGCGGACCGACGAGCTGCTGGACGAGATCGAGGAGCTGCGCCGGGAGCTGCGCAGCGAGATCGTGGCCGCCGCCCAGCGCGGTAACCAGGCGCTCGACCAGGCCCAACGGGCCCAGGAGGGTGTCGCCGCGGTGCGCCGCCGTCTCGACGCCAGTGGTGCCGCCCTCGCCGGTGCCGCCCCCGCTGTCGAGCCGGCGGGCGCCGGACGGGCGCGGGTGGCTGCCGTCGAGCCGCCGGTGGACGACGTGCCGGTGGCCCGTAACCGGGGTGACGCGTCGGCCGGCCGCGCCCGGGTGTCCGGCCCCGACGACGCGCCCCGATGGGGGCGCCCCGAGCACCCCGACGACGAGCCGGCGTACGCCCGGGAGGCCCCCGAGCCGCCGGCCGCAGCCGGGACGTACGGCGGCGAACGGCCGGCCGCCACCGCGTACGGCTCAGCCCGCCCCCGGGAACACGACCGCCCCGAGGCGGCGCACCGGCCGGGTGGCGTGGTCCGACACACCGAGACCGTGCACGTCACCACCCGGCACACAGTGGTGGACGGTGGCCCGGCCGAGCCGGCCGGGCGCTACGGCGGCGGGTATGCCGGCCAGTGGACCCCTCCCGCGCAGGAGTGGACCCGGGGCGGCGAAGCCGACGAACGCCCCCGTCCGGCCGGCCGGGCGAGGAGCGAGCCGGAGGAGCACCCCAGGGCCGGGTACGGCGACGAGCCAAGCTGGACGGGCCGCCGCGACGAACCGGAGTGGACCGATCGGCGCGGCGCGTACGCCCAGCCCGACGAGCCCGCCCCGGCGGCCCGGTCACACCGCACCCCGGAGAGGCCGGCGGCGGAATCCTGGGACAGCCCGGACGATCGGGGCTGGTCGGAGCAGCGCGAGCGGGCGGCTGCCGCGGCGCCGCAGCCGGGGCCACCGCTGCGGGCCGACGACACCGGCGAGTACTGGTCGCAACTGCGGGCCGGTGACCGGTGGGCCGCCGTTCGCGACGACGAGAACGGTCGCGAGTTGCGGGTCGGCGAACGTCGGGCCGAGGTGCACGCCGACGCCACCGGCACCGAGTACCGGGTGGCCGACCGCTGGGCGGCCGTCCGCCACGAGGAGCCGCGCCGTCATGAGGAGCCGCGCCGTCATGAGGAGCCGCGCCGTCATGAGGAGCCGCGCCGTCATGAGGAGCCGCGCCGTCATGAGGACGCCGACCGCTACGAGGAGCCGCACCGCTACGAGGAGCCGCGCCGCCACGACGGGGGCCGGCGGGCCGAGCCGGGAAGGCCGGCGCTGCCGGTGGGTGGTGTGCCGGTGCCCGACGAGTGGCGCGCTCCGCGCCAACGCGGCCACCAGGCGGAACCCGCGCCGGAACGGACCGGCCGACGGCGGGTCGACGAGCGCTACGGCTACCCGCCCCAGGACGACGTACCGCGTGCCGGCGGCGCGCCGCCCGCCGACCGCTGGCGGTGACCGGTCAGGCGACCCCTGTCACTTGTCGATGTCGCCGACCACGAAGAACATCGAGCCGAGGATCGCGATCAGATCCGGGACCAGGCACCCGGGGAGCAGGGTGGCCAACGCCTGCACGTTCGCGTACGAGGCGGTGCGCAGCTTCAACCGCCACGGCGTCTTCTCGCCCCGGGACACCAGGTAGTAGCCGTTGATGCCGAGCGGGTTCTCCGTCCAGGCGTACGTGTGCCCCTCCGGCGCCTTGAGCACCTTCGGCAGCCGGGTGTTGATCGGCCCGGTCAGCCGGTCCACCCGGTCGAGGCACTGCTCGGCGAGGTCCAGGGACGCGTACACCTGGTCGAGCAGCACCTCGAAACGGGCGTGGCAGTCCCCGGCGGTCTTGGTGACCACTGGCACGTCCAGCTCGTCGTACGCCAGGTAGGGGTCGTCGCGGCGCAGGTCCAGGTCGAGCCCGGAGGCCCGGGCCACCGGCCCGGACGCGCCGAAGGCGGCGGCGTCCGCGGCGGACAGCACGCCCACGCCGACCGTGCGGGCCAGGAAGATGTCGTTACGCCGGATCAGGTGGTCCAGGTCGGGCAGGCGGCGGCGTACCTCGCCGATGGCCGCGCGGGCCCGCCCGGTCCACCCGTACGGCACCTCTTCCTTGAGGCCACCCACCCGGTTGAACATGTAGTGGATCCGGCCGCCGGAGACCTCCTCCATCACCGCCTGGATGGTCTCGCGTTCCCGGAAGGCGTAGAAGATCGGCGTGATCGCCCCGATCTCCAACGGGTACGACCCGAGGAACATCAGGTGGTTGAGCACCCGGTTCAGCTCCGCGAGGGCCATCCGCAGCCAGGTGGCCCGCTCCGGCACCTCCATTCCCATCAGGCGTTCCACAGCGAGCACCACACCCAGCTCGTTGGAGAATGCCGAGAGCCAGTCGTGCCGGTTGGCCAGCACGATGATCTGCCGGTAGTCACGCACCTCGAAGAGCTTCTCCGCGCCCCGGTGCATGTAACCGACGATCGGTTCACAGGCGACCACGCGCTCGCCGTCGAGCACCAGCTTCAACCGCAGCACACCATGGGTGGAGGGGTGCTGCGGGCCGATGTTCAACACCATGTCGGTGCCGAGCTGCTGATCACCGGTGCCGGCGATCAGCCCGGCCCCGGTGCCGACGGTCAGTTCACGGAGGTCCCCGGCGTCGGTGGTCATGCCCGTCATCGTGCCACGGCCGGCCCGAGCGGGATGCCGACCGGCTGGCGCAACCACCAGTGCCCGCCGAGCCCGGCCGGGTCGGTCAGCTCGGCCACCGCCGACGCGGCGGCCAGCGCCCGCACGTAGCCGACCGGGTCGGTGCCGGCCAGGCTGAGCGGCGGTCGCCCGCCGTCGGCCCCGAGCGTCCGCAGCGCCTCCCGCTGCAAGACCAGGGAGTACGCGCACCGGGCGACCGCCGCACCAGCGGAGGCGACCGAGTCCATGGCCACGTGCGCGGTCACATCACTCGACCCGTCGGGCACCGGAGGCACCTGCCGCCCACCCCGGTACCCGGTCAACGTCCCGTCGACCGGTCGTGCCTCCCTCAGGTGCCCGTAGTCGACAGCTACCGCCAGCCCTCGACTGATGTTCCTTACCGCCTGCGCCCAGGCTTCGTCCCTGGTCCGGCCGATCTCGGCCCGTTGTTGGTTGCTGTGGGGGGTTTCGGGGCAGCCCGGCCGGCTCCGGGCGGTCAGGCTTGATCCCTGCGCCGGCCGGGCTGCCCCGAAACCCGACTCGCTATCGCTTGTCGCGTCGGCCCAGGTAACCCCCGGATTGGGAGCACGGTCCGTGCTGGGCGCGGTTTCGAGGCTGGGCCACCACGTGGTGAGCCAATCAAGATCAGCGGGGCTGACCGGCTCACCGACGGATTCGGCACCGCTCTCGGGGTCGACCAACAGGTATCGCCAGCCGTCCTCGGTGTGCACCGCGACGTCCAGCGGGACGTTGTCCAGCCACTCGGTGGCCAGTAGCACTCCGGTGATCTTGGTGGGGATCTCGGCTGTCCAGTTGATCTCTTCGGACAGGTTCTCGGGGCGGTCCGCGTACTCGACAGCTGTGAAGCGCACGCGGTCCGCAAGCGACGGTCGGACCGTGCCGGACGACGGCTCATCGCGCAGGGAACGGGCGGCGGCCCCGGAAACCCCCACCGCAACCCCGACGGACGCCAGCAGTGCGTGGATTAGTTCCCCACGCCCAGCCCCGACGTCGACCACATCGAGCCGGTCAGGGTGGCCGAGGGCAGCGTCCACCTCTGTGATCAGGCGCAGCAGGGCGGTGGCGAAGGCCGGGGTGGCGTGCGTGCTGGTGCGGAAGTGGTCGGCCGGCCCGGTGCCGGCGACGAAGAAGCCGCCCGGCCCGTAAAGGGCCCGGCTCATGGCGTCCCGCCACAGGACCGACATCAGTCCGCTCCGAGTTGAGCGTGGGTCACCGTGCCGACCCTACGGTCAGGGCCGCCGTTCGTGGTTCACGCCCGGAAGTAGTGCCCCTCGTCCAGGTCGGCGATCAGGCCGGGGCGGGCAGGGACCCAGCCCAGCAGTTCGCGCGTGATCGCGGATGACGTCGGGTTGTCCATCTGCGCGAACGACCCGAGGAAGCCGAAGAAGTTGTCTGCCTCGTCGGGGCTGATGCTTCGGACCGGGATGTCCAGGTTGCGGCCGATGGCGGTGGCGATCTGCCGGAAGGAGACTCCTTCGTCGGCGGCTGCGTGCAGGCGTGCACCGGCCGGGGCCTTTTCCAGGGCCAGACGGTAGAGCTCGGCCGCGTCGAGCGTGTGCACGGCCGGCCACCGGTTGGCGCCGTCGCCGACGTATGCGGCGTACCCGTTCTGCCGGGCGGCAGCGATGATGGCGGTGATGAAGCCGTAGTGGTCGAGCGAGCTGTGCACTGTGGGCGCGAGCCGGACGATGGAGGAGCGCACACCGCGAGAGGCAAAGCCGGCCACGAGGTTTTCGGCGTCGATCCGGTAGCCGCTCGGGAAGGTGTCGCTTTCGATGCCGGGGCGCCCGACGATGCCGCCCAGCGCGAGCATGGCCGTCCCGCTCGTGCCGACCAGGGGTTTGCCGGAGCCGTCCAGGCCGTCAGCGAGTGCCCCGAGGGCGGCCAGGTCGGTTTCGGCTGCGCCGGCCATGTCGCCGTTGATCATCAGGTCGTGGCGGAACGCCAGGTGGATGACTCCGTCGGAGGTGGCCGCCTCGTTACGGAGCACGTCGAGGTCGGACAGGTCGCCGCGGCGTACCTCAGCGCCGAGCTTCTCGATCGCGGCGGCCGATGTTTCGGAGCGGGCCAGGCCGACGACGTCATGTCCGGCGGAGAGCAGTGCCGGCACGACTGCGGAGCCGAGGTGGCCGGAGGCACCTGTGACGAATACGCGCATGGTAATTCCTTCGTGGGTAGGGCCATGTCACCTTGCGACATGACCGTACCTCGCGATGTCGCCATGTGACATGGCTCAGGGAAAATAATGTCGCAGCGTGACATCGGATACCATCGCCCCATGGCTCGCTGGCAACCAGACGCGCGCGGCCGCCTGGAGGCGGCTGCTTTCGAGTTGTTCCGCGAGCGCGGCTTCGAGCAGACCACGGTCGCCGACATCGCCGCCCGTGCCGGCCTCGACAAACGCACCTTCTACCGGCTCTTCGGCGATAAGCGCGAGGCTCTCTTCAGCGGCAGCGAACGCGTGGAGGAGGCCCTGGTCAAGGTGGTGGCCGAGACGGACGCCGCCCCGTTTGAGGTGGTCATCGCCGCCTTCCGTCAGATGGCGGTGGACATCTTCGCCGACCGCCGCGAGCTGGTCCGGATGCGCCAGTCGATCATTGAGAGCAGCCCGGAGCTGCAGGAGCGTGAGCTGCGCAAGACGGGCGCACTGCTGGCCGCCGTCAGCGCCGCCCTCCGTGCCAAGGGCCTCGACGAGACCACGGCCACGCTGGCCACCGAGTCGGGTGGCACGGTCTTCCGTGTGGCGTACGCCCGCTGGGTCGCGCCCGACGGCGATTCCTCGCTCGCCGACCTGATCGCCGAGGTGGCCACCGAGCTGAGCACCATCACGTCGTCGTCCCCAGGAAGACGTTGACAGGGGCCTCTCCTTCGGTGGTGAAGGTTTTCACACATGCTTGTCCGGGTTCGGTAGGCCGGGCGCATACTTGCGATCGACCGGTACCCCTTCTCGAGGACTGGATCGTCGTCATGAGCGCACCGTTGCGCCCGCGTCCGGCCGGCCCATCCGGGCCCGCCCCCTCGTGGGATAGCGCCGTTCCCGGCGCCCGCGCCACCTCCCGTCTGCTCACCGCCGGTGTCGTTGGCGCCGGTCGGGTCGGCGCCGTGCTGGGCGCCGCGCTCGCCGCCGCCGGGCACCGGGTGGTTGCCGTCTCCGGCAGCTCCGGAGCCAGCCGCGCCCGCCTCGCCCTGCTGTTGCCCGAGGTGCCCCGTCGCCCGGTCGCCGCCGTGGCCCACGCCGCCGCCGACCTGCTGCTGATCGCGGTACCGGACGACAGGCTCGCCGGTGTGGTGGCTGACCTCGCGCAGCGGGGCGCGCTGCACCCGGGTCAGATCGTCGCGCACACCTCGGGAGCGCACGGCCTGGCCGTGCTGGGGCCGGCCGTCGCGGCCGGCGCCCGGCCGCTCGCCCTGCACCCCGCGATGACCTTCACCGGTACGCCGGACGACCTGGCCCGGCTGGACGGCATCTCGTACGGGGTGACCGCCCCGGCGGAGCTGCG
Source organism: Micromonospora sp. 050-3 (assembly GCF_046549335.1). Lineage (NCBI taxonomy): Bacteria > Bacillati > Actinomycetota > Actinomycetes > Micromonosporales > Micromonosporaceae > Micromonospora > Micromonospora sp. 050-3. Next base: position 88,963 of record NZ_JAJPVX010000004.1, read on the forward strand.
CCCGCTGGCTGCCCGGCTGGTCGCCGACCTCGGTGGCGTGCCCGAGTGGGTGGCCGAGTCGGACCGCCCGCTCTACCACGCCGCGCTGGCCCACGGCGCCAACCACCTGGTGACCCTGGTCAACGAGGCGACCGACCGGTTGCGGGACGCCGGGGTGTCCCAGCCGGAGAAGGTACTCGCCCCGCTGCTGCGGGCCGCCCTGGAGAACGCGTTGCGGCTCGGCGACGACGCGTTGACCGGCCCGGTTTCCCGTGGCGACGCGGGCACCGTGCAGCGGCACCTGGCCCGGCTGGCGGCCACCGCGCCGGAGTCCGTCCCCGCGTACCTGGCGCTGGCCCGTCGTACCGCCGACCGGGCGATCGCCGCCGGCCGGCTGCGGCCGGTGGACGCACAGTCGCTGCTCGGCGTGCTGGCCGACAGCGGTCGGGAGGTGGCTGCGTGAGCGTGAGGAGTGAGCCGATCTTGCGAGCCCCGCAGTCGCGAACCGAGGTGCCGCTGTGACCCAGGTGGTGCACACGCGTGCCGAGTTGGCCGAGGCCAGGGCCGGGCTGAAGGGCACGGTCGGGGTGGTGATGACCATGGGCGCGCTGCACTCCGGGCACGAGACGTTGCTGCGCGCGGCCCGGGAACAGGCCGACCACGTGCTGGTTACGGTCTTCGTGAACCCGTTGCAGTTCGGGCCGAACGAGGACTTCGACCGCTACCCGCGCACCCTCGACGCCGACCTGGAGGTGTGCCGGCGGGCGGGTGCCGACCTGGTCTTCGCCCCGTCGGTGGCGGACATGTATCCGGACGGGCAACCCCGTGTACGCCTCGATCCGGGCCCGCTGGGCGCCGAGCTGGAGGGGGCGAGTCGCCCCGGCTTCTTCCACGGCGTGCTCACGGTGGTGCTGAAGCTGCTCCAGCTCACCCAGCCGGATCTGGCGTTCTTCGGCGAGAAGGACTACCAGCAGCTCACCCTGGTCCGGCGGATGGCCCGTGACCTGGACGTGCCGGTCGAGGTGGTCGGCGTGCCGACCGTCCGGGAGTCGGATGGGTTGGCGCTATCCAGCCGCAACCGTTACCTGAGCGAGCCGGAGCGGGCCGCCGGGCTGAGTCTGTCCGCAGCGCTGCGGGCCGGCGCGCAAGCCGCCGACGACGGCCTGGACGCGGGGGCGGTACTGACCGCCGCGCACGCCGCGTTCGGCGCCGGTACGCCCGGTGCCCGCCTCGACTACCTGGTGCTCACCGATCCCGAGTTGGAACCGGGGCCGGTGGCCGGGCCGGCCCGGCTGGTGATCGCCGCCTGGGTGGGCGCCACCCGGTTGATCGACAACGCCGCGATCCACCTCGCCCCGCGCCCCTGACCCGGCCGCACCACCCCCCACCGATACCGCGAAAGGCCACTCCGATGTTGCGGACCATGCTCAAGTCGAAGATCCACCGAGCCACTGTGACCCAGGCCGACCTGCACTACGTCGGTTCGGTGACGGTGGACGAGGATCTGCTCGACGCCGCCGACCTGCTCCCCGGCGAGCAGGTGGCGATCGTGGACATCACCAATGGCGCCCGGCTGGAGACGTACGTGATCCCCGGCGAGCGGGGCAGCGGCGTGATCGGCATCAACGGCGCCGCCGCGCACCTGGTGCACCCCGGCGACCTGGTCATCCTGATCTCGTACGGGCAGATGGACGACGCCGAGGCCCGGACCTACCGGCCACGTGTCGTGCACGTCGACGCCGACAACCGGGTGATCGAGTTGGGTGCCGACCCGGCTGCGGCGGCACCGGGAACGGCCGGGAACCCGGTACCCAGCCCGCTGGCCGTGTCCGGAGTCTGATCCCGCGTACCGCGATTCCGGTCTGTTACCGGAAGGTCATTTCCGGTTACCCTGGGCACGCTGGCGGAAGCCGGTCGGTGGCTGGGGGAGGCCGCGATGAGCCGTGCCATGACGACCCTGTTCGCCGCTGCCGTGTCGGCAGTGCTGCTGGTGGGCTGCGCCGGGTCTGGTGGCCTGGACGGTGATCTGACCGACGACTGGGCGGCGATGCCGGCACCGTCGGCGTTCACCCCGGCCGCCGGTGTGTGTCACGCCGCCGACTTCACCGACCTGGTCAGCCTGGCCAGCTATGAGCCGGTGGACTGCGCCGGGCCGCACCGCCTGGAGACCGTGCACGTCGGGGCGTTCCCGGCCGGGCGGACGACGGCTCCGGCGGGTGGTTCGGCCGAGCTGCGGGGTGCGTTCGCCGAGTGCGACACCCGGGCGACCGGCTACGTGGGGGACGACTGGCGGTCCGGCCGACTGCGGCTGTCCGTGGCGCTGCCCAACGGGCTGGGCTGGGCGGCGGGTTCCCGGTGGTTCCGCTGCGACCTCACCGAGCTGACCACTGTCGAGGCGGCGGCCACAGTTGTGGTCCGGTCGGGCAGTCTGCGGGACGCGTTGAAGGGTCCCACCGCGCTGCGCCTCGGTTGCCAGCAGACCCGCGGTGGCGCCGGCCGTGGTGTGCAGACGCTGACCCCGGTGGAGTGCGGCAAGCAGCACGACGCCGAGTTCGTCGGGGTGTGGCGCGCACCGGATCTGGCGTACCCGACCCGGGACGCCGACTGGCTGCCGCTCTACACGGGGTGTCGCAGCGTCCTGGCGCGGTACGCGGGCGTGCCGGACGACGCCAAGCTGCGCTTCCGCAGCGGTGTGGTGGTCCGTCCGCCGGGGGCTGGGCGCTGGACGGTCGGTGATCGGGGCGTCCGCTGCTATCTCTGGCTCAGCGACCGTACGGTGACCGCCACGCTGAAGGGCGCGGGCCAGGCTGGTCTACCGGTCCGGACGAAGTGACCACGGCCTGACTGTCGGCGCGCGCCGGACGGGGTCGCCCAAAACACTCGTCCCGCCCCCGCCGCCCCGGGCGAGGATGGTTCGGGTTGACTGGGGGGATGGACCTTCCGACCGTCGACCTGCCTGCCCTGCCCGCGCTGCTGGCCGCGCCCGCGCCCGGCTGGGTGGAGACCACCGACGTGATCGTGGTGGGTTCCGGCGTGGCGGGGTTGACCGCGGCGCTGCACCTGCGTGAGGCCGGTCTGCACGTCACGGTGGTAACCAAGGTCAACATTGACGACGGCTCGACCCGGTGGGCGCAGGGCGGCATCGCGGCCGTGCTCGACCCGGCCGACACCCCGGCGGCGCATGCCCGGGACACCGAGGTCGCCGGGGTGGGGCTGTGCGACCCGGCGGCGGTTCGGGTGCTGGTCGAGGAGGGCCCGACCCGGCTCCGTGAGCTGATGCGGATCGGCGCCGAGTTCGATCGTCACCCGGACGGCTCGCTGATGCTGACCCGCGAGGGCGGGCACCGGGCGGACCGGATCGTGCACGCCGGCGGGGACGCCACCGGCGCGGAGGTGCAGCGGGCCCTGCACGCCGCGGTACAGCGCGACCCGTGGATCCGGCTGGTCGAGCACGCTCTCGTGCTGGATCTGCTGCGCGCGCCCGGCGACGGCCCGGATGGCCTCGGCCCGGCCTGCGGGATCACCCTGCACGTGTTGGGTGAGGGCAGCGAGGACGGCGTCGGCGCGCTGCTGGCCCGTGCAGTGGTGCTCGCCACCGGCGGCATGGGGCAGATCTTCTCGGCCACCACAAACCCGGCGGTCTCCACCGGGGACGGGGTGGCGCTGGCGCTGCGGGCCGGCGCGGCCGTGACCGACGTGGAGTTCGTGCAGTTCCACCCGACCGCCCTGATCACCCCGCCCGGCGCGGGGGTGCCCGGGGCGGGGCACGCACAGCAGCCGCTGGTCTCGGAGGCGCTGCGCGGCGAGGGCGCGTACCTGGTGGACGCGGACGGCAAGAGGTTCATGGTGGGCCAGCACGAGTTGGCCGAGCTGGCACCCCGGGATGTGGTGGCCAAGGGCATCCACCGGGTGCTGCTGGCGACCGGCGCGGACCACGTCTTCCTCGACGCACGGCACCTGGGCGGCGACTTCCTGGCCGGTCGGTTCCCCACCATCGTGGCGTCCTGCCTGGCGATCGGCGTGGACCCGGCGACCGACCTGATCCCGGTGGCGCCGGCCGCCCACTACGCCTCCGGCGGGGTCCGCACCGATCTGCGCGGCCGTACCTCCATCCCCGGCCTGTACGCCTGCGGCGAGGTCGCCTGCACTGGCGTGCACGGCGCGAACCGGCTGGCCAGCAACTCGCTGCTGGAGGGTCTGGTCTTCTCCCGGCGGATCGCCGAGGACATCGCGGCCGGCCTGCCCGAACAGGCCCAGCCGGCGGAGACCGGCGCCTGGCGTGGCGGGACGGGCTGGGTGCTGCCCGCGGAGGTGACGCCGACCCTGCAACGGGCGATGACCCGGGGGGCCGGGGTGCTCCGATCCGCGGCGACGTTGTCCGGGACGGCCGGGACGTTGACCGAGCTGGGCGTTGCCCGGGGCCGGCCCCGGACCGCCGACTGGGAGGCGACGAACCTGCTCACTGTGGCATCGACGCTGGTGGCCGCCGCGTACGCCCGTGGTGAGACCCGGGGCTGCCACTGGCGGGAGGACTTCCCGACGGCCGACGAACGGTGGCTGGGCCATCTGGTCGGGGCGGTCGGGGCGCAGGGCCGGGTGACGCAACAGTGGGAGGGGAACTCGTGATCGAGTCGACGGAGACGGCGTTGCGGGCGGCCGGGTTGGATCCGGCGCACGTACGGCAGGTGATCGAGGGCGCGCTGGTCGAGGATCTGGGCCCGGATTTCCTGGACGTCACAAGCGTGGCCACCATTCCGGCGGAGCAGACCGACACCGCCGACCTGGTGGCCCGCGCGGACGGGGTGTTGGCCGGGATGGCGGTGGCCGCCGCCGTGTTCGAGCTGGTGGGCGAGGTGACGGGCTTCGGTCGTACCGTCGAGGTGTCGGTGCTGGCCCGCGACGGCGAGCGGGTGGCCCGCGGCGACGTGCTGGCGACGGTGACCGGCCCGACCCGGCTGCTGCTGACGGCCGAGCGGACGGCGCTCAACCTGCTCTGCCGGATGTCCGGGGTGGCCACACACACCCGCGCCTGGGCGGACGCGCTGGCCGGCACGAAGGCGATGGTGCTGGACACCCGCAAGACGACGCCGGGCCTGCGGGCGCTGGAGAAGTACGCGGTGCGGGCCGGCGGCGGCACCAACAAGCGGATGGGCCTCTACGACGTGGCCATGATCAAGGACAACCACAAGCTGGCAGCCGGTGGCATCACCGCTGCCTACCGGCGGGTCCGGGAGGCGTTCCCGGAGGTGCCGGTGCAGGTCGAGGTAACCACTGTCGACGAGGCGGTGGAGGCCGTGGAGGCCGGGGCGGACTTCCTGCTCTGCGACAACATGACGCCGGAGGTGCTGGCCGAGGCGGTGGCCGCTGTGGGCGACCGGGCGGAGCTGGAGGCGACCGGCGGGCTGACCCTGGAGGTGGCCGGCCGGTACGCGGCCACCGGCGTGGACTTCCTCTCGGTGGGCGCGCTGACCCACTCGTCGCCGATCCTGGACATCGCGCTGGACCTGCGCGCCAACTAGTTGTCTAGGCTGCGTGCGTGCTGCTCTGCATCGACATCGGAAACACCAACACCGTGCTGGCGACCTTCGACGGCGACAAGCTGGTGCACTCCTGGCGGATCAAGACCGATGCCCGCTCGACGGCGGACGAGCTGGGCCTGATGTTCCGGGGTCTGCTCGCCGGGGACAACGTCGAGATCACCGGTGTGGCCGCCTGTTCCACGGTGCCGGCCGCGCTGCGGTCGCTGCGCACCATGCTGAGTCGTTACTACGCCGAAGTGCCGAGCGTCGTGGTCGAGCCGGGAGTGCGGACCGGGGTGCAGTTGGCGATCGACAACCCGAAGGAGGTCGGCGCCGACCGGGTGGTGAACACGCTGGCCGCGTACACCCTCTACGGCGGGCCGTCGATCGTTGTGGACTTCGGCACCACCACCAACTTCGACGTGATCAGCGAGCGCGGTGAGTTCCTCGGCGGCGCGTTCGCCCCGGGCATCGAGATCTCCTTCGACGCGCTGGCCGCCCGGGCCGCGCAGCTGCGCAAGGTCGAGGCCACAAAGCCCCGCTCGGTGATCGGCAAGAACACCGTTGAGTGCCTCCAGGCAGGCCTGTACTTCGGCTTCGCCGGGCAGGTGGACCGGATCGTCGAGCGGATGACCGAGGAGCTGGGCGAGGTGCGGGCGGTGATCGCCACCGGCGGCCTCGCCTCCCTGGTGATCAACGAGTGTCGCAGCATCACCCACCACGAGCCGATGATCACGCTGATCGGTCTGCGGATGGTCTACGACCGCAACCTGTGACCCCGGCCGCCGTCGGGCGCCGGCCTTCGTGCCGGCGTCAGCGCCGCCGGGCGCGCAGCACCAGCGTCCGGTACGGCAGCTCGATGGTGTCCCGGCCGACCAGGGCGGGGTGGGTGTTCAGGAGTTCGGTGAGTTCCCGCTCGACTCGCTGCCGATCGTTGGTGGAGGCGGTGAGCCAGTACGAGCGGGTGCGGACCATGCCGAGCAACTCGTCCGGTGTGAGCGTGGTGCGGTGCGTGAACTCGCGCTTCTCGACGGCGTCGAACGCGGGGCCGAAGTCGGGGTGCTCGCCGAAGATCTCGCTGGTCGACTTGTCCCCGAAGTGGGCGATGCGACCCAGCTCGGTCACCCAGTCGACGCTGCCGTCCCGGATGTTCCAGATGGGGGCGAAGGTGCCGCCGGGACGGAGCACCCGGGCGATCTCGGCGTGCGCGGGCTCCCGGTCGAACCAGTGGTACGCCGTCCCGACCAGTACCGCGTCCGCCGCCGAGTCGGGCAGCGGCATGGCCTCGGCGCTGCCCGCCAGGGCCGTCGTGCCCGGGGTGCTGGCGGCGAGCTGCGCCCCCATCCCCGGATCGGGCTCGACCGGTACGACCTCGTGGCCCAGGGCCAGCACACCGCGGGTCAGGATGCCGGTGCCCGCCGCGAGATCGACCACCCGGGCTTCGCTCAGCCCGTCGAGTGCCCAGCGGATCGCAGCCTCGGGATAACGCGGCCGAAACCGGTCGTAATCACTCGCGGCGGCACCGAACGACAGGGCGTGAGTGTGATCGACCATGACGGGCAGGTTATCCCGTAACGGCCTCCGGACCGCTTGAGTACGCTCGGGCCTGACCCCCTGTATCTCCGTGACGAGGAAGCGTGCCGTGACCGAGCAGAACCCCGTGCCAGTGGACCCCGCCGATGACCTTCCCGAGCAGATGAAGGTCCGCCGGGAGAAGCGGGACCGGATGCTCGCCGAGGGCGTCGAGCCCTACCCGGTCGGCTTCCCCCGCACCACCACCCTGGCGCAGGTCCGGGCGGGCTACGCCGACCTGCCCACCGACACCGCGACCGGCGACCAGGTCGCTGTCACCGGCCGGGTGATCTTCGTACGCAACACGGGCAAGCTCTGCTTCGCGACCCTGCGGGACGGCGATGGCACCGAGTTGCAGGCGATGCTCTCCCTGGACCGGGTCGGGCCGGAGCGGCTGGAGGCGTGGAAGCGCCTCGTCGACCTCGGCGACCACGTGGGCGTCACCGGCGAGGTGATCACCAGCCGCCGGGGTGAGCTGTCGGTCCTGGCCCAGCAATGGGAGATGACCGCCAAGGCGCTGCGACCGTTGCCGGTGGCCCACAAGCCCCTCTCCGAGGAGGCGCGCGTCCGGCAGCGTTACGTCGACCTGATTGTCCGGCCGCAGGCACGGGAGATGGTGCGCACCCGGGCCGCCGCGGTCCGCAGTCTCCGCGATTCACTGCACGGGCAGGGCTTCATCGAGGTGGAAACGCCGATGTTGCAACTGCTGCATGGCGGCGCGGCAGCCCGACCGTTCGTGACCCACAGCAATGCGTTGAACACCGATCTGTATCTGCGAATCGCTCCGGAACTGTTTCTCAAGCGCGCCGTGGTCGGCGGTGTCGACCGCGTCTTCGAGATCAACCGCAACTTCCGTAATGAGGGTGTCGACTCTTCGCACTCGCCGGAGTTCGCGATGCTGGAGACGTACCAGGCGTACGGCGACTACGACACGATCGGCGAGCTGACCCGCAATCTCGTGCAACAGGCGGCGATCGCGGTCAGCGGCTCGACGGTGGTGACCCATGCCGACGGGCGGGAGTTCGACCTGGGCGGCGAGTGGCGGTCCGTGACGTTGTTCGGTGTGCTTTCCGAAGCGCTGGGCGAGGAGGTCACGGTCCGTACCGAACGGTCCCGTCTGGTGGAGTACGCGGACAAGGTGGGATTGGCCGTGGACCCGAAGTGGGGCCCGGGCAAGCTGGCCGAGGAACTGTTCGAGGAACTGGTCGTTCCCGGCCTGGAGGCGCCCACCTTCGTGCGGGACTACCCGGAGGAGACCAGCCCGCTGACCCGGGGGCACCGCAGCGAGCCGGGGCTGGCCGAGAAGTGGGACCTGTACGTGCTCGGCTTCGAGCTGGGCACCGGGTACTCCGAACTGGTCGATCCGATCGTGCAGCGCGAGCGACTGGTCGCCCAGGCCCAGTTGGCCGCCCGTGGCGACGACGAGGCGATGCGGCTCGACGAGGACTTTCTTCGGGCGATGGAGTATGGAATGCCGCCGGCCGGCGGTATGGGAATGGGAATCGACCGGCTCTTGATGGCCCTGACCGGCCTCGGAATTCGGGAAACGATCCTCTTCCCGTTGGTCCGCCAGGAGTAGTTCCGTCCGGGTTCACGCCGAGTCGTAACCGGATCCTATTGACGCGACGAGCGGCGCGCGGGTTATTGTGCTCTCGTTAGCAGGAGCACCCTGCTCGAAAGGAATGTGGGACGTGGCCAAGCAGATCATTCACAAGCTGGTCGATGACCTGGACGGCGGGGACGCGGACGAGACCGTCAAGTTCGCCCTCGACGGCGTTCAGTACGAGATCGACCTGTCGAGCGCCAACGCCGCGAAATTGCGCGATGCATTTGCGTCGTACGTGGGTGCCGGCACCAAGGTCGGCCGGGGCGGTGTCGTGATCGGTGGGCGGGCTGCCCGCGGTCGGGGTGGCGCGACCGCCGATCGGGAACAGAACAAGGCGATCCGGGAGTGGGCCAAGAAGGCCGGCAAGGACATCTCGGACCGGGGTCGTATCCCGCAGGAGATCGTGGACGAGTTCCACGCGAAGCGCTGATCCGTCAGCGACTTGGTGGCCAGCAGCCACCGCAGGCGACACCGACGCCGGGCCGGAGGGGTTCTCCGGGCCGGCGTCGCCGTATCCGGGTGCCGTCGTGGTGTCCGTTCGGGGTTGGGAAGCATTCCGTGCCGACCGGCGTTGTCCACAACCAGTGGAACAGCTATCCACAGCCTGTGGACAACCTCCCCCAGGGGCCCGGCGCGGCGCTCGCCGCGACCGCCGGTCGGCCCTCCCGGGCCTCCCGGAGGGCTTCCGAACCCCGGATCGGGCTTCCGTCGAGCCAGTCGGATTTCGCTCTGCGCGTAGCGACAGGGCTACCGGAACACCTCCTGAGCGCGGACGGTTGTTCAAAACGACGTGCAACCGACCCAGAGCAGAGACACACGACCTCAGCTGAGTCGGTCAGCGACGATAGAGTAAGGAGGCACGGACGCCCGTCCTGGACGTTCGTGCACCGGCCCCGCCAAGATCTTGACCATCAAGGCGCACGGCACGTGAGGAGCACGAGGGCATGTTCGAGCGGTTCACCGACCGAGCGCGACGGGTTGTCGTCCTGGCCCAAGAAGAGGCCCGGATGCTCAACCACAACTACATCGGTACGGAACACATCCTGCTGGGCCTGATCCACGAAGGTGAAGGCGTCGCGGCAAAGGCCCTGGAGAGCCTCGGCATCTCCCTGGAGGGCGTCCGCCAGCAGGTCGAGGAGATCATCGGCCAGGGTCAGCAGGCGCCGAGCGGGCACATCCCGTTCACGCCGCGGGCCAAGAAGGTGCTGGAGCTGTCGCTGCGCGAGGCGCTGCAGCTCGGCCACAACTACATCGGCACTGAGCACATCCTGCTCGGGCTGATCCGTGAGGGCGAGGGCGTCGCCGCCCAGGTGCTGGTCAAGCTCGGCGCCGACCTCAACCGGGTCCGCCAGCAGGTGATCCAGCTGCTCTCCGGCTACCAGGGCAAGGAGCCCGCCGCGGCGGGTGCCGCGCCGGGTGAGGCCGCGCCGTCGACCAGCCTGGTGCTGGACCAGTTCGGCCGCAACCTGACTCAGGCCGCCCGCGAGGGCAAGCTCGACCCGGTCATCGGGCGCGAGAAGGAAATCGAGCGGGTCATGCAGGTGCTCTCCCGCCGTACCAAGAACAACCCGGTCCTGATCGGTGAGCCCGGCGTCGGTAAGACGGCCGTGGTGGAGGGCCTGTCCCAGAAGATCATCAAGGGCGAGGTGCCCGAGACCCTCAAGGACAAGCAGCTCTACACGCTCGACCTGGGCGCGCTCGTCGCCGGTTCCCGCTACCGCGGTGACTTCGAGGAGCGCCTCAAGAAGGTGCTCAAGGAGATCCGCACCCGCGGCGACATCATCCTGTTCATCGACGAGATTCACACCCTGGTGGGTGCGGGTGCCGCCGAGGGCGCGATCGACGCCGCGAGCATCCTCAAGCCGATGCTGGCCCGTGGTGAGCTGCAGACCATCGGTGCCACCACGCTCGACGAGTACCGCAAGCACCTGGAGAAGGACGCCGCTCTCGAGCGCCGCTTCCAGCCGATCCAGGTGGGTGAGCCGTCGCTGGCCCACACCATCGAGATCCTCAAGGGCCTGCGGGACCGCTACGAGGCTCACCACCGGGTGAGCATCACCGACGCAGCTCTCGTGGCTGCCGCAACTCTGGCCGACCGGTACATCTCCGACCGCTTCCTCCCGGACAAGGCGATCGACCTGATCGACGAGGCCGGTGCCCGGATGCGAATCCGTCGGATGACCGCGCCGCCAGACCTGCGTGACTTCGACGAGCGCATCGCCCAGGTGCGTCGCGACAAGGAGTCCGCGATCGACGCGCAGGACTTCGAGCGCGCCGCCCAGCTGCGCGACAAGGAGAAGCAGCTCCTCGGCCAGAAGGCTCAGCGGGAGAAGGAGTGGAAGGCCGGTGACCTGGACGTCGTCAGCGAGGTTGACGACGAGCAGATCGCCGAGGTTCTCGGCAACTGGACCGGCATCCCGGTCTACAAGCTGACCGAGGAGGAGACCTCGCGCCTGCTGCGCATGGAGGACGAGCTGCACAAGCGCGTCATCGGCCAGGAGGACGCGGTCAAGGCGGTCTCGAAGGCGATCCGGCGTACCCGGGCCGGCCTGAAGGACCCGAAGCGCCCGTCGGGCTCGTTCATCTTCGCCGGCCCGTCCGGTGTCGGTAAGACAGAGCTGTCCAAGGCGCTCGCCGAGTTCCTCTTCGGCAGCGAGGATTCCCTCATCCAGCTGGACATGTCCGAGTTCCACGACCGTTACACGGTCTCCCGGCTCGTGGGTGCCCCTCCCGGCTACGTCGGCTACGACGAGGGCGGGCAGCTGACCGAGAAGGTGCGGCGTCGGCCGTTCTCGGTGGTCCTCTTCGACGAGATCGAGAAGGCCCACCCGGACGTGTTCAACACGCTCCTGCAGATCCTCGAAGACGGTCGGCTCACCGACGGTCAGGGTCGGATCGTGGACTTCAAGAACACGGTCATCATCCTGACCACCAACCTGGGCACCCGTGACGTCGCCAAGGCGGTGTCGCTGGGCTTCCAGCAGTCGGAGGACTCCGAGTCCAACTACGACCGGATGAAGCAGAAGGTCAACGACGAGCTCAAGCAGCACTTCCGGCCTGAGTTCCTCAACCGGATCGACGACACCATCGTCTTCCACCAGCTGCGCCAGACTGAGATCCTCTCGATCGTGGACATCATGATCCAGCGGATCGAGGGCCAGCTGCGGAACAAGGACATGGGTCTGGAGCTGACCGACAACGCCAAGAAGTACCTGGCCGCGAAGGGCTTCGACCCGGTGCTCGGTGCCCGTCCGCTTCGTCGCACGATCCAGCGCGACATCGAGGACAACCTCTCCGAGCGGATCCTGTTCAACGAGCTGACCCCGGGTCAGATCGTCGTGGTGGACTGCGAGGGCGACCCGGACGACATCGACAACTCCAAGCTCGTCTTCCGGGGCGCGGAGAAGCCGGTCGAAGTTCCGGACGCCGTCCCGGCCGACCTCGGTGGCACTGCCGCTGGCACCGCCGCCGCAGGCGTGGACGAGTAACACAACCAGCAAGGGGCGGGGCCCCGGTGGCGCAAGCCACCGGGGCCCCGCCTTTTTGTGCCCCTCAGCTCAGGCCACCCCCCGGTGCCCCCGCCCGCAAGATCGCGCTACATCCCAGATGTAGTGACCTCCGGCGCGCCCGACACCACTACAACCGGGATCGAGCACGATCTGGGGGTGGAATGCGCCGATCGCCGGGCCTTCGTGCACCGCGTTCGGGCGTTCGACGTGGGGCCGGTGCGCAGGATGCGCACTGTCGGCGGGTCAGGTGGTGAGGTCTGAGGTGGGGAGGGACGGGCCGTCACCGACCAGGCGGAAGGAGTCGTCGCCAGCCGGTTCGACCAGCCCGTCCTGCACCAGGCCGGCGAGGGCGCGGGCGCGTTGCACGTCGTCGGTCCAGACCTGGTCCAGCCGTTGGTGGGGGACCGGTCCGGTGCTGTCCCGGAGTACTCCGAGCAGCAGACCGCGGACCTGCCGGTCGGTGCCCGCGTACCGCTGGGGTCTGCGGGTCGGCCCGGCCGGCGCCTCCTGGCCGGACGCCCGCCAGGCGCAGACCGACTCGACGGGGCAGGCGGTGCAGCGCGGTGATCGGGCTGTGCAGATCACCGCGCCCAGTTCCATGAACGCGACGCTGGCCAGCGCCGCTGCGGCCGGTTCCGTCGGGAGCAGCTCTTCGGTGGCGACGAGGTCGGCTGGTCGGGTGACGGGCCCGGCGTCCGGTTCGCCGGCCACCGCCCGGGACACGACCCGGCGTACGTTGGTGTCGACGACCGGGTGCCGCTGCCCGTACGCGAAGGCGGCCACGGCCCGCGCGGTGTAGGTGCCGACGCCGGGCAGTGCGAGCAGTTGCTCCAGCCGGTCCGGCACCTGGCCGCCGTGCCGGTCGACGATCGCGACAGCGCATTCGCGCAGCCGGACCGCCCGACGGGGGTAGCCGAGGCGCCCCCACATCCGGATCGCCTCGGCTGGGGTGTCCGCCGCCAACGAGGCCGGCTCGGGCCAGCGGGCCAGCCATGCCTGCCAGGCCGGCACCACCCGGACCACTGGTGTCTGCTGGAGCATGACCTCGCTGACCAGGATGGCCCACGGGGTGACACTGGGCTCGCGCCACGGCAGGTCACGGGCGTGCTGCTGGAACCACCGGCTGACCAGTGTGGCGAAGTCGGGTTGAGTCATGGCGTCGTCGATGATGTCACGCCCGGCGTTCCCGTTGGGTGGGCGGCTCGGGCGGGGTGCCACGTCGTGGTTCGGCGGACGGGGGAGAATGCGCGGATGAATGAGCTCGCGATCACCGTCATCGGTCGGGACCGGCCGGGCATCGTGGCCGACGTCGCGGAGGTGCTGGCCCGACTGGGCGCGAACCTCACCGACAGCACGATGACGCGGCTGCGGGGGCATTTCGCGATGACCCTCATCTGCACCGGTCCGGCCGCCGCCGAGGTCGAGGCCGCACTGGCGTCGCTGGCCGCCGACGGTCAGCTGCTGGCGACGGTACGCGCGGTCACCCCGGACGGCGATGTTCCTCCGGCGGGTGAGCCGTACGTGATGGCGGTGCACGGTTCGGACCGGATGGGGATCGTCGCGGCGATGACGCGGGTGCTGGTGGATGCCGGGGGGAATGTCACCGACCTGAGTACCCGGTTGACCGGTGCGCTGTACGTGGTCCTGGCGGAGGTCGAGTTGCCGGCCGGTGTGGCGGACACTCTGATCGACCGGCTGCACCGGACGGCTGCCGAGCTGGGCGTGGAGGTCACCCTCCGGCCGGCGGACCCGGATCTGTTGTGACCGGCGAGGAGCGCGGGCCGGACGTCGGCCTGGGGGACTGGACACCGGAGTCGCTGGACGTGCCGGGCGAGGTGCGGGCTGTGGTGTCCGCCCCGCATCCGGTGTTGAGTCGGGCCGCGGACGAGGTCGACCCCACGGCAAAGGAGACGGTCCAACTCGCGGCCGACCTGATAGCCACGATGAAGGTCTCGCCGGGCTGCGTCGGGTTGGCCGCGCCGCAGGTCGGGGTGGGCGCTCGAGTCTTCGCCGTCGACGTGACGGGGCACCCGAAGGCGGTGACGGTGCACGGCGTCTTCGTCTTGTGCAACGCGCGCGTGGTCGAGGCGACGCGGTGGAAGCCGGGCCGTGAGGGCTGCATGTCGGTGCCGGACCTGACCGGGGACGTGAAGCGGGCCAGCCGGCTGGTGGTGGAGGGTGACCTGCCGGGCAGCGGCGAGCCGGTCCGGCTGGTGACCGACGGCTTCGAGGCCCGGGCGTTGCAACACGAGATCGACCACTGTGCGGGGCTACTCTTCCTGGACCGGGTGGCCGGTGCGCACGCGGTCTATCAGCGCAAGGTCTACCTGTGATCGGGTGCCGGACCGTCCCCAGTGGAGGGTGGTGCGGGCGCCTCGGAGTGGCTCCGGCGCGTCGCGCGGCACTGCCGGGTACGGCGCGGCTACGGTGGAGGGCATCATGCGTCTGACGGTCGGCCCCCTGCCACCCGCCGTGTACTGGCGGCGTCGCGCCGTCGTACTCGGAGCGGGGTTTCTGTTCCTGATTGTCCTGCTCTACTCCTGTACCGGTTCGGGTCGTTCCGGCGGTCAGGAGCCGAAGGCGGGAGGTTCGCCGTCGGCGACGTCCGCTGCGACGTCTGGTCCCGTTGGGCCGGTGCTGACACCGCAGACCGGCGGTCCGTCGTCGTCCGCCTCCGCTGATTCGGGTCCGGCGAATCCGAGCCCGGCGATCACCAGCAACACGCCACCGCTGGGCACGGCGGCCGGTTCAGGGGACGACGGCACCTGCACCGACGGGGAGATCAGCGTCGTCTCGTCGGCGAGCCCGACCTCGGTGCAACGGGGTGCTGTGGTCGAGCTGCAACTGAGGATCAAGAACACGTCGAACCGGACGTGCAGTCGCAACGTCGGCGCCGACCTTCAGGAGATCTTCATCAAGTCCGGTGCCGAGAAGGTCTGGTCGTCGGACACCTGCGGCAAGGTCCAGGGCTCGGACCCGCAGTCCTTCACGCCGAACTTCGAGCGCTCCTACGAGGTGCCGTGGAACGGGCGGGACACCAGCCGCTGTGACGGCGCGCTGGCCGCCGGGCCGTTCCCGCCGGTCGGGTCGTACCAGGTGTTCGCTCGGGTCGGCACGAAGCTCAGCGACCCGGTGAAGCTCACCGTCACCGGCTGAGCACTGTCAGACGTAGCGTTCCAGGATGGATGCCTCGGCGAGCCGGGACAGCCCCTCACGGACGCCGCGGGCCCGGGCGTCGCCGACCCCTTCGACGGCTTGCAGGTCTTCCACTGTCGCGCCGAGCAGACGCTGGAGGCTGCCGAAGTGCAGCACCAGGCGATCGACCACCGCCACCGGTAGCCGGGG
Organism: Micromonospora sp. 050-3; assembly: GCF_046549335.1. Taxonomy (NCBI): domain Bacteria; kingdom Bacillati; phylum Actinomycetota; class Actinomycetes; order Micromonosporales; family Micromonosporaceae; genus Micromonospora; species Micromonospora sp. 050-3. Next base: position 104,493 of record NZ_JAJPVX010000004.1, read on the forward strand.
CACCTTGGCCAGCAGCCGGAAGCCGCGCGGGCTGACCGCGGCGTCGAGCGCGTCGGACGCGGCCGGGTAGCCGATCGCCTTCGCCACCGCCACCAGGTCGATCAGCTCGGTGGCACCGAGCAGGTCCAGCTCGACGAGAGCCTCGTCCAGGGTGCGCGACTTGCGGCCGACGGGGAGGTAGTCCCGGATGACCAGAGTGCGGTCGGCGTCCACGCCGGCCATCAGCTCGTCGAGTTGCAGGGCGAGCAGGCGACCGTCGGTGCCCAGCTCCACCACGTAACCGGCGATCTCGTCGGCGATCCGGCGAACCATCTCCAGCCGCTGCACCACGGCCACCGCGTCCCGCACGGTGACCAGATCCTCGATCTCCAGGGCGGAGAGCGTGCCGGAGACCTCGTCCAGCCGGAGCTTGTAGCGCTCCAGGGTGGCGAGCGCCTGGTTGGCGCGGGAGAGGATGGCCGCCGAGTCGTCGAGCACGTGCCGTTGGCCGTTGACGTAGAGGCTAATAATCCGCATCGACTGGCTGACCGAAATGACCGGATAGCCGGTCTGGCGGGCCACCCGCTCGGCGGTGCGGTGCCGGGTGCCGGACTCTTCCGTCGGGATGGACGGGTCGGGCATCAGGTGCACGGCCGCCCGGACGATCCTGGTGCCGTCGCTGGAGAGCACGACAGCGCCGTCCATCTTGCACAGCTCGCGCACGCGCGTCGCGGAGAACTCCACGTCCAGCGGGAAGCCGCCGGTGCAGAGACCCTCGACCACCTTGTCGTAGCCGAGCACGATGAGCGCGCCCGTGCGACCCCGCAGGATGCGCTCCAGACCGTCGCGCAGGGCGGTGCCCGGGGCCATCAGAGCGAGATTGGCCCGTAGCGGATCTCCGGCGCTCCCGGCGGCCCCCGCAGTCACGCTCACGCTGATCGGGCGGGCGGGCGAGCCCACGGCGCCGGTGCGGGCCTGGGGCGGCGCGCCGGCTGGCTTGGTGGTATCGCGGTCGATCGGCACGGGCACAGTCTACGGACTGCCGTGCGGTGGGTGCTGTCGTGGTTACTGTGATGTGTCACGATGCCGCCCTTTCCAGCGTTTCCCGCTTGCGACGTGCTGTCCGGTTTCGCCGCTCTCGTCGGCACGGTGGGTCACTCGGCGGACGCGCGGGCCGCATGGTGCAGCGCCGAACGGACGTCGGTGACCTCGGTCACCTGCATCTGACCGGGACCGGCGCCGGTGCTGGCCGGGCCACAGCCGGGCGGCACCAGGGCCACCTTGAACCCCAGCCGGGCGGCCTCGGCCAGCCGGCGCGGCACCGCCCCGACCCGGCGCACCTCGCCGGTCAGCCCCACCTCGCCGATCGCCACCAGGTGCGGCGCGATCGCCAGGTTGAGCCCGCCGGAGGCGACCGCCAGCGCCACCGCCAGGTCGGCGGCCGGCTCCACCACCCGGATCCCGCCCACTGTGGCGGCGAAGACCTCCCGGTCGTGCAGGGTCAGCCGCTCGGTGCGCCGTTGCAGCACCGCGAGCACCATCGCCAGTCGCGCCGAGTCGAGGCCGGAGACGGTGCGTCGGGGAGAGCCCGCCACTGTCGCGCCGATCAGCGCCTGCACCTCGGTGACCAGGGCCCGTCGCCCCTCCATGGCCACCGTCACGCAGGTGCCCGGGACCGGCTCCGCGTAGCGGGTCAGGAACAGCCCGGACGGGTCGGCCAGGCTGCTGATGCCGCCCTCGTGCATCTCGAAGCAGCCGACCTCGTCGGCCGCGCCGAACCTGTTCTTCACGCCGCGCACCAGGCGCAGCGACGAGTGCTTGTCGCCTTCGAAGTGCAGCACCACATCGACCAGGTGCTCCAGCACCCGAGGCCCGGCCACCTGGCCGTCCTTCGTGACGTGCCCGACCAGCACTGTGGCGATGCCCCGTTCCTTGGCGACCGAGACCAGCGCGGCCGTGACCGCGCGGACCTGGGTCACCCCACCGGGCACCCCCTCGGTGCCGGTGGTCGAGATGGTCTGCACCGAGTCGAGCACCAACAGGCCCGGCTTGACCGCGTCGAGGTGACCGAGCACCGAGCCCAGGTCGCTCTCCGCAGCGAGGTAGAGCTGCTCGTGCAGGGTGCCCATCCGCTCGGCGCGCAGGCGCACCTGGCTGACCGATTCCTCGCCGCTGACCACCAGTGAGGGGCTGCCGGCACCGATCGCCCACTGCTGCGCCACATCGAGCAGGAGGGTCGACTTGCCCACGCCGGGCTCGCCGGCGAGCAACACCACGGCACCGGGGACCAGGCCACCGCCGAGCACCCGGTCGAGCTCGCTCACCCCGGTGGGCACGGCGCGGGCCGGGGCGGCGCTGATGGTGGCGATCGGACGGGCCGGCTCGGACGGCATCCGGGAGCTGACCACCCGACCGGCGACGGTCGGGCCGGTGACAGTGCTCTCGACCACCGCGCCCCACTCGCCGCACTCCGGGCAGCGCCCCACCCACTTGGGCGGCTGGTGCCCGCAGGCGTCGCACTGGTAGGCCGGACGCGGCTCGCGGGCGGCGGACCGACCACGGGCGGCACCGGCCGTGCCGCCACGCGGAGGGGTCGATCGGGAGGTGGTCACATCAGGACGCTAGCCCTCGCGTACGACGAAAACACCCCGGCGTGGTGGTCACCACGCCGGGGCGTTTGTCGATGTGCGGGTCGGGTCACTCGTGGGTAGTGCCGCCCTCGTTGCCCTCGTAGCCGCCCTCGCGCTCGATGATCGGCGACGGAGGGGCCGCCGGGGTGAGCGGCACCGCGACCGGTGCCTGGCCGGTGACCGTGTTGCCGTTGCCGAAGTCGAAGGTCACGACGACGTTCTGCCCGGAGCGCAGCGCCTCGTTCAGGCCGATGAGCCGGAGCTGGGTGGTGGCCTCGGAGTTGAACTGGATGTAGCTCAACGGCGCCAGCTCGATCCGGGCCGGCTGGCCCGGGGCGGAGGGGCTGGCCGAACCGGACGCCCGCGCCGACTCCGGGGCGGACGGGGTGGCCGAGGACGACCCGGTCTCGGAGGGCGTCACCGACGGGGTCGGCGAACCGGACGTCGAGTTCGACGGGCTGCCCGAACCGGACGGCGACGGGCTCATGGAGGCGGACTCCGAGGCGGACGGCGACGGGCTCGCCGAGCCGCCGCTGATCACCACCTCGCGGGCGCTCTCCGTGGTGACGGTGACAGTCACCGTCTCCTTGGAGTCGTTGTAGATCACCGCGCCGAGCCCGGCGTCCTGGCCGGCCTTGTAACCCTCGGTGCCCGGAAAGTCCACGAGCAGGCCTCGCACCGAGAAGGAACCGTTGCTGGTCGTGAGGCTGACGCCCTGGACCGACGGCTCCTTCAACGCGGTCTCGGCGATCTGACCGGTGCCGCATCCGGAAGCCAGCAGGCTGGCCGCCGCAATCCCGGACAGCAACAGGGCCGCCCGCCGGGATCCCCTGATCGAGCGCGTCACGTCGGTCCTCCTCGTCACAATCCCCACCCGGGTCGTACGCCGGGCACGGTGGCCATACCCGCGCAGACCGCGCTCCAGGGTAGTTGGGACTGATCGAGGCCCGCACGCGGACCCGGCAATGCCACCTGCCCGGGTGGCGTTCACACCACCCGACCGCTCGCCACCAGCAGAACCACGTCGATCAGGGCCACCAGCATCACCGCCCGGAAGGCCGCCACCGGCCGCCGGCCGGCCCGGATCGCCGAGCGCCCGGCGTACCAGCTCAGCGGCGGCACCACGGCGGCCGTGCCGACCGCCGCCCAGCCGATCGCCGACGGCGGCCCGGGTGGTCCGAGGACCAGGGTCGCTGTCGCCGCGAGGAGGAGACCCGCCGCGGCTACCCGGCTGCCGGCGGCGCCCAGCCGGTGGGGCAGGCCGCGCACGCCGGTGCGGGCGTCGTCGGCCAGGTCGGGCAGCACGTTGGCGAAGTGGGCGCCGGCGCCCAGGCAGGCCGCCGCCGTCACCAGCCAGACCGGCGGGGCCGGCTGATCGGGCAGCGCCAGCACCACGAAGGCGGGCAGCGCGCCGAACGACACGGCGTAGGGCAGCACCGAGAACGCGGTCGCCTTGAGCGGCCAGTCGTAGAGCAGGGCGGAGACCAGGGCGAGTGTCAGCCAGAACGCCGCCACCGGGTTCGTGGTCAGCGCCAGCAGCGGGCAGGCCACCGCGGCCGCCGCGGCGGCCCAGGCCGTGACGCGTCGACCGACCGCGCCACTGGCGACCGGTTTGTCGGTACGCCCCACAGTGGCGTCCCGCTCGGCGTCCAGCGCATCGTTGGTCCAGCCGACGGCGAGTTGGCTGGCCAGCACGGCGAGCACCACCGAGACGATTCCGGCCGGCCGGTGGCCGACTCCCCAGGCCAGCAGACCGGCCACCGTGGTCACCGCTGCGGCCGGTTCCGGATGGCTCGCTCTGACCAGCCCTAACACCCTCGACGACATAAGGGAAGTCTGGTCGTTACCGAGCAGTCGTGCCACGCTCGGTCCCATGCGAGACGTGGCTGCGGCCGGGGCGTCCACCGGTCCGAGGGTGCTGCCGCGAAACGATCCGCGTCAGTACGACGATCTGGCCGGTGAGTGGTGGCGGCCCGATGGCGCGTTCGCGATGCTGCACTGGCTGGCCGAGGCCCGTGCCGCGCTGGTGCCGCCGGCCACCCGTCCGGACGCGCTGCTCGTCGATCTGGGATGCGGCGCCGGCCTGCTCGCGCCACACCTGGCCGGCAAGGGCTATCGCCACGTCGGGGTGGATCTGACCCGCTCGGCGCTGGTCCAGGCGGCCCAGCACGGCGTGCGGGTGGTCCAGGGTGATGCCACAGCGGTCCCGCTGCCTGACGGCTGCGCCGACGTGGTCTCGGCGGGTGAGCTGCTGGAGCACGTGCCGGCCTGGCCGCGCGCGGTGGCCGAGGCGTGTCGGCTGCTGCGCCCCGGTGGCGTGCTGGTGCTGGACACCCTCAACGACACGGCGGTGGCCCGGCTCGTCGCGGTCCGGATCGCCGAGCGGCTGCCGACGGTGCCCCGTGGCATCCACGATCCACAGTTGTTCGTGGACGCCCGGGCGCTGGTGGCCGAGTGCGCCCGACACGGTGTCGACCTGAGTCTGCGGGGCATCCGCCCCCAGGTCGGCGGCATGTTCGCCTGGCTGCTGCGCCGCGCTCGCGCGAGCCGAACGGCCGGTGCGGTGCCCGCCGGTCGTGCGCCGCGCATCGTGCCGACCCGCTCCACCGCCGTGCTGTACCAGGGCCGGGGGGTCCGCAAAGGATAGTCCGGCCGTGGCGGGGTATGGAACGCCGAGGAGGAACGAGATGACGGTGCACGCGCTTGAGGCAGCACGCCGGTTGGCGCCGCGGTTCGCCGCGCGGGCGGCCGAGCACGACCGGGATGGTTCCTTCCCCGTGGACGACTTCGCCGACCTGCGCGAGGCCGGCCTGTTCGGGCTGATGGTGCCCAGGGCGCTCGGCGGTCTGGGCGCCACCTTCGCCGAGTACGCCGCGGTGGCCACTGAGCTTGCCCGGGGCAACGGTGCGACGGCCCTGGTGTTCAACATGCACGCCTCGGTGACCGGCGCGCTGGGCGCTGTCACCGAGGAGCTGGCCGAGGCGCTGGGCGTACCGGACGAGGCGCTGGTCGCCCGCGACCGGCTGCTCAGCGCGGCGGCCCAGGGCTCCTGGTACGCGGTCGCGATGAGCGAGCGTGGCGCGGGCGCGCGGCTGTCCCAGCTGACCACCGCGTACGAGCCGACCGACGGCGGCTGGCATCTCAAGGGCAGCAAGACCTTCTGCTCCGGCGCCGGGCACGCGGACGGCTATCTGGTGGCGGCGCGCAGCGCGGCCGACCAGTCGGTGGTCTCACAGTTCCTGGTGCCGGCCGGCGACGGTTTGACAGTGGAGCCGACCTGGGACTCGCTCGGCATGCGCGCCACCTCGTCCCACGACCTGCACCTGGACGTCACAGTGCCCGCCGATCGGCTGCTCGGTGGGGTGGAGGGGTTGGCGCTGGTGGTGGCCCAGCTGATGCCGCACTGGCTGGTGGCCAGCTACGCGGCCGTCTACGTGGGGGTGGCCCGCGCGGCGATCGACGCGGCGGCCGAGCACCTCAACGCCCGCAACCTGGCCGGTCTGCCGGCGGTGCGGGCCCGGCTGGGTCGGGCGGACGCGGCGACGGCAGCCGCTCAGCTGGTGGTGGCCGAGGCGGCCCGCCGGGTGGACGGGGCGCCCGGTGACGAGGAGACCAACCGCTGGGTGTGGCGGGCGAAGCTGCTCGCCGGGACCACTGCCGCCGAGGTGGCGGCGTCGGTGCTGGAGGCGGCGGGCACCTCGGCGACCCGCCGTGGTCACCCGTTGGAGCGGCTCTACCGCGACGCCCGCTGCGGCTCACTGCATCCGGCCACGTCGGATGTCTGCGCCGACTGGCTCGGCATCGCCGCGCTGGGCGGCGACCCGGATCGTGACGGATCGGCACCGCGTTGGTGAGCCCGCCGCACCGGGCTCGCGCGGAAGGACGACCAGTCGAGGTGGCTGGTGGGACGGCCAGGGGGAGGACAGCTTCTGACGAGAGGTGGGGATCGTGTCCGTACCAGTGATCGCGGGGCTCGGGACAGCGCAGCCGCCGTCCGCTTCGCAGGACGAGTTGTGGGAGGGCTTCTTCTCCCGGCACTTCTCCGGCACCACCCGGTCGTTGGCCCAGCGAATCTTCGCCAACTCGGGGGTGACCCGTCGGCAGGCCGCGGTCAACCCGCTGCTGGAGGACGTCTCGGACTGGCCGACCGAGCGCCGGATGCGCCGCTACCAGGTGGAGGCGCTGCCGCTCGGCAAGGAGGCGGTGGGTCGGGCGTTGACCGCGGCCGGGCTGAGCGCCGGCGACATCGGGCTGTTCGTCGTCTGCTCCTGCACCGGGTACGCCACCCCCGGGCTGGACATCCTGCTCGCCCGGGACCTGGGCATGGCTGCGGACACCCAGCGGATGTTCATCGGCCACATGGGCTGTTACGCGGCGTTGCCCGGGCTCGGCGCGGCGAGTGACTTCGTCACCGCCCGGGGGCGGCCGGCGCTACTGCTCTGCGCGGAGCTGACCAGCCTGCACATCCAGCCGTCCAGCGCCCGGGTGGACACCCAGCAGATCGTCTCCCACGCGCTCTTCTCGGACGCGGCGGTCGCCGCTGTGATCGTGCCGGGCGGCTCGGGGTACGCGGTGCGCGAGGTCACCGCCGTCACCGACACCTCCACCGCCGACCACATGACCTGGGACGTCACCGACGCGGGGTTCCGGATGGGGCTGTCGCCGAAGGTGCCGCAGGTGCTGTCGAGGCACGTCCGAGGGCTGGTCGACGATCTGTTGGCACGGCACGGTGTCGCCAGCTCCGAGGTGGACGGTTGGGCGGTGCACCCGGGCGGGCCGCGGATCCTCAACGTGGTCGAGCGGGAGTTGGCGTTGCCCCCGCTGGGGCTGGCGGCGTCCCGGGCGACGCTGGACGAGCACGGCAACTGCTCGTCGCCGACAGTGCTGCTGATCCTGGACCGGTTGGGTAGGGCGACACCGGCGGCTCGGCGCATCGTCATGCTGGCCTTCGGCCCCGGCCTCACCCTGTACGCCGCCCTGCTCGATCGACAGGACTGAACCTCGTCGGCCCGGCCGGTACGCTCGGGGGGTGGATGCGACGGCGGACGACCGGCTGCGCTCGGTGGTGCTGTTTGGTGCTGCGGTGGCCGTCCTGGTCGCCGGTGGCTGGTGGTGGCGTGCCGCCGCGCCCGCGTCGACGGCCGGGGCGGCTGTCCCTTCGGCGGCGGCGGTGCCATCGGTCGGGCCGAGCGTCAGCACCCCAATGGAACGTCTCCTCGCGGCTGAGGAGCCTGATGAGCGGCTGACGGTGCGGATGGACCCCAACACCGGCGAGGTCCTCCGGGTGCGAAGCGGCCCGCGGCTGGTGATCGACCCGGAGTCCGGCTCGATCAGCGACATCGAGGGCGATCCTGGGGCGCTCTTCGCCCCGGGCGACCTGCCCGTGTTCTACCACACGATCTGGCGGGAGCAGCGGGACCTCGCCCCCGGCCAGGAAGTGACCCGGCAGGCCGGCAACGACGGTGCACGCTACCTGCTCCAGTACCAGTGCACCCGCCCCGGCGCGATGGCGGTTACGACCGACGGCGCCAAGATCAACGGTCCGGTGCGCATCGACTGCGACGGCACGATCGCCAATGCCGAGGTGCTGCCCGGCGCCGGGCCGTTCCGGGTGTCGCTGTCGGCCGTCGACCGGCCCATCGACATCCAGGCTCAGCTCGTCGCCCTGCCCCCTCGCTGACAGGGCCGCTCAGGCGGCCAGGGCGCTCAGGTCGTTCCGGTAGGAGTCGCTGGTGCCGAGCTCGGGCAGCACCCGGGTCACGATGCCGGCCCGGTCGACAAACAGGGCGGTCGCGGCGCCGGGGCGGGCCGGTTGACCGAGGAACGAGCGCAGCCCTGCGGCGGGGTCGGCCAGGGCGCGAGCCTGCCGCCCGATGGTGGGCCCGGCCGGGACCGTCCGCCCCCCGGTGACGGTGACCACTGAGACGCCGGCGGGGGCGGCCGCCAAAGCGTCGGTGACCCGGTCCGGGCAGGGGCAGCCGTCCAACAGAATGATCATGGCGGGTAGCAGGCCGCGCAGTGGCACTGTCGCGTCGTCCGCGTCTACCAGGTCCAGTGCGGGCAGCGCCCGACCGACGAGGGTCGCGGGCGGCGCGTAGGGGGCCGGGGTCGGCCGGTCGGTGCCGCGGTTGGCTCGGGGCCAGGTGACCACCAGCAGGCCGGCCAGCGTGGTGAGGACCGCTACCAGCAGGACCAGCAGTGGCAGGCCCAGAGCCCGGTGACCGCCCGGGAGCCCGCTGGCCCGGCGCAGCTCACGACGGATCTGGGCGGCCTCGGCGGCCAGCGCGGAGGCGTCGTCGGGAACCACCACGCGGCCCCATTCAGGCGGAAGGCCGGGCAGGCCGTCGGCTGGCCCGTGACCCTCTGCGTCCGGCTTGCCCATCGGACCTCCTGGAAGCGTCTCGAGAGCGGAGTGCGGCTCGGTCTCCAGGGTCGCGCACCAGGGGCTCCTCCCGCTACATCTGGGCGCGGTCCTGCTGGCCGGGCTACCATGGGAGGAGCGCATAGCCCTTGATCTCGACGTTCTGTTCGCCCGTACCGGCCAGTCATTTGTGCGTTACGGAGCGTGTGCGAACCATTGGTTTGACCGCCTGTCAAGCTGAAGCAAGACCTCTCACAGGGCCCCTGAGCTGCGCCAATGGTCAGGACATCGGAGAGACATCAGTGCCTGACCGTGTTACCCTAGACACAGCGAAAGGGGTTTCGAACCTATGGTTTTCAGTGTCGGCGAGACCGTTGTTTACCCCCACCACGGGGCCGCACTCATCGAGGCAATCGAGACTCGGATCATCAAGGGCGAGCCTAAGAAATACCTCGTCCTGAGGGTCGCGCAGGGTGACCTGACGGTCCGGGTGCCCGCCGAGAATGCCGAGATCGTGGGTGTGCGCGAGGTGGTCGGCGAAGAGGGCCTCGGTAAGGTCTTCGACGTTCTCCGGGCTCCGCACACCGAGGAGCCGACCAACTGGTCGCGGCGTTACAAGGCCAACCTGGAAAAGCTGGCTTCCGGCAACCCGCTGAAGGTCGCCGAGGTCGTGCGTGACCTGTGGCGCCGGGAGCGGGAGCGGGGCCTCTCTGCGGGCGAGAAGCGGATGCTCGCCAAGGCCCGCGACATTCTCGTCGGCGAGGTCGCGCTGGCCGAGAAGAGCACCAAGGATGAGGCGGAGACGCTGCTCGACAAGGTCCTCACCGAGGCCTAGTCCGCACAGCATCGTCGTACCCACTTCACAGTGAAGAAACCACCGAGGACCGCGACGTGACCGCGCAGCTCAACCCGCGCGGTGACGTCGCGGTCCTCGTGCCTGCGGCGGGTGCCGGCGTACGGCTCGGCCCCGGCCGACCCAAGGCGCTGCGCCTGCTCGCCGGTGAACCGTTGTTGGTGCACGCCGTGCGTCGACTGGCCGCCGCGCCGTCGGTGCACACCATCGTGGTGGCCGCGCCGGCCGCCGAGGTGCAGGCCGTCCGCGAGTTGTTGGCTCCGGTCGCACCGGTGATCGTGGTGCCCGGCGGTGCGGAACGACAGGCGTCGGTCGCCGCCGCGCTGGCCGCGGTGCCCGCCGGCCCGACGATCGTCCTGGTGCACGATGCCGCCCGGGCGCTCACCCCACCCGAGCTGGTCGAATCCGTCGCGGCGGCGGTCCGTGGCGGGCGTGACGCGGTGATCCCGGTTCTGCCGGTCGTCGACACGATCAAGGAAGTCGGCGCCGACGAGGTGGTGCTCGGCACCGTCGACCGGTCCGCCCTGCGCGCGGTGCAGACCCCGCAGGGTTTCCGTCGGGCCGTGCTCAGCGCCGCCCACGCCGCCGCCGGTGACTCCCTCACCGACGACGCCGGGCTGGTCGAGAAGCAGGGCGTCACGGTGAGCTGCGTGCCCGGCTCGGAGTACGCAGTGAAAATCACCCGACCGTTCGACCTGGCTCTGGCCGAGCATCTGCTTGCCGCGGCCGGCTGACGCGTACCCTCTGATCATGATCGTTCCCCGGGTGGCCATCGGCACCGACGTGCACACGTTCGAGCCGGGCCGGCCATGCTGGGTGGCCGGGCTGCTCTGGCCCGACCAGGACGGCCTCGCCGGGCACTCGGACGCCGACGTGGCCGCGCACGCCGCCTGCAACGCGTTGCTCTCCGCCGCCGGTCTCGGTGATCTCGGTTCCGCCTTCGGGGTGGGCCAGCCGGAGTGGGCCGGCGCGTCCGGGGTGGCGCTGCTGACCGAGACGGCCCGCCGGGTGCGGGCCGCCGGCCTGGAGATCGGCAACGTGTCCGTGCAGGTCATCGGCAACCGTCCCAAGATCGGCCGGCGCCGTGCGGAGGCGCAGGACGTCCTCTCCGCCGCGGTCGGCGCCCCGGTCACCGTCTCGGCGGCGACCACCGACGGGCTCGGCTTCGCCGGCCGTGAGGAAGGCTTGGCCGGGGTCGCTGTGGCCCTGGTGTACGACGCGCCGGCCGCCTAAGCTCGCCGCGATGTCCAGCGACCCCGCCCCCGACCAGTCCGCCGCCGACGGCTACGTCCAGCGGGCCCAACTCCTCGCCGAACTCGGCCGCTACGACGAGGCGGCCGGGGAACTGGCCTACGGGTTGGCCCTCCAGCCGGATGACGTTGACGCGCTCACCATGCTGGCCCGGGTGCACCTGGCCGCCGACCGCCCCGCCGAGGCGCTCACCGCCGCCGACACGGCAGTGGCCGCCGCGCCGGAGGCTCTGCCGCCGCTGGTCGCCAAGGGCATGGCCCTGGCCGACCTGGAGCGCTACAGCGAGTCGGCGGCCACCGCCGACCGGATCCTCGCCCTCGGCCCTGCCGACGCGTACGCCCAGCGGAGCGCGGCGGCGATCCTGGCCGGCGCCCGCAACGGTCAGCCGGCTCTGAACGCGGCCTGGCGCGGTGTCGAGTTGGCCCCGCAGGAGCCCCAGGCGCACCTGGTGCTCAGCCTGGTCGCCGCCCGCCTGGACCTGTTCGACCTGGCCGAGCGGGCCTACCGCGAGGCGCTGCGGCTCGACCCGCGGATCGGCGAGGCCGGCCACGACGTGGGGGTCATGCGGCTGGAGCAGCGCCGCTGGTCGGAGGCGTTGGAGCACGTCGCCGAGGCGGTGACGGTCAGCCCGAGCCGGATCGACTCGCCACGAACCCTCGCGTACGGGCTGCACCGCCTGGTGCTCTACGGCGCGGGCTGGTCACTGGTCACGGCGGTGCTGGTCGCGTTCGCCGCGTCGGCGAGCGACGGGTTCTCTCGCGTCCTGGCGGTGCTCGCCGCGCTCACCGGCGGGGTCATCGTCTGGCAGCTCGCGGCCCGGCTGCCCGGGCTGACCCGGACCGTCCTGCCCACCCTGCTGCACTCGGACCGGGCGATGGCCCTTGCCATCTACGCCGTGGCCGCCGCGCCGCTGCTGCTGCTGGTGTATGCCATGGTCGGCTCCCCGTGGCCCCTGGTGCTGGCCATCGCCGTGAGTGCGGTAGCCGAGTTCGCCGTCTTCACCAGAACCGCAATCCGCCCCTGACCCTGCGGCCCGCAGGAATGCAGTCCCACGGGCGTTGTGCCCCGCCCCACGTTGATCATGGAGTTGTGGTGCCCGTCTTGTAACCTCGCGGACGCTTTGTCACCCACCACAACTCCATGATCGACCCGGCGGTCGGTGGGGGCGGGGGCGGGGCGGGCTAGACGGAACGCGCCCAGGTCCAGGCGTACCCCTCGTCTTCGCAGGCGCTGGCTGCGTCGCAGAGATCCAGTGGGCGGAAGGTGTCGACCATGACGGCCAGCTCGTCGAAGTAGTCCGCGCCGATGGAACGCTCGGCGGCACCCGGCTGGGGGCCGTGGGTGAAACCGGACGGGTGCAGGGAGATCGAGCCCTGCTCGATGCCGGAACCGCGCCGCGCCTCGTAGTTGCCCCCGGTGTAGAAGAGCATCTCGTCGGAGTCGACGTTGTGGTGGTTGTACGGCACCGGGATCGACTGCGGGTGGTAGTCGACCTTGCGGGGCACGAACGAGCAGATGACGAAGTTGGGCCCCTGGAAGGTCTGGTGCACCGGCGGCGGCTGGTGGATGCGGCCGGTGATCGGCTCGAAGTCGTGGATGGAGAACGCCCACGGGTAGAGGTGCCCGTCCCAGCCGACCACGTCGAACGGGTGGTGGGCGTAGACGTAGCGGGTCCAGCCGCGCCGGTGCCGGACCAGCACCTCGACCTCCTCGCCGTCGACGAGCAGCGGGGTGTCGGGGCCGCGGACGTCCCGCTCGCAGTACGGCGAGTGCTCCAGGAACTGGCCGCGTACGGAGAGGTAGCGCTTGGGCGGGCCGATGTGCCCGGAGGCCTCGACGGCGAGCAGCCGAACGGGCTGGTCGCCGGTGGGCACCAGCCGGTGGATGGTCGAGGTGGGGATGACGACGTAGTCGCCGGCGACCGCGTCCAGCACCCCGAACGGGGACTCGACCCGCAGGGTGCCGGACTCGACGTAGAGGCAGTGGTCGCCGGTGGCGTCGCGGAACAGCGGTGAGGGGCGGTCGGCGAGGACGTAGCCGATCCGTACGTCGTCGTTGGCGAGCAGGTACTGCCGGCCGAGGATGGGGTCGGAACCGCCGGTGTCCAGTTTGTGGGTGCGCAGGTGGCGGGGCTTGAGCGGCAGGTTCGGCGCCCTGGTGAACGCGGGCGGGGTGAACTCGTCGGCGGCCAGGATCGCGGTGGGCGCGTGCCGGTGGTAGAGCAGGGACGAGTCGGAGGAGAAGCCCTCCTGGCCCATCAACTCCTCGGCGTAGAGGCTGCCGTCGGGCTGCCGGAACTGGGTGTGGCGCTTGCGCGGCACCTCGCCGACGCTGCGGTAATACGGCATCTCGCCTCCCGATAGTTCCCGTTCACCGGCCGAAGGCGTCCGATAATCGGACGCTGTTGTCCGTTCCTCGTAGCGTCCCGTACATTCTTGTTCCGTGTCAACGCAGGTGCCAGCACTCCTCCACGGCCTGGTGGACGACGCCGCCGTCTTCCCACCGGGCAGCGCCGCGCTGCACGACGCCCTGGCCGCCCACCGCCAACACCGCGCCGCCTGGTTCGCCGACCTGGTCGGCCCGCTGCTGATCCCCGCCTCGGACGTGGCCGCCGGTGAGCTGAGCGGTCTCGTCGACCCGGGCGAGGGCCTGGTGGTCGGCGTGATCGGTGACACCGGGATCGGGAACCTGCCGTTCGCGCTGTCGTTTCTCGCCCCCGACGGCGTCACCGCGCGTCAGGTCGAGGTGGCGGTCGCCAAGCGCGGCGAGGACCCGCTGCCCGGCATCGCCGAGTTGCTGCGGCTGACCGACGAGCTGCCGGGCGTGGAGGCCGTCTACGCCGAGCTGCCGCTGACCTTCGGGCTGATGGGCGCACTGGACGCGCTCGTCGCCGCGCGGGCCGACGGGGCGCCGATCGCGGCCAAGTTCCGCACCGGCGGCCTGGCCGCCGAACTCTTCCCCACCCCGACCGAGCTGGCCACTGTGATCTGCGCCTGCCGGGACCGGGGCCTGCCGTTCAAGCTCACCGCCGGGCTGCACCAGGCGATCCGACACCTGGATCCGGAGACCGGGTTCACCCACCACGGCTACGCCAACGTGCTGGCCGCGACCCTGGCCGCCGCCGACGGTGACGGTGTGCGCTCGGTCGCCGAGCTGCTGACAGTGGTCGACCCGCGCCCCCTGGTGCAGCGCACGACGGCACGGCTGGACGGGCCTCGCCCCCTGTGGGTGGGCTTCGGCTCGTGCAGCATCCTGGAACCACTGACCGATCTGATCCGGCTTGGGCTGGTGAACGGGGGCTACGACGCATGACCTGGGTGACCGGCGCCGACGGTTCGCCGTACGGGGTGACGAACCTGCCGTACGGGGTGTTCCGGCAGAACGGGGGTCCGTCGCGGATCGGCGTACGGATCGGGTCCTGGGTCTTCGACCTCGCGGGGGCTGAGGCCGCCGAGCTGGTGCTGGCCGCCGGCACGCTGTGCCGGCCCGTGCTCAACGACTTCATGGCCCTGGGTCGTCCGCAGTGGACGGCGGTGCGACAGCGGCTCACCGAGCTTCTGACCGACCCGGCGCACCGGGCCGCTGTGGAGCCGCTGCTGGTGCCCCTCGCCGACGTGGAGCTGCTGCTCCCCATCGAGGTGGCCGACTACGTCGACTTCTACTCATCCGTTCACCACGCGGCGAACGTCGGGCAGATCTTCCGCCCCGGCCAGCCGCCGCTGCTGCCGAACTGGAAGCACCTGCCGATCGGCTACCACGGGCGGGCCGGCACTGTGGTCGTCTCCGGCACGCCGGTGACCCGGCCGACCGGGCAGCGGGCCTCCGCCGAAGGCCCGGTCACCGGCCCATCGGTACGCCTCGACATCGAGGCCGAGGTGGGCTTCGTGGTGGGGGTGCCCAGCGCGTTGGGCGATCGGGTTTCCGTGGACGACTTCGCCGAGCACGTCTTCGGGGTGGTGCTGGTCAACGACTGGTCGGCCCGGGACATCCAGGCCTGGGAGTACCAGCCGCTCGGCCCGTTCCTCGGCAAGTCGTTCGCCACCTCGGTCTCGGCCTGGGTAACGCCGCTGGACGCCCTCGCCGAGGCCAACGTGGCGGCCCCCGACCAGGACCCGCCGGTGGTGGACTACCTGCGGGACGTGCCGCACCTGGGCCTGGACCTGCGCCTGGCGGTCGAGTGGAACGGCGACCAGGTCAGCGAGCCCCCGTTCGCCAGCATGTACTGGACCCCCGCGCAGCAGTTGGCGCACCTCACCGTCAACGGGGCTTCACTGCGTACCGGTGACCTGTACGCCTCCGGGACCGTCTCCGGCCCGGACCGCGGGCAGGTCGGGTCCTTCCTGGAACTGAGCTGGGGCGGGGCCGAGCCGGTCAAGGTGGGCGACGAGAGCCGTACCTTCCTCAACGACGGCGACACGGTGACCATCACGGCCACCGCCCCCGGCCCGGACGGCACCACAATCGCCCTCGGTGAGGTATCCGGCACGGTTCGTCCGGCCCGCTGAGCGGGCACCCGCCATTCGTCTCGTCCACGGGACTCTTGATCGCACAGCGGGTGCGATCAAGAGCCCTCGTTGCGCCGTTGGTCACGCGGATCAAGTCGTCCCACACGCGCCGGGCCCACGCCCGGCCACAGGGGTGGGGCATCCCGACGCACACGGAGGTAACGGCGATGCACGATCTTGCGGGCGCGGTCTGGCGTACCAGCAGCCGCTCAAATGACCAGGGGCTCTGCGTGGAAGTGGCGGACAACCTTGTCGACGTCCATGGTCTGGTCGGAGTCCGCGACTCCAAGGACCAGTCCGGTCCCACACTCGCGGTCAGCCCGCCGGGGTGGACAGCGTTCATCGGCGCGATTCGGGCCGGTCGCTTCGAGCGCTGACCGGCGCTTCGGCGCCGGTCGACGACGACCGGTGCCGGAGCGACCGCCCAATCGGACAGCGTGGCCCCCGGGTGGTGGAATTTCCGTCCCGGGGGCCCCGTCCGGCCCTCACTCCGCGTACCGTCGGGGACACGGGAGGGTGGCATGTCGACGGTGGCGATTACCGGGATCATCGAGGCGCACGCTGTCGATGTCTGGCGTCTGCTGACCGACCTGCCCGGCCGCGCGGCCCGGCTGACCGCAGCCGGCCCGATCGAGGTGCTCACCCCGGGGTCGTTCGGGCCGGGCACCTCCTGGCGCGAGGAACGGGTCCAGCCGGGCGGCGGCACGCTGACCGAAGAGTTCCTGGTGGTCGAGGCGCTCGCACCGCAGCGACTGGTGCTCTGTTCCTCCGGCACCGGCGCGGACTACCGGATCACCTGGAGCCTGCGGCCGGTCCGCCGCCGTCGTCGGGGCTGCACGGCGATCACAGTGACCCACGAGGCGGTGCCGACCGCTCCGTACGGTCGGGTGGTGGCGCTGCTGCTCGGCGGGCTGGCCGCACGGGCGGTCGAGGCGGCGCTCTGGCGTGATCTCGCCGATCTTGCCGTCGCGGCCGGTGCCACCGGCTCCGTCGAAGCCGCCTGAGCGCCAGGCGGTCAGCCCTCGCCGTGACCTGACCGGGGTCCGCCCCAATCCGCTGGGTAGGGTGCCGGGCGGAGGTGCGGCATGAGGTTCCCGAGAGGCCGGCGACGGCTCGTGATCGCGGTCGCGGCGCTGCTCGCGACGGCGGCCGTCGCGGTCATCGTCCACCGGGTCCTCGCACCGGCAGAGGTGAGCACTGTGGCGCGGGCCGACTATCCCGCCCCGGCCCGACCTGCTGCCGGAGTGATCGGTCGGTTGCCGGTCGCCCCGTTGATCGTCGACGGGAGACTGCGGGTGTACGCCGCACACCGCCAGGTCTACGCCGACCGGCCGGTCGACGGCCGGTACCGGACCAGCCCGTACTGGTCGTACCGGCGGTGGCCGGCTGAGCTGACCGGGGTGGTGGCCAGCGGCAGCACCGTGGTCAGCCGCTGGTCCGACGGGCAACTCGTCGCACTCGACGCCCGGACCGGCGGGGTGCTCTGGCGAGCCGACGGCCCGGAGCCCGTCGAGAGCACGGCGCCAGCGCGGCGTACCTGGGCGGCGACGGTCTGGGATGCGCCAGGGCTCCAGCTCACCGACCTTCCCGACGGGCGGATCGTGCTCGTGGTGACCGGGGATTCCCAGGCGCGTGGGGTCGAACTGAGCGGCGGCCGGGAGTTGTGGCGGGTCGACCTGCCCGGCAGGTGCCGTAGCGATGTCGGCACCAGCGCCACCGGGCTGCTGATCGGTCTGGACACCTGCGCCGGGGCGGCCACCGTCGAGTTCCGGGACGCGGCGACGGGTGCCGTGCGTGAGCGTTGGCGACCGCCGGGCGGCCCGGACGGGTTGGTGGTGACGCCGCTCGGCTGTCGTACCGGCGGGTCGGACTGTCTGGGGCTGCGGACCGCCGGGCCGGGCGACGAGGGCGGTCGGGGTTGGCTGTTGGCTGCCGGTTCGCCGGTCGCCGCCCCCGCGTTGGACCCGGCCGGCGCCGCGCTGGTCGGTGAGCAGTCCGTCGCCGTTCTCGACGGGGTCGTTGTGGGTCGATCCGCGCGTACCGGCAGCGAGCTGTGGCGGTCCGCTGGCCTGGGCACGGCCCGTGTGCTGGCCGGGCAACCTGGCCGGGTGCACCTGCTGACCGAGACGAACGATCTGGTGACGCTGGATCCGGCAAGCGGTAGGCAGTTGTCCCGCTTCGCGCTCAACGTCGGCTCGGACGGAACCGGCTGGGCGCCGGGGGCGGTGACGGCCGAGGACGGGTTCGTCGCGGTCGAGCGGCTCCGCAAGCCGGTGGATCCCACCGGCGACGACCGGCGCTACTACTACACCGGGGAGACGGTGATCCTGGCCGCCACCTGATCGTGGCGTCTTCGACAGCGGAACACCGAACCGTTCCATTCCCTTTGTCGTGAAAGGGTACGTTTTTCACGGTTCAGGTTCCCGGTGGAAGGGGTCGGCGCATGGCCAGGACAGCAGCCAACTATCTCGTGGGCGGCGCGCTCGCCGCCACGGCGAGTCTGGCGTTGGCGGTGTCGCCGGTGCTGGCCGCCGACCCCGCCTCCGCGCGCGGGTTCGGCGCCGTCCGGGCCGAGCCGTCGGCGGACACCGGCGTCACCTTCGAGATCCTGCCGGCGACGCCGACACCCACGCCAACGCAACCGGGGCCACCCACACCCACGCCGACGCAACCGGGGCCACCCACGCCCATGCCGACGCAACCCGCACCGGCGCCACCTCAGCCCACGCCCAGCCACGGTGGCCAGCTGCCGGTCACCGGTTCGGGTGGGTCGACGTTGCTGCTCACCGGGCTGGGCGTGACCCTGCTGATCGTCGGTTGGCTCGCCGTCCGGCGTCGGCGCCCGGTCTGACGTACGACCGCCGCCGGCGGCCGGTGGAAGCCAGCCGCCAGCGGCCGACGGTCCGGTGCTCGGCCGCCGGCGTGGGTCACCGTCCGGCTGGGACCCGCTCCCGTGGCCTGCCGGCGGGGGGTCGGGGGGACCGACGGGATCGGCGGGCCAACACCGCGAGGCCGGTGATGAGCAGCAGGCCGGCAACGGCGGCCCCCACGGTCCAGACGGATGTCATCCGGGAGATGACGCTGCCCCGCTTTCCGACCTGACCCGCATCGGGGAACTGGATCTGCGCGGTGACGCTGCGCTTCACCATTCCACTCTCCAGGTTGACCTCGACCTTCCAGGGACCGTTCGGCAACTCGGCCGGTAGTCGGGCGATGACCTGCCCGGAGCCACCCGGCGGTAGCGTGACGCCCTGCCCGACCGCGAATGGGCCGGCCCGGCTGTCGGCTGGCCCCTCGGTCAGGGTGACCGTGCCGGTCAGGTCGATGGCTCGGCCGCCGGTGTTGGTGACCTGAGCGGTCAGCGATGGTTCGCCCTCGGGGCTGCGGGCCGGGCGAAGCTCCCCGATCGAGAAGTCCGAGACCGGCTCGCCGCCGGGTCCGATGTCGAGGTACATCCGGACGCCGACCCGGTGGATCTGGGTGACCTCCCCGCCGTCCCGCGGCGCGGAGGTGGCGGACGCCCAGATCACCCCGTACCGCTCGCCGCGCGAGGCGGCCGACGGCACCGTGATGGTCGCGAGGACCCGCGCCTCGCCCCACGCATCCACCTCCACGGCGGCTTTGTCGAGGGTGATCCACGAGGTCAGCTCGTTGCTCGCGCGGCCTTCGCCGAACTTGAACTCCGAACCCTCTACTGTCGCCGCCGCCGGATACACGTCGATGCGGCGGTCCTGGTCGGTGCGATTGGTGACCAGGAGTTGCCGCTTGATCGTGGTGCCCGGCGGGAGGTGATCGACGATGTACCGCAACGCCCGGGGATCGTCGCGGCGGTTGCTCGGTGCCTCCAGCAGCCGGATCCCGAGGCGGTCGTCGGCGTCCGGCTCGGCCGCGCCGGCCCGGGTCGACAGACCCGGACCGGCGAGGCAGAGCAGCGCCAGTGCGACCGCGACGGTCGACCGGCCCCGGCGGCTAGGCCACCGAATGCGTCACCGTCCCGGTGTAGATGCCCGCGATGCTGTCCAGCGGGACGTTGACGATCAGGGTCGGGTTCCAGGTCGCGGTGTTACCACCGGTGCCGCCGGTGTGGGTGAACGCCGTGAGCGGTGTGACGTTGTTCAGTGGTGCCGCGGCGGCCGCGGTGGCCTGCCCGGGCGTGAAGGTGCCGGTGCCGGTGGTCGCCGTGGCCGGACCAGACCAGTAGTCGATCTCGGTCGCAAGCACCGTCTCGGCTGGGGTGCCGCCGCCGGTCTGGAAGTTCGTCGCCGTCACCGAGGCCACCCAGGAGGCGTCCGCCGCACCCCGGGAGTCGGTGACCGTGACGGGGCCGAGTTGGCCGGTGATGGTGCCGCCGGGCGCGCCGCTGCCCAGGTCGGCGGTGGCCGGCGCGTCGATGTCGAGGGTGCCGACGAGCACCTCGAAGGTGACGGTGGTGGTGTCGGTCGGCGCGGCGGCGGCCGGCGCGGCGAGGAAGCCCACCATGGCGGCGGCGGCCGCGCCGGCGAGACAGATCTTGGCAGTACGCACTGTTCGTTACCCCGTTCTCGAAGTGAGCCGGCGTGAGTCCTCGGCACAACCGGCTACTTCGGAAGATAGGGTAGTTATCGGGCACAGTTGGACAAACGGAACTTATGGCCCAACTTGGGTCATTCGTTTGCCCCGATTGTCAGCTGAGCGCCGCCTCCGCAGCGGCCAGGAACGCGTCGTTCTCGGCCGGGGTGCCGATGGTGACCCGGACCCCGTCCCCGGCGAACGGCCGCACGATCACGCCGCGCGCCTCGCACGCCTTGCCGAACGCCACGGCCCGCTCGCCCAGCGGCAGCCAGACGAAGTTGGCCTGGCTCGTCGGCACCTCGGGCACGAACTTGCGCAGCGCCTCGGTGACCCGGTCCCGCTCGGCGACGACCAGGGCGCAGCGGCGCTCCATCTCCGCCACCTGGGTCAGCGCGGCGAGCGCCCCGGCCTGGGCTGCCGTGCTGCTGGAGAACGGGGTCGCCACCTTGCGGATGGCGGCGGCCACCACTGGCTGGGCAACCAACCAGCCCATCCGCAGCCCGGCGAGCCCCCACGCCTTCGACAGCGTGCGCAACACCGCCACGTTGGGCCGGTCCAGGTAGTCGAGACCGTCCGGTACCTCCGCGTCGGTGACGAACTCCCGGTACGCCTCGTCGATCACCACCAGTACGTCGTCCGGCACGGCGTCGAGGAACCGGTCCAACTCGGCTCGGCGCAGCGCCGTACCCGTGGGGTTGTTCGGGTTGCAGACAAAAATCACGCGGGTGCGGTCGGTCACCGCCGCGGCCATCGCCGCCAGGTCGTGCCCGTGCCCGGCGTCGTTGGGCACCCGCACGCTGGTCGCGCCGCTGGTCGCCACGATGATCGGGTACGCCTCGAAGGACCGCCAGGAGTAGAGCACCTCGTCGCCCGGCAGGCAGGTGGCCCGCACCAGGTGCTCGGCGAGCGCCACCGAACCGCATCCGGTGGCAATCCGGTCGGCGTTCACCCCGTACCGCTCGGCCAGCGCGTCCCGCAGCGCGACCACGCCCATGTCCGGGTAGCGATGCGAGGTGGTGATCGCCTCGGTGACCGCCTCCACCACGCCGGGCAGCGGCCCGTACGGCACCTCGTTGCTGGCCAGCTTGATGGCCTCCGGCAGGCCCAACTCCCGGGCCAGGTCGGCGGGGCTGCGCCCCGGCACGTAGCTAGGCAGCGCGTCCAGGTCGACGCGGGTCAGCCGCAGCGCCGGCTGGTGACGTCCGGAGTCGGTCATGGGGTGTCTCCCGGGGGCTGGTTACGGTCGTTCGAGAGGGCGGTATCGGTGTGGTGGGGGACTTCGACGACCACCGTCTGCGCGCGCCTGTCGTGCAGCGCCTGACGCAGGGGGTGGTCGAAGAGGGGGGAGAGAGCGTCGACCAGTTGCAGCACCAGGCCGAGCCCGGCGCAGTACCACAGCAGAGTCGGCAGGCCCATCGTGCTCCACCGGCTCAGCGCCCGGCGGACGCCCAGCGGCTGGTCGGCGGCCATCGGTACCGCCCGGATCCGCATCACCCGCTTGCCGACGGTCTGCCCGCCGGAGGCCATGGTCGGCACCTCGTACGCCAGCCAGAGCGCGGTGGCGATCAGCAGGATCGCCACCAGCAGAGAATTTGCCTGCTCGCTGGGGATCGGCAGTCCGTCGGCGGAGGTGTCGCCGCGCGACGCGCGCCGGAAGACCTCCTGCCAGTACGGCGCCCACTCCTGCGCCCAGCGCCAGACGAACCAGCCGTTGACGACCACGTTCAGTGCGAAGACCAGGCCGAAGTCGATCAGCCGGGCGACGAGCCGACGGCCGTAGCCGGCCAGCCTGAGGCCGTGCGGTCGCGGCTCGGGCGGCCGTCCGGGCCAGCCGGGGTGGCCGGGCGGCGGCGCCCAGCCGGGAGGGGCACCCGGCGGAGTCCAGCCCGGCGGACCGCCCTGCGGGCCCCAGCCGGGAGGCCCGGCCTGTGGTCCCCAGCCCGGGCCGTGGCCCGGTTGCGGGCCGTGCCCCTGGGGTGGGCCCTGCTGGGGTGACCAGCCCGGTGCCCCGGTCGCCGAGTCGGGGGTCGTCGACGCCGCAGGCGCGGCCGGGGTGACCGGCGCGGGCGGTGGCTCGGCCGGCGGCGGGCCGTCCGGCGGGGTCGCGTCGACGGGAATGGGCGCACCGAGCCAGCCCTCGCCGTCCCAGTAACGCCGGGTCTCGGTGTCGGCGGGGTCGACGTACCACCCAGGTTGAACGCTCACGCCGTCGCTCCGCTTCGCTTCGCGACGGCGCGAGGCGCCACGCTACTGAGCCTGCTGGTCCGCTCGCTGCGCTCGCTCACTGGGACACCTTAACGACGACCGTCTCGGCGAACTTGTCGTGGAGGCACTGCTGCCACGGCTTGTCCCAGAGCTGCCACAACCCGTCCAGGTAGCTCAGCCCCGGAAAAAAGCCAGAGAGCTGCTGCACCAGGAACCGCTTCGCGGCGGCTCGGCGGTCGAGGGAGCGTGTCGGGTCCAACGGCACGATCCGCAGCTTCATCATCTTTTTGCCGAGGGTCTGGCCGGTCTTGAACATCATCTCGACGTGATAGACGTACGCCAGTACGAGCGAGACCACGATGATTCCGAGGTCCAGCCACAGCAGGGGCAGCAGGAGGTCGCGGACGAAGTCGGCCTCGCGGAGCGAGCCGTCCGGCGCGAACAGGGCGACGTCGGGCGCGACGACAACAAGGAAGATGATCGCCGCGGGCACAGTGAGCACCAGGCCGACCACCACGAAGACCGCGCAGTCGAGCAACAAGGCCAGTAGCCGATCGCTGAAGCTGGCCAGCGGCTGTCCGCCCGGGGTCAGCGTCGGGGGCGGGGCCACCGGTCGCGGTGGCCCGGCGTAGAGCGGCGGCGGGGCGTACCCGGGCGGGGCGTACTGCGGCGGCGCGGCGTACCCGTGGGGGTGTGGGCCGGGTTGCGGCGCGAAGCCGCCGGCCGTGGGTGGGGGCCCACCGGCCGGCGGCATCGGGTACGACGGAGGTTGCGTCACGCTCGCAAGTGTTACAGGTTGCCGCGGGCTTCCTGCTCCCGCTCGATCGCCTGGAAGAGCGCCTTGAAGTTGCCCTTGCCGAAGCCCAGCGAGCCGTGCCGCTCGATCAGCTCGAAGAAGACAGTGGGACGGTCCTGCACCGGCTTGGTGAAGATCTGGAGCAGGTAGCCGTCCTCGTCCCGGTCGACCAGGATCTTGCGGGACTTCAGCTCCTCGATCGGCACCCGCACCTTGCCGATTCGCTCGCGCAGCTCCGGGTCGTCGTAGTACGAGTCCGGGGTGTCCAGGAAGTCGACACCGGCGGCGCGCATCGCGTCGACGCTGGCCAGGATGTCGTTGGTGGCGACGGCGATGTGCTGCGCGCCCGGGCCCTGGTAGAACTCCAGGTACTCGTCGATCTGGGACTTCTTGCGGGCGATCGCCGGCTCGTTGAGCGGGAACTTCACCTTGCGGGTGCCGTTCGCCACGACCTTGCTCATCAGCGCCGAGTAGTCGGTGGCGATGTCGTCGCCGACGAACTCCGCCATGTTGGAGAAGCCCATCACCCGCTTGTAGAACTCGACCCACTCGTCCATCCGGCCCAGCTCCACGTTGCCGACCACGTGGTCGACGGCCTGGAAGAAGCGCTTCGGCTGGATGCCGGCGTCGATCATCGGCTGCCGGTCCACGATCGGGCCCCGAGCCACGAAGCCGGGCAGGAACGGGCCGGTGTAGCGGGACCGGTCGACCAGCGTGTGCCGGGTGTCGCCGTACGCGGCGATGGCGGCCATCCGGACGGTGCCGTGCTCGTCGGTCACCTCGTGCGGCTCGACGACGCTGGCGGCGCCCTGCGCGATGGCGTGCGCGTACGCGGCGTCCACGTTCGGGACCTCCAGCGCGATGTCGCTGATCCCGTCGCTGTGCCGGGCCACGTGCTCGGCGCCCTCGGCGTCCGGGCGCACCGCGCCGGTGAGCACGAACCGGGCCGAGCCGCTGGTCAGCACGTACTGGGCGTGGTCCCGGTAGCCCTGCTCGGGGCCGCGGTACGCCACGCAGGTCATGCCGAAGGCGGTGGAGTAGTAGTGGGCGGCCTGCTTGGCGTTGCCGACCAGGAAGTGCACGTGGTCGAGGCCCCGGACCGGGAACGGGTCGTGGCTGATGTCGTGGTCGACAGCTCCGACGAGCCGGTCGACGTCGACGTCCTCGGTCGACTGGGGTCGGTCGATCGCCTGGGTCATGGTGGGCTCCCTCGCGTACCGGCCGGCCTTGTGGGCCGCCGTGGTCGGTTCTTGTGGCGAGGATCGCCCTGTCGGCATCGAGTGGGCAACTGTTGCCAGAAATGCTGGTCAGGTTGCGCATTCGGTATGGTCGTCACTCATGAATGGTGAGCAGCATGTACAGCTCGACGCGCTCGACGTGCGCTTGATCGAACTGCTCGCCGAGGAGCCGAGGATCGGGGTGCTGGAGTGCTCCCGGCGGCTCGGGGTGGCCCGGGGCACCGTGCAGGCGAGGCTGGACAAGCTCGTCGAGCGGCGGGTCATCGAGGGCTTCGGCCCCGAGATCGCCCCGGCCGCGATCGGGTTCGGGGTGACCAGCTTCGTGACCCTGGAGATCAGTCAGCGGCACGGCCACGACCCGGTCACCGCTCACCTCGCCGCCATCCCCGAGGTGCTGGAGGCGCACACCATCACCGGCTCCAGCGACCTGCTCTGCCGGATCGTGGCCCGCTCGAACACCGACCTGCAACGGGTCATCGACCAGATCGTCTCGTCCGCCGGCATCACCCGCGCCTCGACGATCATCGCGCTGGCCGAGCAGATTCCCTACCGCACGCTTCCGTTGGTGCGCAGCGCTGTTCGGGCCGATGGAAGGGCGCTGTAACACCTCCGAGCCCAGAAAGCGCGGCGACACGGCGGCGCGGGCGTACAGAAGATCCGTGATCGTGGCTACGGTGTGCGGGTGGCGAAGGGGAGCGTGCGCGGTGGGCTGCTGCTCGGCCTCGCCGTGGTCGTCGCGCTTGCCGCGACCGGCGTGTGGAACCCGTTCCCCGGCTTGTGGGACTGGGTGGACCGCAGCGAACCCATCTCCGAGCCGGACGTGGTCTGGCAGCAACGGGTCGGCGGCACTCCGCGCAGTGTGACCATCGCCGGCGACGCCGTCGTGGTCGAGCAGCGCACCCGCGTCGAGGCTCGCAGCCTGGCCACCGGTACCCAGCTCTGGGAGCGGAAGGCGGACTGGGCGGCGGTCGCCGGCGGCGACCGCGACCCGGTGGTGGCGGTGGGCAAGCTCCTGGTCAAGGGGTACGAGCTGCTCGACCCGACGACCGGGGTGACCCGGCGACGTGACGATGACGCGGTGGCCGTCTGGACGTACCGCAACCTGCTCCTCGACGCCCGGTGCACGGACGCCACCGACTGCACCCTGAGTGCCTGGGACCCGCGTGGCACCGCGCCTCTCTGGACGGCCTTCCTGCCCGGGGTGCACAGCGGCCTGCTCGCCGACAACCCGGGTCTGCGCGGCACCCGGCGGCTCACCGCAACCCGGATCGACGACGGCGTGGCCGGGGCGGAGGCCGCACCACCGCTGCTCGGTTTCCCGGTCGACGGTCGGGTCCACGTGGTCGACACCGCCACCGGCCGGGTGTTGCAGAACGTCGAGCCCGGCCGGGAGGAGCGGCTCTCCGTGGTGGGTGGCCGGCTGCTGCGAATCAACGCCCGCTCCCAGGACGGCACCTGTTACTTCGCCATCTCCGCCCGGGACTCGGCGACCGGGCAGGAGGCCTGGCAGCGGGCCGGCATCAACCTGCGCACCGCCGACTCCGCCGGCTGCGTGCAACGCGAGGACCCGCAGGGTGCGCGGAACGTGCTGATCGGCGTCGCCCCGGACGGCCGCGAGACGGTCATCGACGGGTACGACGGGCGGTTGCTCTGGGTCGGTGAGCCGGGCACCAAGCTGATCGCTGTGGACGACCGTTCGGCGGTGTTCCGGGCCGCCGACAAACGCTCGGTCATCGCCCGTGAGCTGGGCATCGAGAAGGTGCTCTGGACGCGACAGGCCAGCGGCAAGGCCGGGGCCGCGCTCACCCCGTACGCGGCGGTGGTGGCCGACGAGAAGCCGTCCCGGCTGGCGGCACTGGACCCGCGCACCGGCCGGGAGTTGGCCGCCCTGCGTACCTCGGCGAACGCCCTCGCCGTCGGGTCACAGGGGATGATCATCGGCGAGGGGCGGGAGATCGGGTACGTCCGCTTCGGCGCGTCGGGAAGCTCGCCCACCCGACCGCCCGGCGACGGTGGGAATCCCGGGCCGGGCGGCCCCGGCCCCGGCGGGCCGAACAACGGCGACTGCGGGCCGAAGGGCGAACTCTGCCCCGACCCGGGCGGCGGCAAGGATGGCTGAGCGGGCGGTTCGCTTCATGATCCGGAGGGCGGCCGGTCCCGGCACGCCTGCTGGATGAGAGCGGCGTCCCAGGACCCGCCCGGCGGGTGGGAGTGATCGACCGGTCTGCCCTAGGCTTGCCGCTCATGAGCAGTGCCGCCGCATTCTCGTACGCCCCTCTGCTGCCGACCGGCCCGGACCAGACGGACTATCGCCTGGTCACCGACGAGGGCGTGGACGTCGTACACGGCCCGGGGGGCCGCCGGTTCCTCACCGTGGAGCCGGCCGCGCTCACCGCGCTGACCGCCGAGGCGATGCACGACATCGCGCACTTCCTGCGCCCCGCACATCTGGCGCAGCTCCGGGCGATCATCGACGACCCGGCCGCCTCGCCGAACGACCGGTTCGTCGCGCTGGATCTGCTGCGCAACGCCAACATCGCCGCCGGCGGTGTCCTGCCCATGTGCCAGGACACCGGCACCGCCATCGTGATGGGCAAACGCGGCCGGCACGTGCTGACCGACGGTGCCGACGCGGAGGCCATCTCCCGGGGCGTCTACCAGGCGTACACCAAGCTCAACCTGCGCTACTCCCAGCTCGCCCCGCTGACCATGTGGGACGAACGGAACACCGGCAGCAACCTGCCCGCCCAGGTGGACCTGTACGCCGAGGACCCGGACGGGCACCCCGACGCGTACAAGTTCCTTTTCATGGCCAAGGGCGGCGGCTCGGCCAACAAGTCGTACCTCTACCAGGAGACGAAGGCGCTGCTCAATCCAACGCGGATGATGCAGTTCCTGGAGGAGAAGCTGCGGCTGATCGGCACCGCCGCCTGCCCGCCGTACCACCTGGCCATCGTCATCGGCGGCACCTCCGCCGAGTACGCGTTGAAGACCGCGAAGTACGCCAGCGCCAAGTACCTCGACGCGCTGCCGACAGCGGGTTCGATGAGCGCGCACGGCTTCCGCGACCTGGAGCTGGAGGCGGAGGTGCTGGAGCTGACCCGCAACTTCGGCATCGGCGCGCAGTTCGGTGGGCGGTACTTCTGCCACGACGTACGGGTGGTCCGGTTGCCCCGGCACGGCGCGTCCTGCCCGGTGGCGATCGCCGTCTCCTGCTCGGCGGACCGCCAGGCCGTCGCCAAGATCACCCCGTCGGGCGTGTGGCTGGAGCGCCTCGAAACCGACCCGGCGCGGTTCCTGCCCGACGT
Organism: Micromonospora sp. 050-3; assembly: GCF_046549335.1. Lineage (NCBI taxonomy): Bacteria > Bacillati > Actinomycetota > Actinomycetes > Micromonosporales > Micromonosporaceae > Micromonospora > Micromonospora sp. 050-3. Next base: position 132,170 of record NZ_JAJPVX010000004.1, read on the forward strand.
CACCGACGATGCGCTCGACGCCGAGTTGGTGGTCCGGGTCGACCTGAACCGGCCGATGGACGAGATCCGCGCCGAGCTGTCGAAGTACCCGGTGAAGACGCGCCTCTCGCTCTCCGGGCCGCTCGTGGTCGCCCGGGACATCGCGCACGCCAAGATCGCCGAGCGGTTGGACGCCGGTGAGCCGATGCCGCAGTACCTGCGTGACCACGCGGTCTACTACGCCGGCCCGGCGAAGACCCCCGAGGGGTACGCGTCCGGCTCGTTCGGCCCGACCACCGCCGGCCGGATGGACGCCTACGTGGAGAAGTTCCAGGCCGCCGGCGGCTCCCAGGTGATGCTGGCCAAGGGCAACCGGTCGGGTCAGGTGACTCGCTCCTGCCAGCAGCACGGTGGCTTCTACCTCGGCTCGATCGGCGGCCCTGCGGCCCGCCTCGCCCAGGACTGCATCAAGCACGTCGAGGTGCTCGAATACGCGGAGCTGGGCATGGAGGCGGTCTGGAAGATCGAGGTGGAGGACTTCCCCGCCTTCATCGTGGTCGACGACAAGGGCAACGACTTCTTCGCCGAGGTCACCAAGCCGGTGCTCACCGTCGGCCGCCGCTGACGCGACAGGTACGCGAACGGGCGTCGGGCGAACTCGCCCGGCGCCCGTTCTGTCGCCCGTGCTCTACCGACACCGGTACGCCCGCCCCGCTGGGGTGGGACGGGCGCACCGCCCCCGTCGGATGCCGTCACCGACAACCCGGAATGAGTGTGCCGCGCACCGCTGTCGATCCGCTCTCAGATCACTATCGCCTGACCGAGGCGATCTGTTACCACCGGACTACTCTGCTGGAAGTTGCACCATTGAAGCGGGGGAGTAGATGCGGTTCGGGATCCTGGGGCCCCTGCGAGTGGGCGGTGGCGAGTCCACTGTCACCGCCGGACGCGACCGGATCGTGCTCGCCATGCTGTTGCTGCGGGCCGGCCGGCTCGTGCCGGTCGACGAACTGGTCGACGCGGTGTGGGAGGACCGCCCGCCGGCCACCGCCCGGGCGCAGTTGCAGACCTGCGTGTCGCGGCTGCGCCGCCGGTTCACCGAACTCGAGCTGGCACCGGACCTCATCGTCACCGACCCGGCCGGGTACGGCGTGCGTGCCGGAACGACCGACCTGGACGCCGAGGTCTTCACCCGAACTGTCGAGGCGGCCCGGACCGCCGTCGCGGCCGGCCGGCAGGCCGAGGCGAGTGAACGGTTCCGCGCTGCCCTCGCACTTTGGCGCGGGCCGGCGCTCGGCGGCATCTCCAGCCGCAGCGTCCGCCGTCGGGCGCAGACGCTCGACGAGCAGCGCCTCACAGCACTGGAGGAGTGCGTCGACGTCGAGCTGCGCCTCGGGCAGGCCGCGGAGCTGATCGAGGAGCTGACAGAGAGCGTCGACCAGCATCCGCTGCGGGAGCGTCTGCGTGGCCAACTGATGCTGGCGCTCTCCTCGGTGGGTCGGCAGGCCGACGCGCTCGCGGTCTACCGGGCGGGCCGGCAGTTCTACGCCGACGAGCTGGGCATCGAACCGGGTGCCGCGTTGCAGGCGCTGCACCAACGCGTACTTGCCGGCGACCTGGCACTCACCGGTCCGGAGGAGCGGTCCTTCACCCCGGTCCGGGCGCTGCCCCGGGCGATCAGCGATTTCATCGGACGACAGGAGACGCTCGCCCGGCTGGTGAAGGAGATCGAGGAGGACGACGCCCGCATCCAGCTCGTCGACGGCATGGCAGGCAGCGGGAAGACCACGCTGGCCGTGCACGTCGCCACGGCGCTCGGGGATCGTTACCCCGACGCACACCTCTTCATCGATCTGCACGGGCACAGCGAGCGGGAGCCGTTGCCGGCCACCGCTGCCCTTGCCGTGCTGCTCCGCCAGCTCGGTGTCCCCGGGGACCGGATCCCCGCCGACTCCGACGAACGCGCGGCCCTCTGGCGGAGTCAACTGTCCGGACGGCGGGCGATCGTGGTGCTCGACAACGCCGGCAGCGCCGCTCAGGTCGAGCCGCTGCTGCCCAGTGGCCGGGACACCCTCACCCTGATCACGAGCCGCCGCCGGCTCGCCGGTTTGGACGGCGGCAAGCCGTCGTCGCTGGCCGTGCTGGACCCCGACGAGGCCGTGGAGCTGCTCGGACGGGTGGTGGGCGCCGATCGGGTCGCCGCCGAGCCGGAGGCGGCCGCCGAGGTGACCGCCCGTTGCGGGTACCTGCCGCTGGCGATCCGGCTGGCCGGGGCCAGGCTCGCCCACCGGGCCCGATGGCGGGTCCGCGACCTGGCGGACCGGCTCGGCAGCGGACGGGACACCCTGACCGAGCTGTCGGCCGGCGAACGCTCCGTCGGGCAGGCCTTCGCTTTGTCATACGCGCAGCTCGACCCCGACCAGCAGCGGATGTTCCGGCTGTTGGCGCTGCATCCGGGCGGATTCTTCGATGATCGGGTGACGGCGGCGGTCGTCGACCTTCCGCTGCCGGACGCCCAGGATCTACTGGACAGTCTCGTCGACGCGCACCTCGTCGACGAGCCGGAACCCGGCCGCTTCCGCTTCCACGACCTGATGCGCGAGTACGCCCGACAGCTGGTGGAGACGGTCGAGACAGGTGCACAGCGGACCGCCGCCACGGTGCGACTGCTTGATCACCACCTGCACGTGGCTCACGCCATCGCCAGTCGGATGGAGCCGGTGGCCAGCAGGGCCGTCCTGGTGCTGCCGGAACCTCCCCGAGCCGATCTGGTGCTGGCGTCGGTTCCGGATGGCGTCGGCTGGTTCGATGCCAACCGGGCCGCGCTGCCGGCGCTGGTGCGGTTGGCCGCCGCCGGGGGGCAGCTGGAACGTTGCTGGCAGCTGGCCCGCACGTCCTGGTACTACCTCTTCATGCACGGCCACCTGGACGAGCTGGTGGACATCCACACCGTCGCGTTGCGCGCCGCCGAGCAGCTCGGTGACGCGGGGGCCATCGCCACAGTGCAGAACTACCTCTCGTCGGGTTACTTCCGGCTCGGGCGGTTCCCCGAGGCCATCGAGTTGATGGAGGTCGCGCTCCGACTGCGGCAGCAGCTCGGCGACCGGCGGGGGGAGGCAACGGTCCGCCGGAACCTGGCCGTCGCGTACGGCGCGAACTGGCAACTGGCTCGCGCGATGACCCACTCCGCCGCGGCGCTGGCGCTCGTCTCCGCCGGCGACCAGCCGGCAGAGGTCGTCGCGATGCTCAACAACCAGGCGTTCCTGCTGATTGCATGGGGCCGCTACCCGGAGTCGCGGCTGGTCTCGCGGCGCCAGCTGCGCCTGGCCCGCGAAATCGGGGACATGAACAGCCTGTGCAACGCCCTCGGTCACCTCGGCGCGGTGCGAGCCCGACTCGGCGACTACCCGGGCGCGCGCCGGTTCCTGCGGCTGGCGTTGCAGTTCAAGCGCCGCCAGGTCAACCGCTTCGGCGAGGGCGAGGTCCTCAACGAACTGGGCACCATCGAGCGGATCCTGGGCCGGCCCGAGGCCGCCGCGATGCTGCACCGCGAGGCGCTCGCCGCAGTGACGAAGTCCGGAGACCGCATCACCGCCTGCATGTCGCGCAACCTGCTGGCCCGTGCGCTCCTCGACCAGGGGGACGTGGCCAGCGCGGTTGACCTGCACCGGCGGGTGCTCGCCGATGCCATTCGGTTGGGCGCCCGGCACGAGCAGGCCCACGCGCTGGACGGTATCGCTCGCTGTCTGCGGGACACCGACCCGGGCGGGGCCCGGTCACACTGGTTCCGAGCGCTGGCGCTGCTCCGGCAGATCGAGTCGCCGGACCAGCACGAGGTGGAACGGCTGCTCACCGAGTTGGGCTGACGGATCATCTGCGGGTCGGCCACGGGCGCGGCAGGATGGTACGCGTGACGACTCCAGAGGCGACCGGTTACCGCATCGAACGCGACTCGATGGGCGAGGTGGAGGTGCCCGCCGAGGCGCTGTGGCGGGCACAGACCCAGCGTGCGGTGCAGAATTTCCCGGTTTCCGGCCGGGGCCTCGAACCGGCCCAGATCAAGGCCCTCGCGCAGATCAAGGGCGCGGCGGCCGAGGTCAACGGCGAGCTGGGCGTGGTCGACGCCAACGTGGCCGCCGCCATCGCGGCCGCCGCCGCGCACGTGGCCGACGGTGGTTACGACGACCAGTTCCCGGTGGACGTGTTCCAGACCGGCTCGGGCACCTCGTCGAACATGAACACCAACGAGGTGATCGCGACACTGGCGAGCCGTGAGCTGGGCTCGCCGGTGCACCCGAACGACCACGTCAACGCCTCCCAGTCGAGCAACGACGTCTTCCCGTCCTCGATCCATCTGGCGGCCACACAGTTCATCGTGGAAGACCTGCTGCCGTCGCTGGCGCACCTGGCGTCGGCGTTGGAGGCCAAGGCCGCTGAGTTCGAGACGGTTGTCAAGGCCGGCCGTACCCACCTGATGGACGCCACCCCGGTCACCCTCGGCCAGGAGTTCGGCGGGTACGCCGCCCAGGTCCGCTACGGGATCGAACGGCTGGAGGGCGCGCTGCCCCGACTGGCCGAGCTGCCGCTGGGCGGCACCGCCGTCGGCACCGGGATCAACACACCGCTCGGATTCGCCGCCGCCGTGATCGACAAGCTGCGCGAGTCGACCGGGTTGCCGCTGAGCGAGGCGCGTAACCACTTCGAGGCGCAGGGCGCGCGGGACGCGCTGGTGGAGACCTCGGGGCAGCTGCGGACCGTGGCGATCGGCCTCTACAAGATCGCCAACGATATTCGCTGGATGGGCTCCGGCCCCCGCGCAGGTCTGCGCGAACTGCGCATCCCGGACCTCCAGCCCGGCTCGTCGATCATGCCGGGCAAGGTCAACCCGGTGGTCGCCGAGGCGATGCGGCAGGTCTGCGCCCAGGTCATCGGCAACGACGCGACCGTCGGGTTCGCCGGCTCGCAGGGCGACTTCGAGCTGAACGTGATGCTCCCGGTGATGGGCCGCAACCTGCTGGAATCGATCCGGCTGCTCTCCGCGGTGAGCCGGCTCTTCGCCGACCGGCTGGTGGTCGGCCTGGTCGCGGACGCCGAGGTCTGTCTGGCGTACGCCGAGGGCTCACCGTCGATCGTCACCCCACTTAACCGCTACCTGGGGTACGACGAGGCCGCGTCGATCGCCAAGGAGGCGCTGGCCAAGCAGACCTCGATCCGCGAGGTGGTCATCTCCCGGGGCCACGTCGACTCCGGCAAGCTCACCGAGACTCAGCTCGACGAGACGTTGGACCTGCTCCGGATGACCCACCCCTGACCCGACTCGCCCCGCCCGCGCTCGGCGCTGACCCGCCACGGCCCGCCACGGTCTGCTGCGGTCTGCTGCGGTCTGCCCTGGTCAGGGTAGGTGCCGTGGTCTCGCCCAGCCGAGAAAGCGGGTGAAGAGCGCGGCGGGGTCCGGGCCGTCGTGCGGGTTGAGTCGGTACAGGTCGGCAGCGGCCTCGTGCAGGACAGTGCACAGGTAGATGCTCAACCCGATCCGGTCGTGCGCGTACTCCTGACGCAGGGTGAGTCGGGCGACCGGGCACGGCCAGGGCGCGGCGCAGACCCGGCAGAGCCAGAGCGGGCGCAGCGGCAGGTGCTGTCGACGTGGCGTCGTCGCGCGGTTGTCCGGGGCGATCCGGGACATGGTGAGGCCTTCCTTGACCGGGCTGCGCCGGGATTTGCGGGCGCTGTGCCCACCTGGACGGGGCCGGGCTGCGCCAAGATCGCGCTCGATCCTGGATGTAGTGGCATCCGCACGCCAGGACCCCACTCTTCCCAGGATCGAGCACGATCTTGCGTGGTCGGTCGTGGCTCGCGCCGGTGGTGGCGCGCTCCGGCTGTGGCTGTCCGGGAGGTGGGACCGCCCGGCAGGGGAGCGGGCGGTCCCTTGCGGTGCCGGCAGATCCCGGGGGACGGGGAGCGGCGCCGCGCTTCACAGTCTGGTGATCAGGCGACTACGGTCGGAAGGGTTTGGCCGCGTCGTCATAGTCGCCCTGTTCTGGGTGGCAACGCCGCTGGCGGCCGGCTGGAGATGATCGTCGGCGGGGTGGAGGGCGGGCACGGCATGGCCGATGGACAGATGACGGCGGCGGCGTTCCTGATCGCTGAGCTACGGCGGGCGCGGGCTCGGCGCGGCTGGAGTCAGGACGAGCTGGCCAAGGCGGTCAACTACTCGGCGTCGATGGTCAGCGCCGTCGAGCTGGGTCAGCAGCCGCCCACCGCCAAGTACCTGGAACTCGTCGACAGCGCCCTGGACACCGGCGGCCTCTTCGGCCGGATGTCCACCGAACTGGTCAGCCTGGACCGGGCGCAGCCCTGGCTACGCGGCTGGCAGGCGATCTTCGAGCAGGCGCGCGCGGTTCGGTTGTACGAGCACTGCTACGTGCCGGGGCTCTTTCAAACGGAGGCCTATGCGCGGGCCGTCTTCGAGGCTGGCGGCCTGCTCGCTCCCGACGAGGTTGACCGGCGACTGACCGCCCGGATGGAGCGTCAGGAGATGCTGCATAGCGAGCGTGCGCCGCAGATCGTGGCGGTGTTGGACGAGGCGGTGCTGCGGCGGAGGGTGGGCGGGCGAAAGGTGATGCGCGACCAGACGCGGCACCTGGTTGGCATCGCCACCGCGCACCCTCGGGTCCGGCTGCACGTGGTGCCACGATCCGCCGACGAGTACCCGGGGCTCGGCGGGCCGTTCGCGCTCGCTGCCTTGCCCGACGGCACGGAACTGGCCTATCTGGAGTGCCAGGTTCGCGGCCAGGAGCTGGACCAGCCGCGGGATCTGTTGCGGTTGCAGCGGGTCTGGGAGGCTACCTTGGGCGAAGCCCTGCCTCCGCAGGCGTCCATCGAATTGATGAACGAGGTGGCCGAGTCGTGGAGTTGACCGACGCTCGCTGGCGCAAGAGCACTCGCAGCAACCAGGACAACTTTTGCGTCGAGGTGGCGACGAATCTTGGCGAGGTCGTCGGGGTGCGAGACAGTAAGGACTCGGACGGGCCCGTGCTCGTTGTCGACGCGTACTCCTGGCGGCTCCTCGTGGCCGCGCCCCCGCGCTGACCCGACGCCTCACCCGCGGCGGCGGTCGGGGGTTTCCCGCGCAACTTCACCGAAGTTGCTGCCTCGTTGCGGCCTGAGGCAGCAGTTTCCCCGAAGTTGCGTCGATCTTGGACGGCCCTAGGTAAAAGGGGTCGACGGGGTTCGGGGCGGCACGGATGATCCGGGCTATGGGTGACGACGGCGCGGGTTTTCCGGCGGAGACCGAGCGGCTGCGGTTGCGGCGGCTGACCATTGCCGACGTGGACGCGCTGGTCGAGTTGGACAGCGACCCCGAGGTGATGCGTTTCCTCACCGGCGGTGTGGCGACTTCGCTGGCCACAGTGCGCGACGAGCAGTTGCCGAGGCTGCTGGCCCAGTACGACAGGCATCCGGGGCTGGGTCGGTGGGCGGCGCATGATCGGGAGTCCGGCGAGTTCCTGGGCTGGTTCGCGTTGGACCCGTCGGCGGACGGGACGGAGGCCGAGTTGGGTTATCGGCTGCGCCGCTCGACGTGGGGGCGAGGGCTGGCCACCGAGGGGTCGCGGGCGCTGGTCCGGTACGCCTTCGACATTGTCGGGGTGCGTCGGGTCTGGGCCGAGACGATGACTGTGAACGAGCGCTCCCGGCGGGTGATGGTGAAGGCCGGGCTGCATTACGTGCGGACCTTCCACCTCCAGTGGGAACACCCGATTCCGGGCACCGAGCAGGGCGAGGTGGAGTACGAGGTGCGGGCCGAGGAGTGGGCGACCGTCGGTCAGGAGCGGCCGGCGGCCCGTCGGGCGCGGTAGGCGGTCACCGCGGCGCGGTTGCCGCAGCCGGCCTCGCAGAACCGTCGGGACCGGTTGCGGGACAGGTCGACGACCACGTTGTCGCAGTCCGGGTATTCGCAGATCCGCAGCCGGCTCAGCTCGCCGGCACGAACCAGGTCGGCCATCGCCATGGCGGCCTCGACAGCGATCCGGGTGGCCAGCGGCGCGTCGCGGGGCACGGCGTGCAGGTGGTACGGCTCATCGTCGTGCTCGATGAGCTGGGGCAGCGCCTTGTGTTCCAGCAGCAGACCGTTGACCACCGCGACGATCTCGGGTGGCTCGGCAGACCAGATGCGGCGCAGTTGGGGGCGAAGCTCCCGGACGGCGTGCAGCTCGGCGTCGGTGTGCTCGTGCCGGCCGCTGTAGGAGTAGCGGACGAAGAACGCGTCCAGCGCTGCGATGTCGGGCAGCAACTCACCGTCCCGACCTGCGGTGTTGACCAGCGCCGCGGCGGCGATCAGCGAACACTCGGTGTCATGAGCGAATAGCAACTTGACTCCTGTCATGGCTTCCGCCTAGCGTCATCAGCACAAGGATAGTTTGCCCATGACACGGTGCCCATTGCGAGGAGCGCGACATGCACTCACGACCTGCTGCCGGCGTCGGGTTGGCGCTGCTCTCCGCAGTCACCTTCGCCACCTCCGGCACCTTTGCGCGATCGCTCATCGAGGCCGGCTGGTCAGCCGAGTCCGCGGTGATCGCCCGCGTCGGCGTGGCCGCCCTGGTGCTGGCGATCCCCGCCCTGCTCTCGCTGCGAGGCAGATGGCACGTGCTGCGTAGCAACGCCACGGCCATCGGGCTGTTCGGGCTCCTCGGGGTGGCGCTGGCCCAGGTGTGCTTCTTCAACGCCGTGCGCTACCTGCCGGTCGGTGTCGCGCTGCTGCTGGAATACCTGGGCATCATCCTCGTCGTGGTCTGGATGTGGCTGCGGCACGGGCAGCCGCCCCGCCGGCTCACCGTCGCCGGGTCGGTGGCCGCGCTGGCCGGGCTGGCGTTCGTGCTCGACCTCGCCGGCACCGCCGACTTCCACCCGGTGGGCGTGCTCTGGGGGTTGGGCGCGGCGTTCGGCCTGGCCGGATACTTCGTGCTCGCCGGTCGGGTCGACCCCCGGCTGCCCTCGGTCGCCATGGCCAGCGGTGGAATGGCCGTCGGTGCCGCAGTGCTGCTCCTCATCGGGCTGACCGGCCTGCTGCCGCTGCACGCCACCTTCGGCGAGGTCACCTTCGCCGGGCAGCCCACCAGCTGGTTGGTGCCCATCGCCGGGCTGTCGCTGGTGGCCGCCGTCATCGCGTACCTCGCCGGCATCGCCGGCACCCGGATCCTCGGGCCCCGCCTGTCGTCGTTCGTCGGGCTGACCGAGGTGCTCTTCGCGGTGCTGATCGCCTGGCTGTTCCTGAACGAACTGCCCACCGGCTGGCAGTTGTTCGGCGGTGCGCTGATCGTCGCCGGCGTCGCCCTGGTACGCCTCGACGAACTGCGCGGGTCGCCCTCGACGCCCGCGCCGGTCACGCCCGAGCCCGAGCTGGCGCTTGACGGTCGGTGAGGTTCGACGGTCGGTGAGAGAGTGGGTGTCGTGCTGACCACTGTGGTGTTCGACGCTGACGAAACGCTGTTGGACCTGCGTCCAGCGGTCACAGGCGGGTTGGTGGCCGTGCTCGACGAGATGCGGCGACGCACATCTGGGGCGGCCGGGGTGACGCTCGCCGAACTGGAGTCGGACTGGGGCGCGGTCTTCGGCGAGCTGAAGGCCGCCCCGGTGGCGGAGATCCGGCGCGCCGCACTGGCCCGGTCGCTGGCCCGCGCCGCGCTGGTCGACCACCTGGACGAGATCGCGGACCTCTTCTTCGCCCAGCGCTTCGCTCTCACCCGACCGTTTCCGGACGTACCACCGGCGCTGGCCACGCTGCGCAGCCGGTACACGCTGGGCTTCGCCACCAACGGCAACAGCCGCGCCGAACGGTGCGGGCTCGCCGGCGGGTTCGCCTTCGAGCTGTACGCGCACGAGAACGGCCTGCCCAAGAAGCCTGCCCCGGAGTTCTACGCCGCTGTGGTCGCGGCGGCCGGGGTGCCAGCCGGGCGGATCGTGTACGTCGGCGACTCGTGGGAGCACGACGTGGTGGCGCCCCAGCGGGCCGGCCTGCGATCGGTGTGGCTGAACCGGCTCGGCCTGCCTCGCCCCCTCGGCTGCACGCCCGACGCCGAGGTTTCCAACTTGGCCGAGCTGCCGGCCGCGCTGGCGAACCTCGAACTGGCGAGATTCACGGCCATAACGGGCGCTCAACTGGCGTAATCCGGATCGTTGTTGTGTGATGGCTGCCACGTCCCTCAACGAGAGGATCCGATGTGGTGAGCAAGCGCTTCACCGCCCGTACCGTCGCGATCGCGGCTGTGCTGGCACTCACGGCCACGGGGTTGGGTGTGCCGGCCAACGCCGCGCCGAGCGACTCCCGCACCTTCACGGTCGTCGCCGAGGATGGCGTCGCCACCGACACGGCCGTCGCCGCGATCCGGGCAGCTGGCGGCACTGTGGTGTCCCGGTCCGACGAAGTCGGCATGTTCCAGGTCAGCAGCGACCGGGCCGACTTCGCGACCAGAGCGACCGCCGCGCCGACGCTGATCGGCGCCGCCGAGCAGAAGGCCATCGGCCGCAAGCCGAAGCTGGACCGGGTCGAGCAGGAGCACCTGCTGGCCGCCGCCGGTGCTCGTGCCGGTGCTGCCGGTGCTGCCAAGAAGGGCGCCAAGCTCGATCCGCTCGACGACAAGCTGTGGGGCCTGGAGATGATCCGGGCCGACAAGGCCCGCAAGATCGAACCGGGTGACCGTCGGGTGACCGTCGGCGTACTGGACACCGGCGTCGACGCCAGCAACCCGGACATCGCGCCGAACTTCAACTGGTCGCTGTCGCGCAACTTCGCCCCCGACCTGACCGACGTGGACGGCCCCTGCGAGGTGCAGAGCTGCCTCGACCCGGTCGGCACCGACGACGGCGGGCACGGCACCCACGTGGCCGGCACCATCGGCGCTGCGGCCAACGGCTTCGGCCTCTCCGGCGTCGCCCCGAACGTCTCGCTGGTCGAGCTCAAGGGTGGCCAGGACTCCGGCTACTTTTTCCTCGACCCGGTCGTCAACGCCCTGGTCTACGCCGGCCGGTCCGGGATCGACGTGGTGAACATGTCGTTCTACGTCGACCCGTGGCTGTACAACTGCACCGCCAACCCGGCCGACTCGCCCGAGGACCAGGCCGAGCAGCGGGCCATCATCAAGGCGATGAAGCGGGCGCTGGTCTTCGCGCACAACAAGGGCGTGACCCTCGTCGGTGCGCTCGGCAACAACAACGAGGACCTGGGCGCGCCGCGCACCGACGTCACGAGCCCTGACTACGGTGCCGACCCGTACCCCCGACCGATCGACAACGAGAGCTGCTGGGACCTGCCCACCGAAGGCCCGCACGTGATTGGTGTGTCGTCGGTTGGCCCGTCCGGCAAGAAGTCGGACTTCTCCAACTACGGCACCGAGCAGATCTCGGTCGCCGCGCCGGGAGGTTGGTTCCGGGATGGCTTCGGCACCGACACCTTCCGTACCGACGCCAACATGATCCTCTCCTCGTACCCGAAGCACGTGCTTCAGGAGGAGGAATCGGTCGACGCCGACGGCAACATCGTCGCCGGCTTCGAGAATTCGGTCTTCAAGCAGTGCAAGGCCAACGGTGAGTGCGGCTACTACACGTACCTCCAGGGCACCTCGATGGCGTCCCCGCACGCCGCCGGTGTGGCCGCGCTGATCGTCAGCCGGCACGGCAAGGCGCAGGGTCGGACTGGCTTCGGGATGTCGCCGGACCAGGTCGAGCAGCACCTCTACCGCACGGCCGCCGAGCACGCGTGCCCGGAGCCGCGCCTCCAGCAGTACCGCAACGAGGGCCGGGACGAGACCTACGACGCGTACTGCGCCGGAGGGGTCAACTTCAACGGCTTCTACGGCTACGGCATCGTCGACGCCTACGCGGCGGTGAAGACCCCGCTCAAGCCGAACGCCCGCCCGTAGCGCACATCGCACTACGGAGGTGGCCCAACCGCCACCGCCTTCGGGGCCCGGTCGACACCTCGTCGACCGGGCCCTGCGGTCGTCCGGGCCCGTTGTCCCGGGCCGCCGCCGCCCAGCGCCCATCATGATCGACTCGGTTTCCTGGAAGGCGCGGTGTTGGTGCCTGAAGGATGGCGCGGTTTCCAGGAATCCGAGGTGATCCTGGTCATCTGGACGATCCCTGTCGCCAGCCGCGGCTGACCAGCGCGTCGCGTACCTCACGAAGCACCGCCGGGAACTCGCCGTGCAGCCGCCGGCTGGTCACGTGCAGGATCAGCCAACCCGCGCCGACCAGCTGATTCAGCCGACGGCGGTCGCGGTCCAGCTGCTCCACGTCGGAGTGCCACTTGCCGTCGTACTCCACCGCCACCCGATATTGCGGCCAGGCCAGGTCGGGGTGCAGAACAACGCCGGTGGGCAGGCGTACCGAATGTTGAACGGCCGGGCGCGGCAGCCCGCCCAGCACCAACCGCACGCGCAGGTGTGACTCCGGCGGGGACTCGGCGCCGCCGTCGGCCAGGTCGAACACCCAACGTGCTCGTCGCGCGCCCGGCCGATCAGCATTGCGGGCAGCCATGGCGGCCAGGGTGTCGCGATCGGCCAGCCCCTGCCCGAGCAGCGAATCGACGATGGCGACCGCCCGGACCGGGTCGAGCCAGACAGCCGTCTCCCAGGCGGCCCGGCCGGGGTCGGAGCGGGGGATCGGAAGGTCCCGCTCGCTGGGACTGGTCGCCGACCACCTATCGCCCCGGCCGGCCGCGACCATGCCCCCTGCTCCGACGGACACGGTGGCCGGGCGGGACACAGGCCGTGCTGGGCGTGGTGACCTCCCGCCGGCAGGTGGGCGGCCTACTCCCGTAGGTCGCGCTGCCTCACGTGGACGTCCAGCGTTCGATGGTCGGCCTGCGTCTGGCGGTCGGCCAGCGTCCGGTGGTTGTCTCGTGCCTGCCGGTCGTCGTGTGGTTGGCGCGGCCAGCTCAGAGGGCTCGCTCGCCATGAGCGGGGTGATGGCGTTGACGTGCACGCGGAGGCCGCGCTGTGGGCCGATCCGCAGCGGTCGGGGCACGAGGACGTGCACATCATCGGTGAAGCTCGCGGCGTGTTGGACGCCGTGCAGGTAGGCGGCGGACGGGCCGCCGACCACCACTCCGGGCGGTAGCCGGAGGAGGGCGGCGCGACACGCGAGGGCGTGGTCCCGGTCCAGTCGCGAGTCGGCGTAGATGTCGTGGCGCAACCGCACCCAGGCGGAGTTGCGCAACTGATGCTCGGTGAGCAGGCCGTCCCGAACAGCGTCGGAGCCGCGGAAGACCTGCCAGGCCAGGGCATCGGGGCGGTGCGGACGTGGTGGCATGCCGAGCAGCCTGCCGACCGCGCACCGGGCACCGAAACCCCTGTGGACAACCCGGACTGCGGGTGCCGCCGGGCCTGTGGACAACCACGAATCCGCCTGTCGATCGTGCTATGGCCCCGGCTGGATCAGGACTTTCGGGCTGCCGACGGGCGGTGATCCACTCGCGTTCCTGAAAGTCGGGCGGTCACCGGGCTTGGGATACCGCGACTTCCGTGAACCCGAGTGGATCAAGGCGCGGGGGCCGGCGCGGAGTGGCGCGCGGCGGTGAGGTGGGGGCGCGCGGCGGTCGGGGTCAGCTGAGGGCGGTGGTGATGGCTCGGGCGGCGGCCAGCACCTGGGGGCCGAGCGTGTCGACGTCCAGCGGGGCGAGCGCGACCACGCCGACGCTGGCCTCCAGCCCGGGTACGCCGAGCACTGGTGCGGCCACCCCGTACGCCCCGGCCTGCAACTCTCCGCTGCTACTCACCGGCTCTGCCACCCCGGCGCGACCGGCCAGGATCGCCCGGCCGGCAGCTCCCCGGTCCAGTGGATGCCGTGCCCCGGTCCGGTACGCGACGTGGAACGACGTCCAGCTCGGCTCGACCACGGCCAGGGCGACGCCCTCCCCACCTTCGACGACGGTCAGATGTGCTGTCGCGCCGGCCTGCTCGGCGAGACGGCGTAGCGCGGGCAGCGCACCCTCGGCGAGCAGCGGCTGGGCCCGACGGGCCAGGTGCAGCAACCCGGCACCGAGGCGCAGTCGACCTTCTCCGTCGCGGCGCAGCATGCCGTGCCCCGTCAGCGCACTGACCAGCCGGTAGACGGCGGCCCGGCCGATGCCGAGCCGATTCGCGGCCTCGGTGACGGTCAGACCGCCAGAGGCGTCGGCGACCAGGTGCAGCAGCCGCAACCCCCGGTCCAGCGTCTGCGACGTCTCCCCGCCCCGCCCCACAACCCCGTCGGCCCGCCTCACGCCAGCCTCAGCACGCCCAAAGGTCACGTCGGCCGAGCCGGAGGCCGACCCGAAGGCCACGTCCGTCGAGCCGGAGGCCGACCCGAAGGCCACGTCGGCCGGCCCGGTGGCCTGTTCGAAGGCCGGGTCGGCGGGGCCGGTGGGGTTGGCTGGCGGGTCACCGGAGCCACCGGAGCGTGCGGTCGCATCCACGCCTGGCAGCGTACGACCCGGCACCGGCGGACCCGGACAGGCACGGACAGCTACCCTTGTACGGTGACGCTACGCCTGTATGACACCGCCACCCGATCGGTGCGGGACTTCGTCCCGCGGGAAGCCGGCAAGGTGGGGGTCTACCTGTGTGGTCTCACCCTTCAGGCTCCGCCGCACATCGGTCACCTTCGCTCCGGCGTCAACTATGACGTCCTGCGTCGTTGGCTGTTGGCCGCCGGCTATGAGGTCACCTTCATTCGCAACGTGACCGACATCGACGACAAGATCCTGGTCAAGGCCGGCGAGCAGGGCCGTCCGTTCTGGTCGATCGCGTACGCCAACGAGTTGCTGCTCGCCGAGTCGTACCGGTCGTTGAACGTGCTGGCGCCCACCTATGAGCCGCGCGCCACCGGGCACATCCCCGAGATGCATGAGCTGATCACGAAGCTGATCGCCGACGGGCACGCGTACACGGCGAGTGACGGCTCCGGCGACGTCTACTTCGACGTGGCGTCCTGGCCGGCGTACGGGTCGCTGTCGGGTCAGTCTCCGGACGCGATGCAGTCGGCCGGGGACGCCCCGGATCGGGGCAAGCGGGATCCGCGCGACTTCGCGCTGTGGAAGGGTGCGAAACCGGACGAGCCGGCGGACGCCTACTGGCCCTCGCCGTGGGGGCTGGGCCGTCCGGGCTGGCACATCGAGTGCTCGGCGATGTGCTGGCGCTATCTCGGTCCGGAGTTCGACATCCACGGCGGTGGCTTGGATCTGACGTTCCCGCACCACGAGAACGAGATCGCCCAGTCCCAGGCGGCCGGGTTGCCGTTCGCCCGCTACTGGGTGCACCACGGGCTGTTGAGCATCGGCGGGGCCAAGATGGGCAAGTCCGCCGGCAACGCGCTGGACCTGGCGTACGTGGACTCGCTCGGGGTGCGGCCGGTGGAGCTTCGCTACTACTACGCCGCCGCGCAATACCGCTCGGTGATCGACTACTCGGAGGATTCGCTGCGCGACGCGGCCACCGCGTACCGGCGGATCGAGGGTTTCGTGCAGCGGGCCGTCGAGCGGGTCGGCGCAGGGCAGCTCGGTGAGCTGCCCGCCGGCTTCGTCGCGGCGATGGACGACGACCTCAACACGTCCGCCGCGCTGGCCGTGCTGCAACAGCACATTCGGGACGGCAACACCGCGCTGAGCGTCGGTGACGATGTGACCGTCCGCACCACGCTGGCCGTGGTGCGGGCAATGCTGGATATTCTCGGGATCGACCCCCTCGACCCGGCCTGGACCGGTGGCGGCCCATCGGACGACCTTCGTGCCGTGGTGGACTCCCTGATCGCGCTGGCCCTGGAGCAGCGTGCGCAGGCGCGGGGCCGCAAGGACTGGGCTGCCGCGGACGCCGTGCGTGACCAGCTCAAGCTGGCCGGCGTGGTGGTCGAGGACACCCCCCAGGGCCCCCGTTGGACTATTGGAGAGCAGGACTGATGGCCGGCAACTCGCAGCGCCGTGGCCGGCGACTGACGTCGAAGGCAGGCGCCCCCAAGGGCACCGGCGGCAAGAACAAGGACTCGTTGGCCGGGCGTGGTCGCACCCTGCCCGCTGACGAGCGGCCGTGGCACAAGGGCTACTCGGGCACCGAGAAGCTGCCCCAGCGCACCGCCTGGAAGCAGGACAAGGAGCGCCGCGCGGCGGCCGAGGAGGGGCGCGCCCCCAAGATCGGCCAGCCCGGCAGCAAGGACACCACCTGGGGTCGGGGTGGCGGTCGGGGCGTACCGGGCGGTCGTGGTGCCGCCACCGGCGGACGGGGCGGCAAGCCCACCGGCCGCTCTGGCCCCCGGGTCACGCCGGGGCGCAAGTCCAACCCGTCCAAGGACACCCCGGAGCTGCTGGTCGGGCGTAACCCGGTGCTGGAGGCGCTGCGCGCCAACGTGCCGGCGACGGCGCTCTACACGGCCCAGGGCATCGACATGGACGACCGGATCAACGAGATCATCCGGACCGCCGCCGACCGGGGCATCGCCAACCTGGAGATCAGCCGCGCCGAGTTGGACCGGATGACCGGCGGGGTGCTGCACCAGGGTGTCGGCCTGCAGGTGCCGCCCTTCGCGTACCAGCCGTTCGAGGACATGGTCGCCGCTGCCCTGGAGCAGCAGGCTCCGCTGCTGGTCGCGCTGGACGGTGTCACCGACCCGCGCAACCTGGGCGCCGTGATCCGGTCGGCTGCCGCGTTCGGCGCGCAGGGTGTCTTCGTACCCGAGCGTCGTGCCGCCGGGATCACCGCGACCGCCTGGCGGACCAGTGCCGGCGCGGCCGCGCGGGTGCCCGTGGCGCAGGTGACCAACCTGACCCGGTCGCTGAAGGCGTGCCGCGACGCCGGCTTCATGGTCGTCGGCCTGGACGCCGACGGCGACACCGACCTCTACAACCTGGAGGCCGCTGTCGGTCCGCTGGTGGTGGTGGTCGGTTCCGAGGGGCGCGGTCTTTCCCGCCTGGTCGGGGAGACCTGCGACCTGACCGTCAGCATCCCGATGATCTCCGAGGTCGAGTCGCTGAACGCCAGCGTGGCCGCGGCGGTCGCCCTGGCCGAGGTCGCCCGCCGGCGCTCCGTCGAGCTGTAGCGCTCGTCGACGAGGGCCCTCTCCCGCCGAGCGCGGGAGGGGGCCTTCGTGCTCAGATCTGACGGGTCCACCCGACGAAGAGCAGCGCCCCGGCGAGCGCCATCAGCAGCACGGTCGGGAGCAACCAGAGCGGACCGCGCTCGCCGTCCAGGCGTCGGGTCAGCCGCTGGTGCACGGCGGCGATGCCGATCAGGGCGGCCAGCCCGGCGGCGGCCATCGGCAGGCCAATGAGGAAGTGCGCCAGCCACGCGCCGGCCCGGGTCGGACCACCCCAGGCGCCGACGTACGGCCCGGAGTCCACCAGGCCGTACAGCACGCCGCGCAGCACCACCAGCAGCTCGACGCCGAGTGGCAACAGGGCCACGGCACCGACGAGCAGGCTGAGCAGGGCGTGGCCGAGCACCGCGACCGTGCCGGGCCGCCGGGCGGGTACGGCCGTCGGTGGCATCCCGAGCAGTCCGGTACGCAGGGCACGCCAGCGGGCGGCGGCGGCGCCGGCTCCGCCCAGCGGGGCGGTCACCAGCGTGAGTACGGCGACCGGGACCAGCGTCGCGCAGTAGACGAGGCTCCGTCCGGCCAGGCGGACCACCCGGTACGACCGGGAACGCGCGGTCGGGTGGTGAGCAGCGGGCTGGGCGAGATCGGTGGGCACGGCGCCTCCTCCGGTTCGGGTCGCCGTGACCGTACGAGGACGGCCAGCCGTGCCGAATCACCCCACAGAGCCATCCCGGCGCTGGCTCCACAGGGTGAAGAGCCACTTCAGGTACGACGAAGGGGCGGCCCGCCGAAGCGGACCGCCCCTTTGTCGGTACGGCGTTACGTCAGATCCGGCCACCGGTGGAGGCGTGGAAGACGTGGCTGCGACCGGCAACCGGCCTGACGAACACGGTGTCACCCATGTTCGGCATGTTGCGCCGGTCGGTGCGGACGACGAAGCGCTCCGAGTTGCCACCCAGCGCGGCGTGGCCGTAGACGTTGGCGTCCGAGCCGAGGTCCTCGACCAGCTCGACCACGACCGGCATGCCGCCCTCGGTCGGGCTGACCAGCTCGCAGTCCTCCGGGCGGAAGCCCACGGTGACCTTGCCGTCGCCACCCTCGGCGCGGGCTGCCTCGACCTGCTCCCGGGTCAGCGGGATCTGCAGCTCGGCGAACTCGGCGCCCCGCTCGTTCAGCGGAACGGTCTTGATGTTCATGGCGGGAGAGCCCATGAAGCCGGCGACGAACACGTTGGCCGGGGTGTCGTAGAGCGCCCGCGGGGTGTCCACCTGCTGAAGGACACCGTCGAGCAGCACCGCGACCCGGTGACCCATGGTCATGGCCTCGACCTGGTCGTGCGTGACGTAGACAGTGGTGACGCCCAGCTTCGCCTGGAGGGACGCGATCTGGGTACGGGTCTGCACGCGGAGCTTGGCGTCGAGGTTCGACAGCGGCTCGTCCATGAGGAAGACCTGCGGCTCGCGGACGATCGCCCGGCCCATCGCGACACGCTGACGCTGACCACCGGAGAGCGCCTTCGGCTTACGGCTGAGGTACTCCTCCAGTTGGAGCAGCCCGGCCGCCTCCTTGACCCGTCGGTCGATCTCCGACTTGGAGGTCTTGCGCAGCTTGAGGGCGAACGCCATGTTCTCGTACACCGTCATGTGCGGGTAGAGGGCGTAGTTCTGGAAGACCATCGCGATGTCGCGGGCCTTCGGGGGAAGGTGGGTGACGTCACGCTGGTCGATGTAGATCGAACCGGCGTCCACGTCCTCCAGGCCGGCGAGCATCCGCAGGCTGGTGGACTTACCGCAGCCCGAGGGGCCGACCAGGACGAGGAACTCCCCGTCGCCGATCTCGAGGTCCAGCTCGTTGACGGCGGGACGCTCTTGGCCCGGGTAGACCCGGGACGCCTTGGAATAGGTGACCGTAGCCATGGTGAAGCGCTTCCTTTCACCGGCAGGAACGTGCCGGACGATCCGAGTGAAGGAGCAACCGGCACGTGTCCGTGCCGGTTCAGCGGACGGCGGCCCGGTCGCGGGGGCGCCCGGTTGTCGTCCGTGTCAGTGAACCGTAAACGCGTTTACCCGTGCTGCCAAGGTTGGGGGCCGCCCAGCCCACCAGGCGGGCTACGCATTCCGGGCACTCGGGCACGGTCAGACATCAATCGGCGCCGTGTCAAAGGCTTCTGCGTCGGGTTGTTGACGATTCCCGTTCTCGGGAGGCCTCGCGATCGGGATTACCGGACGTCAGTCGCTATGCTGACCTCGACGCACGCGCCCCTGTAGCTCAGCTGGCCAGAGCACTCGCCTTGTAAGCGAGATGTCGCCGGTTCGATCCCGGCCGGGGGCTCCAATTACATCAGACCTATCCGAGCGGCGCTGCCGCGAGTCGACCTGTTGACAGCACTCGCGACAGCTTCCCGTCGAGCTGGGCTTCGGGTGGGTAGCCGGCGCGAGATGGTGCCGCTCGACATCCAACCATCCGGTGCCAGGACCACGCCGAGCGTGAAGGTCAGTCGGGCAAGCTTGGCGCCCAGGCTCAGTACCCACGCGATCTGTCTGCTGCGAGGATCTGTAGTCATGGCCCTGGCGGATGAACTCGCTGAGTGGACGGATGTGGATGGCGCTCAGTACGAGTTGGGCCGAGCGGTGGGCCTGTTCACGGATCAAATGTTCTTGCAGGTCAAGTGGGTGTTCTGGTCAGACAATCCGCTCGGTCAGGCGCTATGGGACATGCTGCATGCGCTGGTGAAGGCGGGCGTTCTGGAGTACCGCGACGAGCCTGATCACCAATTTCGATGGAAGACGGCAACACCATTCGGCGGCGTCACGGCTGAAGACTCGCGGTGATCTGACCGGCGTCACGGTTCATGGGTGGTGGCGAGGGGCGCCCGGGCGTCGATCAAGTTCGCTATCGTGCCTCCGTCCCGCCATCAGGCGGCGGTCCACGGGGGAATCACGATGAAACAGAGCACCAGTCTGCTCGTGCTGGGTCTGACCAGCTGTCTGTTCTTTGCTGCCGGCTGCACTCCGACGCCGGAGCCCACCCGCGCCGACAGACCGGTCCAGGCCACCGCCACGGCCACCGCCGCGCCGTCCCCGACGCCCGACGTCCGTGGCGAGCTGGTCGCGGCATTGCAGCGGTCGCAGGGGGCTGCCCACCGGTACGCAGTGCGCGGCAACCTGCCCGAAGGGCAAAAGGTCACCGGCACGGGCGCCTTCGATCCGAAGAAGCGCCGTTTCCAGACCACAATCTCGGTCACCGGTGGGAAGTACCCGTCGGCGGGGAGCCGGATCGTGATTGGCAACGACAGTTACGTACGGCCGTCCGACGAGAAGGACTGGGTGCACGTCGATCTGAAGCGAGTGAAGCGCGACGATCCCTTCCTGCGCTTCGACTGGGTCGACCCGACCGGCCTGAAGGCGTTCACCTCGTCGATCGCCTCGGTGGACCGCGTCGACCCGCATGCCTACACGGGCCGTTTCGACCCCACCGGCAAGGACGCCACTTCGTTCCTCCCCGTGGGGGCACCAAGCATCGTCTCGATCGGCATACGGCTGTCGCCGTTCACGATCACCACCGATGACCAGGGTTGGGTCACCTCGATCAAGGTGGAGCTGAGTCCCAGCGAGGGCCCGAAACTGACGTTGACCACCACCATGAAGGATCACGGCAAATCCTTGAAGATCAACGCGCCGGCACGCGCTGGTGAGGCCGCCGACTTCTACTACCGCAAGTAAAAGCCCAGCCGTACCCGGCCGGTGTCACTCCTGGCACACGGTGCCCCACAGGTGTGGGTGGCGGTAGTGGTTGCGAGCACCAGCCGCCAGCACCGCCCGCAGCGGGGCGAGGTGCGGGGTGTCCGCGGGTAGTTGGAGGCCGTTCAAGAGGGCGAGCGCCGGCACCGGTTCGAGATCGCCGTAAACGTCGTGGTAGCTGGCCCGGAGGCCTTCGAACAACGCCAGCCGCAACTCGGGCACAGTTGCGACAGTTTCGTAGACATCGTGTTTGTGGGACCAGCCGACCGGTCCCGAGTGCTCTAGGACCCGGGCGACTCGACGGTGCACCGGACCGCTGGCGAGATCGCACAGGCGCTGTCGGGTCAGCAGGTGGCGCACGTCGTCGCCGCCCACCTGCGAGAACGCTGCCTCGACGGTGTCCTGGTCCTCGAACCAGTCAACCCACAGCGAGTACAGCACCTGTTCCGCCGGTTCGACGGCTTCGAGACGCTGTCGGTATCCGGCCCAGAAGGCGTCGGTGACCATCGAATCCGCCTGCTCGGTGACGAAGGTCCGCAGCTCGACGGTCACCCAGTATTCGTCGAGCAGATCGAGGAGGCCGAGCCCCGTGCGTAGCCGCTGCATCGGGGCCAACCGGTCGTCTCCCAGGGCGGCGGCCGCCCACTCGTGGGCGAGATCCTCATCGGACCGTTCGGGGCCACTCGACGAGGCGGACTCCCGCCAGTGTCCCTCACCGAGCGGCGTCACGCCGTGTTCGGCCAGCCAGCGCACCGCATCGTCCGCCTCGGGTTCGGGCACCCGGGAATTGTCGGTGATCGGAGACCGTCGTCGCCAGCGCTGAGGCCGAGGGAGAGGCGGGCGGCGGGACCGAAGACCACTCGGTGGACGATTCAGGGCCCTTTGGGTATTCACGTCAAATTGACGATGAGGCTGACCGAGGAGCGCGCGAACGAGTTGATCCGCTACGAGACGGTGTCGCCTTCCGGCTTGAGCACCTGCTGGGAGGTCTCCTTCCGGCCCGCGCCCGAGGCCGGGCAGACGGAGGTTCGCGAGGTGATGAAGGCACCGTTGGGGAGCCTGGGCCGCGTCGGTCTGACGCTGATCGGAAAGCCCCCAGCCGCCGAAGTGCGGTCCAACCTCCGACGGCTGAAGGAACTGCTGGGAGACGGAAGGGTGCGACACCTCGAGCACGCCGTGGCCGGGAAGTTCCCGGCATAGGTGGTCGGACGGCTGGTGCCGGCAACGGCACACCGGACGGCGCGGTGCCTGGCGGTAGCCTGGGCTCCGGCGGCGAGCAGAGTGGTGCCGGGGGGCCGATGAGTCGGGCAGTGGAGGAGTCGAACCGGGCGATGCTGCGCGCCCGGGACGCGATGGACCGGGCGTACGCCGAGCCTCTGGACATTCCCGCGTTGGCCCGGATCGCGCACGTCTCGCAGGCGCACTTCATCCGTACCTTCCGGGCCACCTTCGGTGAGACCCCGCACCGCTATCTGCAACGCCGGCGGGTGGAGCGGGCGATGTCGCTGTTGGTGGAGACCGACCGGGACGTGACGGACATCTGCTACGCCGTCGGCTTCGGCAGCCTGGGCACGTTCAGTCGGACGTTCCGACAGATCGTCGGCGAGTCGCCCTCGGACTTCCGGCGTCAGCGCGTCGCGCTGGCCAACGTGCCGTCGTGCTTCACCAAAGCCTGGACCCGACCCAGCAGTTTTGGATAAGCCGCAGGTCACGGTCTACCTCTAGCGTCATGGGCATGACGATGAACGCGATCAGCCGCTCCCAGATCTACGTCCTCGACCAGGACGCCGCGCTTGACTTCTACGTCAACAAGCTCGGCATGGAGGTCAACACCGACCAGGATCTCGGCTTCATGCGGTGGCTCACTGTCAACCTGCCCGGCGACCCGGAGCGCGAGATCCTGTTGGAGAAGCCGGGCCCGCCCGCGCTGGACCCGGCCACCGCCGAGCAGGTCCGGGAGCTGCTCACCAAGGGTGCCCTCGGCGGGTACCTCTTCATGACCACTGACGACGCCCGCAAGACGCACGAGGATCTTGTGGCGAAGGGCGTCGAGATCACCGACGAGCCGACCGAGCGCCCGTACGGGATCGACTTCGGCATCCGGGACCCGTTCGGCAACCGGATCCGCATCGGCCAGATGTTCCCCCGGGCGTAGGGGGCGGGCGATGAGCCAGACCGCGGCGTTTCCAGTGGTACGACCGACAGCCGTCGGTCGGGACCGCCTGTTGTTGATCGGCGGGGTGCTCGCCGGCCCGATCTTCGCCGGCTCGGCGATCGTGCAGGCGGCGACCCGGGACGGATTCGACTTCCGTCGCCACCCGGTCAGCGTGTTGAGCACCGGCGAGCTGGGCTGGATCCAGATCGTCACGTTCCTGGTCACCGGGGTGCTCTGCGCGCTGGCCGCCCAAGCGCTGCGCCGTACCAGCGGAGGCGACGGATCGATGTGGTTGCCCCGACTGCTCGCGCTGTACGGCCTGGGCCTGGTCGGGGCGGCGATTTTCAGCGCCGACCCGGCCGATGGGTTCCCGGCAGGTACGCCTCGGGGCGCCGGTGAGATCAGTTGGCACGGGGGTCTGCACTTCCTGGTGGCGGCGGTGGCCTTCGTGTCGCTGATCGTGGCGACGGTGGTGGCCGCCCGTCGGGCCGCCCGGCAGGGGGCGCGCGGTCGATCCGTGTACAGCCTGGTGACCGGGGTGTTCTTCGCGGTGGCCTGGGTGACGCTGATCGTCCGGCCGGCGCCGGCCGTGATGGTCGCGTTCGGCCTGGCGGTGACGGCAGGCTGGCTGTGGGTGTCGGTCACCTTCGCGCGGGCGGCGTCCGGTCGGGCTGACTGATCCGACGGCCGCAGGACCGGGAGGTGCGGGTCGAACTCGTACCTCCCGGTGTGTTGAGGTGAGGGCTATGGCTACCCGGTTGCTGTACCTGACCCGACACGCCGAGCAGGATCTCTCCGAGCCGAGTGGGCCGGATGCCGGCGAACCAGATACCGGCCTGTCGGAGCGCGGCCGTCGGCAGGCCACCCTGCTGGGCGAACGCCTGCGAGCCCGGCGGTTCGCCGCCGTCCATCACGGGCCGCTGCGCCGGGCCGCGCAGACCGCCGAGCTGGTCGCCAAGTCGCTGCCCGACGTACCGGTGTACGAGACGGAGTTGGCCGGCGACCACCTTCCACACGACACCGATCCGGCTGGTCTGCCGCCCGCGTACGCCGAGTTTCTGACCCAGTTCTCGGCGGCCGAGCGGGTCGACGGGCCACGAGTGACGGCGGACGCGGTGCGGCGGTTCGCCGGCCCGGTCGCCGAGGGGCCCGCCGGTGGCGAACCGGTCCGCGAGCTTGTCGTGACGCACAGCTTCCTGATCGCCTGGCTGGTGCGGCACGCCCTCGACGCGCCGGAGTGTCGCTGGCTGGGCTTGAACACGCACAACGCGGGGCTGACCGTCATCCGGTACAGCGCGGGCGGTCCGCCGAATCTGGTCGCCGTCAACGACGTGGCCCACCTACCGCCGGAGCTGCGGGGCACCGGCCTGCCCCCGGACTATCTGACGTAAGTCTCGGTGGCCCGCAGGAGCAGCTTGACCACCGCCTGGGTGGCCGGCGGCGGGGTCCCGTCGTCCGGGCAGGTGGTGTACCCGGTGTCGTTGCTGGCAACGGTGAGGCGGTAGAGCATCACGTCCGAGCACTTGGTCGCGGTGGTCGGCCGCCGTGCCTCGGTGGCGAGCCGGGGGTCGGCGGCCAGCCCCGCCAGGATGCCCTGATCGGCGGGGGTGAGCCGACCGTTGCGCCGGCTGCCGGCCCGGTCCGTCACTGTCCACTGGCCGTCCGGCTCGACGACTATGGATTCACCACGCCCGGCGAAGCCACCGGAGACTCGCAACGTCACTCGCTGGGCCACACCGCTGGCCCCGGCGCTGACAGTGGGGGCGCTGGTCGGCTGCGCGGTGTCGCTGGCCGGGTTGGCCGGGCCGGTAGCTGTGGTGGCCGAGGGCTGGGTCGGAGTGGTGGTGGGGGCTCGGTCGACGCTTGTGCAACCGGTCAGGAGCGCGGCCAGGAGCGCAACCGTGACGACGGTCGTCGATGCGGGTCTCATCTCCGTCGGACGCGCGACCCCAACCGTCGGTTCCCCCATCCGACCGGAAGCGGTCCGCGTCGTTATGGCAATCTTGGACAGTTTCCGTTCCGAGCTAACGGAAAGTGTCCAAGATTGCTTCAGTAGTGCGCCTGCGCCGGGGGTTGACCGGTCGTGTTCGCTAGGGTCGCCGCACCGGCGCGCGACGCCGGCGGGCAGATTGGCGGCGTCGCTCCAGGTGGCGCGGGAAGGAGCTGACGTGTCGGACGCGGAGTTGACCGTCGAGGTGGCCGGGCCGGTCGCCACGGTGGTGATGCACAACCCGGCTCGGCGCAACGCGATGACCGCGGCCATGTGGCGTCAGCTCCCCGAGGTGCTCGACCGGCTGGAGCCCGACCCCGACGTACGGGCGTTGGTGCTCACCGGCGCGGGCGACGCCTTCTGCGCGGGTGCCGACCTCGGTGACCTGGCCGAGCTGCTGGACGCCGGTGACGCCAGCATCGCGGTGGCCGCCGAGGATCGGCTGGCCCGGTTCGCCAAGCCGACGATCGCGGCCATCCGAGGTGCCTGCGTCGGCGGTGGAGCTCAACTCGCTGTCGCCTGCGACCTGCGGATCGCCGCGGACGACGCCCGTTTCGGCGTACCGCCGGCTCGCCTCGGGCTGGTCTATCCGGCACCGACGACGCGCCGGCTCGCCCGGCTGGTCGGCCCGTCCGCCGCCAAGCTTCTGCTGTTCACCGCCGAGCTGATCGACGCCGAGCGCGCCCTGCGGATCGGTCTGGTCGACGAGGTGCTGCCCGCCGACCGGCTCGCCGCACGGGTGGACGAACTGACCACGACGATCGCCCAGCGGTCACCGCTGAGCATCGCCGCCGCGAAGGAGATCATCGACGATCGGGCCGAGCCCGCGCGGATCGCCTGGTGGCACCGGAAGGTGGCGACCACCGGCGAGGCCCGGGAGGGGGTCGCGGCGATCGCCGAACGCCGACAGCCGCGCTTCGCCTGGCAGCCCCCGACCGGCGACTGACCGCCTCGGCTGCTGCGGGTGCCGTGACGACCGGAGCCACCCGAAATCCTGCCGGGCCCGAGGCGCCGGGCAGTTGATCGCGTTTGTCGTACGACAATCGATGGGTATCCCCCGGACCAAACAGGGGCGGGGGCCTTCATGGAGATGTCGACTGCACCGCGAAGCCGTGATCGTCGGCGGCTGATGCTCGTAGTGCTGCTGTCGATTCTGGCGGTAGCCATCATCGTCGGTGCGGTAGTGGTTGGCCGTGACACCGGCATCGTCGGCGGCGACCCGCCGGCCTGGGCGACAGCTATCGGCGGCGTCCTGCAACTCGCCGGGCTGGCCCTGGCGATCGCGACCCTTGTCTGGCTGGTGCGCAGTGGCCGGTTCCGCGCCGACCGCGAGTCGCCACTGCGGCGGCTGCACCCGTCGGACACCCGAAGCCTGCAGCAACAGGTCAGGCGGGGCGCGCCGCAGGACGATGCGGACCACGGACTGCTCCGGGCCGCCGCGCGGACGATGATCAACCAAAGTTGGTACTCGCTGATGCTTGTCGGCTTCGTGATCTCGAGCTTTGGGCAGGTGCTGCTGAAGTTCACACCGCTGTTCACCGGTCTCTTCGCCGTCATGGCGACGCTGGGCGTCGGTGCCGTCGCGTTCTCCTTCCGTGATGCCCGTCGGGCCAAGGCATTCCTCTGCGCCCACCCGGAGCCGGAAGAGCAGGATTCGCACGACTGACGCGGCTCACCGCAGTATCCGGCAGCCTCGACACCCGACCGGCGGTTGGCGAGCGTTTCGGCCGCCACCGTCGATGGGTAGTTCCGCGCCACGCGGTGATCGGGGGACCACTATGGACGCGACAGCGACGAATCCCGGCCGGACCGGGCGGAAACAACTGCGAGTCCGTCTGATCCTCGGGTTCGTGCTGCTGCCCGCCGTGGTCGGCGCGCTCGCGGTCGGTGTCGTGATGGGTGGCCAGAACTCCGGCATCTTCGAGGGTGATCCACCGCGCTGGGTCAGTAACCTCGGGCGTGTTCTGTTGATCCTCGGAGTCATCGTCGAGGTGGCCGCTGTCGTCTGGGCCGTACGCACCGGGCGCTACCGGGCGTCCCGCCGGTCCCCGTTGCTGACGTTGAGCTGGTCGCACCGTCGGCGGCTGGCGCGGCAGGTTCGACGTGGCACGCCCGAGGCCGACGAAGACCCGGCCCTCCTCGTGGAGACCGCCCGACAGCTCGCCGGCCAACGCTGGTTTGTGGTGCTGGTCGCCGGGTTGGCGATGACGAGCGTCGGTCAGGCGTTCCTGGCGTTCGCGCCGTTCTTCGCGGCGATCGGCGGGTTGCTGCTGGTGAACTGGGCGGTGCTGATCGTGTCGGTCCTCCGGAATGCCCGCCGGGGCGAGGCGTTCCTGCGCGCGCACCCGGACCCGAGCGGACGGTAGCCGCAAGCCGGTCCCACTCATCGCGATATTTCGATCCCGGGTGCCCCGTTCTCAGGCCGGTACGGCAGGCTGTCCGTCGTGCAGCGTGATCAGTTGCTTGCGGGCCGCTACCGGCTCCTGGAGCGCCTCGGCAGTGGCGGCATGTCGGCGGTGCACCGGGCGTACGACGAGGTGCTCGAACGGGACGTGGCGGTGAAGGTGCTGGTCGCCTCGGACACCAACGCCCGACAGCGGATCCGGGGCGAGGCCAAGGCTGCCGCCCGGCTGTCGCATCCGCACGTGACAAGCGTCTACGACTATGGCGAGTCGGTGCTGGATGGTGCCGAGGTCCCGTTCGTGGTGATGGAGTTGCTCGGCGGTCACACCCTCGAACACCGGTTGGTGGTCGGACCGTTGCCGCCGCGCGCCGGTCTGCGGGTGTGCGCCGAGGTGGCCTCGGCGCTCGCCGCCGCGCACGAGCAGGGGTTGGTGCACCGCGACATCAAGCCGGGCAACGTGATGCTCACACCGACCGGCGCGAAGGTGCTCGACTTCGGCATCGCGGCAGCCGCCGGCGCGCCGGAAATCGACTTCGAGGGGCGGCTGCTGGGTACGCCGGCCTACCTGGCGCCGGAGCGGTTGCAGGCCGGCGAGGTGCTGCCGGCCAGCGACGTGTACGCCCTCGGCCTGCTGCTGTACCGGGTGCTCACCAGCCGGTTGCCGTGGCCTGCCGAAGCGCAGAGCGGGATGCTCCGCGCGCACACGCACGTCGAGCCGGATCCGCTGCCCCCGATCGACGGCGTACCGCCGGAGGTGCACCGACTCTACCGCTGGTGCCTGGCCGGCGATCCCGCCGACCGGCCGTCGGCCGCCGACGCGGCCCGCATATTGCTCGCCGCCGCCAGCGGGGCCGCCCTCAGCGGGGCCGCCCCTGAGGCGGCTGCCGTTGCCGCCGACCCGGCGGCAAACGTCGCCGAGCCGACCAGCGCCGAGCCGACCAGCGCCGAGCCGACCAGCGCCGAGCCGACCAGCACCGGGTCGGCTAGCACCGGGCCGACCGGCGGTTCGGCGGGGTCGATGAGGCGCGGGCCGTGGCGTCGGGGGCGGGCCATTCTGACGGTCAGCGGTGCCGTGGTCGCCGCTGTGGCGCTGGCCGGGTCGCTCGGCGACTTCAGCAATCGTCGACAGGGACAGAGCGCCCTTCCGACCGGTAGCGGCCCGGGCACCACCACTGTGGGGATGCCCCGCACCGAGGAGCCGACCGACGTGGCCGATGCCGGGCCGTCCGTGCCGCCGACGAGGAACACCGCGCCTGCCACCCGGATCAGCCCTCCGACCGGTCCGCGGGGAACAGCGGCCCCGGGACCGACAACCACCACCGCAAGACCGACCCCGACCGGGGCCGCGCCGACTCCCACCTCTGCCGCCGGCGTACCCGTCGACGCGCGGGGCGGGACGGTCACCGCTCGCTGTGTGGGGAAGTCAGTCGAGGTGCTCACAGTCGTGCTTGCACCCGATTTCCGGGCCGAGGAGTACGACCCGGGGCCGGCGAAGCAAATCGTGGTCGAGTTGACCTCGGCGGAGCACAGCAGCGAGATCCGGGTGCAGTGCCCCAATGGCCGGCTGAAGTCGCAGGTCAAGGAACGCGCCGCGTGATTCGGGGGGCCGGCGGGTGCCGCGCCCGGGACGTACCCGGGACGCGGCCCCCCGTTCCCGCCGGCCCGGTCCGTCACCGCCCGCCCAGCACCGCCCAGCCCGGGTTCACCGGCTCCCGGCGTAGCGGCATGCCCGCCTCCGCCGGCGTCCGGTCCCCCTTGCGCTGGTTGCAGGCGTAGCAGGCGGCGGTGGTGTTCCGCCAGGTGTTCCGGCCGCCGCGCGAGCGGGGCAGGATGTGGTCGATGGTGGAGGCCGTGCCCCCGCAGTACGCGCAGCACCTGTCGTCGCGGCGCAGCACACCGGCCCGCGACCAGGCCGGCCCGGAGTTGAACCTCCATCGGGTGACCACGAAGCGGACCAGCCGCACCACCCGGGGCATCGGGAAGACCCCGATCACCCGGTCCGGCTCGGCCTCGTGGATCTCGGCCACCCGACGGCAGAGCATGCGGACGGCGTGTTGGACGGTGACCCGGTGCAGCGGGCCGAGGTCGGCGTTGATGACGAGGACGGCGTCCACCGGGACTCCTTTCCAGAGGGGACGGACAGCAAGAAGCCGCCCGGTCCGGCTGTCGGACGGGGCGGCTCAGCGCGTACGGGTACGCGTCAGTCGGGCCGGCCCGCCCGGGGACCTTCCGCTCGGTAACCGTCACCGGGCAGCGTCGACAGCACGGTGCTGACGTGCCACATCGTCATGAACTGCTCCCGCGGTGGTGGTTGACCTTGCGCGCTCACGGTAGGTCGACGCGGGAGACGCGAGCAACGTATTTCGATCGGCCGGTCTCCTCGGGGCGCCGCTGGCGGCGTGTGCGGGGAGCTGATTTCGCCGATACCTGGGCGGTGGTCAGCGGCCGGTTCAGCCGTAGGGCCATCCGCGCGGTGAGTTCGCTGTCCAACAGCGGCCGGTTGACCTCACCGGCGACGGCCAGGGCGGGCCCGGAGACCGACCGCCAGATCGCGGCCAACCCGGCGCCGAGGCCCACCAGGGCGACGGTGGCCCGGGTGGTCGGTGAGCCGGCGGCCGCGGCGGCACTCACCCCGACGACCGCGAAGAGCACCAGCAGCAGGGGTACGAGCACCGGCCAGAAGATGCCCCGGGCCGCCTGCGCCACCAGTCGCCGGTCCCGGATGATGAGGTTCTTGGCGATCACCGCGTAGTCCTCCTCGTCGAGCAGGTCGCGCGGGTGCAGGCCGCCGGTGAGCACGTCGCGCCAGAGGTCACCCTGGCCGCGCAGCGCCCGGCTCAGGGTGGCGGGCGTCGGCTCGGTCGGGTCCCCGTGGCCGGCGCGGTCGACGGCGGTCGCCCAGGCGGCCAGCGAGCGCCGCACCACTGCGGCCGAGTACGGCGGCAGCACGCTGGCCAGTTCGTCCAACCACCTGCTGATCTGGACCTGCCGGCCGCCGAACTGCCGCAGCAACTGCGTGACGTCGCCGGCCCGGACGGTGTCGGCCACTGATCGGCCCAGTCGGTACGCCAGCCCGACCCGGTGGTTGGCGGCCATCGCCCAGCGCAGCACCTCCACGTTGAGGTCGTCGAGGGCGAGCAGCAGCGGTACCGGGTCGGCGGGGTCGGGCTGGCCCAGGTCGGGGAGCAGGGCTCGGGCGGCCGACGTGTCGGGTACCGGCCCGGTGTGCCGGGTGAGGTCGGCGATCTGGGCCAGGGCGACGTCCACCCCGTCGAGGTACATCCGCATCCGCCGGTGGGCGGACATCTCGGTGAGGTTGGAGAGTTTGGCCGGCGGTACGGCAGGGCGCGCCTCGACGAAGGCGCGGGGCTCGGCGTGCTGCCCGTGGTGGTAGGCGTCCGCCATCCACCAACCCAGCCGGAGCGCGGTGACGATGCAGGCGCGCTCGTCGCGGATCAGCGGGTACGTGTCGTCGCGGCCGATCTCGTCGATCGACTGACCGTTCTCCGCGCCGGCGCGGTGCAGTGGTGACATCTCCCGCTGCCCTCCCGCCCGGCCGATCGACGGTTGATCATTCGAGCGTACGGCAGCGTACCGTGGCTTATGTTGTGTTTTGTCGATTTGGCCTGCCGGCCAGCAGCCCGCGCGGTCGGATCGAGCGCACCGGCTCGGCCGCGCCACCCTCGGCGCGCAGGATGTGGTTCGCGGCGATGATCCCGGTCGCGGCCGAGCGTTCCATCAACGCGCTCGGGAAGGCCGTGGCGATGCCGTCGCCGGCCAGGTAGATGCCGTTCGCGTCGGTGCGTACCCCCGGTCGCCAGGCGTGGCTGCCCGGCGTGAACGCCGGCGCCTGCGCCTCCACCCGGGCCCGCAGCTCGCGGACCCGCAGGTCGCCGGCCTCCGGCCAGAGCGCGACCAGCTCGCGGCGCATCCGCTCGGCCAGCTCCTCGGCCGGCACGCCAGGCTCGCAGGCGTACGCGTGCAGCTCGATGACCGACCCGCCGGTCTGCCGCGCCCAGCGCCGCGGCTCGTTCTCCAGCCGGTGGTAGAGCGTCACCGAGTCCAGCGTGGGCTGGCGGGACACGCCGCTGAACACCGCCCGCTCGGCGGCCACGTCGCCGTCACACCAGTACCGTGCCACCGCGTACGGCGGGCCGGGGGTGCCGAACGCCGCCATCCGTCCCGCCAGCTCGGGTGCCTGCTCGGCCAGGTCCGGAGAGGCCGCTACCAGCGCGGCGAGCGCCGGCGGGTCGACGGCGAGCACGACGTGACCCGCCGGATGGCTACCGCCGTCGGTGGTCGTCACCCGCCAGCCCTCGGCGTCGCGGTGCACCCCGGTAGCGGCGCAGCCGGTGAGGACCCGGCCGCCGTGCTTCTCCACGTGCCGGGTCAGCGGCTCCCAGATCGCCGTGGCGTAGTCCTCGTCGGGGCAGTCGAAGGCCAGCCCTTCCGGGTTGCCGAGCAGGTAGAAGTGGAACTGGGCGACCATCTCGGCGGCCGACATCTCCGCCTCGTGGTTGAAGAACGAGTGCGAGAAGACCTCGAACAGCATCGCCCGCGCCCGGTCTGGCAGTCGCAGCGACGCCAGCAACTCGTCGGCGGTGGTGTCGTCCAGGTCGGCGTACGTGCGCACCGGGTCGTAGCTGAGCAGCGGCAGCGCCGCGTCCCGATCCATCAGTCGCAGGTCGGCCAGGCGCAGGCTCGGGCTGCGCAGCAGCAGCGCCAGCAGATTCGCCGGCGGCGCTGGCGGCAACTTGCCGAACTCCTCGGTCGGCCACTGCTCGCTGAGGATCGGGTAGCCCGGAATGGGCTTGAGAAAGCCCAGGTCACTGTCGATCCGGCGGAGGATGGACCGCCAGTTGTAGTACTGCCGGAAGAACGCGTGGAAGCCATGCTCGTTCTGCTGGCTGCCGTCGGCGAGCGCCTCCGGCCAGGCGCCCAGCCGACCACCGAGGGTGGGTGCCGCCTCCAGCACCGTGACCGCCACACCCCGCTCGGCCAGCACCACCGCCGCCGACATCCCGGCGATGCCGCCACCCACCACCAGCGCCGTGGTCGGTCGCGGCACCCGGTCGGCGCCACCGCCGCCCGGGTCCACCTGGTGCTGCCGAACGCCGATCAGCCGACCTACCACTTGCGACAGCGCCATGGGCCCAGTCTGCCCCACCTCGGCTCAGTCGGCCGGTAGGCAGCGGCGGGCACGGTCGGAGGCCGGCCAGACGTACTCCAGATCCTCCGGCACGTCGTCGCCGAACAGCGGGCGGTAGTGCGCCGGGTCCTTGCGCAGCAGCGACGAGCGGTGACTCAGGTGCAGGTCGTCGCGGCCCAGCCACGGTGGCAGCTCACCGGCTCGGGCCAGCTCGTCCTGGGTCCGTACGACGCCGGCCCCGCAGGCGTCGGCGAGGTCCACTGTCATCGTCGTGGCGCAGGTGTCGGCCCGCCCCGGTTCGGTCCAGACCGCGCACATGTCCAACCCGTAGCGGACGAGCGCCTCCTCGTACCCGGCCCACATCTTCACGGCCGGGTGGTTGCGCCAGCCGTACCCGGGTCGGGTGAGCCCGCGCAGCACCTGAATGGCCTCCACCCGCTGCTTGCCCAGCCGCTTCTGATCCAGCGTGCGGGCGCTGGCCAGGAAGCCCGGGTACGGGAGGAACGTCTGCATGTCGCTGCTCTACCCGTCGTCGGGGCGGACATACCTGGTCACGGGATGATCCGGACGGGGTCGCCCACCGTGGCCGTGCTGATTACGATCCGGGCATGGCGGAGCCGTGGCGGGACCGGGCGCGACGGGCGGTCGAGTGGAACTGGCGGCTGCGGTCCGTGGGTGATCCGCGCCCGCTCTACGTGATCTGCGGGAAGGACGCGCTCGCCTACTACGTGGCCCGGGCGATGCTCGAATCCGAGCTGCCGGCGGGTGGGGCCCGGGTGACAGTCGTGGTGCCGGAGCGTTACCGCAGCAACGGGCCGGACGTGGCCGGGCTGCGCGGGGTCCGGGTGGTCCGCTCGGACCGGCTGGACGTGGCCACCTTCGAGGCCGCCGGTCTGGCCGGCGCGACCGGGCTGGCCCTGCTGCACCAGGACGACGTGGGCAACCTGCACGCCGCGCTCTGCGCCCAGGCCGTCGACCAGCGGGTCCGTCAGGTGCTGCGGATGTTCAACGGCACCCTCGCCGACGGCGTACGCAAACTGCTCAAGGCACCGGTCGAGGTGCTCTCCGACGCCGAGATGGCAGCGCCGGCCTTCGTGGCCGCCGCGCTCAACGAGGTCGACCCGAGTTCCTTCCAACATCGGGACAAGACGCTGCGGGTGGCGCGGCGGGCCGACGTCCGACCGCAGGACGTGGTCTGCGCGTTGGCGCACCTCAGCGAGGCGCAGGGGGTGGAGCTGCTGCCGGCCGATCAGGCCGGAGCCGACCTGGTGCTCGCCGAGGCGACCGGTCAGCCACCGGGCACCGAGGTCGCCGCCCGCCGGCTGGTTCGGGCGCGTCGACGGCGTCGTCCCGTCGCGGTCGTGATGGGGGCGGTCCGCGGCTTCGCCACCCGCAAGATCGGCATTGCGGTGATGGCGGTGCTCGCGCTGATCGCGGTGCTGGGGGCGCTGATCTCCCGGGCCGAGGACGTCTCTCCGCTGGAGGCGCTGTACCTGACGCTGGTCACCACGCTCAGCGGCGCCGACCCGGACACCACCAAGGCGGCGGACGCCCAGATCATGCAGGTGGTGCTCAACCTGGCCGGGTTGGCGCTGATTCCGCTGATCACCGCCGTCGTGGTGGACGGCATCGTCAACGCCCGGCTGGCCCTGCACACCGGCCGTCTGCAACCCCCGCGGGTCGGGCACGTGGTGGTGATCGGCCTGGGCAACGTCGGCACCCGCGTGGTGGCGCAGCTGCGCGAGTACGACGTCGAGGTGGTGGCGATCGACAAGGATCCGGAGCCGCGCGGCGCCGCCCTGGCCCGCCAACTGGAGGTGCCGCTGATCGTCGGCGACGCCGCGTTGCCGGAGACGCTGGTCGCCGCCTCGGTGGCCGACTGCCTGGCGCTGGTGGTGGCGTCCACCGACGACGTGGCCAACCTGGAGGCGGCGCTCGCCGCCCGCGATCTCCGCGCCGACCTGCGCGTCGTGCTTCGGCTCTTCGACGGTGACTTCGCCGAACGGGTGGAGGAGACCTTCGCGCTCGGGGTGTCCCGCTCGGTGTCCTACCTGGCTGCCCCGGCCTTCATCGGGGCGCTCACCGAACGTGCCGTCATCACCACCATCCCTGTCGACCGGCACGCGTTGCCGGTCGCCGAGGTGCCGGTCGCCGCCGGCTCCGAGCTGGACGGCCGACCCCTGGACGTGGTCAACCGGGACGGGCAGGTCCGGCTGATCGCCCGCACCCCGGCGGGCGGCGCCAGGACGATCTGGTGGAAGGACCTCGACCCCCGGCAGGTGATCTTCGCCGGTGACCGGCTGACAGTGGTCGCCCGGCGCCGCGGGTTGGACTGGCTGACGCGGCAGTGTGCCCCGCCGGCCCACCCGGGCCCGGTCCTCCGGCCGGCCGGGTCGGTCCACGGCGGAGTCCACGCCCCAGCGGCGGCACCCCCGTCGGTGCCGGGCCAGGCGGGTTCGGGAGTTGGCGCGGCACATCCTGATCCGCCCGCCGGTGAGGCGCCGTCCACGACCAACGGCGGCGAACCCGACGAACTCGAGCTGACCCGCCGGCATGACGGGCCCGGCGAGGTGAGCTGACGCCACCCGAGGGCGGCCGGTGCGGCACCCACCGGTGGAGACGGCCGAGTATGGTGCGCCCGTGCTTGGTGGTGGGGTGGGTCGACGAGCCCGCGACGCGCAACGACCGCGACGCGACACGGCGGTCGTACGGTGGCTGCTGGCTCGGCCCAGGTGGTGGCCGCTCGCGGCGGCCGGTCTGATCGTTGTGGTGGTCGTCGGCTGGGCGCTGTGGCCCACGGCCGAGCCCGAGCCGCGCCAGCGTGAGTACCGGGCCGAGACGGCGTGCCTGCTCACCGGCACGGCGGGCGTGGCGGCTCCGGAAGCCCGTCCGGTGTGGACAGGGATGCAGGAAGCCTCACTCGCGACGCAGGTCAAGGTGCAGTTCCTTGAGGTGGACGGCCCCCAGACCGGCGAGAACGCCGAAACCTTCCTCGCCAGCCTGGTGCAGAGCCGCTGCGGGGTGATCCTCGCCGTCGGCGAGGCGCCGGTGCGGGGAGTGGGCCCCACCGCCGCGCGGTTCCCCGCTGCGAAATTCGTCGCCTTCGGTGCCGCGACGCCGGGGCCCAATGTGGTCGTCGAGGACGCCAGCGACCCGGAAACGGTGCAGCGTAAGGCGCGCGACCTGGTTTCCGCGCTCGCCTCCTCGGAGGACTGACGCTCCAAGGTTTCTCTCAGGATTGGCCGTTCGGACAGCTTGTGCCGAAGATCGACGAGCCCTCACACTCCGCGTTGGTAATTTCACTTCACGGGGGAGGGGACCGGCCATGCGCCGATCCGTTACCACTGGCGCGCGCCGCGCGGCACTTGTGGTCGCCGTTGTCTTCGGGCTGACGGTCGCCATACCGGCCGACGTGGTGCGGCCGGGCGGCGAGTTTCCACTGACGTGGCTGACCTGGTTCGCGCAGCGTCCCGCCTGGTCGGCGACCGCGGCGTTCGTGGGCCTCCCCGTGCAGCAGAGGGGGAAGCCGGTCACTGTCGACCCGCACGTCCCGGCTTCGGCGACCGATGCCGGCACGGGTGCGGGCCGCGCACCCCAGCCCGCGCCCGGCACCCTGGAGGCGTACCAGCCGCACCAGTTGGCCACCACCCCCGAGGTCACGGATGTGGCCGAGCCGGGCTTCGACGCCCGGACCAGCACCCGGGACGCCCGCAAGTCGAGTGCGCGCTCGGACATCTTCGCGAACGCCGACGGCTCCCTCACCAAGCGCACCTACAACCGTCCGGTCAACTACCGCGCGGCGGACGGCAGCTGGCAGAAGATCAACTCAAACCTCACCCGCCGCTCCGACGGCCGTCTGCACGTCACGGCGAACCGGCTCGGCGTGTCGGTGACCGACGGCACCCCGAGTGCGACCGGGCGCGCCGCCACCTCGGCCGCCGACGGTGACCTCGCCCAGCTCACCCTGCCCGGCGGCGAGAGCGTCGGCTACCGGCTCGAGGGTGGCACCGTCAACGCGCCCGAGGTGACCGGGCCGACCGCTCGCTACCGGGACGTTCTCCCGCACACCGACCTGGAGCTGACCACCTTCGACGCCGGCATCAAGGAAACTCTTGTGTTGCGCTCGCCGGAGGCGGCGTCGACCTGGGTGTTCCCGCTGCGGCTTACCGGCCTGACCCCACGACTCACCACCGCAGGCTCGGTGGAACTGCTCAACGCCGACGGCAAGGCCGTGGCCTGGTTCCCGCACGGCTCGATGCAGGACTCGAAGGTCGACCCCCGCTCCGGCGCCCCGGCCGAGTCCGACGCCGTCACGTTCGAGATCGTCGCGGTCGACGGCGTGCCCGCGCTGAAGGTCGTGGCCGATCCGACCTGGCTACGCGACCCGGCCCGCCAGTACCCGGTGCGGGTGGACCCCACGGCGACCACCGGCACCACCGGCGACGTCTACGTCGACAGTGACAGTCAGACCACCAACCACAACGGCGACAACCTGCCTGTCGGCACGTACGACGGCGGTGGGGTGAAGGCGCGCTCGTTCATCCACTTCGACGAGTTCACCAGCGACGGCCTCGCCGGCAAGCGGTTCAGCGCCGCCAAGTTGCGCCTGTACCACACCTGGTCGTTCAACTGCACCTCGCACAAGGCGTTCGACGTGCACCGGGTGACGCAGGCGTGGACGGTCGCCGGCCTGACGGCCGGCGCGCACCCCGGGCCGACCATCTCCCCCTCGATCGGCTCGCTGACCATCACCGACAACTACCCGGCCTGCACCAACGACCCACCCAACCGGAGCACCGGCAAATGGGTCACAGTGCCCCTCGCCGTCGACACGTTCAACGACTGGTCGACAGGTGGCCTGAACGAGGGTCTCGCGCTGACGGCCTCGGAGACGGACTCGACGGCCTGGAAGCGGTTCACCGCCGCCAACTACTCGGACGGCAGCTACAAGCCGTACCTGGAGCTGACGTACACCAACAACGTCGCGCCGCAGGTCAACGTCCGCTACCCGACGAACAACGCGGTCGTGCAGACCCTCACCCCGGAGCTGCACTCCCGGGCGGTCGACCCGGACAAATGGCCGAACAAGGGATTCACCTACAACTACGTGGTCACGGACGCCGGAACCGGCGCGGTGGTGGCCAACTCGGGCTGGGTCGCGACGGCGAGCTGGACCGTCCCGGCCGGCAAGCTGACCTGGAACAAGAGCTACCTCTACACCGTCCAGGTCAACGACAAGGCCGGCTCCAGCGCGGTCTACCCGGCGTACGCGTTCACCACGTCGGTGCCGCAGCCGCTGCTCACCGGGAGCCTGACGCAGAACTCCGGCAAGGGCTACGACCCCGGCATCGGCAACTACACCACCTCGGCCACCGACGCCAGCGTCGCCACTGTCGGCCCGTCGCTGGCGATCACCCGTAGCTACAACAGCCTGGATGCCCGGCGTAACAACGCCTTCGGCGCCGGCTGGTCCAGCATGCTCGACACCCGGGCCACCCAGGTGCGCGACGTGGCGGGTCAGGTGCAGTCGGTCCTCATCACGTACCCGACCGGCCAGGACGTGGCACTCGGCCGCAACGCCGACGGAACGTTCACCCCGGCCTCCGGCCGATTCTCCATCCTGAAGGAGAACAAGGACGTCAACGGTGCCGTCACCGGTTACACACTGACCGACAAGGACGCGTCCCTCTACGTCTTCGCCCAGTCCGCCGGTAGCGGAGTCTTCAAGATCACCAGTGTCACCGACGCCAACGGTCGGACGATGACGTTCACGTACGACCCCAGCTCGAACGTGACGAAGGTGACCTCCGCCTCCGGCCGGTCCCTGTACGTCACGTGGTCGACCCCGGCCGGCTCGACGTACGTCCACCCGGCGACGGTGTCGACCGACCCGGCCGTCCCGGGCGACGCGAGCACCTCGACGACCTGGCAGTACACCTACGGCACGAACGACCAACTGGCGAAGGTGTGCCCTCCGACGAGCGCCACGGCCTGCACCTCCTACCAGCACGACACCACCTCGCAGTACGCCAACGCGACGCTGAACGCCGGGCCGTACTCGTACTGGCGGCTGACCGAGGCTGCCGGCGCCACCACGGCGGCGAGCTCGGTGCTGGGCAACGCGGGCGTGGACAACGCCCGTTACAACAACGTCGCGCTGGGCCAGGCGGCGGCGCTGCCCGGCTCCACAGCGACCACCGCCGGCTTCAACGGCACCAGTTCGCATGTGCAGCTGCCGGGCAACCTGGTCAGTGACGGCCAGTACCAGTCGGTCAGCATGTGGTTCAAGACCACCACCCCGAACGGCGTGCTGTTCAGCTATCAGGCCGACGCGATCACCACCGGCACCCCAGCGGGCAGTTACACCCCTTCGCTCTACGTCGGCAGCGACGGCAAGCTGCGCGGGCAGTTCTGGAGCGGATCCCCGTCCCCGATCAACTCGAACGTGACGGTCACCGACGGGGCCTGGCACCACGTGGTGTTGGCCGGTGCCGGTGACACGCAGAAGCTCTACCTCGACGGCGTCGAGAGGGGCACCCTCGACGGCACGATCGCCCAGATCCCCGGCGGGTCGGCGAACGTGCTGGTCGGCGCCGGGTTCGTTGGTGGCCTCTGGCCGAACCACGTCAACACTGGCATCTCGCCTCCGAGGGCCACCTACTTCACCGGCTCGATCACCGAGGTGTCGTTCTTCAACCAGGCGCTCACCGGCACCACTGTCACCGCGCTGCACGACTCCGGCCGAACCGCTCACCCGGTGCTCACCAAGGTGATCCGCCCCTCCGGCGGGGTCACCGCCCAGGTCGGCTACGACAAGGGCTCCGGACGGGTGTCCACGGTCACCGACGAGAACGGCGGCGTCTGGACGATGGGCACGCCCAGCGTCTCGGGCAGCAGTGACGTCTACGCGGCCTCGGTGCTCGGTGGCAAGCCGGCCGACTACTGGCGGCTCGGCGACGTCGAGGCGACGGACGCCGCCAACGAGGTGCAGGGCGGCGTCGCCACCTACAGTTCCGCCACCCTGGGGGTCGCCGGTCCGTTCAGCGACAGTCGGGCGGCATCCTTCAACGGCACCAGCTCGTACCTGCAGCTCCCGCCCGAAGACGCGCCGACCACCGGACCCAACTCGGTGGAGATGTGGTTCAAGATGCCGGCCGGCAACACCGCCGGTGGGGTTCTCTACGGATACCAGGCCAGCCCGGTGGCGGACCCGGCCGTGGCCGGTATGTGGACTCCAGCGCTCTACGTCGGTACGGACGGCAAGCTGCGGGGCGGGTTCTGGACCGGTAATGCCACCCGGGTCATCACCAGCGGCGGCGTGGTCAACGACGACAAGTGGCACCACGTGGTGCTTTCCGCGGCCAGCGCCACCCAGTCGCTCTACCTGGACGGTGTCGCGGTCGGCAAGCTCGACAACGCGCTGGCCGCCGCCGACAGGCAGAACGTGTACGTCGGCGCGGGCAAGTGGGCCGGCGAGTGGCCGGGGCGTGGCGCCCGCGATGTCGGGTACTTCACCGGCTCGATCGCCGAGGTCGCCTTCTACCGCTCACAGCTCTCCGCCGACCAGGTGGGCGCGCACTTCCAGGCGTCGAAGCAGACCGCACCGGTCGCGGTAACAATGGTCAACGGTGTCGCGAGCGCGATCCCGATGCCCGTCTCCACCGTCTCGGTCACCGGGCCGACGGGCGAGAAGGTGTCCTACAGCTACGACCTGGTCAACGGTAACCGGATGGTCGCCCAGACCGACGGGCTGGGCAACACCACCAAGTTCGGGTACGACGTGGGCGGCTACGGCAACCTGACGTACGACCCGCGCGGGGTCTGGTCCCAGGAACTCCAGGACGCCCGGGGCAACACGAAGCAGGTCATCACCTGTCAGGACCAGTCGGCCAGCAAGTGCTCGTCGGTCTACTACACCTACTACGCCAACTCGGCCGAGCCCCTGAACTGGGCGGCCGCCGCGCTGCCGACCGTGTTCGAGGATTTCAGCGGTGACGGTGCCCCGGACGTGGTCTATCGGGCCGCCGACAACACCATCCAGATGGTGCAGGGCAACGGTGCCGGCGGTTGGCTGACCAGCCTGCCGACCCCGACCGGTGCCAGCCTGGCCGCGGCGAACATGGCAGTGGCGGCAAAGGACTTCTCCGGCGACGGCAAGCCCGACCTCCTGTGGCGCAACGCCTCCGACGGCAACCTCTACATGCTCAACGGCAACGGAGCGGGCGGCTGGGTGTCGAGCACCCCGGTCAAGATCGGCCCGGTTGTCAGCGCCGCGGACCTGATGGTCTACTCCAAGGACTTCAGCGGTGACGGAAAGCCCGACATCATCTACCGCAACTCCACCGACAAGAACCTGTACCTGCTGAAGGGCAACGGCTCGGGTGGCTGGTTGAGCGCCACCCCGACCCTCATCGGCCCGAACGTCAGCGCCGCGAACCTGCTCGTCTCGCCGGGCGACTTCGACGGCGACGGCAAGGCCGACGTGATCTACCGCAGCAGCGCGGACAACAACCTCTACATGCTGCGGGGCAACGGCTCCGGCGGCTGGTTGAGCACCACCGCCACCCGGATCGTCACCGGGTGGAGCAGCGCCAAGGCCCTGCTCAGCGCGGGGGACTTCGACGGCGACAAGTTGGCCGACCTCCTCTACCTCAAGAGCACCGACAACGACATGTACCTGGTGTCGGGCAACGGCACCGGTGGTTGGGCGACCGGCAGCTCCATCAAGATCGGCGGTACGCCCGACCCGCGCAACGACGTCATCCTGACCATGCGGGACGGCCGATCGTCGTCGGCGACTGACAACCGGTACCTGACCAGCTACGGCTACGACGGCAAGGGCAACCAGACCAGCATCACGGACCCGCTGGGCCGGATCACCCGTACCACCTTCACCGACGGCACCACCGTCGCGGCGAAGGACGGCGGGTTCGCCCCGGCCGGCCTGCCCGCGGCGGTGACCACCCCCGGTGGGCAGACGCAGACCATCACCTACTACGCCAGCGGCGACGTCGCCGAGATGATCGAGCCGGGCGGCACTGTCACCCGCTACACGTACGACGGGCTGGGTCGCCTGCTCACCGAGACCGAGCTGACCACCAGCTACCCCGCGGGGCTCACCACCAGCCACCAGTACGACCGGCTGGGCCGCGAGATCGCCGAAACCGAGCCGGGAGTCACCAACCGGGTCACCGGCGCGATCCACACCGCCCGCACCACCACAGTCCACGACGACGACGGCAACATCACCGAGGTCACTGTCAGCGACCTGACCGGCGGCGACGCGTCCCGGACCGAACGGCACACCTACAACTCGTACGGGCAGGAGTCGACGACCACCAACGGCGTCAACCAGACCACCGCCTTCGAGTACGACAGGTACGGCCGGGTGGTGAAGGAGACCGGCCCGGACGGAGGGGTGACCACCAGCACCTACGACGTCGAGGGCAACCTGCTCACCTCGACGGTCAAGGGCTACACGGGTGACCCGAACAACCCGTCGGCCCCTCGCGACCTGGTGACCACCAACCGGGCGTACGACCCGGCGGGCCGGCTGGCCAGCGAGACCGACGCGATGGGCTGGACCACCAGTTACACGTACACCGACAACGGCCTGGAGGCGAAGGTCAGCCGGACCGACGGCACCCGGACGTTCGTGGTGGAGGAGAACCTCTACGACGCCGCCGGCAACGCGGTCAGCGAGATCACCAACAACGGTCACACCGTCACTGCCACGGAGTACGACGCTGCGGGCCGGACGACGGCCTCGGTCGTCGACCCCAACGGCCTGAAGCGCCGCACCGCGTTGACCTACGACGCCGACGACAATGTCATCTCCACAGTGTCCTCCGGGCCGGACGGCACTGTCACCAGCGTCTCCGACGCTCTCTACGATGGCGCCGGCCGTGCCATCGCCGAGACGGAGTACCCGTCGGCGGCACTGACCCCGGTCGCACGCTGGAAGCTCGACGAGACCAGCGGCACGAAGGCCGCCGACGCCACCGGCAACAGCCCGGGCACCGCGGTCGGCAACGTCACCTGGTCCACCGACCGGGGCGGCTCGGCCGTCTTCGACGGCACCAGCGCGCACGTGAAGACCGGCCAGATCTTGGACACCAAGCGGGCGTTCACGATCTCGGCCTGGGCGAAGCTCGCCACGGAGAATCCCGCCTTCGGAGGTGAGCAGCTCGTCTTCGAGGCCGCGGGAGCGATCGGCGACTCTGCGGCAAAGGTCTTCTACGCGCCCGGCGACGATCGGTGGTACGCCGGCGTCGCGGTCCGGAAGGCGAACGGGGGCAACACGTTCCTCCAGGGTGGCGGACCGGGTGGTTCGGCAGTGGCGGGTGTCTGGACGCACCTGGCACTGACGGCGGATCCGGCCAACAAGACGATGAAGTTCTATGCCGACGGCGCGTTGCAGGCCACGGCGACCACGACGGAGGCCTTCAACAACACGTCGACGGGGCTCACCATCGGTGGCGCGGGCGTGTGGGGCGGGTTCCCCGGCTCGGTGAGCGATGTGCAGAT
This sequence comes from Micromonospora sp. 050-3, assembly GCF_046549335.1. Lineage (NCBI taxonomy): Bacteria > Bacillati > Actinomycetota > Actinomycetes > Micromonosporales > Micromonosporaceae > Micromonospora > Micromonospora sp. 050-3. The sequence continues at coordinate 175,175 of NZ_JAJPVX010000004.1, forward strand.
CTACCAGAAGGCCCTGACCGACGCGGAGGTCTCGCAGGTCAAGGCGGGAACCGCCCCGGCGGCGGACGCGCACGTCATCCGTACCTCGCAGGTGCTGGACTCCGACGATCTGCCCACCTCGATCACCGACCCGAACGGCAACACCACCCACTACGGATACGACGAGGAGGGCCGGGCGGTGAAGACCACCGCCCCCGCGGCGATGACCGAACAGCCCGGTCAGGTTCCGGCCCTGGCCAACGCGGTGAGCCTGGTCGGGTTCAACACCTTCGACGAGCCGACCGACACCCGGGACGCGAACGGCAACTGGTCGGTGGTGGAGTACGACGCGGTCGGTCGGACGGTGTCGGAGAAGGCACCCGCGTACACCCCGCCCGGAACGGCGACGCCGATAGTGCCGGAGACCCGGCAGAGCTACGACGAGAGCGGTCAACTGGAGGCGGTCACCGACCCGCTGGGCAAGGTGACCCGCTACGAGTACGACCAGCTCGGCCGGGTGTCGAAGGAGATCGCGCCGAACGACGGCGCCTCCACCTACACCTATGACGACGCGGGCAACGTGTTGTCGTCGACCGACCCGACCGGTGCGGTGAGCGCCACGACCTACGACTACCTGGGTCGCACGCTCACCTCGACGGAGGTGGTGCGGCAGGAGGGCAAGAGCCACACCACCAACTACACGTACAACGCTCAGGGCTGGCCGTCGCAGGTCACCACGGCCGCCGGCGTGAACAGCTCGACGACGTACAACGTGCTCGGTGATCCGCTGACGGTCACCGACGGCGCCAACAACGTGAGCCGCTACGAGTACGACTCCGAGGGTCGGACCACGAAGACGATCCGCCCGGACGGCTCGTACGCCTCGGTCACCTACGACATGGCGGATCGGGCCACCCGCACCGCCGAGTACAGCCCGACCGGGACGTTGCTGTCCGAGCAGTCGGTCCGCTACGACCGGGCCGGCAACATGGTGGCCAGCACCGACGCCCGCCGCACCACTGTGACCTACGAGTACGACGCGACAGGTGTGGTCACCAAGGAGACGCAGCCGATCTCCGCGTCGGACTCCATCGTCACCACGTTCGGCTACGACCTGGAGGGCAACCGCACGCGGTTCACCGACGGTCGGGGCAACGCCTTCCACACCAGGTACAACTCGTGGGGGCTGCCGGAGGCGATGATCGAACCGGCAACCGCCGCGCACCCGGACCCGGCGGACCGGACCTTCACCGTGTCGTACGACAAGTCCGGTCGCCCCGCGAAACAGACCATGCCGGGCGGGGTCGCGGTCACCAACGAGTACGACGATCTGGGTCAACTGGTCCGGCAGTCGGGCGTGGGGGCCGAGGTCCCCACGGAGGACCGGAGCTTCGGCTACGACGTCGCCGGCCGGATGACCTCACTGTCCGGCTCGGGCGGCACGAACACCATCGCGTACGACGACCGGGGCCTGCCGAGGTCGGTGACCGGCCCGTCGGGGAACTCGACGTTCGGCTACGACCCGGACGGCCGGCTGGCCTCCCGGCAGGACGCGGCCGGCACGACCTCCTACACCTACGACGGCGCGGGTCGGCTCTCGACGCTGGCCAACTCGTCGGCCGGTGTGCAGATGGCCTACACCTACAACACGCTCTCCCAGGTCAAGAAGATCACGTACGGGTCGAACGGCAACACCCGCGACTTCACCTTCGACCCGCTGCGGAGGCTCACCGGCGACGAGTTGAAGTCGTCCGCGGGAGCGTCGCTCGCGAAGATCACGTACGGCTGGGACGAGAACAGCAACATCACCTCGAAGTCGACGACGGGCTTCGCCGGTTCGGCTGCAAACACCTACACCTACGACCTGGCGGACCGGCTGACGTCCTGGAACAACGGCGCCAGCACCACGGCGTACGCCTACGACAAGTCCGGCAACCGGGTGCAGAACGGCTCCAAGCTGTTCACCTACGACCAGCGGAGCCGGCTGCTCACCGCCGACGGCGCGAGCTACACCTACACGGCCCGGGGCACCCTGGCCAACGCCGGCGGCAACATCACCCGCACCGACGCCTTCGGGCAGGTGGTGTCGCAGCAGTCGGCCGCCGGCACGCAGACCTACACGTACGACGGCCTGGGTCGGGCGATTCGCCCCGGTCACTCGTACACCGGTCTGGGTAACGACCTGGCGGCCGACTCCAGCGCAAGCTACGTGCGGGGGCCGTCCGGCGAGGTGGTCGGGACCACCGGTGGCGGCAACCAGCGGATGGTCTGGACGGACCTGCACTCCGACGTGGTCGGGCAGTTCACCCCGACCGGGACGGCGCTGGCCGGCTCGGTGACCTACGACCCGCTGGGCAAGGCGCTCAACACCAGCGGGCTGCTCGGCCAGCTCGGATACCAGTCGGAGTGGACCGACGCGCTGACCAACCGGGTGAACATGCACGCCCGCTGGTACAACACGGACACCGGCCAGTTCGACACCCGGGACACGGCGAGCAACAGCCCGCTGCCGGACTCGATCAACGCCAACCGCTACCAGTACGGCGACGCGAACCCGCTGACCGTCACCGACCCGACCGGGCACTGGGGTCTGGGCAGCCTGAAAAAGACCTTCTCCCGCACGGTCAGCGCGGTCACCTCAAGCGTCCGCTCGTACGCGTCGTCGGCCTACTCGTACGCCTCGTCGTACGCGTCGTCGGCCTACTCGTACGCGTCGTCGGCCTACAGCGCCGCGAAGTCGACTGTGAAGAAGACCGCCTCGCGGGCGAAGGCGGCGGTGAAGAAGAAGTATCACCAGGCCAAGAAGAAGTACAACCAGGTCAAGAAGCAGGTCAAGAAGAAGTACAACCAGGCCAAACGGGCGGTCAAGAAGAAGTACAACCAGGCAAAGAAATACGTCGCCAAGAAGGTGGCGGCGGTCAAGAAACGCGCCAAACAGGCCGCGGCGAAACTGAAGCAGGCCGGTAAGAAGATCGCGGCCAAGGCACATCGGGTGGTTAAGAAGGCCACCACCGCAGTACGCGACGCCGCGAACGCGACGACCAAGTGGGTCAAGGAACACAAGGACGTCCTGTTGGAGGTCGCCGCGATCGGCGGCGCGATCCTGGCGGGTATCGCCTGCACGGCGGTGACCGCCGGTGTCGGTGCGATCGCCTGCATGGCAGGTGCCGGGGCGCTGATCAGCCTGGCCAAGGACGCCGCGCAGGGCGACATCCACAGCATCGGCGACGCGCTGGGCTCCCTGGGCACCGGTGCGGTCACCGGACTGATCGGCGGTGCGGGCGGTGCCATCGCGGCGCGGGTCGGTGCGGCGGTGGCGAAGAAGGTCGGCACCGGCCTGGTGGGCCGGTTGGCGACCGAGGCCGCCGAGAACGGCATCGAGGACGCGGTCGGGCAGCTGGCCACGTCAGGCACCTACAACCCGCGGGCTGCCGCGGAGAACATGGTGCCGGGCCTCGGTGGATTGAGCCGCAAGGGCGGTGGGGGCGCGCGCTCCGGTGGGGGTTCTTCGAGTGGCTCGGGTGGTGGCGGCTGTAAGGGCAGTCGGCACAGCTTCGATCCGAAAACTAGGGTTCTCATGGCGGACGGCACGAGGCGTCCGATCGAGGACGTCAACGTCGGCGACAAGGTCATGGCGACCGACCCTGTGGCGGGTAAGTCGGAGCCGAAGCAGGTCACCCAACTGCACCGGAACACCGACAAGGACCTGACCGACCTGACCGTCCGCGACCAGGACGGCAAGGTGACGAAGGTTGAGACGACCTGGCACCACCCGTTCTGGAACAACTCAGAGCGCAAGTGGGACGACGCCAAGGACCTGAAGCCGGGCACGAAGTTGCTGGTCAAGGGCAAGGGTGCGGTCACCGTCGTCGCGGTGCTCAACAAACTCGGCGCCGAGGAGATGCGCGACCTCACCGTCGCCGACATCCACACGTACTATGTGGTAGCCGGCAAGACGCCTGTCCTGGTCCACAACAATGACCCCGGTTTTATCAATCTCGGGGTTAGCGGCGCCTCCTGCCCGGTGTCCACTCGCTCGGAGTACTACAACATGAGCACGGCCCCCAAAAAGGGGAAGCCCGCGTTGACATCGGATGAAGTGCAGAATCTGCACGACTACGCACGCGGTTCGAACGCATGGTTGGAGGCGAATGGCCCGCAGGTCGTGCAGTCGACCAGGTTGCTGCAAGCAGATATGCGGGCTGCCATTGAAGCGGAGCGGAGGACCAATCCCGGCAAGTACCCGCCGGGATGGGTGCCAGGTCACATGCCGGACACGGGAGTGACTGGTATGGCGAGTCCGCCATCGTGGTTGCCCTCCCCGTCGAGGGCAAATAGCATCGCTGGCGGCGGGCTCAGTTCGCGGATCGGCAAGACCTTGCGAGGCTTCCTCGTTGACGGTGTGTACATTACGTGACGTGGTCAGGGGTGTAATGAGCGAAGATGACGTTCTCCGGCGTCTGCACGAGGTGGAGCTTGCAGACGTGGGAGATGCTCTAGACGATTCTGACCGAACGGAGACGCTCCTGGCAGAGTTGCCGAGCGTCTATGCAGCAGCTCTTCGTATCGCGAACGGCTTCACAGTTCACAGCGGCATGAACCGGGTCTTCGGGGTTCGTGAGGACCGGCATATGGATCTCCGGTCCTGGAACGAGGCGGAGGGATGGCGATTCGCCTGGGGTGAAAAGGCGGATCCCTCCTTCCTCATGTTTGGCGAGACTGCGTTCGGAGATCAGTACGCGCTGCGTTGGACCGGCAGTTCCTACGAGGACGTCGTCTACCTCCTCGACGTGAATCTTCTGAGCGTCCGTCCCATCTTCAATTCGTTTGCGCACTTCTTGGATCAGGAGATCGTGCAGAATGCAATAAGCCCTTCTCATCCGACGGCACTGGCTTGTGTTGAAAAATTCGGCCGCGTTCCTTCTAAGGAGAACGTTGTCCTTACGCCTTCCCTTTTGTTGGGTGGGTACGAGGACGTTTCGAATATGGTGAAGATCGACAGCTACACTGCGATGATTTATGGAGGCGACATCTACACCGCGGTGGTGTCGGCGCCTGACGAGGCAGCTGTCGTGGGAGTGGAGCCCTGGGTTGATGACATCGGCCGGCGAAGACTGCGCGTCGTGTTCGCGGAGTGAGGTCGACTCCCCTGCCAGAGTTGACATGATGGCTAACAGTGATCGGGTTCGTCGGCAGCCGCCCGCGACTTCTACCAGCGGCTGGCCAAGTTCGAGGCCAGCCCGACCGACCCCATGCACCTGTTGCTGCTGATGAAGGATCTTCGCCGGGCGCTCAGCGGCTGACCCTCCAGATCAGCAAGGTCGGCGGATCGGTCAGCAGGAACCGGCCGGCAGTGGGCGACAATCCATGGCATGCGTTTCCGCATCCTGGGTCCGACCCAGGTCGTGCTGGCCGACGGGCGAGAGGTCCCCGTGGGCGGTCCGCGGCTGCGCGCCCTGCTGGCGCTCCTTCTGCTCGACGCCGGGAGGGTGGTCTCTGCCGAGCGGCTGATCGACGGCCTCTACGGGGAGCATCCGCCCCGGGGAGCGGCCAACGCGCTCCAGTCCCAGGTGTCGCGGCTGCGCCAGGCCCTGCCCGCCGAGCACGACCCGGTCGAGTTTCACCCGGCCGGTTATCGCCTGGCAGTGGATCCCGACGAGGTCGACGCGTACCGGTTCGAGCGCCTTGCTGAGGCGGGGCGACGCGCGCTCGTCGACGGTGACTGGCCCCGGGCGGCGGCGGTGTTGCGCGAGGCGCTGGAGTTGTGGCGGGGTCCCGCCCTGGCCGATGCCATCGGCGCGGCCGGCGCGCCCGCGCAGGCGGCCCGGCTGGACGAGCTGCGGTTGGCCGCCATCGAGGATCGGGTCGAGGCGGACCTGGCGTTGGGAGCACAGAGCGCGCTGATCGCGGAGTTGCGGGAGTTGGTCGTCGCGCATCCCCTCCGGGAGCGCTCGCGGGGCCAGCTCATGCGTGCGCTGGCGGCACTGGGTCGGCCGGCGGAGGCGCTGGCCGAGTTCGAGGACGCCCGGCACACGCTGGCCGAGCAACTCGGCGTCGACCCGTCGGCGGAGCTGGCCGCAGTCCACCTGGCGGTGCTGCGCGGTGAGGAACGCGCGTCGGTCGAACCGGTGCTGCCGAGTCAACTCACCACGTTCGTCGGGCGGGAGGAGGAGCTCAAGCGCGTCGGGGACCTGCTCGGCGACCGTCGGCTCGTCACCCTCACCGGCCCCGGGGGCGCGGGCAAGACGCGCTTGTCGATCGAGGCCGCGGGCCGGGTCGACGGGGAGGTCCGTTTCGTCGAGCTGGCCGGGCTGGCCGACGGTTCGGACGTACCGCAGGCGGTGTTAAGCGCGCTCGGCCTGCGCGACGCGGGCCTGCGCGCCCCGGCCGAGCCGGGCTGGCAGACCACCGATCGGCTGGTCGAGGCGCTCGCCGAGCGGCGACTGCTGCTGGTGCTCGACAACTGCGAGCACGTTCTCGTCGACGCGGCCCGGCTGGCGGCCCGGTTGCTGGGCGCGTGCCCGGCGTTGCGCGTCTTGGCAACGAGTCGGGAGCCGCTGGGGCTGGCCGGTGAGGCGCTGTGCCCGCTGTCTGGGCTCACCCTGCCACCGCTCGGCGCGTCCGCGCTGGACGCCGACGACTACGCGGCGGTCGGCCTCTTCGCCCAGCGGGCCGCCGACGTCGCGCCCGACTTCACCGTGACGCCGGCCAACGTCGAGATGGTGTTGCGGATCTGCCGCAGCCTGGACGGCCTGCCGCTGGCGATCGAGTTGGCCGCCGCGCGGCTGCGGGCGCTGTCCGTCGCCGAGGTGGCCGCCCGCCTCGACGACCGGTTCCGCCTGCTGTCGACTGGCAACCGGGCCGCGTCGCCGCGACACCGCACGCTGCGGGCCGTGGTCGAGTGGAGTTGGGATCTGCTCGACGACGCCGAACGGAAAGTGGCCCGACGGCTGACCGTCTTCGCCGGTGGGGCGACGCTGGAGGCGGCCGGGCGGGTCTGCGGCCTACCCACCTTCGAGTTCGTCGACGCGCTGACCGGTCTGGTCGACAAGTCCTTCGTGGAGATGACCGGCGGCCGGTACCGGATGCTCGAAACGGTCCGGGCCTTTTGCGCCGAGCGTCTCGCCGAGGCCGGTGAGGCCGACCAGCTCCGTCGCGCGCACACCGCGTACTTTCTGCAATTCGCCTGGACCGCCAGCGACCACCTCCGCTGCGCGGAGCAGCTGCACTGGCTGCGACGGCTCGACGCGGAGCGGGACAACCTGCACGCGGCGTTGCGGCGGGCCACCGCCGCCGGTGACACGTCCGACGCGGCCGGGATGGTCGCGGCCCTGTCGTTCTACTGGTGGCTGCGCGGCATGCGCGGGGAAGGGGCGCGGCTCGCCACCGACGTCCTCGAACTGCTCGGCGCCGAAGCACCACCGGGGCTGAGCGAGGAGTTCGTCCTCTGCGTCTACAACGCCTCGCTCGCCGGCTCCGGCCCTTTGCCGTCCCTCGGGACGCAGCGGGCCGTGATCCGCAGCCTCGGCCGGGCGCCCCGACAGCCGTTCCTGCTGTACCTGTCGGGGATCTCGACCGGGCCGCCGCCCGGAGGCGCCGAGGATGTCGACGAGCTGATGGGGGAGCTGCGACGGCTGGTCGGCCCGGACCCGTGGATCAACGCGCTCGGCGCGATGGGCAGCGGCTCGGCGCTGATGTGGAGCGACCAAAGGGACCGGGCCAGGGCCGCGCTGGCCACCGCGCTCGATGGCTTCCGCGGCACCGGGGACCGGTGGGGCACCATGATCACGCTCGGTGCGCTCGGCGAACTGGCCGCCTGGCAGGGCGATCCGGAGACGGCGGGCGCGCACATGGACGAGGCCATGGGACTGGTCGAGGCGCTCGGGTCGGCCGTCGACCAGGCCGACATGCTGCGTACCCGGGGCGAGATAAGGCTGCGCGCCGGTGACCTCGCGGCTGCGCACGACGACTTCGCCGGTGCGCTGCTCCTCGCGCAGCGCAGCGGCGCGCCCGAGTTCGTGGCCAGCGCCCGGCTCGGCCTCGCCCAGGTGGCCCGAGTGCGCGGGGACCTGGCCGCCGCGAGGCGATTCTGCGAGGAGGCATTGGCCGGTGGGCTCACCGGCTGGTACGTCGGCGAGGCCGCCCGTGCGGAGATCATTGTCGTTCTGAAGGAGATCGCCGAGGCGGAGAAGGTCGGTGCGCCGCCGTCAGCGGACGGTGCGTGACCGGTCAGCGCCCTGCCGCACCGTGGGGGCATGACGACATTCGAGGTGGTCGCCGAGGGGCTGGGCAAGCGGTACGGCCCGACCCGCGCGCTCGACACGTTCGACCTGACCGTGCCGCCCGGCACGGTCCACGGACTGCTGGGACCGAACGGCGCGGGCAAGACGACGGCCGTACGGATCCTCACCACGCTGCTGCGCTTCGACACGGGAAGGGCCACGGTGGCCGGGTGCGACGTGCTGCGCCAGCCGGACGAGGTGCGCGCCCGGATCGGGCTGACCGGGCAGTACGCCGCTGTCGACGAGATCCTCAGCGGCCGGCAGAACCTGGAGCTGTTCGGCCGGCTGTTCCGGCTCGGCCGACGGGAGGCCCGTCGACGCGCTGACGAACTGCTGGAACGGTTCGGGCTCGACGAGGCGGCGGGGCGATCCGCCGGTGAGTACTCGGGTGGGATGCGTCGCCGACTGGACCTCGCCGCCAGCCTGATCCGTACACCGCGCGTGCTCTTCTTGGACGAGCCGACGACCGGCCTGGACCCGCGCAGCCGCAACCAGGTGTGGGACCTGGTCCGCGGTCTCGTGGCGGACGGGACGACGGTGCTGCTCACCACGCAGTACCTGGAGGAGGCCGATCAGCTCGCCGACCGGATCTCGGTGATTGACGCCGGTCGGGTGGTGGCCGAGGGCTCACCGGACCAGCTGAAGGCGATGACCGGCGGCGACCGGATCGAGGTGGTGGTCCGCGACGCGGCCGAGCTGAGCCACGCGGCCCGCCTCGTCGCGCCGATCTGCGGCGCGGAGCCCGAGCTCGACCCTGAGGTTCGACGGCTCAGCGTGCCGGTGGTCGATCGCGTCGCCGGCCTGGTCGACGTGGTGCGCGCGCTGGACGACGCCGGGATAGCGGTCGAGGACATCGGCCTGCGGCGCGCGACGTTGGACGAGGCGTTCCTGCACCTGACCGGGCACCGGCCGGACGAGGCCCGTGAGCCCGTCGCCGCGGGACGAAAGGCGGAGGTGGCATGACCACGGCAATCGCTGACGGCTGGACGATGACCAGGCGGAACATGATCCATGTGGTTCGCGCGCCGGAGGAGCTGATCCTCTACTTCTCGCTGCCGATCATGTTCGTGCTGGTCTTCGGGTACGTGTTCGGCAGCGGCATGCAGGTGGCGGGCGGTGGCGACTACCGCGAGTTCCTGCTGCCGGGGGTCTTCGTGATGACGATGCTGTACGGGCTGGGGGCCACCGCGACCGGCGTGGCGCTGGACCTCAGCCGGGGCGTGGTCGACCGGTTCCGGTCGATGCCGATGGCACGGTCCGCCCTGATGACCGGTCGCAGCGCCGCCGACCTGCTGCGCGCCCTGCTGGAGATGTCCACCCTCCTGGTGTGTGGCCTGCTCGTCGGGTGGCAGTGGCGTCAGGGTGTCGGCAAGGCGTTGCTCGCCGTCGGCCTCCTCCTGCTGCTGCGAATCGCGATCACCTGGGTCGGGATCTACCTGGCGTTGCTGGTCCGCAACCCGGAGACGGTCGGCGTGATCGTCTTTCCGGCGGCGTTTCCGTTCACCGCGATCTCCAACGTCTTCGTGTCGCCCGAGCTGATGCCGTCGGTCATCGGGACGATCTCGGAGTGGAACCCGTTGTCGGCCACCGTCGCGGCGATCCGCGAACTGTTCGGCAACCCGGGCCTGGGTGGTGACTCCTGGCCGGCGGAGCACGCGATGCTGTTGGCGGTGCTGTGGCCGGTGCTGCTGATCGCGACGTTCGCCCCGCTTGCCGTGCGCCGCTACCAGCGGTTGAGCCGCTGACTCCGGCCGCCTGCCACTGTCAGCGGCGAGCCCTCAGGGCGTAGAAGGCGGCGCCGACGGCGAGCACACCGAAGCCGGCGAGGACGCTGCCCAGCGGCAGGTTGACCGCCAGCAGCAGACAACCGAAGAGCCCCAGACCGGCGAGCACCCGGACCGGCAACTGCCGGTCCGGGTCCCGGCCCACTGTGAGCGCCGCCGCGTTGGTGATCGCGTAGTAGACGAGCACCGTGCAGCTGGAGAAGCCGATCGCGTCGCGTACGTCGCCGAGCAGCACCACCACGATCACCACGGCGGCGACCGCCAGTTCGGCGCGGTGGGGCACCTGGTGCACCTGGTGTACGGCGGCCAGCGCGCCGGGCAGGTCACGGCGGCGGGCCATGGCGAGGGTGGTCCGACCGACCCCGGCGACCAGGGACAGCAGCACCCCGACGACCGCGATGGTGGCACCGGCGCGGACCACCCACGCCAGGCCGGGCAGCCCGGCGGCGGTCACCACGTCGACCAGGGGCGCGGCGGAATCGGCCAGACCGTCGGCGCCGAGCACGCCGAGGGCGACCACGGCCAGCACCAGGTAGATCACGAGCACCACCCCGAGCGTCAGCGGCACCGCTAGTGGGATGGTCCGCCGAGGGTCGCGGACCTCCTCGCCGAGTGTGGCGATCCGGGCGTACCCGGCGAAGGCGAAGAACAGCAACCCGGCGGCGGTGAGCACGCCCCGCGCGGAACCGCCGGGCTCGCCGAGCCGGTCCAGGTGCACCGGCCCACCGACCAGGCTGACGACAGTGACGAGGGTCAGCACCGCGAGCACCAGCGCGACCAACGCCCTGGTCACGGTGGCGGTCTTGCCGATACCGCGCAGGTTCACGGCGGTCACCGCGAGCACCGCGCCGACGGCGACCAGCCGGGCCTGACCAGGCCAGAGGTACGCCCCGACGGTCAATGCCATCGCCGCGCAGCTCGCCGTCTTGCCGACCACGAAGCCCCAACCGGCCAGGAACCCGGCGAACGGCCCGAGGCGCTCCCGGCCGTAGACGTAGGTGCCGCCGGACTCCGGGTAACGGGCCGCGAGCCGCGCCGAGCTGGTCGCGTTGCAGAAGGCGACGAAGCCGGCCAGCGCCAGCGCGGGCAGCAGGCCGGCGCCGCCGGCCGCCGCCGCGGCCGGGCCGAAGACCACGAAGACGCCCGCGCCGAGCATCGAGCCCAACCCGATGACGACCGCATCGCGTACGCCCAGCCGCCGCGCCAGTTGATCCACGGCCCGAAACCCTAGGGGTACGAGGTGAACGGCTGATCCCATCCGCGGAGCCGGCCGGGGAGCGGCACGCCGTCCCAGGGCGCGCGGTGCAGCAGCCGGTCGAGGAGCAGGCCCAGCAGCAGCCCGGCCACCGAGTCGGTCAGCCAGTGCCAGCCGAGGTAGGTGGTGGTGGTGAGGACTACCAGCGGCGGCACGACGCGGATCACTGTGACGAGCCGGGCCGGTAGTTGGCGGCCGAAGCTGCGGGCCAGCGGGGCGAGCAGCAGCGCGATGACGCCGTACCAGACGATGGCGTTGGCGACGTGCCCCGACGGGTAGGACTGGGCGAACCGGACCGGCAGGTCGTCGTGGAACAACGGCAGGGTCTGCTCGGGGGTCAGGAACGGCTCCTTGACACTGGCGCTCGGTGCCGCCCGCGCCGTCCAGATCTTGAGCGGGCCGATCGTCAGGTTGGTCAGCACGAACGCGACCACCGGAGGCAGGATCGGCCGCACCGACCGCAGCCGGACGGCCAGCAGCACGCCCAGCCCGGCGGCGATCAACGTGAGCGGGGTGCCCTGGCCGAGGAAGTTCAGCACCCGGGCGATCCAGTACGCGGCGGCCGGCCGGTGCCCGTCGGCCCCGTCGGCGACCGCCCGGTCCAACCCGAAGAGCTGGTCGGCGGCGAGCGCCGCAGTCAACCCGACCAGACCGACCAGGAGGAGCGCGTCGAACCACCAGCCGGCCGGGCGGACGGGCCGTAGCCGCAGGTCACGTCGTACCGCTGTGGGTTTGAGCACGCGACCACGCTACCGGCCCGGCGCGAGGCCGGGGTGTGCGGCGCTGTGGGCCCAACCACGATGTGAGGCGATGCGGGGGGCGAGGCGTCATGCTTGTGCCCGTGCGGATCACGTCTGCCCTCGTGGACCCGGCGCTGCTCGACCTACCCTGGTCGACACCGCTGGAGGAGTGGCCTGCCCAACACCTGGTGGCGCTGCCGCAGGGCATCTCCCGGCACATCGTCCGGTTCGTCCGGTTGGGCGACTACGTGTACGCCTTTAAGGAGACCCGCGAGCGGATCGCCGAACGGGAGTACGACCTGCTCCGGGCCCTGGAACGGATCGACTTTCCCTCGGTCGAGGCGGTGGCGGTGGTCGCCGACCGGCAGAGCGAGGACGGGGAGCCACTCGAATCGGTGCTGATCACCCGGCACCTGCAGTTCTCGCTGCCGTACCGGGCACTCTTCTCGCACACCCTCCGGCCGGAGACGATGAGCCGGCTGCTCGACGCGCTCGCCGCCCTGATCGTGCGGATGCACCTGACCGGCTTTTTCTGGGGCGACTGCTCGCTGTCGAACACGCTGTTCCGGCGGGACGCGGGCGCCTTCGCCGCGTACCTGGTGGACGCGGAGACGGGCGCCCTGCACAACAAGCTCTCCAACGGTCAGCGTGGCGAGGACCTGGAGATCGCCCGGGTGAACATTTTCGGTGAGGCGCTGGACCTGCAGGCCGCCGGCCTGCTGCACGAGTCCATCGACCCGGAGGTGGTCTGCGAGGAGGTCGTGCAGCGCTACGAGCGGCTCTGGCACGAGATCACCTACGAGCAGGCGATCGAGCGGGAGGCCCGGCACGACATCGAGGGCCGGATCCGCCGCCTCAACGAGCTGGGCTTCGACGTCGCCGAGGTGGCCATGTCGTCCATCGACGACGGACGGTTCCTCGTTCGGCCGAAGGTCGTCGACGCCGGCTACCACACCCGGCGGCTGCTGCGGCTGACCGGGCTGGACGCCGAGGAGAACCAGGCCCGCAAGCTGCTCAACGACCTGGACGCCTACCGCGCGGAGAGCGACCTGATCGACGAGCAGCAGGCAGCGCACCGCTGGCTCACCGAGGTCTTCGAGCCGGTGGTCCGGGCCGTCCCCGCGCACCTGCGCCGCAAGCTGGAGCCGCAGGAGCTGTTCGCCCAGATCATCGAGCACAAGTGGCTGCTCTCCGAGCAGGCCGGCCGGGACGTCGGGATGCGCCACGCGGTCCAGTCGTACCTGTCCGACGTGCTGGTGCACCGCCCTGACGAGCAGGCCGTCCTCGGCGTCGAGGTCCCCAGCCTCAGCTGAGGCCGGTCACTCCACCCAGGAGCCTGCGCGCAGCACCCGCACCACGTTGAGGTCGTCGTCGAGCACCACCAGGTCGGCGCGGAGGCCCACCTGGAGGGACCCGAGCCGGTCGCCCAGGCCGATGGCCCGCGCCGGGGTGGTGGCCACCATCCGTGCGGCGTCGGCGATCGGAATTCCGGCGTTCACGGCGTGCCGCAGTGCGGCGTCCATTGTCAGGGTGCTGCCGGCGATCGCGCCGTCGCGGGCGAGCCGGGCCACCCCGTCGGCGACGGTGACGGCCTGGCCGCCCAGCTCGTACTCGCCGTCGGGCATGCCGGCGGCGGCCATCGCGTCGGTGATCAACGCGGCGCGGTCCGGGCCGGCGGTCGCGGTGACGAAGGTCAGCATGCCGTCGTGCAGGTGCACCCCGTCGGCGACCAGCTCGCAGATCACTGTGGGCGCGTCGAGCAGAGCCACCACCGGCCCCGGCTCACGGTGGTGCACCGGCCGCATCCCGTTGAACAGGTGGGTGCCGACACTGGCGCCGGCGGCGACCGCGGCGCGGGTCTGCTCGTACGTGGCGTCGGTGTGGCCCACCGCAGCCACCACCCGCTGCGCGGTGAGCAGCTTGATCGCCTCCAGCGCGCCGTCGCGTTCCGGGGCGAGGGTAACCATCCGGATCGCGCCCCGGCCCAGCTCGATCAGCTCGGTCAGCTCGTCGGTCGACGGGTCACGGAGGTACTCCGGGTTCTGCGCGCCGCAGCGGGCGGCCGACAGGTACGGCCCCTCGAAGTGGATTCCCGCCAACACTCCCTCGTCGACCAGCGGGGCGAACGCCTCGGTGGCCGTACGCATGAGCGGGAAGGGCGCGCTGACCAGGCTGGCCAGCAGCGTGGTGGTGCCGTGCGAGAGGTGGAAGGCGGCCGCCTTGCGGGCCTCGTCGGCGTCGCCGGTGGTGAAGGTGTGCCCGCCACCGCCGTGCGTGTGCATGTCGACGAACCCGGGCAGGATCCAGTGCCCGTCGCGTACCGACGGGTACTCGGCCACCGCTGTGATCCGATCGCCGTCCCACTCGACGCAGCCCTGTCGGACGACTCCGGTCGGGGTCACCACTCGGCCGTTCACCCGTACGGTCATCGTTTCTCCTGATGGTCACGGACACCCACGGCGTCCAGGGCGAGCAGGGCGGCGCCGAGGCAACCAGCCTCGTCGCCGAGAGCTGCCGCTACCAGCTGCGGCTCCCGGTGGAAGGTCATTCGTTCGTGCAGCGCCGCCCGCAGCGGGGTCAGCAGCTGGTCCCCGGCCTGGGCCAGGCCGCCGCCGAGCACGATCGTCGCCACGTCGAACAGCGCCTGCCCGCTGGCGAGGCCATCGGCGAGCGCCTCGATCGCCTCCTGCCAGACCTGGCCGGCGAGCTGTTCGCCGGCCGCGGCCCGTTCGGCCACCTCGGCCGCGGTCACCGGAGCGTCGGCGGTCTCGCCGGCGAGTTCGGCGTAGCGGCGGCCGATCGCGGCAGCCGACGCCATCGCCTCCAGGCAGCCGGGGCGGCCGCAGCCGCAGCGCGGACCGTCGGGCCGGACCAGGATGTGGCCGATCTCCCCGGCGGCGCCGTGGGCACCCACGGCGGCCGTGCCGTCCACGACGTGCGCGGCGGCGATGCCGGTGCCGATGGCCACGAACAGCACGTGCCCGGTGCCGCGTCCGGCGCCGAGCCGGGCCTCGGCGAGACCACCTACCCGCACGTCGTGACCGAGCGCCGTCGGCAGTCCGAGCCGCTTCACAGTCAGGTCCCGCAGGGGTACGTCCCGGAAGCCCACGTTCGCCGACCAGACCGCGACGCCGCGCGCCTCGTCCACCACCCCGGGCACGGCGATGCCGACCGCGATAGGGGTGAACCCGTCGGCGCGCGCCTTGTCGGCCAGCCCGTCGGCCACGTCCAGGACGGTGCCGACCACGGCGGCCGGGCCGCGCGTGGCGTCGGTGGGGTGCCGCTCGGTACGTACCACGACGCCGTCCGGGCGGACCAGGGCGCATTTCATGCCGGTGCCGCCGACGTCCAGCGCAACGACCACGCGGTCGCTCACGGTGCCGTCTCGGTTCGCGACTGCGGGGCTCGCAACCCCGGCTCACTCCTCGCGCTCACGGCGCCAGCTCGGTTCGCGACTGCGGGGCTCGCAACCCCGGCTCACTCCTCGCGCTCACGCCAACACCACGGACCGGGTGAGGTGGCGGGGCGCGTCCGGGTCGAGGCCCCGGCTGGTGGCCAGCGCGACCGCGAAGCGCTGGGCCAGGATCAGGTCGGCCATCGGGTCGACCGGGGTACGGCCGGCGGACCAGCTGCCCAGCACCGTGCGCCAGCCGTGTGTGCGGCTGTGCACGAAGGCCGCGCCGGTGGCGGCCACATCCTCGGGCAGCCCGTCGGGCAGCTCACCGAACGCCCAGACCAGCCGGCCCGGCGCGGCGACCGAGATGGGCCCGTGCCGATAGTCCATCGCCGGGTACGCCTCGGCCCAGAAGGTGGCCGCCTCGCGACATTTCAGCGCGGCCTCCTGGGCCAGCCCGATCGTCCACCCCCGACCGAGGAAGGTGGCCTGCTCGATGGTGGCCGGGTCGATCGGCAGCGGGGATCGCACCGCTACCTCGGCGTCGGCGGCGAGCGCGGTCACCGGGTCGCCGAGCTGGGCTCGGAGCACTGCCAACGCGGTGGTCGCGAAGCGGGTTTGCACCACCGACCGTTCGTCGGCGAAGGGCAGGGCCACTGTGGCGGTGGCCAGGTGGACCGCCGGGGAAGCGGGGTCACCGACGATGACAGTGGTGGGTGTCCGTCCGCGCAGTGCGGCGAGCAGGTCCAGCACCTCGGTGGTGGTGCCGGAACGGGTGATCGCGATCAGCCGGTCATAGCGGCGGCCGGCGGGGAACTCGGACGCCTGGAACGCGTCGGTCTCACCCTGGCCGGCCTGCTCGCGGCGGGCCGCGTACGCCATCGCCATGAACCACGACGTGCCGCAACCGACGACGGCGACCCGCTCCCCGGGACGCGGCAGGTCACCGCGTACGACCTCGGCCAGCCTGGCCGCCTCCCGCCAGCAGTCGGGTTGGCTCGCGATCTCCGCGTCCACGTACGCCATGGGAAACTCCTCGCAGGGCCGACCGGTGCGCAATACGGCTCGTTAGACCCGCATTTCGCGCGTTATTCTGCGCGAACGCGGGTGACCATGGCAACCGGCCGGCCGATCGCGCAGGTCAGTCTTTTGCGCCAGCCTAGTTTCGCGCACTAGTGTGCACGCAATCAATCACCGTCCGTGCACTTGCTGGGAGGGCCCCCGCTGTGGACCGGTACGCCAGATGGAACGCCCTGCTCGAAATGCTGACCGACAACGGCCGGGTCAGCGTCGAGGCGGCAGCCGAGCGGCTGGACGTCTCCCAGGCCACCATCCGGCGTGACTTCGACCAGCTCGCGCAGCAGCAAATGATCACGAGGACCCGGGGTGGCGCGGTAGCCAACGGCGTGTCGTACGACCTGCCGCTGCGCTACAAGACTGCCAAGCACTCGGCCGAGAAGCAGCGGATCGGGGCGGCCGCCGCCGCGCTCGTCACGCCAGGCACCGTGGTCGGCCTGAACGGCGGCACCACCAGCACCGAGGTGGCCAGGGCGCTCGCCGTGCGACCGGACCTGAACACCAGTGCTGAGGGCGCCCAGCTCACAGTGGTGACAAACGCGCTGAACATCGCCAACGAGCTGCTGGTCCGATCCCGGATGAAGGTCGTGGTGGCCGGCGGTGTGGTGCGCCCGAAGTCGTTCGAGCTGGTCGGCCCGCTGGGCGGGGCGCTGCTGCGCGAGGTCACCCTGGACGTCGCCCTGCTCGGTGTGGACGCGATCGACCCGCAGCTCGGCGCCGCCGCCCACCACGAGGGGGAGGCGGCGATGAACAACCTGATGGTGGCCCGCGCCAAGCGCGTGGTGATCATCGCGGACTCGTCCAAGCTGGGGGGTCACGCCTTCGCCCGGATCTGCCCGGTCGAGCGGGTGGAGACGCTGGTGACCGACTCCGGTGCCGCGCCGGAGGTGGTGGACGCGTTCCGCGCTGCCGGTCTGCAGGTCATCTGCGCCTGAGAGGTCACGCTCCGTCGATGGACTAGCCTGATCGGCGCGTCGGTGCATACCGCGTATTGCGCGCTTCTGCATACCGCGTATGGTGTCGGCTGTCACGCCCACCCATCGGGGGAGGTGCAGCTTGCCAGCTGTCCTGGAGATCGAAGGTCTACGTAAGACGTACAAGAGTCGTCGACGCGGCGCCCGCAACGCGCTCGACGGCTTCGACATGCGGGTCGACGCGGGGCAGGTGCACGGCTTCCTGGGTCCCAACGGGTCCGGCAAGACCACCACGCTGCGTACCCTGCTCGGCCTGATCCGACCCGACGGTGGCCGGATGGCGCTGCTCGGGCACGAGGTTCCCGACGCGCTGCCCACTGTCGCCGGCCAGGTCGGCGCGATCGTGGAGAGTCCGCAGTTCTTCCCGCACTTCACGGCCCGGGACACGCTGTCCCTGCTCGCGGGGGCGGGCGAGGTGCCGGCCGTCCGGGTCGACGAGGTGCTGGAACTCGTCGGGCTGCGCGACCGGTCCGGCGAGCGGGTCAAGACGTACTCGTTGGGCATGAAGCAGCGGCTCGCCGTGGCCTCGGCCCTGCTGAAGAACCCCAAGCTGCTCATCCTCGACGAGCCGGCCAACGGCCTCGACCCGGGCGGCATCCGGGAGATGCGCACGCTGATGCGCACCCTCGCCGAGTCCGGAATGACAGTGGTGCTGTCCAGCCACATCCTCGGTGAGATCCAGCTGATCTGCGACTCGGTCACCATCATCTCGCTGGGCCGGCGGGTCGCGTTCGGCCCGGTCGACGAGGTGCTCGCGCAGCACTCGTCCGGCGCGGTCCGGATCCGGCTGGAGGCGGTCAGCGACCTGCCGCTGGCCACCGAGGCGCTCACCCAGGCCGGGATCCGGGTCACCGGTCACCCGGACCACCTGATGCTGGCCGGCGTCGACAAGCCGGCGTCGGTGACCCGGCTGCTCGCCGAGAAGAACCTCTACGTCAGTGAGTTGGCGCCGATCGCCGTCGACCTGGAGAGCGTCTTCCTCGAACTGACCGCCACCGCGCCGGTACCCGGGCAGCACCGGCAGGTCGACGAGTCCATGAAGGTCGGCGGGACGGGTCAGCCCGGTCCCGCCGGGGGAGGGTGGGGCGCGTGAGCCTCTTTCGTACCGAGCTTCGCCGGCTCAGCAAGCGGCGTTTCACCCGTTACATGACACTGCTCGGCCTGCTGGTGCTGGCCGCGGTGGTGGTCGGGGTGTTCTTCACCAACCAGAAGATTGACGCCGGCCAGCTCGCCCAGGCCGAGCGTCAGGCCGACCAGCAGTACCAGGAGCAGGTGCGCTGGAGCGAGCAGGAGCGCGCCGCCTGTGAGCAGGCCAAGACGGCCGGCACTGCGACCGACGGCCGCTACCCGCCCGACTGCTCGATGATCACGGCCCCGTCCCGGGACCAGATCGAGGCGAGTTGGTTCCTGCCGTCGACGTTCGACTTCAAGGAGACGTTCGACGAGACGCTGATCCCGTTCGCGGCGATCCTCGCCCTTGTCGGGTTCGTCATCGGCGCGTCCTTCGTCGGTGCCGAGTGGAGCACCGGCGGCATGATGAACCTGCTGCTCTGGCGGCCGAAGCGGCTCACCGTACTGCTCACCAAGCTGGCCGCGCTGCTCACCGGCATCCTGGCGGTGACGCTTCCTGCCGCGGTGCTGTGGTTCGCCGGGTTCTGGGCGGTCGCCAACTTCCGGGGCAGCACCGAGAAGATGACCTCGGGGGTCTGGCAGTCGTTCATGCTGACCGGCGTACGCGGCGTGGTGCTGGTGTTGGTGCTCACCACCATCGGCTTCGCCCTCGCCTCGCTCGGTCGGCACACCGCGATGGCCCTCGGTGGCGTGGTGGCGGTGATGGTGGTCGGCCAGTTCGGCCTGGGCATCCTGCTGTCCATGGCGAGCGTGCGGTTCGCCGAGGCATGGCTGCTGCCCACGTACGCGCTGGCCTGGATGACGAAAACTGTCACGTTGCAGGACTGGAACTCCTGCAACGCGACCTACTACGGGGAGTGCAAGCCGGCCACGATGGACATCACCTGGCAGCAGTCCTCCGTCCTGCTCTCGGTCGGGGTGGTGGTGATCCTCGGGGCGGCGCTCTGGGCGATGCGTCGCCGCGACATCTCCTGACCTGACCGAAGTGACGCGGCGCGGCCGGCCCGGCCGTCGGGGTTCCCGGCGGTACGGACCGGCCGCGCCGCCTGCTGCGTCCCTGGTCGCCGCTGACTAGGCTGAACGACATGTCCGCCGACACCACCCCGGCCGCCCCCGAGCCGTCCATCGACGCTCGTCCGGGTGAGGTCACGGGTGCTGCCGGGCCGACCGTCCCGAATCCCCGACCGGCGCCGCCCATCGAGACCGCCGACGCGCCGCCCGCCGACGAGGCGGCGCAGCCCGCTGATCCCGCTGATCCGGCAGCGGGGCTGACCGAGCGGGAGCGGGCCATCCTCGCCTTCGAGCAGCAGTGGTGGCGGCACGCCGGCGCCAAGGAGCAGGCCGTCCGGGACACCTTCGGGATCTCGTCGACCCGGTACTACCAGCTGCTCAACGGCCTGCTGGACAATCCGGTCGCCCTCGCCGTCGACCCCGTACTGATCAGCCGACTCCGCCGGTTGCGCTCGTCGCGCGCCCGTAACCGCCGCCGCTGACCTGACGCTCCGCGATCTTGCATTTTTTATCGCCGCTTCGAGGGCTTTTGCCCGTCTTTGTCTGGACACAGAGTGCAAGATCGCCGCGTCGGTCGGCGGTCTGCTCAGCCAGCCGCATGGCGGCTGGGCAGGCGGGTACGCGGGAGGGGCGCCGAGGTTGCTTGCGACCTTGGGCTCAGGAAGGGAGCGGGGTATGACGGCAACGAACCAGAGCGGCAGAGGTCAGCAGGCCCGACAGGAGGCTTCGCGCGTCGGCCAGCAGGCCGCGCAGGCCGGGGGTCAGGTCGCCCACACCGCAGCCGAGCAGGGCGGGCAGGTGGCCGCAGAGGCGCGGCGACAGGCCCAGCAGTTGACCGGGGAGGCCACCGGGCAGCTTCGGGACCAGGCGCAGACGCAGCAGCGGCGAGCCGCGGCGGGCCTGCGCGACCTGGGCCAGAACCTCAGTTCGATGGCCGAACGGGACGGCGATTCCGGGCTGGCCGGTCAAGTGGTGCGCAAGGCGGCCGACGCCGCCCAGCAGGCCGCCGGTTGGCTCGACGAACGCGAACCCGGCGAGGTGCTCGACGAGGTTCGCACGTACGCGCGGCACCATCCGACGACGTTCCTCGCGGGCGCGGCGGTGGCCGGGCTGCTGATCGGGCGGCTCACCCGTGGCCTGACAGCGCCGGCCTCGGGCAACGGTCAGGGTGCGAGCCCGTCCGGTGCTCCGTCACCTGCGCAGGGCGCACCGGTGGACGCCGGTCAGCAGCCGTACGTGGGGACGGCACGGGCGCAGAACGTCTCGTCCGGCGGTGAACCAGCGAGGGACCTGCCCGGCGGGGTGGCACCGTGAGCGCCCCGGAGAAGGAGCGGACCCAGGCCTCCGTCGGCGAGCTGATCGGCGAGGTGACCCGGGACATGTCCACTCTGGTGCGCAAGGAGGTCGAGCTGGCCAAGGCCGAGTTGCGCGAGGAGGTCAGCCAGGCGGGCAAGGCCGGCGGTATGTTCGGCGGTGCCGGGCTGGCAGGGTTCCTGGCGGTGCTCTTCGTGTCGTACGCCCTCTGGTGGGGGCTGTCCAACACGATGGACCAGGGGTGGGCTGCGCTGATCGTCGCGGTCCTCTGGGCCGCCGTGGCCGGTGGTCTCTTCATCAACGCCCGGACCCAGCTGAAGCGGGCTCGCGCGGTTCTGCCCCGGACGAAACAGACTGCCCGGGAGCTGCCGGACGCCCTGCGGGGTCGGTGAACGAGTCGGGAGGGAACAGGTCATGTCCAGTGATCCGGATCGGATCCGGCGGGAGATCGAGACCACCCGCAACGAGTTGAGCAGTGACGTCGACGCGCTGACCGACAAGGTCAACCCGCGTCGGATCGCCGGTGACCGCGTCGGGCAGGCCCGCGGGGCGTTCACCCGAGCGAAGGAGAAGATGATGGGCAGCTCGAGTCACATGGGGCAAGAGGCTAGCCAGCGGATGTCGCACATGGCCGGATCGGTTCGCGACGAGACCCGATCCCTCGGGCACCAGTCTCGGGAGCAGGCTCAGGGCAACCCGATGGCCGCCGGCCTGGTCGCCTTCGGAGTCGGTCTGCTGGCCGCCTCCCTGATCCCGCCGAGCGGGCGTGAGCGGCAACTCGCCGGACGCGCGCGGGGCATGGTGAGTGAGCACTCCGATCAGCTGCGCGAGCAGGCGAGCCAGGTTGGCCATCAGATGCAGGACAACCTGCGGGAGCCCGCGCAGCAGGCGGCGCAGTCGGTCCGGTCCAGCGCCCAGCAGGGCGTGTCCGCGGTACGCGACCAGGGCCGTTCGGCCGCCGGTCAGGTGCAGGGAGAGACGCATGCGGCCGTCGACGACCTTCGGCAGCGCTGACTCGACCGATGTGCCGGGGCCGGCGCCGGTGATGCGGGTACGCTCCGCGTCCGCGCCGGCCCCGGACCGGCCGGTCAACGAGGACCTGGTCTTCCGGTTCGGCCCGCTGGTCGGTGTCCTGGACGGCGCGACGGTGCCGGACGGCTTCGACACCGGCTGCGTGCACGGGCCCGAGTGGTACGTCCGGCACCTGGCGGCCCGGATCGGCGTCGCCGAGGCGGTGCGCCCGGCCGCCCGGTTGACCAGCAACCTGGCCGCGGCCATCCTCGCTGTGCGCGCCGACCATGGCGGGCAGTGCGACCTCGACCATCCGGGCACCCCGTCCAGCACCGTCTGCCTCCTGCGGGACTGCGGCGACCAGGTGGACTATCTGGTGCTCTGCGACAGCCCGCTGGTCCTCGACACCGGAGGGCAGGTCAGCGTGGTCACCGACAACCGGCTGGACGCGGCGATGGCGGAGCTGCGGGAAACCGTGGCCGTCCTGCCGGGCGGCGCGGAGGACCCGGTGACCCGGTTCCGGCACGCCGTGACCGTCCAGCGGGAGCGGATGAACCGCACCCACGGCTACTGGGTGGCGGCCTCCGACCCGGACGCGGCCTTCCACGCGGTGACCGGGACCGCGCCTCGGCACGGTCCGGGGGCGCTACGGCGGGCGGCGCTGCTCAGTGACGGCGCGTCCAGCGCGGTGGAGCAGTTCGCGCTGACCGACTGGGTCGGTCTGCTCGACCTGCTGACCGCTGACGGTCCGGGCGCGTTGATCGACCGGGTGCGGAACGCCGAGCGCGACCACCCCGACCGGCTGCGCCGACACAAGTCCACCGACGACGCTTCGGTGGTGTTCTGCGAGTTCGGGTAGGCGTTTTGGCACCTTGACACCCGGTCGGGTGACAACAGAGCGTGATGTGGAACACCCGGGCCGCCCGACCGGCCGGTACCGCTGTCCGGACCGCCAGTGGATGGCCAATGGGGTGGACTTCGGCCGATGAGGGCGGCAGACTGCGGCACGTGGCGGGTGCGGTCCGGCTGGAGCCGGTGGACGAACGGAACCTGGAGCCGTTGCTCTCCGTAGCGGCTGCGGAGGCGGAGCCCTGTGATGTGATGCCCCCGGTCGAGGCGCCCGCCGGCTGGTCGCTCGCCCGTCGCGAAGCGTTTCGCGAATTCCACCGGGCGAGCTTCGGCGGGCTGGACGGCCCGACCGGTTCGCAGATGTACGCCATCCTCGTCGGCGGCGAGGTGATGGGCATGGTCCGGATGACGCGCTGTGACGAGGCCGGCACTGTGGAAACCGGGATGTGGCTCGGCCGGTCGGCGCGCGGGCAGGGGATCGGTGCGGCCGCCCTACGGGAGCTGCTGAACGCCGCCGCTCGGGCGGGCATGCGGGCGGTGGTCGCCGAGACGACGCCGGACAACATCGGCGCGGTGTCGGTCCTGCGGAAGTGCGGCGCGAAACTGCGCGAGGACGACGGCAAGGTACGCGCCGAGATCTGCCTCGACTCGACGCCGCCCGCCTTCTGAGCTGCCCGGCGGGCCGGCGGCGACCGAAGGGGTCGCCGCCGACCGCCTGGGTCAGGCCGGCAGCCGAACGATGTCGTAGTCGGTACTCGGCGTGGACTCCACGTCGAACCGGCCGTTCACCACGTACAACGCCGAGCCGAGCAGGTCGCCCGTGGCCGGCGAACGCAACTGCGGGCCGGTGATCTCCCGCTGCACCACCCCGGCGGTGTACCCGGCGTTCATCCGGACCACAGCGATGACGTTGGTCAGGTTCCGGATCACGTAGAGGGTGCGTCCGCGCAGCACCAGCCCGTCGGCCCGCTCCACCGAGTAGCCGCCGAGGTCGACGAGTCGGCTGCCGCCGGTGCGCGGGTCGACGCGCACCAGTCGGCCGGACAGCATCTGCGCGACCAGCAGATCGCCGTCCGGCAGCGCCACGATCCCGTTGTGGTAGACGTCCGGAGTGGCGGCCGGACCGCTGAGTGGCAGCACCCGGAAGGCGGTGGGGGCCGGAAGGCGGCCACCCGGGCCCAGCGGCACCACGTACAGCACCTGCCGCGCGGAGTCGGTGAAGTAGACCGCGCGGTGGGTGATCACGAGGTCGTTGACGTAGCTGCCCGGCACGTCGGTGAACTGGTAGTGGGCCAGCTTGGCGCCGGTGCCGGCGTCGTACACGCTCGCGCCACCGCCGGAGAAGTCGGCGGTCCAGAGTCGGCCCTGCGGGTCGAGCTTGAGGCCCGCTTTGTCAGTGCCGGGTGTGCCCGGGATCAGCACCGAGCCGCGGCCGGTGCGTAAGTCACCCCGCCACACAGCACCGTCCAAAATGGACCCTACAAACACGGTTGTGCCCCGGCCGATCGTCAACCCTTCCGGGGTGAACCCGTTTGGCAACGCGATCCGGGCGGGGAACGGTTTCGCCGGATGGGCCGTCGCCGGTGCGCCGACCGAGACCAGGGTCGCCGCCGCCACGAGGGGGACGAGGAGGAGAGAGAGCCGCTTGCGCAAGGAACACCACCTGACGTCGCAGTGGAGAACTCCACTGAGGAATGTGACGTACTAGGAACGTCCCGGGCGCGGCGAAAGGTTGTCCTGCTCTGATCACTCCCGGTTGGCGGCGTACGCGGCCAGGCCGGCAACCTGGGCCGGGTCCAGCGACGGTCGTACCCGGGCCCGTGCTGTCGACACGTGCTCAGCGGTGATCGTGGCGGCGGTGAGCGACTCCCGCATCGCGGCCAGCGCCGCCTCGCGGATCAGCGCCGCACAGTCCGCGGCGGAGAAGCCGGTCAGCTCGTCGCCGAGAGCGGGCAGGTCGACGTCGGGTGCCAGCGGCACCTGCCGGGACGCGGCCCGCAGGATCTCCGCGCGGGCGGGCCCGTCCGGTGGTGGCACGTAGACCAGCCGCTCCAACCGGCCCGGCCGCAGCAGCGCCGGGTCGACCAGGTCCGGCCGGTTCGTCGCACCGACCACCACCACGTTGCGCAGCGTCTCCACCCCGTCCAACTCGGTGAGCAGGGCGGCGACCACCCGGTCCGTGGTGCCCCCGTCGGTGGCCTGGCCGCGTACCGGCGCCAGCGCGTCCACCTCGTCCAGGAAGATCAGCGTGGGGGCCGCCTCCCGGGCCCGACGGAACAGCTCGCGGACCGCGCGTTCGCTCTCACCGACCCACTTGGAGAGCAGTTCGGCGCCCTTGACCGACAGCACGTTGGCTCGCCCCGACCCGGCCATTGCGGTGACCAGGTAGGTCTTGCCGCAGCCCGGCGGCCCGTAGAGCAGCACGCCGCGCGGCGGCTGCACGCCGAGCCGGGCGAAGGTGTCCGGGTAGGTCAGCGGCCACAGCACCGACTCGGTCAGCGTCTGCTTGACCTCGTCCAGGCCACCGACGTCGTCCAGGGTCACCGAGGCCAGATCCAGTGTGGACGACGCCATCGTGGTGGGCCGGACCACCTCCCGGGCGGCGGTGAAGTCGGCCATCGACACCGTCGGCGTCTCGGCGGACTTCTGCCGCAGCGCGGCGCGTACCCCGGCCTCCCGGACCAGTGCGGCCAGGTCCGCCGCGACGAACCCGGGGGTACGCGCGGCCACCTCGTCGAGCCGCACGTCGTCGGCCAGCGGCACCTGCCGGGTCAGCACGGTGAGCTGTTCGCGGCGCAGCGCCTGATCCGGGAGCGGGACGCTGATCCGCAGCGACAGCAGGTCGGGCGCGCGCAGTGCGGGGTCGACCGCCTCCGGTCGGCCGGTGGTGCACACCACGGCGACACCGGCGCGGATGCTCTCCGCCAGCACCTGACGGAACACCGTCGCCACCGGACCGGGCTCGTCGGCGGGTGCGAGCGCCTCGACGTCGGTGACCAGCAGTACCGCCGGCCCTTCGGCCCGTGCCGCCGATGCCGCGACGCGTAACCGCTCGGCGGCGGCCTGACTGGCCAACGCGGCCACCTCCGGTGCCCAGAGCGGGTGAACGCGGGCACCGACCCGGGCGGCCACGGCCCGGACCAGCGCCGACTTCCCGGAGCCCGCCGGGCCGACGAGCAACACCCCCAACGAGATGGTGGTGCCGAGCCGGCCCAGCACCTCCCGATGGTGGAAGCCGAGGTCCAGCAGCTCGGTCAACTCCTCGGCCTGGGCCCGCAGCCCGGGCAGCTCGTCCACGTCGGGCGCGTCCTCCGCCGGAACAGCGTCGGCGCTCGTGCCCGGCCCTGTCGACGCGGTACCGACCGGGGCGGGCCCGCCGTGTGTCGTCGCACCGTGTTCCCAGGCGACCGATGTGCCCATGGTGACCAGCGCGCCGGCGGTCGGCTCGACGGTGACCACGCTGAGCAGGGTGCTGGTCCAGGCGAAGCCGACGGTGTTGGCGAGGCTGCGCCGCGCCGCCTCGACCAGGCTGCGGACCGAAGCGTCCGCCAGCACATCCTGTGGCAGCAGCGACACGTCGTCCCCGGCGGTGAGCACCTTGCCCAGCAGGGCGAGCCGGAGCATCTCCGGGCTGACCACCGCGACGACCCCCACCGGCCCGGCCAGGACGACCCGGCTCGCCGGCACCAACGGCACCGGGCTCACCCGCACCTGACCGCCGTCGCGCAGACCCAGGTTGCCCAACGTCAGGTCATCGGCGTACAGCAGGGCGCTGCTCGCGCCCGGCCCGGCCGCCGCCGCGATCCCGGCCGTCTCCCGGCGGCCGGCAAGGCGGACCGGGTCGCCGGGGCGCAGCCCCAGCGCGGTCAGCGCCTCCGGGTGCAGGCGGACGATGCCCCGTCGGGCGTCCAGCGCCGCCGGCCGCAGGCTCGCCGTCAAGGTCAGGTCGGGTTGCGCCACTGCCCGACCGTAGCCGCCGCCGGCCAGCCCCGCCGGTCAGCGGCGCGGATCCAGCTCGTCCAGCAGCGTCGGGTCGCGTCGGATCAGCTCGGCCAACCGGGCCGCCGGGTCAGAGATCAACCCGTCCGGACCGGGCGCCCAGGCGGGCACCGTCCGGCCGGAGAGCGGCCAGGCCGGCGGGGGTTCCACCGGCGTCGGCGGGGGAACCGGTCCGACCGTGACGGCAGGCCCGTCCCAGGAGACCCGCATCGGGTACGTCCGCCCGGCGTGCTCGACCTGCACGGTCACCGCCAGCCCCGGGTAGGACCCGACGACCTGGCGAATCGCCTCGGCCACCTCCTCGACCGGCCCCCATCCGGCCACCTCGCTCGGGGCCTCCACCCCTGCGTGCCGGCCCGGCCGGGCGTTGCGGGTGTCGCTGCCGAGAGCGGGTGGGCTCGACGGTGCTGTGGTGTCGTCACGTTCGGTGGCCCGACGGCGCGACGCCTCCTCGCGTCGGGCCAGCCGGGCCAGCGTCTCGTCCAGGTCGCCCCTCACCAGATCACCTCTTCCCGCCACGGCCGGAGCTGGTCGGCTCAGGCTCTCCTGTCCCGGGTAGCGCGGTCCAGCGCGCGGTCCAGGACGACCAGTAGGGCGTCCCGCACCGAGAGCCGGTCGCGGGCATCGAACTGCACCAGGGGTACATGATCGCCGATGGCCAGCGCCCAACGGATCTCGCCGAGTTCCAGGGCCAGTCGCCCGTCGAAGGCGTTGACCCCGACGACGAACGGCAGCCCGGCCCGCTCGAAGAAGTCGATGGCCGGGTAGCAGTCGTCCAGCCGGGCGCTGTCCACCACCACCAGCGCGCCGAGCGCTCCCCGGGCCAGGTCGTCCCACATGAAGCCGAATCGGGTCTGCCCCGGCGTGCCGAACAGGTAGAGCTTCAGGCTGCGGTCGATCGTCACGCAGCCGAAGTCCATCGCCACAGTGGTGGTGGTCTTTGTGGAACGGGCACCCGGGTCGTCCACGCCGATCCCGGCGCTGGTCATCTCGGCCTCGGTGGTCAGGGGCGCGATCTCGGAGATCGCACCCACAGTGGTGGTCTTGCCCACCCCGAACCCGCCGGCCACCAGGATCTTGACCGGGATCGGCGGTGCGCTCGGCTTACCGGCCGAAGGGTTCGACCCCGTGCCGGACGAGGGCCGGTACGGCGGCGGTGCGCCCGGCGGTGGGCCGGCCCGCCCGACTATCGGCCCGGTCCCCGGGGACATGCCGTAGCGGGCGGCGGCGCTGTTCGCGGCGACCCCGCCGAGCGGGGCGACCGGCCATTCAGGAGATCGCACGGAGTCCATCAATCACTCGCAGGATGAGATCGGGGTCGACAGCGTCGTCGGTGTCGGTCACGTGCACGTCCAGGTGCCCGGCGGCGCGTAGATCGCCGACCAGGACCCGCGTCACGCCGAAGTGCAGTCGGGCGCGGGCCGAGATCTCGGCCACCGAGATCGGCTCGGCACAGAGCGCGATGATCGTCTGAAGTTCCGGTGCCAGCAGGGCGCCGGGTGAGCCGGCCCACCAGCCGCTGTCCATGCGGGCGGTCACCTGGGTCTCCAACCCGATCGCCGGGTCGGCACCCGCAACCCGCCCGGAGGTGAGCACGAACGGACGGGGACCGGCCGGTTGGTCCCTGTCCGGCTCCGGCTCGGGCAGCGCCGGTGTCGCCGCCGCCGCGTCCCCGGTCGGGGGTGACGTGCGCAGGTACGGGCGGATCCGAACCTTGGGTTCCGGATCCGGATCCTCGCCGGCGACGTCGGGGGTCACTGCTGAACGGCGTTCTTCAACTCGACGATCAGTCGCGGGGTCAGGGCGCCACCGGCCCGCCCGGCGAAGAGCGTCATCTCGTACGCGACGGTGCCCAGGTTCGCCGAGCGGTCGGCGACCACCCCGAGCACGGAACCGCTGCTGATCGCGCTGATCAGCAGGTAGCCGTCGGCCATGTCGACGATCACCCGGTTCAGGCCGCCGAGGGCGTACCAACTGGCGGCCCCCCCGGCGAGGCTGGTCATTCCGGACACGACGGCGGCCAACCGCTCCGCGTTGGACCGATCCTTGATCGCCGACATGGCCATCAGCAGACCGTCCGAGGAGACCGCGATCGCCTCCAGGACCCCGGCGGTGCTGGAGGTGAAGGAGTCCAGCAGCCAGTTGAACGTACGGGCCTCCGGGCTGAGGTCCCCATTGGCGCTGGGCTGGCTCTGGTCGACATTGTCGTGCAGGAAGGGGCTGGTCACCGTGATGATCCTTCTTCGTTCCGGTGGTCGGGGCTGACTTCGCGGAGAGCGCGGGCGACGCCCGCCTCGAACTCGCTGATGAGGTCGCGGACCTCGGCCGGGTCACCGAGGTGGGTGCTGAGCGGTTGGCAGACCGGGATGGCGGTGAGGTTCGCTCCCGGCACCCGTCGGCTCAACCGGGGCCGCTCCGGCGGGGCATCGGTCGAGCCACCACCACGCGGCACCGTGGGGCCGGCGCCTCCCGGGGTGCTGGGCAGGTCGACGGTCGTGCCCAAGTCCACCATGGCCGCCCCGGCGCCGGCCGTCGGGTCGCTGGCCGTCCGCGCCGACGCGGCGTCGAGGCCCGGCGTCACGTGCAGCTCGGCACGGCGTACACCGGCTTGGAATGCCTCGACCAGCGCGCGGGCGGCGGCGGGGTCCGCGCCGGTGGCGTCCACCGGCCGGCTCGTCGCGGCGGTGGCGTGCAGCGTCGCCCCGGGCACCCGCTGCCGCACCCGTGGCCCGCCCGGCTTGCCCGCCGGTTCCGGGATCTGGGGCTCGGGAACTGCCTGCTCCGGCTGGCCCTGACCGAACGCGTTCCAGGATGGGCCGGCGTCCAGGCTGCGGGTGGCCCGGCTCAGCAGGTCGGAGTCGAAGCGGGCCGGCACGGCGACGGCCACCGCGCTGGGTCGCGCGTCCTGCTCGGGGTCGAGCGTCGCCGTCGTACGCCGGTCCCGATCCGGCACCGCGGCGCGGGCCACGGCGGCCCCCGCCCGGTCGGCGCGGCGCAGCACCAGCGACGTCAACGGGATCTCCAGTTGGGCGGTCACCCCACCGCCGCCGGTGGCGGCCAGGGCGACCTGCCAGCCGTGCCGACGGGCCAACCGGCCCACCACGAAGAGCCCGAGCACCTCGGTCGGGGCCAGGTCGAGCCGTTCCCGGCGGGTGAACCGGGCGTTCTCCTCGGCCAGTCGTTGCTCGCTCATGCCGATGCCGTGGTCCACCACCGTGAGCCGTGCGCCGAGGCCGGACGTCTCGGCGGCCACCAGCACCCGGGTGTGCGGCGGGGAGAAGACTGTGGCGTTCTCCATCAGCTCGGCCAGCGCCAGGACGAGGTCACCGACCACCGCCGGCGCGGCCGAGACGCCCGCCGGCACCTGCACCTCCACCCGGGTGTAGTCCTCGATCTCACCGAGCGCCAACCGGACCACGTCCGCCAGCGGCACCGGCGCTGTGTGCGCGTCGGCCCCGGCCGAGCCGGAGAGCACCACGAGGCTGCCGGCGTTGCGCCGCAACCGGCTGGAGATGTGGTCGAGTCGGTACAGGTGCTCCAGGCGGCCCGGGTCGGCCTCCTGCTGCTCCAGCCGGTCGATCAGCGCGATCTGCCGACCCACCAGGTTCTGGGTACGCCGTCCGACGTGGCCGAACATCTGCGCCACGTTGCGCCGGCCGGCGACCTGCCGCTCAACCAGTTGCGCCGCGGTGTTCTGCACCCGGTCGAAAGCCCGCGCCAGGTCGCCGATCTCGTCGTTGGCGCGGATGTCCACCGGCTCCAGCCGGACCGCTTGAGGTCTCTCCGCCTCGTCGTCGGTGACCCGTACCAGCTCCGCCTCGGCGACCCGGGCGACCCGGTCGGCCGAGCGGGTGAGTCGGGTCAGGGGCCGGGCCACCGTCCGCGCCACCGCAACGCTGAGCAGCACCACCAGCGTCAGGATCACCGCCGTCGCCGCACCGACCAGGTACGCGGCGGTCAGCGCGCGCCGCTGCTCGGCCGTCACCGCGGCGAGCACGTCGGCGACCAGCTTCTTCTCAACGAACTGACCGAGCCGGATCATCGTGCGGACGGCCGGGAACAGCGCCTCGATCGTCACATCGCGGACCGCGGCCGCCGGATCGCGGGCGCTCCTGACCAGGAAGTCGGGTTCGGTACGCGCGGCCACGGCGGCGTCGTTGAGCTGGGCCACAGTGAGCTGCTCGGGCGTGATCAGGCTGCGGAAGCGCGAGTTGTCGACCATCAGCGCGGCGATGCACGCCACGTACCCGGCGGTGGTGTCCGGGGTGCCGATCGCCTTGACCAGCAGGCTCAGGGTGGCGCAGGTGGCCAGGCCCTCGTCGGCGCGGAGCAGCCCGTCGAGGGCGAGCACCTGACGGCCCGGCAACGTGTCGGTGTCCACCCCGACCACCAGCCGCAGGGACTCGATGATCCCCTTGTTGACCGGGCCGAACGCGTCCATCACCTGACCAGGGTTGGCGGCCCGGGCCAGGACTGCCGTGCGCAGGTCGATGAGGCTGGACACGCCGTCGAGGGCGCGGTCGACCTGGTCGGTCAGCGCGTCGCTCCGCGCCGCCCGGAGGTCGGCCACCCGGTCGTCCACGTCGGCGGACTTGCGGACCAGCTCACTGCGTTCGACCCGGCCGAGCAGGAAGCCGACGGAGAGGGTGCGTTCCTGCTGGAGGTCCTGGACCAGGCTGCCGACCCGGCTGGCGAGCCGGACCCGCTCGGCGGTGTCGCCGGCGCGCTGTGCCGCGGCGACCCGGTCGAGCATCACCGGCACGGCCAGGCCGACCATGCTGAGCAGCGGAATCACCACGAGCAGCGCGAGCTTGCCGCGGATCCGGAGCCTACCGAGCAGCATCGAACGCCCCCCACTGTGCGGTCTCCGGGTCGCGGGCCGCGCCGAGCGGTTGCAGCGCGCGCGCCTCGTCGGCCGGCGGCTGCCAGGGGTCGCGGTGTGGCGGGGTGTCGGCGCTCTCCGCGTGGGTCGCGGCCAGGGCGGCCCGACGCTGGGCCCGGCGACCGGCGGCGACCAGCAACGCGGCGAGCCAGCCCAGTAGCAGGACGGCGACGACGCCAGCCCCGGCGGTCAGCCAGCGGTCCCGGTTGAGCCGGTCGATGCGCTCGGCCAGCAGCGCGTCCAGCTCGGCGAGGATGACCGGCTGAAGTTGGCGGGCCGAGCGGTGCGAGTTGAGCGCGGCGGCACTCAACTGGCTCGGGTTGACCACGCCAGTGTCCTTGCCCGGTACTGAGTACGCGGCAAGCGCCTCCACCGAACGCTGGTAGGTGTCCAGCGGGTTCAGCACGTTGGCACCAAGGTCGGTGCTCTCCGAACCGTCCACGGCCGAGCGAAGGTTGTCGACGAGGTCGGCGGCGGGGGCCAGGGCGGACACCCGCAGGCCGGTCAGCTCCAGCAGGCCGCGCGGCTGTTCGGCGGCCGGCCGGCGGGAGACCAACGTGGCGATGTCGGCTAGCCGGCCGGCGGCGACCACCGCCTCGGGCAGTTCCTGGCCGGCGCTGTCCTGGAGGAAGAACGAGTCGGCCTCGGGGTCGCGGACCAGCCCGGAGCTCTCTCGGACCTTCCGGTGCAGGGCCAGCAGCAGGTCGGCGACCTCACCGTAGGCGGTGAAGGCGGCCTCGGGGTCGGCGGCGTTCCGGCCGCGCAGCGCCTCCAGCTTGGCCCGTACGCCGGCCCAGCGTTCCTGGCTGAGCAGCTCTCCGCCGATGCGGGCGTCCACAGCGGCGGCCTCCTCGACAGCCCCGTTCAACGCCTCCCGGGCCACGGGGCGGCCGTTGACAGCGTTGGACTGGGCCTCCACGAGGGCGTCGGTGACCGCCGCCAGCGCGGTGAGGTACTGCACGCCGAGCCGTTCCCGGGCGGCAAGGTCCCGGTCGTCGGTGACCTGCCGCCAGTTCGACGTGACGAGCAGGCCCAACGGTGCCAGCAGTGCTCCGATGAGCAGCAGAGGCAGTAGCCGGCCCAGCGTGGACGGCCGTCGACGGGCCCGCGGCGCGGGGACTGTCATGTATGTCTCCTCCGGCGTGGGGCGCTGATCGGCGCGGCGTCGGGCTAGCCGACAAGTCCCGTGCACCGGACCGGAAAACTAATCGAACCCTCGCCTGGTCAGACCTCACTCGGCGAGTCAGGTTCGCGTCACTTCGAGCCATGTCACCATTTGTCCGCGTTACCGGCACGCTCTGTGTCAGCTGTGGGTGTGACATGGAGGGATCGAGGTGGATATCCGCGGAAGATCGGAATTCACGGGATCCGAACTCAACTCACTGTGCCGCGTCGGACGGTGCGCGCTCGCACCCCACCGCGCACCGATCGGGGCAACCGGACGGACGTACGGCGGATCTCAGCCAACGCTCAGGCTGCGGGCCGTACCGTGTGCCGCATGACATCGCCGTCGCCGGCCGCGTGGTTCCGGCGTGCCCTGCCCACCCGCCGCCGGGCGACCGCCGCCGCGGTGGTCGTCGTGCTGTTGGCCGCCGCCGTGACCTGGGCGGTGTGGCCACAGGGACCGGGTGTACGCACCGAGAGCGCGATGCTCACCGTCCGGTCCGGACCGTCCGGTGACCAACCGGTGAACCTGGACACCACCCTCTACCTGCCGGACGACGCCTCGTCCGGTCGGAAGGTGCCGGCGGTGCTGCTGGCGCACGGGTTCGGCGGCACGAAGGAGTCGGTTCGCTCCGACGCGGAGGAGTTCGCCGGGCGCGGCTACGCGGTGCTCACGTGGACCGCGCGGGGCTTCGGTCGCAGCGGCGGTGAGATCCACCTGGACAACCCGGACTACGAGGTTCGCGACGCTGAGCGGCTGCTGGACTGGCTGGCCGCTCGGCCGGAGGTGCGCACCGACGCCGCCGGCGACCCGAAGGTCGGCGTGGTCGGCGGCTCGTACGGAGGTGGGTTGGCGTTGCTGCTGGCCGCCCAGGACCGTCGGGTCGACGCGATCGTGCCCATGATCACTTGGAACGACCTGTCCCGCGCGTTCCTGCCGGAGAGCACCGGCGGAGCGCCGACCGAGGGCGTGTTCAAGAAGGGCTGGGCCGGTCTCTTCTTCGGCGGGGGCGGCAACGTGGGCTCCGGCCCGGCCGGGCTCTCCGGCGCGACCGCCGCCCAGCCGCAGGGCGCACCGGCGTCCGCCGGCCCGCCCAGCCCCGGGCCGGGCGCCGGCCCCGGCACCGGCACCGGTGTCGCCCCGGCCGGTGCCGCCGACCCGTCCTGCGGTCGCTTCGCCGCCGACGTCTGCGCCGCGTACCTCCGGATCGCCACCACCGGTCGCGGCGACCAGGCCGCCGTGGACCTGCTGCGCCGTTCCAGCCCGGCCGGTGTGCTGGACCGGATCAAGGCGCCCACCCTGCTGGTGCAGGGCGAGGCGGACACCCTCTTCCCGCTCGGTGAGGCGGACGCGAACGCCCGCGGCATCGCCGCCACCGGCACTCCGGTGCGGGTCGCCTGGTTCACCGGCGGGCACGACGGTGGCAGTGGACCCCGCTCGGACGAAGACCGGGTGAAGTTCCTGACCGTCCAGTGGCTCGACCACTACGTCAAGGGCGAGGGCGACGCGCCCGGCGACGACTTCACCTGGTCGCGGATCGCCGGCTTCGACGCACTCGACAGGGGTCTCGTCGCCACCGGATTCCGCCGCGCCGACTACCCGGGCCTCGCCGGCAACGCCCGCCGGGAGGTGACGGTCGCCGGTCCGGCACAGCCGATCGCGAACCCGCCGAACGGCAACCCGGCCGCCATCTCCTCGATCCCGTTCGCCGGCGGGCTCGCCTCGCTGCTGGACGGCGTGGCCGGTGACGTGCCCGGCCAGCACGCCCAGTTCGAGTCCACCCCGCTGGCCGAGGCGGTGGACGTGGCCGGTGCGCCCACCGTCACCCTGCGGGCCGCGTCGCCGACCGGCGAGGCGGTGCTCTTCGTCAAGCTCTACGACGTCGACCCGGACGGCGCGGCCACCCTGCCGAACGGCCTGGTCGCCCCGATCCGGCTCACCGGCCTGCCGCAGCAGGTGCAGGACGCCCGCCCGGTCACCGTGACGCTGCCCGGGATCGTCCGCCGGGTGGAGGCCGGGCACCGGCTGCGACTGGTGGTGGCCACCTCCGACCAGGCGTACACCACGCCCGCCGCGCCCACGGTCTACACGGTGGCCGCGGACGGCGCTGTCAGCCTGCCCACTGTCAGCGGTGAGCCGATCCCCACCGCGGCGACGATCTGGCGCTGGGTGCTCGCCGGCCTGCTCGCCGCCATCGTGATCGGGCTCGTCGTGGTCGTCGCCCTGGTCCGCCGCCGGCACCGCCGCCAGGACCGGTCGGTGCATCCGGAGTACGCGGACACCCCGCTGGCCGTGCGCGCACTGCGCAAGGAGTACGCGGACGGCTTCGTCGCCGTGTCGAACGTGGACTTCGAGGTGCACCCCGGTCAGGTAGTGGGTCTGCTCGGGCCGAACGGCGCCGGCAAGACCACCACCCTGCGGGTGTTGATGGGGCTGACCCAGCCGACCGCCGGGGAGATCTACGTCTTCGGTCGTCGGCTGGTGCCCGGCTCGCCGGTGCTGTCCCGGATCGGGGCGCTGGTGGAGGGGCCGGGCTTCCTGCCGCACCTGTCGGGTCTGGACAATCTGAAGGCGTACTGGCGGGCCACCGGGCGGCCGTGGGAGGACGCACAGTTCGACGCGGCGCTGGAGATCGCCGGGCTGGGTGACTCGGTACACCGGAAGATCAAGAACTACAGCCACGGGATGCGCCAGCGGCTCGCCATCGCCCAGGCCATGCTCGGCCTTCCCGAACTGCTGGTGTTGGACGAGCCGACCGACGGGCTGGACCCGCCGCAGATCGCCGAGATGCGGCGGGTGCTCCAGCGGTACGCCACGGACGGTCGGGCGGTGCTGGTCTCCAGTCACCTGCTGGCCGAGGTGGAGCAGACGTGCACGCACGCGGTGGTGGTGAACAAGGGCCGGATCGTGGCGTCCGGGCCGGTGGAGGAGATCGTGGGCGAGTCGCCGAGCGTGCTCTTCGACGTCACCGACCCGGTGGCGGCGCGAGCGGTGCTGGACCGGCTGCACGGGGTCCGCGTGTTGCCGGAGAGCGACGGCCAACTGGTCGTCGACACCAACGGCACGGCCCGCAGTGAGGTGGTGGCGGAGCTGGTGCGCGCCGGCATCGGGGTGGACCGGGTGGTGCCTCGGCGGCGCCTGGAGGACGCGTTCCTCGCCCTGGTGGGCGAGAACTCTCGGGGAAGCGGTGACCGGTGATGGCTGTTACTGATGCGGGTGAGGCCCGCGGTTACCGGCCGTCGGCCACCATGCCGTTCGTGGCGGAGTTCCGTCGGCAGGCGTCCCGGCGGCGGACCCAGCTGGCGCTCGGGTTCATGGTGCTGCTGCCGCTGATCATCCTGATCGCGTTCCAGTTCGATTCGGGCGGCGACGACGACAACGGTCGCAACGAGTTCGCCAGCCTGGTCGAGCTGGCCACCTCGGGCGGGCTCAACTTCACCCTGTTCTCGATCTTCGTCTCGGCGTCGTTCCTGCTGGTGGTGGTCGTCGCGCTGTTCTGCGGCGACACGGTGGCCAGCGAGGCGAGCTGGGGCAGCCTGCGGTATCTGCTGGCGATCCCGGTGCCCCGGGCGCGGTTGTTGACGGTGAAGCTGGTGGTCGCGCTCGCGTACTCGGGGCTGGCCCTGATCCTGTTGGCCGGCACCGCGCTGCTGGCCGGCACCCTGCGCTACGGCTGGTCGCCGCTGCGCAGCACCGTCGCCGCCGAGCTGGAACCCACCGAGGGGCTGCTCCGGTTGCTGGCCGTGCTGGGCTACCTGGCGGTCGTACTGCTGGTGGTGGCCGGCCTGGCGTTCCTGCTGTCGGTGACCACTGACGCCGCGCTGGGCGCTGTGGGTGGTGCGGTCCTGCTCTGGATCCTGTCCAGCATCCTGGACCAGATCACCGCCCTGGGCGCGCTGCGCGACTTCCTGCCCACCCACTTCAGTACCGCCTGGCTGGGTCTGCTGTCGACTCCGGTGCAAACCGACGACGTGGTGCGCGGCTGCATCTCCGCGATCAGCTACGCGACGCTGTTCTGGGGGCTGGCGTTCTGGCGCTTCACCCGCAAGGACATCACCTCGTAGCGGGTCGGCTCACAGTCGGCTGTCCGGCGGGCTCACCGACGACGGCACCGCGCTCGGCGCCGGCGGCGGGGCCGGTCGGGTCGGCACCGGCGTGGACGGGTCGGCCTTCTTCCAGGCGCTGACGCCGATCCGGCCGGTGTTGCCGAGGTCGATCGGCCCGTCCGGGTCGACCTCTTCGGCCGGCTGCCCGGCGGCGGGCGCCACAGTCAGGAACTCGCCGTTGGTGGCCACCACCGTCGAGTCGGTGACCAGGTTGCGCCAGAGCACCACGGCGGTGGCCCGCTCCCCGGCGGCGAGGATGACCTGCCGGGGTGGTTGGTCGAAGCCCGAGGTGATCTCCTTCGCGCCGTTGACCACCCGCAGCATGATCGGCTCGCGCGCTTCGTCGAACACGTGCAGCACGGGGTACCCGTCGAGCTGGTAGGGGTGCTCGCCGCAGTTGACCAGCTCCAGGCCGAGGGCGCGCAGGCCCATCGCGGCGTCCCCGCCGGTCGACTGGATCCGAACGCCGGTGGCCGGGCAATCGGCCAGCGGCTCGGTGCTGGCGGGCGCGGTACGTGGTCGCGGGCCGTCCGGGCCGCCCTGGCCGCGATGGTCGCCAGGTATACACGCGCCGAGTGTGAGAGCCGCCATGAACGCCGTGACCGTCGCGGATGCCGTGCTGACCCGTCGCCGCGCTGCCGTCCCGCGAGAGATCATCAGTAGATCCTCGCCCACGAAGAACCCACACCGTCACCCCGCCCCCGCCGATCTTGCAGGTTCAGTCGCCGATACGCACGGAATGCCCGCTATCTCACGACAGCAGGTGCAAGATCGCGAAGAAGGGGGCAGGCCCACCTCGTCGATCATGGAGTTGTGGTGCCTGGTCTGGCGCCGGGTGGGCGCTTTGTCACCCACCACAACTCCTTGATCGACGGAGTGGTGTGGGGGCCGTTGTGGGGACGGTCGGGTCGGCCGTTGCTGGGGACTCGACGGGGTGGCTTCGGCGGCGTGCCGGCCGAGGTGCCCGTTGGGCGGCGGCTCTTCGCTGATGTCGTAGACGATTCAGCTCCAAAGCGAGCGCCTGGGGCAGGTCCCACCCGCCGCCGCGCGGGCCGCTGCCGGACGGGTCAGGGTGAGGCGGGGTCAGGCTGGCGGGCGCTGGGTGAGGACCGCGTCCAGCAGGCCCGGGTAGAGCTTGTCCAGTTCGTCCCGGCGGAGCCGGACCAGTCGGCTGGTGCCGGCGGCCCGGGTCCGGGTCAGGCCTGCCTCGCGCAGCACCTTGAGGTGGTGGCTACGGGTCGCCTTGGAGACGCCGAAGTCGAAACTGCCGCAGGCGGCCTCGCCGCCCTCGGCGAGCGCCCGGACGATCTGAAGCCGCACGTCGTCGGCGAGTGCGGCCAACACGCTGGTGACCGGTACGGCGGTCAGGTCGGGCTCGTGCGGCTCCATGTGAGCAGTGTAACCCTTGTTCGACAATCATCGAACAACACCCTATGGTCGGTGTCGTTGGTTCGACGATACTCGAACATTGGAGTTGCGATGCGATCTCGCGCCACCGCGTACCCACTGGTCGCCGTGCTCGGCTGGGGCGTGATGTTCCCGATCCTGGCCAGCGCGCTCGACCGGGTCGACCCGCTCAACCTGACCACCGCGCGCTACCTGCTGGCCGCCGTCGTCCTGGTCGCCATCCTGCTGCTCCGCGAGGGTGCCGGCGCACTGCGCCACGGTGGCCGGGCGCTGGAGGTGGTGGTGCTCGGAGTGGTCGGCTTCGCGGGCTTCAACCTGCTCACCAACCTGGCGCTCGAACATGCCGCCCCGCAGCAGATCTCCCTCTTCGTGGCCACCACTCCGGTGATCACCCAGCTCGTCCGCTGGGCTCGCGACGGCGTACGTCCGAAGCCGCTGCTGCTGGCCCTCTCCCTGGTGGCGCTGCTCGGCGTCGGTCTGGTGATCACGCGCGGCAGCCTGGCCGGGCTCGGCCAGTTCGGCCTCGGCGGGCTCATGATGATCGGCGCGGTGCTGGGCTGGGGCATCTACACCCACGGCGCCAGCCGGTTCGGCGAGTGGTCGCCGCTGCGCTTCACCACACTGACCGCGCTCGCCGGCACGGCCGCCATGCTCGTCCTGAGCATCGGCGCCGACGCCGTCGGCTGGCAGCACGCGCCGGCCGCCGCCGACCTCGTGGCGGTCGCCCCGCAACTGGCGTACGCCGTGCTGGTGGGTGCCGTGATCGCGGTCCTGGCCTGGAACACCGGCGTGCAGCGACTCGGCGCCGCCAACGCCGCGCTGTTCATGAACCTGGTTCCGGTGACCACCTTCGCGGTGCAGATCGCCCGCGGCTACCGCCCGGAGCCCGTGGAACTGGTCGGGGCCGCCATCACGATCGCCGCCCTGATCGCCGCGAACCTCGCCGCCCGGCCCCGGACCACGTCGCTGCCCCGGCCGAGCGCGGTGACGGACCCGATCGCGGTGACCGACCCGGTGGCCGTGAGCGCCCGCTGACCCACCGACCCGCGGCGGCAGCAGGGGACAGCTCCAGTGGTCCAACCGTGGCAGGATGAACCGCCAGGACCAGCAGTTTCCGTCGATCCCTGGATGCCTGGTGAGGGGGCCGTTGTGACGTCGCTCGAAACCGAGGCCATGCGCAGGGCGGGCCAGACGATCAGCGAGGACGCGAAGTCATTCGCCGACACGGTGCTGCCCAAGATCGCCTCGCTGACACTGCCGCGGGATGCCTTTCCGATGTTCGCGTGGAACCTGCCTGACGACTACGAGCGGGTCCGGCAGGGCGTGGGCGACGTCGCAGCGGCGCTCCAGAAGACGATGGACTCGATCGGCACCGCACTGACCGCCATCGCCACCCACTACGAGGAGCAGGAGCGGGTGCGGGGCGAGAACTTCACATACCAGGATTGAACGGAGCCGTGATGTCCGACTCCTCGCTCTACTCCGACCGGGTCGACGACGACACCACCGAAAGCCTCTGGATGCTCGTCGGTGTCCTCGGCACCGGGCTCGCCGCGGCCGTCTGGCCCACAGTTGGCGGTCCGGCGGTGGTGGCCGGCATCACCGCCCTTGTCGAGGTCAACATCCGCACGCCGGACCCATGGGAAAAGGGTTCCGAGGCGTGGAACGACATGAGCGACGTGTTCGAGCAGGCCAAGGCGGGGCTGACCCGGGCGCGAGGTGACGTCGACACTTACTGGGCCGATCAGGGCGCCGAGGCGTTCAAGGCGTTCCTGGAGACGCGCATCGAGCCCGCGCTCGACGCGATCGCTCAGGCGGCGAGCAACGTCCGCAACATGTGCGACGACATGCGGTGGGGTCTGATGACGAACCTGCTCAGCTACGTCAGTGTCACGGGAGCGACGCTGGTGGCGGCCGCTGTGGCCTATCTTTCCGGCCCCTACACACCCGCCGTGCAGTGGGCGATCGTCGGAGCCTGGGCGACATTCGCCATCACGACGCTCGCCGCCGTGCTGACCTTCGTGCAGCAGGTGTGGACGGCTGGGCGTGACGTCGCCGACGCCTTCAGCGTTCTGGAGAACATGTTCACAAGCGACAGTGACCGGATCGACACCACGAGCCTGCAGTTGCCCGAGCAGGTCCGGGTTCGCATCACCGAGCCGAAGGGCTGGGTGAAGGAGTGAGCGACGTACCAGCCTTCGAGCACGCGACGCGCGAGGCGGAACGCGCTGCCCTGACCACTGGGTCGCTGCGAGCGATGACCGACCAGCTCAACGGGGTCCTCGCCCGAATCGCCGAGGCGCAGGAGACGGTCTACGAGGGCACTGACGACTCGGGCACAGTGGTGGTCAGGGCCACCGGCGCAGGCCGGGTCGAAGACGTCTACCTGAGCCCGCAGGCGGTCCGCGACCTCGACGCACAGGCCCTCGGGGCGGCGTGCGTGACAGCCGTCAGCGACGCCAGGATGCGCGCCGCCCAGGGCCTGACCGCAACGATCGCCGAGATCTCCGGTCAGCCCGCTCCGGTCGACGGTCCCGCGTCGGTTCCGCAGACGTACGATCCGGCGTCGGCC
This sequence comes from Micromonospora sp. 050-3, assembly GCF_046549335.1. Lineage (NCBI taxonomy): Bacteria > Bacillati > Actinomycetota > Actinomycetes > Micromonosporales > Micromonosporaceae > Micromonospora > Micromonospora sp. 050-3. Next base: position 216,107 of record NZ_JAJPVX010000004.1, read on the forward strand.
GCCGAGGCCCTGCGCGCAGCCGCCCGGAGGGCCAGATGAACCCCGATGCCCTGTCGGCGATCCGTCGGGACATCGCCGCCGCCCTGGAGTCGGCGGCGGAGTTCGCCGAGCGGCCGGCGAGCGAGCAGTACCAGGCCGCGGCCGGCGACGGCGCGGTGATCGCCACCGTCGGGGCGGGCGGTCAACTGCTCGACGTACGGATCACGCCGCAGGCCCGGCGTACCGTGGACAATCTCACCCTCGGCGAGCACGTCCGCGACGCGATTCGAGCCGCCGAGGCCGAAGCCGAGCAGGCACGCACCGCTCTGCTCGGGTCCCTGACCATCGGCGGCCGCTCGGTCGCCGAGATCCTGGCCAACCCGGAGGCCGCGATGCCCGGCACCATCCGACCGAGGCGGCAGCGATGACCCCCGCGCAACGCGCCGTGGTCACCATGGTGTCCGTCCTGGTCGCGCTCCTCTTCGTGTCGGGTGGGATCTGGCTGCTCAGCGGCAGCGAACGGCTCACGGGCGGCGCCATCGCGACCGCCGGCTGGATTCTCGTGGCCGCCATTGCCATCCTCTGGGCCGTGGCGCTATACCTCGGGCGTCGACGCCGGCGCTGACCAGCAGCGCGCCGACCGCCGGGATGCCGGCGGTCGGCTCACAGCGTGGGATCTGCGGTAGCAGCGACCGACAGCGTTGTCCTAGACTCGACGGCACAACTGAATACCTCATCCAGAGGGGCTGAGGGATACGGCCCGACGACGCCCCGGCAACCACCCCGCGCGCTCACCGCTGAGCGACCCGTGGGGCAGGTGCCAATTCCGTCCCCGCCGCACCGTGCGATGCGGGGAAAGATGAGAGGACTCTCGACATGACGTCGACGCTCGTCGCCTCCGGCATCGACACCTCCGCCAGCCCCGCCCGCGCCCTGGTCTGCCGTGCCTGTTCGGCCCGCTACCCGCTCGCCGCCCAGCACGCCTGTTACGAGTGTTTCGGCCCGCTGGAAGTCGACTACGACGCCGCCGCGCTGGCCACCGTCACCCGCGAGCAGATCGAGGCCGGCCCGAACAACATCTGGCGGTACGCCGCACTGCTCCCCGCCGGTCAGGACCCGGCCACCCGGGTCACCCTCGACCCGGGGCTGACCCCACTGGTGGCGGCCCCGCACCTCGCCGCCGAGCTGGGCATCACCGCGCCGCTCTGGGTCAAGGACGACAGCGCCAACCCCACCCACTCGTTCAAGGACCGGGTCGTCTCGGTGGCGCTCACCGCCGCCAAGGCGCTCGGCTTCAGCCGGTTCGCCTGCGCGTCGACCGGCAACCTGGCCAACTCGGTGGCCGCCCACGCCGCCCGCGCCGGGGCGCCCTCGGTGGTCTTCATCCCCAGCGACCTGGAGCAGGGCAAGGTCATCACCACCGCCGTCTACGGCGGCGAACTGGTCGCCATCGACGGCTCGTACGACGATGTCAACAGGCTCTGCGGCGAGTTGGTGGAGACCGACGAGTTCGAGGACACCGCGTTCGTCAACGTGAACGTCCGCCCGTACTACGCGGAGGGCTCCAAGACCCTCGGCTACGAGGTGGCCGAGCAGCTCGGCTGGCGGATCCCGGCGCAGGTGGTCATCCCGATGGCCAGTGGCGAGCTGCTCACCAAGATTGACAAGGCGTTCTCCGAGCTGGTGGAGATCGGCCTGGTCGAGGCGCCCGCCGACGGGTGGAAGGTCTTCGGCGCGCAGTCCGCCGGCTGCAACCCGATCGCCGTCGCCCTGCACGCCGAAACCGACACGATCGTCCCGGTCAAGCCGACCGGCATCGCCAAGTCGCTCAACATCGGCGACCCGGCGGCCGGCCTCTACGCCCTGGAGGCGGTTCGCCGCACCGGCGGCTGGATGGAGTACGCCGACGACGACGAGATCCGGGCGGGCATCCGCGATCTGGCCCGCACCACCGGGGTCTTCGCCGAAACCGCGGGTGGGGTCACAGTGGCCGTGCTGCGCAAACTGGTCGAGTCCGGTCGGCTCGACCCGACGGCCGAGACCGTCGTGTTCAACACCGGCGAGGGTCTGAAGACCATCGACGCGGTGGCCGGCCAGGTCGGGCCGACCCATCACATCAAGCCCTCGCTGCGCGCCGCCCGCGACGCCGGCCTCCTCGGCTGAACGGGGGACCGAGTGGATCAGCCGGTAACTGGGTTTTCGCTGTGAGTGTGGAAAACCCGCCGCTACGGACTTGACGGCAGGAACCGGACGGCGCAAGATGCTCCGTGCGGGAGGGCATTTCGCCGAAGACTTTTGAAGTTCTTGCGACCCAACGCCGGAGGCGTTGTGCGAGTGTCCCTCCCGACCACGTTCGATAGGGCCAGCGATTAATCGCTGGCCCTATCGCTTTTCCCGGGTGCACCCTCAGCGGCATGAGCATCACGATCGCGCCGTTCGACGGCGCCGACCGGACTTCCGTCGACGAGGCGTACCGGATCGGGGTGGCGGTCAACGACGCCGATCTGCCGGACCTACCGCCCTTCTGCCGACGCCGGTTCGACGCGCTGTTCCACACGCCGTTGCCCGGCACCCGGACGCTCTGGGCGCTGGCCCGACTGGACGGCGCCCCGGCCGGCTTCCTGCAACTGGACCTGCCGCAGCTCGACAACACCGACAACGCCACCGTCGAGCTGAAGGTGCGTCCGGAGCTGCGGCGCCGGGGCGTCGGTCGGGCCCTGCACGAGTACGGCGTACGGCTGCTGCGCGAGCACGGCCGCAAGCGGGTCGTCGGGCTGACCGTTTCCGCGTTGCCCGACGGGCCGGCTCGGAGCGCGGCGGGCGACGCGTTCGCCGCGTCGACCGGCGCCCAGGCCGCGTTGGTCGAGGTGCGTCGCCGGCTGGAGATCGCCGAGATCGACCGGGTCGCGCTCCGCGCGGCACTCGTCGAGGCCCAGCCCCGGGCCGAGGGGTACCGATCGGTGTGCTGGCAGGGCGCCACCCCGCAGGAGTATCTGACGGACATCGCCTACCTGGACGGCCGGCTGATGATGGACGCGCCCCTTGGCGACATGCAGTGGGAGCCGGAGCAGGTGGACGCCGAGCGCATCCGCGGCACCGATCGTGCCCTGGAGGCCAAGGGCCGCCGGCGGTACCACCTCGGGATGCGACACGAGGCGTCCGGCCGGCTGGTCGCCTGGACGCTGCTGGAGGTTGGCGCCTCCGCCGACTGGCACGCGTTCCAGCAGATCACCATCGTCGACCCCGCACATCGTGGGCACCGGCTCGGCCTGATCGCCAAGGCGGAGAACCTGCATCACCTGCTCACCCACGAGCCGGCGGTGCGCAGCATCGACACCATCAACGCGGCCAGCAACAGCTACATGGTGGCGATCAACGAGCAGCTCGGCTTCCGTCCGGTGGACTCCTGGACCGACTGGCAGCTCACGCTCTGACCCGGCTGGTCACCCGTCGGTCCGTTCCAAGCGCTCGACCAGCTCGCCGATCGCAGCGTGAAAGTCGTCGTCCGGAGTGAACCGGTGGCCCTGCACCGGCGGGGGCACTGTGTCGGTCGGCGGGATGAGCAGTCCCTTCGGGTCCCGTACCCGACGGTCGACCCGGGCAGCCGGGTCGTCGGGTCCGTCCGGGAGCGGGACGAACACCGGTCCGCCCACCGCGTCGGTGTACCGCCACAGGTTGATCCACCGCCAGGCCAACCGGCTGCCGACCTCGCGCAACATCTCGTCGCTGACGTACGCCGGGAAGATCCGCCGATACCGGTTTCCGAGCGGGGCGCCGTAGGTGAGCAGGGCCACCCGCCTGCGGCAGTGGTCGGGCAGTTGAAGGATCGTCACCGCCGCGAGCACGCTGCCGTGACTCTGCCCGGACAGCACCACCGCGTTCCCGTCGGCGGTGAGCTGCCCGATCCGACGGGTCAGCTCGGGGACCGCCCGCTCGACGTAGCACGGCGGGGCGAGCGGGTGCGCGGCACGCGGCCAGAAGGTGGCCAGTTCCCAGAGCACCCCGACCAGCCGGATCGCGCCCGATCGGTAGGCGACAAGTCCCATCACCGCGAGGACCGTGGCGAACAGCCCGATCAGCAGAGCACCCACATCGGTCACGAAGATCACCGGCCGGGCCAACGGCTCGCCGCCCAGTCGGAACGCGAGCGCACCCGGGCCGGGACCGATCACCGAGAGCCCGGCCGCCGCGAGGGTGAGCAGCGCCAACACCACGTACGCGGTGGCCAGCAGCCCTCCGAGCCGATCCGTCAGCCGGGCACGCACTATCGCGTCGCGGACGGCCCGCACTCGTTCGGGGGCCGCCCGGGAGGCTTCCGGAAAGTCCCGCCGGACCAGTTCCTCGGCCTCCCGACGGCGACGATCACGGCGAAGCCGGGGGACGAGCACTGCCGTCACGACCACCAGGAGCACGGCGAGGGTGAAGCCGAGGGTGACCCAGCGGTAGGCGATCGGCGGAGACAACGGTGGGGCGCCAGGCGGCAGCGGCCGTGCCGGCGTCGGGCTGGAGCCACGGTCCAGGTACTCGGCGAGCCCATAGGTCAGGCCCGAGGAGTACGCGACGCCCAGCCCGATCGCGACGGTTATCAGCACCGGCGCGCCCAGCCCGGCCAACAGGAAGTGGGGCCGGGGAAGGGAACGACGCTGCACCACGACCACCAGGCCGAGCATCGCGAGCAGCACCACCTGCCCGGCGAACAGCCCGGCGACCAGCATCCCGTACCCCGGCATCATCCCCTCGGCCGTCCACGGCGGCCGTGGCAGCAACGCGTACCCCAGGGTCAGCGCGGTGAGCGCGACGGCCACCCAGCGGATCATCCGCGAACTCCGCTGGTCCTGCTCTCCGCGCCGCTCTATCGCCGGCCGGCAGAGCAGCACCACCGCGCCCGCGAGCAGCGCCACGTCCGCGGCCAGCAGCAGCCAGCCGGACACTGTGGCGTCGTGCGGTGCCAGAACCAGCAGCAGAGTGATGTCGAGCGTGCCCAGCGCCACCGCGACGTGAACCGACCGCAGGCGGCGCAGCAGCGAGCGGGTGTCCCAGAAGGCGGGCGCGTCGAGCCGGTCCGCACCCACGCCGGGCGCGTGGTCGCTGTCCTCGGGGAGCTGCCAGGTCCGGGCACCGAGCCGCCAGATCAGGACGATCGCGATGATCGGCGGTACGGCCAGCAGCGCGAGCCGCTGCCCGGGCGGCACGTCGCCCAGCCAGGAGATCTCCCGTCGCCCCTCCAGGCACCTCGGGTAGGCCGCGCACTGCCACGCGATCAGGTCGAGGGACACCCCGACGGTGGAGAGCACGTACATCGCGGTCATGGTCGCGGCCAACAGTCGGCACAGCGCCCGCGCGGCATGGCCGCCGCGGCCGGTGACCGGCAGCATCCACACCGCGATGTTGCTGAGCATGAACGGCAAGAGCAGGACCAGGGAAAACGTCCGGGTGGCGGTGCCGCCGGTCAGTCTGCTCCAGCGGTACGCCTCAAGCGTCACCCCGTTGCGGTCAGCGGCGGCGCCGTAACCGGGCCGGGGCCGGTAGAAGCCGGCGTTGTCGTCTCCCGCGAACCGCGCGACGATCGGTCGGTCGAGGATCGTCTCGGGCCCCTTGTCGGCGACCCCGTGCACCCGGATCTCGGTGATCCTCACCCGCCGCCCTCCCTGGCCGGCTCCCCTGGCCGGAGGCCCGCGGTTACCCGCTGCCGCCGCGAGCAACCCCGTGCCGTCGACCATTGGCGCTTCTGCTCCGGAACTCGACCGCGGCATGAGCCGCTGTCGGGCATTCGCGCTACTGCTCGCGGATCGGACTCAGGCATGAGCCGCTGTCGGGCATTCGCGCTACTGCTCGCGGACCGGACTCAGGCATGATGGCGGGCATGACGGAGACCCCGCATCCCCTGTACGACAGGCACGCCGACACCCTCAACCGTGCGCTGACCGCGATCACGGAGCGGGGCTACTGGTCCGCCTATCCCGAATCCCCCAGCCCTCGGGTGTACGGCGAGACCGCCGCCGCCGACGGCAAGGCCGCCTTCGAGGCGTACCTCGGCGGTGACTTCCCGCTCGACCAGCCCGGCGCGGGCGTTCGGGTCGCCACCGAGACGAGCCCGTTCGGGGTGGAGCTGGCGGTGCGGTACCCGCATGCCCGCCCCGGCGAGCTGGTCGACGCCGCCTCCGCCGCGCTGCCGGCGTGGCGTGACGCCGGCCCGCAGGCCCGGGTGGGCGTCTGCCTGGAGATCCTCGACCGGCTGCACAAGCACATCTTCGAGCTGGCCAACGCTGTGCAGTTCACCAGCGGGCAGGCGTTCGTGATGGCCTTCCAGGCCGGTGGTGCGCACGCGCTGGACCGGGCGCTGGAAGCGCTGGCGTACGCGTACGCGGAAATGACCCGGCACCCGGGCACGGCGGGCTGGGAGAAGGCCGCCGGCAAGGGTGACCCGCTGCGGATGACCAAGACGTTCCACGTGGTGCCGCGTGGGGTGGCGCTGGTGATCGGCTGCAACACCTTCCCGACCTGGAACTCGTACCCCGGACTGTTCGCCTCGCTGGTCACCGGCAACCCGGTGATCGTCAAGCCGCACCCGCGCGCGGTGCTGCCGCTGGCCATCACTGTGAAGTACGCCCGGGAGGTGCTGGCCGAGGCCGGGTTCGACCCAAACCTGATCATGCTGGCGGCCGAGGCGCCCGGTGAGAAGCTCGCCAGCGACCTGGCTCTGCACCGCGCCATCCGGATCGTCGACTTCACCGGCTCCACCGAGTACGGCGACTGGCTGGAGACGCACGCGCGGCAGGCATCGGTCTACACCGAGAAGGCCGGCCTCAACACCGTCGTCATCGACTCCACCGACGACTTCGCCGGCATGTGCCGCAACCTCGGGTTCACGCTGACCCTCTACAGCGGGCAGATGTGCACCACCTCACAGAACATCCTCATCCCGGCCGGGGGCATCGAGACCGACCAGGGGCACAAGAGCTTCGACGAGGTGGCCGGCGGGATTGCCGCTGCCGTCGGCAAGCTCACCGCCGACCCGGCCCGAGGCGTGGAGCTGACCGGCGCCATCGTCAACGACGGGGTGCTGGAGCGGCTGGCCGAGGTGACCAAGGTCGGCGAGCCCGTGCTGGAGTCGCGGACCGTGGCCCACCCGTCGTACGCCGACGCGGTGGTGCGTACCCCGACGATCGTGAAGCTGACCGCTGACGACACGGAGACGTACGGCCGGGAATGGTTCGGGCCGATCTCCTTCGCCATCGCTACCGACTCCACCACGCACAGCCTGGAGCTGCTGCGCCGGACGGTCGGCGAGAAGGGCGCGCTCACCGCCGGGGTCTACTCGACCGACGAGGCCGTGCTGGACGCGACCGAGGCGGTGGCGGTAGAGGTCGGGGTGCACCTGTCCTGCAACCTCACCGGCGGTGTCTTCGTCAACCAGTCGGCGGCGTTCTCCGACTTCCACGGCAGTGGGGCCAACGCTGCTGCCAACTCGGCGCTGACCGACGGGGCGTACGTCGCCAACCGGTTCCGGATCGTGCAGTCTCGGCGTCATGTTTGATCTTTAGTTGCGGTGGGGTTTCCGGGGCAGCCCGACCCGCTCCGGGCGGTCAGGCTTGATCCCTGCGCGGGTCGGGCTGCCCCGGAAACCCGTTCCTGGGCAGGCTCGTCGCATCGCTGCCGGCTTTTCAGGGGCATCAGCGTGGCTCTTGCCCTGGAAAGGTTCCCTTCTAGGCTGCTCTGCGCATCTGTAGCTCGTTCAGGGCGGGGATCGTGGGGTGGGGG
>NZ_JAJPVX010000005.1:0-77584 GCF_046549335.1 Micromonospora sp. 050-3
CCCGGAAGCTAAGCCCTCCAGCGCCGATGGTACTGCACTCGTGAGGGTGTGGGAGAGTAGGACGCCGCCGGACAATCTTTCAGATAAGGCCACCCCCATTCGGGGGTGGCCTTATCTGCGTTTCCCTGTCTGGTTGATCGACCCGGGATCCTGATATATGCGGGGCTACGGGAAGTGGTGTCCGCACGTCGTGAGGCCACTACAACCGGGATGTTGCGCGATCATGCGGTCGGGCCACGGGGCGGTCAGCGAGCTTGCGATCAACAGGCCCGCAGTCTGCGCCCGCGCCCCATCTGACCCCGCGATTTTGCAGTTTGTGCGCCGACAAACCGGCTCAGATTTCGCGTTGCGACGACCGAAAGTGCAAGATCGCGGCGGTCCAGGATTGGGCCTGGCGTCCAGGGCTAGGCTCGGCCTGTGGATGAGGTCCTGATTTTTGTGGTGTTCGCGGGCTGCGTGGCGGCGGTCCTGGGCACCCTCTGGTGGCTCGCGTCCCGGGTCCGTCGTCGTGGCATCGGTGGCGAGGTCATGGGTCCGTTCGAGGAGATGTGGCACCCCGCGGCGCACCGGTTCCGGGCCGAGATCCGGGTGCAGGAGACTCGCACGGTGCCGATGCCACCGCAGGGCGGCAAGCGCAATGGCACGGCGGCAAAGCGGCCGAGCTGACCCCGGACCTGAGCTGACCCGGAGTGGGTGGGCCTCAGGACGTCTTCGGGCCGCAGACGTAGCGGGGCTCCGCGTCGTAGCGCCAGGTGAACTTCTCCCGCTTGACCACCGCGCCGTCCTTCTTGATGACCCGGAACGCGTCCTGGGTGAAGCCGTTGATGCCGTTGGTCTCGATGCACGAGGGGCCGGGAGCCAGGTGGATCTGCTTCGGCGTCGTGATGTTGCGGCGTGGGCCGTACTCGGTCTTCACGCTGTCGTAGATCTTCGTGCTCCAGATGGACACGGTGATCGTGCTGGACGTGTACGACGTGTCGATGAGAACGCCGTACTCGGTGTTGTTGCGGAACTTGAAGTCCAGATTGGGCCAGAAGATGGTCGACTCGATGACCGCCGGGTACCTGTCGAACCAGTACGAGTGCGGCTTGTGCTCGACGTCCTCCAGGCCGGCGTAGTAGGTCGCGTTGAACAGCGTGGTGGTGAACTGCGAGGTGCCGCCGCCTACGCCCGGCACGAGCTTGCCGTCGAGGATGACAGGTGCGTCCCGGTAGCCCTGGGCGTAGCCGCGCTCGCCGGTGTGTCCGTTGAGCGAGAACGTCTTCCCGGGCAGCACGACCGTGCCGTCCACCTGCCTCGCGATGGTCGCGATGTTCTGGCTGCGCGACGAGGTCATGCCTCCGGTGAACCGGGTGGTGAAGGTCGACACCCGCTCCTTGATGCCCAGGCCGGCGAGCTTCTCCCCGGTCAGCTGCGGCGGCGTCGGCTTCAACTCGCCGGTCACCTGGCGGCCGTCCGCCTTCGGTAGCACGGCCAGCAGGTCGCGACTGAGGGCCGCCGTGTCCAGCTGCTGGCCGGATCGCCCCTCCTTGGCTGTGGGCCGGCCACCGGAAATCGTCATAGTGGCGTCCTTCGGCGGCACCTCGATGGCGGCCAGCTTGTCGCCGAGCGCCGTCCTCAGCCGCTTGACGTCCACCGAGGGGGTGAGCTTCCCGGTCTTGTCGGCGCCGAACCGGAGGCTCTTCGCGATAGCGGCGGGCGGGATCGTCACCTGGCCCTTGTCGGTGCGCAGGGTGACCGGGGCGGCGACGGCCGGCTTCGCCAGCTCGCTGACCATCCGGTCCAACTCCTCCGGGGTGGTCGCCGGGTGGGTCTCCACCAGAGGCACGGTGACCGGGGCGCCGGCCAACCAGCCGGTGCGGACCACCTCGGCGGAACGCTCCGGGTTCAAGGCCAGCCCGGGCTTGGGCTGTACGACCTTCGGCGTGGTGCCCTGATAGGTGATCGCCGGCATCGTCATGCCCTGGGCCTGGTCGCCGAGCACCTTACGGAGCGCGTCGTCCAACCGGCCCACGTCGACGGTCACCACCGGCTCGACGGTGCGGGACCCGACCAACCGACTGACCGGGTGCGCGTCCGCCTCAGTGGCTGCGGCGACGGTCGCCGGCACGTCGACGGTCAGCCCCACGTCGGCCGGGTTGATCTCGGCGGTACGTCCGTCGACTGTGACCTTCAGCGGCGTGGCGAGCGCTGCCGCCCGCCGGTCCAGCTCCGCCCGCAACTCCCGGTCGGCGTCCGCGCGGCTCCGGCCGCCCAGTTCTGTGCCGAGCACGCTGGTGCCACGGGGAACGTCACCGGCGTACGCCCAGGCGCCGGCACCCGCCACGGCGGCGAGGACGCCACCGGTGATGCCGGCGGCGAGCAGCATCCGCACCCGGCGCGGCCGGCGCGGGCCGCCGTCCGGCTCGCCGGGAGCGGCTGTGGTGACCGGCTCAGGTCCATCGTCCGGCCAGGTGACCGCGGTGACCTGCACGGTGGGCCGGTCGTCGGCGGGTGGACTGTTTTCGCCGTACAGCGTCACTGCAACCTCGATCGCCAGGGTGCCGCGGGAGGTCCTCCCTCCCGGAGGCACCTACGGTAACGAATGCCCGGCCGTCCTCGGTGGCTGCGCCCATCAGGCGCTGGTACCGCGTGTCGTTCGGCGTGTCGCACCGGTCCGGGGGCGGTGCCGACGGCGGACCGCCGACGTGACACGGTGACCGGGTGGACACTGCGGAGCGGGTGTTGGCGTACGGGGGCGGATCGCTGGACCGGGCGGGCCCGTTGCGCACCGATCCGACGCGGTTGGGCGCGCTGCTCACCGAGTCGACAACAGTGCTGTTGCCGATGTGGCGGGACCGTTGTCTCGTCGACGGGCACGGGCCGGTTCGGCTCAGCGCGGAGCGTGCGGCGCTGGTCCGGTCCGCCGCCGGCGAGACCGTCTTCCTGGGGCTCGATGGGGAGACCGCCGTGTTCGCCGCGGACCTCTCCGCGCTTCCCGAGCGGTCCGCCGTCGAGATGGCCGGTGCGGTGCGGTCCGTCGACGTGCGAGCACTGGTCGGGCGGCTCGAACCCGGCGACGCGGCCGTCCATGCGTACGCCAGGGGTTTGCTGCACTGGCACCGGCAGCAGCGATTCTGCGGGACGTGCGGCGCGTCGGCCGTCGCCGACGGCGGCGGGCACCTGCGGACCTGCACCGGGACGGAGTGCGGACGCCTGCTGTTCCCCCGGATCGAGCCGGCGATCATCGTGTTGGTCGAGGCACCCGGTCGGTCGGGGCGCTGTCTGCTGGCCCGGCACGCGGGCGCGGCCGAGGACGCGTACTCGACGCTGGCCGGCTTCGTCGAGATCGGCGAGAGCCTGGAGGACGCGGTCCGCCGGGAGATGGGCGAGGAGGCGGGCGTGACAGTCACCGACGTGACCTACCAGGGGTCACAGGCGTGGCCGTTCCCCGCCGGCCTGATGGTGGGATTCCGGGCCACCGCCACCTCCGACGACGTACGCGTGGACGGCGAGGAGTTGCTGGAGGCGCGGTGGTTCACCCGGGCGGAGCTGCGGGACCGGGCGGCCTCGGGTCGTCCGCTGGGTCGGGTGGACTCGATCGACCACCGACTGCTGACGGACTGGCTTGCGGAGGGCTAGTCGGCTCGGTCGTCGGAACCGGCGCGGGCCGACGGGCCGTGACCGCCATCAGCGCGGTGGTGACGATGGCAGTGCCCAGGGCAGCGAGGAGAAGACCGGGGACGCTGTGCGGCCGGAGGGTCGCGGTGACGGCCACCAGGCCGGCCACGCCCACCCACAGCGGTGCCGCCGCCCAGCGTGCGCCGGCCGCCAGGCGGTCGTTGAGCAGCACGAACGTCACCGCGTAGAGCGCACCGACCGCCGCGAAGAGGGGCGCGTACCGGCCCAGGTGGTCGTAGTCGGGCCCACCGGCGAGGCGGAAGGCGAGCCCTCCGGCGAGCGTCGAGGCGAGGACCAGCACCAGGCCACACCCGCCCGTCACCGCGAGCGCAACCCTCCGGCTGCGCTGGTCACCGCGGGCCAGCCGCGGTAGAGCGAGGACGGCGGCGACCTGCGGCGCCCAGAGCGCGCCCTTGCTCAGGACGGTGCCGACCGAGTACGCCCCGGAATCCGACGGGGACAGCAGTTGTCGGGCCAGCAGCAGATCGGCGTAGGAGACGACGAGCATCGCCAGGGTCGCACCGCAGCCGGCAACGACCTGAGCGACGGTCAGCCGTGGGGCGGTGGACGACCGTTGGGGCTCACGGGCGAGTCGGGCCAGCACCGCCGGGGTGAGGGCGGCGGTCAACGCGCCGACCGCCAGCGCGCCGGTCGGTCCCGCGCCGAGCAGCAACCCGGCGATCACGCCGCCGTAGCGGCCGGCGGCGAGCACTGTCATCCCGATGGCGAGTCGCACGAAGCGCTGGCCACCCTGCAACTCCCCGAGGGACCGCGAGGAGAGCACGATCGCCGCGGCGGTGACCGCCAGCAGCGCGGGCATCTCGACCGGGAGATCCAGGGCGGTGACCAGCAGTGGTGTCGCCGCCACGAGGGTGCCCGCGCACACGGCGGCGGTGACCACTGTGAGCCGCCGGGTGTCGGAGGCACCGTGGCGGGAGTGGTGCACGGCGACGGCCAGTTGCAGGCCGAGCCCGGGCACACCGACGATGGCCACTAGCCCGAGGGCGGCGGCGAGCGCGCTCAGGTCGGCCGGGTCGAGCCGCCGGGCGGCCAGCACCGGCACCAGGTAGGCGAGGCCGTTGACGAGAACCCCGGCCACTGTGACGCTGACTCCGGCAGCGCCGAGGCCCGTACTCCAGCCGCGTGTCAGCTCCGTCTGGGCCGTCGTCTCCCGACGGACGGGTCGTCGGGGGCTCACGTGATCTCGGAGAAGGTCGGAGGCTGCCCGTCGGTTGGCCCGGCCGACTGGCCGGTCCTCGCCGGCTCGGTCGCGTTCGGCTTGGTCCCGTTCGGCTCGGTCCCGTTCGGCTTGGGGACGTCCAGCTCGGGGGCGTCCGGCTTCTCGTCCGCCGCGACCAGCACGGCCGCCGGAACGGCCGAGGTCGCGGCGGTCGGCCTGGCCCGGCGTACGGGCCGTCGTCGGGCGGCGGTGGAGAGCCAGAGGGCACCCAGGGCGACGACGATCGTGAGTTGCACCAGCGCGTCGGTGTTCCGCCGCGTCGCGTCGAGGTAGAGCAACCCGGCGAGCAGGACGAGCGCGCCGGGAAGCCAGGTCTCGACGGCGCGACTGATCGTCCTGGCCCGACGTGGGTCGGCCGGCCAGGGCAGGCGACGTGGGCCGGGAACCGCCAGCATGAATCCCGCAGCGACCAGCAGACCGCCGATGAGGCCGCTCCACAGGACCAGCGCGGCGGCCCCGACGGCCAGCAGCGGCAGCGAGCGGGTGACCCGGCCTCGGCCGCGCGGCACGACGGTCGCCGAAGTTCCCCCGGTGGGCTGTCGGGCGGGCAGCACCGCGAGCAGGACCACCACCGCGAGCAGGGTGCCGCCGAGGAGAAGCCCCGCCCGGTACGGGGTGTCCGGGGCGAAACGCAACAGCACCTCCCCGGAGGCGCCGGCGGGAAGGATCCAGCCCTGCTGCCATCCGTCCACCACCAGTGGTTTCAGCGTTCGCCCGCCGAGGGTGGCCTGCCAGCCGGTGTTGGTGTTCTCCCGCACGGCGAGCACCCGGTCGACGGGATGACTGCCCACCCGTACCCGTCGCTCGGTGGCTGCCCAGGATTCGATCTCGGTGGCGCTGGCGGTCGGCGGAATTGCCGTGGCCGTCGAGGCCGGCGTGGCCGTCCGGGGCACCAGGGCGACCCGGGTGGGTGAGGCCAACTGGCTCGGGGTGGCGACGATGCGGTGCTCCCCGCGGCCCAGGTCGAGCTGCCGCGGCGTGGCCCGGCCGCACGAAGTCACCGGCATCTCGCGCATTTCCAGCAGGTCGCGGAGCGTGCCGCTCAGCGTGGTGGTCACCCGCGCCGCGCCGATCTGGAGCGTCGGCCCCGATCCGCAGGCCAGCGCCAGGGGTGTGTCGAGGCGCGGTCCGACCGTGGGCGCTCCGGGTAGCACTGTCACCTCACCGACCGCGATGGGCAACTTCTCCGGCAACCGCAGCTTGTACGGGTCGGTGCTGGTGGCGGACGGCTTGTCGAGGAACTGGATGGTGATCTCGTCGGTCCGCATCGGCGGGTCCAGACGGAGCAGCCCGTCGTCGCCGAGCAGGCTGCTGCGGAAGCCGTCGTCGCCGACCACCCGCACACTGCCGAGACGGGTGGCGGCTGTCTTGTCGTCGACCGAGAAGCGGAGCCCGGTGATGGTCTGCGGCTTGAGCCACTTGAGTCGCAGGATCGGTGCCTCGTCGTCGATCGCCGGTGACCAGCTGGTGGTCGGGTTCCCGTCGAGCGCGGCCCCGGCCCGGCCGGTCGGGTCGGGCACGGCCGTCGAGGAGGCGCTGATCTGTGCCGCGAGACGCAGCGGCTGCGCGTCGGTCACCACCTTGTCGAGGGCGTTGTCCAGGTCGGGGCCGGCCGTGGGCCGCGCCCACAGCTTGGCGTCGTACGCGCCGGCCGCCGGCAGGGTCAGGGTCCTGTCGATTGTGGACGCATCCTCGGAACCACGGATGGCGTCGGTGGAGCAGCGCGGCTGCCCGTCGACGGAGAAGCAGGCCGGCGTGGTGGGTGCCGCCGACACGACGACGGTCGCCGGCCGGTCGGTGGCAGGTGCGGCGGGCAGGACCAGGGTGCGGCTGGTCTGGATGCCCGGAACCTTGATCTCGGCGATGCCGACCGAGCCGTTTCCGAACGGGCGCAGGTCGTACGCGCTGTCGACCGAGACCCGGACCTCGCGAGTGGCGTGCACGCCGGGCAGTTCGAACACCATGTGGTCGCTGAACTGTTCGATGGTGCTGCTCTCGTACCCGGCGCTGACGGTCACCGTGGTGGGCAGGGCATCGGCCTTCAGGTCGAACCACACCTCGACCCGGGTGACAGTCGTCGGGTTGGCGAGGCCCACCTCGATCCACTGCTGGTCGCTGGGCGAGTACGGCGCGGACTGCCAGGAGGTCGCCGGGTTGCCGTCCATCGCCGCGTACGGCTGGTGCTCGGGGCGGGCGCCGCCAGGGGAGTCCACCTGCGAGCGGGCGGTCGAGGTGCGGATCGCGTTGATGCCCTCGAAACGGGCGACAGTGGAGTGCTGGGCACCCCACTCGGGCAGGTAGTCGTGGGCCGGTGCGTCGACCTCGAAGGTGTCGTCGGCGGTCAGCGTCTGGGAGGTGTTGTCGCGCAGTCCGCCGAACGACACGTCGCGTCTGCGCAACCCATCGGTCATCGCCACCGGCCCGGCGACGTCGGCGGTCGACGCGTCGCCGGCCAGAATGGTGGGCGCCGAGCCGAGCTGCCCTGCCGCGGCGAGGTCGAGCAGTGATTCCGGGCCGCCCACCACTGTTGTCACGTCGGCTCTGTCATAGGCGACCACCGGCTCGACGGGCCGGTCGACCCGGTAGACCTCCAGCGCCCGGACGGGCACGTCGAGACCATGGTCGCGAAACTCGTCGGGAGACGAGGGCCCGCCGCGCAGGGGGCCGAAGGACGTGACGCGGGTCAGCCCGGGTGAGCGTTCCAGCGCCTGGCGGACCACCGCTGGGCGGGCCGTGTCGGAGCGGCCGTGGTCGAGGTCGGCGCGGAACAGGACGTGGCTGATCCCGGATCGGGCCAGCAGGTCCGCCAGTCCGGTCGACCCAGTGCCGGTGGCGAGCGTCGACTCGATCGCGTCCAGCAGCCGGATCGTGGTCGGCGGGGTGAAGGGGATGGCGTTGCGTACCGCCCACCGACTGTTGAGCAGCGGCTGGGCGATCTCGTCGGTGGTGTTGCCCCAGTCGTACGACGGGAAGCGTGCCCCGGGTACGACGAGCACCCGCCCGCGCCCCGTGTTCGCGTCGAGCCAGTCGGTGGCGTCGTGCCAGTAGCCGGGCACCTCCTTGACGCTGCCGGGGGTGGCGAGACCGCCCGCGAGGGCGGGGGTGGCGACCGCCGTGACGGCGACGATGGCGGCGCCGGCGGTCAGCCAGGCGCGTGCGACGGTTCGCGGACGGTGCCGGGCGGGCGCGGTGCGCGCCGCCCGGACGGCCAGCCCGATCAGGTGCGCCATGCCCAGGCACAGGGGTAGGCGGAGCAGGACGTCGAACTTGTGCACGTTGCGCAGGGGTGCGCCGACGCCGTCGAGGAACTCCTGCTGTGGTCCGGCGAGGATGTTCGGCAGGTCGCCGACGTGCCCGAGACCGACGAGCGCGACGCCGAGCACCAGACCGGTGATGAGGAACCGGCGGTGCGGCATCCCCCGTCGGGACAGCCCGAGCACACCGAGAGCGGCGACCGCCAGGGTGGCGGCGACGAGCACCGCCTCGTTGGCGAGTCGCGCCCCGGACGGGATGGTCGGTCCGAACGGGGAGGCCAGGTAGGCGACCCAGTAGGAGGCGCCGCGCAGGGTGGTCGCCGCGTCGGTGACGCTCGTGGTGTTTCGGGCGGTCTCGATGTAGTCCAGGAAGGGTGGGCTGTACCGCCCGAGGACCAGCAGCGGAACCAGCCACCACGCGGTGGCCAGGGCCACCGCGCCACACCAGGCGGCGATGGCGGTGACCCGGCGGCGTACGGGCTGGAGGGTGGCGAGCCAGAGCAGGGCCAGTGGCACCACAGCGAACACGGCAGTGGCGTTCACCCCACCTGCGCAGGCGACGGCGATGGCCGATGCGGCGACGGCGCGTCGCAGTCGCGTGCCGGCGGCGAGGCCGACCAGTGGAATGAGCACCCAGGGGGCGACGGCGCTGGGCCAGGCTTCCACCGAGGACCAGCCGAGCTGGGTGAGGATGCGCGGTGACAGCGCGAAGGCGACGCCGGCGATCATGCGCCCGGCGGGCGTTCCGATGTTGAGCCTGCCCGCCAGGCGCACGGCCCCCAGGTAGGCGACACAGAAGAGCAGTGCCCACCACAGCCGCTGCACCACCCACGGCGCGAGGCCGGACTCCGACCCGAGCAGGAAGAACGGGCCCATCGGCCAGAGATAGCCGTACGCCTGGTTCTGTAGTTGGCCGAACGTGCCGGTGGGGTCCCACAGGTGCAGCGAGCGGAGCAGCCACCCGGCCGGGTTGACGAACAGGTCGACCTTGGTGTCCGGGACGACCTGGCCCGGGGCCTGCTGGAAGGCGAGGGCGGTGAGCGCGATGCAGATGACCAGGTGCCGGAACCGTCGGGCCGTGTGCCGGCTCCGGCTGGACCCCGGAGCGGCGCCACTGGCCACCTCTGCACGCATTTCGGCTCCTGTCTTCACGGCCGGACGCGCACCTGCAGCCGACGACTGTCGCGCGACGTTATCCGGACCGGGCACGGACGGGCGACCAGGGGCGCTGCGGTGGCGTTATCGGGAGAACGGCCGTCCCCACGGCGTGTAAGCGTGTGGCAGGCTGCCGACCATGTCAATGCCAGAAGCTGAGGCCGAGACGCATCCGGAACGCGTCGCGTCCGATGGCGGCGGGCCGGGGCCGATCGGCCGATGGCTTCGCGCCGACGCCGTTCGCGCCGTGGCGATCGCCCTCATCGCCGTGTCCGTCGCCTGGCGCGCCGGCCTCGCCACCCGTGGCTGGTTCTCGCAGGACGAGTTCGTCATCGCCGCCCAGGTTCTCGACACCGGCCTGGACGCGGACTATCTCCTGCGTACGTTCAACAACCACCTCATGCCCGGCGGCCTGTTGGTGGCGTGGGCGATGGTGCGGGCGGCGGGCTTCGCCACCTGGCCGTGGGTGTTGCTGCTGGCTGTTGGTCAGGCGGCGACCGGGCTCGCTGTCTACCGGCTGCTGCGCGACCTGCTTCGGCCCGGTTGGGGCCTGCTCATTCCGCTGTGCCTGTTCGTGTTCAGCCCGCTGACGCTTGAGGTCTCCTCGCTGTGGTTGGTCGGGCTGCTCGTGCTGCCGATGCAGTTGGCACTGGTCATGGCGGTGGCAGCCCAGGTCCGGTACGTGCGGACCGGTCGCCTGCGGCACCTCGTGGCGGTAGCGCTCTGGCTGGTGTTCGGCCTGCTCTTCGACACCAAGTCCCTGCTGATCGTGCCGCTGCTGTTCCTGCTGACGGTCTTTCTCTTCACGTCCGGTGGGGTGTGGCGCAGTCTCGCGACGGCGATCCGCCGGCACTGGCCGGCCTGGCTGATGCTCAGCGCGCTGTCGGGGGGATACCTGGCGTTCTACCTGACCCGCCCCTCCGGTGAACTGCGGGACCCGACCTCGGTCGGTCCGGTCCTCAACTTCCTCGGTGACCTGGTCGGCGAGACAGTGGTGCCGGGTCTGCTCGGTGGTCCGTGGCGCTGGACCTACGCCGGTGACGGTCCCCCGCTCGCCGACCCGTACGACATCGCCAAGTGGTTGTCCTGGGCGGTGCTGGCGACGCTCGTCGTGGTCACCGTCCGGCGACGCCCGTCGGCCGGCCGGGCCTGGCTGCTGCTCACCTCCTACCTCGGTCTGGTCGCCACGCTCTTCGCCGTCACCCGGTTGGGCGGCCCGCTCGGCCCACTGGTCGGCGTCGTCCCCCGGTACGTGGCCGACGTGGTGCTGGTCGCCGCGATCTGTGTCGGCGCGGCCCTGCTGGGGATCAAGGACACCGACGAGGACGAGGTGTCGGCGTGGCCGGTGCCGACGGTCCTGCGGGAGCCGGGTGCCTTCGCGGTCGGCCTGGTCTCGATGATCGTCGTCCTGGCGACACTTGGCGTGGGCACCCTGTGGAGCACTGCCCGTTTCGGCGACAACTGGAGTACCAAGTACGGGCGGGACTATCTCGCGACGACGCAGGCCGAGCTGGCCGCCGCGCCGCCGGGCACCGTCTTCTTCGACACCGCAGTCCCGGACCGGGTCGTCGCCGGTTACTTCTGGCCGGACAATCGCCAGTCGCACTTCTTCCGCCCGGCCGAGCGTCGACCCACCTTCGTGACGGAGGCCGCGCGACCGTCGACGTTCGATGATCTCGGCCGGATCCGTCCGGTAGTGGTAGAGGGTCGGAAGATCGTGCCCGGTCCGGTGGACGGCTGCGGGCACCTGGCCCAGGGCGGCCAACCCACTCGGATCCCGTTGGACGGGTACCTGGTGGAGTGGCCGTACGTGGTGCACTTCGGCTACCTCAGCTCGGGTGACTCGACAGCGCTGTTCCGGCTCGGGGACGCCACGCGCGAAATCACCCTGCGAAAAGGGCTGAACGACCTGTTCTTCCTGATGGAGGGTGCGGGGGACGCCGTCGAGGTCACAGTGCAGACGCCAGGGGTCGGGGTGTGCACCGAGCTGATCACCGTCGGCCGGGCGGTGCCGGCGTCGTGAATGGTTGAGCCGACCGACGGCGTCGAGGCCGCAGCGGTTCGGCGGGCGCGGGACACGCTGTCGCTGTACGCGCTCGCGGCGGCGGTCACCGTGGTGGTGCTGGCCCCGCTGGCGGCGCCCGGCTACGCGTTGCTGTACGACATGGTGTTCGTACCCCGGCAGCCACTGACCTGGGATCTGGTCGCTCCGGCGCAGAGTCTGCCCCGGGCGGTGCCGATGGACGCACTGGTCTCGCTGGTCACCCAGGTCGTGCCGGGCTGGCTGGTGCAGCGGCTGGCGCTCGCCGGGGCTGTCTTCCTCGCGGCGGTCGGCGCCGGCCGGTTGGTGCCGACCGACCGGCGCGCGGTGCGTTTGTTCGCCGCGTTGGCGTACGCGTGGACGCCGTACCTCGCCGAGCGGTTGCTGATCGGGCAGTGGGGGCTGCTGCTCGCGTACGCCGCGCTGCCCTGGCTGGTGCGGGCGGCGCTGGACCTGCGGGCCGGACGCGACGGCGCGCTCGCCCGGGTGGTGCTCGCCGCCGCTCCCGCGGCCATCACGCCGACCGGCGGTCTGATCGCGCTGGGCACGGTGCTGGTGCTGGCGTCGGACCGGATGCGCGCGCCCCGGTCGCAGCTGACGTCGCAGTGGGCGCGGCGGGCGTTCGCCGGTGTCGCGGTGCTCAACGTCCCCTGGGTGGTCGCGGCCCTGGTCACTGGCGCGGGGGGTTCCTCGGACCCGGCGGGGGTGACGGCGTTCGCGGCGCGTTCGGAGAACTGGGCCGGCCCGCTGGTGGCGCTCGCCGGCACCGGCGGCATCTGGAGCGCACAGGCCACACCCGCCAGTCGTGCCGCGCCGCTGGTGCCGGTGGCGACAGTGGTGCTGCTGGTCCTGGCCGGTGTCGGTGCGGGCCTGCTGCGGCGCCGGCTGCCCCCGGCTGTGGCGGCGCGGCTGGCGGTGCTCGCCGGGATCGGTGGCCTGCTCGCGGCCTTCGGGGTGCTTCCCGGCGGGGCCGCTGTGCTGCGCTGGGCGGTGGTGCACCTGCCCGGCGCGGGACTGCTGCGAGACGGCCAGAAGTTCCTGGCACCGTACGCCCTGCTGTTGGTGGTGTGCGCGGCGTTGGGGGCCGAGCGGCTGGTGGCCCGGATCGACCGGGAGGTGGCCGGGGTGGTCCTGGTCGGGCTGCTGCTCCTGCCGGTCGCCGTCCTGCCGGACCTCGCATACGGCGGTGCCGGCCGGCTTCGTCCGGTGAGTTACCCGGCGGACTGGCAGGTCGTGGCCGAGTACATCGACGAAGAGCCGGGGGAGGTTCTTTCGCTGCCGATGAGCGCCTACCGGGCGTACCCGTGGAATCCTGGTCGGGTCGTCCTGGACCCGGCGCCCCGCTACCTGCCGGGGACGGTGCTGACCGACGACACGCTCCGGGTCGGCGACGTCGCGGTGGCCGGCGAGAACCCGCGCGTCCGTGAGATGCGCCGGGCGTTGGCCGAGGGGCGGCCGGTCTGGACCACCGGGGTGCGCTGGGTGCTGGTGCAGCGCGAGGTCTCCGGTGAGGTGGACTCTCAGGTAGTCGGCGGCCTCGAGCGGATCTACGACGGACCGTTCCTCACGCTGTACCGCAATCCGACGACAGTGCTGCAACCGGGCCCGTCCGGGCCGGCCCGACTGGCCGTGGTGGCGGCCCTCGCCGCCGCCCTTCTGGTGGTCATCGCTGCCGCCGTTTCGGCACTACACCGGCGAGCTACCGCGTGGTAACGTCCGCTCGCACGTCTCGCCATTGGAGGATTGGCATGCGTAGAGCTCTGACCCTGGTCGTGTCTGGCCTGGTGGCGGCGTTGCTGGGGATCCTGGCTCTCGGCGGGATCTCGGCCGCCGCGACCGCCACCGACGAGGAGGCCGCACAGGAGGCCAAGCTCGTCTCGGAGGCGGCCAAGCGGGCCGGAAAGAAAGACCCGTACGCCCCCGCGGTTTACGGCGACAGGTAGGACGGCTCGCCCCGCTGCTGCACTGGGCGGGGCGACTCCACACCCTTGAGGATCGCCTCGAAGCGCCCGCCCGCAGCCTGCCAGGTGAAGCTGGCCGCGTGCTCCCGGGCCTCGGCGCCCATCTCCCGCCGCAGCTCATCCTGGTGCAGCAGCGTGCGCACCTTCATCAGGTAGTCGTCGATGTCGTCGGCCAGCAGGCCGGTACGCCCGTCGACGACCGCTTCGGCGACTCCGCCCGCTGCCCGGAACGCCACAGTCGGGGTGCCCGCCGAACCCGCCTCCACGATCGTGAGCCCCCAGCCCTCCTTGAGGGACGGGGTCAGGGCCACCCAGGCGGAGGCGAGCAGTGCGGCCTTCTCCTCCTCGGTCACGAAGCCCCGGAAGTCCACCCGCTCGGTGATGTCCAGCTCGGCGGCGAGTTCACGCAGGTGCGACTCCCACCAGCCCTGGCCGGCGACGACCAGACGTAGTTGGGGCAGCTCGTCGGCGAGGGCCGCGACGGCCCGCAGCGCCACCTCCACCCGCTTGTGTGGCACCAGCCGGTTCAGCGTCACGAGCAGCGGGAACGTCGCCCGCTCGGCGTCGGTGTGGGGCAGCGTCGGGGTGCCGTTGTGCACCACGGAGACCTGCTCCGGCGGCACGCCGAGCACTGCCAGCTCTCGGCGGGTCGCCTCCGAGACGGTGACGTACCGGCACCGCTGGTAGAGGCGTACGGCGAGCGACGATTCGATCCACCAGCCGAACCGGGCCGCCCACTGTGGAAGCACCACCGGCCACTGCTCGCGGTGCACGTGGTGGATCAGCTTGACCACAGGGCGTCGTGCCCACAGCGGGGCGAGGAACGGCAATCCGTTGCAGACGTCGACCAGGACATCGGGCCGCCCGCCGCGGCGGGCCGCCAGCGGGCCGATGCCCAGCGCGCCCGCGACGTAACAGAGCGCCGCCCAGAGGTAGACGCTGTGTCGGCCGCCGCGCCGCACCAGCCGTACGCCCGCCTCGTTGATCTCGTCGGCGGGAGCCTGGCTGTGGGCCGCGCAGAAGAGAGTGGCGCGGAATCCGCGCGCCACCAGTTCGGCGGCGATCCGCTCGACGTACACCTCGGAACCGCCACCCTCGGGGTTACGGGTGTCTCGCCAGTTGAGGAACAACACGTGTCCGGGCATGCCGAAGCGACGCTCCACGCGAACCCTACTCTCAAGTAATTTAGCGACCCGCGTCACATTAGGGGCTGGTAGGCCGGCCGGCAATGCCCCGATGGGCCAGCGCTGGGCGCTACCCGCCGACAGTGGGCACCGGAGTGCCAGCGGCGACGGTCGGCGGTGTGGTGGCCGGTGTGGCCACGTCGGTGACGGGGGTCCCGGACGTCTGCCCACGCCCGGTTGATCGGCGCCGCCCCTGCGACCCGAGCAGTTGCAGGGGCCGCTCGACGCCGTAGTAGCTGACAGCGGCGTACACCAGGCCGAAGGCCATGGTGAGGGCGAAGGTGCTGAGTAGTCCGCCGGTGAACAGCTGTCGGTCGTCGACCAGGTAGATGAGTTCGATGACCATGGGGTGCCACAGGAACAGTCCGTACGAGACCACGCCGAGCCACCGGGCGGACGAGCTGCCGAAGACCTCCTTGGCCCGGCTCGGCCCGCCGAAGGCCACCGGGATCAGGATCAGCGCCGCGATCACGAGGTACAGGGCCAGCTTGACGCCGAACTCGGCGGCCGTCGGCTCGGCGAGGTCGCGGGGGCCGGCGACGGGCGTCGTCGCGATCGCCATCAGGCCGACTGCGGCGGCCCAGCAGGTGACCGGCGCCGACGCCAGGTCGTCCAGGACCCGGAAGGCCGCCGGCGCGGTCCCGGTGCGCAGGGCGACATGCGCCGCCGCCAGTGCCATGCCGGCGCCGAACCAGGCGGCGTACGAGGGGAACCACATGGTGTGCAGGGCGGTGTCGAGCCAGCCGAGCCCCATCAGGGTGAGCCACCCGGCGGTCAGCAGCGCACTCCCGCTGACGATCACGATGGTGCGGACAGGACGCCAGGACCGGCCGACGGCGAGCACCGCGACCAGCGGCAGGATCAGGTAGAACACGACCTCGGTGGCGAGACTCCAGGTCTGGCTGAGCCCGGCGCGCAACTGCCCGGGTTGGTAGATCTGGGTGAAGGTGAGGTGGCGGATCCAGTCGCCGACGGACGCCTGCCCGTTCTGCGGCAGGACGATCAGGCAGACCACGACCGCCAACCAGTAGGCGGGCAGGATGCGCAGGGCTCGCCGCCACAGGTAGCGCTTGGCGCGGGGCCGGGCGCGGCCCGTCGCAGCGCTGAGCGCCCACGGCCGAAACAGCAGAAACCCGGACAGTACGAAGAAGATGGCGACGCCGACGTCCAGTCGAGCCAGCCAGCCGCCCCAGGTGGTGTTCATGGTGACGGCGGTCTGGAACCCGACGTGGTGACCGACGACCGCCACCGCGCCGATTGCTCGCAGCGCGTCGAGGGCGGGAAGTCGGCCGGTTACCGAAGGCTCCGAAACTGTTGGCGCGGCGGCTGTGGACATCTGGACATCCAGGGGGTCGCTTTGAAGGTGACCGGGGAGTAACCTCCCGCCATGTTAAGGATCGGGTGCCCCGGACAACAGGTCGTAGGGCGGCAGGTTACAGGAGGATGAGTGAAGCTTCGCGTGGGCGCCGCGCTCTTCGGGCTTGGCGTCTTATTGCTGGTCTTCGCGGCCGGGCTGCCGTTTTACGTGGCCCCCGCCGTGACCAAGCTCCCCTACGATCTTGAGCCAACGACGTCCGTCGCCGAGGCGAAGAACGCCAGGTTCCTGAAGATCACGGCAACCGGGAGCTCGGTGAGCATCGAGGTTCCGCAGGGCGATCTCGTGTCCAATGTGGAGGTCATTCCACAGCCCGACGACACCAGGGATCGGCTGCCCAAGGACCTCAAGGGCGACGCGGTGATCTGGGACGTCTACCAGACGGTCCGGCGCACCGACAACCAGGACGTGGTCAGCCAGTACAGCACCGAACTCGCTCTCTACCGGATCTCCGGTGCGGCCGCCTCGTGGAAGGACCAGTGGCTCAACGAGACCGGGGCGGACGGGACTCCGGTCGGCAACGTGAAGTACACCGGCCAGATCTACAAGTTCCCGTTCGGCACCGACAAGCGCGACTACCAGGTTTTCGACCGTGACCTGAAGCGGGCTGTCCCGGCCAAGTTCGTCGGCAGCGAGAAGATCAAGGGCATCGAGGCGTACCGCTTCGAGCAGCGGATCGAGAACGAGGTGCTGGCCACCCCGGAGAGCAGCATCCAGACGCTGGTCGGCAAGTTCGCGCCCGGCGCCACCAGCGGCCAGATCGTCTACAGCAACATTCGTACGCTCTGGGTGGACCCGGTCACCGGCTCCTACGTGAACGTGCGGGAGCAGCAGCACAAGGAGTTGCGCCCCAACACCGGCACCCCCACTGTGCTGTTGGACGCGGACTTCAACTACACCGACGACACGGTCAGCCGCAGTGTCGAGACGGTCAAGGACAACCGCTTCAAGATCGGCCTGATCAGTTTCTGGGGTCCGATCGTCGCTGGTGTCCTCGGCCTGATCGCCGTCGTCTTCGGTGTGTGGCTGGTGACCCGGCCCGAGGGTGGAACGGCCCGGCACCGCGCCGAGCCGGCGTTCGACGACCCGACGCCGACCCGGGTGGACCAGGAGCCGGTGCGCGACACGGACACCGTCGAGCAGCCCAGGCCGCAGCCGGTCGGCGGGCCACTGAGCGACGAGATCCCGCCGGCTTCGACCAACTGGAAGTCGGAGGACCCGACGGTGCCGACCCAGCGGCCGGCTCCGGGCGAGGTGGAGCAGCGCTGACGCGCGTACGACCGGACGTAGGGACATGAGGGGCGGACCGCTGAGCGGTCCGCCCCTCGGTCGTGTGGCAACCCGCACGACCTGCCTGCTTTACATTTGTTATTCGATTGTAATTAGTCAATGTAGCGTCACCGTGCGCTGAGTCCGCCGCTGATCTATGCCCGCCTTGTGGACATATAGGAGGGTTGCGATGGCGAGTGCGCTCACTTTCTGTGATGCCCCACCTCCGCCTCGTCGCGCGACTGTTACCGCCCGGTAATCAGGGGGTTGTGACCTGCGCCGCAGCGGGTGCACCATCAAGCCCGATGGTTACCAGCCGGTAACAGAACGCGGGCTCCCAGTGCTGACCGCCCGCTCGGGACCGGCCACTCGCGCGCATCGACCCGAGGAGGAACCCGTGCAGGATCGGTTGGACAGTCAGGGTCGTACCCGATGGTGGCGGTTCGCCGCCATGATGGTGCCCGCCACGGCGGCTGCCGGCGCCATCCTCTTCGGAATGTCGACCGGCGCGATCGCGTCCGACATCACCGTCTCCGGACAGACGTTCAAAATCGGTGCCGACCGCCTGGAGGGCGACGGCTTCAAGCAGTACGGCGGCATCGTCCGCGAGAAGGGCAAGGACGGGAAGTCCGGCCAGGTCCACCCGATCGCTCTCTCCGAGATCAGCAGCGCCGAGCTGTACAGCCTCTGCCAGTCCGTCCGCGCCGACCTGCCGGGACTGCCGGTGGTGCTCACCATCAACGCCGGCGAGGGCAAGGAACCCGCCCGCGCCAAGGACCTGCTGATCGCGATGGACTCGTTGAACGGCAACGCGACCTTCACCAACATCAGGATCGGTCGGGACGCCACCGACCTGAACCCGACGGCGCAGGCCGGCTCGTTCGGCCAGAACTCCGACCACGTCACCATCACCAACCTGCAACAGGTGTCCCGCTACACGACGGCGGCCACGTTCAACCTGGTCGGCCTCCGACTCAAGGTCAACGTGGGTGACGACGCCAAGGGCAAGGAGTGCTTCTGAGCTGAGCCGAGGCCCGCGGTGGTCGACACCGCGGGCCGGGCCCATGCCTTCATCCCCGCTCGGTCCCGTCCCCGCTCGGCCAGGAGGAGTACGTGACAACCGCGAACCCGTCCCACGCCCGGCCCGGTGGTCCGGCTCAGGCGTGGCGGCTGTTCCGCCGCTGGCAGCGCAGCCGGCCGTTCTGGGGCGGATTGCTCATCGCCCTGGCCGGGCTGGAGATGTTCGCCTCCACCCGGATGACCCTCAACGGTCTCAGCTTCCACAGCGGTGCGACCGGACTGCTCTCGCTGCTGATCCCGATCATCCTGGTGACCTGTGGCCTGCTGCTCTGGTTCACCCCGGCGCAGCGGCTGTTCTACTCGGTCGTCGCGGCGGTCACCGCTGTGTACTCGCTGATCGGGCTCAACCTCGGCGGCTTCTTCGTCGGTCTGCTGCTCGGCATCGTCGGCAGCGCGCTCGCCTTCGCCTGGACCCCGATCCGCCCCGCACCACCCACCCCACCACAGGCCGAGATCGAGCAGGACGGCGATGGCCGAGCCTTCGCCATCGCTTTCGTGATCCTCGGCCTGGCGGCCGTCGGGCTGGCCGGTCAGCCCCGAGCGGTGCAGGCCGCGCCGAGCCGACCGGCCTCGACCGGCTGCCCCACGCCGCCCCGGGCCGTCACGCCGCCACCCAGCCGCAGCGCGGCCGCGCCGACGCCTGCCCCGAGCCCGGCACAGGGCGGCAACGTGATCACCGACATCCTGGACGGAATCGGCGATCTGCTCGGCCTCGGAGGCCGAGAGGACCCCGCGCCCTCGGTGCGCCCCACCGCCACGCCGACCAGCACGCCGGCGGGCCGGCCGACCAGCACGGCGACGCCCCGTCCCGACCCCACCGACTGCCCGGCGCAGCCACCGGGCAAGCCGACCCCGGGCAAGCCCGGCGCAGCGGACAAGCCGGGAACCGTGCAGCCGGGCAGGCCGCTACCGCGGATCGCCGCCGATCCGACCCTGCCGACTGTGGCCCAGACGCCGTCGAAGCTCACCGGGTCGTCGGTGCGGATGACCGGGCTGCGGTTCGATGGGGTCACCGACCTGCACACAGTGAAGGGCGACCTCAAGGTGCTGAAGTTCAGCATGCGGGAGGCGGTGACCACCGACTTCCTGCTGCGGGCCGACGGCCCCGCCGGGCGCGACCAGCGGTACGCGACCAACCAGTTGACCGTCCGGGGAGACGTGGCCTTCTACGCGACCCGGTTCGTCGGCCGACTGCTCGGCATCAAGATCACGCTGACTCCGGATCTGCCGCTACCGGACGGACTTCCGATCACCTCGCCCATCCCGATCACGTTCACCGACCCCACCATCGACCTGGCGTACGTCACCAGCGACACGCTGACCGCCCGCCCGGCGTTGGCACTCACCCTCGGCTGAGCGCACCGCCCCGGAATCGGCACTCGGTCGCGAGCATCCCCGGCGCGGGGTGTGGCTGCGCGCGGCGACGGACTCGTCGTACCGTCGGCGCGCGCAGCCGTGCCCGGTCAGAGCCGGGCCAGCGCCCGACGCAGCGGGTCGAGACCCAGCGCACCCAGGTCCAACGCCTGCCGGTGGAACTCCCGCAGGTCGAAATCTGCGCCCTTGCGGGCCTTGGCGTCTTCGCGGGCCTGGAGCCAGATCCGCTCACCCACCTTGTACGACGGCGCCTGCCCCGGCCAGCCCAGGTAGCGGTTCAGCTCGAAGCGCAGGTTCTCGTCCGGAACCCGGCAGTGCGCCCGCATGAACTCCCAGCCCAGTTCGGGCGTCCACCGCTCGCCCGGGTGGAAACCGAAGGGATTGTCCCTAGGGATCTCCAGCTCCAGGTGCATGCCGATGTCCACGATGACCCGCGCCGCGCGCATCGCCTGGCCGTCGAGCATGCCCAGCTTGTCGCCCGGGTCGTCCAGGTAGCCCAGCTCGTCCATCAACCGCTCCGAGTAGAGCGCCCAGCCCTCACCGTGCCCCGAAACCCAGCAGAGCAGCCGCTGCCAGCGGTTGAGCAGGTCGGCCCGGACGGCGGTCTGCGCCACCTGGAGATGGTGACCTGGCACGCCCTCGTGGTAGACCGTGGTCACCTCTCGCCAGGTGGAGAAGTCGCTGATGCCCTGCGGAACCGCCCACCACATCCGACCCGGGCGGGAGAAGTCCTCACTCGGGCCGGTGTAGTAGATGGCGCCGTCGCTGGTCGGGGCGAGGCAGCACTCGATGCGGCGGACCTGCTCCGGGATGTCGAAGTGGGTGCCGTGCAGCTCGGTGATCGCCTTGTCGGCCAGCGCCTGCATCCAGTCCCGGAATGCCTCCTTGCCCCGGATGGTGCGGGCCGGGTCGGCGTCCAGGGTGGCCACTGCCTCGTCGACGCTGGCACCCGGACCGACGATGCGCCCCGCCACGACCCGCATCTCCGCCTCCAGGCGGGCCAGCTCCGCGAAGCCCCAGGCGTACGTCTCGTCCAGGTCGATCTTGGCGCCGAGGAAGTACTGCGAGGCGAGTTCGTAGCGCTCCCGCCCGGCGGCCTGCTTGTCCCGCCCGTGCGGGGCCATCTCGGTACGCAGGAACTGGCCGAACTCGGCGGTCGCCGCGGTCGCCGCCGCCGCACCCCGACGCAGCTCCGAGCCGAGCGTGCCCTCCGCCCCGAGCCGCTCGACCAGCCCGTGGAAGAAGTTGTCACCGGTCGGGTCGACCCAGATGTCGCACTGCTTGGCCACCTCGACCAGCTGCACCTTCGAGCTGATATCACCGGCGGCGAGCGCCTCACGCAGCGTGGTCTTGTAGCCCTCGAGTGCGGCACCGAAGCCGTTGAGCCGGGCGGCGATGTTGGCCTGCTCGTCACTGGTCGCGGTCGGCATCAGGTCGAACACCATGCGGATCTCGTGCAGCCCGCTGGCGATCACGCTGACCTCGCTGGTCACCTCGCCGGCGTCGTACCGGGCGAGGTCCAGGCCGAGTCGTTCCTGCATGGCCTCCTTGGCGGTCCGTTCCGATTCGGTCTCCGGCTCGGTCACCTCCAGCTCGGCGAGCGTCCGGCGGGTGAGGTCCGCGCGCGCCAAGTAGCCGTCGGGCGAGAGGTCGTCGAGCTGGTCGTCATGGCCGGCGATGCCGACGAAGGTCGCGCCGGTGGGGCTCAACGGCGCCCACTCGGCCACGTAGCGGTTGGCGAGTTCATCAATTCGTCCCACGCTGCGACCCTACGTGACCATCCCACCCGTATGTCGCCGACGTTTGTCGTGTTGGAGCTGCGGGTTCAGGCACGGCGTGACGGCCGAAAGGCGCGCGACTTTGTCGCACGGTTGCGGCAGAGTGTCAGGGGTGACCACCGATACCACTCCTGACAAAGCGCCGGTCCGCGCCTGGCTGCCCGGCTTCGTCGCCCTCGCCGCGATCTGGGGTTCCAGCTTCCTCTTCATCAAGGTCGGGGTGGCCGAGCTGCATCCGGTCCAACTCACCCTCTACCGGGTCGTCGCCGGCGCGTTGACCCTGCTGGTGGTCCTCGCCATGCTGCGCGACCGGCTGCCTCGCGAGCCCCGGGTCTGGGCGCACCTGACAGTGGTCGCCGCCTTCGGTGTGGCCGTGCCGTTCACTCTCTTCGGCTACGGCGAGCAGCGGGTCGAGTCGATGCTGGCCGGCATCTGGAACGCCACCACGCCGTTGATCGTGCTGCCACTGGCGGTGCTGGTCTTCCGCACCGAGCGGCTCACAGTGCGCCGTGCGGTCGGGCTCGGGCTGGGCTTCGTCGGGGTGCTGGTGGTGCTCGGGGTCTGGGAGGGCATCGGCGGGGCGCACTTCACCGGGCAGCTCATGTGCTTCGGTGCGGCGGCCTGCTACGGCGTGGCCATCCCGTACCAGAAGCGGTTCGTCGCCGGCAGCGCGTACTCGGGTCTGTCGCTCTCCACCGCGCAACTGCTGCTCGCCGCCGCGCAGTTGGCCATCGTGACTCCCTTCGTCGCCGGCCTGCCGCCGCTGCCCAACGAGCTGTCGGCAGGGGTGGTGGCAAGTGTGCTGACCCTCGGCGCGCTCGGCACCGGGCTCGCGTTCGTGATCAACATGCGCAACATCCGGGTGGCCGGCGCGAGCACCGCGTCCACAGTCACGTACCTGATTCCGATCTTCGCGGTGCTGATCGGCGCTCTGGCGCTCGGCGAACGACTCAACTGGCACCAACCGGTCGGCGCGCTGATCGTGCTGCTCGGGGTCGCGGTCTCGCAGGGGATGTTCGGTCGCCGCCGGAGCAGCCCGGTCGTCGGCGTCGGCGCACCCGCCATACCCGCCGCCGAACCCGCCCGCCGCTGACAGACCACCGCGGTGGGCTGCTCAGGCGCGGATGTGCGTCCAGGTCACCAGTTGCTCTGCCGACCAGGTGTTGATCACGCGGTCGGCGGGGACGCCGCAGAGGGCGGCGCGTTCACAGCCGAACCGTTGCCAGTCGAGTTGGCCGGGCGCGTGCGCGTCGGTGTTGATGGCGAACCGGCAGCCGGCCTCCAGGGCGCGACGGATCAGGCGCTTCGGCGGGTCCTGCCGCTCCGGCCGAGAGTTGATCTCGACGGCGGTGTCGTGCTCGGCGCAGGCGGCGAAGACGGCGTCCGCGTCGAAGTCGCTCTCCGCCCGGGTACGCGCGCGGTGCCCCCGATCGCCCGGACCGGTCACCCCGGCCGGGCGGGACGACACCATCCGCCCGGTGATGTGACCGAGGATGTCCAGGTGCGGGTTGGCGACCGCCTTCACCATGCGCCGGGTCATCTTCGACCGCTCGTCCTTCAGACCGCTGTGCACCGACCCGACCACCACGTCGAGCCGCGCCAGCAGGTCGTCGTTCTGGTCCAGGGAGCCGTCGGCGAGGATGTCCACCTCGATCCCGGTGAGGATCCGGAAACCCTCCGGCAGCGCCGCGTTGACCTGCGCCACGTGGTCGAGCTGCCGACGCAGCCGCTCCGCGGTCAGCCCACGGGCCACAGTCAGCCGGGGCGAGTGGTCGGTCAGCACCAGGTACTCGTGGCCCAACTCCACAGCGGCCAGCGCCATCTCCTCAATGGGCGAGCCGCCATCGGACCAGTCCGAGTGGGTGTGGCAGTCGCCGCGCAGGGCGGCGCGTAGCGCCGTGGCCTCGGCGTCCAGGTCGCTGCCCTCGGTCGCCACCAGCCGGCGGAGGTAGACCGGTTCCTCACCGGCGAGGGACTCCGCCACGCAGCGGGCCGTGACGTCACCGACCCCGGCCAGTTCGGTGAGCGTGCCGTTGCCGGCTCGTTCGGTCAGCTCGGCCGCAGGCAGGCCGGCCAGCGCCTTCGCCGCCGACCGGAACGCGCGTACGCGGTAGGTGGCCTCGTTCGCCCGCTCCAGCAGGAATGCGATCCGGCGCAGATCGGCGATGGGATCTCTCGCGCGAGCCATGTCAGGGCGCCTTCGGGCAGCCGTGCCGGCGTTGCCACGCGGTGACCTCGGCTGCCGGTTCCCGGTTGCCACCGCCCCGCCAGGAGTCCAGGTAACGCGCCGGCCAGATCACCCCGCGCCGGATCCACCAACCGTCCTTGCCCGCGCACGACGGCGAGATGCCGAAGTGCACATGACACACGTTGTTCGCGTTGCCGGTGCGGCCCACCTTGCCGAGTTGCTGCCCGGCGCGGACCCGCACCCCGGCGTCGACGCCGCTGCTCACGACGCTCAGGTGCGAGCCGTAGTAGCGCACCCCGTCGTCGCCGAGCAGCGAGACCGACAGGCCGCCATTGTCCGGGCCCTGTGGCCCACGCTTGCGATATTTGTCGACGCGGCTCACCTCCAGCACCGTCCCGTCGGTCACCGCGACGAACGGCTCGCCGCAGTCGGCGAAGAGGTCCGTCGCCGGGTACGCCCCGTGCGTCGGGTGGTAGTCGACGTCGTCGGCGCGTACCGGAAAGACATGCTTCAGGCCGGTGCGGGGTGCCGTCGCCGACGGCCTGGCCGACGACGGCGCCGGGGCGCTCGGCTCGGTCGCCGTCGGCCTGGGCGGCTGCGACGCCGGCTGCTCGGCGGTCGCCCAGACCGCCGGCGGCGTCGGCGCGGCGCCGTCGGGTACCCCCGGCCGGGTGGTCGCGCAGCCGGCGGCCAGCACCGGGGCGAGCAGCAGCAGGATCGGGTACGCCGGACGAGCGCGGCGGCTGATCGTCGGCGAGGACATCCGGTCATCCTGGCAGAGCCGGTACCGTGGGCACGAGCGGCACGCGTGAGGGAGGGCAGCGACGGTGACCATTGCCCGACCCGACCCTGGCCCGGATTTCGGCGCCGTCCGCCCGCTGCCGCGTACCCCGTCGGGTCTCTTCCCCTCCGGGCCACCGACCCGGCCCACCTACCGCGAGCCGCACCCGGTCGCTGGCGGTGGTGTCGCCGCCGGTGGCGGCGCGGCGGCCGGTGGGCTGCTGCTGTTCGGCCTGCTCGGCACCGACGTGGCCAGCTACGCGTGGTGGACGGTGATCGCCGGCCTGCTGGCCTGGGTCACCGCCCTGGTACTGGTCCGCTACGGCGACCGAGGGGTGGCCACAGGGGTCGCCATCGTCACGGCGGGTGGCTGGAGCATCGCCGCCGCCGTGGTGGCGGTCCGCTGGGCGACCAGTGGTGACTGGCCGCTGTGGTGACCGGCACGGAGGGGTCCCGAAACCCCGCTCGGTGACTGCACCGTGTGCCCGGTTGGCTGCGTAGCGAACGCCGTCTTGACGTGGCCGCCGAGACTGGGCACGCTCGGGACTATGGCCTGGACCACCCCCCGGCAGGATCCCGATCGCAGTCGCCGTCGCCTGCAATTGCTGGCCGAGTTGGCGGGCGCCCGGGCGGTCCGCCAGCGCAGCCGACCGCAGCGGCAGCGCACCGAGCGTCTGCGCCAGCTCATCGCCACCCGCCGTCGAGTCGTCGGCTGATCCGACTTTGTCAGGAATGACCCGCCCTTCGGGGCGTTGACGGGTCGCCTGCCGACCCGACCGGCTAACGTGCACGCGTAACGAGTCGACGCTGTGTCGAGGGCTATTGGGGGGACCGTGTCGTACTTCGCTGCGGCCGTGGTGCGCGATGACAGTGGCTGGACCGCCGCCGAGGTCAGCCTGCGTGGCGCCACCGACATCGACGAGGTTGCCGACCGGCTGCGTGACGTCGACCTGGAGGCCGACGTGTCGCTGCTCTTCGTTGAGGCCGACGACGCGTACCTGGTGATCCTGCGCCTCGACGAGGGCGAGGACCTGCGGGTGTTCGGTTCGGACTCCACCTACGCCGAGGAGTCGCAGCTCGGGTCGCTGCTGGTCGGTGACCTGAAGACCTCGGTCACCGGGCTCGACGGTGACGACGAGCCACGCCCGGTGAGCACCGGTGACGAGGAGAGCGAGCAGCCCGTCGTCGACCCGGAGGCCGACCCGGTCGGTGACGCCGACCTGCTGGCCAATTTGGGCATCTCCGCGCAGAAGCTGCTGACCCTCTGCACCCACGAGGGGATGATGCCGGCGGACGTCACCGCCGAGATCTGCCAGGTGCTCGGCTGTGCCGACGAGGTCGAGGAGCTGCGTGAGGTCTGAGCCGGCCGACGCCACCGATCCGTCGCTGGAGTCGATCCGACCGGGCCAGCCGACCCCCGGCGCGGTGGGCCGCGCGGGGCCCGGCGCCCATGAGGGTTTGGCCGACCTGGGCGAGGTCGGCCGGCGACAGCGGCACGAGCTGTGGATGCGCCGCGCCCTGGAGATCGCCGTCGCCGGTCCACAAGTCGACGACACGGTCAGCACCGACGTCGACGACGTGCCGGTGGGGGCGGTGCTCTACGGGCCGGACGGCACCGAATTGGCCACCGGACGCAACGAGCGCGAGCTGACCGGCGATCCCACCGCCCACGCCGAGGTGCTGGCCCTACGCCGGGGCGCCGAGCGCACCGGCCGGTGGCGGCTGGACGGCTGCACCCTGGTGGTCACCCTCGAACCGTGCACCATGTGCGCCGGGGCGCTGGTGCTGGCCCGGGTCTCCACAGTCGTGTTCGGCGCGTGGGAACCCAAGACCGGCGCGGCCGGATCGCTCTGGGACGTGCTGCGGGACCGTCGGCTCAACCACCGCCCCGAGGTCTACGGCGGGGTGCTGGAGGCCGAGACCGCCACCGTCCTGCGCGCGTTCTTCCGCTGAGGCCGGGCCGCCGGTCAGGCCGGCGGCAGGGTGACAGTGACGATCAGACCGCCGTCCGGGCGGGGCTGCGCCTCGGCGGTGCCGCCGTGGGCCCGGGCCACCGCGCGGACGATGGACAGCCCCAGCCCGAAGCCTCGCGCGCCGACGACCCGCTCCCGCGACAGCCGACGGAAGGGCTGGAACATCGTCTCGACGTCGTAGCCGGGGATGACCGGGCCGGTGTTTGTCACAGTGAGGGTGGGCCGGCCGTCGACCAGCCCGGTGCGCACCTCCACCCAACCGTCGGCGGGCAGGTTGTGGCGCAACGCGTTCTCCACCAGGTTGAACGTGAGCCGCTCCAACAGCACCGGATCGCCGCTGGTCGGCGCCGGGGCCAGGGCCCGCCGAACCGGCACGCCGGGTGCCTGCCTCCCGGCCTGATCGGTCGTGTGCGCGCAGACCTCGGCCAGGTCGACCGGCGTACGCTCGGTCAGCTCGTTCTCCGAGTCGGCCAGCGTCAGCAGACCGTCGATCAGCCGCTCGTGGCGCTCGTTGACCGCCAGCAGAGACTCGCCCAGTCGCCGGGTCTCCGCCGAGGCGTCCGGGCGGGTGATCGCCAGCTCCACCAGGGCGCGGTTGAGCGCCAGCGGGGTACGCAGCTCGTGCGAGGCGTTCGCCACGAACCTGCGCTGCCCGTCGAAGGAACGGTCCAGCCGTTCCAGCATCTCGTCGAAGGTGTCGGCGAGTTCGCGTACCTCGTCGGGAGGGCCGGTGAGCGCGATCCGCTCGTGCAGGCCACGGCCGGCGGTGTCCGCGCCGGCGATCCGGCGGGCCGTGCCGGTGATCTGGAGCAGGGGCTGCAACGCCCGACCGGCGAGCAGCCAGCCGAACGCGATCGCCACCGCCGACACCACGATCAACGCGATACCGCCCTGGGTGAGCAGCGACTCCAACGCGTTGCGCTTCGCCTCGTCCTGCACCTCCTGCAACAGGGCGCGCAGGTTGTCGACGTTCTGCCCGCTGGGCGTCGTGGGGGAGGTCTTCGGCAGGTCGCTCAGTTTCACCCCGAACGGCTGCGGCATCCGCTGATCCACGAGCACGTACGTGACGGCGAGCAGGACCACGCCGGCCAGCAGGAAGAGCCCGCCGTAGATGAGGGTGAGTCGGGCGCGGATCGTCAGGCGTTTCATCGGATCTGGTACCCCGCCCCGGGAACCGTCTCGATCACCGGCGGGTCGCCGAGTTTGCGGCGCAGCTTCATGACTGTCACCCGGACCACGTTGGTGAACGGGTCGATGTGCTCGTCCCAGGCGCGTTCCAGCAGGTCCTCGGCGGAGACCACCACCCCGTCGGCGCGCAGCAGCTCGGCCAGCACCGCGAACTCCTTGCGGGACAGCGCCACGTGCCGGTCGTCCCGGCGTACCTCGTGTCGGGCCGGGTCGAGCTGGATGCCGGCGCGACGCAGCGTCGGCGGCGCCGCCGGGCGGGACCGGCGGGTCAGCGCGTGCACCCGGGCCGACAGCTCGACCAGTGCGAACGGCTTGGTCAGGTAGTCGTCGGCACCGAGCGCCAACCCCGCCACCCGTTCCCGGACCGCCGCCGACGCCGTCAACATCAGCACCCGGGTCTCCCCACCCGCGTCCACGATCGCCCGGCACACGTCGTCGCCGTGCACGATCGGAAGGTCCCGGTCCAGGACCACCACGGCGTACTCGTTGACGCCGAGCCGCTCCAACGCGGCGTCCCCGTCGTACGCCACGTCGACAGCGAACGACTCCCGACGCAGCCACTCGGCGATGGCGTCCGCCAGCACGTTCTCGTCCTCGACCACCAGCACTCTCACCCCTCCATGGTGCTCGGGGTGCGGTAACGGCGGCATAACCGCTGACGGTAACGCCGGGGATACGCCCGCTGCCGTGCACTGGGTGTCACGTTCGGCGAACCGCGCCGGACCTGAGCGGAAGCGGACACCATGCGACGACAGATGCTTGCGATCCCCGTCCTGCTCGCCCTGGCGCTGTCCGGGTGCGGCGCGGGAGGCGACGACGGCGGCAGGGTCGCGACCGCCGGTGGGGCGAAGGCCGAGGCCACGGCGAGCGGCACGCCGGTCAGTGACTCGGAGCGGCAACTCGCCTTCGCCCGCTGCATGCGGGAGAACGGAGTGGACATGCCCGACCCCGAGCCGGGCGGGCGTCCCGGCTTCCGGTTCGGCGCGGACGTGGATCAGCAGAAGGTCCAGGCAGCCATGGAGAAGTGCCAGGACAAGCTGCCCAACGGCGGGCAGGGACCGCAGCTCGACCCCGAGCAGGCCGAGCAGATGCGGACGCTGGCCAAGTGCATGCGGGAGAACGGGGTGCCGGACTTCCCGGACCCGGACGCCGACGGGCGGGTCCGCATCGGGACGGGGGGCAATGCGATCAACATCGGTGACCCGGCCATGAAGGCCGCGCTGGAGAAGTGCCGGCAGCACGCGCCGCAGTTCGGAGGTGGCCGGTGACGGGCGCCATCCGACGCTCGCGGCTGCGCGCCGCCGTCACCGGCGGCGTCGTCCTGCTGGTCGCAGCGGTGGGCGTGGTCGCCGCTGTGGGCTTCGGCGGCGGCACCGACGGGGGCCGCGCCCAGGCCGGCAGCGCGCCGCCCGCCACCGCCACTGTCACCCGGCAGACCCTCGCCGACTCGGAGACCGCGGACGGTGAGCTGGGGTACGGCACGACGCGTACCGCCACGGCGAAGCTCAGCGGCACCGTCACCGCGCTGGCGGCCACCGGGTCGACGGTACGGCGGGGCAGGGCGCTCTACCTGGTCGACAACGAGGAGGTGGTGCTGCTCTACGGCGGGCTGCCCGCGTACCGGACCCTCGCCTCGGGGGTGGAGGGGCCCGACGTCACGCAGTTCGAACGGAACCTCGAAGCGCTGGGCTACACCGGCTTCACTGTCGACGACGAGTACACCGGCGCCACCGCGGATGCCGTCCGGGACTGGCAGGAGGACCTGGGCCTGGCCGAAACCGGTCGGGTCGAGCCGGGGAGGATCGTGTACGCCGACCGGGAGGTCCGGGTGGAGAGCCACCAGGCCGACGTCGGCGACCTCACCCAACCCGGCCAGGCGGTGCTGACCTTTACCGGCACCAGCCGGGTCGTCACCGTCGAACTGGGCATGGACGACCAGCGGTTGGCCAAGCGCGACGCGAAGGTCACCGTGCGGCTGCCGGACGGCGGGGCGGTGGCGGGCACTATCAGCACTGTCGAGACGGTCGTCCAGGCCGGCGCGGCCGGCGCCGACGGGCAGGCTGGCGACGCCGAGACGAAGATCGAGGTGACCGTCGCGGTGACCGACCCGAAGGCCCTCACCGGCTTCGACCAGGCCAGCGCGGATGTCACCTTCACCGTCTCGGAGCGCCGCGACGTGCTCACCGTGCCGGTGGCGGCCCTGTTGGCGTTGGCCGAGGGCGGCTACGGCGTCCAGGTCGCCGAGGGCGACGCGAGTCGGGTCCTCGCGGTGACCACCGGGTTGTTCGCCGACGGCCGGGTCGAGGTCACCGGTACGGGCCTCATCGAGGGCACGACGGTGGTGGTGCCGACGTGAGCGGCGAGGTGATCGTGCTCGACCGGGTCAGCAAGCGGTACGCCGGCGGCGTCGTCGCGTTGGACGACGTGTCGCTGCGGATCGGCCACGGCGAGTTGGTCGCGATCGTCGGCCCATCCGGATCGGGCAAGTCGACAATGCTGCACCTGATCGGCACCCTGGACCGGCCGTCGACGGGCAGCGTCCTCATCGACGGGTACGACGCGGCGAAGCTGACCGACCGGGAGCTGTCCGCGTTGCGGGCCACCCGCATCGGCTTCGTCTTCCAGCAGTTCCACCTCGCCCCCGGCGTTCCGATCGTGGACAACGTGGCCGACGGGTTGCTCTACTCCGGCGTACCTCTCAGGAGGCGGCGGGACCGGGCGGAGGCCGCGTTGGTCCGGGTTGGCCTGGGCCACCGGTTGGGGCACCGGCCGCACGAGCTGTCCGGCGGGGAACGGCAGCGGGTGGCCGTGGCCCGCGCGGTGGTCGGCGAGCCGGCGGTGCTGCTCGCCGACGAGCCGACCGGCAACCTGGACTCCCATTCCGGTGCCGGGGTGTTGGAGTTGCTGCACGACCTGCACCGCGCTGGCACCACCGTCGTGGTGATCACCCATGACCGGGAGATCGCGGGAAGCCTGCCCCGGCAGGTGCGGATGCGCGACGGCGCGGTGCGGCACGACTCGGCCCTCGCGTCGGGCGGGGTCGGCTGATGGCGACGCTGACCCCGGCCCGACTGCGGCCGGCGGACGTCCTGCGCGTCGGTGGGGTGGGGCTGCGGACCCGTCCGCTGCGGGCGTTCCTCTCCGCGTTGGGCATCGCGATCGGCATCGCCGCGATGATCGCGGTGGTCGGCATCTCCTCGTCGTCCCGGGCCGAGCTGGACCGGGCGCTCGACGCGCTCGGCACCAACCTGCTCACCGTCGAGCCGGGCAGCACCCTGTTCGGCGCTGACGCGCAACTGCCCGAGGAGTCGACAGCGATGATCGGGCGGATCGGCCCGGTGACCGAGGTGTCCGCGACCGGGCAGGTGCCCGACGCCAAGGTGTACCGCTCGGATCGGATTCCGGCGGCGGAGACCGGTGGCATCGCCACCCGGGCGGCCCGACTTGACCTACTTGGCACCGTGGGAGCCGAGGTGACCACCGGCACCTGGCTCAACGAGGCGACCGCCCGCTACCCGGCGGTCGTGCTCGGCGCCACCGCCGCGCAGCGGCTCGGGATCACCTCGGCGGACCCGCAGGTGCAGGTGTGGCTGGGTGGGCGGCCGTTCACAGTGGTCGGCACCCTCGCCGCCGCACCGCTCGCCCCGGAGCTGGACACGTCGGCGTTGATCGGCTGGGCGGCGGCGGCCGAATACCTGGGCTTCGACGGTCACCCGACAACCGTCTACACCCGGGCACAGGAGTCACAGGTCGAGGCGGTCCGGTCGGTGCTCGGCGCGACCACCAACCCGGAGGCGCCGAACGAGGTCGAGGTGTCCCGGCCCTCGGACGCGCTGGCCGCCGCCCAGGCGACCGACGACGCGTTCACCGGCCTGCTGCTGGGCCTGGGCGCGGTCGCCCTGCTGGTCGGTGGGGTCGGTGTGGCGAACACCATGGTGATCTCGGTGCTGGAACGCCGAGCCGAGATCGGCCTGCGCCGGTCCCTCGGCGCCACCCGCGGTCAGGTACGGGCCCAGTTCCTCACCGAGTCGCTACTGCTCTCCGCGCTGGGCGGGATCGGTGGGGTGGTGCTGGGCATCCTGGTCACCTCGGGCTACGCGCTGTCGCAGGACTGGCCGACAGTGGTGCCGGCCTGGGCGATGCTCGGCGGGGTGGGCGCGACAGTGGTCATCGGCGGCTTCGCCGGCCTCTACCCGGCGGTGCGCGCCGCCCGCCTCGCGCCGACCGAGGCCCTGGCAGTCGTCTGACTTCTGCGGCCTCTTGCGGGCGGACGGGTCGGGCGGGTCGGACGCGAAAGAGCGTGATGACTGTGCGGCATCTTGATGCCCCACAGTCATCACGCTCTCCGCGGTGTTGCCCGCCCGGTCAGACGGCTCAGGCGATGATCGTGTCGAGGGCGATCTCGACCATCTGGCTGAAGGTCTGCTCGCGCTCCTCCGAGGTGGTCTTCTCACCGGTCTTGATGTGGTCGCTGACGGTCAACACGGTCAGCGCGCGGGCCTTGAACCGGGCGGCGATCGTGTAGAGCGCCGCCGACTCCATCTCCACCGCCAGCACGCCGTAGTCGGCGAGGGTGTCGTAGAGGTCCGGCCGGTCGGTGTAGAAGGCGTCCGCCGCCAGGATCGGCCCGACGTGCATGGTGATGCCGCGCCGCTCGGCCGCTTCGACCGACGTACGCAGCAGCCCGAAGTCGGCCACCGGGGCGTAGTCGATCAGCCCGTCGAACCGCATCCGGTTCATGTTCGAGTCGGTGGACGACCCGATCGCCGCCACCACGTCCCGCAGTTGCAGGTCCGTGCTGAGGGCACCACAGGAGCCGACCCGGATCAGCGTCTTCACGCCGTACTCGTTGATCAACTCGTGGGCGTAGATGGAGGCCGACGGCATGCCCATGCCGGAGCCCTGGACGGAAACCTCGACGCCGTTCCAGCGGCCGGTGAAGCCCAGCATGCCCCGAACCGTCGAGTAGCAGGTAGCGCCCTCGAGGTAGGTCTCCGCGATCCACTTGGCCCGCAGGGGGTCACCCGGCATCAGGACCCGCTCGGCGATCTCGCCCGGCTTCGCGCCGATGTGCGTACTCATGGCAAAGATCCTGCCAGGCCGGCCCGGGCGATACCGGTTCGGCGTCGGAACCGGCGGTCCTGTACCCTCGTCGGCGGTGGCGTGTCCGAGCGGCCTAAGGAGCACGCCTCGAAAGCGTGTGAGGGTTAACGCCCTCCGAGGGTTCAAATCCCTCCGCCACCGCTCTGAAATGCAGAAACGCCCGGTCGATCCGCGAGGATCGACCGGGCGTTTTCGCGTCAGAGCTGCTGCTCGCCACCGTCGACGAACAACTCGCCACCGGTCATGAAGCTGCTCTGGTCGGAGGCGAGGAAGAGCGCGGCGTTGGCGATCTCGTCCGGGTGCGCCATGCGCTGCATGGGCACGCCCGAGGCGATGGCCTGGAGCAACCCGGGGGCCTCCGCGGGGCTGGGCGCGAGGCCGGCGAGCCCGGGGGTTTCGGTCGAGCCGGGCACCAGGGTGTTCACCCGGATCTTTCGGCCAATCAGCTCGGCGGCCCAGGTGCGGCCGAACGAGCGGATGGCCGCCTTGGACGCGGCGTAGACGCTGAACGCCGGGGTGCCGTTGCTGGCGGCGGTCGAGCCGGTGAGCACGATCGACGCGCCCTCGTTGAGCAGGGGCAGAGCCTTCTGCACTGTGAAGATGGTGCCGTAGATGTTGGTGTCGAAGGTGTTGGCCACGTGCTCGACAGTGATCGAGTCGAGCGAACGGAACTCACCACCGCCGGCGTTGGCGAACACCACGTCCAGCCCAGCGCCCCGCTCCTCGATCGCTCGCATGACCCGGTCCAGGTCGTCGAGCTTGCTGACATCGCTGGCGATGCCGGTGACGTTGGCGCCGATGCTGGCCACGGCCTCGTCCACCGGGCCCTTGCGACGGCCGGTGACGAAGACGTACGCGCCTTCGGCCGCGAAGCGGCGGGCGGTGGCCAGGCCGATGCCCGTGGTACCCCCGGTGACGAGAGCGGTCTTGCCGTCGAGCTGTCCCACGATGGATCTCCTCTGTTGGGGTGTGGTCGTGTGCGGCCGGCCGGGCCTCAATCATTTTGTACCGAGCGGTACGTATCCGACCGTAGCAACCATCGGCCGGGTCCGCAAATTTCTGTACCGATCGGTTTTCGCTGCCGGTAGGATGGGCGCAGAAGGGTGGTGGGCTGTGCCGCAGCGAGGGCGACCACGGGGCTTCGACGCCGACGAGGCGCTGGAGCGCGCCGTCGAGGTGTTCTGGCGTCAGGGGTACGAAGGCGCCTCGGTGACCGACCTCACCGAGGCGATGGGGATCAACAAGCCCAGCCTCTACGCCGCCTTCGGCGGCAAGGAGGAGCTGTTCCGCAAGGCCGTGGCCCGCTACGCCGAAAAGGACATGGGGTACGCGCGGGACGCCTTCGCCCAACCGACCGCGTACGAGGTGGTCGCCACCCTGCTGCGCGAGAACGTGGTCGCCGTGACCCGGACCGACCGGCCGGCCGGTTGCCTGTCGATCCAGGGCGGCACCAGCTGCTCCACCGAGAACGCGCCGATCGCCGGGTTCCTCGCCGCCAGCCGCCTGGGCGGTGAAGGCGCACTCGCCGACCGGCTCGCCCGCGCCGTCGCCGAGGGTGACCTACCCGCGCAGGCCGATCCGGTCGCGCTCGCCCGCTTCATCATGATCGTGACCGAGGGGCAGGCGGTGCATGCCGCCGCCGGCGTCAGCAGGGAAGACCTACGACAGGCCGCGGAGATCGCGCTCGCCGGTTTCGCCGCCGCGTCCGGGGCGCGACTGCCGGAGTCGGCCACTC
Organism: Micromonospora sp. 050-3; assembly: GCF_046549335.1. Classification (NCBI taxonomy): domain Bacteria; kingdom Bacillati; phylum Actinomycetota; class Actinomycetes; order Micromonosporales; family Micromonosporaceae; genus Micromonospora; species Micromonospora sp. 050-3. The sequence continues at coordinate 34,339 of NZ_JAJPVX010000005.1, forward strand.
AGACGCTCTGAACGGTCGCCCGTTCGAGCAGCGCCGCCTGCAACCGCCGGCGGCAGCCTTCAGGCGACCGAGAACGTGATCGTTCCGGTGTAGACGCCCGCGACGGCCGTCAGGGGGATCTGGACCGAGACGACGGGATCCCAGGTGGCCGAGTTGTTGCCGACACCGTCGGTCAGGGTGAACGCCGTGCGTTCGACATTAATGATCTCTGCGTCTGCCGAAGTGGGTTGGCCTGAGGTGAAGGTACCGATGCCGCTGGTTGCGGTGGCCGGGCCCGACCAGTAGGAGGCGTTGGTGTTGGGAATCGTGTGAACCGGGACGCCGCTGGTGACGAAGTTCGTCGCGACGACGGTCGCGGTCCAGGTCGGCTCCGACAGGAGGCGCTCATCCGTCACCGTGACCGGTCCCAGATTGCCCGACACTGCTCCGCCCAGGCCGGCGCTGCCCAGATCGGCCGTCTCCGGCGCGCTGATCGACAACTCGCCCGGCACCGCGCAGGTCGATCTGGTGATCGTGGACGTGTCCATGGTGACCGCGCCGTTGATCGCCATCGTTCGGCCGTCGACCTCGAGCGCGGCGCCGACGGTGATCGAGGTGAAGGCGAGGAGGTTGCCGCGAAGTGTGGAGTTAGCGCCCAGCGTGGCAGAGCTTCCCACCTGCCAGAAGACGTTGCATGACTGGGCGCCGTTGATCAGGTCCACCATGCTCGATGCGCCGGTGATGAGAGTGGTGGTGGTCTTGAAGATGAAGACCGCGTTCGGGTCACCCTGCGCGTCGAGGGTCAGGTCTCCGGTGATGTCGAACGTGCCCGCGACGGATTCGTACACGCCGGTCGTCTTGGTGGTGCCGCCGAGTTGATCCGAGACGATGCCCGTGGTCGTCCGCGAGACGGCGTCGTTGTAGGCGATGGCGAGATCACTCTTGGCTTGCACGGCAGGGCCGTCGTTGGAGTGAATCGCGCCGTTCAGTTGACCCGGAGGAAATCCGGTCACGGCGGTGCCCGGGCTCACGCCCAGGTCGCCGGTGACCACGCTGAGCCCGGTGTTGGTGACCGTCGTGCCGGCGAGGACAGCGAAGTTGGCGGCCGTGCCGAGTGGCACCGGCAGCTCGGCGGCGCTCGCACTGCGTGGTCCAGTCAGGACGGCCAGGACAGTGGCCGCAGTGAACAGGGTCAGGGCGGTGGCTACCCGGGTCATCCCAGTGGTCTTTCGAGATGGGCCAGTGTGGGCAAGCATCGCCATGGTCTCCTCGGGAAGCTCGACGGGCGGTAGCCCTTCAGCGACCCATAGTGCCATAAACGGGTACAAAAATGATTTAATCGGTCATTGTCCGAGTAGCTGCTCCATGCCGTCGAGCAGACGTTGCAGGCCGAATTCGAAGAGACTCTCGACATTGAGGTCGACAGCTGTGCGACTGAGTCGGGCCAGATGCGGAAACTCGCCCGCAGCGAGCAACCCACCGAACACTTCGGCCTGGGCCGCCATCCACTCGTCGTCGGTCAGCCCGGTGTCCTGCTCCGCTTCAATCTCACGCTCCAAATTGATGGCGGTGCCTCGGACATGGTTGGCCAGCGCGGCCACCAGATGGAGCTGGGTGTGCTGATCCAGGCCGTGCCGGGCGAGGGCGCGCAGCGCCCACTCGGTGTGCGCGACGGCGTGCGGTGCCATCAGCGGGCGGGTCAGCGAGATGACCTGCGCCAGCCACGGATGCCGCCGGTAGATCGACCACTGAAGTCGACTGAGCAACTCCAGTTGGGCTCGCCACCCGGGCGGAAACGTGCGCGGCAGTCGATACGCGGCGAAGGCCGCGTCCGCCATCAGTACGAGAAGCTGATCCTTGCCCCGAACCTGCCGGTACAGCGACATGGTGGGGACGTCCAACTCCATCGCAATGCGCCGCATGCTCAGCCCCGGTAACCCCTCGGCGTCGGCGATCGTCATGGCGGTCCGCACCACCTGGTCGCGGGCCAAACCCTGTACGGGCAGCCGCCGACCTGCGGACGGGGCACCCCGACTCGGCGTGGTCGGCGTCGCGCCGGTCACCACCATGCCCACACCCGGCACCGTCCGGACCAGGTTCTCCTGCCGAAGCACGGTGAGCGCCCGGCTGGCGGTCGCCATGGCAACGCCCCACTCCCGGACGATCTGCCGGGTGGACGGCACCCGGTCGCCGGGGCCCAACTCGCCTGCCACGATGCGCCGTCGCAACTCCCCGACGATGCGCAGATAAGGGGGAGCGGTCTCGTCGATCTCCGCCACGGTCGCCTCCCGTCGGCCTCGCGGTGACCGTAGCGCACTAGAGCACCGGCAGGTCGCCCGTCGATGGTCGCGCCCTTCCTGCCACGGCGTACTAGAGCTCCCTGGCCCGACGGTTGCCAGCTCGACATGCTCGGCGCAGCCCGGTGCGTACGCCGTACCGGCTCGACGAAATGGGGAGAGCATGAGAAAAGTTCCGTACCCCCAATGGGCCGCCACTGTGGGCGCTGTCGTCCTCGTCGGCTCGGCGATGGCCGTTGGTCCGGCCGCGGCCAACGACGACCGCCGGAGCGCGGCCGTCGTCCGGACCGACCAGGGTGCGGTGCGGGGGACCGTTGCGGCCGACCACCTCTCGTTCCAGGGCATTCCGTACGCAAGCCCGCCGCTGGGCGCGCTGCGCTGGGCCCCACCGCAGCCCGGTTCGACGTGGACCGGAGTACGCGACGCGAGCCGGCCCGGTGCCGCCTGCGCGCAGCTGCAAGGGCTGCCGATGGACGCACCCTCCGAGTCCGAGGACTGCCTCTACCTGAATGTCACCACCCCGCGCTCTGCCGCACGAACGCCTCGACCGGTGATGGTCTGGTTGCACGGCGGGGATTTCCGGTTCGGCAGCGGCGACGGCTACGGCGGGCAGCGGCTGGCCGCGGGTGGTGACGTCATCGTCGTCACGGTGAACTACCGGCTCGGTGCGCTCGGCTTCCTGGCGCATCCGGCGCTGGCCGGTCGGGACGGGATCACCGGCAACTTCGGGTTGCAGGACCAGCAGGCCGCGCTGCGCTGGGTGCGGCGCAACGCGGCGGCCTTCGGCGGCGACCCGGGCAACGTCACGGTGTTCGGCCAGTCCGCCGGGGCGACCAGCGTCTGCGCGCAGCTCGCCGCGCCGGGCTCCGCTGGCCTGTTCCACCGGGCGATCATGCAAAGCAACTCGTGCGCCAACCCGGTCCAGACCCGGGCCGAGGCCATCGCTGCGGCCGAGGAGTTCGCCCGGAGGATCGGCTGCACCGACCCGGCCGTGGTCGCCGCCTGCCTGCGCGGACGTACCCCCGCCCGGCTGATCGAGACGGTCGGCTACCCCGGCGCGGGGGTCGACCTGGGCCCGGTCGTCGACGGCCGCACGCTACCGGTGGACCCGGCGGACGCGCTGACCACCGGGAAGCTGCATCCGGTGCCGGTGTTGACCGGGATGAACCGGGACGAGTCCCGGCTCGTGGTGTGGGGGATGGAACGGTTCGGGCTCAACTGCCCGGAGCCGCCCAAGCCCGACCAGGAGCCGGAGTCGTGCCCGCTCACCGACGACCAGTACCGCGATCAGGTGCGCGCCATGTTCGGTGACCACGCGGCCGAGGTGCTGGCCCGCTATCCGCGCGACCCCGCACATCCCGCCAGCGCGACGTTGGGCGCCGTGCTGACCGATCACGACTACGCCGAGCCGGTCTACTCCGCCGCGTTGGCAATCGCGCGGCGGGTGCCGACGTTCGCGTACGAGTTCGCCGACGAGGACGCGCCGTTCTTCACCGAGGGACCCGAACCGACGTTCGCCACCGGCGCGTACCACTGCGCCGAGCTGCCGTACCTGTTCACAGTCGACTACGCCGAGGCGTTGACGCCGACCCAGCGGCGGCTCTCCGACGCGATGGTCAGGTCCTGGACCGACTTCGCCCGGACGGGTCGGGCGGGCTGGCCTCGACTCCACCCTGACGGCCCGTACGTGCGGGTGTTCGCCGGCGGCGGCGGATCGGGCAGGACGGACTTCGCGGCGGCCCACTCGTACGACTTCTGGCGGTCGCTCCGCCGCTGATGCCGTCACGGGCGCGACGAGTGGGCCGCCTCCGGGGGACCCGGCCCGCTCACCGGCCCGGATCTTTGAGGAAGGTGAGCACGGCGGCGACCCGGCGATGCACGTCGCCGTCGGGTGGCAGGTCGAGCTTGGTGAAGATGTTCCCGATGTGCTTGCTCACCGCGCGCTCGGTGATCACGAGCTGGGCGGCGATGCCCGTGTTGGTGCTGCCTCCGGCCATCAGCGCGAGCACCTCGCGTTCCCGTGCGGTGAGATCGGTGAGCGGGTTGCGCCGGGCGGTGACGAGCTGGGCCACGACCTGCGGGTCCAGCACGGTGCCTCCGGCGGCGACCCGACGTAGCGCGTCAAGGAACTCCTCGACCCGGGACACCCGGTCCTTGAGCAGGTAGCCGACGCCGCCCTGCCCGTCGACGAGCAGCTCGGTCGCGTAGGCGCGCTCGACGTACTGGGACAGCAGCAGCACCGGCAGCCCGGGGTGTAACCGGCGCGCGGCCAACGCGGTGCGCAACCCCTCGTCGCGGAACGTCGGCGGCAGTCGGATGTCCATGATGGCGACGTCGGGCCGCTGCCGGTCGATTGCCGCGATGATGTCGTCAGGTGTGTCCACCGCTGCCGTCACCTCGAAGCCGGCGGTGCTGAGCAGCAGATTGAGCCCTTCCTGGAGCAGGACGTTGTCTTCGGCGATCAGGACGCGCACGGCAACTCCACCCGTAGCACTGTCGGCCCGCCGATCGGGCTGCTCAGCTCGACAGTGCCGTCCAGTGCCGCGACCCGGCGCCGGATGCCGGTCAGGCCGGTGCCGGTCGCCGACTGTGCGCCGCCGATGCCGTCGTCGGTCACGTTCACCACCAGCTGACCCGCCTGGTGCTCCACCCGCAGGTCACCCCCGGTCGCCCTGCTGTGCCGAGTGATGTTGGCCAGCGCTTCCGCCACGACGAAGTAGGCGGCGCTCTCCAACGCCGCCGGTAGTCGTCGCAGCGGGGTGACCCGGACCGTGAGCGGCACCGGACAGTCGGCGGCGAGCGCGTGCACCGCGCCCGGCAGCCCTCGATCAGCCAGAATCGGTGGGTAGATGCCCCGCACTACGGCGCGCAGCTCGGTCAGCGCTGCCTCGACGCTCGTCCGTGCCCGCTCGATCAGCTGGTCCGCCAGCGCCGGGTCGGCTGCCCGTTGACGTTGCGCGACGCCGAGCTGAATGGCGATCGCCACCAACCGGGCCTGGGTGCCGTCGTGCAGGTCGCGCTCGATCCGCCGCAGCTCCGCCGCGTGGGCGTCGAGCGCGCCGGCCCGGGTGGCGGTGAGCTCGGTGACCCGCCGCTCCAACCGGCTCCGCGACGACGGCGCGAACGACAGTCGCGCCGCCTGGGCGTACGCGACGGCGCAGGCCGGAACAGCCCACCGGAGAAGTGCCAGCGCGGCGAGCCCGAGCAGGGGCGGCACCAGCAGTGCCTGGGCCCAGCTCCGGATCGGCACGACAAAGGTGAGCGGCGCCTCGACCGGCACGGCCCACCACATCAGCGGCACGATCACCCCGCCCAGCGCGAGTAGCCAGAGCAGCAGCACACCGGCAGCCAGCGGCACACCGGCGATGGCGTGCACCGTCAGCCAGAGCGCACTTCGGTAGGTGGCCGGATCGCCTGCGGAGGCGCGTAGCCACGCTGCCTGACTGGCGCACAGCACCTGGGACTCGGCCGGAATCGCCAGGCCCAGCAACCGGTCGGCGCGGCGCCGCTCCAGGCGAGCGATCGACCGGAGGACACGCACGGCTGGCGGCAGCAGCGCGATGCCGACCAGGACGATGCTCAAGCCGAGTGCCCCGGCGAGCGCGCCGATCGCGACCGCCGACGCCACCGCAGTGGCCCCGCCGGTCACCAGGTACGTCGTCGCGAACCAGGCCCGCCGCATCGTCACATTCTCCGCCGACGGGGGCGGACGGGGCAGTGTAGCCAGCTACACCATTGATCCGGGTCTCTGCTCCCTCGTGGCCCCGCCTGGCCGTCCCTAGCGTCGACGACATGAGAAGACCGACACGACGACGGCACACATTCGGCGTGCTCGCCGGAGTTGTCCTGCTCACCCTTGCCGGCGCGGGAGCACCAGCTGCGGCCCGTCAACCGGGGCCGGCGTGCGCCGACCGACCGGCGACGACCGCCGCGCTGCACGAGCTGACCGGGACCCACCGGTTGGTCGGCGCGGCCATCGAGGTGAGCGGACCCGGGTGCGGCCGGTGGTCTGCTGCCAGCGGCCGGGCCGACCTGCGAACGGGCCGGCCGATGCGGGTCGACGAACGAATCCGGATCGGCAGTTCGACGAAGGCGTTCACCGCGACGGTGGTGCTGCAACTCGTCGCGGAGGGCCAGCTCGTCCTGGACGCTGCGATCGAGAGGTACCTGCCAGGCCGGGTCCGTGGCAACGGGTACGACGGCCGACGAATCACCGTCCGCGATCTGCTGCGGCACACCAGCGGCCTGCCCGACCACGTCGACGCGCTCGACTGGGACCGGGTGGATCGTTGGCGGTATCGGCACTTCGCGCCAGCGGAGCTGATCGCGATGGCGCTGGCCCAGCCGCCACCAGCCACCAGTTGGCACTACTCGACCACCAACTACGTCCTCGCCGGCCTGATCGTCGAGCAGGTCACCGGCCGCGACATCAGCGTGGAGATCACCCGGCGGATCATCGGGCCGTTGCGCCTGCGCGATACCTACTGGCCGGGCGACTCGGTGCGGATCCGGGGCCCCCATCCGCGCGGCTACGCCTTGGCCGGCGTCGAGCGGCGGCGCGACGTCACCGAGTTCGACATGTCGTACGGCGGGGCTGGTGGAGCGCTGGTCTCGACCCTCGCCGACCAGAACCGGTTCTTCGCCGCGCTGCTCGGCGGTCGACTGCTGGACCCGGTCCGCCTCGCCGAGATGACCCACACCGTGCCGACCGATCCGGACCGGCTGTGGCCCGACGCCCGATACGGGCTCGGGATCATCTCGACGCCGTTGGCCGGCTGCGGCGGGGCCCTGTACTGGGGCCACGGTGGCACGACGCCGGGCTTTCGCACAGTGGGCGGGGTCACCGCCGACGGTCGCCGGGCGCAGTTGGTGGTGAACGACGAGCCGGCGTCGTACGAGAGCTGGCAGGCGCTGTCCACGACCCTGCACACCGCCTTGTGTGAGGCCCGGTGACCCGCCGCCGGGCCGATTATCCAACCGAGGAGATGACGATGACCTGGAGCAGATGGACCGCGACGGCGCTGAGAATGGTGGCCGCGCTGACCGTGCTGGCGATCACCGCCACTGCCGGCGGGCCGGTGCCGGCCGCCGCAGCCGACGACCTGGCCGATCCCCAACGGCAACGGCTCGACTGGCACACCTGCCAGCGGGGCTCGGCCGACCCGGCTGGTGCCGAGCTGGACCAGGCCGGCGCGTCCTGCACCGAGCTGGCCGTCCCGCTGGATCACGCCCGCCCGGACGGCCGCACGATCACTCTGGCACTGTCCCGGCTGCCGGCGACCGACACCGCGCACCGGCTCGGCGTCCTGCTGCTCAACACCGGCGGTCCCGGTGCGCCAGGGAGGTCGGACGTTCTGCCGATCCGACAGTGGCTGGGTGAGGTCGGGGCGAGGTTCGACCTCATCGGGCTGGACCCTCGGTTCGTCGGTCGCAGCACCCCGCTGGACTGCGGCTGGCCAACGGGCACCTGGACTCGCTCCGCCGGACCGGACCGCGCCACGTTCGACCGGCTGACCGCGTTCGAACGGGACCTGGCCTCCCGATGTGCCCGCCGGCACGCCGACCTGCTGCCGCACATCACCACCCGGAACACGGCCCGCGACATGGATCTGCTCCGGGCCGCGCTCGGCGAGCAGAAACTCTCCTACCTGGGCTACTCCTACGGCACCTATCTGGGCGCGGTCTACACCCAGATGTTCCCGGAGCGCGCCGATCGGATCGTCCTGGACAGCGCTGTCGACCCCGCCAGCTACGGCGCGAGGGTGCTGCGTGAGGCCGGGCCCGCCAACGAGGTGGCACTGCGCGACTGGGCGGACTGGACGGCCCGCCACCACGAGCGATACGGCCTGGGCCGCAACGGTCAGCAGGTGCTGGCCGTGGTTGACGGGATCCTCGCCTCCGCGACCCGCCGCCCGCTACCTGTGGGTGGCTACCAGGTGGACCGGCAGACGGTCCCGTACCTGCTGCTCAATCGGCTCAGCGACGATCGGGACGAAACCCAGGCCGACCTCGCGGACACGGTTCGGGTGCTTTGGCAGGCAGTGGTGTCGGGCTCCGCGACGCCGACCGCGTCTCTGGCGGACACTCTGTCGTTTCTGTTGACCGGTGCCGAGTCGGCAACCGGCAGCGTGCAGGCCGCGATCCTCTGCGGGGACGTACCGGTACGCCGTGATGCCGGGCACTACTGGCGCGATATCCGGCAGCATCAGACCGCTGAACTCCGTTTCGGGGAGTTGACCAGGGCGATCAGCCCGTGTGCGTTCTGGCCTCAGCATCCCCGGGAGCGACCGACAGTCGTGCAGAACTCCGTGCCGGCACTGATCGTGCAGTCCACGGGGGACACTCGCACGATCTACCGTCATGGTCAGGCCATGCACCGGGCGCTCACCGGCTCCCGGCTGATCACCCTGCACGACGCTCGGATTCACGGTGTCTTCGGCAACTACGGCAACGTCTGCGTCGACGATGCGGTCGTCGCCTACCTCGCCGACGGACAGTTGCCGGCCAGAGACCTCGACTGCGTCAGCCGTACGTCGTCCTGATCAGTCCACGCCGGTCAGCATGGGCCCGCACCCTCGTCGAAGAGGCGGCGGGCCCAGTCCGCGTACCCGGCGATGGTTTTTCGGACCGTGCGTCCGTCGTGCAGGAACAGGTACGCGCGGTCGCCGCTGCGGGCGAGTAACCCGTCGAGGCGGTGCGTCCCCTGTGGAGCGCGTAGCCGACTGACCTCCGGGTAGCGGTCCCAGACCTGGTCGACGGGCGAGCCTGCCGTTATGCCCTCCGGTGTCCGCATCGGGTCCCCGACCCAGAGCAGCACGAGTTTGTCCTCCACGAAGACCGGGCTGACCGTGTCGTGGCCGGCGAGCATCGGCCCGCAGGCGTCCAGGCTGGTACGCAGGATGCCGCGTCGGGTCAGCTCGTCCTCGGTGACGCCGAACTCGATGTTTCGCAGGCCGTTCAGGTCGACGATCTCCACGCTGCCGGCGGGCAGGCCGTTCGGAATCGACCCGGTTGGCGGTACACCGCTGCCCGCGATCGAGGCAGCCGTCAAGAGCGTGGCGATAAACGCAAATTGTCGCAATTTCATGGAATCCCCCAGTCCCCAACGGATCGGGAGCGTTCAGGTTGCTGCCGATCGCAGGATTACTGGTTTTCCCACTGCTCGACCAGCTCGTCCCAGTAGTCGGCGCTGAGTCGACGCCGCCCGTGCGCCAGCCAACCCTCGGTGCTCCGCTCCAGGTGCAACCCCAGTTCGGCGAACCTGTCGATCCAGGTGCCGGGCTCTACGCCGAGCTGACTCAGCGCACCGTTGATCGGCCACTGCTCGCGCGGCGCGCCCAACTCGCCGTCGAAGCGCGGGCCCCAGGACAGCGCCCCGCCCAACCACACCGCTGCCGACTGGTAGCCGACGCCACCGCCGAACTCCGCCTCCACATAGGCCACCGGCCCCGACTGTGACCAGCGGGTCAGCACCTCGACCAGTGCTGCCGACAACACCAGGCCGAACGGGCGCGCGGCGCTGCGGTCGTCCGTCGCGAAATCCGGCAACGACCCGGTCAGTTCGATCACCAACTGCGGAGTGACCGGCAGCAACGCGAAGTCCTGGCGCAGCTCGCCGAGGACGGCGTGATCCAGCTCGGCGGTCTGCTCACGAAGCAGCTCAACGTCCGCGACCACCGCGCTGAGCTGGTAAGCCATCGAGCCCTCCGCCGTCCACAGCCTGTGGATAGAACATGTGTACGACGGTTCCAGGCCCGCCGGTCGCCTCCGGACGGTACCCGCCGTCCGCGCTCAGTTGCCCACTACCGATGGTCCGTCACCCGCACTGCCCGTTCGTCTTATTTTGAAGATCGAGTCGGCTGCCTATGGTGTCCAGGCACCCATCGAAACGGGGTATCTATGCAGCGAAGCGCATCTTTTCTAGTTCTCCCAACTGTTCTGGCCAGCCTGGCAATCAGTGCCCCCGCAAAGGCGGCGGAAGGCGTCCGGACCATCACCCGGGACGGCGTCGTTCTCCAGCACCACGAGGTGTCCTTTCCGAAGGCGACGCCCCGGCTGCGGGGCACAGGTGTCGGCCAATCCGACTTCGACGGCGACGGCATCGACGACATCGCCGTCACCGGCGACCCGTTCGAATACAACTTGCCGCTGGTCCCGGCTGGTGTGGTCACAGTGCGGTACTCCTCGGCCGCAAAAGTCGACTACCTCTTGGGTGTCATTCCGGGGGACGGCGGCGCCGTCGCCTTCGGCACGACTCTCGTGGCGGGGGACTTCAACGGCGACCGCTACGACGACCTGGCAATCGGCAGCCCTGGCGAGCCGGACCCCCGGAACAAGACACAGGCCGGCGGGGTCTGGGTCATTCCGGGCAGCTACAACGGCCTGGTGGTTAACTCGGCAATCCACTTCAACCAGGACTCGCCGGGTGTTCCGGATAGCCCGGAGGAATTCGACCAGTTCGGTGGCTCGCTCGCGGCGGGTGACATCAACGGGGACGGCCGAGACGATCTCGCCATCGGCGCCTGGGGAGAGTCGATCGGAAGCAAGGCGATCGCCGGCGCGGTCACCGTCCTCTTCGGTGCGCCGGCCGGCCTCACGGCGACCGGGGCCCAGCACCTTCAGCAGGACCAGGCCGCGGTGCCCGGAGGGGCTGAGACCAACGACCAGTTCGGCTTCACGCTCGCGATCGGGAAGGTCGACAACAACCAATACCAGGATCTGGTCATCGGCGCCCCTCGGGAAAATGACGGCGCGAGCTGGGGCGGCACCGGCATGGTCACCCTGATGTGGGGCTCGGCGAGTGGTGTGTCATCCACCGGTGCCACCTCGGTCACCGGTGCGGCGATCGAACCCACCGATGGCACCAACACCGTCGCCTGGTACCTGGGTGACGCGCTCGCAATCGGCGACCTGAACGGCGACGGGCTGGGCGAGGTGGTCGTCGGCGCCCCCGGCGCGCAGACTCCGCACATCAACGGTGGTCTCATCGCGGCCTTCGCCGGCCGCTCCGGCGGCCTGTCCAGCAGCGCGGTGCAGATCATCACCCAGCGTACGGCCGGCGTGCCGGACAACCCCGAGGACGACGACCGTTTCGGCGGCGTGCTGGCGGTCGGCGACGTGACCGGTGACGGCAAGGCGGACGTGCTGGTCGGTACCCCCGGCGAGGACGTCGGCTCGCGGGTCGACGCCGGCATGATCACCCTGCTCAAGGGCTCCGCCGCAGGGCTGACGGGGGCCGGTGCACAGGCGTTCGACCAGAACCACTCGGCCGTCCCGGACGGGTCCGAGAACGGCGACAGGTTCGGTACCGCCATTGCCCTGCTGAACCTCAGCCGCGCCAGCGGGCTCGACGCCGTCGTGGCGTCCATCGGTGAAGAGGTGAAGGGTGACCTCGCCGGATATCCGTCCGGGGTCATCAATCCGTTCTACGGCTCCGCCGGCGGGCTGGTGCCGCAGAACAAGACGTGGAGCGGTCTGTCCGACCGGACGGAGATCGTCTGGCCCCAGCGTTACGGTCTCCGGATCGCTGGGCCGCAGAGTGGTGGCACGATTTTCTGAGTGGTGCTCGGCAACGCCCGGTCGGTCTGTTGTTGGACCGGCCGGGCGTTTGCGCGAGTCCCGGCCGGAGGGGCGACGGGTGGTCGGGCCTGTTCAGGCCCGCCGGGAGAGCTGGCTGACGAACGCGCGCCAGGCCGTGGGCGCGAAGGCGAGCGCCGGGCCGGTCGGGTCCTTTGAATCCCGTACGCCGATGACACCGGGAAGGTTGTCGGCGACCTCGACGCAGGCGCCCCCGTTGCCGCTGCTGCGGCTGCTCTTGCGCCACCGGGCGCCGTTCAGCTCCATGACTCCGCCACTTCCTGGATAAGTGCGACCGACTGCCAGTGGGACAACGCCTCGCCGCGCACGTTCTCCCATGCCGCCATCATGGCGGCGATGTCCTCGGGGTCGCTAGCCACTTGTCCCTGAAGTTGGTTGTCCAGGTAGCCGGCGATCCGGTGGTCGTGGCTGTGCGCGATCACGAAAGGCCCGTTGAGGCCGGCATAGGCGCCGACAGTGCTGGGCACGACGTGCACCCGGATGTGCGGCTCGGCGCACGCCGCCGCCACGGCCAACAGTTGCTCGCGCATCGTTGAGAGGCCGCCCACCGGACGGCGGATGACCGCCTCGTCGACGACCGCCGTGAACTGCGGCGGGTCGTCCCGCCTGAGGATGCCCTGCCGGCCGAGTCGGACCGTGAGATGTCGCTCGATCTCACCCCGGGGGATCAGGCCCGCGCCGCCCAGCACCGCGCGGGCGTACGCCTCGGTCTGGAGCAACCCCGGCAGAACTGTCGACTCGAACCAGCGAAGCGACGCCGCCTCGCGCTCGATCTCCTGCCATGGGCGAAACCAAATGGGGTCACGACGTCTTGAAGTGTCCGGCCAGATGTCCGACACGTCCTTGTGTAGCGCCTCCGCTGCCGCCAGCCGGTGGCGCGGGTGCGGGATGCGGTCCTCGGTCAACCAGCGCCCCACGGTCTTCGGGTCGACGCCGACGGTCTCGGCGAGGGATTCGGTGGTGTGCCCGGTGTCGCTGAGCGCCACCCGAAGCGCGTCGTTCACGGCCCCTCCATCGGATGTCCTGAATATCTGTGAACCATATAGCTACGCGGTGTATCTGTCTCGTAACTCACCCGAGGGTGGTCCACAGAAGACGGCGCGGCCGGTGGAGGCGCAGGAGCCCGGCGGTCGGCGTCAGTCCGGGGTCGCCCCCGACGGGGAGGCGGGGCGACCCCCGCCCACCGCGAAGGAGATCCGCCAGTGCCCCGCCGCCGCTACCGGAACCACCTGCCGACCCGACCCACCTGGCGCTGTGCCGCGTGCGGCATCGCCTGGCCCTGCTCGGCGGCGAAGCTGCGGTTGCTCGGCGAATACCGGCACGACCGGCTCGCGTTGACCGTCTACCTGGCGACGCTGCAAACGGAGGCCGGCGAACACCTCACCGACGTCGACCCGGCCCGGCTGACCGACCGCTTCCTCTCCTGGGCCCGCGTCCGTCCCTGACCGAACGTCAGGGACGCCAGATCGCCACGTCGATGTCGCGTCGCCGTTCGGCGAAGCGGTCGCCCCGTGCCGCCGTGGTCAGGAGCTGACGCAGGTCCGCCTCGAAGGCCGGGAGTCGGTCGGCGAACAGGTGTGGCGCCGCACTGGAGAGCGAGTACACCGCCGAGATGATCTCGTCCACGGTGCGTTCCACGACCATCCCCTGTTCGACGGTGATCCGGGTGGGGCCGGTGAAGCCCGCCGTTCGCATGATCTCCCCCTCACCGGAGGGGGTCCCCGTCGGCAACAACCCCTGCCCGGCCCGGCGGACCGGTCCCAGGTAGCTCGCCACCAGCTCGTCGATCTGCCGCCAGGGCGGTCGGGGATACGGCAGCCTGTCGTCCCCGGTCACGCCCTGGTGCGTGTTGGCGCCGACGTGGACCCAGGCCCCGTCGGGCGTGAGCATGTCGCGGACGCGACCAACCACGAGCGGCCGATTCATCCAGTGGAACGACTGGGCGAACGTGACCACCCGGAACGTACCCAGGTCGGCCGGCAGGGCCTCGGCGCGCAGGTGCCGCCACTCGACGTTGGTGGCCCCGACCTCGTCTGCTCTGCGCTGGGCCTCGACGAGCATGTCCTGGTCCGCGTCGACGCCCACCGCCGCCTCGAACAGGGGCGCGAGCAGCAGAGTCACCGAACCGGGTCCACAGCCGACGTCGAGGAGTCGCCCGGTGCCGTCGAGGTCGAGCGCGGCGCCGATCGCCTCGGCGAGGCTGGGCGGATAGGGCATCCGGCCGACGCGGTAGTGGCTGGCGCTGCCCGCGTACAAAGTCTCGTCCCACTCCCACACCGCGTCGGTCACGCCGTCGATGAGACCACAGAGCCGAGCGTGCGGGTCTGATCGGTGTCCGATTCGAGGAGGCCAACCTCGGCGACGCCAACCTGTCCAACGCCGAGTTGCACGGCGCGGAGCACGTCCAGGTGGTGGGCTGACGCCACCGCACAAACGATTCAGGGCCGGTCCCCGTTGGGGCCGGCCCTGTCGTTCGTGCTGCTCAGGTGAGCGGAGGATACGAGATTCGAACTCGTGAGGGTGTAAACCCAACACGCTTTCCAAGCGTGCGCCCTAGGCCTCTAGGCGAATCCTCCGCGAGCCAGGATACAGGCCCGTGTCGGCCGGGCCACCCCACCACCCCCTGAAGATCGACGGGCGGTCGGGTAGGCTGGGCGGTACCTCCCGTGCGGCGGTATCTCGTGAACCTCCCCAGGGCCGGAAGGCAGCAAGGATAAGCGAGCTCTGCCGGGTGCACGGGAGGCCTTTTTGTCTGTGGGCCGGTTGATCCACTCGACATCCGTGATGTCGCGGTGTCCCGGCCATGCGGACACCGCGGTTTCCAGGAAGCCGAGTCGATCAAGGCCGAAGGCCCAGGCGCCCCGGGGTGGTGGGTGGTCACCCGCGCCCGACCGGCGCAGAATGGCTCGGTCGAGAGGAGGCGGGACGAGTGACGCTGGCGCTCTACCGCAAGTACCGGCCGCGTACCTTCGCTGAGGTCATCGGTCAGGAGCACGTGACCGAGCCGCTGTCGCAGGCGCTGCGCAGCGGACGGCTCAACCACGCCTACCTCTTCTCCGGCCCCCGTGGCTGCGGCAAGACCACCAGCGCCCGGATCATGGCCCGCTCGCTCAACTGTGAGCAGGGCCCCACCCCCGAGCCGTGCGGCAAGTGTGACTCCTGCCGCTCGCTGGCCGCCGACGGTGCCGGCTCGATCGACGTGATCGAGATCGACGCGGCCAGCCACGGCGGTGTCGACGACGCCCGCGAGCTGCGCGAGCGCGCCTTCTTCGCGCCGGCCAGCAGCCGCTTCAAGATCTACATCATCGACGAGGCGCACATGGTCTCGACCCAGGGCTTCAACGCCCTGCTCAAGCTGGTCGAGGAGCCCCCGGAGTACGTCAAGTTCATCTTCGCCACCACCGAGCCGGAGAAGGTCCTCGGCACGATCCGGTCGCGGACCCACCACTACCCGTTCCGGCTGTTCCCGCCGAAGGTGGTCCGCCCGTACCTGGAGCAGCTCACCCAGGCCGAGGGCGTCGCCGTCGAGCCGGCGGTCTTTCCGCTGGTGGTTCGCGCCGGTGGCGGCAGCATGCGAGACAGCCTCTCGGTGCTCGACCAGCTCATCGCCGGCGCCGGCGCGGAGGGGGTCAGCTACGCCCGGGCCGTCGCGCTGCTCGGGGTCACCGACTCGGCGCTGATCGACGAGATGTGCGACGCGCTGGCCGCCGGGGACGGCGCGGCCGCGTACGCCACCGTCGACCGGGTCGCCGAGGCCGGGCACGACATGCGCCGATTCGCCTCCGACCTGCTGGAACGGTTCCGCGACCTGATCGTGATCCAGCAGGTGCCGGACGCCGCCGCGAAGGGTCTGATCGACGGCCCGGCCGACCAGATCGAGCGAATGGCAGCCCAGGCCTCGCAGCTCGGCTCGGCCACGCTGTCCCGCTGCGCCGACATCGTGCACAACGGGCTGGTCGAGATGCGCGGCACCACAGCGCCTCGCCTGCTGCTGGAGCTGATCTGCGCCCGGATGCTGCTGCCCGGCGCGGACGACTCCACCGGCGGCCTGCTCCAGCGCCTGGAGCGGATGGAACGCCGGCTCACAGTGGGTGCCACCGACGCGCCGTCGGCCGCCGCCGGCTCCGCGCCGACCAACCACCAAGGGGTACGCCCACAGCCAGCCACCCCGGTCCCGGCTGCCGCCACCCCGGCACCCGCGAACGCCCCTACCTCCGCACCGCCGTGGGCGGTCGACCCGGCAGCGCCCCCCACCCGGAGCGTTGCGGACGCCCCCGCCCCGGCTGCTTCGGTCACCGAGGCACCCGCTCCGACCTCCGGTGCACCGGCCTCGTACGTCTCGGCTGCCGACTCGCCGATCCCGGCGTCCCCCGGCGCGTCGACCGCTGACCAGGCCGTACCCGTCTCGCCCGCCGGGCCGGCCCCGCGTCGCGTGGTGCCGCCGTCGGCGGTGCTTCCCGACCCGGCCACGCCCGCGCCGCCCCGACCGGGAGCGCCGGCCGCCGCGCTGGACGCTGTCGCGGTCCGCCGCGTCTGGCCCGACGTGGTCGGCAAGGTCAACCGGACCAACAAGCGGATCGCCGCCCTGATGCGGGACGCTGTCGTCCGCGAACTCGACGGCGACATGCTGGTGCTGACGGTGAAGTCGACAGTGCTGGCCAAGATGATGGCCGACCACGCGGCGGTGCTCACCGACGCGCTCTACGAGGAGTTGGGCGGGCGCTGGCAGATCCGGTGCGAGGTGGCCGGCGAGCGCGGTGGCGTGTCGCTGTCCGGCTCACCTCGCACGCAGCAGACCGCACCGGCGCGCCCCGCCGCGCCGCCAGCCACGTCGGACACGCCCGCCGCCACGACGAACCCCGCGACCCCGACTGCCGCCGCGACCCCGACGAGCGCGCCGCCAGCCGGGCCAAGCACGAACCCCGCGCCAAGCACGAACCCCGCGCCAGGCTTGAACCCCGCGCCTGGCTCGAACGCCGCGCCTGGCTCGAACGCCGCGCCTGGCTCGAAC
Source organism: Micromonospora sp. 050-3 (assembly GCF_046549335.1). NCBI lineage: Bacteria > Bacillati > Actinomycetota > Actinomycetes > Micromonosporales > Micromonosporaceae > Micromonospora > Micromonospora sp. 050-3. The sequence continues at coordinate 51,223 of NZ_JAJPVX010000005.1, forward strand.
GCCGCGCCAAGTTCGAGCGCTGCGCCTGGGTCGAGCGCTGCGCCAAGTTCGAGCGCTGCGCCAAGTTCGAGCGCTGCGCCAAGTGCGAACGCTGCGCCAAGTTCGAGCGCGGCGCCTGGCTACGGCACCGCGCCCGGCGCGAACGGTGCACCTGGCTCGACCGCTGGGTCAGGCGCGAATGCAGCGCCAAGTGCGAACGCCGCCGGGCCGGGGACTGCGGGACCCAACGCCCCGACCGCCGCCGGCCCGACGAACGCCTCGCCGACCGCCGCGAACTCGACCGGCGCTGCCGGCTCGGCTTCGCGTGGCGGTGCCGGTGCGGGTTCCGCTGGTCACGGTGCTGGTCGGCAGGGCGCAGCGCCGTCCGCCCCGACGGCGGACGACGGCGACTGGCCGGAGGCAGCCCGCCCCGGCGGCGGCGCTCCCGCCGCCGAGGCTAAGGATGACGAGGACTGGCCGGAGGCCGCCCGACCCGGCGGCGCGTCGGCCGGAAACGAGTCGACCGCCCACTCCGCGCCGACGTCGACCGGCGCGAACGGCAGCGCCGGTAACGGGAGCGCCGCAAACGGCGGCGCCGGTAACGGGAGCGCCGCGAACGGCGGTGGCGCGAACGGCGGCGGCGCGAACGGCACCGGACCAGGCGGTTCGGGCGGTCCCGGGTCAGCGGCCGGTGGCGGTAAGCCGGGCGGGCGGGGTAACCCGACACCGGCGGCCCGGCAGCCGGCGACAGCCGGTGGTGCGCCGGTGAGCAGCGCCATCGCCGCGGCTCGCGCGGCGGCGGCGGGGCGCGGTGCGCGTACCGGAGCGGCAGCCCGGCCCGTCGCGGACGCCGATTGGGCCGGCGAGCCGCCCTACGACCCGGACTTCGACGGCCCGGCGCGGGCCGGCCGGCCCGGCGGCGTGGCACCGGCGGCGGCCCCGGCCTTCGAGGGGTTCGACCCGGGCGACGAGCCGTTGGACGAGATCATCGACGAGAAGACCGCGCGGGAGTCGAGCGAGGAGCAGGCGGTACGGCTGCTCCGGGAAACCTTCGGCGCCGAGAAGATCAACGAAGTCGACGCCCGCTGACCCCCACCCCCGGCCTCGTCGATCATGGAGTTGCGGTGGGTGACAAACCGCTCGTCGCTGATCTATTCCGGCACCACAACCCCATGATCGACGGGGGCGGGGGACGTCTCGGTTAGTAGGACGCCCAGGGCGCAGGCCCAGAGGGGGAACGGGAGCACCGCTACTCGTTCCATGCCGCCTACCCCGATCCCTAGGCCCTGTTGCGCGGCGAACAGTGTTGTTCCGGTTAGCGCGATCAGCCCGGCGGTCAGGGTGAGCCGTCGCCACCGGCCTAGCGTCGTGGTGCGTGGCGCGAGGCCGGCCAGGAGCAGGCCGATGTTGCCCAATCCCATGATCAGGAACGCGCCGAGGACGTGCAGGTTCTCGTCGATGTCGGCCGGGTAGAGGGCGGCGAGGGCGTATCCGCCGGTGGCCAGCAGCAGGAGTGTCTGGGCCGTGCGCACCACCGGGCCGCGGCCGAGGATTCGCCAGGTCAGCAGGAGCCCGACGGCGAGCAGTACGGCGGTGGCCAGCATCGCGGTGTTCATCAGTGGGTGCCACGGCGAGCAGACGTAGCGGGGGCGGGTGGTGTCCCAGATGCCGCAGTGGGCGTTGCCGAGGTCGCTGATGTTGTGGGTGGCCCAGCTGTAGGTCGGCTCGCGCCACCGCAGCCCGGTGATCAGGCTGGCGGCGAGGAAGATGGGCGCGGCCGCGAGCCAGCACAGCGCGCCGACACGGCCGGTGCGGTTGAGATTCATGCCACGAGCAGACCAGTGCGACGGCTATGGGCGCACTACCAGCAGATGGCCGGTTCGGGGTAGGGCTAGCCGTACCCGGAGGCTCGGCGCGGGCGGACGCACCGGGCGGGGCGAGGTCGGTCCCAGCGGATAGGCTGAGCGGCGGTCGAGCAGACGAGTGCGAGAAGGAGCCATCCCGTGCGCCCAGGTGGACAGCCGAACATGCAGCAGATGCTGAAGCAGGCGCAGAAGATGCAGCAGCAGATCGCCGCCGCCCAGGCCGAGTTGGCCGAGGCCGAGCTGACCGGCACCGCCGGCGGCGGGTTGGTCACCGCGACCGTCTCCGGTTCCGGTGAGCTCAAGGCCATCAAGATCGACCCGAAGGCCGTCGACCCGGACGACGTGGAGACGCTGGAGGATCTGGTCGTCGCGGCCGTGCACAACGCCGCCGAGGCAGCCCGGGAGTTGACCGAGCGCAAGATGGGCCCGGTCGCCGGCGGCATGGGCGGCCTCGGCCTGCCCGGTTTCTGAGCCGGCAGATGTACGAAGGTGCCATCCAGGATCTGATCGACGAGCTGGGTCGGCTGCCGGGCGTGGGTCCGAAGAGCGCTCAGCGGATCGCGTTCCACGTCCTCTCGGCGGATCCGGCCGACGTCAACCGGCTGGCCGGCGCGTTGCGCAAGGTCAAGGAGCTGGTGCGGTTCTGCACGACCTGCTACAACGTGGCCGAGTCCGAGCAGTGCCGGATCTGCCGCGACCCGCGTCGCACCGAGGAGGTGCTGTGCGTGGTGGAGGAGCCCAAGGACGTGGTGGCCATCGAGCGGACGGGTGAGTTCCGCGGTCGCTACCACGTGCTGGGTGGCGCGATCAATCCGCTGGAGGGCATCGGCCCGGACAATCTGCGCATCCGGGAGCTGATGATCCGGCTCGGTGGCGGCGGGGTGCGGGAGTTGATCCTGGCCACGGATCCGAACACCGAGGGCGAGGCGACAGCCACCTACCTGGCGTTGATGGTGAAGCCGATGGGCATCTCGGTGACCCGGCTGGCCAGTGGGCTGCCGGTCGGCGGCGACCTGGAGTACGCCGACGAGATCACCCTTGGTCGGGCCTTCGAAGGGCGCCGCGCGGTCTGATCCCCTGACGTACGGCCGGTGGCCGGCACCCGTGTTGGGTGCCGGCCACCGCTGCGTGTCTGCCCGGAAATGATCTGACACCTGTGCCCTCATCGGGGCTGTTCGACGTAACAGTTTGGCATCGCGGGTGCTGATTGATCGGTTTTTGCCGCTGTTTACCTACGAATCGAATGTCAAGCGGCGGTTGAGGCACGATCCGATACCAACCGTCCACTCAGCGGTTTCCGGGTGGTCGCCTCGGGAGCTATGGTCACCGCCATCGGTGACCCCTGTCACCACGTTGTCCGTACCCCCAAGGACGAGGTGAAGCACACATGCGTGCACCCAGGCCGAAGGTCGCGATCGCGGCCATCGCGGTCGCGGCCCTCGCGGTAGCAGGCTGCGCCGAGAGCAACCGCGACGACAAATCCGGTGGTAGCAAGAAGGACACCCTCGTCTTCGGCGTCGCCGGAGACCCGAAGGTGCTCGACCCGAGCTTCGCCAGCGACGGTGAGTCGCTGCGCGTGGCGCGTCAGGTCTTCGAGACCCTGGTTCGACCGGAGGAAGGTGGCACGAAGGTCACCCCCGGTCTGGCCGAGTCCTGGACCCCGGACGCCGCCGGCACCACCTGGACCTTCAAGCTCCGCTCGGGCGTGAAGTTCCACGACGGCACCGACTTCAACGCCGAGGCCGTCTGCGTCAACTTCAACCGCTGGTACAACGCCAAGGGCCTCATGCAGAGCCCGGACGTGACCGCGTACTGGCAGGACGTCATGGGCGGCTTCGCCAAGAACGAGAACGCGGATCTTCCGCCGAGTCTCTTCAAGTCCTGCGCCGCCAAGGACGCCACCACTGTGGACCTGTCCTTCACCCGGGTCTCCAGCAAGATCCCGGCCGCGCTGATGCTCCCCTCGTTCTCCATCCACAGCCCGAAGGCGCTGCAGGAGTTCGACGCGAGCAACGTCGCGGGCACCGCCGAGGACATCAAGTACCCGGCGTACGCGACGGAGCACCCGACCGGCACCGGCCCGTTCAAGTTCAAGACCTGGGACGTCGCCAACAAGACGCTGACCCTGGAGCGCAACGAGGACTACTCGGGCGCCAAGGCCAAGCTGAAGACCCTCATCTTCAAGACGATCTCGGATGAGAACGCTCGCAAGCAGGCGCTGCGCTCCGGTGACATCCAGGGCTACGACCTGGTTGGCCCGGCGGACGTCGAGCCGCTGAAGAGCGAGGGCTTCAACATGCTCACGCGCCCGGCGTTCAACGTGCTCTACCTGGCGATGAACCAGAAGGGCAACCCGAAGCTCGCCGACATCCGTGTCCGGCAGGCCATCGCGTACGCCCTGAACCGTCAGCAGCTGGTCACCTCCAAGCTGCCGCCGGGTGCCAAGGTCGCCGACAACTTCATGCCGGACACCGTCGAGGGCTGGAACGGTGACGTCACGAAGTACACCTACGACCCGGCCAAGGCGAAGGCGCTGCTGGCCGAGGCCGGCGCGTCGAACCTGACGCTGAAGTTCCACTACCCGACCGAGGTCACCCGGCCGTACATGCCGAACCCGAAGGACATCTTCGAGTTGCTCTCGGCGGACCTGAAGGCCGTTGGCATCACCGTCGAGGCGATCCCGCTGAAGTGGAGCCCGGACTACCTGAACGCCACCACCTCGGGTAGCAAGCACGACATCCACTTCCTGGGCTGGACCGGTGACTACGGCGACGCCTACAACTTCATCGGCACCTTCTTCGACCGGCCGAAGGACGAGTGGGGCTTCAACAACAAGGCCCTGTTCGACCAGTTCAAGGACGCGGACGGCACCGCCGACATCGCGGCCCGGACCGAGAAGTACAAGGCCCTGAACAAGTCCGTGATGGACTTCCTGCCCGGTGTGCCGATCTCGCACTCGCCGCCGGCGATCGTGTTCGGCAAGGACGTGACCGGCGTCAAGGCGAGCCCGCTCACCGACGAGCGGTACGCGACCGCCGAGTTCAAGTAAGTCCTGATCTGACGCAGCAAGGAACGCGGGCGGGCGCTGTCGCACAGCGCCCGCCCGCAACCCTCCGCACCCCTTCGAGGCCGCCGTGTTCCGGTTCATCGTCAGACGCCTGCTTCAGCTGATACCCACGCTGTTCGGGCTCTCCCTCCTGCTCTTCATCTGGCTCCGCCGACTTCCCGGCGGCCCCGAGACCGCCATTCTCGGCGAGCGCGGCACACCCGAGATGCGGGCCGCGATCCGCCGCAACATGGGGCTCGACGAGCCCATCCTGGTGCAGTACGGCCGCTTCGTACGGCGGATGATCAAGCTCGACCTGGGCACCTCGACCTCCACCAAGCGGGCGGTCACCACGGAGTTCATCGAGCGCTTCCCCGGCACCGTCGAGCTGACCATCACCGCGATGATCATCGCCATCGGCGTCGGAATTCCGCTGGGCTACCTGGCCGCCCGTCGTCGCGGCCGTTTCCTGGACCACGCGTCCGTGGGCGGCTCGCTGATCGGCATCTGCATCCCGGTCTTCTTCCTGGGCTACGTGCTCAAAGCGATCTTCTCGGAGAACCTGCACTGGTTCCCGTCCAGCGGCCGGCAGGACCCGACCCTCGGGGCGACCCGGGTCACCAACTTCTTCGTCCTCGACGGGTTGATGACCCGTGAGTGGGACGCCGCCGCCGACGCCCTCTGGCATTTGGTGTTGCCCAGCATCGCGCTGGCCAGCATCCCGCTGGCGATCATCGTCCGGATCACCCGGGCGAGCGTGCTGGAGGTGCTGAACGAGGACTTCGTCCGGACCGCCGAGGCGAAAGGCCTGACCGAGCAGACGGTTCGTCGTCGGCACGTCCTGCGCAACGCCATGCTGCCGGTCGCCACCTCGATCGGTCTGCTCGCGGGCGGCCTGCTCTCCGGCGCGGTGCTGACCGAGACCGTCTTCGCCTTCAGCGGCATCGGAGCGTTCGTCGCCGAGGCCATCGGCCAACGCGACTATCCGGTGCTGATGGGCTTCATCCTGATCATCGCGGTGGTGTACGTGCTGGTGAACCTCCTGGTCGATCTCTCCTACAGCTTCATCGACCCGAGGGTGAGGGTGCGATGACACTCAGCCCAGGCAAGAAGCGCGACAAGATCGACCGGCTCTCCGAGCTGGCTGCCCGTGACGACGAGCGGGGCGTCAGCCTCTGGCAGGAGGCGTTCCGCCGGCTGCGCGGTAACCCGGCTGCGATCGTCGGCGCCGTCATCCTGGCGCTCTTCGTGCTGGTCGCTGTGGTCGGCCCGTTCCTCGTGCCGTACACGGCGACGGACACGATCGGCATCCGGGAAGGGCTGATCAAGCCGGGTACCATTCCCGGCCCGAACGGCGACCACTGGTTCGGCTACGACCACCAGGGCCGGGACGAGTTCAGCCGGATGATCGTCGGCGCCCGCCAGACCCTGCTGGTCGGCGTGGTCTCCACACTGATCGGTCTGGCGATCGGCGCGCTGATCGGTGGCGTCTCCGGCGCCGCGGCCGGTCTCGGGGGCCGGTGGGGGCGGTGGATCGACACCACCCTGATGCGCTTCATCGACATGCTGCTGGCGATGCCGAGCCTGCTGCTGGCGGTGAGCATCGCCGCCCTGCTCGGGGCCAGTCTGACCACTGTGATGATCGCGGTCGGCGTGGTCTCGGTCCCGGTGTTCGCCCGGCTGCTGCGCGGCTCGATGATTTCCCAGGCCAACAGTGACTACGTGCTGGCGGCGACCTCGCTCGGCGTGAAGAAGTCGAAGATCGCGCTGACCCACGTGGTGCCGAACTCGCTCGCCCCGGTGATCGTGCAGGCCACGCTGACCCTGGCCACCGCGATCATCGAGGCCGCGGCGCTCTCGTTCCTCGGCCTCGGCAACCCGGACACCGCCGTGCCGGAGTGGGGGGTCATGCTCGCCGACGCGCAGCAGTACCTCGGCATCCGGCCGTCATTGGCGATCTACCCGGCGGTCGCGATCATCATCACCGCGCTCGGCTTCACCCTGCTGGGTGAGGCGATGCGTGAGGCCCTCGACCCGAAGCTGCGGAAGTAGGCCCGTAATGGCACTGCTCGAAGTTGAAGATCTCTCCGTCACGTTCGCCCGCCGCGGTCAGCGGGCCGTGCACGCGGTCGACGGGGTGTCCTTCTCGGTCGATGCCGGTGAGGTGGTCGGTCTGGTCGGCGAGTCCGGCTGCGGCAAGAGCGTCACCTCGCTCGCGATCATGGGCCTGTTGCCCAAGCAGCCCGGCCTGCGGGTCGGTGGGAAGGCCGTCTTCGACGGCACCGACCTGCTCCAGCTCGACGACCGGTCGCGGCGGGACATCCGGGGCCGGGACATCGCGATGATCTTCCAGGACCCGCTCTCCTCGTTGAACCCGGTGATCCCGATCGGGTTGCAGGTGACCGAGGTGCTCACCCGGCACCGGGGGATGAAGGGCGAGGCCGCTGCGAAGGAGGCGGTGGCGCTGCTGGACCGGGTCGGCATTCCCGACCCGAAGCGGCGGCTCAAGGAGTACCCGCACCAGCTTTCCGGTGGGATGCGCCAGCGTGCGCTCATCGCGATGGCGGTGGCCTGCCAGCCTCGGCTGCTGATCGCCGACGAGCCGACCACCGCGCTGGACGTCACCATTCAGGCCCAGATCCTGGAGTTGCTCAAGGAGCTGGTCCGGGACTCCGGCACCGCACTCTTGATGATCACGCACGATCTGGGCGTGGTGGCCGGCATGTGCGACACCGTCAACGTGCTCTACGGCGGCCGGGTGGTGGAGACGGCCCGACGTCGTCCGCTGTTCCGCCAGCCGCGTCACCCGTACACAGTGGGTCTGCTCGGCTCGGTGCCGCGCCTGGACGCCGGGCGGGGCGAGAAGCTCAACCCGATCCCCGGCTCGGTCCGCGACCTGCTGCCCTGGCCGGACGGTTGCGCCTTCGCCCCGCGCTGCGCCCGCCGGATCGACGAGTGTGTGGGTGAGCCGCCGGAGCTGGTGCACGCGCACGACGGACGGAGCTACCGGTGCGTCAACCCGGAGCCGCTGCCGGGCATGGTGCCCGCCCCGCGCGAGGAGGAACAAGCGTGAGCGAGAACGACATCCTCGTCGAGGTGCGCGACCTGAAGGTGCACTTCCCGATCAAGCGGGGGGTGCTCTTCGACCGGGTGGTAGGCCAGGTGAAGGCCGTCGACGGGGTCGACCTGAGCATCGCGCGGGGCAAGACGTACGGCCTGGTGGGTGAGTCCGGCTGCGGCAAGTCCACGTTGGGTCGGGCGCTGCTCCAGCTCACCCCGCCGACAAGTGGCGAGGTCAGCTTCGACGGCGTCGAGCTGACCACGCTGCCGTCCGGCAAGCTGCGCAGCATGCGTCGCCGGATGCAGATGATCTTCCAGGACCCGATGTCCAGTCTCGATCCCCGGCAGAACGTCGAGTCGATCCTGACCGAGGGCCTCCAGACCCACGGGATCGGCACCGACCGCACCGACCGTCGGCGGATCATCGGCGAGACCCTGGACGCGGTCGGGCTGCCGCGCTGGGCGCTGTCGCGCTACCCGCACGAGTTCTCCGGCGGGCAGCGGCAGCGGATCGGCATCGCCCGCGCGCTGGTGCTCGGGCCGGAGCTGATCGTCGCCGACGAGCCGGTCTCGGCGCTCGACGTGTCGATCCAGGCCCAGGTGGTCAACCTGCTGGACGAACTCCAGGACAGCCTGGGGCTGACCTACCTGGTGATCGCGCACGACCTCGCTGTGGTCCGGCACATCTCCGACATGGTCGGCGTCATGTACCTGGGCGCGCTGGTCGAGGAGGCGCCGAGCGACAGGCTCTACACCGAGCCGCTGCACCCGTACACCCGGGCGCTGATGTCGGCGGTGCCGGTGCCGGACCCGGACGTGGAGGACCGCCGGGAGCGGATCCTGCTCGCCGGTGACCTGCCGTCGCCGGCCAACCCGCCGTCCGGCTGCCGCTTCCACACCCGCTGCCCGTGGGCGCAGCCCACCCGCTGCGCCGACGAGCGACCGGTGCTGCGGGACATCGGCGCCAGCCGCGTGGCCTGCCACTTCGCGGAGCAGATCGCCAGCGGCGAGCTGCGCCCGCACGGGGTCAGCGCGCAGATCGTCCGACCCGAGGGCGAGGGGGACGCGCCGGGCGTGGTCTCCGCGCCCACCGAGCCCGGCTCGTACGTCTGAGACTGGACGCGGTGCCGGCGTCAGCCCTCGGGGCGGTTCAGCAGCCCCACCGCGACGCCGTGCACCGCGTCCAGCCCAGCCGGGTCGGCCAGCGTGACCGACGTGCCGGTCACCGCGTACCACTCGTCAGCGTCCTTGTACTGCACCCGCAGCGTGACAGTGCCGTCGGCGTACTCGGTGCGCAGCGTCAGGTCACCGGTGACGACGCCGACCTCGTCGGTCATCACGCCGCCGGGGCCGGGCACGATGTCGGTGGTGCGGGCCTGTGGGCCGGCCGCCCCGCCCGAATCCGCGACCATGCCGGCACCCGGCACGGCGGCGGGAGTCTCGGCGGTGCCGTCAGCGGCCATGCCGGCGGCGGACGGGCCGCTCTCCCCGGCGGCGGTCACGAGTCGCTTCCCACTGAACAGCCCTCCAACATGTCGGTCAGGGCGGACTTCTCGGCGCTGGTCACCGTCAGCTTCCAGTAGTGCTTGACCGTCACCCAGTCCTGAGCGTATTTGCACCAGTAAGACCGGTTCGCCGGCTTCCACTGGGACGGGTCCTGGTCACCCTTTGCCCGGTTCGACGTGGCGGAAACCGCGAAAAGCTGCGGACGGGTGGTGTCGTTGGCGAAATCGCCGCGCTTCGCGTTGTCCCACTCGTCGGCACCCGAGCGCCAGGCGTTGGCCAACGGCACCATGTGGTCGATGTCCACGTCGGAGGGATCCGAGAAGCTACGACCGTCGTACACGCTCTCCCAGCGCCCACCGACCACGTTGCAGCCGGAGAGCTTCACGTCCTTGCCGTCGCGCTGGAGGATGCTGTCCCGGATATCGCAGTTCTTGCCGGTGTCCCGCCAGTGCGGGAAACGCTCCCGGCTGTAGCCCTTCATCGAGCCGGCGGTGGCGACGGTGAGCTGGCTCAGCTGCTCAGCGGCGTTGCCGCCGTCGCTCGACGGCGGTGTGGTCGGCTCATCCTGCGGGACGCAACCGGCCACGCCGAGCGCCAGCGCCGCGGCAAGCGCGGCCACCGCCGCTCGCGGTCCTGATCTGGTACGCACAGACGACACCTCTCCAGCTTGGGGGCTCCCGGCGATTGCGCACAGTACCCGGGCACGGTTTCGGCGTTTCGTGGCGTCTCCCACATGATGCAAGGCAGATTGGTGGGATGACCGCACCCGTACCGGCGACCGCCCTCCGGATGGGCACCACCGCCGGCCGGGGCACGCTGCTCGCCGCCGTACTCGCCTCTGGCATGGTCTTCCTCGACAGCACCGTCGTCAACGTGGCGCTGCCGAAGCTCGGGCAGGACCTCGGCGCGAACGTGGCCGATCTCCAGTGGACCATCAACGGCTATCTGCTGATGCTGGCGGCGTTCGTGCTGCTCGGCGGCGCGCTCGGCGACCGCTTCGGCCGGCGACGCATCTTCCTCATCGGCGTGGTCTGGTTCACCGCCGCCTCCGTGCTCTGCGGGCTGGCCCAGGAGACCGGCATGCTGATCGCGGCCCGGTTCCTCCAGGGCGCCGGTGGCGCGCTGCTCACGCCCGGGTCGCTGTCGGTGCTCCAGGCGAGCTTCCATCCCGACGACCGGGGCCGGGCGATCGGCGCCTGGGCCGGGCTGTCCGGGGTGTCCACCGCGCTGGGCCCGTTCATCGGGGGCTGGCTGATCGACGCGTTCTCCTGGCGCTGGATCTTCTTCCTCAACCTGCCGATCGCCGTGCTGGTGCTGCTGGCCGCCCTGCGCTGGGTGCCGGAGAGCCGCGACGAGAGCGCCTCCCGCACCGAGGGACAGGGTCGGACCCGACGGCGGTTCGACGTCGCCGGCGCCCTGCTCGGAGCGCTCGCGCTCGCCGGCGTCACCTACGCCCTGATCGACGCGCCGGCCCGCGGGTTCGACTCCGCCGAGGTGCTGATCGCAGCAGCGGTCGGGGTGCTCTCCGCGGTGGCCTTCGTCCTGCTGGAACGGCGGCGTGGCGACGCCGCGATGCTGCCCACCGGGCTGTTCAGCAGCCGACTCTTCTCGGTGCTGAACATCTTCACTGTTGTCGTCTACGCGGCGCTCGGCGGCTTCACCTTCTTCTTCGCCGTCTACCTCCAGAACGTGGTCGGGTGGTCGGCCTTCCGCACCGGCATCGCGTTGCTGCCGATGACCCTGCTGCTGCTGGTCGGCTCCGCGCGCGCCGGTGCGCTGTCGGCGCGGATCGGCCCACGGCTGCCGCTCGCCATCGGACCGGTGGTCGCCGCGGTCGGCCTGCTGCTGCTGCGCGGCGTCGGACCGGGCGCGTCGTACTGGCGGGACGTGCTGCCCGGGGTGCTGCTCTTCGGCATCGGGTTGACACTGGTGGTGGCACCGCTGACCGCGTCGGTGCTGGCCGCCGTGCAGGACCGGTTCTCCGGGGTGGCCAGCGGGTTTAACAACGCCGCGTCCCGCGCCGGCGGCCTGCTCGCGGTGGCGGCGCTGCCGCTGCTGGTCGGGCTCTCCGGCGGCGGGTACGAGCAGAAGGCCGAGCTGACCGATGCGTTCCGGGGCGCGATGGAGTGGTGTGCCGGGCTGCTCGTGGCCGGCGCGCTGCTGGCCCTCGTGCTGGTCCACCGACCGCCCCGGGAAGCCCCGCCGTCCCAGCCCTGCCATTCACTGCCCGCCGCGACACCCCCGAAGTAGGAAGCCACTTCGGGGGTGCCGCGCACAGGTCAGCGGCGGGCGCGGTTGACGGCGCTGGTGACCGCCTTGATCGACGCGGTGACGATGTTGGCGTCGGTGCCGACACCCCAGACCGTCTTCCCGTCCACCTCACACTCCACGTACGCGGCGGCCTGAGCGTCACCGCCGGAGGAGAGCGCGTGCTCGTGGTAGTCGAGCACCCGTACGCCCACCCCGACCGACTGGAGCGCGTTGACGTACGCGTCGATCGGGCCGTTGCCGACTGCGGCGAGCGAGCGCTGCTCGCCGCCCACACCGACCTGGGCCTCGATCTCGACCTTGCCGTCCACCGTGCCGATCGTGTAGCCGGCCAGCCGGACCGTCGGGTCGGGCTGGTGGTCGAGCAGGTAGTGCGTCGCGAAGATCTCCCACATGGCGGCCGGGTCGACCTCGCCGCCGTCGTGATCGGTGACCTGCTGCACCACACCGGAGAACTCGATCTGGAGCCGGCGCGGCAGGTCCAGCTGGTGCTCGCTCTTCATGATGTACGCGACGCCGCCCTTGCCGGACTGCGAGTTGACCCGGATGACCGCCTCGTAGGTGCGGCCCAGGTCCTTCGGGTCGATCGGCAGGTACGGCACCGCCCAGGTGTGCTCGTCCACCGGTACGCCGGCCGCCTTCGCGTCGGCGGCGAGGGCGTCGAAGCCCTTCTTGATCGCGTCCTGGTGGGAGCCGGAGAAGGCGGTGTAGACCAGGTCGCCCGCGTACGGGTGGCGCTCGTGCACCGGCAGCTGGTTGCAGTACTCGACGGCTCGCCGGATCTCGTCGATGTTCGAGAAGTCGATCATCGGGTCGATGCCCTGGGAGAAGATGTTGAGCCCGAGAGTCACCAGGTCGACGTTGCCGGTGCGCTCACCGTTGCCGAACAGGCAGCCCTCGATGCGGTCCGCGCCGGCGAGTAGGCCCAGCTCGGCGGCGGCCACGCCGGTGCCCCGGTCGTTGTGCGGGTGCAGGCTCAGCACCACGCTGTCCCGGCGCGGCAGGTGCCGGTGCATCCACTCGATCGAGTCGGCGTACACGTTGGGGGTGGCCATCTCGACTGTGGCCGGCAGGTTGATGATCAGCGGCCGGTCCGGGGTCGGGTCGATCACGTCGATCACCCGGGAGCAGACCTCCAGCGCGTACTCCAGCTCGGTGCCCGTGTAGGACTCCGGCGAGTACTCGTAGAAGATCTCCGTGTCCGGGGTGTGGATCTCCGCGTACTTCTGGCAGAGCCGCGCACCGGTGGTGGCGATGTCGGCGATGCCGTCCCGGTCCAGGCCGAAGACCACCCGCCGCTGGAGGGTGGAGGTCGAGTTGTAGAAGTGCACGATGGCCCGCTTCGCGCCGCGCAGCGACTCGAACGTCCGGTCGATCAGGTGCTCCCGGCACTGCGTGAGCACCTGGATGGTGACGTCGTCCGGGATCATGTCGTCTTCGATGAGCTGCCGGACGAAGTCGAAGTCGGTCTGGCTCGCCGACGGGAAACCGACCTCGATCTCCTTGTAGCCCATCTGGACCAGCAGCTGGAACATCCGGCGCTTGCGCTCCGGCGACATCGGGTCGATCAGGGCCTGGTTGCCGTCGCGGAGATCCACGGCGCACCAGCGGGGGGCGGCCTCGACGGTGCGGGTGGGCCAGGTGCGGTCCGGCAGCTCGACCCGGAACTGCTCGCGGTACGGCTCGTAGCGGTGGTACGGCATCCGGCTGGGGCGCTGCCGGGCGATCGGATCGGTCTCGGCGTCGGTGACAGGTTGAGCCATCTCAGAGTGCTCCCTGGAACATGTGGCGTCAGCAGATCGGAAGGTGTCGGCGAGATGCCGGGCGACGGTGCGCGGCGGTGCCGAGAGAAAACTCGGATGTGCTGGACGGCGCGATGCGACTCCGCGACGAGGTGCCGGCCGGTCAGGCCTCGTCGCGGCGGCTAAGGAGGAGCAGCGCCTGCCACATGACCAGGTCACCCTACGTGATGGAACGGGGGGTGGAAAGACAGGTCCGGACTATGGGACCGGGGTCATGGCCGGCGCTGCGGCCTCGGCACCCAGCCGCGGCGTGCGTCCAGCCCAGGCCACCGCGGGTACGATCGCCAGCCCGACCAGCACGAAGATCGCTGCTATCGGTAACCAACCCCACCCGCCGGTGGTCACCCCGAGCGCGGTCAGCCCCGCCGGTGCGATCAAATACTGGACCTGCACGCCGAGTCCGAGCGCCCCCACGTACGCACCGCGCTGGTCGGCCGGCGGCAGGGTGGCGGTGAGCCCCCAGGTGCCCGCCGACTCGATCAGCTCGGCCAGGATCAGCAGCAACGCGGCGGCCACCAGCACCACGATGGTGAGCGCGCCCCGAGTGACGCCGGAAATCGGCAGGACCAGGCAGAACAGGGCGATCAGCAGCCCACCCCGACGGGAGGCCCGGGCCGCGCCCGCCGCGGTGTCAGCGCCCCGGCTGACGCGCACCTGAAGCAGCACGATCAGCACCGTGTTGAGCAGCACCAGCCCGGCGATCACCGTCTTCGGGGCGTCGGTGTGGGTGAGGATCCACAGCGGCAGCACCGTCAGGTAGAGGACCCCGTGCGCGGTGAGCAGCCCGGACAGCACTGACACCGCCATGAACGGCCGGTCCCGGAGCACGGCGAGCCGACTCATCGGCTCCGCCGGTCTGGCCACCTGCGGCAGTCGGGGCAGTCGCCGCACGAAGAGGGCCGTCACGAGGAAGACCGTCGAGATGAACCAGACCATCCCCCGGTACGCCGTGATCGTGTCCACCGCCAGCACCAGGCCGCTGACCACCGCGCCGAGCCCGAAGCCGACGTTCAGCGACGAGCGCTGGTACGCCATCGCCGTGACCCGTTCGGCCGGCGGGAGCGCGTTGATCGAGTAGACCTGCCGGGCCACGCCGACAGCGGCGTCCACGGCGGCCAGCGCCACCACCACGGCGAGGAAACCCGCGAAACCGCCCACGAACGGGTAGGTCGCGAACAGCGCCGCGTTCAGCACCAGCCCCACCACCCAGACCCGCTGCGGTCCGTACCGGTCAGTGAGCCCACCCAGCGGCACGGTGCCCAGCAGCGACACCCCCGCCGCGACGGACAGCCCCAACCCGACCTGGGCGGCGCTGAGCCCGAGCGCCCGGGTGAAGAAGACGGCGCTGCCGGCGTGGAACAGGCCGCTGCCGACGGCGTAGACCATGGCCTGCACGGCCAGGGCGCGCGTCAGCCCGGCTGGCGGTACGACATCTCGGACGGCGGTGCGGATGGTTTCTCGGGTCCCCATGTCGGGTGAGTGAACGGGCTCCCCGTGATCCCGGTCGAGTCTTTTAGGCTGGACCGAATCCTGCTCCCGGGGGTGCGTGTGTCCGAGTTGCGGTTCAGCCTGGCCGACGTGGCGGGAGTGCGGCTCGCCGTGTCACCGGCCAACGAGACGGTCATGAGCATGTGGGCGCTGGCCAACCCGGTCCGCTACGCGGTGCACCTGCCCTGGATCGACCGGGCCCGGGTGACGTTGCGTCGCCCCGAGGTGGCCGACCGGGTCCAGCCTCTGGTGGGGTTGGTAGTGCCGGGTCGCTGGCTGCCCGACTTCCTCACCCCGGCGGCCCGACCGAACGTGGAGATGGCCGAGCAGCTCGACCAGATCGCCGCGACGCCGCCGGCCGTGGTGGTCCAGGACCTGCTGTCGACCACCTGGCAAAAGCCGCTGAGCCCGTTCGGGCGGGCGCTGCTCGCCGACCCCGGCGGGCTGCTGCCGCAGGTCGTCGACGCCGCGCGGGTCTGGTACGACGAGGCGATCGCCCCGGACTGGTCGCGGATGCGGGCGCTCCTCGACGCCGACGTGGCGTACCGGGCCGCGCAACTCGCCGAGAGCGGCGCCGGTCGGTTCTTCGAGCAGCTCCACCCGAGCCTGCGCTGGCACGGCGACCGGGTTATCAGCGACGACACGTTCGAGCGGGACTTCGACCTCCGCGATCGTGGGCTGGCGCTGACCCCGACGGTGTTCACCGAGCGGCACGTGCTGTGGAACCTGCTGGAGGATTCGCTGCCGGCCGGTGCGTACCCCGTTCGCGCCGTCGGGACGCTCTGGGAGGCGACCGCGCCGCCGCCCGGCGACCCACTCGCACGGGTGGTCGGGCCGGGCCGGGCCACGCTGCTGCACCTGCTGGAGACGGCGCTGACCACCACCGACCTGGCCCGACTCACCGGGATGTCCGCCGGGAACGTCTCCCAGCACCTGGCCGCGCTGCACGGCGCCGGCCTGGTGTCCCGGTCCCGCGAGGGTCGGCACGTGCGCTATCGCAACACCGACGCCGCGGCGGTCCTGCTCCGGGCCAGCCGGGGCGGGTGATCCCGGCGCTCGATCAGCGCAGCAGCAGCTCGGCGACCGGGCGGCGGTGCCGCAGGCCGGTCTCGCGGGCGCGCAGGTCCGCCGGGAGGGCGAACGGGTCCCCGAGCCGGCCGACTGCGGCGACCACCAACGGGCGGACGCCGCCGGGCAGGTCGAGTTCGGTGGAGAGGCCGGCCCGGTCGAACCGGGTGAGCTGGTGCACGTGCAGACCGAGCGCGGTGGCCTGCACGGTCAGGTGCGCGATCGCCTGCCCCAGGTCGTACGCGGCCCGCTCGGTCTCGAGGCCGGCGTGGGCGCCGACCACCAGGGTCGCGGCGTGCCGGATCCAGCTCTGGTCGTCGACCGGGAGGCTGATCAGGATCCGTTTCCAGGTCTCGTCGTCGCGGTGGCCGAGGGCGAACCGCCAGGGCTGCCCGTTCTCCGCCGACGGGGCCCAGCGCGCGGCCTCGAGCAGCGAGGCGGACTCCTCCGGGGTCAGCTCGGCGCTCGCATCGAAGGCTCGTGGACTCCAGCGGTACGCGAGCAGCGGGGTGAGGTCGGCCATGCACCAGATCGTCCTGTATGGGTGATTCGCACCGAAGGGCGGGGTGGCTGAATGTGGGCAAGAGCACCCGTAACGGGACGAAGATCAGGGCGTTCCCGCGCTCGGGCTCTCCGACGGGTCCGGGGTCGGCGGCGCCGCGGTGTCGAGCGGCTCCCGATCGACCACCACCGGGCCGGCCAGCTGCACGGTGGCCGGTGCCGGGCCGGGTGCGGCCGCCAGCCGCAGCGACCCGGCCCCGGTCCGGACGCCGGTCGGCGTGCCGTCCTGGTCGTAGCAGTAGATGCCCACATCCAACGGGGCGTTGAGCGACGCCGAGGTGGAATCCACCGAGTAGCAGGTGCCGGTGAGGCCCTCGGGCGGGTTGGCCGGGGCGACCGCCAACGGCGCCCGTCGGTCGGTGAGCACGTACAGCCAGTCGGTGAGCAGGTGCTGGACCCGGGGGTCCGACCGGCGTGGGATCGCGTCGTCGCGATCACCCAGGCGTACGCAGCTCGCCGACTCGGTGTGACCGGCCGACGGTAGGGCGCACTGGAACAGCCCGTCGGCCGTGTTGGCCATCGAGACATCGGCGGTGCCACCCAGGGCGCCCCCCGGCACGTCCACCCGCCAGCTGCCGTCGTTCGCGCTGGTGAAGACGATGGTCCGATCCGGTTGACCCGCCTGGCTGTAGACGTACTGGGCCACCAGGTGACGGTCCTGAGCCGCCGCAGCCAGCGCGGCCAGCTCA
The DNA here is from genome assembly GCF_046549335.1 of Micromonospora sp. 050-3. NCBI lineage: Bacteria > Bacillati > Actinomycetota > Actinomycetes > Micromonosporales > Micromonosporaceae > Micromonospora > Micromonospora sp. 050-3. Next base: position 68,555 of record NZ_JAJPVX010000005.1, read on the forward strand.
TCCCGTGCGGCCTCCACCTCGACCGGCCCCGGATCGGCAGGCGGCGGAGTCGGAGCCTGCTCACTGGTGCAGGCGACCAGGAGGGCCGGCAGGGCGAGGACGAGCGGCCCGAGCACACGGCCGGCCGAGCGGATGAGGACGGGCACCGGCCCATTCTGGTGGGTGCGGGCGGTCGGTGGGTGCCGGCGCGTACCGGGCCCGTTCCGGCGTGTCGGGTGGGGCGTCCCGGCGTACCCGTCCGACCTGGTGGGACCGGCCCGGCCGGGTCCGGGCGGGCCGGATGGTGGGATCACCTGACCCGGCTTCGTTACCCGCCGGATACCCTCATGAGGTCTGACACGCGCCGCCGGCCCCGGTTCCGGCGGCGTCGGCACGCTCAGGGTCGCTGGGAGGGAGTGCACCGTCGTGGCACTCGTGGTGCAGAAGTACGGCGGGTCCTCCGTCGCCAACGCCGAGCGGATCAAGCGGGTGGCCGAGCGCATCGTCGCCGCCCGCAAGGCCGGCGACGACGTGGTGGTGGTGGTCTCCGCGATGGGCGACACCACCGACGAGCTGCTCGACCTGGCCAACCAGGTCAGCCCGCTGCCGCCGGGCCGCGAGCTGGACATGCTGCTCACCGCCGGGGAGCGGATTTCCATGGCCCTGCTGGCCATGGCCATCCACAACCTGGGGTACGAAGCCCGCTCGTTCACCGGTTCGCAGGCCGGCGTGATCACCACCTCGGTGCACGGCCGCGCCCGGATCATCGACGTCACCCCCGGGCGGCTCAAGGGCGCGCTCGACGAGGGGTCGGTGGTCATCGTGGCCGGCTTCCAGGGCGTCTCCCAGGACACCAAGGACGTCACCACGCTGGGCCGCGGTGGTTCGGACACCACCGCCGTGGCGCTCGCCGCCGCCCTGCACGCCGACGTCTGCGAGATCTACACCGACGTGGACGGCATCTTCACCGCCGACCCGCGGATCGTGCCCAACGCCCGGCACATCCGGCACATCACCTACGAGGAGATGCTGGAGCTGGCCGCGTGCGGCGCGAAGGTGCTGCACCTGCGTAGCGTGGAGTACGCCCGGAGGGCGGGGTTGCCGATCCACGTCCGTTCGTCATACTCGACCAACACCGGCACGATGGTCACCGGATCGATGGAGGACCTTTCCGTGGAGCAGGCACTGATCACCGGGGTCGCGCACGACCGCAGCGAGGCCAAGATCACGATCGTCGGGGTGCCCGACGAGCCGGGTGCCGCCGCGCGGATCTTCGACACCGTCGCCGGCGCCGAGATCAACATCGACATGATCGTGCAGAACGTCTCCACCGAGGGCACCGGCCGGACGGACATCTCGTTCACCCTGCCCAAGGCCGACGGCCCCACCGCGATGGCGGCGCTCAGCAAGATCCAGGAGCCGGTCAAGTTCAAGGGCCTGCTCTACGACGACCACGTCGGCAAGGTCTCGCTGATCGGCGCGGGCATGCGCTCGCACCCCGGGGTGGCGGCCGGCTTCTTCGCCGCGCTCGGCGCCGCCGGGGTCAACATCGAGATGATCTCCACCTCCGAGATCCGGGTCTCCGTTGTCTGCCGGGACACCGACCTCGACGCCGCCGTCCGCGCCATCCATGACGCGTTCGAGCTGGGCGGCGACACCGAAGCCGTGGTCTACGCGGGGACGGGTAGGTAGCGCCGATGACGGCGCTGCCCACCCTCGCCGTGGTCGGAGCGACAGGTGCCGTCGGCACCGTGATGTGTGAGCTGCTCACCGGGCGACGCAACGTCTGGGGTGAGATCCGGCTGCTCGCCTCCGAGCGCTCCGTCGGGCGCCGGGTGCGCTGCCGGGGCGAGGAACTCGTCGTCCAGGCGCTGACCCCCGAGGCGTTCGACGGGGTCCAGGTGGCCATGTTCGACGTGCCCGACGAGGTCTCCGCCGAGTGGGCGCCGATCGCCGTCGCCCGGGGCGCGATCGCTGTCGACAACTCCGGCGCGTTCCGGATGGACCGCGACGTCCCGCTGGTCGTCCCGGAGATCAACCCCGAGCAGGTCCGCAACCGGCCCCGGGGCATCATCGCCAACGCCAACTGCACCACCCTCGCGATGATCGTCGCCGTCGCGCCGCTGCACCGCGAGTACGGCCTACGAGAGCTGGTGCTCGCCTCCTACCAGGCGGTCTCCGGAGCCGGTCAGTCCGGCGTCGACATCCTGCACGACCAGCTCACCAAGGTCGCCGGCGATCGGGCGCTCGGCTCGCGCACCGGCGACGTACGCCAGGCGGTCGGCGACGACCTGGGCCCGTTCCCGGCACCCATGGCGCTCAACGTGGTCCCGTGGGCCGGCTCCCCGGCGGACAGCGGCTGGTCGTCGGAAGAGATGAAGATCCGCAACGAGTCGCGGAAGATCCTCGGCCTCCCCGACCTCAAGGTCTCCGCCACCTGCGTCCGGGTGCCCGTGGTCACCGCCCACTCGGTCGCCGTGCACGCGGTCTTCGCCACCGAGGTCGACGCCGAGGGCGCCCGCGAGGCGCTGCGCAACGCACCCGGGGTGATCCTGGTGGACGACCCCGCGGCCGGGGAGTTCCCCATGCCGATCGACGCCGTCGGCACCGACCCGTCCTGGGTCGGCCGGATCCGCCGCGCCCTGGACGACCCCCGCGCCCTCGACTTCTTCGTCACCGGCGACAACCTCCGCAAGGGCGCGGCCCTCAACACCGCCCAGATCGCCGAACTCCTGGCCAAAGAACTCCGCACCCCCTAACCCCACCCCGCGCTCCTCGCGCCCCCGCGCCCCCCGCGCACCCCGCGCACCCCGCACCCCCGGCCCCGGCCCCGCCCCGCCCATCGCGGTCGATCATGGAGTTGTGGTGGGCGAGTTATCCAGCTCTACGACTTTTGCGGGGCACCATAACTCCTTGATCGACGCGTCGGGAGTGTGGGGCGTGGGGGTTGGGGTTACGCGGCGGAGAGTAGGACGCCGTCTCGGCCTTGGCGTTTCACCGCGTAGAGGGCCTGGTCGGCTCGTCTCAGGGTGCGGTCGGGGGTTTCGCCGGGGCGCGGCAGCGCGACGCCCACGCTGATCGTGCGGCCGATGCGTCGGGCCGCCTCGGTGAGCCGTTCGGCGATCCGGACCGCCTCCTCCGGGCGGCTCACCTCGATCACCGCTACGAACTCGTCGCCACCGATCCGGTACAACTCGTCGCCGTGCCGCAGCGCACCCTCCAGCGCCCGGGCCAACCCGACCAGCACCCGGTCGCCGGCCTGGTGGCCGTACGTGTCGTTAACGGTCTTGAAGCCGTCCACGTCGATCGCCAGCAGGGCCGTACGCCCGGGGGTGGCCGCCGCGATCCGCTGCCCGAACGGGCCGGTGTGCCGCAACCCGGTCAGCGGGTCGGAGCTGGCCTGCTCCCGAAGCCGGGCCAGCGTGCGCAGTCGGTCCACGCTCGTCCATGCCTGCCCGGCGAGCAACTCCATCAGGCTGACAGTGGTCGGGTCCGGACGCAGCGCGCGTTCGTCGGCGACCAACAGCACCCCACCGGCGTCGGTCGGCCCGACCGGCACGGCGACCAGCGTGCGAACCCCCGCCCGGGTCAGTGGTTGGTAGTCCTCGGTCGGGGGATGCCCGGCCTCGCCCAGCGTGTACCCGGCGCCGTACCGGTGTGCCCGCTCGACCATCCGGTCCAGGGCGGCCGGACCCGCCCCGGCCAGCTCGGCGCGGATCCGGGTCTCCAGGTCGCTCGGCGTCGCCGGGGACGGGCCGAGCTGGCCGCCGATCAGCAGTAGCGCGGTGGAGAGCGTGGAGACCTCCCGGGCGGCGCGGGCCGCCGCCCCCATCACCTCCCCCTCGGTCGGCGCGGAGGAGAGCGCGGCGGTGTGCCGGAGCAGCTTCTCGCTGCGGCTCTCCGCCGGTGGGCCACCGAGGGCGGCGATCCGCGAGCCGAGCCCGTCGGCCAGCCGCTGCGCGGTCTCCCGCCACGGCTCCAGGTCGGTCGGCTCACTCCACTGAAGGTCGAGTACGCCGATCGCCCGGCCCGTCGGGTCCAGCACCGGTACGCACAGCTCGGCGGTCACATCCGGGCGTACCGGTAGGTAGTCCGGGTCGACTGTGACGTCCGGGACGACGGCGGGAGCGCCGGTCGCGTACACCCGGCCGACGATGCCGGTCCGCGCCGGCACTGTGGCGAAGACCTGCCAGGCCCCGGTCGCCGCGACGCAGCGCAGGCGGTCGTGGACCGCGAGCAGCACGGAGATGGTCGCCGGGGTGTGGCGGGACAGCGCGGTGACCGTCCATCGACACGCCTCCGGCGTGCTCGACGCCATCGGCAGGCGGACGGTGACGTCACGGATGACTCGCTGATGATCCACTCGCACGTCGTTCCAGGTAGGGGAGGGGCCCGGCCGACGCCGAACCGCTCGATCAAGCGTACTCACGGTGGCTGGGACCGGCCGGGCTTCGTACACACGTGCTATCCACAGGCTGTGGACGCAGCCTGTGGACGCGTGGCCCCGCGGGATGCCGCGACCGGCGATAGCGTGGAGCCTCCCGGCGCCGAGGAGGCGAGCCCATGCTCATCGCCCAGCTCAGTGACCCACACCTGACCACCGGCCTGCTCGCCGCCGAACCGGCCGCCGGGTTGCACCGGGCGCTCGGCCGGGTGCTGGCGTTGCGACCCCGACCGGACTGCGTGGTGATCAGCGGCGACCTGGCCGACCACGGCCAGCCCGAGGAGTACGCGGCGCTGCGCGAGGTGATCGGCCGGTTCCCGCTGCCGGTGCACCTGACCACCGGCAACCATGACGACCGGGAGTCCCTGCTCGACGCGTTCGGCGGCACGCCGTGGCTGGGCGGCGGCTTCTCCGCCTATTACCACGTCGACCACGAGGCGGCGTCCGTCGTGGTGCTCGACTCGCTCGTCCCCGGCAGCGACGGCGGCCAACTCGGCGAGGAACAACTCGGCTGGCTCGACGGGGTGCTGGCCGGGCGACCCGAGGTGCCCGCCGCGATCTTCCTGCACCACCCACCGGTCGCGGTCGGCATCCCCGCGGCGGACTCCATCCGGCTCGCCGACGGTGACGCGCTCGCCGAGGTGATCGGCCGGCACCGGCACGTCGTACGGGTCGGCGCCGGCCACCTGCACCGCCCGGTCACCACGGCGTACGCGGGCACGGTCCTCACCGTGGCACCCAGCACGTGGAAGCAGAGCACGCTCACCATGAGTGCCGACGAGCAGATCGGTTGGCTCAACGAGCCCACCGCCTTCCTGCTGCACTCGGTCGAAGCCGGCGGCTGCGTGACCCACACCGTGCAGGTCAGCCACTCCGCCGGGCAGACCTGCGGCTTCTGAGGGGTCGTCATGCTGGCCTGGTACGTCTCGTACGGCTCGAACATGCACGCCGCCCGGCTGGGCTGGTACATCGGTGGTGGCTGCCCACCCGGCGGAAAGCGGACGTACCCGGGCTGCCGTGACCAGCGCCCACCCAGCCGGTCGACGCCCGTGTCGCTGCCCGGCGGCATCTACTTCGCCGGCGAGTCCGGTGCCTGGACCGGCGGCATGGCCTTCTACGACCCGCACCTGCCGGGCGAGGCCGCGGCCCGCGCCTATCTGGTCACTCTGGAGCAGTTCACCGACATCGCGGCCCAGGAGATGTACCGCCCGCCGGGAGACACGACCGAGCTGATCCCGGCGGCCGGCGCGGCCATCGACGCCGCCGTCGCCAACGGACGGGCCACGCTCGGCCCGGGGCGGTACGAGACGCTGATCTGCCCGGGCAGCCGCGACGGTGTTCCGATGCTCACCTTCACCGCACCCGAGGGGGCATCAGCCGTGCCGTGCCGACCTCCCGCGCCGATCTACCTCGGCATGATCGCCCGAGGGCTGCGCGAGTCGCACGGTTGGCCCGCCGAACGGATCGCCACCTACCTGGCGGCCCGGCCCGGAGTGGCGGGCGCCTGGCCACCGGAGGCGGTAGCGGCCCTGGTCGACGAGGCGCTGGCCGACGGCTGACCCACCGGCTCGCGCCTCGTCGGCCGCGCCCGGCTGGCTCGCGTTCCGTCGCTCGCGCGCCGCCCGGCGCGGGCGGTGCGCTGATGCGGTCAACCGAGCAGGAACTCGCGCAGCGCGGGGGCCAGCGTCGTCGGCGGCACGTCGTGGTAGCCGCCGTCGAGGCTCACGGACCGGCCACCCGGCACTGCCTCGGCCGCCGCCCGACTCGCGTCCCGCAACCACTGTGGACTGCCGGTGCTGTCAACCGCGAGGGTGGGCGCGGTGATGGCCGCCAGCCGGTCGACGGGGAGTCGCCCTCCGGCGGTGACGATCGCGTCGTACACCAGGGTGTGCGCGACAGCCGTCAACCCACCCCACATCGGCTGCGACCGCATCCCGGTGATCTGCTCGGCCGGCAGCCCCACCGAGGCACTGAGGAAGGTCTGCACCGCGCCGTCCCGGTCGTCGGCGGCGATCAGCTCGATGAGCTGCGGGGTGATGTCCTTGCGGACGCCCACATGCGGGCCGACCTGGAACGGTGGCTCGAACATGACCAACTTGGTCACGGGCAGGCCCTGCGCGGTGGCGAGGGCGGCCAGGACAGCCCCGGAGGAGATGCCGTAGACGGCGGCCGAACCACCCGCCGCCGCCATCAGGGCAGCCAGGTCGTCGATCTCGCGACCGACCTCGTACGGTGCGGTGTCGCCGCTGTAGCCCCGACCCCGACGGTCATAGCTGACGGTGGTGAAATCCGGCGCCAGTGCAGCACCCAGGTCGCGGGTCGCGTTGCGATCGCTGAACGCGCCGCCAACCAGGATGACCGCCGGCCCGGCACCGGACCGCTCGAACGCGATGGGTGTGCCGTCGACCGATCGCACCTGCTCCGCCACTGGTGTCGTTCCGCTCACGATGCCGCTCCCCACTCCTCGTTGGTCGTCTCGTCCTTTCTAGACCGTGGGTCCGACGTTGTCCGGCAGACCGCGTTAAACGGTGATCGATAGCGGCCTCGGCGTACGCGCTGCTCCGATGCGCTGCCCGGGTCGACCGGTGGCCGTCCGGATGAGAGGCTGTCGGGGCGGGGGCCATGCTCAACCACCGTCATCCGCGACCCTTTCGACGGCGCCCGTCGGCGGCCCCGGTCGACCCAGAGGCCGGGCACCGTACGCGCCGATTCTCACGAGGAGATCCATGTTCATACCCGGGATGCGTCGGGCCGCTGTCGGCCTGACCGCGCTCGCGGTGGCCGCTTTCGGCGCGGTCGCCACCAGCCCTGAGCAAGCCGACGCGCGGCCGAAGCCGGTCGACGTCACCCTGCTCGCCCTCAACGACTTCCACGGCAACCTCGAACCGCCGAGCGGGTCCAGCGGCACCATCGCCGGGCAGACCGCGGGTGGCGTCGAGTTCCTGGCCACCCACCTTGCCGAGCTGCGCGCAGCGGCCAAGAAGAAGAACACCATCACCGTCGCCGCCGGTGACCTGATCGGCGCGTCACCGCTGCTCTCGGCCGCGTTCCACGACGAGCCGACCATCGAGGCGCTGAGCATGGCTGGGCTGGACTACGCCAGCGTCGGCAACCACGAGTTCGACGAAGGCGCCGCCGAGCTGCTGCGAATTCAGAACGGCGGCTGCCACCCGGTGGACGGCTGCATCGACGGCACCCCGTACCGGGGGGCCGGCTTCCAGTACCTGTCCGCGAACGCCTTCAAGACCGCGACCGGCAAGCCGCTGATGGCGCCGTACGCGATCCACAAGGTGCAGGGCGTCAAGGTCGGCTTCATCGGCATGACCCTGGAGGGCACCCCGCAGATCGTCAGCCAGCAGGGCGTCGCCGGCCTCAGCTTCGCCGACGAGGCGGACACCGCCAACCGGTACGCTCGCGAGCTGCGCCGCAAGGGCGTACAGGCGATCGTCGTCCTGCTGCACGAGGGTGGCACCCAGGCCGCGACCGGCGGGATCAACGACTGCGTCGGCATGACCGGCCCCATCGTGGACATCACCAACCGGATGGACCCGTCGATCGACGTGGTGGTCAGCGGGCACACCCACCAGGCGTACAACTGCGACATCAACGGCAAGCTGGTCACCAGCGCCAGCTCGTTCGGTCGCCTGGTCACCGACATCGACCTCAAGATCGACCGTCGGTCCGGCGATGTCATCTCCGCCGCCGCGAACAACGTGGTGGTCACCCGCGACGTCGCCAAGGACCCGCGGCAGACCGCGCTGATCAACCGGTACAAGACCGTGCTCGGCCCGGTCGCCGGACGCCAGGTCGGCGTGACAAACGAGGCGATCACCCGGAGCCAGGAAACCCTCTTCGGTACGAGCCTGGGCGAATCGCCACTGGGCAACCTGATCGCGGACGCGCAGCTCGCCGCCACCGACGACGAACAGAACGCCGTCGCCGCCTTCATGAACCCGGGCGGGGTCCGGGCCGACCTCGACGCCGGCCCCGTCACCTACGAGGAGGCGTTCACTGTGCAGCCGTTCGCCAACAACCTGGTGACACTGGACCTCACCGGCGCGCAGCTCTACTGCGTCCTGGAGCAGCAGTTCGTCACCGGTCGGACCCTGTACCCGTCGGCCACCGTGGGCTACGTGGTCGACCCGAACGGCACCACCGGTACGGTCGCCGACCCGTGCGCCGGCACCCGCGTGGTCCGGGGCAGCCTCACCCTCGGCGGCACCGCCGTCGACACCGCTGCCATCTACCGGGTGACTGTGAACAACTTCCTGGCCGGCGGCGGCGACGGGTTCAGCGCCCTCACCGGCGGCACGAACCTGGTCACCGGCAAGATCGACCTGGACGCCTTCGTCGACTACCTGACCGCCCAGTCGCCGGTCTCCGCGCCGACGCTGGACCGGATCCGCACCACTGCCGAGGTCCCCGCCGCCTGACGGCCGACCTCGCGATCATCGGGCCCCGGAGCACCAGCTCCGGGGCCCGACCCGTTGCCGACCCCGCGACCCGTTGCCGACCCCGCGACCCGTTGCCGACCCCGCGACCCGTTGCCGACCCCGCGACCCGTTGCCGACCCCGCGACCCGTTGCCGACCCCGCGACCCGTTGCCG
>NZ_JAJPVX010000006.1:2500-5092 GCF_046549335.1 Micromonospora sp. 050-3
TGAGAGTCCGGTAGGTGAAAGTTGCTGACCTTCTGTGGGTGTTCCCGAGTAGCGGCGGACCCCTGAAATCTGCCGTGAATCTGCCAGGACCACCTGGTAAGCCTAAATACTTCCTGGTGACCGATAGCGGACAAGTACCGTGAGGGAATGGTGAAAAGTACCCCGGGAGGGGAGTGAAATAGTACCTGAAACCGTTCGCCTACAATCCGTCGGAGCCTTGCGGGGTGACGGCGTGCCTTTTGAAGAATGAGCCTGCGAGTTAGTGGCATGTGGCGAGGTTAACCCGTGTGGGGGAGCCGTAGCGAAAGCGAGTCTGAATAGGGCGATTCAGTCGCGTGTCCTAGACCCGAAGCGGAGTGATCTAGCCATGGGCAGGCTGAAGCGCGGGTAAGACCGCGTGGAGGGCCGAACCCACCAATGTTGAAAAATTGGGGGATGACCTGTGGTTAGGGGTGAAAGGCCAATCAAACTCCGTGATAGCTGGTTCTCCCCGAAATGCATTTAGGTGCAGCGTCGCGTGTTTCTTGCCGGAGGTAGAGCACTGGATGGTCTAGGGGGCCCACAAGCTTACCGAAATCAGCCAAACTCCGAATGCCGGTAAGTGAGAGCGCGGCAGTGAGACTGCGGGGGATAAGCTTCGTAGTCGAGAGGGAAACAGCCCAGATCACCAGCTAAGGCCCCTAAGCGTGTGCTAAGTGGAAAAGGATGTGGGGTCGCACAGACAACCAGGAGGTTGGCTTAGAAGCAGCCACCCTTTAAAGAGTGCGTAATAGCTCACTGGTCAAGTGGTTCCGCGCCGACAATGTAGCGGGGCTCAAGCACACCGCCGAAGCTGTGGCATTCACATTTTATCCTCGCTTGGACTTGATTCCTTGTGCAGGTGTGTGGATGGGTAGGGGAGCGTCGTGCCGCGAGTGAAGCAGCGGGGTGACCCAGTTGTGGACGCGGCACGAGTGAGAATGCAGGCATGAGTAGCGAAAGAAGGGTGAGAAACCCTTCCGCCGGATGACCAAGGGTTCCAGGGCCAGGCTAATCCGCCCTGGGTGAGTCGGGACCTAAGGCGAGGCCGAGAGGCGTAGTCGATGGACAACGGGTTGATATTCCCGTACCCGCGAAAGAGCGTCCCTGATGAACCTCGTTGTGCTAACCACCCGAGCTGCCTGATGTCTTCGGACGGATGGTGGGGAGCGTGGGAACCTGATGGGTAGTAGTCAAGCGATGGGGTGACGCAGGAAGGTAGCTGAGCCCGGCCGGTGGTTGTGCCGGGGTAAGCGTGTAGGCCGTGTTGTAGGCAAATCCGCAACACATGAAGGCTGAGACGTGATGCCGAGCCGATTCAGGTGAAGTCAGTGATCCTATGCTGCCGAGAAAAGCCTCTAGCGAGTTCTTAGCGGCCCGTACCCCAAACCGACACAGGTGGTCAGGTAGAGAATACCGAGGCGATCGGGCGAACTGTGGTTAAGGAACTCGGCAAATTGCCCCCGTAACTTAGGGAGAAGGGGGGCCGGAGACGTGAAGCCCCGCGCGGGTGGAGCGTTGTATGGCCGCAGAGAGCAGGGGGAAGCGACTGTTTACTAAAAACACAGGTCCATGCGAAGAAGTAATTCGATGTATATGGACTGACGCCTGCCCGGTGCTGGAACGTTAAGGGGACCTGTTAGCTCTTCGGGGCGAAGCGGAGAACTTAAGCGCCAGTAAACGGCGGTGGTAACTATAACCATCCTAAGGTAGCGAAATTCCTTGTCGGGTAAGTTCCGACCTGCACGAATGGCGTAACGACTTCCCCACTGTCTCAACCACAGGCCCGGCGAAATTGCAGTACGAGTAAAGATGCTCGTTACGCGCGGCAGGACGGAAAGACCCCGGGACCTTTACTATAGCTTGACATTGGTACTCGAATTAGCTTGTGTAGGATAGGTGGGAGCCGGTGAAGTCCATACGCCAGTATGGGTGGAGGCAATCTTGAAATACCACTCTGGTTGATTTGGGTATCTAACTTCGGACCGTTATCCGGTTCAGGGACAGTGTCTGGTGGGTAGTTTAACTGGGGCGGTTGCCTCCTAAAAGGTAACGGAGGCGCCCAAAGGTTCCCTCAGCCTGGTTGGCAATCAGGTGTTGAGTGCAAGTACACAAGGGAGCTTGACTGTGAGACTGACAGGTCGAGCAGGGACGAAAGTCGGGACTAGTGATCCGGCACTTGCGAGTGGAAGCGGTGTCGCTCAACGGATAAAAGGTACCCCGGGGATAACAGGCTGATCTTCCCCAAGAGTCCATATCGACGGGATGGTTTGGCACCTCGATGTCGGCTCGTCGCATCCTGGGGCTGTAGCAGGTCCCAAGGGTTGGGCTGTTCGCCCATTAAAGCGGTACGCGAGCTGGGTTTAGAACGTCGTGAGACAGTTCGGTCCCTATCCGCCGTGCGCGTAGGATACTTGAGAAGGGCTGTCCCTAGTACGAGAGGACCGGGACGGACGAACCTCTGGTGTGCCAGTTGTCCTGCCAAGGGCACGGCTGGTTAGCTACGTTCGGAAGGGATAACCGCTGAAAGCATCTAAGCGGGAAGCCTGCTTCAAGATGAGGTATCCCACCCAC
>NZ_JAJPVX010000007.1:0-969 GCF_046549335.1 Micromonospora sp. 050-3
GGCATTCCATTTAAATGCTTTTCTTTTAATGCATGGAGGTTTTCCCATTCATCCTTAGAGATGTTATCTTTACTTGCTTCGAAGTCTTTTGCAGTGAGATGTATATCTTCTGGATGGATTTGTTTACGTTCTTTTGTTACTGGATCGATAATAAATGGAACCAAAACCTGACCGGTAATGACTCCAACTTATTGATAGTGTTTTATGTTCAGATAATGCCCGATGACTTTGTCATGCAGCTCCACCGATTTTGAGAACGACAGCGACTTCCGTCCCAGCCGTGCCAGGTGCTGCCTCAGATTCAGGTTATGCCGCTCAATTCGCTGCGTATATCGCTTGCTGATTACGTGCAGCTTTCCCTTCAGGCGGGATTCATACAGCGGCCAGCCATCCGTCATCCATATCACCACGTCAAAGGGTGACAGCAGGCTCATAAGACGCCCCAGCGTCGCCATAGTGCGTTCACCGAATACGTGCGCAACAACCGTCTTCCGGAGACTGTCATACGCGTAAAACAGCCAGCGCTGGCGCGATTTAGCCCCGACATAGCCCCACTGTTCGTCCATTTCCGCGCAGACGATGACGTCACTGCCCGGCTGTATGCGCGAGGTTACCGACTGCGGCCTGAGTTTTTTAAATGGCGGAAAATCGTGTTGAGGCCAACGCCCATAATGCGGGCGGTTGCCCGGCATCCAACGCCATTCATGGCCATATCAATGATTTTCTGGTGCGTACCGGGTTGAGAAGCGGTGTAAGTGAACTGCAGTTGCCATGTTTTACGGCAGTGAGAGCAGAGATAGCGCTGATGTCCGGCGGTGCTTTTGCCGTTACGCACCACCCCGTCAGTAGCTGAACAGGAGGGACAGCTGATAGAAACAGAAGCCACTGGAGCACCTCAAAAACACCATCATACACTAAATCAGTAAGTTGGCAGCATCACCCCCGCCGTTTGGTGGCACGGAAGAAGAC
>NZ_JAJPVX010000008.1:0-675 GCF_046549335.1 Micromonospora sp. 050-3
AAAGCTGACGGGAATGGGAAGCGTGGCCAGCGCGTTGCAGCACTGCTACCGAGAGCGTGAGACGCCGAACGCTAACGCTGAACGGACACCAGAAAACTACTGCTCTGTGTCCAAATCAACGGATCAGGCAATGGGGCGTGTGCGGGAGCTGCTGCCGGAAAAACGCCGTAAAGATGCGGTACTGGCCGTTGAATACGTTATGACAGCAAGCCCTGAGTGGTGGAAAGAGGCCACACCACGGCAGCAGGCGGAGTTTTTCGCCCGCTCTGAGCAATGGCTGGAGAAGAAATACGGGAAGGATCGTGTTGTGGCGGCGGTGGTTCACCGGGACGAGGCCGCCCCGCACCTGTCTGCGTTCGTGGTGCCATTGACGCAGGATGGACGGCTGTCCGCGAAAGAGTTTATTGGCGGGCGGTCAAAGATGCGTGAAGATCAGAGCACCTACGCTGAATCAGTAAAAAAACTGGGTCTTGAGCGCGGCATCGAGGGAAGCCGCGCCACGCATCAGACAGTTCAGCACTACTACGAATCGATAAACCGTGGCACCCGTAGCCAGGTATCGATCTCGCCGGAGGCGCTGGAGCCGCGTGTATTGCGGAAGGGCATTTTCACCAAAGACGTGGAAGATCAGGCAGCCATAGCCAAACGTCTAAGCCACGCAGTGAACGATGGCTT
>NZ_JAJPVX010000009.1:0-605 GCF_046549335.1 Micromonospora sp. 050-3
GTCCCGGTACAGGTTTTCTGCCCTGCCTGCGGTTTTGCCAACACCTTTTGGGGGAAAACGACCGCCGACGGGACATTGATTGAACACTTTGGTCGTCGCTGTCAGGGATGGTTTGAAGATGACGACGGTCATCGCGAACAATGTGACTTCCGTTTCCGTTTTAAAAATTGCCCGCAATGTAACGCGGAAAACGATATTGCCGCCCGCCGCTGCCGCGAATGTGACACCGTACTGGTTGATCCGGACGATATGTTAAAAGCGGCGCTACGACTGAAAGACGCGCTGGTATTACGCTGTAGCGGCATGTCTTTGCAACATGGGCACGACGAGAAAGGCGAATGGTTGAAAATCACCTATTACGATGAAGACGGCGCGGATGTGAGTGAGCGTTTCCGTCTGCAAACACCTGCCCAGCGTACCGCCTTCGAGCAGCTTTTTATCCGCCCGCATACGCGCACACCGGGCATCCCGCTGCGCTGGATCACCGCCGCCGATATCCTCGCCCAGCAAGCCTTATTGCGACACCCGGATTTTGTCGTCGCCCGCATGAAAGGCCAGTACTGGCAGGTGCGTGAAAAAGTGTTCGATTACGAAGGTCGTTTTCG
>NZ_JAJPVX010000010.1:0-552 GCF_046549335.1 Micromonospora sp. 050-3
TGGTCCAAAAGTGACTGGGGGGGGAGTCGTTTAGTATGTGGTGGTCCGTGCGTCGACCGCTTTTCCCATACAAAGTGGGCCACCCGCACATGCCCCCTACCCGGGCTGCAAGGGGACTTAGGCATTTTGTCCATCCTCGCGGCCCGTTACGCTACCATACGCTCCGTCGTGACGCCCGTTGTGCTCGTTTTCGCAAACCGCACTCGGCCGCCCGCGGCGCCAACACCCACTCCTGTGCCCTTCCACTCCTCCGCCCACCCGCCAGTCGCGCCGGTTAACGGTCCGAGGTGTCGATGCATGGCTATGTGGAGAGATCGATCTGTGGATCTGCCGGCCCGTTCTGCGTGCGAACCTGCATGAGAGGCGCCGTCGGTGGCCTAGGTCGAGGATACCTACAAGGAATTCTACGGGGCGTGTACACGATGTGGAATATAACATGTTGGGTTGGATCTGTTGTATATCTACCTATCTACAGGATGCATTGGATATATTGTTGTCGTATGTACTTTGAGCGACGAACGGGGGATTTGGTCGGAGCCGTCGGCTGGCTAT
>NZ_JAJPVX010000011.1:0-520 GCF_046549335.1 Micromonospora sp. 050-3
TCAAACATGGCGTGGTGGGGAAATTCGTCGAATTTTATGGTGATGGTCTGGATTCACTACCGTTGGCGGATCGCGCCACCATTGCCAATATGTCGCCAGAATATGGTGCCACCTGTGGCTTCTTCCCAATCGATGCTGTAACCCTCGATTACATGCGTTTAAGCGGGCGCAGCGAAGATCAGGTCGAGTTGGTCGAAAAATATGCCAAAGCGCAGGGCATGTGGCGTAACCCGGGCGATGAACCGATTTTTACCAGTACGTTAGAACTGGATATGAATGACGTTGAAGCGAGCCTGGCAGGGCCAAAACGCCCACAGGATCGCGTTGCACTGCCCGATGTACCAAAAGCATTTGCCGCCAGTAACGAACTGGAAGTGAATGCCACGCATAAAGATCGCCAGCCGGTCGATTATGTTATGAACGGACATCAGTATCAGTTACCTGATGGCGCTGTGGTCATTGCTGCGATAACCTCGTGCACCAACACCTCTAACCCAAGTGTGCTGATGGCTGCAGGCTT
>NZ_JAJPVX010000012.1:0-506 GCF_046549335.1 Micromonospora sp. 050-3
AGATTTCGGATCGATTTTCACCAGCTCCGCCAGCGGATCCTGCAAACGGCGGGCGATAGATACCGCACCACGCAGCGAAACGTCGAGATCCGGGAACTCCTGCGCTGCCAGCTCGGAAGCTGAGTAAACCGACGCGCCAGCTTCGCTGACGATCACTTTCTGTGCGGTCACTTTCGGGAACTGCTTCTGCACGTCGAGATAGAAACGTTCAGTTTCGCGGGAAGCTGTACCGTTGCCGATCGCCACCAGTTCAACGTTATGCTTTTCACACAGCGCAGCAACAGTCATCGCTGCTTTTGCGGCTTGTCCGGTGTGCGGGTAAATGGTATCGGTCGCTACCAGTTTGCCAGTGGCATCGACCACCGCCACTTTTACCCCAGTACGCAGACCCGGATCGAGGCCCATCGTTGCACGCAGTCCGGCAGGGGCCGCCATCAGCAGATCGTGCAGGTTACGGGCAAAGACGTTGATTGCTTCATCTTCCGCGCGTTCGCGCACGGTACCCA
>NZ_JAJPVX010000013.1:0-502 GCF_046549335.1 Micromonospora sp. 050-3
GGTAAACTGCGTCAGGATCAGTTTGCCTTTGAAGAGTTCACTGTGCTGGATACGGTGATCATGGGGCATAAAGAGTTGTGGGAAGTGAAGCAGGAGCGCGACCGCATCTATGCTTTGCCGGAAATGAGTGAAGAAGACGGCTATAAAGTGGCCGATCTGGAAGTTAAATACGGCGAAATAGACGGTTACTCTGCGGAAGCTCGCGCCGGTGAACTGTTGCTTGGCGTGGGAATTCCAGTGGAACAGCACTACGGCCCGATGAGTGAAGTTGCTCCTGGCTGGAAGCTGCGTGTGCTTCTGGCGCAGGCGCTGTTTGCTGATCCGGATATTCTCCTGCTCGACGAACCGACCAACAACCTCGACATCGACACCATTCGCTGGCTGGAACAGGTGCTGAACGAGCGTGACAGCACCATGATCATCATCTCGCACGACCGTCACTTCCTTAACATGGTCTGTACCCACATGGCGGATCTGGATTACGGCGAGCTGCGCGTTTATA